>DCVT01000031.1 GCA_002328075.1 Anaerolineales bacterium UBA2181 | reverse complement strand
CCATCCCCAATTATCAATGGGGTGCGCTGGATGTCAGTTCCCGGTTCAAACTGGTCGCGTACTCCCGTCAGAAGTCGTGGACCAACGGTTTGTGCTTCTACCTCTGGGTCATCTCCTGGCTCAGGTCCAATGGGGTCACAGCCCAGATCGTCTTCACGGTCGACAACGGTGAAGAGTTCGGTGGCAAATCATGGCTCAAGGTCAAGGAGCTCCGCAAACTCATCGCTGGCTTCGGATGTCGGCTGATCCAGAACCACAAAGGCCATCCTGAAGAGAATGCCCACATCGAACGATCTCATCGCACCGACGATGACGAGTTCTACCGCCTACGCGCCATGGCGCTCAACAGTGAGAAAGACCTGCTGGAGGAAGCCATGGGCTACATCTACTACTACAACAACGTCCGAGAGCATTCATCCCTCGATTTCCAGACCCCTTTCGCCTATCTCAAGCACGCACAGCCGAATCTAGATGACTCGATCCGATACGCCCAACCCTTCATTTTGGACAACGTCTCGGTTGCCCTCGGCCCCTGGAGTGGATACAATGTCCTGGCACAGCACCCTCTTGACCGGGAAGTAAGCGGCCTGCCGGCGGGCGACCAACCGATTCCGCCGGCTGATGCTGGCAGACTGCTGGCTGAATTGATTGGGAACCAAACGGGCACGAGGATCGTCAGTGAGGCGAGAGATGGAGTCTGAATGTTTTTGTGGATATTGGGCAACCGTGAGGCTGTTCAGCGCACTGCGCACGCACGTGAGCAGCATTGGGAGCAGATGTCGGAAAATGGTGAAGCCTTTGTTATATAATGTGCATCAAAATAGCATTGTGTGGTGGAGATAGATTGACAAGACGGAGCAAAGGACGATGATAAGCAGACGACCGCATGAGCAGAGCAAGGTTCAGCCGACGTATCGATGGCTGGCAATTATGTTGGTGGCGCTGATCCCGCTGTCAGTGAACGTGTCCAGCGCCGATACTCCTCGATGGTGGGCCGAGTTCTACCCCAACACCACACTCAGCGGCTCACCCATTCTTACCCGCTCCGACAGCCAGATCAACTTTGACTGGGGCGGGGGAGCCCCGGCCGCGGGAGTCCCGGCCGACAGGTTTTCAGTTCGTTGGACCCAGACCGAATGGTTTGATAGTGGCACCTACCGGTTCTTGGCCCGGGCGGACGATGGATTCAGGCTCTGGCTGGGCGACCTTTTGGTGATCGACGCCTGGGTTGACCAGCAGGGCGGCTGGATCACCCGCGATCTATACGTCAATGCCGGCACGTACCAGGTCCGCGCGGAATACTATGAAAACACCGGCGGGGCGCTGGTGACCCTCAATTGGGAACGGTTGAGCAGCGGGCCGGGCTGGCTGGCGGAATACTATGACAACCAAAGTCTCAGCGGTTCTCCCAAACTTCGCCGCACGGATTCTGCCATTGATTTCGCCTGGGGAGGCGGCTCGCCTGACAGCCGGATCCCGGTGGATCGCTTTTCCGTTCGGTGGACGCAGACGCTGGGTTTCGGCGCCGGCACCTACCGTTTCTTTACCAGCACCGATGACGGCGTGCGCGTCTGGGTCGACGGCCAGTTGATCATCGACGCCTGGTATCATCAGGCGCTGCCCAACACCCACTCCACCGACCGCGTGCTGACCAGCGGCTTGCGCGAGATCAAGGTAGAGTATTTCGAAGATGGCGGCGAGGCGCACGCCCACGTCTGGTGGCAGCAGATAGCCGGCAGCTATTCGGGCTGGAAAGGCGAGTACTTTGGAAACCGGGACCTGGCCGGTGGTCCATCACTGGTGCGAGACGATGCCGACATCAACTTTGACTGGTCTACCGGCGCCCCCACATCTTGGATGCCGGCCGACAATTTCAGTGTTCGCTGGACCCGGCAGGCGACCTTTAGCCCCGGCCATTACCGCATCTCTGTCCAATCGGACGACGGCGTCCGGGTCTGGATCGACGGCGGGTTGGTGATTGACAAGTGGCGCACCCAGAACAACGAGTTGCACTATGTGGACGGTATCTACCTTTCGGGAAGCCGGCAGCTCAAGGTCGAATACTTTGAACAGACAGGTCTCGCCCGCATCCGATTCTGGACCAGCCCGAGCGGCTCAACCGGAGGCCCGACCCCCACCCCGGCTCCAGCGGGCGGCACGGTGATCGTAGATGACACCAGCGTTGGCTTTGTCAAAGGAGGCTCAGCCACCGGTTGGCATACGGCGGCGGCCGGCTACAGCGGCCGGATCATCTGGACCCGCAACAACCAGGTGGAGAAGGCCAACTATAACTGGGCTCGCTGGTACCCTAACCTGGTGCCCGGCCGGTACGAGGTATATGTCCACATCCCCTCCCGCTATGCCACCACCACCAAAGCACTCTATTGGGTCAAATACGGCGGCCAGTATGCGTCGGTGACGGTCAACCAGGCCATCTACTTTAACCAATGGGTGTCGCTTGGCACCTACACCTTTGCCGGCGGCAACGACGAGTATGTCTCGCTCAACGACATCACCGGCGAGAGTTACCTGTCCAAGTACATCGGCTTTGACGCGGTCAAGTGGGAGGCGCGCTGAACTACCACCGACACGTCCGAAGGGAGTGAATTGATGGCGAAACGTTCATTTACTCGACTGTGGCTGGTGCTGCTGGCCACGATCGTGATCACAGGATGTACCAAGATGGCGCAAGGAGCCGAGATCCGATCTGACAAACCACGGGCGATCTCTGACGCGACGAGCCAGGAGACGCTAGAGTTGGTCGCCGGCAACACCGCCTTTGCCAGCGATCTCTACCAGCTGTTGCGCCAAAAGAGCGACGGGAACCTCTTTTTCTCGCCGCACAGCATCTCGCTGGCGCTGGCTATGACCTACGCCGGCGCCCGCGGCGAGACCGAACAGCAGATGGCAGTCGCCATGCGCTATGGGCTGCCACAGGCGCGGCTCCACCCGGCTATCAATGCGCTGGACGCCACACTGTCCGAGCAGGACGATGCGGAATCCTTTGAACTCCACATAGCCAACGCCATTTGGGGGCAACAGGGGTACCAGTTCCTGCCCGCCTTTTTAGACACGCTGGCGGAGAACTATGGTGCCGGGATCCGCGAGGTCGATTTTGTCAGTGCTACCGAGGCAGCCCGCAAGACCATCAACGACTGGATCAGCGACCAGACCAAGGACCGCATCCGGGACCTGATTCCACAAGGGGCTTTGGACAACCTGACGCGCCTGGTGCTGACCAACGCGATCTATTTCAACGGCAAGTGGGCGTTGCCCTTTGATAGAATCGACACCTACGACGGTCCCTTTACCTTGCCGGATGGCAGCACCGTGACCGTGCCCCTGATGACCCAAACGGCCGGCTTTCGGTACGCTGCCGGCGACAACTATCAGGCCATCCAACTGCCGTATCGAGACTCGTCCATGTCCATGCTGTTGATTCTGCCGGAGATCGACGATTTTGCCACCGTCGAAGCCGGGTTCTCCCCGGCGTTGTTGGACGAGATTGCGGGAAACCTCGCCCGCGAGCAGGTGCACCTGGTGCTACCCAAGTACACCTTTCAGTCCGAGATCAACCTCAGCCAGGCGCTGATGGAGCTGGGAATGCCGGTCGCTTTTTCCGAGAGCGCCGACTTTAGCGGGATGACCGGCAACCGCGAACTGTCCATCAGCGAGGTGCTGCACAAGGCCTTTGTCAAGGTCGACGAAGAGGGCACCGAGGCGGCCGCTGCCACCGGCGTGGTCATGCGTTTGACCTCCCTCAATCCGTCGGTCATCCAGATGCGGCTGGATCACCCGTTCCTCTTTATGATACAGGACAACCATAGCGGAACGGTCCTGTTCCTGGGTCGGGTGCTCAACCCGGCCCCTTGATCCCCTTCGCCCATCCTAGCTGCGCCGTCAGACGACGGCCGGCTCAGCCCGTGACGGCTGCCCGTCGGCGGGTATAATGGTGTTACCGTTTGGTTGGACGGCAAGGAGCTGAGCGCCCATGGATGATCGAATAGTACTATGGCACAAACCAAAGGCCAAGAAGGTGGTCATGATTGCCGGTTGGCGCCAATGGGCAGACGCCGGCTCTATCTCTTCCGAATTGCCCGGCTACATCATCGAAAAGACCGGCGCCCAATTGATCGGCCAGATCGACGCCCGGGATTGTTACCTCTTTCAGCTTCCGGGCACCCATCACTTTTTGCGGCCGCAGATCAAGCTGGTGGACGGCTACCGGAGCGAGATGGAGACCAGGCACAACCAAATCTTTTACACCGGAGACGATGATCAGGGACTGGCGATCTTTCTGGGAGACGAGCCGCACCTGAACGGTGAGCTGTATGCCGACCTATTTTTCTCGGCGGTTGAGGAGCTGGGCGTGACCCGGGTGGCGGCCGTGGGTGGCGTGTATGGGCCCGTGCCCTATGACAAGGACCGGGAGGTCTCTTGCGTCTACAGCCTGCCCGAAATGAAGGAGGAGCTAACCCAGTACGCGGTCCGGTTCTCCAATTACGAGGGCGGGGCGACCATCGGCACCTACCTGGCCCACCGGGCAGAAGGGCGGGACCTGGCATTCACCGCTTTGTACGCCTTTGTGCCGGCATACGACTTTACCGAGCTATCAGATAACCTGCGAGGCATGCAGATCGAGACCGACTACAAG
This sequence comes from Anaerolineales bacterium UBA2181, assembly GCA_002328075.1. GTDB lineage: Bacteria > Chloroflexota > Anaerolineae > Promineifilales > UBA4811 > UBA4811. The sequence goes on along the minus strand of DCVT01000031.1, from coordinate 558,942 downwards.
GCATGGTATGACATCCTGAGGCGACTGGTCCACATGTTTGGCCTGAGGTGGGATTTTGCCGATCTGCAGCGGAAGAGCGCAGAGCTGATCCACGCGGTGGATGCCAACATCGAAGGGCTGGAGCAGCAATTCACCCGGCCGCAGGTGCGCGATTATCTGGCCAAGCTGGCTCAGGACTTTGCCGAGCAGCCGTTCGCTCCCCTGAGCGACGTCTGGGAGCAGGGCCTGGAAGACATCCTGGACGATCTGGACGTCTGATGATGCCGGCCGGGATGGCTGGCGGAGATCATCCGGCGCGGCCGAGGAACCGCAGGGCGGACTCGGCCAGCAAGGCAGCGCCGATGGCCAGGCAGCCCTCATCGATGTCGAATCGCGCCTGATGGTGCCGCCGCTCGTCTCCCTCGATGCGGGCGCCTAACCCGAACATGGCGCCCGGCGCCAGTTCGGAAAAGAAACAAAAGTCCTCCGCCCCCATCTTGGGCTCCGGGCTGATGATGTGTTCCTGACCCAACAGCTCGGTCGCCGCCTGCCGGATGAACCCCACCATCCCATCATCATTGCGCGACGGGGGATAGCCGATGATGATGCGGTGTTCGTAGTCACCGCCCATGGCCCGAGCCACGCCCAGCGCCCGTACGATCTCGGCATGCAGCCGCTTCTGGGTCTTGCCGTTCTGGAACCGGATGGTGGCCGAAAGATCCACCCGCTCCGGGATCACATTGTCCACCTGGCCCCCGTGAATGGTACCGATGCTGATGACCGCTGGGCCGTGAGGCGGCATGCGCCGCGAGACGATGCCGTGCAACGCCAGAACGACATGCGCTGCCAGGTAGATGGGGTCCACCACCTTGTCCGGCGTGGAGCCGTGGCCGCCCTCCCCGATGATGGTCGCCTGGAGCGTATCCACCCCGGCCGACCACGGCCCGGCCGCCAGCGTGACATCGCCCACCGGAAGCGACGAGTCGACGTGCAGCGCCAGCACGCCGTCCACCCCATCCATCGCTCCGTCCTGAATCATCCGTCGGGCGCCGCTAAATCCCTCCTGGTCTTCCCGTTCTTCGGACGGCTGAAAGAGCAGCCGGACCGAACCCGGCAAGGACTCCTGCGCCAATAGGGTTGCCACCCCCAACAGGATGGCCGTGTGGGCGTCGTGTCCGCAGGCGTGCATCACGCCCGGGACCTGCGAGGCATAGGGAACGTCCTTTTCGTCCTGGATGGGAAGGGCGTCCATGTCAGCCCGGATGGCGATCCGTCGCCCACCGTTGCCCAGGTCCGCCACCACGCCGGTCCGGCCGACCCCCCGCCGCACCCGGTAACCCAGCCCGTCCACCACCTGGGCCACCCGTTCCGCGGTCCTCACCTCCTCAAAACCCAGCTCTGGAACCATGTGAAAGTCACGGCGCCACTGGACCATCTGGTCCTGGATTGCCTGCGCTCTGGATTGCATAGCGTTTTGTCCTTTCTGCCTACTGGCCGGCGAGATCGCGTTGGGCATGGTCCATGATGCGGTCCAGCTCGCGCTCCTGCTCCGGCGCCAGGGGCGGGACCCGGTGTTCGACCAGCAAACGCTCCGCCTGCGCCTGGGCCCGGTCCGCCATGTCATCCCGGCCGGCGTGGTGCCACTCTTCCCACGGCCGGCGGTCGGCCAGCCGGGTGACCATCACCTCGCCCGCCCTCAGATAGCGCACGGTGTGGGACTGGCTTAGGAAGTTGCGGGAGCCATCCATGACCTCGGCAATCACCTCCACTGCCAGCGCATCCGGGTTGACGGCAAACCCACGCCTTAGCCGGCCGACGCTGGCGGCCATCTCGTTATCCACCACCATCTGGGCATACGAGCCCATCACCCCGGCCTCCATCTCGCCGATGCCCGAGAGCTCGTCCGCGCCGGCCAGCGCTGGCACCGCTGCGTTGAGCGCTCGCTCGTACCCGTTTTGCAGGTTCAATACGTGCGCATTGGTGGAAAAGCCGTACACGTTGACCGGAAGGCCATACCGGTGTCCGATCTGCACCGTGGCGGCCGATGCCAGGCCCAGTTCCACCCCGCCCCAGACCGAGGTAACGGTGCGGGGTTCCATCATCGCCAGCCGGCCGCAATAGACGATGGGCAAGCCCGGCCAGACCAGTTGCGCCAGCACCACGCAAGCCAGCACCTCGGCGTTTTGCTGGGCCAGCGCCCCGGCCAGCGAGAGCGGCGCGGTGGCGCCGGCGGTGGGGCACGGAAGCGGGGCCAGCGCGATGCCATACCGCGCCACCTCCACCAGAGCGCCCGCCAGCGGGCCGGAGAGGGAGAGCGGGCTGACCGGCGAAACCGAGAGGGTGAGCACCTCGGCCGGCGGCCCGATCACCTCCGCCAGCCGCACCGCATACCCCACCTCGGCCGCCGTCTGCACCCCGGGCCCCTGGATCGGCTTGGTGGTGTGCGCCAGGCAGTGCCGGTACATGGCCAGGGACATCAGCTCGCCGGGCACATCCTGGGGCGTAAAGAACGGCGTCACCGTGGTCACCCCGTCCAGCGCATCCAGCAGCCGGGCGCTCTGGCGAACCTCGTGCAGCGTCGCCGGCCGCTTTTGCCCGCTGCGGTGGTCATACAGGTCGCGGGCGCCGCCCAGGTTGTGCCAGTGCAGACCGCCGTCGCCCAGCACCGCCGGACGCCCGCCGCGGCCCCGCACCGTCACCCGGCCGGGGCAACGGCCGACCTCCCGCTCCACCAAATCGCACGGTAGCCAGGCGCGGCCCCGCTCCACCCGGGCCCCCGCCCCCGCCAGCAGGTCCCGGGCGCCGGGGTGGTCCAGCACAATGCCCACCTCGCTCAGGATTCGCAGCGTCGCCTGGTGGATCGCCTCCACCTCGTCTGGGGTCAGCACAGAGAGTTGAACCATCTCAGGCCTCCTCGGGTGAATCACTGCCCGGGCCTTGCAGCACCTGCGCCAGGAACGCGACCCGCCGCAGCTCGGCATCCACCACGTTCTCGGTCTGCAGAAACGCGTGCCCCTCGTCCGGGTAGAGGATCAGGTCGCACGCTTTGCCCAGGGCTGCCAGTTGCTCGGCCGCCTGGGTGGATTCACTGGCCGGGCAGCGCGGATCGTGCTCCCCGCAGATGAGCTGGACCGGCGCCTGAACCCGATCCAGGAAAAAGAAGGGCGACCGTTCGTACCACAGCTCGCGGTCTTGCTCTGGGTCGCCAAAGTTCTCCCGGTCCCAATGCTGCAGGTCGACTCGAGAGTTGGCGTGGCCGGTGAACCAGTTGAGAAAGGGGACCACGGCCGCGCCCACCGCCCAACGGTCCGGGTACCCCGTCAGGCAGGTCATGGTCAGGTAGCCGCCCCAGCTCCGGCCGGTGACCGCCACGCGCCGCGGGTCCGCCAGCCCCTGCCCGACCAGGTAATCGGCTCCGGACACTACATCCCGGGTGTCCACCCCGCCCAGGTCAAACCGGTTGCTCAGTTGCCACGCCCGGCCGTAGCCCGTCGAGCCGCGATAGTTGGGCGCCAACACCGTCCAGCCCCGGCTCACCAGGTGCTGCACGAACGGGTCCCAGGTCACCTGCGTCAACCAGGTGGGGCCGCCGTGAATGGTTACCACCGCCGGGGGCAGGTCCGAGGACGAGGGGCTCTGGTAGAGCAGGGCCGGCACGCTCACGCCGTCCAGGCTGGGGTACCAGACCTCCGAAGGCATGACGAAATCGTCCTCCGCCAGGTCCGGCGGCCGCGACCGGGTCAACGGCTGCCAACCACCGTCCGCCAGGGAGAGCAGCCAGAGGTCACCTGGGTGGGCCGGGTTGTCAAACACCACCACCAGCCGCTCGCCGTCCGGGGTAAAGCTGGGTGCATGATGAACGCCGGCGCCAACCTCATAGGCGACGTGGGAAGCCGACGCCAGGTCCAGCACGGCCACCCAGGTGCGGGGACCCTGCCGGCCGACGCAGGCCAGTTGTCGGCCGTCCGGCGACCAGGTCGGCGATTCCTGGTCGCCCTCGCCTCCCTCCAGCCAGGTGACCCGGCCGGAGGCGAGCTCGTACAGGCCGATCTGCCAGCGGCCGCCCTGGTCCGAGGCAAAAGCGATCTGCCGGCCGTCCGGCGACCAGCAAACCTCCCTGGCGCAGAGCGGCCCGTCGCCGGCGCCGCCGGCCTCAATGGGTCGGGGCGCGCCGCCATCGGCCGGCACGATAATGGCCCGCCACTGTTGGACCTTGCCCTCCGTAACCACCGCCAGCCACTGCCCATCCGGCGACCAGCGGACCTGCAGGTCCGGGCTGGGCAGGCTGAGCACCGGCCGGGCCGGACCCCCGCCGGCCGGCATCACATAGGTGTCAAACGTGCCGCCCCGGTCGGAGATAAAGGCGATCTGCCGGCCGTCGGGCGACCACCGGAAACCCGGCAGGATGGCGTCCGGCGTCTCGGGCGTCAGGTTGCGGTGCTCGCCGCCGTCCGCGTCCGGTTGCCAGCAGATCAGGTCGTACAGCTCTCCGCCGTCCAAGTCCAGGGCATAGAGGAGCTGCCGGCCGTCCGGCGACCATTGCGGCGCGAACTTGGCGCCCGGACCGTGGGTCACCATCCGGGCGTGGCCCGAGCCGTCCAGCGCCAGGCAGTAGAGCTCCCACCGGCCGGTCTGGTTCCAGGAAAAGGCGACCTGGGTTCCATCCGGCGAGATGCTGAACCCGGTGTAGGGTTCCACGTGCGGAACCTGCAGCAGTCGTTCGAGATTGAGCATGAAATACCCTCCAAACCTACCTGGCAATGGTGGCCCGCGGCCGGGAAACGGCGCTCCGGCCGGCGCCGGGATGGCGACCGGCTCTAGTCTACCGTCGTTGGGTCCAGCGCATCCCGCAAGCCGTCACCCAGAAAGTTGATCCCCAGCACCGTCAGGACGATCAGCGAGCCGGGAAAGACCCACATCCAGGGTGCGCTCTCTACATAGTTGTAGGCCCGATCCAGCATGTTGCCCCAGGTGGCGGTGGGCGGCTGGACCCCCAACCCCAGGAAGCTGATATAGGCCTCGGACAGGATGGCGCTGGCCACGCTGAGCGTGGCCGAGACGATGATGGGCGCCATGGTGTTGGGCAGAATGTGGCGAACGATGACGGCCAGGTTCGGGGTGCCAATGACATGGGCGGCGTGGATGAACTCGCGCTCCTTCAAGGAGAGGAAATCGGCCCGGACGATGCGGGCCAGGTACATCCAACTGGTCAACCCGATGATGCCGACGATCACCACCACGCTGCCGCTAAACGTGCGGCCGAGGAGCTGGAGCTCGGGCACCTTGCCGGAGAAAAAGCGGGCCATCACCAGCAGCAAAAAGAGCTGCGGCACGGTGAACATGGCCTCGGTAAAGCGCATCAGCAGGCTGTCGATCCAGCCGCCATAGTAGCCGGCCAGGGCCCCCACCAGCACGCCGACCACCGTCTCGACGATCACCGCCGACAGCCCGATCATGAGGGAGATCTGCCCGCCATAGATGGTGCGCGCCAGGATGTCCCGGCCCACCGTGTCGGTCCCAAAGGGGTGCTCGAGGGACGGCGGTTGCAGCATCTTGGTGGTATCGTTGAAATTGGCGTCCGCCTCGGTGAAAAAGAGCGTGCCCCCCAGGGTGTACAGGATCATCAGGATGAGGAGGATGGCCCCCGCCATGGCCATCCGATGGCGCCGGAAACGGCGCCAGACGATCCGCCTCCAGGAGAGGGTCTGATACTGGTTCTGCCCGGTTACGTCCACCACTGCGTTCGGGCCCGCAACTCCCATGCTCTCCTCCCGGCCTCAGGTGTAGCGAATGCGCGGATCCAGCAGGGCATAGACCATGTCGGTGACCAGTTGCGACAGCACCACCGCCACCGAGATGATCATCAGGATCCCCATTACCACCGGTGTATCCGCCCGGGTGACGTGGTCCAGAAAGAGCCGCCCCATGCCAGGCCAGCCAAAGATGCTCTCGGTGACAATGGCGCCGCCCAGCAGGAACGGGATGTCCAGGCCGACGATGGTGACCAGCGGGAGCGACGCGTTCTTGAGCGCGTGCAAATAGATGACCGTCCGCTCGCCCAGCCCCTTGGCCCGCGCGGTGCGGATGTAATCCTGATGGATCACCTCCAGCATGGAAGAGCGGACGAAACGGCTGTAACCGGCGATGGTGATGATGGTCATGCTGAGGATGGGCAACACCATGTGCTGCAGCACCTGGGAGGTCGTCTTGCCCACCTGCGGGTCAAACATGCCCACGGTGGGCAGGTAGGGCCATCCCCACTGACGAAACTTGACGGCAAACAGCGTCATACTGACCAGAGCGACGAAAAAGATGGGCAGCGAATAGCCGACGAACGAAAAGGCCGTGATGACCTGGTCGCTGAGCGAATACTGCCGCAGCGCGGAATAGACCCCCACCGCCAGCGAAAAGGCAATGACAATGATCTCGGCCGGGATCATCAGGATGAGGGTGTTGGGGATGCGCTCCAGGATAATGCCCATCGCCGGCCGGCCGCGGCTCACCAGCGAAGTGCCGAAATCGCCCCGCAGAACGCCGCTCAGTTGCCCGGGTGTGTCGCCCTCCCCGTCCCCATCGGTGTCGATGGTGGTCCAGTCGTTGCCCACCAGCCAGTAGAGGTACTGGAGCCCGATGGGCTTGTCCAGTCCGAGCAGCCGGGAGAGCCGTTCACGATCGGCCGAACGAACCTGTCGCCGGCCGCCCAACGTCGCCAGCGGGTCGCCGGTGGCGCGCATCAGCGCGAACAGGAGGACGCTGACGATGATCAGCAGCGGGATCGCCTGGAGCAACCGCCGGATGATATAGCGGGACATGGCCCCTCCTTTGCCGTTGGGAGTCAGGGGGCCGGGACGGCCCGGGCCGTCCCGGTCCTGGCGTCAGTGCGCGTGGGACGCTACTGGATATCCCACTCTAGGATGCCGTAGAACGGCGTGATGCCGGAGAACTGGTACCCGGTGAGCCGCTTGCCCACCACCCAATAGTCCGGGTCCACCCAGATGCCGTACCAGTAGACCTGGTCGTGAATGTATTGGGTGATCTCGCGCACGATGGCGGCGCGCTCATCCGGGTCGATGGTCACGATCTGCCGCTGAAAGAGCTCGTCCAGCACCTCGTCGCAACCAAAGTAGTTGGCGCCCCAGGGGCTCTCTTCATCCGGCAGCTCGGAGCAGAGCCAGTAATAGTGGTCCGGATCCGGGAAACTGCCGGTGGTATCCGACCACTCCATGATGTCCAGCTCGCCCAGAGCGCAGGGCGAACCGTCGGTGTAACTGCTAAAGAAGTAGCCAGATTCATAGTTAGAGATCTGCAGGTCGATCCCCACCTGGCGCAACATCTGCTGCGCCACCGCCTGGACGTCCTGGCGGATCTCCCGGGTGGTGGTGCCGTGGCGGAGCACCAGCTTGTTGCCGGCAGCGTCCTCGCGGATGCCGTCGCCGTCTGTGTCGGTCCAACCCGCCTCTTCCAGCAGCTGCTTGGCCCCTTCCGGGTTGTAGGTCCAGGGCACAATGTCGGGCGAGACGTACCCCGCGCCCTCCAGCGCGTCCCACAGCGTATTAGCCGGTACGCTCAGCCCCTGGAGCAGGTCCCGATTGATGGCCTCCCGGTCGATGGCCATGGCAACCGCCTGCCGCACCTTGAGGTCCAGCGCGCCGGGCAGAGCCGTTTCCCGGTAGTCAAAGAACCAACCCTCGGCATAGCCCGAGTTGATCGTCAGGATCTCCAGCCCGGCCGCCTGCAGCCGGGGCACGTCGGAAAGCGGCGGGAAGGTGCCCAGGTCCGCGTCCCCGGCGATGAGCGCAGCGGTCTGCGAGGCATCGTCGGGCACAATCTGCACAAAGACCTCGTCGAGCCTGGACGCCCCCAGCCAGTAGTTGGGGTTGCGCACGAACTGCACGTAACTGCCCGATTCCCACTTGACGAAATCCAGCGGGCCGCAGCCCACGGTCGGCGCCAGGTTCCAGGGCGCCTCGTCGATGGAGCCCTTGGACTGAAAGACCGGTTCCAGCACGTGCTTGGGAAGCAGCCCGTGCCAGAGCGTGGACTCCCAGGGCGAAAACGGCTCGCTAAAGGTCATCACCACCGTCCGGTCGCCAATCCCCTCCACGCTCGCCACATAGTCATAGGGATAGACCGAGGCGACGGTGTTGGCCGGGTCCACCACCATCTGGTACGTAAAGATGAAATCGGCCGCCGTGATGGGTGTGCCGTCCGACCAGACGATGTCATCCCGCAGGTTCATGGTGATGACCAACCCGTCCTCGCTGACCCCGCCGTTGTCCACGCTGGGAATCTCGGTGACCAACCGGGGAAAGGTGACGTTCTCGTCGTCATACTCCCAGGCCCAGCAGTTGTAGAACTGGTGCAGAATGGCCGAGAACCACATGTTGGTGTAGTAGGGGTTGAGCGTGTCCGGCTCCTGAGTCCAGGCAAAGGTCGCCACCTTGCGCTGCGGCGGGACCGCGGTGGCGGCCGGGGCAGGCTGGGTGGCGACCGGTTCAGCTGCGGCCGGTTGCGTGGCGGGCGGTTGGGTCGCCGCAGGTTCAGGGTTGCAGGCCGCCAGCCCGCCCAGCATGAAAAGCACCACCAGTAGCCAAAGGGCTTGTTTCATTTCACTCCTCCTCAATGCCAGCAAAACGATAGACAGAGTCCGATCGATCCAGGGGCAGTGGGCATCACCTCCTCCTACGTGAGCGGCAACCTCATTATATGCCGGGGCGCGCCGGGCGTCAACCGTCGGCGCCCGCGCCCGGTTCAGCCGTCGGCCCGCCGACCAGCCGCCGCCAGACCATCTGGGCCACCAGCGACGTTCGCCAAAAGGCCGCCGCCGCCATCCCGTGGGCCAGCACGGCAAAGAGCGGCGGCGCCTGCTCGGTATAGTAGGTCCAGCAGAGCCGGGTGGTCCCCCAGCGCTCCAGGAACCAGCCCAGCCCGGCGCCGGCGGCAAAGGTGAGCACCGCCAGCCGGTGGTTGGTGGGAGTGGCGGTCAGCAGGGCGCACAAAAGCAGCGCCATCACCGTCAGCGACCGGCCAACGGTGGGCCAGACAAAGGCCAGCATGAGAGAGTAGAAGGCCGGGAAAACCATCCAGTAGGCGACCCGAGCCCATCGGCCGCCCCGGCCCTCCGGCGCCAGACGGCCCAGCAGCCGCACCAGCCGGTCGATAGCGAGGCTGGCGATGGGCCAGGCGGGGATGATCCAGAGCGGCGGCCGTTCGGCGGTGTAATAGCTCCAGAGCAGCGTCTGGGTCCCCCAGCTTTCGATGACCAGCCCGCCGGCCGTCCCCACCGCCAGGATCCAGACGTCGGTGCGCAGGTCGGCCCCGACCATGATGAGCACCGACATGGCGGCAAAGATGCCGATGAGCAGCCAGTCGAGTTGATTCCACAGCGGCCGGGACCAGTCGATATAAGCCAGGTACTCGGCCGCCAGCGGCCACCAGACATAGCCCAGCAGCAGCAGCGTGAGCAGAAAGGCGCTCAGCAGCAGGTAGCTGGAGCGGGTCAGCTCCAACCCCAGAGGGCCCGCCTGGGCGGCTGGGCCGGCCTTGCGGGCGGGGTCGGCGGCCGGCGAGCGGCGGCGAAAGGAGGTGCGGCCGGTGGTGTCCATCCTGGGAGGGGATTGTAGCCGGGTTTGGGCGGGGAGGCAAAGGGGGCGTATCCCGGCTCAATGCTCGACGTTTCCGGAAGAGCGCATTGCGAGCTCTCAGCGGTAGGGGTGTGGCAAGCACCCGACACGCAAGGCTGCCGATGTGCCGCGATCATTTGACGCCGCCACGCAGTGTATGCGGCCCTGGGCAGATCGAGTCAGAGCCCGGCAAAGTCGATGGGTTGCGCGCTGTTCCCAGCAATGGCGTGTTTTGTTACCCGCGATCAGCGATGATACAATCGCGTGATGGAGGGTGCGTTCCAAGAGCGCGTACGCTCGAGGGAAAATCGGAATGAAGCTTTTTGACCGTGCGCCAGGTCAGGAGTCCAAAATCGCCGGGGGTACGGTCATTAGCACCATCTTGAAGCACGACAGGAAGGTAACCAGCTACAAGATTGCCTTGCTGCGCTCCATCAACGATATTGTTTTGTCCTTCCCGGACATCTTGGCCGCCGACCGGCCGGTGGCAGTTCCCCTGCGTTTTCTCGCCGCGTTCTGGTTTGCTTACTATTGGCCGTTCGTGGACCGCAAATACCCAATTTGGCAAGGACAGCGCTCTTTGCGGGCTGGTGCTGTGGGCAGCGACATGGCGTTCCGTGGCGAAATGGCGCAGTTTCGCGCCGATTGGGAAAACCTCTGGAACCACCCCTCGCGCCCATCAGATGGTTTCTTCATCATCAACGAGCTGCTCGTGCCTCGGAAACGCGAGGCTTTCACTCCGGATCTTCTCTTGGGTTATCAAAAGGCGATCAATAGGATCAGTCAGACCATCCAGATGCCGATTCGCCACGCAGGTCCTGGGGAATGGACCGTGTTCGAACGTCCGTTGCGTTTAGACCATGTGCGAGAACCGGCCGTCGCCATTCCGGGGACGGCTAGTGCCGACCCGTGCCTCATGGTTGGACCCGACCTGTGGCAATCATTCCAAGCGATGTCGCTCTACATCGAGGCCCTCTGCATCCACGAGTGGTGCCTATACACGGAGCGGATAAACCATGGAACTGAGGCTGCTATCGATCGGGGCCGGGTTTACACGATCCTGACCGACCGAGCCGACAACCGCCGGCCGTTGACCTGGGAGCGCAACGAGATCGAGCTGCTTCTGATGGAAGGCCGTGAATTCGTCTGTCCTTGGACCGAACGGCGAATTCGCCATCGCGTCGCCTTTGACTTGGACCACCTGCTGCCCGTTTCGGTATATCCGATTAACGAGTTGTGGAACCTGGTGCCTTCCGATCCGCATTTTAACGCGCATGTGAAACGGGACCGATTGCCCACGTTGGAACGCCTGGCACGCGCCCGCCCGCACCTTGAGCTCGCGTATTCAAATTACGGGCGGCTACCATCGCTGTCCAAGGCCATCCGCGAGGATGTTGGGGTACGGTTTTCGACGGTGCGCCCCACGGATCCCGATTTCCCCTGCGCGGTCGCAACCGCAGTCGTAAACTACATCGACCGCGTCGGGTATTGTCGCAATCTTTCGCGGTTCTGAGGTAATTCCATGCGGTTACAACACAACAAGCTGGTTCGCGACCGGATTCCGGAGATCATAGAAGGTGAGGGCAAAACCTGCCGAACCGAGACTATGTGTGAAAAGGAATACCAGCGGGCGCTGGCAGCAAAATTACAGGAGGAAGCCAGCGAACTGCAGGATGCTGGCAGCGCGCAGGAAATGATCCGGGAATTGGCCGATGTGTTCGAGGTGATAGACGCCTTTATCGATGCCCATGGAATTGACCGCAACGAAATTGCGACAGTGAGAACCCACCGCCGCGAATCCCGTGGTAGTTTTGCCTGCCGTCTGAAACTATTGTGGGTGGAACAAACAACAGATGCAGACGATTGAGTACAGCGCACACGCCGCGAGGTGTTTGATTCGTTTCACGGAAAAAGGGGGGCTGATTGTGCCTTGAGACGATATCGCGGAGCGCGAAAACACGGGCAGATTAGCACCCCGTCGTGGCTTCAAACATCTTGTTTGTAGTATGAGGAAGGACTGCCCCCACGTTGCAGCGCGTTGCGCAGCCCTATTCGCCGGTTTTGGCGCCCTTTTTCGAGTTGCACGAGTAGCATAGAGGCTGCAGGTTCTGGATGGAATTGATACCGCCTTTTGATATCGGGACAATGTGATCCACTGTGATCACCGAAGCGCCCAAGGGGGAAGCAGGTATCTCATTCCAGAGCCGTCCGCACATGGGGCAACGGTCGTGCTGTGCTAGGAGCTGATCCCATTCTTTAACCGAATACGAGCCGGATGCTCAGTAGTGCGCCCCAAAAACTGGACACATTGCTAACGAACAATACAATGGTTCAGGAGAGGTGCACAACATGACCAGACGAAGAAGATTCACGCCGCAGTTCAAGGCCCAGGTAGCCCTGGACATGATGGGCGGCGTCAAGAGCGCGGCCGAAGCCTGCCGCGAGTACAATCTCAAGCCCTCGGTGGTGTCGGAGTGGCAGGCCACGTTGATGGCCAATGCAGCCAATGCCTTTGACGACCCAGCGGCCAGGAGCCAGGAGCGAGAACGGATCGCCGAGTTGGAGCGCATGGTCGGGCGGCAGACCATGGAGTTGGAGGTCCTAAAAAAAGCCTCCGACATCTTGGACTCACCGCAGACGAGAAACGGGCGATAGCCAGGGAGTTGGCAGATATGTACCCGGCCCGGGTAATCTGTCAGCTGCTGGATCTGCCGCGCAGCACCTACTACTACCGGCCTCAAGACAAGGACGAGCAGAATCTTGAGGCCACTATCGAGGAAGTGGCGCAGCAGTGGCCAACGTATGGCTATCGTCGTGTGGTTCATCAGCTTCACCGAGAGCGAGGTTGGGTCATCAACCACAAACGAGTACGCCGTCTGATGACCAAGATGGGGCTCCAGGCCCGAAAAACGCGCAAGAAGCAGCGCACAACCGATAGTGAACATGGTTTTCCGCGATTCCCGAACCTGGTATTGGGCTTGGAAGTGGTTCGGCCCGATGAGGTGTGGGTTGCCGATCTCACCTATGTCCGCTTGCAGCAGGAGTTCGTGTACCTGGCCATCATCATGGACGTTTTCACGCGTTGCATCCGCGGCTGGCATCTGGAGCGCCACCTCGGTCAGGAGTTGACCCTGACTGCCCTTCGGTGTGCCCCGCTGGATCATGTGCCTGAGATCCATCACTCGGATCAGGGAGTCCAGTATGCCGCGACGGCGTACGTTGACCTGCTTCATGACTATGGCATTGCGATCAGCATGACAGACCGAGGACAGGCCTGGCAAAATGGGTATGCCGAACGGGTCATTCGTACCATCAAAGAAGCGGAGGTCGAGTTATCAGACTACCAGGACTACTACGATGCCTACGATCAGATCGGTCGGTTCCTCGACGATGTGTACATGCAGAAGCGCATCCACTCATCGTTGGGCTACCTGACCCCGGCCGAGTTTGAGAGCCAGTGGCTTGCTCGGCAGGATGTTGCAGAATTGTGTTCGTAAGAACAGCACTTTTTGTGTCCAATCTCAGGGGCGCACTACTCGATGCCTTTGGTCTACGGGAGGTGACCCGACCTGCTGCCCGGCGGATTGAGCGATGTGTGTGGCGCTGTGGTGTCAGGGTACGCTTGACCTGCCGCCTGAGCCTCCGGGGGGTTGTCATTTCGCCAGTTTCTCTTCGATTTGAGCCACTTGCTGTTTGAGGCTGGTGGTCTGGCTGCCGTTAGGGCCACGAAACGCCTCGGCCCCCCACTTTAAACACTGCCAGCGGAAAAATACGGTGGGTCGGAGGCCATACTCGTCACAGAACTCCGAAACCGGGACTTTGTCCAGCGGATGCATGCGGAGAACAAAAACCTTTTCGTCTGCCGTGTACTGCTTCCGTTGCTTTCTCATCGAGCCACCTCCAAATCTGATTTACACCAACTCAGAGGGTTCTCTCCAATTCCAACTGAAGCAACACATATCGAACAAGGGTCTGTTTACAAACCAACTGAGTGGATTGAAGAAGTATTAAAAAGCCGAGGTCGCCGAGATGCGAAAACGCGGCCAGATTGGCGGTCGGCAGGCAGATTGGGGATTCGTCATTGGTGAGTGGAGTGTAGGCCAAAGCGATTTTGAGCTGGCGTTTTATATCGCAGTTCAAGAACTTAAATGCCGCGCGGCACTGTTGGATGCCGACGCAATCGTTGGGATGCGCCAAGATATCGATCTTGACACTAACGCTTTCGCTTGTTTCTACCTTCAGATATATGGCACTGCCGTGAAGTATATATGATTAAGGGATCAGTCCAACACCGATTTGTTGCGGCCAAGGACCAGGCGGCATGGCAGCCGGCCGCATCTGACGCTGCTCGGCGGGCTGCAGGAGTGGCTGAGCCAGCCGCTGGGGTATCGCCCAAAAGCCCTTTGCCCGGGACGCCGCGCAGTGAGTCGCCAGCCGTTGGGCGCACTTCCATCTTCAACTCCGATCAGGACGTCCGGTTCACAGCCCAGGCCTTCGTTGCCTGCCCGGAAAGCGCGAACGTCAAACTCAACATGAATGCTCGCGGCTCGGCTGCAAACAACATCTTCGTGGAGCGTCTCCGGCGAACGGTCAAGTATGCGGAGTTCTGCCTTACGGATTACGTCACGGTGCCAGACCTGTATAATGAGCTGGAAAGTTACTTCTTCTACAACACGGCGCGGCCGCACCAGGGTCTGGCATACCGGATCGCCGCCGAGCTGCACTTTGGCAGTCAAGAAGTCCCTTGATACACCGGTGTCCACGTGCTTTTTCCCAATTTGCGGCCCAGAAATCGCGGCGGACTTCCGGATTTTTTCGGATCTCTACGCGGAATAGGAATCCATTCTCGATGTGATCGGAACTGCGTGGCAGCAACGTCGTGTCCCTATGGTTCAAGATAGCGAGGAGCGCGTTCAGGTCCTGCTTCGGGAAAAGCGAGATGTCGCGTGGGCCGGGCGGTTGGGCGCTGGACTGGCCGGCGGTCAACAGCTTCAAACGCACCGCCACCGGTTGGATCGGGATCTGACGCGCCGTAGTAAAAGGCCGCGCCGTGCACATCTGAGCGGCATTGGGCGACCTGAGACACCTTGGGCCCGGCAGCGGCCTGTGCAGTGCAACGAGGCGATGGCCGCCGACAAAACCACTGTTTGCCGAAAACTGGTTTTTTGTCGTCTTCGAACCGCATCCTATGGAGAATTGAATTGGCAGAGTTCACACGTCGGGAGCTGCGAGCAGCCGATCTGCGAAAAGCCGACCTGCACGGCGCAAACCTGATAGGGGCCAACCTGACAGAGGCCGATTTGCGCGGGGCAAACCTGAGCGGCGCCACCCTCAGCCAGGCCGATCTGAGCCAGGCCGACCTTACCGGGGCCAACCTGGCCGATGCAAGAGTGAGCGATTACCAGCTGCACTGCACCTGTTCATTGGCGGGTGCAGCCATGCCGGACGGCACAACGCGCATGTAGGAGCTAGGAACGTGAGACCAAAAGCGACCGCCCACCTCCGGACCTGCCCCCAGTGTGGGCGGCAGCTTCGCATTATCATGATCAGGGCCCTCCCCGCCTACTCCACCACCCCGGCCGCCTTGATCTCCCGGTAGACGTGCTCATAGATCGCCTGCTGGTCGGCCTTGAACTTGAACTTGAGGTAGAGCAGGTACCGCACCCCGCCGCCGCTGGTCCTTTGGTCGAACTCGTCAACGATCTTGCGGGCCATCTGCAGCCCCCGCTTCCGGCCGATGGCCAGCGACTCGCGGTCCGACGGCGCCCGCCACTCCTTGAGGGTGGCCTCCAAAGCGGCCGCGATCCGCGCGTCGGTCGGCTCCGGCAGCACGTCATAGACAAACATGGGCAGCCCGCTGACCGGGTCCACGATTTTCCGGATGGCGTTGTCGGCGATCCGCGCCGCCATGCTGGCCACCCCTTCCGCCACCACCATCAGGCAAAACCGGCGGGCCGATCGCTCCTTGCCGGCCCGCAGCGCGTTGATCCAGTTGGCGGCCAGCATCCGCACCGCCTTGCCCAGTCCCGTGCCGATGTTCCGCCACCACGTATCGATTTCGGGTCCCACCTTGAACGGCTCGCCGATCTGCTTCTTGAGCGTCCCGCCGACTCCGCTCGGCGGCCGAGGCCCGGTATCGGCGGCGGCCGGCTCCTCGGCCGCGGGGCCGGTCTGCGCCGGCCGCGCCCGTCTTTGCTTCCGGCGAACCGGCCGGGTGGAGGTGAATCCGCCCCACCAGTCGATCATCTGAAAGGGCGAGATCCCTTCCACAATCCCGGCCAGCGGGTCCTCCGGGTCCCATTGCACTCCCTCCAGTTGGGGCAGCAGGCGCTGGTCGCGCGGCGCGTTCTGAATCCGCTGGTCCAGCGTCCGGTGCATCAGGATCAGGGTCTCGGCGATAACCGACTGCTGCTGGGCATCAGTCTCGGGCTGCAAGAGTTGGCTGCTGAGCGTTTGGGCGGTGCTGATCAGTTCCTGGTTGCTCATGGCAGGAACGCGCGACTGCAACCGGCGCATGGCAGCCTGGCCGCCGCCCTGTCGCTGCACCCGGCCCTCCTGGTCGCCGGGCGGCCCGGCCAGCGCGCGCTGGACCGCGCGGTTGCCGGCGGTGCGCTGCAACTCGCGCACCTGGTCCGGGGTCAACCGGCCGGCGGGGGGCACCCGCGTCGGTGCGGTCGCCGGCTGGGCGACGGGAGCCTGGACCGCCGCCGGCCTGGGCCGGCCGCGGTTCTTTGGGGCGGGCAGGGCGGTGCGGAACATGGCTTTCCTCCAGTCTAGCGCGCTACAGCTACAGTATACGCCGGAATGGATCGGTTTTCAATCCCCTCTTTGACACGGTTCCCCCCGGCATGATACAATCCGGCCAGTCCCACCTGACGTGGGTCAACCGGATCAAGGAGTACATGATGAGACGATACCTGACGTGGGCAGCCCTGCTGGTTGCCCTGTTGCTGGCGGTTTCTTGCCGGTCGGCAGCCACTGAGACCACCCCCGACGCCGACCCGCTGGTGTTGTACGCAACCGCCAAGCCGGCCACCGCGGTGCCCGCGCCTGCTACCGCTGTGCCGACGGTCAAACCTTCGGCCGATCCCACCGCGGCGGCGGCCGAACCGGTGCCGGCCGTGGACCTGGAAGACCCCTTGGCAGTGCGCGAAACAGACTGGGTGATGGGTCCGCCCGATGCCATCATCACCCTGCTGGAATATGGGGACTATCTCTGACCATACTGCGCGTCGGTGCTTGCACCGATAGAGCGTCTGGTAGACGCTTTCCCGCAGGACGTTCGATTCGTTTACCGGCATTTTCCCCTGAGCGATGATCCCAACTCGCTCAATCATCTCGCGGTGCGCGCGGCCGAGGCCGCCGGCGCCCAGCAGGTGTTCTTTGACTACCACCAGCTGCTGCTGGAGCGTCAATCGGAATGGAGCAGCCTGGCAGGCGCGGCCGCGGTTCGGGAGCAGCTTATCGCCTACGCGGCCGAGCTGAAACTGGACCACGAGCAGTTCGCGGCCGACCTGGATTCGACCGAGCTGGCCGACCTTGCCATGAACGCCTTTTACGAGGGCGTCGGCATCGGTCTGCAGGGCACCCCGTCGGTCTTTCTCAACGAGTCGGCGCTGAACTTGCAGGCGCTGGGCCTCGAGGTCGAGCAGTGGGGCGCCTACATCGAGGCGCAAAAAGCGGTGCGCGCCCTGCCCCAGTATGAAGCGCCACCCATGACCATCTCGGCCGACAAGGAATACCTGGCCACGGTGGAAACCGACAAGGGCACCTTTGTCATCGAGCTGTATGCCAAATCCGCCCCGCTGACGGTCAATAGCTTTGTCTTTTTGACCGGCGAGGGGTGGTATGACGGGGTCACCTTTCACCGGGTGATCACCGACTTTATGGCCCAGACCGGCGACCCCTCGGGAACCGGCATGGGCGGCCCGGGCTATACCTTTGAGGACGAGATCGATCCAGAGCTCGGGTTCGACGGCCCGGGTTGGGTGGCCATGGCCAACGCCGGCAGCAACACCAACGGCAGCCAGTTCTTTATCACCTATGCGGAGGCGGCCCACCTCAACGGCCTTTATACCATCTTTGGCAAGGTGATCAGCGGGATGGACGTGGTGGAGGCGCTGACTCCCCGCGACCCGCAGGTCGATCCGGACTTTGAGGGCGACCGGATCATCAAGGTGACCATCGGGGAAAAATGATCGGGTCAGGCGTG
This sequence comes from Anaerolineales bacterium UBA2181, assembly GCA_002328075.1. Lineage (GTDB taxonomy): Bacteria > Chloroflexota > Anaerolineae > Promineifilales > UBA4811 > UBA4811. Next base: position 541,128 of record DCVT01000031.1, on the reverse strand, counting down.
AGGACCAATCTGGGCGGCCGGCGGCCGCAACTGTTCGGCCGCGGGCCGGGTTGGGTGGCGACGCTGCTGCTGGCGGCCGGCCTGCTGGCCGCCTGCAGCGGCGGCATTGGCCTGCCGACCGGGCCGGCCGTCACCCCCACGCCGACTCCCCGGCCGGTGACCTTTAGCGCTCCCTACCGCGCGGTCCTGCACGCCGGCGAATCGGTTCCCGGCGCACCCCTCATGTACGTCGGCCCGGACGACCGCGGCATCCACGTGCGCATCGAGGGCCAGGACGCCTACAAAAAGGTGGGGGACTCGTTCAACTGGCGGGGCAGCCCGGCGGTTGGGGTCGAGTTGGACTACCGTCTGCGGGTGATCGGCGTCGTGCTGGATGTCTTTCAGGCCTGGGGCAACGTAGAGATCGTGGTGCCGGACCCCCATCCAGCAGTGGCCGACCTGCGGGATGGCGACCCGCTGGTCTTTCCCATGGCCGTGACCACCCTGGAGGTGGCAAAAGGCCAGCCGGTGCCCGGCACGACCTACTCTTATCTGGGCAAGACCGACTCGGGAGCCGAGTTCGGCGGCGTGGAGGGGTACCCCTATCGGCAGCTGGCCGATTCGCTCACCTGGAAGGGCCAGCTGCGAACCAACGTCCACGTGGACCTCACCCTGCGGGTGAGCTCGATCCGGGAGGACCGGGTGACGTTGGTGGGGACCGGAACGGTCTCGGTTTTTCCCTGAGCCCCTAGAGTTCTAGCTGGCGACCTGGCCCCGCGGGATCAGGTCGCCTTGTTTTGCTCGTATTCGTCCATCCGCCGGCGGGCCGACTTGACGTGGTGCCAGACGTACCAGACAAAGCCGATCACCAGAACGATGGCCAGCGGGATCTCGACCGGCCGGAGGAACCCGTGGATCTCTTCGACCCGTTCGCCCACCGCATGGCCGGCCCCCGCCAGCGCGCCACACCACAGGAACGACCCCACAAAGGTGAGCACGCTGAAACGCGCCAGGTTGACCCGGACGACGCCGGCCGGAAATGAGATGAACGTCCTCACGATGGGCAGGAGCCGGGAGATGAACGACGCCCAGTCGCCGTAGCGGCCGAACCATTGGTCGGCCTTTTCCAGGTCCTGCGGCGTGACCAGGATGTAGCGGCCATACCTCTCCAGGAACGGCCGCCCGCCCCACAACCCCAGGGCATAGGAAGCCAACGAGCCGATCAGGCAGCCCAGCCCCCCGAAAAAGCCGCCGATGAGCACGGCCGACAAGAGACTGCCGCCCCTGGCCTGGACCAGCAGCCAACCCGAAAGCGGCATGGTCACTTCGCTGGGGATCGGGATATTGGCGCTCTCTAGCGCCATGATGACCACCACCCCCAGCCATCCCATGGCGTTGAACAACGCGGTCAGTGTCTCGGTCAGCCAGTGAAAGAACTGGTCCTCTATGCCCACAAATCTGCTCCCTTCTGCGGCCGATGGCCGTCGCTGGCAAAGGAAAACATTATAACACCGGCGGCCAATTGACGTAAAGCGTCATCCGGCATATAATGCAGGTGATATCATCACCAGTCTCAAAGGTATTCAGATGACATTTCGACCGGGCGATCACGTCGTCTACCCCACATACGGTGCCGGTACCGTCACCTCGCTGGAAGACCGGGTTTTTGCCGGAACCAGCACGCGGTACTATATCCTGAACATGGTGGCCGACGAGGGAACGTTTATGGTTCCGGTGGAGCAGGCGGATGCGCTCGGTTTGCGGCCGGTGGTTGAAAAGGGGTACATCGAGGTGGTGCTGCAGGCGCCCTTTGAGACGTTGTCGGACGACTATAAAGAGCGCCAGTTGAACATCGAAAAGCTGATCTCTACCAGCGATGCGGAGCAGTTGGCCATCGGGGCCCGCAACCTCGCCTGGTTCGCCGGCAGTCACAACCTCACTGGTCGCGATATGCAGCTTTACGAAAATCTACAGACCCAATTGGCCAGCGAACTGTCGCTGGTCGAGGACATCAGCCTGGCCACCGCCCGTGAAAACCTGAGCCAACTGCTGGCGGCCATCGCGGAACAGGCGGCTCTGGCAGCCGCAGCCCTGGAAGATCTGCTGGAAGAAGAATAAGCCCCCCCCTCCCCCCCACCGGTCAGAGTTGACAGCCCCTCCCCGGCATGGTATAGTGTACGCAGGATGCCGTTAGCACTCTAGGTATCCGAGTGCCAATCAGTGAGCGCCCGAACATGGTGGAACTGACCACACGACAACAGGAGATTCTGGGCCTGGTGGTTTGCGCGTACGTGAACCACCGGGAGCCTGTCGGTTCCCGGTCCCTGGTCCAGAGGCATAATCTCAAAATGAGCCCGGCTACCGTGCGGGCGGAGATGGCTTGCCTGGAGGAGCTGGGCTTCCTGCAGCACCCCCACACGTCGGCCGGCCGGATCCCCACCGAAGAGGGGTACCGCTACTTTGTCCATGAACTGGTGGGGGAGACCCAACTTCCGGCCGAAGAGCAGCGCATGATCCGGCACCAGTTTCACCAGGCGCGGCTGGATATTGACCAGTGGATGCAGCTGGCGGCCGCGGTCCTGGCCAATGTCTCGCGGAGCGCCGCCCTGGTCACCGTGCCCCACATGAGCCAGAGCCGGTTCAAACACGTCGAACTGATCTCCACCCAGGGACGGTTGGTTCTGCTGGTCCTGGTGTTGGGCAGCGGGCAGGTGATGCAGCAGATGATCACCCTGGCTGCGCCGCTCTCCCAGGTGGAGCTTTCGCAGACCGCCGACCGGCTGAACTTGATCTGCCAGGGGTTGAGCGCTCGCGAGTTGCAGGCTGCCCGAGGCGGAGTGACCGTGCTGGAGCTGGAGGTCATGACGCTCATGGTGGAGATGATGACCCGGACCGACAGCCGGCTCTCCGGCCGCGTCTATCGGGATGGGCTCAGCCACCTCCTCGCGTCGCCGGATTTCGTCTCCAGCGACACGGTCTGCCATGGCATCCGGCTACTGGAGGAGCGCACCGTGCTGGAAGAGATCCTGTCCACCGCCCTGCGGATGGCAGAGCCCATACCCAACACCGGCGGCGGCAGCGTGCAGGTGTTGATCGGCGGCGAAGGCCAGTGGCAAGAACTGCGTGATTGGAGCATGGTCCTGGCCCGTTATGGCCTGGCGGACTATGCCGTGGGCGCTTTGGGGGTGCTCGGGCCGACCCGAATGCCGTACAGCCGGGTCATATCGGCCGTGCGTTACGTCGCCGGCCTGATGTCCGGGTTGGTCTATGACATGTTTGGTTACGAGTCACCCGAGATGTAAGTGGTGTTTGAGGATGGTTTAGCGTGAAAAAACAGAGCCAATCGACCCCAACCGAGCCGGTAGCGGCACAGGAGCCAGAACAGCTCGCACCCGCCGCCGCCGTTGAAGAACAGGCGGCGCAGCCAGAGGCCGCTACCCCGTCACCGGAGGAGGCCCTGGCGGTGGCACAGGCTCAGGCGGCCGAGTACCTGGACGGCTGGCAGCGCGCCCGCGCCGAACTGGCGAACTATCGCCGGAGGGTGGAGGCCCAACGGGCAGAGATGGCGATGGAGGCCAACGCTGGCCTGCTGGAAAGGCTTCTTCCCCTACTGGACGACCTGCTGTTGGCGCTGAACAACACGCCGACGGCAAAGGGAGAGCCGGCCGGGGACGGGGCGTGGGAAGAGTGGCGCAGCGGTATCGCGCTCATTGCCCACAAGTTTGCGTCCACCCTGGAGAGCGTTGGAGTGACCCCCATCCAGACCGAGGGGCAGCATTTTGATCCGGCAGTGCACGAAGCAGTGACCCTGGAGGAGCACGCCGAGGTGGAATCTGGCAAGATTATCGCCCAGTTGCGCCAGGGTTACCGCCTGGGAGACCGCGTCCTGCGAGCGGCCATGGTGCGGGTGGCGCGCTGAGGAGGGTACGTGAGCAAGATCATTGGGATAGACCTGGGCACCACCAATTCGGTCTGCGCGGTGATGGAGGGCGGAGAGCCGACCATCGTCCCCAGCTCTGAAGGCGGCCGCCTTTTCCCCTCAGTGGTGGCGACCAACCCCAAGACGGGCGAGCGGATGGTCGGCATGATCGCCAAACGCCAGGCGGTGGTGAATGCGCGGGATACCATCTTTTCCATCAAGCGGTTTATGGGCCGCAAGTATGACGATCCGGCCGTCACCCGGGCGCTGCAGTGGGTGCCGTATCAGGTGCACGCGGCGCCCAACGGTGACGTGCGGGTGATGCTGGGCGGCCGGGAGTACTCCCCGCCCGAGATCTCGGCCATGGTCCTGCAAAAAATAAAGCTGGACGCCGAGGCCTATCTGGGAGAACCGGTGACCCAGGCCGTGATCACCGTGCCGGCCTATTTCGACGACAACCAGAGGCAAGCAACCAAGGACGCCGGCCGCATCGCCGGCCTGGAGGTGAACCGGATCATCAACGAACCGACCGCCTCCGCGCTGGCATACGGCCTCGAGCAGCAGGAGGATCAGACCATCGCGGTCTATGATCTGGGAGGCGGCACGTTTGACATCTCGATCCTGACGGTTGGCGGAGGGCTGTTCGAGGTCGAATCGACCAACGGCGACACCTTTCTGGGCGGCGACGATTTCGACCAGCGCATTGTGGACTGGACCGTCGGCGAGTTCAAGCGCGAGCAGGGGATCGACCTGACCCAGGACCGGCAGGCGCTGCAGCGGCTGCGCGAGGCGGCCGAAAAGGCCAAGATCGAGCTTTCCAGCGTGGTTCAGACCGAGATCAACCTCCCCTTTATCACCGCCGATGCCTCCGGCCCCAAACACCTGCTCTTGAACCTCACGCGGTCCAAGTTGGAGCAGCTCACCGAAGACCTCATCGAGCGAACTATCGGCCCCTGCCGGCTGGCCATGCAGGACGCCAAACTGGCGACGGAGGATATCGACCAGGTCGTGCTGGTCGGCGGGATGACCCGCATGCCGGCCGTTCAAGAGGCGGTCAGGCGTTTCTTTGGCAGGGAGCCTCACAAGGGGGTCAATCCGGATGAGGTGGTCGCCGCCGGCGCCGCCATCCAGGCAGGCGTCCTCAGCGGCGATGTGACCGATGTCGTGCTCACCGACGTGACCCCGCTGACCCTGAGCATCGAAACCCTGGGCGGCGTTGCCACCGCCATCATCGAGCGCAATACCCACGTGCCCATCAAGCGGAGCCAGCTCTTTTCCACCGCCAGCGACCGGCAAAAAGAGGTCAAGATCCAGGTGGTGCAGGGCGAGCGGGCGATGGCGCAGGACAACAAGAGCCTCGGGTGGTTCATCCTGGACGGCATTCCGCCGGCGCCGCGCGGGGTTCCGCAGATCGAGGTCACCTTCGATATCGACGCCGACGGGATTCTGAAGGTCAGCGCCCAGGATCGGGCCACCAACCGCAGCCAGCACATCACCATTCAGCCTTCCAGCGGACTGCGCGAGGAGGAGATCCAGGAGATGGTTGCTCAGGCACAGCGCCACGCGACCGACGATGCCCAGCGCAAGCAGTCGGTGGCCGCGCGCAACCAGGCAGACGCGGCGCTCTATTCGGCCGAGCGAGCGCTGCGCGAGCACGCGGATGCGCTGGCGGACGTGGTCAAGCAACCGGTCAGGGATGGCATCGAGCTGGTCAGACAGGCCCTGGCGGCCGACGACTCCGACGCGATCATGGCAGCAGCCCGCGACCTCCAGACCCAGGTCCAGAACGCGCTGGCCAGCCTGCCCGACACTGGCCCGGAAGCCGAACCCCAGGCCGGCAGTGAGCCCGGTGCCGCGGGCGATGCTGAGGCCGATCCATCGGTGGGCGAGGCCGAGAATCCCGCCTAGCCGGCCGGTGTGGCTTGGCAGGCGAGTCAGACTGACAGGGCCAGGGTGCACATGTGATGGCGACCCAACGCGATTACTATGACGTACTGGGGGTAGGCCGGGGGGCCAGTGCGGCCGAGATCAAGCAGGCCTACCGCCGGCTGGCGCGCCAGCACCATCCAGATATCAACAAGGAACCGGACGCCGAGAGCATCTTTAAGGACATCAACGAGGCTTATGAGGTCCTGGGTGATGACCAGAAACGGGCGGCGTATGACCGCTTTGGCCACGCCGGGGTACAGGGCAACTCGGCCGGTGCGGGCGGTTTCGGGGGGTTTGGCGGCCTGGGCGACATCTTTGAAGAGTTCTTTGGCGGCATGTCCGGCATGGGCACCCAGCGCACCCGCGGCCCGATGCGTGGGAACGACCTGCGCCTGGACCTGTCCATCACCTTTGAAGAAGCCGTCTTTGGCACCGAACGGGAGGTGCAGGTCCCGCGCAGCGAGGTATGCCCGCGCTGCAAGGGGAGCGGCGCCGAACCGGGCACCACGCCCATCGTGTGCAACCAGTGCCGCGGATCCGGTGAGGTGAGGCAGGTCCAACAGTCGTTCCTGGGGTCGTTTGTCAACATCACCACCTGCCCGGCCTGCAGCGGCACCGGCGAGACCATCGCCACGCCCTGCACCGAGTGCCGCGGCCGCAAGCGGACCAGCGGCACCAGCAAGCTCAAGGTCAAGATACCGGCCGGGGTGGACAACGAAACGCGCATCCGCCTGGCTGGCGAGGGCGAGGTCGGTCGACGCGGAGGGCCGGCCGGCAACCTCTATGTCTTTGTCCACGTGCAGGACCACGCCATCTTTCAGCGGCGCGGCGACGACGTCGTCCTGGAAATTGCCATCAATGTTTCCCAGGCGGCGCTGGGTGACGAGATCCTCATCCCCACGCTGGAGGGCAAGGAGGAGCCGTTGCGGATATCGTCCGGCACGCAGCCGGGACATGTAATTCGGCTCCGCGGCCGGGGTGTGCCACATCTCCGCCAGGAAGGCAGAGGCGACCTCATCGCTGTGATCCAGGTGGACGTGCCCAAAAAGCTCACCACCGAACAAAAAGAGCTGTTTCAGGAGCTTGGCCGGACCCTCGGCCGAGAGAGCATTCCCGGCACCAAGGAAAAGGGGCTATTCGACCATCTGCGCGACCTAAAGGAAGCGCTGGGTTTCTGAGCACCCGGCGGGCGTGATGGCGGCTCAATCCGGATCGGCCATGGACTGGACGCGAGTCAGCGTCACGGTGGACGGTGAAGCCGCCGAAGCGGTTGCCGAGGTGCTGCGCCCGTTTGCGCCAGGGGGCGTGGCCCTGGAGCAGGTAGCGGACGACCTGACGCCGGAGGCCAGCGGCCCGGTGCTGCCCGACCGGGTTACCGTGGCCATTTACCTCTCCCACGCCGACGACCAACCTGCCACGCGCCGCCGCATCGAGGAGGTGCTGTGGCATCTCGGGCAGATCTACCCCATTCCGCCGCCCGCGTTTCGCACCGTTCGGGAGGAGGATTGGGCCAACACGTGGAAGCAGCACTATACCGCTTTCCGAGTGGGACGGCGCCTGATGATCTGCCCTGCCTGGCAACCAACCGCATCCCAACCCGGCGACGTTCAACTGCTGATGGATCCGGGCATGGCCTTTGGTACCGGTCTGCACCCCACCACTCGCATGTGCCTGGAGGTGGTGGAAGCGCACGCGCACCACGGCACAGCAGTGTTGGACATCGGGACCGGCTCGGGAATCCTGGCCATTGCGGCCGCCAAACTGGGCGCCGGGCCGATACGGGCGGTGGACAATGACCCCACGGCGGTGCGCACGGCCGGCGCCAACAGCCGAGCCAACGGGGTCGGCGACCGCGTGCAGGTGATGCACGCCAGCCTGGCCGACCTGGACCCGGCCGATCAGTGGGACCTGGTGCTGGTCAACATCCTGGCGCCGGTCATCCTGCAGATGCTGGAAAGCGGCTTGGTCAACCACGTGCGGCCGGGAGGTCTCTTGGTCCTTTCCGGGATCATCGAAGACCAGGCCCCAGCCATAGAGGGATTCCTGTTGGCTCGGCGTTGCTCCTTGCAGGAGCGCCGTCAGATCAGAGACTGGGTAACGCTCGTGGTCCGGCGGCCTGACGGGGACGCAAAAAACGCTGCCTGCTATGCAGGCAGCGCCTGATAAAGACTATCAGCACAAACCGCGCGCGGGGGCGCGGGTTTGGCGCCTTTCAATTCATACTGCTCAACCAGCGGACTGGTCGTCAGCGAGTTTCTTGTAACGATAGGTGATACGGCCCCGCGTTAGGTCGTAGGGCGAAAGCTCCAGCCGGACCCGATCCCCCAACAAGATGCGGATGTAATACTTGCGCATCTTGCCGGACAGGTACGCCAAGACCTCGTGCCCATTATCCAACGTCACTCGAAACTGGGTTCCCGGCAACGCCTCAACGACATTGCCTTCAACCTCCAACTTCTCCTCTTTGGTTTTGGCTGCCATATACTCCTGAGTAACCGATCCGATACCACCTACACAAGGCGTTCGAATCCGGCCTGGTGCTAATACACCTGTCAGCGATACGTCGTCATTCGGCGTCGGGATCGACGAATCGCCTTTTTTCTTTCGATCCGGCGCAACTCGCTCTTGGAGACATGCCACCGCTTTTTGCGAATCGCGCTCATGACACCGTCTTTGATGACCTGCTTGCGGAACCGCCGGAGCAGGCTCTCTTGGGATTCGTTAGACCTCAACTGTACGGTCGTCAATTCTTTCTACACCTCGCTTTCCACAACCAGATTACGTGACTATTCCTCTTCACCAATCAACTCAGCCAGACCGATGACGTCCTGAGCAGCAAGCTTGGCGGCGTCTACCTCGGCCTTGTGCACCATCCATTCCATCTGCTCCTCCACGGTCACCGCCCGCATGCTGAGCCTTATGCGTCTCTGTTCCGTGTCGATGCTGATGATCCGCAACAGGTGAACCTCGCCCTCCCGGACCACCTTGTGTGGGTCAGGTTGTGGGTCGGATTCGGCCGAGCGGTGCAGGTGCTTGGCATGCAACAGCCCTTCGATCCCGGGTTCGATCTCGACAAACGCGCCAAAATCGGCTACCCGAGTGACCCTGCCCTCCACCACTTGGTTTTCCTGATAGCGTTCAAGCAGGGTCTCCCAGGGATGGGGGGTCAGCCGCTTGAGGCTCAGTCCTACCCGCCTGCGTTTGCGGTTGACTTTGAGCACGCGCACCTGGACTTCCTGTCCCACTCGCAGCATCTCCTTGGGGTGGTTGATGCGGTGCCAGGCAAACTCGGAGATGTGGATCAGGCCATCACCTCCACCCAGGTCGACAAAAGCGCCAAAGTCCTTCAGCTCTCGCACCCGGCCGGTGCGTTCCTCGCCCTCGCGCAAGCCATCCAGGAACTTTTCTCGCTGGAGCTCACGCCATTCCGAATAGGCCGCGCGGTGGGAAAGGATCAGCCGGCGCCGCCGCCGGTCCACCTCGATGACCCGAAGAGGCAAGACCTGCCCTACGTGGTTACCCAGTCGCTCGCGCACCTGAGCCGGGTTGGCACGACGCGGGATGCTCATCATGTGAGAGATCGGCACAAATCCGCGCAAGTTGCCAAACGGAACCACTAACCCGCGCTGGTTATAGCCCAGCACCTTGCCCATCCATATCTCTCGGTTGTCTTTCAGGCGCTCGGCTTCCAGCCACTTTTCGTTCTGTACCGCCTGATGAACACTGAGGGTGATATGATCCTTCTCCCGGTCCACATCCACCAGGTAGACGAATGTTGACCCACCCTCCTGAAGCGCTTCACGGCGAGCCGGGTCAAGTTGATCCAGGTCGTGTATGGAAACCACGCCCGGCCGGTCCAAGCCCAGATCGACCACGGCGCCGTCGGCGCCCATGGAAACAATCGTGCCTTCCAGGATGTCACCCCGTTGAGGAGCGTCATCCTCCGGTTCGGCTGCCTCTACCTCAACCTCGGCCGGCTCCACGTCAACCTCGACCGGCTCCAGGTCGGCCGCGGCATCCTCCAGGTCAACCTCGGCCGGCTCCACGCCAACCTCGGCAATCTCCAGGTCAACCTCGGCAATCTCCAGGTCAACCTCGGCAATCTCCAGGTCAACCTCAGTCGGCTCCGCGTCGATCTCGGTGAACTCTATGTCAGTCTCGGCCGACTCAATGTCAGCCTCGCTGTTCTCCAATTTCAACCCGGCCGCCTCCAGGTCAGCCCCACAATTCTCGGGCTCACCCAACTCCAGATCTACCTGCGAATTGTCCATGTAGAACTCGCCTTACCGATCAACCATTCGCCAATCCAGCAAAAAGCCCGGTAGGTGGCTGGAAACTTGATCACTACCGGGCCGTCAGGTTCAGAGTGAGATGGTCATCCATCAAGCAGCTGAGGCTTTGCTCCTCGTGTCAGCTCATGGTCAACAATACTCAATTTATCGTCCGGCTAACAACCACCCGGCGATCCGACACCCGGTGCAGACTCTCGGACCAACCGTCACACTGAACCAGACTCTGGTACAAGGTCAAACAGGATTATACTCATGCCGGTCCGGTTTGTCAATCACCGCAACTCGCACCTTTGCCGGCTGTATGCTATAAATGGTGCGTCAACTATTCGTCGTGGAGGTGGCTATGCTACACGAGCTGACTGTCAGAACCCGTAGTTACCGGCGCTTTCATCAGGGCGTTCCGGTGCACATGGAGACGCTTCGCAACCTGGTCGAACTGGCCCGTTTGACCGCCTCGGGGGCCAACCTGCAACCCCTCAAATACGTTCTGAGTTGTGACCCGGGGACGAATAACCGGATCTTTCCTCTTTTGCGGTGGGCAGCCTACCTGAAGGACTGGACGGGTCCGGCCGAGGGTGAACAGCCGGCGGCCTACATCGTGATCCTGGGCGATAAGACCCTCCGCAAGGAGTTTGGCGTCGATCCAGGCATTGCCGCTCAAACCATCATGCTCGGCGCCACGGAACAAGGGTTGGGCGGCTGCATCATTGCATCGGTTGATCGGACCGCCTTGCGAGACGTGCTATCCATTCCCGATCTGTACGAGATCCTGCTGGTGTTAGCTTTGGGCAAACCAAGTGAGACGGTCGTGCTGGAAGCTGTGGGTCCGGACGGTGACATCCGCTACTATCGCGATGCCGAAGGGGTGCACCACGTACCCAAACGGTTGCTGGCGACGCTGATTCTCGGCGAATTCGGCTAACCCGTCGGTCTTCCGACGGCCGGTCGCCCGGTCACTGCTCTTTGCCGCCGGCCGGAGTCGGACACCCGTCTGCCGGCCTTGACCGGCCGAGCTTCGGATGCCCGGTTGCGACGCGGCCGGCACCGCAAGTGGGCCGGCCGGCTTGGCTCACGCTTGACGACGCAGCGAGCGTTCCCCTCGGGTGGTGAACTGCCCGCTCACGCTCGGAGTTGCGCGCCGACCTCGCGCTCCAATCGACGTACGATCTTGTCGCGCAGCTTGTTGACCTCTTCGTCTGTCAGCGTCCGGTCAGATGCCTGGAACGTCAGCGCGTACGCCAGGCTCTTTTTCCCAGCCGGCAACTGCTCTCCCCGGTAAAGGTCAAACAGCCGGATGTCCGCCAGCAACTGACCCCCCGTTTGGGCAATCAACTGCTGAACCGTGGCTGCCGGCAGGTCGTCGGCGACCACCAAAGCAATGTCGCGGTAAACCGACGGGAAGAGCGGGACCGGCCGCACGGCAGACCGGGTTGGGATCGCATCCAGCACGGCGTCCAAATCCAGCTCGGCGGCCAACAGCGGAACGCCAGGTGGCATTCCGAACCGGGAGGCTACCGCGGGATGAACCTCACCCGCTATGCCCAGGTACCCTCGGTCAGTTTGGCTGATCCGCGCGGCCCGTCCCGGGTGAAAGCTCGGGTTCAACACGGGCTCGTAGCGCACACCCCGGATGCGCCAGCCGTCCGTCAGTGCCTCAATGATCCCTTTCAGGTCAAAAAAGCCCAGCGTTCCTTCGTCCGGTAGAACTCGACCGGCGCGGCCGCTGCCACCCAGCCAGCCGGATGGCTCGCGCTGACCCGCCATCCCCAAAACCAGCCGTTGCGGCTCCTCGGGCAACGAGCCCTCTTCCGACGACAGATAGACTGAACCTATCTCGAAAAGCCCCACGTACGGGCGGTGCCGTAGGTTGGATGCCACCGCCTCCATCATCGTCTCTAGCAACGTGTGACGCATGGTTGTCTTGTCCTGACTGATTGGGTTGGCCAGGGTGAGGTATGGGCGATCATCGGGCGCGGAGCCCGGCGGCAGGATGCGGGCTTCAGATTCGGGCGTCGTCAGGCGGGTGCTGATGATCTCCTGCAATCCGGCCGCCACCAGCAGGTCGCGGGTGCGCTCCTCCTGTTCCAGGGCCACATTGGCCCGCAGCGGCGGCAACCGATCGCCCATCTCGGTCTCGGGAATGTGTTGGTAGCCATACAGGCGGGCGATCTCCTCTGCGAGATCCGCAGTCCCCACCAGCCCAACCCCGATATCCACGCGATGGTCGGGGACGGTCGCGTGCACCACGCCATCCACCAACCGACATTCGAACTGGAGTGCCTGGAGCAGGTCTATGATCTGAATGGCGTCCAACCGGATGCCCAGACTGCGTTCTACCTGGTCCGGGTTAATGGTGGCGACCACCGGCTCCGATTGGCCGGGATACACATCCACGGTTCCCCGCGCCACCGTGCCGCCCGCCAGAGTGCGCATCAATTCGGCCGCCCGGCGGGCAGCGCGCAGGGCCTCAGCCGGATGGATCCCTCTTCCGAACCGGACCGACGCCTCCGACGGCAACCGGTGGGCCTGGGAGGTGCGCCGGATATGGAACATGTCGAAATTCGCTGCCTCTAGCAGGACATTCTGGGTGCCGTCGTGCACCTCAGTGTCGGCACCACCCATCACACCCGCAATGCCGATGGGGCCGCCACTATCTGTGATCAAAATGTCGAACGGGTTGAAAAGGCGCGCCACTCCGTCCAGGCTGGTCATTCCCTCACCAGGTTGGGCCGCCCGGACCACAATGGTGGGCAGGGCATCGCCGGATCTGCGCGCCCGATCCAGTAACAGATCGTAATCAAAGGCATGCAGCGGCTGCCCACGTTCCATCATGACATAGTTGGTGACGTCCACAATGTTGCTGATCGGCCGCATTCCCACCAATCTCAGTCGTCTCTGCATCCACTGGGGCGACGGGCCGATGGTCACATTCCGGATCAGCGTGGCCGTGAACCGGGGACACAGGCTGAGATCCCATATCTCGACCTGCACAGCTTCCGATGCAGGCAGCCCTTGCATCAACACCTCGGATGGCGGGCACCGCAGCGACTGCCCGGTCATGGCAGCCACCTCGCGGGCCACGCCCAGGATCGATTGGCACCGGGCCAGATTGGGCGTCAAGCTCACGTCCAGAACCGCGTCCCCCAGCACGTCCTGCAACGGAGTCCCGGGCGCGGTGTGGGTCTCCAGCAACAGAATCCCTTCGTGTTCATCCGAAATGCCCAGCTCCTTTTCGGAACAGAGCATATGCCGATTCATGATTCCCCGGACCGGCCGGCCGCGGAGGGTCGTTTTGACAAAACCCGGTTGATGACCGTCGTAGATAGTGGCCCCTTCCAACACCATGGGTGACTTGAGGTCCACCCTTCCCAGATCCTGTCCAAGATAGGGAAAGAGGTTGGGCGCGCCGGTGACCAGCGTCTCTAACTGCCCCGTGCCATAGTCCACCACAGCCAACACCAGCCGATCAGCCGCGGGGTGATGCCGCACCTCCACGATCCGCGCAACAACAAAGTGGGCTGGGTCCCACACCAGGTCGGCCCCGGGTACGCCGATGTACTGGACAGCCTCTACCTCCAACCCGGCCAACGTCATCCGGTCCGCCAGCTCGGTCACCGAGAACGGGACGTCCACACACTCTTTTAGCCAAGACAGTGGTACCAACATGCTGGTTGCTCCTACTCTCTAGAACTGCTCCAGGAATCGCAGGTCGTTGCTCCAGAAATACCGGATATCGTTGATGCCGTACTTGAGCATGGCAATCCGCTCGGAGCCCATCCCAAAAGCGAAACCTGTGTACTTGGCCGGATCGTACCCGCCGTTCTGCAGCACAACCGGGTGCACCATGCCGCAGCCCAGGATTTCTACCCATCCCGTCTGCTTGCAGACCGCACACCCCTTGCCTTCGCACAGAATGCACTCCACATCCATCTCCGCGCTCGGCTCGGTGAAAGGAAAGTAGCTGGGGCGAAAACGGGTCTCGCGCTCAGGCCCGAACAACCGCCGCGTAAAACTGCTCAACGTTCCCTTGAGGTCGGACATGGTGATCTGGTTTCCCACTGCCAACCCCTCGACCTGGTAGAACTGGGTTTCGTGTCGTGCGGTGACCTGTTCGTACCGGTAACACATGCCGGGCAAAATGACGCGGATCGGTTCCGGACAGTACTGGCGCATGGCCCGGATCTGCCCTGGCGATGTGTGCGTTCTTAGGATAATCCCCTCCCGGGTGGTGTAAAAGGTAGCCCACATGTCCCGGGCAGGGTGGTCAGGTGGGATGTTGAGCAACTGGAAATTGTTCTCGTCGGTTTCCACATCTGGACTCCGATAAACCTGAAAACCCATGTCACCCCAGATGCGAAAAATATCGCGCAGTATCTGCGTAGACGGATGCAGACGGCCGAGCAGTTTCGGCCGGCCCGGCAGGCTGACGTCGAGCGCTCCAGAAGCCAGTCGCCGCTCCATTTCCGCAGATTGCACGGTCGCAGCTCTCGCCTCGTATGCTGCGCTCAGTGCCTGTTTGATTTCGTTGACCCGCCGCCCGAACTCGGGCCGTTCGTCCTTGGACAGCTCGCCCACCCGACGGGTCATCTCAGTGACCGCACCCTTGCGGCCGATGAATCTTTTTTCCCACCCATCCAGCGCCTCGCCATCGGCAATTGCGGCCAGCTTTTCCAGCGCCTCTAACCTCAGTTGTTCCAGTTGCTCCAGCATCGTCTCTCCTCATACCGGAACCCGATCCAACAAAAAACCCCCGTCCCACTGTGGGACGAGGGTAAATCTCGCGGTACCACCCAACTTCCCGACCATCTGATCGGGCACTCGGACGCCAACAGACAGAACGCGATTGGCTACCCTGCTAACGGTGGGTAACCGGCTCGGGCTACTCGGCTTCAACCTTTGACCCTACAGCTCGGGAGGGAACTTGGCAGGTGCTGACCGGACCGGGCTTTCAGTCCTGGACCCGGCTTCCCTGGCGGCCGCTCATCCGGCCTGCCAACCGTCTCCGTCCTCGCTTTTCAATATTCGGTTGAGTTCGCTTCTGCTACCTCGATCCAGAATCCTTCGCAGGTCTGACCAAGCTGGGCCCGATTATGCCAGCGCCCAACTGCTTTGTCAAGCCTGGTTGAAGGTGCTACAATTCGTCGCCATGGAACAGGAGCTCAACGGTATTCAGCTGTCTGTGATTGCGCCCGTCTACAACGAGGCCCCAAACCTCGACCCCCTCTATCGGCAGATCACTGCTGCGCTCGACGGGGTTGTCGACCGTTACGAGATTCTGTTGGTTGACGACGGCAGCACAGACGGTGGCTATGAGGTGATGCAAGCGTTGCACCAAGCGGACCCGAGGGTAGTGGTGGTGCAGTTCCGCCGCAATTTCGGACAATCGGCGGCCTTTGCCGCCGGGTTCGATTATGCTCAGGGCGACTTCATTGTTACCTTGGATGCAGACCTTCAGAACGACCCGGCCGACATTCCGATTCTGCTGGACAAACTGGCGGAAGGGTACGATGTCGTTGCCGGGTGGCGCAGAGACCGGAAGGACCATCTGATCCGCCGCATCCCTTCGTTCCTGGCCAACCGGCTGATCACCCGAGCGACCGGCGTGCAACTACATGACACCGGTTGCTCGCTCCGCGCGTTCCGGCGTGACGTGGTAAAAAGCCTACGGCTCTACGGCGAGATGCACCGATTCATCCCAGCGCTGGCCAGCTGGATCGGCATCCGGCTGTGCGAAATACCGGTCAATCATCGGCCGCGGACCCACGGCCAGGCCAAGTACGGCAAGTTTGGCCTGGATCGCACCTTTCGTGTGATCCTGGACCTGATGACCATCTACTTTATGCTGGGCTATTTTGGCCGGCCGATGCATCTGTTTGGCGGGTTTGGGCTTGTCTCGGGTTCTGTGGGAGTCTTGATTGGCCTCTATCTCTCCGGCCTCAAGGTGGTGTACGGCTACCGTTACCAGATCGGCGACCGCCCACTGCTCATGTTGTCAGTCCTGTTGGTGATGATCGGGGTTCAATTCCTGGCGATGGGTCTGTTGGGCGAGTTGATCGTTCGTACCTACTACGAGAGCCAGGGAAAACCCACCTACCACATCCGAACGGTGCTTTCTCGGGACCATCATGAGTAGAGTCCTCGTCCATGGGATCGACGGAGGCACGCTCGATCTGATCCCACCCTGGACAGTGTCCGGCCTCTTGCCCAATCTGGCAGCCCTCATGCGTGCTGGTGTTCACGGTTCACCATTGTCGACCCTCCCCCCGGTTACTTTGCCAGCGTGGCCAACCTTTGTCACCGGCTGCAACCCGGGCAAACATGGGGTCTTTGACTTTATCCGGCCGCGTGGAGCCGGAGACCGTTCTCGGCACCTCCGCCAACGTGACTGAACCCATCTCATTTGGCCAACGCGTTCCGTTGCTGGGAGCAGAAGCCTGGGCCACCAGCCAAGAGGCAGGCGTCGGAGTCCGCTGGGCGCTACGGCAACCTGGCGGCAGGTATACGGTTCAACTCGCACTTTTGGACGGTTGGGGACGCTCCTGGGGTTCGCCCGAGACCCCGCTCACCGACCACCTGGGCTTCAGCCCTGAGCATTGGCTTACAGACGAGGACACCTATGTGGAGTACACCCTCAAATTGCCCGCCGGCATCCCGCCAGCCGATTACTGGTTCGAGTTGGCGCTTTATGATGCTGCGTCGGGCGCCCGCCTTCCTGTGCTGGATGCCAACAACCCATTCCGAGGGGTGGTCTTTACCTCACCAAGGCTGTCAAGTCCCATACCAGAACAGCCCCTTACCGCAACAGATGTCCGGCCACCGATAACCGCCACTGCTGCCTGGCTGGACGGGCTTCTTGTCCTGATGGGGCACGCTGCCGTCCCGGAGGTGATGGCGGCTGGAGAACGGATCGAACCAACACGGTACTGGTGGGCTCAAGAAGAACTGCCGGATGGACTGATGATCCGCTGGATCCTGGGTGACGAGACGCTGGTCGACCTACCCTTGAGCCGAGCGCCCTCTGACCTCTGGGAGGCTGGCTGGCGTCTGCGCGAGCAGTACACCATCTGGACGCCATCCGGACTCAACCCCGGCTCATTGCCGCTGCGCATGAGGCTGGTGAACGCAGATGGATTGGAGGTAAGCGGGCCCATGCTTACCTTGGCTCACATCACGGTGCAAACCACCGACCGGCTGTACCAATTGCCACCGGACATGGCGGCACCACTGAACTACCTTCCAGGCGAACAGATCTGGCTGCGGTGCATGGCGATAACGGCCAGGCGGACAGACCAGGGCACGGAAATCCAACCGACGTTATACTGGCAAGCAGAGACCCGGCCGGGGGAGCCATATACCGCTTTTGCTCACGTACTGGGACCCGACAATGCTACCGCCACGCAGGCAGACCGGTGGCCTGCTGACAGCCCAACGGACTCCTGGGCGCCGCCGCAAGTGATCACCGACCCATACGTGCTTCAACTCCCTTCGGAAGCACCGGCCGGCGACTATACCATCGCGACCGGACTCTATCGAGCAACTGACGGCACCCGGTTGCCTTTAGTCCGTGCACAAGAAACCCCAGCTGCGGACGACCGGCTTATTCTGCCGGTGTCCATTGTGGTGGGCTCGCCCGATGGAGAACCAAAAATCAATGATCGCTAGAGTTGCCGCCTGCCTTCGTCGGTCTCCCACGGCCGGTTTGATGGCGGTCACCTTGCTTGCTACACCCCTGGTGTGGCCCCTCCTGCGCAACCAGGTCTACTGCAGTCACGACGGGTATTTGCACCTGTACCGTCTGGTGGCGGTGCGAGATGCCATCGACCAAGGGTTAGCTTTCACCCGATGGATGCCCAACCTGGTATACGGGTACGGTTTCCCCTTTTTCAACTTTCGTGAATTGCTCTCCTATTACCTGCCAGAACTGCTTCACCTGCTGGGCATGACCATCCCGACCGCGGTGAACGCTGTTTATGTGGGCTGTGTACTGATGTCTGGCTGGGGCTCCTTCCTTTTGGCGCGCGAGATGTGGCGCAGCGACTGGTCCGGATTGCTGGCGGCGGCAGCTTATATGGCCGCACCTTACCAGATGCTGGATATCTACAAGCGGGGCAACTTGCCCGAATCCATGGCTCTGGCGCTCCTGCCTTGGATCCTTTGGTTTTTCTGGCACTGGGTCTTCCGGCCCAGCCGATTGGCCTTCCTGGGTGCTGCCCTTTCCTGGGCTGCTTTGTTGCTCATTCACAACATCTCATCGCTATTGTTTGCCCCGCTGCTTCTCGGGTACCTGGCTCTGCTGCTTCTGTTGCAGCCCCGACGTAATCGTTCCACCGTACGTTGGCTGCTGTTGGCCGCTCCGGCGCTGGCCGGCCTGGCACTGACCGCATTCGCTTGGTTTCCCGCCATTGCCGAGACCGGCAACGTGCAACTCTACCTCGACCACGCAACCAGGGGCAATGACTTTCACTACAACCTGGCCTCCTTGGCCGAGTTGCTCGCCGCTCCAACCCCTTCAGACCCCACATTGCTCAACCCACCACTTCACGTTCCTGCAGGATTGCCTCAACTGGGACTCGCAGCCGTCGGCCTGGTGGCGGCGCTGAAACTTGGCGATTCACGGCGCCGCTGGCTGGCCGCTGCACTGGCCGTAACCAGCGCAGGCATGTTGTTTCTGACTTTACCACCGAGCCTTCCCTTGTGGGAGAACCTCCCGCTAATCCGGTTTGTCCAGTTCCCGTGGCGATTGGTCGGCCGCGCAGTTCTTCCGGTGGCGCTGCTTGCCGGCGCATCCTGCACCTTGCTGAGCCGCAAGGCAGTGATCACAACGTTGGCGGGTTGTGCGGTGATATCAGTGATGCTGTTGGCAGCGTATCCCTGGCTCTATCCGGCTGCCTGCTCGTTTCCGGAGGATCCAGCGATCGGGGACGTAATGGATTATGAGCGCCAAACCGGCCACACCGGCGTCGATCCATTGGGAGCGTACTTGCCACGTTGGGTCCATCAGCGACCAGACGGCTCTCCCATGGAGGATGCCTTGCGTTCCGGGCAAGTGGCGCGTCGGTTTGAATCCAGCCGGTTGCCAACCGGAGCAACCCTGCTCCGAGAGCAATATGGCCCCAACCGGGCCACTATTGTGGTGGACTCGCCCTCTTCCTTTGAGGCCCTATACCACACCTTTTTCTTTCCAGGGTGGGCTGTGCGGGTGGATGACCAAAAGGTACAGGTATCGCCGGCGCCGGAGACAGGGCTGATCACCTTTCACGTTCCGGCCGGAATGCACACCATCGCCATCTGCTGGGAGTTGACTCCGCTGCGAGCCACCGCCGTCGCCGTGTCCCTGACCGGCCTGGTCGCGTTGCTGGCGACCACCTCCCTATCTGGCGGCGTCCAGGCAATCAGGTTACGGTGGCCGGAAAAACGCGTAGCCTGTCGAACGTGGTCTCCAGTCCGCTTGTCGCCGGGCCAATTGGCGGCCGTAGTCTTGATGGTGACCGTACTGGTTGGAGCCAAACTATGGCTGGTCGACGCTGGCAAGACTCCGCTCCGGCGGGCGAGTCTGGTGGACGAATCTCTCGTAGGGCTGGGTCCTCCACTGGTGGTCGCGCCGCGCTCCTTTGCAGACGGTCTTCAATTGCTAGGATACCACCTGGCGCCAGCTCCGGCCGGGTCAGAGCTGGAGATCAATCTGGCCTGGCTTGCCCGCGCACAGCCAGCAGGCGATTATGAGACCAGGGTCATTCTGGTGGATGCGGCCGGTCTCGTCTGGAGCGCCAAGGAAAGCTTCCGACCCCGCACCTACAGGCCTCATCCCCCTACCTACGAATGGTCATCCGGTGTGTGGGCTTGGGATAGCCACAGCGTTGCCATCCTGGGAGGCACACCGCCCGGCCGCTACCAGCTACAACTCACCGTATTTGACCGCACTACCCTGGCGCCGCTCAACCTGCTGGACCCGGCCGGGAATGTAGCCGGTCCCAGCGCGATCATCGGCGAGTTGGATGTGGAACGCCCCGCTTCACCCATCTCCAGCCTGAAGATGCAGTACCGTTTGGACCGGCGATGGTCCGACCTGACGCTACTAGGGGTAAACCTAGACCGGCGCGAGGCATCGCCGGGTGACCCCGTGTTGGTCACACTGTTTTGGCGTGCGGAAGCCATCCTACCTCACCTCACAGCGCTACTGGCGCTGAACGGGCCAGATGGCGCGACGGTGCGCGAGTGGCCGTTGGAATTGATCCGTGATGACTGGCCTCCCTCCAATTGGCGGGTAGGTGACGAACTCATGGGTCAGCACCTGCTGCAGATTCCAGGTCGGGCAGCCGACGGGACCTATTCGTGGCAGTTGACAGTACTGGATCCGGACGGCATACCGCTGGGATCCACTCCGTTGCCTGAGGCGCTGGAGATCAGTGCGCCGCCTCGGTTCTGGATATCACCCGTCGTGGCACACGTCACCGACCTGGCGTACTCAGACCCCACCGGTGCTACAGTCGCCCGTCTGGTCGGCTACGACCTCACCCTGCAGGGCGGCACTGTAGAGCTGCGCCTCGTGTGGCAGGCCATGAGAGAGATGGAAACCAGCTACCGCGTGTTTGTCCACCTGATCAACCGAGACGGCCAGCCCGTCGCCCAGTCGGACGGGGTCCCGGCCGGCTGGAAACGCCCAACGCCGGGATGGGCGCCCGGCGAGTATGTTGTGGATGACCACGCGTTCGCCGTCCCGGAAGGGCTGGCCGCAGGGGAGTACAGACTCGCCGTTGGTCTGTACGTCCTCGAGACCGGCGCCCGACTCAGTGTGCCATCAGAGTGGCTTACCATGGTGGAGATACCTTGAAGCCTGGAGTCCCCTGGCGCCCAAGCCGGTTAGCCACAACCGGGGTCCTTGTCGTGGTGGCGGTAGCAGGCCTGCTGCGCATCTGGGGACTGCCGCGACCGCCGGCCGGCCCGTATTATGACGAGGCGGCAAACGTCATTCTGGCCACCAGCATCGCCGACGAGGGCTATAGGCCTCTGTTCATTACCGCATACACCGGCAAAGAGGTCCTCTTTTTCTACCTTACTGCTGGGGTGATGCGGTTGCTGGATTCGGGCCTGCTGGCTTTACGCCTGACCAGCGCCATTGTGGGGACCCTGACCGTTGCGGCCACCTTTTGGTGTGTGTACGAGATGTTCAGTGCGGACCCAACGTGGTCCACGGACTGCTCGACACCCGCTGGCCGGCTGGATAGGTGCCGAGCAAGAGTGCCGTCCTGGCCGCCGGCTACGCCTTTCTGGCTGGCTTTGATGTCCGCCGCTTTGCTCGCCACATCCTTGTGGCACCTTGTGCTCAGCCGGGTTGGATTACGTGCAGTTGCAGAGCCGC
Organism: Anaerolineales bacterium UBA2181; assembly: GCA_002328075.1. Taxonomy (GTDB): domain Bacteria; phylum Chloroflexota; class Anaerolineae; order Promineifilales; family UBA4811; genus UBA4811. The sequence goes on along the minus strand of DCVT01000031.1, from coordinate 519,650 downwards.
TGCTGCAAGCCATCACCCTGGCGCTGCTCTGGCGCGGGCTGCGCAACAACCGCTGGAGGTTGTTGATTGTCGGCGGAGCGTTTTGTGGCCTGACCGGTTACACCTATCTGGCCGCGCGGCTCTTCCCTGTTCCGCTGGCGCTGGCGCTCCTGACACTCATTTTGACAGATCATGGCCGCCGCCGATTCCGCGCTGCTCAGGCGGCCGTTTTCGTTTCCTCGGCGACGGCGGTCTTTGCACCATTGGGTTGGTATTTCTGGCAGAACCCACAACGGTTCACAGTGCGCCTGGAACAGGTTGCCGGACACGGCTCCAGTCTGACCGTTCCGCAGGCACTGATTCAGGCATTGGGCATGTTCTTCGTGCGCGGTGATCCATTGGCGCGATTCAACCTGCCGGGCAAGCCCGTGTTCGGCCCCATCCTCGCAACTGCCTTTGTGGCAGGGATCATCCTGGTCGCCCTGCGCCTTGTGGACCGCAGGCCGCTGGCGCTGGCCCGCGGTGTGCTGCTGGCGACGTGGATTCCAGTGATGATCCTGCCGACTGCCCTGACCGTGTCCGACATCATCCCTCATTCGCTGCGGGCGGCCGGCATGTTGCCGCTGGTCTATGTCTTTCCTGCTTTGGGACTGCTGACGGCAATGCAGTTGGCCGCCGGCCGGCGGTGGCGTCGGTCGCAAGTGCTCCATTGGCTTCTGCTGGGGGTCACCCTGACCGTGACGGCCTCCCTTACCACCCACGACTACTTTGTTGAGCTGGCAGGGCGAGCAGACCACTATGAGGCGTCGGACGGAGACCTGGCTGACGCGGCCGAGTGGCTGAATCGGAATTACACCGCCGACACTCAGATCTATGTGGCTTCGGTGCATTACCGCCATCCCACATTGGCCCTCCTGGCCCGAGACTATCCCAGTCTACGTTGGTTGACCGGGGGACGAACCGTCGTGGAGCCTTCCACAAGTTCGGCCGTCCTGCTGGTCCCTCGCTCGGTGGATTGGAGTTGGGCTGAGCCATACGCGGCGGCCGCAACCCTGCTGCCGGTGCCACCCGGTCCCGACGGTGAACCGGCATTTCGCGCCTACCAGTTGTCAACCGGCTTGTTGGATAACGCGACGCACCCGGCAGATTCCGACTTTGGCCATATGGTCCAGCTGGAAGGGTATGACCTGCTGGAGGCCTCCAGGAAAACGGTGGACGTCGTTCTGCATTGGCGCGTGCTGAATCCGGCTCCCCGAGACGATTACCAGGTCTTTGCCCATCTGGTGGACCCATGGGGGTTTACGTGGACGGAGACGCTGCCATTCCAGTATCCTTCCGGCCAGTGGACGCCGGGTGAGCGGTTCATCGATCGCTTGCTGTTGACGCTGCCGGCTGGAATCCCGCCCGGCGACTATCTGCTGCGGGTTGGTCTCTACTCAGTGGGGGACAACAGCAACCTGCCCATCGTGGATGCCGATGGCTCGTTTGGCGGACTGGCGGCGCACCTCCCGATAGAGTTGTCGGCAGGATATCCCGAAGGGTCGCTTCCGTTAAGCGGGTATCGGCAACTCCTCAGCCAGCCTGTCGGACCCGGACTGCAGCTCGTGGGGTACAACCTGGACCGGACGTCCGTGCGCACACGCGAGCCCCTGCTCCTCACGCTCTTTTGGCAAGCTGATGGCTTGCAGGACGATTATCAGATCCGTTTGTGGTTGGGCCAGCAGTTGCTCTATGAAGGGGCCCCGGTTCACAACACCTATCCGACGCGCAGGTGGCAGCCTGGGGAAGGGGTAGCCGACCGCTATGGAGTTCGTGTTCCGCTGGACATGCCTGCCGGGGATTGGCCGTTGGTTATCGAGGCACGATCACTGGCGGCGGACCCGGTCCTGATTGAGCTGGGAACCATCACAGTAACCCGGCCGGCAAGGTCTTTCACGCCGCCGCCGATGCAAGTGGAGTTGGACCTGGTATTGGGTGACCAGGTGCAGCTGTTGGGATATGACCTGGACCGGTCCGGCGGCGGCGAGATCAAGCTGACGCTTTACTGGCAATGCCGGCAGGAAATGGAGCAGGACTTTGCCGTGATGGTGCACGCGCTTGCCGCCGATGGTGCCATGGTCGGACAGGCCGACAGCGAGCCCCTACAGGGCCAGTATCCGACCTCATTGTGGGCCACCGGAGAGGTTGTTGCAGATGAACACGTGGTACAGGTCCCCTTTGGTGCCAGCCAACCGCTTCACTTCCGGGTCGGCATGTACCTGCAAATGACCGGCCAACAGCTAGGCAGCCCCGTTCTCCTGTCACCAGAGGGCCGGTAGGACTGCCGTCATATTCAGGCGCTCGCCTGACCGTGCTATAATGCCACCGTGAGCAGTCTCGGTTGAACCCTCCTCAATCAGCAGTGTGTAGCACAGATCGGCGATAGTCATGCGAACAAACGGCGCTGCCAATGTGCTGGTGGTCGATGATGACCCCAAGGCCGTTGAGGCAATTCGGGCAATTCTGGGAAAGATGGGCGAGTACAACGTGCAGGTGGCTCGCAGCGGCCAGGAGTGTCTGCACACGGTCACCCAGGCACTGCCGGACTTGATTCTATTGGATACCGTCATGCCGGAAATGGACGGCATTCAGGTGTTAAAGGAGCTGCAGGCGCGCACCGAGTGCCGGGCCGTGCCCGTGCTGATGGTCAGCGTTGATGCCCCTCTGGACCGAATTGCAGCCTGCTTTGAGCTGGGGGCGAGCGGGTTCCTCATCAAGCCTTTTGACGCCGACAATCTGTATCGGCAGGTACAGAGTGCTATTGCCCGGTATCGGGCGTCCAAGCTGCAGTATCACCGCCCTCGATAGCCTTACAATCCGGCCCTTTTGCGTCAGTCCACTCCCGGGCATTGATCAGCCAGTCATGTTGGGGCCCGGGTTTGATTTTACTTGCAGATGCGGCAGGTTCGCTCGATGAACACTCGGCCCGAGTGTTAAAGCAGTCAGTTGACAGAGCGACGCGCGATGGGAATTGGGCTATTTTGGGGATCCGGGAACTATACCTGGACAGGCTGCGTTATACTATAATTGAATTGCGTGTAACCCGGATTTTCGCACGGCCGATTATTGAGGTGTCAAATGATGAAGCAAAAGACGAGATGGTTATGGTTTGGATTGCTGGTACTGCTGCTCGGTGGCACACAGGTGGCATGTGCCTTGTCGCGCACCGCGACTCCTACCCCCGTGCCAACGACGTCCGCCACCGGGGTTGTCCAAACCAGAGTCCCGACTGCAATCCCGCCGACGATATCGGCTACTGCCACCTCCGCTCCCACGGCCACCCCCATGCCGCCCCTCCCGCCGCAAGTAGTCAGCCGCAGCCCGGCCCGGGGAGAGGAACTGCCCATAGATACGCCGCTGATGATCCGTTTCGACCAGCCCATGAATCGCGGCTCTGTGGAAGGTGCCTTTTCCATCGAGCCCGCCGTTGCCGGGCAACTGGAATGGGCTGACGATCAGACGGTTCTGTTCAAACCAACTGGACAATTCGACCGGCAGACACGGTATGACGTGACCATTGCAGAAAGCGCCAAGAGCGCGGCCGGGTTGGTGGCCGAGATGCCTTTCGCTTTTCGGTTCCAGACAGTCGGTTTTCTCGAGGTCAGTCAGGTGCTGCCGGCCGACGGGACAGAGCAGGTTGACGTGGACACCACCATCACGGTGATGTTCAACCGGCCGGTGGTGCCGCTGGTCCACTCGGCGCAGGTCGCCAGTTTGCCGCAACCGCTGCGCCTGGAACCGGCGGTGGCCGGCAAGGGCGAGTGGCTGAACACCTCCATCTATGTATTCCGTCCTTCCCAACCGATGGCGGCCGGAACCACGTATCAGGCAATCGTGCCGGCCGGTTTGTCGGACCTGACCGGCGGTGTGCTGGCCAGTGACTATGCCTGGAGTTTCACGACTCAGGCACCGCGAATTCTGTGGATCCGGCCAGAGGACAAAGCCACACGGGTTGGGCTGAATGAGAGCATCAGCGTGACCTTTAACCAGCCGATGGATCGCGCCAGCACAGAGGCTGCCTTTCGCATCGTGACTGATGCCACCACCACGCCACCGGCCGGAACTTTTTCCTGGAACACCGCTGGCACCGAATTGGGATGGCGCCCCCGGGGAATGCTGGCTATGGCAACGGCGTACACTTGGGAAATGGGGGCCGGGGCAAATGCGGCCGCTGGCCAAGCTGCCCTGGAGAACAGCATGGTCGCCCAGTTCTGGACCGTAGAGTATCCGGCGCTCCTGTTTACCTCGCCGGCCGATGGCGAGACTCGGGCTGACCCTTATGGCGGTCTAGACCTGTATTTTGCTTCACCGATGGATAGTGCCACGATCGTGCCCAACCTTACGATTCTGCCAGAACCTACCCGAGTCTACACGTGGTATGACTCGTGGGAAGATCGGTTCTATGTGGGCTTTACAAAACAGCCGTCCACCGATTACACGGTGACGGTAGGGGCAGGCATGGCCGATCCATACGGCAACACACTTGGCCGGGAGACGGTGGTTCGGTTCACCACCAACCAACTGAGCCCAATGGCCCACCTCAACACGCCGGGGACGATAGGTACCTACAACGCCTACACACCAACCGTGGTTTATGCGGTATACCGTAACGTGAACCGCCTGGACCTGACTCTTTCCAGCCTGAGTTCCGACGACCTGGTGCGGTTGACGGCTCCGGGGAGCTGGCAGGCTTGGGATAGATACACGCCGCCCTCCGGGAGCATCATCCGGCAGTGGAACGTGCCCGTAGAAGACCCACTAGACCAGACCTTGATCTGGCGGCTGCCTCTCACCGTCGACGGTCGGAATCCATTGCCGCCCGGCGTCTACTACTTGACGATGACCTCACCCGGATTGGAATACTGGAACACATCCCGGCACGTGCTTGTCGTTTCTTCCATCAACTTGACGGTCAAAGCAGCCGCCGACCAGGTGTTGGTATGGGCAACCGATCTGGTATCTGGACAACCGGTCGTCGACCTCCCGATCACCCTGGTGGATTCTGATCGTCAACGGATGGCATCGGGCAGGACCGGGAAGGATGGTCTCTTCTTCTCCACCTACGAATCGGAAGCCTATGCGCTTTACGCGTTTTCGGCGCAACCGGGCGATGACCTTTTTTCGGCCGGCAGCACCGACTGGACTTCCGGGATCAGTCCTTGGGATTTTAGCCTGCCCTATGAGGATTACCGCTTCCAGCGAGACAAGGTGTACCTATACACCGACCGTCCGATCTATCGTCCGGGTCACACAGTGTACTTTAAGGGCATCCTACGCGAACCAGACGAGGCGCGTTACCGCCTTCCGGACCGGAGCACTATTGTCATTGAGGCCTATGATTGGAACGACACGCTGATATACCAAAAGACCTTATCGGTCTCCGCTGAGGGCACATTCGCCGGCGAGATCCACCTGGATCAGGACGCCCGCACCGGCGGTTATCACTTCTTGGTCGATCCGCGCGGGATCGGCGAGTGGGTCTACTTCCAGGTAGCTGCCTACCGAAAGCCAGAGTACCAGGTGGAGGTCGCTTCAGCCCGAGAACACCTGGTTGCCGGCGAGACAGTGCAGGCGGAGGTGACAGCCAGCTACTTTTTCGGCGGACCGGTCAACAATGCTCGCGTCGAGTGGGTGGTGTTGTCTGACTCTTACTCGTTCTCCGGGCCCGGCCGTTACTCCTATCAGGACTACAGCGACTGGTATGACTATTGGTGGGACCAGGAACCCTTTTACGGTTACGGTCAGGCGGTAGCCGAGGGGATCGGCCTGACGGATTCGGAAGGTCGCCTGACCATCCAGCTGCCGGCTGACCTGGGCGACAAGACCAGCGCTCGCCTTTGGACGCTGGAAGCGACCGTCATCGACATCAATGAGCAACGGGTGACCGGACGGACACAGGTGGTAATCCACCCGGCCGCTCAATACGCTGGTATCTATGCCGACCGGTACGTAGCCACCATGGGTGAGCAGCAGGGAGTGAACCTGATAGCTGTTGACCTGCAGAGCGAACCGGTTGCGGGGGCGGACGTGACATTCGTTGCGCTCCAGCGCGAATGGTTCAACGTCCAGCTGACAGAGGGTGACCGCACGTGGTGGGAGTGGACAGTTCAGGAGACCCCCGTCTTCACCCAATCTGTTCGAACCGGCGCGGATGGTCGGGCGACATTGACGTTCGACCCGCCGGCCGGTGGGAGTTACCGCTTGCGGGTGATCATTCGGGATGATGCCGGTCGCGAAAATCGGGCTAGCACGTTTCTGTGGGTGAGCGGCGACGCCTTTGTCTCCTGGCGGATGGAAAACAACGACCGGATTGAGCTGATTGCTGACCGGGATTCCTACCAACCGGGAGACGTGGCCGAGATCCTGATTCCCAGTCCATACCAGGGCGAGGTCCAAGCGCTGGTCACGGTGGAGCGAGGCAAGTTCTTCCAGCAGCAGGTGATCACCCTCCGCGGGAACAGCGAGATCTACCGGTTGCCCATTACCGCTGAATACGCGCCGACGGTATATGTCTCAGTGGTCCTGGTCAAGGGCATCGACGAGACCAATCCGCTCAGTGGTTTCAAGGTCGGCGTGGTCAGGCTGAACGTATCGGCCGAACAGCAGGCACTCACGGTCACGCTGACCCCGCAGAGCACGACCCTTGGCCCGGGCGATATCGCCTCTTATGATGTGCTTGTCACCGACCATCAGGGCAGGCCCGTCGAGGCTGAGCTTTCACTGGCGTTGGTCGATCTGTCGGTGCTGACTCTGGCAGCGGATCCTGCTCCACCCATTCTGGACGCCTTCTACTCGGGGCGGGGCTTGGGCGTGATGACCGGGGTCGGTCTGGTCCTCAACGTGGACCGGCTCAACGAACAGGTAGCCGATAAGGCCAAGGGCGGGGGAGGTGGTGACGGCGCCGCGATGGGGATAGGTATTGAGGTGCGTACCGAGTTCCCCGATACTGCGTATTGGGAGGCATTCCTGAGAACCGATTCCAGCGGCCGGGCGCGCGTGGAGATCCCCTTGCCGGACAGCCTGACCACCTGGCGGCTGTCTGCCAAGGCAGTCACGGCCGACACTCGCGTGGGCCAATCCAGTGTGGATGTGATGGCCACCAAACCGCTGCTGATCCGGCCGGTGACGCCGCGCTTTTTCGTCGTGGGCGACCGCGCAACGTTAGGCGCGGTAGTACACAACAACACCGCGTCCTCATTGGACGTCGAAGTGACACTGGCCGCCCAGGGGGTAGAGTTGGCCGATGCTGCCAATCGACAGGTCAGTATTCCCGCCGGCGGCCGCGTCCAGGTGAACTGGAATATTGAGGTACAGGACGTTGACTATGCTGGGTTCATCTTTACCGCCCGTGGCGGCGGTCTGAGCGATGCCACCAAACCCACGCTGGCTACGGGCCCAGACGGAACCATTCCGGTTCTGCACTATAGCGCGCCGGACATTGTTGGGACCGCCGGACAGTTGATTGACACGGGGTCGCGCACCGAGGGGATTCTGCTTCCTCCCAATGTCGATACCAGCCTGGGCACGCTTCAGGTAGAGATCGCTCCTTCGCTGGCCGCTGCCATGCAGGACGGCCTGACCTTCCTGGAGCACTTTCCCTACGAGTGCGCCGAGCAGACGGTCTCCCGCTTTTTGCCAAACGTGCTGACCTACCAGGCCTTAAAGTCCCTCGGCCTGGACGACCCGGCTTTGGCAACCAAACTTACGGGCCTCGTGAGTGATGGCCTCCAACGTCTATACAACCAACAGCACTACGATGGTGGTTGGGGCTGGTGGTCAAACAGTGAGAGCAATCTGCAGGTCACGGCCTGGGTGTTGTTCGGCATGGACAAGGCACAGGAAGCGGGTTTTGCCGTGGATGAAACGGTGCTGGCCAACGCTCAACGCTTTGTCACCAACCGTTTGCAGGTACCCAGCAGGATCAGCACACAATGGGAGGCTAACCGACTGGCGTTCGCGCTGTACGCGCTGGCAGAAAGGGATGCCATCCCTGTCAGCCGGTTGGAGACCCTGTACAGCGAGAGAGACAAACTGAGCCATTTCGGCAAGGCCTATCTGGCGCTGGCCTACGGTCTGCTGGAGGGCGGCGGCACCTCGCGAATCGACACGCTGCTGGCGGATATCTCGGGCGAGGCAATCCTGAGCGCGACCGGTGCCCATTGGGAAGAGTCCGCGCGCGATTGGTGGAACTGGAACACAGACACACGCTCAACCGCCATCATCCTGGATCTGTTGGCCCAGTACGACCCAGAAAACGACCTGGCGCCGAACGTCGTCCGCTGGTTGATGGTCGCTCGTCAAAAGGGGCATTGGGAGACCACCCAGGAGACCGCCTGGGCACTCATCGCCCTCACCGACTGGATGGTCGCTACGGGCGAGTTGGATGCCGACTATCAGTACGAGGTGGGCTTTAACGGCAGTCTGATTGCAGAGGGAAGCGCCACCCGACAAAACGTGCGCGAGACGACTCGTTTGGAGGTAGCGGTTCGGGACATGCTGGTCGATCAGGTCAACCAGCTCAGCATCGGCCGATCGGCCGGCACCGGGCGGCTCTACTACACGGCTCATCTGGAGACGTATCTGCCAGTGCCAGAACTCGAGCCCATCGGCCGGGGAGTCATGGTGGCCCGCGAATACACGGCGGCCTCCTGCGACCCCGAGGAAGAAACCTGCGAACGGATTACCTCCATCGCTTTGGGTGAGGCCATACGCGTCAAGTTGACCGTTATCGCTCCACATAGTCTCTACTACGTGGTCGTGGAAGACCCACTGCCGGCCGGGGCAGAAGCGGTTGACCAGGGTCTACTCACCAGTAGTTCCCTGGATCAAGGTGAGGGCTGGCAGCCGGCCTCAACTGGTTACCGGTGGGGATGGTGGGGATGGTGGTGGTTCAACCAGACGCAGGTGCGCGACGACAAGGTAATACTCTTTGCCGACTACCTGCCGGCCGGCACCTATGAGTACACTTATATCATGCGGGCCAGCCTGCCGGGATCATACCAGGTGATTCCCACCACTGCTCGTGAGTTCTACTTCCCGGAGGTCTTTGGCCGGAGCGAAGGAATGCTGTTTGTAATCGAACCCTAGGCACCAAGTGATCGGTTTTGGACAAGCGCTGGCCCAAGGGCCAGCGCTTGTTGGTTTGTGATCGGCTCGCTACTGCCGTCCAAGGATCCAAGAGATTCTAACGTGCAAAAATCAGCAATGAGGCGAGTCCCGTTCGGAGGGCCGGTCGCCGCAGGTTCTTTCCCTCAGTGGGCGGTGGTCGGGTAGCGCGGACAATCCTGATTGGATGCACCACCGAAGGGCGATCGGACAACACTACCGTCCTGGGGAGTGTGGCGGCGTTCACAACTCTTGGCGCGCAAAGGCCACTGCCGCCACGGAAAGACAAAGCAAGATCAAGCCCAGGGATGTGACTATAGCAGTCCAGGCACCAAATGCCGCCCCGCGACTGATCTCAACCGAGGCGGAAACCAGCCGCCCGGGCGCCAGTTCTTTCAGACACCCGATACTGCCCAAGAGCCCGACGGCCGCCCAAGCGCCCAGCCCCAGTCCGGCAGCCGCCACGCCGCTGCGCATCAAGGAACTGGCCAGAAACGTCAGCGCCGATGGGATTAGCAGGTAGAGCCACATCAGCCCGTTTACCGCCGCAAACATAGCGGCGTTCAACCACTCTCCAAAGAGCAATCTGGTGTACAAGAAACAGGTCAATCCGGCCGCACCCAACGCCACCGTCAGCATCCCGGCCAAGACGGAAAACTTGGCCAGCAAGAAGGCCGTGCGGCTGACCGGGCGGGCCAACACCAATGCTGCGGTCCCGGTCTCCTTTTCCCGCGCCACCAACCCCATGGTCATCAGTATCATGACCAGAATACCCATCTGGGTCAGGTTTTTTAGGTACTGATCGACCGAATCCAGCTTGGTGGGAGCCGGCATCAGCGCCAACAAGGCGCCCACGTCAGCTTGGTCGCCCGCTGCCAACTTGATAAGCTCGGGGGCAAATCGGGCAGCTGCCGGTGAGAGAATACCAAAGGCCACCAGCACAATCACCAGAACCAATGACCGGTAACTGCGCCAGCTCTCGAGCACCTCTTTGCCAAATAACACTGGGAACATGGAAATCCTCTAGACCGATGGCGGAACCACGGAATCCGGCGCGACCCTGACAACCTGGTGCGGGTGAGACGATTGTCCCACCAGCCGGACAAAAACATCCTCGAGGTTGGGCCGTGTCAGTTCGTAGCGCAACAAGGTGCGGCCCGTGCCCACGAGCCAACGCGGCAACTCGTGCTTGGCCTGCTCTGGTTCTGCTGCCCAGACGCGCCAGCGCGTCCCGGAGGTATCCACCCGTTCCACCCAGGCAAGCCCGGCCAACTCGGCTGCCTGCACCTCTGAATCACGCCCGCCGTCATCGGCGAACTCGACTTCAAAGATCGGGAGGGTGTACCTCTCCATCAGTTCGTGCCGCCCGGCCTGAGTGATCAACCTGCCCCGGTCCAGAACTGCCACCTCGTCGCAGATTCGGTCGACGTCCGAAAGGATATGGGTGGAGAGAAAGACGGTGACCGTCCCTTTCAGCGAAACAACAAGCTCCAGTACGTCGCGCCGACCAACCGGATCTAGCGCCGAGGTCGGCTCGTCCAGCAAAATCACTGGCGGGCGTGTGACGAGCGTCTGTGCCAGCCCCAATCGCTGGCGCATACCGCGGGAATACCCAGCCACACGGCGGCGGCCCGCCTCACGCAGCCCGGTGAGCTCCAACATCTCGTCCGCCCGTCGACCCGATTCAGCTCCCGCCAATCCTGCCAGCCGGCCGATAAAGACCAGGTATTCCCGGCCTCGCATCCAGCCATACATGCGGGGTTCTTCGGGCAGATAACCGAACTGGTGCCGGGCGTCCGTCGTGCCCTGGTCCACTGCCACGCCGTTAACCCAGGCGCGCCCGGACGTGGGGTGCGCCAGACCGGTCAGCATCTTGATGGTGGTGGTCTTGCCCGCGCCATTTGGGCCCAGAAAGCCGAATATCGATCCGGCATTGACCTCCAGGTCAAGTCCATCCAAGGCTATCAGCTCACCGTACCGTTTGGTCAGCTTCTCGCAGCGTATGGCGATTCCGCTCATGTTTCCTCGCGACCGGCGACCAGATAGGCAATGGATCCCACAAAGCCAACCGTCAGGATGAACACTGCCCAGCCCCATTTGGGCAGATGACGAACATCAACCGGATTGCGGCGCACCAGATCCAGTAATGCGGCGATGTTCAGGCCCCACTGCAGGACCGCAATAGGCAGGAGGACTGCCAGTAACAGTGTCCAGTTTGGCCCATTCACAGTTCCAGTCCTGTAGTTTTTCCTCCCAACGGACCACGGCCGGGTTTCACGGCTGCAGCGGGCGATCGCGCGATGCACCTAACCATAGCCGTACGGGTGGCTGCGGTGCCACTCCCAGGCAGTCTCAACCATCGTGCGTAGATCTGGATACTGCGGTTGCCAGCCAAGATCGCGGCTTATGCGCTCCGAACTGGCAACCAGAATCGGAGCGTCCCCGGGCCGTCGCTGGCTAGCTACCGACGGGATCGGGTGCCCGGTGACCTGGCGTGCCACGTCGATCACTTCCCTCACGGAATAACCGGACCCATTTCCCAGGTTGTACACGGCCCGGTCGCTCTGCTCCAGCGCCTCCACTGCCAACACGTGCGCCCGGGCCAGATCCGCCACATGGATATAGTCCCGAATACACGTGCCGTCCCGGGTGGGGTAGTCAGTGCCGTAGATCTCGATCACCTCACGCTGACCAAGGGCCACCTGGAGAGTGAGCGGGATGAGATGAGTCTCCGGCGAATGCGCCTCGCCACGATCCGGCATGGCACCGGAGGCGTTAAAATAGCGCAGAGCTGCATAATGCAGACCGTGAATCAGCCGATACCACTCTAGCATCTGCTCGATCATCAGCTTGGTCTGCCCGTACACGTTTGCCGGTTGCAGGCGATCCTGCTCCTCGATGGGACTGTCCTTGCTGGCATACACAGCAGCCGTGCTGCTCAAAATGAAACGGCGAACGCCGTGTGCGACTGCCTGCTGGATAAGTGTGTGGCTCTTGCACAGATTGTTCTCAAAATAGACGTCCGGGCGACGCATGGATTCACCCGGCTCAATGAGTGCAGCAAAATGCATCACTGCCTCAAAAGACCTACCTGCCAACATTTGCTGCAACGCATCCCTGTCGCCGATGTCCGCCTTGACCAAGCGGACGCCGGCCGGAAGGGCCGCTGGATGACCTTTGACCAGGCTGTCGTATACGGTCACCTCATGTCCTTCCTGCAGGAGCGCGCTTACGGTTACGCTGCCAATGTATCCGGCTCCGCCGGTAACCAGTATGTTCACGATTACCATTCTCCCAAGTACTGTTGAATTATCTCGGCCGAGCCAGCTTGCCCCTCTGCGCATGTCTCCTCTACCGCCTCTGCCGGGATCCGCGAGAACACCTCACGCCTGATTCGCTCCTCATCGCTTATGAAAATCGCAAAGTCATCCGGCGTCATGTGCGCACGGCGTGCCAGGATGGCCGCTGTGTGGGTCTGAGCGCCCGGCTGGAGCTGCTCCACCAGATAGTCACGCCAGGCAGCCAGATCGGCATCCGGCACAAAAGGCAGCCAGCCGGCCGGCTGAACGACCTGCAAGCAACCGGCCACCGAACCGGGCAAATGGTTTTTATCCCGTCGGTCCAGGTAACCCAGCAGCACATTGTACACACCAAACCGACGTTGCCCGCTTCCCCAGTCTGCTTGTCGAACGCAGTAAGGGTAAATCACGGCGAGTTGCCAGAACTCATCGAACCAGAGGTGCGAAACATACCCGGCGACAAACGAGGCATGTGCGGGCCCAAGGTCGGTTGCGCGCGCCAGTGAGGGCCAGGTTTCCATTATTGTGACGATAGATGGCCGTGCAGGATCAGGCGGAATCGAGTAAAAGTGTGTGTCCCACCGAGGGATCGGACTGATGCATCGCACATCCGGCGCGGTGACGCCCAGGAGAAAGGCACCCCGCTGTTCATTCAGCAAGCTGGCCACCCTTGGAGAAAACCATGATTGGATCCGTTCCAGCAGTAGAGTGGCCAACCGGAGGTGGGTAAAAGGTGTAGGCATGCGACGAATTGTACCGCAACCCACTACGGCCAGGCAAATGGGCGCTGAGCCGGGTTGCCTGGGGATGTCATAGCGACAGCCGGGCGGCGACGCGAGACCGGCTGCTGTTGGTCCACCCCGTTGCCGCCCATCTGCTTCTGGGGTAAAATGAGCTTACGTTCTCCTTCACGTACTGTTCGGTAGCTAGCTTGGACGGGAGCAGAATCAGCATGGAAATCTCAAGAATCGCTGTCATTGGCGCCGGCACGATGGGCAACGGCATCGCTCAAGTCACGGCGACGTGCGGCTATACCGTAACGATGATCGACGTTGTTCCAGAGGCCTTGGAAAGAGGTCGGGCAAACATCTGGGGATCTGTGGCCCGGCTATTCAGCAAGGGTAGGCTGACGGCAGAACAAAAAGCAGCCGCCGAAGCCATCAGTACCGACACCAACCTCCAGGCCGCCGCCTCGGCCGACCTGGTTATCGAAGCAGTGGTGGAAAAGATGTCGGTGAAACAGCAAGTCTACACCGAATTGGACCGGTTGACGCGGCCCGACGCGATCTTGGCCACCAACACCTCCTCCATCTCGATCACCGAGATCGGTGCCTGCACCCGCCGGCCGGACAAGGTGGTAGGCATGCATTTCATGAACCCAGTCCCCCTGATGCAGCTGGTAGAGATCATCCGTGGGTTGGATACGTCAGATGAAACCACGATGGCCGTTACGGAGTTGAGCGTCAAGCTGGGCAAGACCCCAGTCGAGGCACAAGATTATCCGGGGTTTATCAGCAACCGCATTCTCTGCCCCATGATCAATGAGGCCGTCTATGCGCTCATGGAAGGGGTTGGTACGCGGGAAGCCATTGACACAGTGATGAAACTGGGCATGAATCATCCGATGGGGCCCCTCACACTGGCCGACCTCATTGGTTTGGATATCGTCCTCAATGTGATGCAGGTCCTTCATCACGGCTTGGGTGACGACAAATACCGGCCCTGCCCATTGCTCCGCAAGATGGTGGCGGCCGGCCATCTCGGCCGCAAGTCCGGTCGTGGCTTTTACGAGTACGGAGGGCAACTTTAATGGACCTGCATCTATCGACCGAGCACCTGACAATCCGCAACCAGGTTCGGCGCTTTGCCCAGGAGGTCATTGCGCCGGTGGCTGCCCATCATGATGAGACCGGCGAGTTCCCGCACGAGACGGTAGCCCAGATGGGCGAATTAGGTCTGATGGGAATCGAGGTTCCAGAAGTCTACGGGGGCGCGGAAATGGACTGCCTTTCGTACGTCCTGGCGATGGAGGAGATCTCCAAAGCGGATGCCGCCCACGGAGTCATCATGTCGGTCAACAACTCGCTCTTTTGCCATGGCATTCTGCATTTTGGCACCGAGGAACAAAAGCAGAAATACGTCCGGCCGGTGGCTTCCGGCCAAGCGATAGGCGCTTATGCGTTGACTGAACCCATGTCCGGTTCCGATTCCGGCAGCATGCGCAGCCGGGCCGTGTTGAGCGCAGACGGTGACCACTATGTGCTCAATGGGCGTAAGTCGTGGATCACCAGCGGGCCTGTGGCCGACTTTATGGTGGTGTTTCTGATGACCGCGCCCGAAAAACAGCAGCGTGGGATCACTGCTTTTGTCATCCAGACCGACCAGCCTGGTTTTGTGCTGGGCAAGACCGAGCCCAAGCTCGGTATTCGTGCCAGCGCCACCTGCGAGATCACACTGGAGGATTATGTCTGTCCGGTTCAGAACCGCATCGGAGAGGAAGGTCAGGGTTTCCGCATCGCCATGACTGTGTTGGACGCTGGCCGAATCGGTATAGCGTCCCAGGCATTGGGAATTGCCGAGGCAGCCTACGAGGCAAGCATCCAATACTGCCGCGAGCGTGAGGCTTTTGGCCAGTTCATCGGGCAGTTCCAGATGATCCAGCAAAAGCTGGCCGACATGAAGACCCGCATCGAGGCCTCCCGCCTGCTGATCTACAACGCGGCCTTGGCCAAGGAACAGGCCAAGACCAGCCACGAACGCTACACCGTGGAGGCAGCCATGGCCAAGCTGTTTGCCAGCGAAACGGCCATGTGGGTCACCACGCAGGCAGTGCAGATCCACGGCGGCATGGGTTACAGCAGAGAGCTGCCGGTGGAACGGTACTTCCGCGACGCCAAGATCACCGAGATCTATGAGGGAACTAGCGAGATCCAGCGATTGGTGATCGCCCGCGCCGAGACTGACCTGAGGTAACCGGTTGCTCGCATTCCGATGCCAACGCACGCCGCGCGCATCGTATCGGTCCAAGGTGCTCTGCCAACCAGGGCGGGCGTCTGTTTCCGTCGCTACCACTGTCCCCGCGGTTGGCATAAGGTGCGCATTGGTCGAACCGGTGAACTTGACTTCACAGCAGTGAACCTGGAGGAGAAGGATGAAAGCAGTTGTTTTCCACCAACACGGAGGACCGGAGGTACTAAAATACCAAGAGGTGCCGTCACCAACCACGGCTCCGGGCAAGGTGTTGGTGCAGGTCAAGGCAGCAGCCCTGAACCGTCTGGACCTGTTCGTCCGAGAGGGTTGGCCGGGTCTCAAACTGCAGTTGCCCCACATCCCGGGCGCCGATGCATCCGGGGTGGTTCTGCAGGTCGGTGATGGCGTGGACCAGGTGGCGCCCGGTGACCGGGTTGCCATCAATCCCACGATCTCTTGTGATCGGTGCGCCTATTGTCTGCGAGGCAAACACAATCTGTGTGTTCAACATTCAATTCTGGGTGAATTCGAGCCTGGCACCTATGCCGAGCAGATTGTGGTGCCGGCGGCCAATGTCGTCCAATTGCCACACCACGTGACCCATGCCGAAGCTGCCGCCTTCTCGCTGGTGGGCATCACCGCCTGGCAGATGCTTATCACCCGAGGAAGGGTTCAGCCAGGTGAGGATGTGCTCATCGTGGGAGCAGGAGGAGGGGTTAACTCGGCCGCCATCCAGATCGCCAAGCTGGCAGGAGCACGGGTTTTCGTGGTGGGCTCCAATGCAGCCAAGCTCAGCGCTGCCGAAGCGTTGGGCGCCGACGTGTTGATCGACCGTGAAAAGGAGGATTGGCCCAAGGCGGTGTTCCGGTTGACCGGAAAGCGGGGAGTGGATGTGGTGGTCGACAACGTGGGTCAAGCCAGTTGGATGGGAAGCATCCGGGCACTGCGGCCGGGTGGCCGGTTATTGGTGGTCGGCACCACCAGTGGACCCCATTTTGACCTGGACATACGGTACATCTTTGCCAAGCAGATGGCCATCCTGGGCAGCACCATGGGAAGCCGCAGCGACTATGCGACCGTGATCCAGATGCTTTTTGACGGCCGGTTGCGAGCAGTCATCGGCGCCCAATTGCCGCTTTCTGAGGGGCGGCAGGCACAAGAGTTGCTGGCAGGTGGCACGGTCTATGGCAAAATCGTGCTCGGTGTTGATAGCTAGGAGGTGACAATGGCTTATCTTCCTGATGGCACCCCTTTGCCCGGCAAACTATTCGTCGTTGAAGGGATAGACGGCTCGGGCAAGAGCACCCAGTTGGATCTGCTACACAAATGGCTGTCCAGCGAGGGTTATGTGGTCGTATTCACCGAGTGGAACTCGTCGAGTGTGGTGCGCAAGACCACAAAGAGGGGCAAGGACCAACAACTTCTCACTCCTCTGTCGTTCCACCTCATCCATGCCGCCGACTTTGCCGACCGCACCGAGCAGCAGATACTGCCGGCGCTCCGCGCCGGCGCCATCGTTTTGGCAGATCGGTATATCTATACCGCCTTTGCCCGCGATGGGGCCCGCGGAATGGATCCGGAATACGTCCGCAAGGTGTACGACTTTGCCGTGCGACCGACGGTGGCATTCTATTTTCGGGTCCCGCTCAAGGAAGCGCTGCAACGGATCTTGGTGGGCCGACCTGCTCTCAAGTATTACGAAGCTGGCTTGGATCTGGGCCTGGACCCTGATCCCTACAAGAGCTTCAAGCTGTTCCAGGAACGAATCCTGCAGCTTTACGATGGAATGGTGGGTGAGTTCGGTCTGACCACGGTGGACGCCAAACTGCCCCTGGTTGAACAGCAGCAACTGGTCAGACAGATCGTCGAGCCCCACCTGGAGGGAGTGCTGGAGATGGAGCGGGTGGCCTGGGGCACGGCGCTCTTGGAAGGACATCTCGTTGGACGCTATTTGCGAGATCTTGGGGGTGACCAGTGACACAGATTAGGCACTATGGATACAGTATTCCCGGGCTCCGAAAAACCAAACTGCCCGGCAAGCTCATCGTGCTAGAGGGGACCGACGGCGTCGGGCGCTCGACCCAGATCGCGCTCTTGCTGGAATGGTTGGAGGCCAACGGTTATGCTTCCGTGCGCACTGGCCTGGCCCGCTCAACCTTGGCCAGCCAAGGTATCCGCCGCGCAAAACAGGGCCACACCATGGGCCAGTACACGCTTAACCTCTTTTACGCAACGGATTTTGCCGACCGGCTGGAAAAACAGATCGTGCCTGCGCTGCGCGCGGGTATGGTCTGCCTGACAGACCGTTATATCCATTCCATGATCGCTCGGGCGGCCGTGCGCGGCGTGTCCGAGGACTGGATCAGGACGCTGCTCAGCTTCGCCGTCGTGCCGGACGCTGCGTTTTACCTGCGGGCAGAGGTGCCAGACCTGCTGCCGCGGGTGTTGGGCTCAGGCGGCTTTGACTATTGGGAGTCCGGCAAGGATTTTCTGCGGATCGACGATGCGTATCAGTCCTGGATGGAATACCAGGGCCGACTGATTAAGAAGATGGACCTCGTTGCGGCAGATTATGGCTGCGCAGTGATTGACGCCAGCCGACCGGTGCATGAGGTCTTTTTCGACCTTCGTGATCAAATCGCGGCTTTGCTGGTGGACATGCGCCTGAGTTCGGCGGAGAAAAACGCATAGCCTTCTGCGCTATTTTCGGCCGCAAGGCATGTTTGTGCCGGCATTGGCGCCGGGCCTCGCGCGAGCAAGGCTGACGGTTGGGTCACGATAGCCCGATTTCCCGGCTCCACGGAGTCCCTTGGGCCGGCGGGGCCTTCGGGCGTGTAGCAACAGCAAGTCTTTGAGCCTTCCGTAGCACCGGCCTGTCGGACCCCCTGCCGGACCTACAGCCTCGCCAGCGCGAGTGTGATGTTGCGTCGAACCTCTGCCCGATCAAAACGTTCCCAGGCCGTCGGGAACGTCGCTACCAGCTGCCCCTGCTCGTTCTCACGGAAGCTCCGGTATGCCATTAACCCCGAATTGTCGCCTGACCCTGGCCCTATGTATTCATCCAACAGGCCGACTGCCACGGCTGCATCGTTGAGGTCGCCCAGGTGGTCCTGCATGAGCTTGACCTCCTGAACAACCCAGTTGACCTCCTGCCCGAGAACCGGTGTGAAGAATTCCAGGGCGTAGCGCAGGCGCTTGAACGCAATGCGTAGCGCATGTAACTGATCGATGGACGCTGTTTCAAGGTGCGGCTCGTACGACCGGACCGCCGTGTAACACTCAAACAAGTACCGCGGCACAACATGACGCACCTGGTAGGGCACCAGACGGCCGGATGGAACGGGCCGGGACCCAGCGCCAGGTGTCGCCAGGAAACGGTCGAAATCGGCTAAAAACCGGACATACTCCCTGCTGTCCAAGAACGCCACCATTTTTCGGCGAGCTGCTGCCCGCTGTTTGTGCCAGGCCTCAATTAGGCCGTCCAAGACACCTTGCTGGTCAGGTGGCAAAGTTGCCAGATAATCACGAGCCTTGAGTTCGAACACGTCCAGGTCACGAACCCTGCCCAGGGCGCGCCCGGTCGCGCTTAACCCGCGGTTGTACCCACGGATAGCCTTGCGGTGAAAATACGGCTTGAATATTCGCAGAGCCGCCCGCATCCGTCGGGTTGCGACCCGCATATCATGGAGCTCTTCAATGTCCTGTCCGACGCGTGTGCCCAATTCCCGGGCCCGCATCTGGTCAAAATGGAATCGGAATATCTTTCGACCCGCTTCGCTCATCGGGTCGGCCGGCCCGATGTCGTCCTGGTTTTCCCGGCCTGGGCCCAACGACGCCTGTTTTTTGGCCAAACCCCGAGCGAATTTGCTGGTGGAGACCGGGACTAGACCCCACTCATCCTGAAGGGCATGGGCAACTTGGTCCAACTCCGACTGCCCGCCTCCGGGCAGCAATTCCACCTCAACCTCGTGGCAAGGTTTGTCCCGTCCAAAACGGACCTTGTCAAGGCTCAGTTCAACCACCGCTCGGGTCCCGTCGAACAGGCAACTGATTCGGCGGGTCTGCTTTATTGTGAGGATGGGAGCTAGCCGTACCTCGGTAGCACCGGTGTCGATCAATTCCCGAACCGGTCCGGCCGGCCAGTCATCACTCAATGTGGGATCAAAGGAGTCCTCTAGCTCAACTTCGTATTCCGGCCGGTGATGGACCACTCCTTGCGCGCTGTCCACCGTTTTGACCGTCAACAGCCGGCGCCCCTCCCATTCCCGAATCCGGCAGGCATAGCCGGCTGCCATAAAGACCCGGTGGGGGGTGTCATAGTAGGTATCGATCACCCGCCGGACTGACCATGGTCCAACCCTCAGTCCGGCCAGTGCCCGCAAATCGCGCAGGCGGCCCAGGGTCGTCCTGTCGGGCAATGTGAATTTCGCCTCGATCTCCGTCCGCATGCCCGGATAGGCAGTTGATTCAACCATCACGTCGGGCGCTTTGGCGGCGGTTACCCTGGTTTTTGGACCGCTTGCCGCCCTCAGACCCCTTGCCCTTGGCACGTTTCGCATCGGGCGGCCGATCTCCACCAGTGGTTACCTGACGAGCGCTGCCGTCCAGTTGAGACGACAAGGCGTTGACCACCGTTTCCACGATCCTGACGCGTGCATGCCATTTGTTGTCACCCTCGACGATGGTCCAGGGCGCCGTGGCCGTGCTTGTTTTGAGCAGCATGTCCTCCACCGCAATCTCGTATTGAGCCCGTTTTTCTCGGTTTCGCCAGTCTTCGTCGGTCAGTTTCCAGGCCTTGTAGGGCGTGAGGTCGCGCTGCTCAAAGCGGGCCAATTGCTCCTCACTACTGATATGGATCCAGAGTTTGACCAATATTGTGCCGAAGTCGACCAACTGGCGCTCGAACTGGTTGAGCTCGCGATAGGCCCGTTTCCACTCTTCTTCAGTGCAGAACCCCTCAATGCGCTCCACCATCACCCGACCGTACCAGGAACGATCAAAGATAGCGATCTGCCCCTTCTCAGGAAGACGACGCCAGAACCTCCACAGGTACTGGTGGGTCGCATCCTCGCCCTTGGGCGCGGCGACGGGGTACACCACGTACCCCCGCGGGTCTAACCGCTCAGTGAGTCGCTTGATGGCGCCCCCTTTGCCGGCGGCATCCCATCCCTCGAACACAATGACCACCGGTCGTTTCTGAGCGTAGACCTGGTAACCCAACTGGCTCAAGAGTACCTGGTTGAGTACCAGTTGCCGCCGGTATTCCCGTTTTTCCTCAATGGCTTTGCTCAGGTCAACCCGATCCAAAATTGCGGCCTGCATTATTTGCCCTCCTCACTCGATTTCTGCCAGGACGCCGCTTTCCTCATCCGTGTCAGAGACATGGCCCATGGCCTCTGGGGGAGGAAGCGCGTTCCGTGCCGCAAGACCGCTCTCCATAGAGTCGGCAACGGTTCGGAAGACCTTGTACAGCGACCAGTGTCGGTCGGTGGCCTCGACTATTGTCCATGGGCCCCATTCGGTCTCGGTCATCTCTAGCATCTCTTCGGCCGCCATGAGATAGGCATCATACTTGCGGTGGTGTTCCCAATCCTCGGGCTGAACATGCCAGGCCAGGAGAGGATCCTTCTCCAGGAACTCAAAACGCCGTTTCTGCTCTTCCTGACTGATATGCATCCAGAATTTCACAATGACATAACCATCATCGGCGATGGTGTGTTCAAAATCCACCACATCGCGGTACGCGCGGCGCCATTCGCTTTCTGGAATGAGCCCCTCTACCCGTTCCACCAGGACGCGACCATACCAGGAACGGTCGAAAATGCCGATCTGTCCGTAATTCGGCAGCTTTAGCCAAAAGCGCCACAGCCAGGGCCGGGCCTTCTCGTGAGTCCTGGCTTCCCGCACCGGCCAGACTTGAAACCCGCGTGGGTCAAGCCGAGAGGTAAGCAGGTTGATGGCCGTTCCCTTGCCGGCTGCATCCCAGCCCTCAAAGAGAATGACCGTCGGCATCCCACAATCGAACGCCGCTTTCTGAAGGTCATACAGCCGCTGACGCAGGAATATCATCTCCTTCTTGAACTTTTTCTTGGGCAAGGCCAGGTCAAGGTTTACCTGCTCCAACATTGCTTCTCTCCTCCGTCAGAGTTCAGCCACCGCCAATCCCAGCTCTGTCCGAAACTGCGGGGAGGCCACTGGATCCCAGATCAGCGACAAATCCTCCAGCCATCGCGCCTGCTCTGCCTCCTTGGCGCCGATGAACGTCTCTACCCCCTCCGCCGCAGCTCCACCCGATTGAGCTGCGCCCAGGAATAGACGTGCACTCTCGATGGCGGACTCCAGACCGTCAAACCACCTCAACTGCTCCTCCGCGCTATATGCTGTCCTGCTGCATTCACGTCCCGGGGTGCCAAGTACGGCCTGGAAGCCTACCAGGTTATGGTTCAAATCCCTCACCTGCCGTCGCATCGACCGGACAAACCGCGCATCGGCGGTGGCTATTCCACCCTCCAACAGGCGAAGATCCTGGTATTGCCCCCAGATGAGACCCGGCAGCACGTACCGTACTGGTTGCCGGGCAACGCTCTTGCCAAAGATACCTGCTCCCTGCTTGCGTCCAAACGCCTGCACCGTGCGCACAAAACGGCGATACTGCCGGCTGTTCAGCGCTCGTGACACTTCCACCTGAGCTCGCTCTCGGTCTGCCTGCCACTGCTGCAGCATGGTCAGAACTCCCGACGGCGCCTCGCCCACGGATGATACATATTCTTCCAGATGTTGAACCGTCGCCTGGCTCTGCTGAAGCGGCCGGCTCGTCTTGGCCAACCAGCGTAGCCCTCTGGGTATTTCCCCCAGGTCGGTCACATCCAGATGGGGCGCCATCGTGTTCAGCAACTGTCGCGCAGCGCGGACATGCCACCGCAATGCGCTGACCCGGTCCGCGGTTAACGCTGGCTGCAGTTCGCCGGCCCACGCCTCGGTTTCGCGCAGGTGAAACAGCAAGATGGACTGCACCGACTGATCCCAAGGGGTCAGCGGAGTCACGTCTGGGGGAAACGTCGCCAGCGGCACGCCACCCCCGGCCGTCTCCTGAGGTTGCTTCACCGGTTGAACCCCGTTGGCGATTGGCCCTTGTTCCCCAGCGCCCATGATGGCCAATCCTCGTTGCCGGAACTCTCTCAACCAGTGGTAGACTCGACTCCTGCTCAGCCCGACCTCACTGGCAATCTGACCCACGCCAACCTGTTGTTCGGCCAAAAGGACAAGCTGCGCCCGCCGACGCAGCTTTGGAGAAGGACTGGTAGTCGCAATTTCCTGCAACTGGGCAGTCTCCAACTCTGACAATGGAATCATTCTTGTCGCTCCTGTCGTCGAGACGGGGGTTTGCCACAGGGATTATACCACAGCAACTATCCCGGCAGCGTCACCGAACGGGCAACGCGCGGTCAGCCTCCTTGATGCGCTCCCACGCGGAACGAATTCGCGCCAGACCTTCGTCGGTTTCGGGGATTTGGCCATAATGCGATTGTACATACGCCTCCGTTACCAGGTTGACTGCTGTCGCCTCGCTCGGCCAGAGCCCTGTCAGGACTTGAACGAACTCGTAGGGCGTCTCGGAAGGCGCTCGGGATTGGCCGCGACGAGCAGCTGCCGCCAGCATTTGCGCATAGATTCGTCGGATAGACACGGTCGCCCACCAGCGACTCACGACGCCCAGGCGAGCAGCCAGCGCGCCAAGCCCATTTCTCAATCGGTCGCCCAAACCCGTTTTCTCTCGGTTGGCCCACACTGAATCGGCTTGGACCTGTCCCAGTCGCGCCCGCGCACGCCAGATGCCGCCGACGGCGAGGGTTACCAACAGCATAGCTGCCATAATCCCCAAGACCCGCAGCAATGGTTCGTATGGCTCCCAGGGCGAGAGCCCCTCCACAAAATCAGCCGGTTCCAGGAAGGCATTCTCAAACGGCGCCAGCGTCGGTACGGCAACTGACTGGTCCATGAGGCCGGCCAGTGCTCGGGCAAGCCAGGTAAGCAAGGGGGAGAGGAGGGTAAAGAGCACAGAGACGAACGCCAACAGAGCATAACGCAGCAGATCCCAGACC
This sequence comes from Anaerolineales bacterium UBA2181, assembly GCA_002328075.1. Lineage (GTDB taxonomy): Bacteria > Chloroflexota > Anaerolineae > Promineifilales > UBA4811 > UBA4811. Next base: position 496,156 of record DCVT01000031.1, on the reverse strand, counting down.
GGGCCCAGATATGCCAATCCTCGGAGGATATTCTCGCCACTGATGCCTGAGATCAACACTACGGCTAGCAGCAACACGACCCCGGCTGCTCCCACAATGGAGGCCAGCCATGCGATGCCAAAAGGAAACGGGCCACCGGTTCTCCAACGACTGACCTCCTCGGCACGCGCGATCGCCACCGCCACCAGGCTCGAGAAAAAGAAGGCGAATACCCACGGCGTGGGAGTCCAATCCAGCGTGCTGGATACGATAGCCACGGCCACCGCAGTCAGGATGACCCCCAGGCGGAAGGAAAAACCGACAGCGTCTGCATCCAGCGACCGTTTGGCCAACTCCAGGCCACGCCACCAGAACAGCAGGGTAGCCAGAATGATGGTCAGGTCACGCGACCAGAGCGCCCGGTCCCCCAGATGCCCCACCAGTTCCGCCAGCCACCCCAGGCTCAGGGCCGGCACATGGCGATACCCCACTACGCGAAGGACGAGCAACAGCCATACCAGCAACACCGCGAGGGCAAGGTCACGCTGGACACGCCAAGATAGATTCAGGACGTCAAGCAGCCGGGCAAGGTAGCACGAGACCAGTACCACGCCAAAAAACGCCAATCCTGCTCGACCTGGCGGCCAATAAACTGAAACCTGGCTAAGGGCCAACACCAAAGGAACCAGGTAGCAGCTCTCCATTGCAGCCACGGCCAGGAACAGCATCTCGTGACCGATGGATTGCCCACGATCGACAGCGGCCATGTATCAGGATACCCTTCCCACTGGTTCTGGCACCGGGATGCCGGCCAGAGTGCCTGCAATCGTCAACTCGGTCAGGACTCGGCTACGGAACGCGCGAGCGTCGGCCGGCAGGTGGTGTACAACGATGCCGTCCAGCGCGGCAGCCAGAGTTGGAGTTTCCTCACCCAGAGGGTCATGGTCTGCCAAGGATACGAGAACGATCCGCCGGCCGGCCTCATGCAACTGAATGAGGGTGGCCAACAGATCATCGTTGATGATCGCCGTGACGAGGACCAGCGTCGCACCCAACGGAATCCGCGGGCATTCAGCCGTTAACAACGCCTCTACGGAACTTGTGGCAAACGCGGTGACCCCCGCCAGCGCTTCCAGAACCAGCAGCAATTGGTCAGGGGACCGGCTGGGCCAGATTTTGATCGGCTGGTCCGATCGGGGCACTCCGTTGGAGAGCAGACCAAACGTCCACCTGTGTTCAGCAGCATAGTTGGCGATGGAAGCCGCCACTACAACGGCGCGTTCCAGCAGCGCCGGCCGAACCCCCATCCAGATCTTGGGCATGGTCGCCACGTTGAGTGCCACCATGAGGTGCATATCTGTAGTCGGCTGATAGACACGGGTCTGCAGTTCGCCACGGCGAGCGGAGGCCTTCCAATGAACATGCCGAAACCCGTCCTCAGGATGATAATCGCGGATTCCCTGAATCAGTACCGGATCCTGGACCAGGCTGCGACGTGTTCGCTGTTCCCCAAAGGGAGCCCGGGTTGTCAGTCCCAGATCCTCCAGCGGCCATATCTGAGGATACACAACGATCCAATCTCGCACCAGCCAATCCGCCTGCGTGGTGAAAAGGGAAAACAGGTCCCCCGACTCTGCCTTGACGGGACCCAGATAGTAATGGCCCCGCTGCCGACAGTGCAGCTGATAACTCCGCCGCACTCTCTGGTACCAGCGCATCGAGAACGCAGAGCGGAGCAGTCCAGTTCTTTCAGAAGTGGCGGATGGCGTCAGTCGAAGCTCGATAGGATCCAGTGCCAGCGGAAGCTCGTCCTCAAATCGGACCCAGCTCAGCGGCAGCACCTTGCGGTTGATGACTTCAATGGTCATTCGCACGGTCTCACCGGGGAAGACGCGTTGGCGGTCAAAGTGGCGGTGGTATTCCAGGCCCACCAGAGCGCATCGGTTCCAGGCCCAACTTACCAGAACGATCGTCAATAGGCAGGCAGCCAGAGCCGTGAAACCGATCTCGCGCGTCACCACTCCTGCCACTACAAAGATGCCGGCCAGCCAGAACCAAGCCTCGCTGAACATCCCCTCCTTGCGCACCCTCAATACACGAACGCCCATACGGCGGCCGATTACCTCAGATGGCTCTTCCCCCTTTTGTGGATCTTGGTTCGTTCCGTTATGACTGCCCATGAACTGGCAGACCCTGATAACCAATAGGATTTAGGGGCTCTCCACCGGCACGGCAACCGCGTCAACAATATCGTTCACCACATCGGCCGGCCTTCTACCTCGCAGCCGGGTTCTCGGATTCACCATGATGCGGTGCGTGAGCACGCAAGGAGCCAAGTACTTGACGTCATCAGGGATCACATAGTCCCGTCCCCGAACCGCGGCCAGCGCCTGGCAGGTGTGAAAGAGGGCCATGGTACCCCGCGGGCTCACGCCCACCGACACATCGTCGTGCTCCCGGGTGGCCCGGCAGATGTTCACGATATAGTGCCGAACGGACTCCTCGACCCTCACCAGCCGCACCTGTTTCTGCATCGCAATAATCTCATCGGTCGCCAGCACCGGACCCAGCGTCTCTAGCGGGTCTCCCTGCTGGTACCGGAGCAGGATATCATTCTCATCCTCGTCTGTCGGGTAACCCATGAGAACCTTCATCAGGAAACGGTCAATCTGAGCCTCAGGAAGAGGAAAGGTGCCCTCCAACTCGATGGGGTTTTGGGTAGCTATCACCAGAAACGGACGAGGCAGCTGCATGGTCGCGACGTCGACGGTGATCTGGCGCTCCTGCATCGCCTCCAACAACGCTGATTGGGTGCGGGGAGTCGCCCGGTTGATCTCATCCGCCAGCACAATCTGAGCCAGCACCGGACCAGGCCGGAATTCGAACTCTTGCTTCTTCTGGTTGTAGTAGAAAATGCCCGTTACGTCTGAAGGCAGCAGGTCCGGCGTGAACTGGATGCGACGAAACGAGCAATCCAACGACCGGGCAATTGCCTTGGCCAGGGTGGTCTTGCCGGTACCCGGCACGTCTTCCATGAGTAGATGACCCTCGCAGAGGATGGCAATCAGACAGAGGTCAATCACCTCCCCCTTGCCAACGATGACTCGCTGTATGTTGTCTTTCACCCGGATGGATGTTTCGTGAATCATGGAGACCTCGCGGAATTGGCTGACCAACGTCGAATGGTGAACCGCCCATGACGCTGTCCGATTGACGATGCGAATACCCCCGGATTCTAACACAGGTTCATTGGCGGACCAACCGTTTACCGATGCCGCGAATCGTTCGGTTGTCAGCCTGCCCGAGCCAGATACCCCCTGGGCCTACGACACGGCCCACGACGCAGTCCCTGGCTCCAGGAGCCGATGCACGGCTGGTGCCCCCAAACGCCGGACCGGCGCCAACGTGCGACCACTAACTCGGCCAGACAAACCTGTCAGGTTGGGCCATCGTCCGCGATACGGGCTGCCGGCAGAGGGCCCTTCAGGCCAGTCCTGCCGGATACGCCCGTTGAACCGCCCGAACCAACCCGTATCCGGCCAGCAGGAGCACAACCTGCGATGCGCCCACGCTAAGGAACGAGGGCAACAGGGGAAAACCGCCTCCCATCCCCAGAGGAAACGCCGCCACTCCGGCCGCAATTAGTAGCGCCTGAACGACCAGCGCGAGGACGGGCCACCTTCGCATCCGGTAGCAGAGCAGCGCGGCGGCAACGTCCACCACCGGCATCAGCGCCCAATCAAACACGCCAAAGGGACTGGTCAGGTTGCTGATCAACGTGCCCAGTCCAAAAGCGGCTGCGTAACTGGGGTGGACCAAAGCCAGCGCCTTTAGCATCTCCGAGACACGAAACTGCAGCGGACCATAGGAGATCGGCGCCAGGGCCAGCGTCCCGGCGACGTAGACGGCCGCGACAATGCCGACCCGGGCGATCAGACGGGTATCGAAACTTTGTCGCCACTTCATCCCACCGGTATCCAATCCCGGCACAGGGTCGTCAGGCACTCGGAACCTTCCTCTGTGACCACCATGTCATCCTCGATACGGACGCCATTGCGGCCGGCCAGGTAGATACCCGGCTCAATCGTAAAGGTCATTCCCAGCTCCAAAACCTGGTCGTTGCCGGCAACAATCGAAGGTGGTTCATGGCCCTGCATGCCCAAGCCATGGCCGGTGCGGTGGAAGAACCTCCCGCCGTACCCTCCGTGATCGATGACGTGCCTGGCGGCCGCGTCAACCTGTTCGCACGATGCGCCCGGACGGACGGCCTTCTGGCCCGCCTGGTTCGACGCCAACACCAGGTCGTAGATTGTTCGCATCTCTGGCTCCATCCGTCCCACGGGATAGGTCCGGGTAATATCGGAGCAGTATCCGTTCACGGTGGCTCCCCAATCAAAGAGGAGGAAATCCCCCTCCTGAACCGGCCGGTCGGTTGGGTGGCCGTGTGGGTTGGCCGCATTGGGGCCGGCAGCCACGATGGGATCAAATGGAAGCCCCTCCGCGCCGGCCTCCAACAAGGCGATCTTGAGCATCGAAGCCAACCGGCGCTCGGTCATGCCCACCTGGAACTCAGCCAGTGTTGTTTGAAGCGCCCGCTGCGCCAAGTCGGCCGCCCGGCGCATCTGCTCGACTTCCTCCAGATCCTTGCGCATCCTCAAGCCGGCCACCACGCCATCTGCGGGAATCAGGCGGGCCGCCAGGGCGGTCTGTTCCAGCAGCTGCAACTCTACTACGCGCATGGTGAACGCCTCAACCCCAATGCGGCGGCCGGCCAACCCCAGTTCACCCGCCGCGCGCTGAAACGCACCGGTGTACCCCGCCTCATCACTCCAGGTAAATAGCTCCAGATCGAGACCGGCCGCTTTGGGCGCTTCCAGAACCGGTAGCACCAACGCCGGCGGCCGGTCGGGGAAGAAATAACCGGCCGTGGGACGGTCACCGAGGAAGAACGTAAGGCCAGTGACGTAGGTCAGGTTGGCGCCCGGCACCAATACGAGGCAGTCCAGATCGCGGTCGCGTATCGCTGCACTCAGACGTGTATAACGTTGATCGCTGGTAACCTGCATCTGTTAGCTCCTCATTTCAAGTAACCATGCTTCCGGTACCAAGCCAGCGCATCCTCGATAGTCTCCGCAAACGGACGTGGCCGAATTCCCAGAAGCGTTTCCCCTTTGGCGGTATTGAGCGCTTTCCAGCAGTGAAGCGTGGTCATGTGGTCCTGCAGTGCAAAGATCGGAAGCTTGGAGAGCAACCAGCCGGTGGTTTCGACCAACTGACGAGGCACAGTGAAAAGGGGCGGGCGTCGACCGGCCGCTGCGGTGATCAGCCGAAACGCCTCTGGCACCGGCAGATTGTGCGCCCCCAGAATGACTCGCTCGCCCCTGGGCAGGTGTTCGCCAGCCTCAAGATGTCCAACGGCCACCTCCCGAACATCCACAAAGTTGAGGGTCCCAGGAAGACTGGCCAACAACCAGCCACGGTGTGCCATAATCAGCAGGCGGCCGGTAAAAGCCTTGACGTCACCCGGACCGAATGTCATGGTCGGGTTGCAGACCACCGCCTCCACTCCGCGGGTCGCGGCCGTCAGAACCTCCGCTTCCATCGCAGCCTTGCACTCATAATATGGGCTCTTTGGTTCGCTTCCCGGCTGAAAAGGGTCACTTTCGTCTGCCAGGCGATCTGGCCTGGATGGTGGGCCGATCGTGGTCAGGCTGCTGGTGTAAACCAGCCGGCCGGCCCCGGACTGCTCGAATGCACCCAATACCTGACGTATCTGGAGGACTGCGGCCGCCAAGTGCTGGGCCAACGGCGCATGGCGGCTGGTATAGTACCCGGCCGGGTGAAAGACGAGGTCACAACCTGACATAGCCTCCACCAGGCGGTCGTGATCCTCAATGGCGCCGTCCACCCACTGGACGCGATCGCTGATATCTCCCAGGGCCCCCACGGCTTTCGGCCGGCGCCGCAACGCCCGGACCCGCCAGCCACGCTCCACCGCGGCTCGCGCAATTGCCCCCCCAATGAATCCGGTTGCCCCCATGATGCAGGTTTGTGTCGCCATCTGATCAATCACAGCCCAAAGGCTGGTCCTGCCCTATTGCCCGATCCATTGCGGCCTGCACGTTTGTACCAAGACTGCCATCTGGCCATATGGGACCTGGACGCCAATACAAAAGTCGGACAGGCAGTGCTTGCGGGGCAGATCACCGATCACGCCAGAGTCCTGCACCGTGATGGCCGCCTCTTCGTCTGACCTTACTGCGGCTGGCGGGTTGACGACGAATGAGTTGTGTCTCAGCCCCGCGTAACCGTAGATTTCTGCCAGAAGCACCTCAGGACCCAGGGCAACCTCCTTCTGCCGGCTGCTCCACTTGACCATTGAGCTCCAGATCGGTCCTCCGTTGTTGCACCCGCCGGTGCTCGGCATTGATGATGGCCAGGATATCATCAACTGCCGCATCGGGCCGTCCATGTGGATTGACCACCAGGTAGTCGAACTCACCCACCCGCTGGACCTCAGCTTTGGCTTCCGCGATACGCCGGGCGATTTCCTCCTCCGAATCGGTTTTGCGGGCCCGCAAGCGTGCAACCATCTCTTCCTCTGACGAGGCAATCAGAAAAACGAGCACGGCATCAGGCACCAGGCGACGGATTGTGGCTGCGCCCTGCACATCCAGGCGCATGATCACGTCCTTGCCGCTGGCAATTGCCCGGCGCACCTGCTCACGGGGCACACCTTTGCGCCCGCCATATACGTGCGCCCATTCCAAGAGCAGATCCTCGTCGATCATCCGATCAAATTCGGGCGGCCTCACAAAGAAATAGTCCTTGCCATGCACCTCACCCGCACGCAGCTCGCGATCGGCTACCGTCACGACAAAGAAAAAGGGTACCTTCCGCTCCGCCATCAATTTGACCACGGTATCTTTGCCCACACCGGAGGGGCCTGAGATAACCACCAGCAATGGCTCTATCGATCGCAGATAAGGGTCCACGGGAATCACACTTGCTCCTGTATTTCGGTCGATTATAATAGATTGTGACGGTTATAGCATCTCGAAGATAGCCCTTCACAGGAGGTAGAGTGCCTTTTTACCGGTATCGGTGCCGCGCCTGCGGCCGCAAGATCACGCAGTATTTTGCCACCTATGCTGCGTACGATGAGGCCCAGCCGACCTGCACCACATGCGGAAGCAATGACCTGGCAGCGGTGATCAGCCGGGTGGCATTTGCCAAGTCAGAGGACGCCCGGATGGATTCGCTCGCCGACGACATGGACATGGGCGGGTTGGACGAAAACGACCCGCGGTCGCTGGGTCGCTGGATGCGAAAAATGAGCGGCGAGATGGGTGAGGACCTGGGTCCCGAGTTCGATGAGGTGGTCGGTCGACTAGAGTCCGGTGAAGACCCTGAATCGATCGAAAGAACGATGCCAGAACTGGCTGAGGATTCGGGTATGGGCGGTTTGGGTGGTATGGGCGGTTTGGACAACCTGGATGACTTTTAGCGCTGGAAAATCAGCAGATTCTGGTGGATGATGTTTGGCACATATGCATACGGGTACCCATAAGGTCGCACACGTGCCCCAGTGCCATACCAGATTTTGATCCCCTTCATCACAAAGCCGGCCGCGCGAACACGTTGGCTGATCTCATAGGAGGCCATCACATACTCGCCGTTCTGGTACGAGTCGCGAATGATGAGTACCAGGTACCCGCCGCGTCGCAATAGAGGGTACGCCTTTTCCGCCATTTGGCCCATAGCTTCATAATACTGCTCGAACGTCTCCAGGTTGCGGAAATCACGCGGGTCGTCACCAAACGTGTCGAAATCGGTGCGCCGATTCGAGAACTCGGCCGCATAGCGGTCACCGGACAGAGTCTTGGCCAGCGCAATGCTATAGGGTGGGTCGGTAGCGATCAGATCATACTGGCACCCAGCTGCCAACAGCCGTTGCAGCACCTCCAGGCAATCGCCGATGATCGTCTCTTGCTCGGCGAGCCCTTCCCGCCGGCATACCTGTCTATAGACCTCAACCCAACGCGGATTCAACTCGATGCCGGTGGCGACCCGACCAACCGTGGTGGCCCCAATCAACGTGCCGCCGACGCCGGCAAAGGGGTCCAGCACGGTGCCGCCCGGCTTGGTAAAGAACTCGATGATGTGGGCCATTAACTGGGGCGGTTTGTTCGCGCCGTGTTGTCGCCGAAGATCATGCCCGTAGGCAGCCGGGTACGAGGTCTGCAGAACCGATTTGGTGAAATAGAGCCATTCGTTACCGGCCAGTTGGTTGAGCCGGTTATTCGGATGGACCGGCGGCGCAGCGTCATCCATGGCGTGACGACAGAACCGGCAACACTGCATCCCAGATTGCTGTCGCAACCGCCTCCACCGGCCCCCCGCCATCGATGTAGATATAGCGGTGCGGTTCGGCCGCTGCCAATGCCAGATACCCCTGGCGGGTGCGCTCATAAAACTCGATGGCCTGCTGGTCCATACGGTTCCACTCGTCACCGCCTCGGCGGCGACGGGCCAGACCCGCCTCCACGTCTACATCCAGCAGGAGCGTCAGGTTCGGAATTAGTCCGCCAGTGGCAAATTCGGTGATCTGGCGCAGCATTCCCAGGTCCAGACCCCGGCCGTAACCCTGATAGGCCATCGTGCTATCCGCAAAGCGGTCGCACAATACGATGCGACCTTCCGCCAAGGCCGGCCGGATCACCTGTGCAACCAATTGAGCTCGAGAAGCCGAGTAAAGCAGTATCTCGGCCGCCGGGTGCATCTCGGTATTGCGCGCGTCATGCAGCACATCGCGGATTTGGTCGCCAATCGACGTCCCGCCCGGTTCCCGGGCGAGAAGGACGTCATAGCCTGCCTCTCGCAACGCCCGAAAGAGCAGCCTTATCTGGGTGCTCTTGCCACTCCCTTCGGGACCCTCGAACGTGACAAACATGGTCTGGCTCAAACCCGCGTCAATCTCGGTAGATGCGCACCCGCCGCCTTGGATCCTTCCCGTAACTGCGAGATGTCAGTTGGTGTTGCTGCGCCAACTCGTGCTGTTTCCGGCGGAGGTGCGCGGGTTGGGGGGACAACTCTGCCTGATCTGCGCCGGTCAGCAGCTTCTGGATGGCCGTTTCGGCCTCTTGCACTGCCTGTCTCGCGGGATCAACTTCTGTCTCCAGGTCAAACCAGTCGATCAGGAAACTCTCCATCTGGGAAACGGTATTTGCCCGCAACACAAAGACCGGCATGCTTCGACGCTCGGCGTCGACAATGGCCCGCGGCCGACGCCGGTAATAGTTCTTGAGAGTCACCAACATCTCTGCCACTCCCGGATTATCCACAATCTGGATCGGGACCGACAACCGCTTGGCTGCCTGCAACAGGCGATTGCGCGCTACACCGTATGGATAGATGACAGCCGTCTTGCCGGCGCCGCGCACCGGACGGGGTCTACCAGTCAGTTCTCGGTTGTTCGGTTGCCGGCCGTTGATTTGACGCCCGTTGCCGTTGGCTTTCCGCTCCGGTGCAGGGGAACTGGCCTTTTCCACTTGGACTTGGCCATTTTCATCCCGATAGCGCAACTCGGGTTCCGGCAAGCGCCCGCGCAACAGAGCATCTACCGCCTCGGACACATTGAGATGGACTGCCAGTTGCTGACGATCCTGAATCTCGATCAGGACGCCAAAGGTCGGCGGCGCGCGCCGCTCCAGAACGGTCTTTTGCGTACCTCGGCGACGGGCTTCCTCATCCGATAGGGTGACGCTTTCGATCCCTCCCACAAGATCACAAAGCGTGGGATTGAGCAGCAGGTTGTCCAGCGTGCGTCCGTGCGCCGTGCCAATCAGTTGCACGCCGCGTTCAGCAATCGTCCGGGCGGCGGCCGCCTCTAGCTCCCGGCCGATCTCGTCGATGATGATCACCTCGGGGTTGTGGTTTTCCACCGCTTCAATCATCACTTCGTGCTGCAAGATCGGTTCTGCCACCTGCATCCGGCGCGCTCGACCGACTGCCGGATGGGGTATGTCGCCGTCGCCGCCGATCTCGTTGGAGGTATCTACAATGACGACCCGTTTCGCGTCCGCCAGAACCCTGGCCGCCTCGCGCAGCATCGTCGTCTTGCCCACGCCAGGTGCTCCCAGCAGCAGTACGTTTCGCCCGGACTCGATGATGTCCTTGACAATATCGATGGTACCGTACACGGCCCGTCCAACGCGGCATGTCAGGCCCACCACGTCGCCCTTGCGGTTCCGGATGGCTGAGATACGGTGGAGGGTTCGAGCGATCCCGGCACGATTGTCGGCGTCAAAATCCCCTATGCGCGATACGACCCCGGCAATCTCCTCCGAGGCCACTTCTTGGGTAGAGAGAACTACCTCTCCGTCCGTGTAGCGAGCGGTAGGAACACGGCCAAGATCCAAAATCACCTCCAGGAAACTGTCCTGGCGGCCAATCTCCCGCAGCCGGTCACAAACCGCTGCAGGTAGCACATCCAGCATTGCGCCCAAATCATCAGTGATACGTTCGTGCAAAGTGACTCCTATCGTCCCAACCACCCGCATCGCGGATCATTTTGCTCCGCCCGCACGGCTGTGCGCAATCGGCGTGGTAACCTCCAAACCCTTTTCCCGCATGGGAGCCGGGGACAGTGCCGGTCGGGGCAGCCGGACCGCGACGTTCCTCACCATTACCGCCTGCGTACCTAGGGATTCGAAACCCGATTCTTCTAGCGGCCGACTCAGCCACTGCTGGTAGCGCCGCACGCAGCAGTAAAGCACCTGGGGCGCACACATTGCCGTTGCCTGCTGGATCAGCTGGCGGGCAACTGATTCTGCCCGGGGGTGGAAAAAGGGCTTCAACCAGGTCCCTCGCTGTCCGCGGTAGACCCGGAGGAAGGCGAGGACATCTCCTCCTTCCTCCCACAAGAACCCTGCTTCCGCCCCTTCATCCGATTCCACCTGTTGAATGAGGGGAGGAACAGTGTTGCTGATCAGTTGCTGCACCGCCCACCGGTCGGCCGGGGTTCCCAGGCGCAATTGGAACCCAGGGTGCTCATGCTGGCCGGCGTTCGGCTGAAGCTTCCAGATCTCTTGGCGATTATATACGGAGAAATCGGCTTGCTGCAGCAGTTCGAACCAAAACCCCGTGTCGTCGACCTCGGCCGACATACCTATGACACCATGCTGGCCCACCTGCTCCACCAGCGCGTCCAGCAGCTGGGGCCACACCTGAACTTCCTTTCCAGAAGGCTCCAGAGCCAGCGCCGTAAGCCGAGCGCGAACTCGACCGGCACCGCTCCCCTGAACGGAACACTGCATCTCCCGCCACTGGCCAAATGCGCGCAGATCGCCCCCCGCCTGGTGCTGACGCAGAACCAAGGTCGGCGTGCCCCGCCCGGTGAGCAGATAGGCAAGCAGCGCGTTCTGAAACGGCCGGTAATCATCACAAAGGGCCATCCGGCTGTCAAGAACCACTCGCTGTGGTTCTAAATCCTTGACCAACTTGAGGTCGCGAAGGTCAAACGGCCGGATCATGCCCTAGCTCGGCTTGCCTGGCTCGAACAGGTAGAGCGCCGGCCGGTGGGCCGTTCGGAAAATCTGTTCGACCATTGATCTGTGTGGTGCGGCCGGCTGCATCGCCCGAATAGCTACCGTGTCAAACGATCGGCTCAATCCGACGCGGGGCAACGGGTCAGACTTGATCCCATCGCGATGCTCATACATAACTGCCCGCCCTCCGCCCATCTGGCAGCGCAGCGCCGCCGGAGGACCCGCCGTTACCTTAACCCAGAGCACCTTGATTGCAGCCATCTCCTCCGATTGTATCATAAGGCCCGGCGTCGCAACAGTGGGAATTCTTCAGTCCCACCCGACGGTCTGAACCAGGTGTTCCCCGCGGTGTTGACTGCGTGTGTGCGTTCCCTTGCGCTCGATCCTGCCCATGGTATAGTATCTATGTGGCAAACGCAACCGATGTATTGCGAAGACGGCGGCGCCGTGTAGCCCAGCGCAAGGGAAGCGGGCGTGTTGTGCTGATATTCTCCCAGATGATTGTCTTGGCGATCGTGGCTGTCGTCGCGCTGTTCGTCACAGGGATTGCAGCCAGCGCTGCAGCGGCAGCCGGCTTTTACAGCTACATCGTGCGCGACCTGCCGGATGCAGCCGACATTGAAAAGGTGGAAAAAGACACCGACACCGCGTTTCAGACAACCCAGCTGTACGACCGCACCGGCCAAGTGTTGTTGTACGAGGTAATTGACCCCAGTGGAGGTGACCGCCAGTGGGTTCCGCTGGATGATCTTCCGCGCAGCGTCATTGATGCCACGGTGGCGGCGGAGGACAAGACCTTCTGGGAGAACAAAGGGTATGACCTTGAGGGGATAGGCCGAGCTTTTGTCGCGAATCTGAGCGGTGACGAAGTGCAAGGCGGAAGCTCAATTACCCAGCAACTGGTCAAGAACGTGCTTATTGATCCGGCGGATCGAGTGGTAAGCGCGGAAGGACCTGGGTTTGACGATTATGTTAGAAAGGCTCGCGAGGTATTGCTGGCCAACGAAATCACCCGCCGCTACTCCAAGGAACAGATCCTGGAATGGTACTTGAACACCAATCACTATGCCAATCTGGCCTACGGCATCGAAGCGGCAGCTCAAGTCTATTTTGCCAAGTCGGCGCGCGACCTGACCCTGCCAGAAGCAGCTATGCTGGTCCATATACCCCAGTACCCAATCCAGAATCCGTTTGATAACCCGGCGGAAGCGGTCAAGCGGCAGCAATTGGTGTTGGATGCCATGTGGCGTGATGGATACATCACTGAAGAACAACTGGTTCAGGCGAAATTCGCTCCGCTGGATTACGCGGGCGGGGTCGAGGCTCGATACGACATTCGCGCGCCGCACTTTGCCATCTACGCACGCAAGCAGCTGGAACAAATGTTTGGCGAAAAGCTAGTATTCAAGGGTGGACTCAAGGTGATTACCACCATCGACCTGGATTTGCAGGGGCAGGCAGAGTGCGCGGCGCGGGCCCATATAGCGCGGCTCGGCGGTCCAGATAGCGCCCTACCGGAAAGCGTGATCGCCGGGTGTGCAGCTGCCCATTTCTTGCCGAACATAAGCCAGTCCGAACTCAACCGCGACCATCATGTGACCAACGCCTCCGTTGTAGCCATCGACCCGCGCACAGCCGAAATCCGTGCCATGGTTGGCAGTCTGGACTACTGGGACGCAAGTATAGACGGCCAATTCAACGTCGCTCTGGGATATCGGCAGCCGGGTTCCTCGTTCAAGCCGTTCACCTACGTGACCGCCCTGGCGCAGGGCTACACGGCAGCCACGATGATTCTGGATGTCAAGGCAGCAGTTCCTGCTGGACCGCCCGCTTTTTGGCCGCCGGCGAACTATGACCGGCGTGAACACGGACCGGTCAGCCTGCGCGACGCGCTGGCGAACTCGTACAACCTGCCCGCTGTGATCGTGATGGATTGGGTCGGGGTCGACAACGTCCTCCGGACCGCACATCACATGGGCATCACGACCATCGAACATGGGACCGACTGTGGCCTGGCGCTCACCCTGGGTTGCGGCGAGGTCAGACTCCTCGACATGGTTTATTCCTTTTCGGTATTTGGCAACCTTGGCGTGATGATCGGCCAGGAGCGTCCGGAGCAGAATCGCCGCTCTGGTTATCGCGAATTGGACCCTGTGGCGATCCTGTACGTTGAAGACAAGGACGGACACAGCCTTTATCAATATACCCAACCGCAGCGACGCGAAATCCTTACACCGCAACTGGCATGGCTCATGAACAGCATCATGTCCGACCGACGCGCTCGTTGTGCTGCGTTTGGTTGCCCTAACGCCCTGGAGCTTCCCGGGGAGCGTCCGGCGGCGGTAAAGACGGGCAGCACCAATTCGTTCAAGGATGGTTGGACCGTCGGCTTTACCCCCCAACTGGCCGTGGGCGTATGGGTTGGCAACAGCGACAACACGCCGATGATCGAAACCCCAGGTTCGCTGGGCGCAGCCCCCATCTGGCACGCCGTGATGAGCTACGCCATGCAGGATGAACCCATTGCCACCTGGACACAACCAGCCGGCATCATCCAGACGTCGGTCTGCGCGACGTCGGGCTTGTTACCAACGCAGTGGTGCCCAACCCGGTCTGAATACTTTGTCAGTGGCACTGAACCTACCACTCCGGATGGGATCTACCAGGCAGTACGCATCAATCGAGAGACAAACAAGCTGGCGACGGTTTTCACCCCTCCTGAACTGGTTGAAGAAAAGGTGTTCACCTTGCTTCCGCCGGAGGCGGCCGACTGGCTGGCGGGATTGAGCGAAGAGCAACGGGAGCGTTGGCCACAACCACCTACCGAGTACGACGTAATTCAGGGTCCCGCTCCCGGGACCGGCCCAGTGGCTATCTTGTCACCTCTCCCCTATGCGTACGTTCGCGGGGAGGTACCCCTCATGGGAAACGTCCTGGTGGACAACCTGGCGTTTTACCGGGTGGCGTTTGGCAGCGGGCTCAATCCTACCGCCTGGCAACTCGTCGGAGGTGAACATGGCGAGCGCCGCGACAACGAATTGCTGGAGGTATGGGACGCATCCGGGCTTGATGGACTCTACAGCGTTCAAGTGACCGCCGTCCGACACGATCAGACTTTCGAGCAGACCACGCTCCAGGTCACCGTGGACAACACTGCGCCAGAGATCAGACTGACTTTCCCGTTGCCTGATCAGGAATTCTTTTGGCCGAACGACGAGTGGGTGACCATCCAACCGCTGGCACAGGACAACGTCTCCATGGACCGAGTCGAGTTCTTTGTGGACGGCAACCCGGTTGGGAGCAGCGCGGTTGCTCCTTTCACCTACCAGTGGATGATCCGAGGTGCGGCTGGGACCCACACAGTCTACGCAGTTGCCCACGATGCCGCAGGCAACTCTACCAAGAGCGAGGTAATCCGGTTTCGGGTGTCCAACACCCGATCGTAAACGGCTACGCGGCAACGAGCATCACTACCGATCGGTCACCAACCTGGTAATGAGCATGGCCAATCGGTGGCTCGAGTCCTCTGTGGGGAAGGTCAGCCGGCGCCGCTAACCCTGTGTCTACGGCGCGGAACCATTGCCGGCCGGCTGCCAGGGGTGGTAGCTGAAAGGTCAACGGCTCCCAGTATGCGTTGACCATCACATGGATATCCACATCGTCTGGGTAATCGTGGAGAGTGTACGCCAGGCTGCGCGATTCATCACCCCAGTCAGGTTCCTCCAACTTCACCCCGTGCCAGGTCAGGTATCGCAGGCTACCGTCTCGGCGGCGCTGCTCTGAGATGTAAAACTCTCCGTTGAGACTGGGATGCTGGCGCCGGATACGGATCATCCCCCTCACAAAACGCAACAGCTCGGCGCTGCGCTCGACCAGTCCCCACGCGAACCAATTCATCTCATTGTCCTGGCAGAAAGCGTTGTTGTTGCCAAATTGGGTGCGCCGAACCTCGTCTCCCATCTGGATCATCGGCGTGCCCACCGATACCAGCAGTATGGCGAAAAAGTTCTTGATCTGGCGCAGCCGAAGGCGCTCGACTTCCGGGTCATCGGTGGGTCCCTCGACGCCGCAGTTCCAGCTATGGTTGACATCCAGACCGTCCCGATTGTCGTAACCATTTGCCAGGTTGTGTTTTTCGTTGTAGGAAACCAGATCATTGAGCGTAAAGCCGTCGTGGCAGGCGACAAAGTTGACGCTGCGATGGGGTTGCCGCCCAGGGTCGGAGTATAGGTCAGGGCTGCCCACCAATCGGGCGGCGAAATGGCGCACCATGCCGCGGTCTCCTTTGACGAAACGTCGCACATCATCGCGATATCGGCCGTTCCACTCGGCCCAACGATCACCGATGAACGAGCCAACCTGATACAGCCCGGCCGCATCCCAGGCTTCAGCAATGATTTTGGTGCTGGCCAGCACCGGGTCCGACTCGATCTCCCACAAGATGGGAGGGTTCTCCATCGGCTTGCCGTTCTCATCGCGCGAAAAGATAGAGGCCAGGTCAAAGCGAAAACCGTCTACGTGCATCTCTTGCACCCAGTACCGCAGGCAGTCCAGGATGAGCCGTCGGACGATGGCATGGTTCACCTTGAACGTGTTGCCCGTCCCACTGTAGTTGCTGTATTGGCTCTTGTCCCCCTGCAACATATAGTAGGCGCGGTTCTCCAGCCCGCGAAAACTGATGGTCGGGCCGTCAGCGCCACCCTCAGCCGTGTGATTGAAAACCACGTCCAGTATGACCTCAATCCCAGCCTGGTGCAGCGCTTTGACCATCTGTCGAAACTCTGTCACTGCGCACCGGTTGGGAGAGCCGTCCCGGCAGCAATACCCCTGGTGGGGAGCGAAAAACCCGATCGGATTGTATCCCCAGTAATCCACCAGTACTTCGCCGGTGAAAGGGTTGCGCCGATCAACGGTCTGTGGATCAAACTGCTGCACCGGCAATAGCTCGACGGCCGTGACACCCAATGACTTCAAGTACGGTATCTTGGCCACGACGCCCCGGAATGTTCCCGCATCCGCAACCCCCGATGACGGGTGCCTGGTGAAACCCCGCACGTGCATCTCATAGATCACCAGGTCTCGATAGGCCAAGCGCAACGGTTGATCAGCTTCCCAGTCAAAGTCCCGATAGTCAACGACCTGAGCTTTCAATGCGCTGGCATAGTTGGTGCCGAACCCCTGGGCATCCTGGCGCGACCAGTTGTCACCATGGATGACGCACCGAGCGTACGGGTCCAGCAGGACCTTGGCGTAGTTGAACCGGTGACCCTCGGCAGGTTCAACCGGGCCGGCTACGCGGTAAGCATAAAGCTGTCCGGGTCTCAGGCCATGCACCATGACATGCCAGTAGTAGAACGTGCGATTGTGCAGCGGATCCAGAGGCAGCACATGCGCCGGCCGGGGATCATCGTACCGATCAAAGAGCAACAACTCCACCGCAGTCCCGCTCTTGGTAAAGAGTGCGAAATTCACGCCCCCCTCTTGAAACGACGCACCGAGCGGATAAGGCCGACCGGAAGAGGTTTGTGGTGGTTTCGTCATGTGGCTACCGCCAACCGCTCATTGGATACTGTCCTGTGGTATTCCGACTGCGACAACGCTTACTTGACCCAGCGGTTGGGAGTTCCCTCTAGAGCGTCCCCTTTTGACGGACGCCACACGGCTATTTGCTCGATTCGCCGTGCCAACTCCAGATCCTTGTCAGTAATGCCGGAGACATCGTGTGTCTGCAGACGAACGGTCAATCGGGGATAGCTGAGGATCATTTCAGGGTGGTGCCAGGCGGCTTCTGCCAGATAGCCGATGGTGTTGGCCAGCAGCAGCGTGAGCTGCCAATTGCCGGTGACAAAGGTGCGAACCAGATTGCCCTGTTCTATGGTCCACGAAGGCAGATTCGTCTGCAACCAATCCGTAACCTGGGCTTCCGTATAGATCGTCGCCAATGCAATCTCCGTGAGCGCCACCGAACCACGCCGCACAAAACTCGTATTATAGCAGACTCTGGTCGCCTGGGGCATCAGCACGTTCGGCCGCGAACGGCGCGTCCCTGAGCTAGGCGCCGTTCCTCGAAGATGAGTCTGGTTACAGGGCCCTTCTCATTATGATAAAATAGGTTTCAACGAGCCGGAATACACCTGAAAGTCAGGGTTCGGCGGCCAGGCGACACATGCAAACGAGACCCTCGCGCATACTAGACGCCCGTTGGTGGATACTTCTTGGCGTTACGACCGTGCTGATTGCCGGGGCCCTCCTCTTGGCGCGTGGTCCTCTCTCTGGACCCTTGTTCAACTGGACCGGTGAGGAGGCCTTGCCGGGGCAACTGCGGGCCGTGCTACAACTGGCAATGGGCAGGCTTCGGCCGCAGCCGTCCACCCAACCGCAGAGCGCGGCCGTTTGGGCCCGGGTTAACCCGTTCGGCATGAATACGTTTCTGCAGGAAGAGGTGGAGCCTGCCAAGCGATTGCGACAGGTCGAGCTTGTAGCGGAAGCCGGCTTTCATTGGATCCGCCAAGAGTTCCCATGGGAGGACATTGAGATCCACGGCAAAGGGGATTTCGTGGACCGGCGTAACGAACCAGCGGGTGTGGACGCTTGGGCCAAGTACGACCAGATCGTGGGCCTGGCGGAGCAGACCGGTCTGGAGATGATCGTGCGGCTGAGCAACCCGCCTGCCTGGTCCCGCGCCCAGGGAGATGCTGCAGGAGCCCAGGCCCCGCCGGACAATCTGGCTGATTATGGCGACTATGTACAAGCCGTAGCTACCAGATACGCCGGGCGGATCAGCGCCTACCAGCTTTGGAACGAACCCAACATCTACCCAGAATGGGGCGAGGCGCCGGTAAACCCAGAAGCCTACACGGAGCTGCTCTGTCACGGCTACACCCGGGTCAAGGCGGCCGACCCACAGGCTATCGTGCTAAGCGGAGCGCTGGCGCCGACCCTGGAAGTGACGCACCGCAATATGAACGACCTGGTGTTTCTGCAACGGATGTATGATGCAGGAGCCGGCGAATGCTTTGATGTGCTTTCTGTGCAGGGCTATGGTCTCTGGTCCGGTCCGACA
This sequence comes from Anaerolineales bacterium UBA2181, assembly GCA_002328075.1. Lineage (GTDB taxonomy): Bacteria > Chloroflexota > Anaerolineae > Promineifilales > UBA4811 > UBA4811. The sequence goes on along the minus strand of DCVT01000031.1, from coordinate 477,565 downwards.
GATCGGCGAAATCAGCCAACCACCATCAACTATGGACGCAACCAGCTAGTTCGTGACCTGATGGTGCAGAACGGCGACGCCCACAAAGCCATCTGGATCAGCGAGATGAATTGGAATCCCGTCCCGGACGCAGTGCTGATCCACGGTACCTATGGGCAGGTTACCCCAGAGCAGGGGGCCCAGTACGCACCAATGGCATATCAGCGCGCCCGAGAAGAGTGGCCTTGGGTGGGCGTGATCAGCTTCTGGTTCTTCAAACGGGCCAGCGACGCGGAAAAGGACCAGGAGTGGTACTACTTTCGCATGGTCGAACCGGATTTCTCGCTGACTCCAGTCTATCCGGCCATGCGCGAGTATATCCGACAGAACCCCTGGACAGACGCCCGGACCAGCGAATAGACTGATGGGCGAACGGGCCACCGGTTCGACAAGGCGAGAGCGGTCAACGACCTATGTCCAGGTCGCACTCATCCTCTGTCTCCTTCTGGCATCATATTTGCGCTGGCACCGCCTGGATGCCCAGTCTTTTTGGAACGACGAGGGCAACAGCGCCCGTCTTGCCGAGCGCAGCGTACGGCTTATTCTGGAGGGTGCGGCCGGTGACATCCATCCGCCTCTCTACTACCTCAGTCTCCATTTCTGGCGAATGCTAGTCGGCCCAAGCGAATTCGCTCTGAGGTCCTTGTCGGTGATGGGCGGAATCGGTCTGGTCGCGCTGATTTACCGGCTGGGCGCCTGGCTTTTTCGCCCCACTGGCGGCGTGGTGGCGGCGTTCATGGCCACGGTGAACCCCTTTCAGATCTACTACAGCCAGGAAACCCGTTCCTACGTTTGGGTGACCTTTTGGGGAGCGGTAGCCGTGGCTGCGGCCTGGCGGTTATGGCGTGCAGGGACTCACGTTGAAGGTGTCAAGAGCAGGAATCTCTGGTTCGCAGCATATGTTGGTGCCACCGTTTCGGGCCTTTACACCCACTACCTGTTTCCGCTGGTGATGGCCGCGCCGTTGATCCTGGGAACCGCGGCCATTATCCGCACCAGGAGCTGGTTGAGGCTTCGGCAATGGGTCCTGGCACATATGCTGGTGGCGTTGCTCTTTGCCCCCTGGACTCCCGTCGCGCTGCGGCAGGTATTGGGCTGGCCGGCCACCGCAGACCAGTACAGCTGGGGTTCAGTCCTGGCGGACGTCTGGCGCCTGCTGACATTGGGGACCACCATCAGCACCGCAGACTCGACTGTGGGCCTCCTTGGCTTTGCTTTCCTGGCGGCGATCGGCTTGTTGCCACTGGGGATCTGGACGCACCGGGAACGCGACGGCGCGGGGTCTTTCTCAGGTTGGTTGCTGGTGGTGTCATGGTGTCTCGTCCCCATTGCACTGGTTTTGGCGCTCAATCTGTACAAACCGGCCTTTGCCAAGTTCCTGCTGGTTGCGAGCCCTGCCCTGTGCCTCATCTTCGGCCGTGGTGCGGCCGCTTGGTTCCCTACAGGCCCTTCAGTGGATGGCAAAGGGGGGTTGCGCCTGCTCTTCCCGCTGGCCCTCAGCCTGGGGCTGACGCTTTCCTTCACCGCCGAGTCACTCGACAACCTCTATAACAACCCAACCTATGCCCGAGCTGATTACCGGGGAATCGCGCAGTATTTGGATTCCATTGCCCGTCCGGGCGACGCCGTTATTCTGAACGCCCCAAATCAGTGGGAGGTGTTTACCTACTACTACCCGCACCTGGATCGCACGTATCCGCTGCCACGCAGCCGGCCGGCGATCGAAGCTGAGCTGACGGCCGACCTGGAGCAGATCGCGGGTTCTCATGGCCGCGTTTTTGCTCTTCTCTGGGCGGAGGCGGAAAGCGACCCGCAACACCTGGTCGAAAAATGGTTGGATGCCCATGCATTCAAGGCGGACGATCAATGGTGGGGCGACGTCCGCCTGGTCATCTATTCGGTACCGGTTTCTGCAACCAACCACCTGCAGACCCCGCTACAGGCACGTCTGGGCGATTCTATCCTGTTGCACGGTTACACCATTGAACCAGATCGGTTCTCTCCCGGCGATATTATCCAGGTGAGCCTTTTCTGGGAAACGCTGACCCCGGTCAACGAACGCTACAAGGTCTTCCTCCATCTGCTGGCTGCGGACGGTGCACTGCTCTCCCAGCGAGATAGCGAGCCGGGAGGTGGCCTTGCGCTGACCACTACCTGGCAACCGGGTCAGACGGTTACCGATCGGCACGGCCTCTTGATACCCGGCGGCGCGCTTTCCGGGCAGTACCGGCTGATTGCCGGCCTCTATCCGGTAGGGGATCCAAACACCCGTCTGCTCGTTACCATCGATGACGTGCCGGTTGGCGATTCCATACCATTATCAACCATCCTCATTGCGGTACAGGATTGAAGGAGGTCATTGTGTTGAAACAGACCGCGCCGTTTGTGATCCTGGCGCTGCTCCTGATGGCGTGCAGCGGCACGCCAGGTCCTGGCCCGAACCCAACAGAACAGGCCGCCACTGCCGAGGCGGCGATTGATGCCACGCGGCAAGCGCCCCGTACACCGACCGCTACCAAGACAGCTAACTCGCCCACCGTGTCGGCAGTCACACCAGACCCAACGCCGGAGTCACGCGGCGATCAGATCGCATTTTGGCGGGACCTTGACGGCGAGGTGGACATCATAGTCCTGGATCCGGACACCCGGGAGGAACGCAACCTTACGCTCTACCCGCGCGGCCGTGCATTCCGGCCGGCCTATTCGCCAGACGGCCGCCTGCTGGCCTTTGTGAGCGACAGCCAGGAAAACTGGGACATCTATTACACTCCGGCTGACGGATCTGCGTTCCTTCCAACGAACCTGACCATATGGATGGGACCCGATCTTTTCCCTCAGTGGTCGCCAGACGGCCGATTCGTCACCTACTATTCGTTTCAGAGCGGCCAATTCGATATCTACCGGGTCAATGTAGAAACCCACGTAAAACACAATCTGACCGCCGGTACGCCCGATTCGAGCGAATATTTCCCGCTCTGGTCGCCGGACGGACAGCGCATCTTGTTCATCTCGGACCGAGACAAAAACGACGAGCTGTACGTGATGTCTTGGGACGGCTGGGATGTGAAACGTCTGACGGAAACACCAGACGCCAAAGAACACGACGCCGCCTGGACGCCTGATGGCACTCGCATCGCCTACGTGGTCGACGAGGCGGGCAACCAGGACATCTACCTAATGCGCTCCGATGGAACCGATATTCGGCGCATCACCTCCCATGAGGCCGACGACGGCATTCCAACTTGGTCACCAGATGGAAGTCGAATGCTGTTCGTCTCCAACCGAGACGGCAACACCGAGATCTACCTGCTGGATATGGCCTGCGTTGATGCGGTGGACGGCTGCGAAAGCCAGGCTGTCAACTTGACCAATCATCCGGCCGACGACAGCCTACCCGCATGGTCACCAGATGGAGGTCGAATTGCCTTTGTCTCAACGCGTGACGGCCGCGAGAACATATTCGTGATGCTGGCCGATGGAAGCAACCCCATCAACCTCACCGAGAGTCTGGGAGAGGAGTTCGGGCCCGTCTGGATGCCGCGCCCCGCAGGTGACCGATCGTGAATTTCTTCACTACCGTAGGTTTTGCGTAGGGAAGACGTTCGCTGGGCGTCCAGCTTGGACCCGCACAATGAAGTAGAATTACTATTGAAGGGTGAAATCTCTTCTTCTCCTCCTTTTAAGAGAGCCGGGGTCGGCGCCCGGCTCTCGGCGCGCTAGGGGCAGTTGGTCCCGTACACAATTCCCGTTACAATACCCGGCATGCTTCATACCCCTCGGTCACGCATCTTCCGCGCAGCTAGCGTGGTAATGGCAGCCACGGTCGCCGCTCGGCTGTTGGGCCTTCTGCGGCAGATGGTCATTGGGCGGCTGTTTGGCACCACCATCGCCATGGACGCCTTTGCTGCCGCCAACATTGTGACCGAGACCCTTTACCTGGTGGTCGCCGGCGGGGCGCTGGCTTCTGCCTTTATCCCGGTCTTCACCGGTCTGTTGACGCGGGGCGACCGCCACGGCGCATGGCGATTGGCCAGCCAGATCGCCAATCTGATTTTTCTGGTAGTGGCCCTGTTCTCGGTGCTCACCGGACTGTTGGCCAAGCCAATTGTTGCCCGTCTCCTGGCACCCAGCATGTCATTCGAGGGGCAAGTGCTGACTGTCGAACTGCTGCGAACGATGCTGGTGGCGACGGTGGTGTTTAGCATCAGCGGCCTTCTCATGGGAATCCTCAATGCGCAGCAGCACTTTCTGTTGCCAGCACTGGCCCCCATTCTGTACAACCTGGGCATCATCGGGGGAGCAGTTTTGCTGGCTCCCACTTTGGGAATACGGGGCGTTGCCCTCGGGGTGGTTGTTGGCGCCTTTCTGCACCTCCTGGTTCAGTTACCGGGCTTGCGAGGGCGGGGTGCATCCTATCACTGGGGGTGGGGATGGAGCAACCCCTCCGTGCGCCAGGTCGCGCGCCTGATGGGCCCACGTGTCCTGGGGTTGGCCGTGACCCGGGTCAACTTTTGGGTCAACACGAACCTCGCGTCGGCCTTCGGCGAAGGCGCCGTCAGCGCGCTGGACTATGCCATGCGGGTGATGTTACTGCCCTTGGGGGTGGCCGCGCAGGCCGTCGGAATCGCCGCCTTTCCCACCTTTGCCGAACTGGTGGCCCGGGGCGAGACCAATGAGGTGCAGCGCACGATTTCATCCACCCTGCGTGGCGTCTGGTACCTGGTACTGCCGGCCGCGGTCGGGCTGCTGGTACTACGCACTCAAATCATACGGCTGCTATTTGAACGGGGCGAGTTCACCGCAATTTCAACCGCTAGCGTTTCGTGGGCGTTGGCGTTTTACACCATTGGGTTGCCAGGTCATGCCTTCCTGGAAATCCTGGTCCGCGCCTTTTACGCCATGCATGATACCAAGACGCCGGTGGCGATAGGAAGTGCGGCCATGGCGCTCAATGTGGCCCTCAGCATTGGCCTCAGCCGCCTGTTCCTGGCGCTCGGTTCGTCCGACGTGGCGCACGGCGGCCTGGCGCTGGCCAATTCGGTGGCGACCCTTATCGAGACAGCCTGGCTGCTGGTATTGTTACGTCGTCGGTTAGGTGGTATCCAGGGTCGGTGGCTGCTGACCGGTGTGGCCAAATCGAGCACGGCAGCAGGCGGGATGGGTGCGGCCATATGGATTTGGCTGAACCGGATGACAGCACACCTTCCCGCGCTTTGGCTGGCCGGCGGTGGCATCGTCGTCGGAACGGCAGCTTACCTGGCAATTGGAGCTGCGATGCGCTCTGAGGAACTGGCCCTGCTGCGGCGGTTTCTCGCTCGAGTGCACGGCCCAGCATCTGAATGAGCCATGCCCAGTCATCCTGCAGACGGAACTGCTGGCTGGCCGGCCGGTGAAGTGGCGCCCCAGGAAGGACCCAAATTCGACAGCCTGGAAGGTTCTGTCGAACGGGTCACCTATTATGCGGGGGAGACCGGTTTCAGCGTAGTCCGTCTCAAGCCGGCCGGGTTCCATCGTCTCCCACCTGGCTCTGCCACGCGCGACGGGCTGGTGACCATCGTCGGCGAGTTGCCCGAGGTCAACCCAGGCGAATCGCTCAAGTTGATGGGTCACTGGATCACTCACGCGCAACACGGGCGCCAGTTCCACGCCGAACGGTGCGAACAGGTGTTGCCGGCCACCGTAGAGGGCGTACGTCGGTATCTAGGTTCGGGGATGATTCGGGGCATCGGTCCGGTTATGGCCGAGCGCATTGTTCGCACGTTCCGTGAGCAAACGCTGGACATTATCGATTCCGAACCGCAGCGCTTGCGCGAGGTGTTGGGCATCGGAACCAAACGGATACAACAGATCACTCGGGCATGGGAGGAACAGCGAGCCATCAAGCAAGTGATGATCTTCCTCCAGGCTCATGGTGTCAGCACACGGTTGGCAGTGCGGATCTTTCGGCAGTACGGCGACGCTGCGGTGGATGTTGTCCAGACAGACCCCTACCGGTTGGCAAGGGACATCTGGGGAATCGGGTTCAAGACAGCTGACAAGATCGCCCGAGACCTGGGTCTCCCATCCGATGCCCCGTCCCGGATTGAGGCAGGCCTCGTTTACACGCTGAGCCAGGAGGCGGACCAGGGCCACGTTTACCTGCCACACCCAGAACTAACTCGCAAGGCAGCCGAGTTGTTGCTGGTGAAAGATGAGCAAGTTGTCTATGCGGTTGATCGGTTGGCAGCGGCAGACCAGGTAAAACGCGAGGAGATACAAAAGGAGGCCGCCACTGAGCTTGGTGTTTACCTGAGCCCCTTTTACTATTCGGAGGTGGGCGTCACTAACCGGCTGCGCCGCATCATGGAAACACCGACAACCAGACTGGAAGGGTTGCAGGCCTCTGCTAGCTCTATCTCGATCCCCCAGGATGCAGATACACCGCTGGCCGAAGGTCAGCAGCAAGCCATCCGATCGGCACTCCTTCACAAGGTTTCTGTGCTCACCGGCGGTCCGGGAACCGGCAAGACAACCACGCTGCGGGCGCTCATCCGGCTTGTTCTCAGCCGTCGCCATACCGTCGTTCTGGCGTCGCCCACGGGACGTGCCGCAAAACGGCTCAGCGAAGCGACCGGCCATCCGGCCAGGACAATCCACCGTCTCTTGGAGTATTCTCCAGGTGAAGGGTTCAAGCGCAACGATGAGTTCCCATTGGACGCGGATATGATCGTGGTGGACGAGGCTTCGATGCTCGATCTGATTCTGGCCAACCATCTGCTGAAGGCCATCCCACCCGATTCCCACTTGCTGCTGGTCGGCGATGTCGACCAACTGCCGTCGGTGGGTGCCGGCGACGTGCTACGGGATATCATCAGGTCCGGGCTGGCGCCGGTGACGCGACTGGAGGTGATTTTCCGTCAGGCGCGAGATAGTCTGATCATCACAAACGCTCATCGGATTAACCGGGGTCAGTTGCCACTGACCCCCGCTTCGGCTGCCGATTTCTTTCTGTTTATGGAACCAGATCCAGACCGGGCAGCCGCGTTGGCGGTAGACATTGTCCAGAACCGCATCCAGCGCAAGTTCGGCCTGAATCCACTGAAAGACATCCAGGTGATTACGCCCATGCACCGGGGAAGCACCGGTGTGGCGTCCCTCAACGACCGTCTGCAGGCAGCCCTCAATCCATCCAGTCTGGAACGAACGGAACGCTCCATAGGCGGGCGAACTCTGCGCGTGGGTGACCGATTGATGCAGGTGCGCAACAACTACGACAAGGAGGTCTACAACGGCGATATCGGCCGGCTGGCGAAATTGGACACGGTCAGCCAGACCGCGTTGCTGGATTATGACGGTCACCTGGTCGAATACGACTGGATGGAATTGGACGAGGTGGTGCACGCTTTTGCCATCAGCGTGCACAAGTCCCAGGGCAGCGAGTACCCTGCAGTCGTCGTGCCGGTGACCATGCAGCATTACGTCATGCTGCAGCGCAATTTGCTCTACACCGCCGTCACCCGGGCCAAGAAGCTGGTGGTTCTGGTCGGAACCAAACAGGCCATAGCGCTGGCAGTGCGCAATGATCGGGTCGCGCAGCGTTACTCGGGGCTAGACTGGCGTCTCAGGAACACCTAGAGCGACCAAGTATCCGCATCCCAGCGGACCCACCGGGTTAGGAGTTGTGGCGGAGGGGGTGGGATTCGAACCCACGGTGGCAAAAGCCACAACGGTTTTCGAGACCGCCCCATTCGGCCGCTCTGGCACCCCTCCGCGAATTCCTCCTGAGGAAGCAATCAGGTCGGATTATAACACAGCAGACTCAGACTGCAAAAGCCTCATGCAGCTTGGGCACGTGCACGCTGGGCCAGCCTTCCTGCAGCAGGGTGCCGCCAAACGCCAGTGCCACCGGCTCTTCTCCATGCACCACAAAGGTGGTCTGCGGTCTTGGCTGCATGGCGCCCAACCAGCCCAATAGCTCCAGCCGATCGGCGTGAGCACTGAACCCGTTGATGACCTCGACGCTCGCATTGAGCCGGTACTCCTCACCAAAGATCTTTACCACCGGCTGCCTCTCCACGATGCGCCGACCCAGCGTGTCCGGAGACTGCCAACCCACAATAAGGACTGTGTTTCGCGGATCTTCAATGTTGTTCTTCAGGTGATGCTGTATTCGACCTGCCTCGCACATTCCGGCCGCGCTGATGATCACTGCCGGCTCTCGCAGGAAATTAAGCGCCTTGCTTGCCTCCACGCTGCGGGTGTAGGTCAATTCGTCAAAACCAAATGGGTCCCCCGTATCCAAAAGGAATGTGCCGATTTCGTCATCATAACACTCTGGATGCAATCGAAAGACACTGGTGGCATCGATGGCCAAAGGGCTATCCACAAAAACCGGCAAGCCAGACGGCAGGTCATGACGGATCTTGAGGCGATGTATGCAGTAAACCAGTTCTTGCGTCCGACCAACGGCAAAGGCAGGGACGATGACCTTTCCGCCTCGCTGAAAGGCCCGAGTGATCACCTGCTCCAATTCGTTTTCTGCGTCCGCAGTAGACTCGTGCCGGCGGGTGCCATAGGTCGATTCCACCAACACGATATCCGCGCCCTCCAGATAGGTCGGATCACGCAGTATTGGCCGGTCTGGTCGGCCGAGGTCACCACTGTACACAAGCCGGCGTGTACTACCGTTTTCGGTGATGTCTAAAGCGGTGATGGCAGATCCGAGGATATGACCCGCGTCGTAGAATGTCAGCGAGATATCGGGCGTGATACGATACGGCCGCTCGTACCCGATGGCCAGAAAAAAGCGTAACGCATCAAGCGCATCCTGGGTGGTGTATATGGGCTCGAGCGCCGTTTCGCCACGCCGCAGTCGCTTCTTGTTCACGTATTCGATGTCCGCTTCTTGGATGTGCGCGCTATCTCGCAACATCATCGCGCACAGATCACGGGTGGCAAATGTGCACAGGATATCGCCCGTGAACCCATTTTTCACCAGGCTGGGAATGTTGCCCGAATGATCAATGTGGGCATGTGAAAGCACCAGAAAATCGACCTGGCGCGGATCGTAGGGAAGAGTCCGGTTACGCTCAAATGACTCCTGACGTTTCCCCTGGTGCAAGCCGCAGTCAAGCAGGATGCGAACCCCATTCACTTCCAGGAGGTGTTGCGCTCCGGTAACCCCGCGGGCTGCCCCGTGAAATGTGATGTTCATCCTGTCTTCCTCACTTGGGCCAGCGCCAGCAACAGTGCCGCGCCATGCTCATCACGTTGCCAATCATTCAACGATTTCAGGCTGACAAGGTCCGCCACACTCTTGGGGTTCTGGTGCGCCAGATCCCACAACGCCTCCCGGCTCAAGATTATGTCAGATTCGACACCCCGTTCAACTGCCTGTTGTTTGCGCCAGGTGTGGAGCGCCTCATATCGGGCAAGCACTGATGGCGCCGGTTTCTGCTGACACGGCCGGGGAGTTGGAGGCTCGCCACGCATGCCATTTTGAACGACCCGCAGCAGTTGCCGCCCATACCTCGCCATGACCCCACGTGTCAGGCCATGAATTCCCTGGCACTCATCCACGAATTGGGGAGCAGCCTCAGCCAGTTCAACGAGAGTCCGATCCGACATAACCTTGAAGGGTGGAAAGTTACGCCGCTGCGCCTCTCGTTCGCGATAGACGTACAGCTCCCGTAAAACAGCCGCCTGCATCGGCGTTACCCGATGGTGGCCGTTCAACAGGTGCCAAAACTCTTCCGGATCAAAGTGACGCGGCGAAGGCACCACCTGAGCAATGCGTTCAAAACTCTGCCGGGCCTCAGCCACCCTTTGTGTGTCCGCCAGTTGTTCTGCCAGCCTCTGGCGCAATGGGAGCAAGAAATGGGTGTCCAAACGCGCGTACCTTATCATCTCAGGCGTCAGTGGTCTTCGCCCCCAGTTGGCTCGCTGAAAACGCTTGTCTACATCCACGTCGAACTCTTGTTTGAGAATCGGCGCCAGCCCCAGCTTTTTCCAGCCCAAGATGCGGGCGGCCAACATGGTGTCAAACAAGTTGGCAAACGTGTAAGCAAAGTCCTGCTTTAGCAGCAGCAAGTCATACTCGGCCGCGTGGAAGACTTTTTCCACAGCGGGATCAGCCAACAGATCGCCCAGACCGTCCAGGTGGGTGAGGCTGAGCGGGTCCACCAGGAAATCTCGTCCGGGGATCGAGACCTGAATCAGGCAGACCTGCTCGCGGTAGGCAAACAGACTGTTGGATTCTGTGTCTAGCGCCAATTGGGGTTGCTGGCGAAGCTCTGCCAGACACTCCGTCCACGCTTGGGGGGTCTGAATCAATTTGATAGGGGGAAGGTCCACAGCGAACTCACAGGGGAAGGGTGACGCCGCTTAGGATGAGGAAAGCATTGCCAAGCTCGCTTGGGCGGCGCCCAGACTCAGTTCTGTGGTCCTCACCGGCCGGCTGAACCGCGCCCATGACTGGTCCACTGCCGCTCCGCTCATCAGCGGCGGCCGAACCGCGTCCGGGCGCCCATCCGACGACAGGGCGGATAGTCTTGAGTCGGTCGCGCGATTCGGCCGCCGACAGGTTCACCCGAAATTCGGACTTCTTATCGCTGGTCGTGCCCAGGGAACTGAGTTCGGCTTTTCCTGGCGCCATGCAGACCATTACCCCGGGACGTACCTCCGACCTGGACAGGCGATTCGCACGATCTCTGCCAACCATGGCTCTGACCAGCCAGGTGCATATCGGTTGGGGGGTAGACCTCTCCTGTCGCATGTTCAATATTATACCATAGGCGCCGGGCGGCAGTCACAGCGATGTACCCGGGTCGGCTGCGCGTGGGTGGTGCCCTGGCTCTTTCTGACCATGCCAGGTCTGTGCTATAATGCGGTCATGACAGCCAGCTCACATGACCTACACGGCACGACGCCTGGTTCAGAACAAGACTACGCCGACATTCAGGGCGGGGGGGGGCCGTCTGGCGCCCTGCCGCTGGTGTACGGCCACGTAGATCCGAACGTTTTCCCCATTGGGCAGTTGCAGGAGGCCAGCCGGCTGGCGATTTCCGAGCGCGCTCAACAGACCCTCAACTATGGACCTTCATTGGGCAACGCGACATTGCGGACCTTTCTGCGAACCAGGTTTGCGCGTTGTGAGGGACTGGCGCTGGAACCATCGGAGTTGCTTCTCACGGCCGGCGTTTCGTCGGCGCTAGACATGGTGGTGCGGGTCTTTACCCAACCGGGAGACACCGTGCTGGTAGAGGCGCCCAGCTACCATGATGCGTTGACCATCATTCGCGACTACCCGGTGAGGTTGGCATCCGTACCGCTAGATGACCAGGGTCTCCTAACTGATGCGCTTGCCGAACGCCTCGAGCACCTTGTGAGAACCGGCGAGCGGCCGGTCATGTTGTACACGATCCCTTCGTTCCAAAACCCCTCGGGTTTCACCATGAGCGCTGTGCGGCGAGACCAGGTAATCGACCTGGCTGCCCAGTACCGTCTTTTGATCGTTGAGGATGATGTCTACCGGGATCTCTACTTTGAGGGTCCGCCACCGGAATCGCTCTTTGCCCTGGACGATGATCGGACGACCATCAGGTTGGGCAGCTTTTCCAAAGTCCTGGCGCCCGGTCTCCGGTTGGGGTGGGCGATGGGCTCCGCGGAACGGATCGAGCGGCTCGTCAATAGCGGTCTGATCCAGTCCGGTGGCGGCGCCAATCCGTTTTCGGCTGCCACCGTTGCCGCCTTTTGCGAGCAAGGTTGGCTGGACCCGCATATCGAGCAGTTGCAACGGGTGTACCGGCAGCGACGTGACGTTGTGCTGGGTGCTTTGGAGGATCACATGCCGCGCGGTGTCAGGTGGAACCGGCCGGGCGGAGGTTTCTTTATCTGGTTGGAGCTGCCAGAATCGGTTTCTTCGCGCGCTGTCCTTCAGACTGCGGAAAGACACGGCATCACCTTCATTGCGGGTCCGTCGTTCTACGCTGAAAACCCGACCGACGGCGAGCGTTACATCCGGCTGCCATTCAGTTTTGTGCCACCACACGAACTCGTGCGGGCAGTAGGTGTCCTGGCGGAGACCATTGGCGACCTGCCCTGACGCACGACAATCAGCCGCCGATCTGGGACATTTCCCGTCCTGGGGCCGACAAACCCTCTACCAGCCGATGGCGTTCCGGTTTACACACCACCGCCTGCGCAATCAATGCCGCCAGCGCCTCATCGCTCACACCAGCCCGCAGCGGGCCGCGAAGGTCAATCTCCTGATCCGATAGAAGGCACGGGCGCAGCCGGCCATCGGCCGTCAACCGCAATCGGTTACAGCCGGAGCAGAAATGGTCGCTCACAGGGCTGATGAAACCGATGGTGCCTCGTGCTCCCGGCAGACGCCAGTAACGCGCTGGGCCGTTCCCAACAACCGGGTCATCGTGCCCCACCTGTTCCAGCGGTCCGAGATCCCTTTCTATACTTGACTGCACCTCCCGCATAGGGACAAACCCATCTTTGGACCACAAATCGCTGTGGCCCAGCGGCATAACCTCAATGAAACGTATGTGCCGCTCCTGCGCCAGCGTCAGGCCAGCCAGGTCCACCACTTCATCGTCGTTGAACCCGCGCAAAACCACCACATTGAACTTGAGCGGCACCAAACCCGCAGCTTCGGCTGCTTCCACCCCTTCCCAGACCTTTTCCAGTTCGCCCAGTCGAGTCATGGCGCGAAAACGCTCCGGTCGCAGCGTGTCAAGGCTGACGTTCACCCGGCTCAGACCGGCGGCCGCCAGCCGGGCGGCGTAACGTGAGAGCAGCAGGCCGTTGGTGGTCATGCTGATATCGTCAATTTCGGGGAGCGCCGCGATCAGACCCACAAGGTCTGTGAGGCCCAGCCGGGTCAGCGGTTCGCCACCCGTCAGGCGGACCTTGTGGATTCCCCGCTCTCCCGCCACTCTGACGATCCGCGAAATCTCCTCGTAACTGAGTATTTCCGCATGGCCGAGCAGCGGGATACCTGCGGCAGGCATGCAGTAAACGCATCTCAGGTTGCACCGGTCGGTCACCGACACCCGCAGATAGTTGATGGGCCGGGCAAAGGTATCCAGGAACGGAGCGCTCATCTGTGAGCTCCAGGTTGTTGTCGCGCTCGGGTGACCATGGCATGCATCTGTAACCTGTAGGATCAATCGCGGTAGATACGCGTCCCGACACGTTCGCCGCGCAGGGCAGCAGTCACGTCGCCCGCTTTCAGGCCATTCACTATCAGCACTTCTCGCGCGCTCTGGGCATGCGACAGAGCCCGAAGCAGCGTGCGCTCCACCGGCAGATCGTTCAGGTCGCGAGTCAGCAGGTCGTTTACTTCTATCTCGGGTATCCAGACCGCATTGTCGTCCTTTTTCGGGTCGGCCGTGTACAGCCCATCCTCATCCTTGATCAGGATGCAGCGCGGGGTACCTAGCACCTCGGCCAACAGAAAGGTACCCACGTCGGTCCGGTGTGGCGGGATCCGGCCGGCGGCAGGTGGCTCTTCGAACAGCCCATAGGGTGCCATGCCGTGGGTGACCGGAATACAGCCTACCGCCAGATGGGCCGGGAGCCGCGGAATGTCATCATGCCCAATGCGAATACCACCGTGTTGCGCTAACAACAGCGCAACCATCAGCGCATTCTGCTCGCTGATACTGGAACCCAGCCGCGCGAGCACCCCGGTTGGCATCCCGAGATCCAGAGCAATGGCATAGACATGCCGGGAGCGCGTACCTCCCCCGGTGGTGATCAGGATGGGCATCTCTGGCCGGCAAGCCACAATTTCATCCAAAACGGGAAGGAGTGCCTTGGCGCCGCGATCCATGATACTTTGCCCCCCGATCTTGATCACGCGCAACTCGGGGAGAATGGGACGCACGGCACCAACTGCCGAGGCTGCCAAAAGCCGTTTGTCCATCAGCGATTCGGCCGTCAGATGTGTCTCGATATCCAGTCGACCGGAAGCATCTCGTTTCAGCGTCATTCTGTCGTCACCATGGTTTTTTGAGCAACGTGTATTCTACCGCATTTCTGCCCACACAACAGAAAATCTGAGGTGGCGGCAAGTGGTGGTTCACAGATGCAGCCGGATGACCAAGCACCCCACCCATATCAAGCCCGTCAGGGCGACTCGCGGTTCTCTCTGGAACAGCCACCGACTTGGTTGACCGGATCTGCCACCAACCTGGGTGCCGTGCTCCGCCCCTTAGTGAACGCCCTGGTCCGTAAGGGCCGAACCCTGGCCGTTACGCAGCGCATCCAAAGCCTCTCGACGCAACCGACGAAGAAAATCGGCCGATTGCAGCCGTTGCTCCAGGTGGTGTTGCAGGTACCGCATCATGATGTTCTCCAACTCGGCGTGCAACGATCGATGAACCTGCAGCGCCCGCACCGCTCCGACCGGCCGGGTTTGTAGATAGCGAAGCAACTTGAGCGCGTTTTGGCTGATAGGTTGAGCCCATCTGTCGGCTGGATTACAGACAGGGCACAACACGCCGCCAAGCTCGGAGCTGAACAATGGCTCATCCGCCTCCAACAACCGGCCACAGCGTACACACTGAAAAAGCCGAGGCTCAAAACCCACGAGACTCAGTAATCGCACTTCGTAATAACGGGCAGCTAACAGGAGATCGGATGTCTCAGACAACCAATGCAAGTTGTCGGCCAGCAGTTGGAAGAGATCAGGTTGCGGGTCACCTTCCACGGTGAACCGGTCCATCAGCTCCACCGTATGGCTGGCATAGGCCAGGCGCACCAGGTCCTCGCGCAGCGGCCGATACGCCTCCACCAATTCAACCTGTGTCACGAGGTCCAGATTCCGGCCGCGCGCAAAGAGCATCTTGCTTCGCATAAACAGCTCAATGTGCCCGGCCTTGCGACTGGCCGGTTTTCGCGCGCCCTTGGCCAGCACCCGGATCTTGCCCTGGTCCCTGCTGAGGAGGGTCAGGAGCCGGTCCGCCTCACCGAAATTAGCTCGGCGTAGAACGATGGCTTCTGATCGATACAGACGTTCCTTGTACATGCTCATCAATAGCCATCCAGAGAAGCCCGGCCGCGGCACAACCCTTCTGAGAACCGCTCAATCCAACGACAACACCAGGTGCAGCAAAAAACCAGCGCTCGTCCCGGCAGTACCAATCCAAACGCATCGTACCGGACAGATCCCCTCACGCAGCAGATAGTTGGAATTCCGGAGCCAGCTGCGGTCCTCACGGTGACACATCGAGACTGCAGCGGTTGACCGGCGTGCCCAACCAAAAACGCTCAGCCAGCCCCTCCCCTTGCGCGTTCCGCCGACAGAATTGCCAGACGCGCACCTCCATATCCGGTTGGCCGCCGAAGAGGATGCCCACCTGTGACTGGTAGCAGCCAATGGCCTGGATTTTGGCCTGCACGTCCTGCTCTGCCAGCGGCTGAAGCGTGGGTTCCCCCGTGGGCATCACATCTGCGATGTCTACCTCCTCAGCATATGGATAGTCTTCATAGTACGACAGGTCAGGCCTCCACTCCTTGGCCGCCCACCTCACCAACTGGTGATCAACATGATTGCCGAGAGCCAACGGCGCATAGACAGCGGCCGCTTCTGCCAGCGGCGCCAGTCTTTTTAGCCGTTTGACCATTTCTTCCAGCAGAGGAGCGTCGGCCGGGTGCACCTCGCCGAACAAGGCTTCTTCTGATGAATAGAGATAGCCTCCTGACCACCGCCGGTAGATGCAGTCCAGAAAACCGAGATGGGAAAAATCGGCACCTAGCAGGTGCATGGCCGCCAGCTCTTCGCCACGGCGAATAGAATACGCCTCTGCCGCCGATAACTGCCAGGCTGCATGAAGAGTCTCGGCGAACGGAGAGGACTCGCCCACCGATGGATCGCCGGTCATGAGCGTAACCACCAGCACCCGTTCGCCGGCCGCCGACCACCGGTGGATGGCGCCTCCGCACGAAAGCGGCGCATCATCCAGGTGGGGTGCAAGTACGACACGGTTATAGTTGACGGCCATGGAATGCATCAATGGCGTCTCACAAGGAGCATCGAACCCAAGAGCATTATCCCTGCCAATGCCCAACCACCAACCCCCAACCAGAACTGCTGGTTCACATAAAGCACCGTACCGGCCACCAGGAGTGCGCTAACAATCATTCCCCAGAAAACCCGCTGAGCCGATTGCTCCACTCTGGCGAATTGGCGCTGCAAGGAGCGGTCCGGGACCACCCGGACCGTCAATTCCCCTCGCCTGGACTGGACCAGGAAGGTCTCCAGTTCGGCTGGGAGCGACAGCAACGGCCTCAGCGCATCAACCCCGATCTTGACCGCCTCCCGTGCGCTTGGCCAGCGGTGACGATCACGCAAGAGCCGTTGGCCGTATGCCTCCACCGGCGCCCAGGGGTTGAAGTGAGGATCCAGGGAGGTCGCCAAACCCGACAACAGGCCAATTGCCCGCCCCAGAAAAATGAAATCCTGCGGCACCTGAAAGGGAAGATCAAATAGCAGGTCACGAAACTCGAGCGCCAGGTCCTGAACCTGGTTTGGGCTCACCGAGGTCAGCTCATCCAAGCTCATTCCCCAGAACCGATCCAACAGCTGTGCCGTTGCCTCCTCAACCCGTTCCACATCCGCGCCCGGAAGCAGGAAGTTTAGTTGCTGGAAAGCCGTCACGAGCCGATGGGCGTCGCGCAGCGCCAGCCCCCGCACGATGTCGCGCAGCGGTTCACCCATGAGCACGGGGAGCCGTCCCACCATGCCAAAGTCGACAAAAATCAGCCGAAATGGCCGCCCTCCGTCACCTGTCCCATCCATCGGCTGCACAAAGAGGTTCCCCGGGTGTGGATCGGCGTGGAAAAACCCCTCCTCAAAGACCTGGTAGAGATAGACCTCCATCACGCGACGGGCAACCTGCACCCGGCTGACACCCGCAGCGTCCAGGCCAGCCAGATCGGTGATTTTGATGTGCTCCACATCTTCCAGGGTCAACACTCGGCGGGTGCTGAAATCCTGATAGACTGCCGGAACGAGAACGCCGGGGTCGCTGGCAAACATGGCTTTGAAGCGCGCCGCGTTCTCTGCCTCGGCAACATAGTCCAGCTCCTCCCAAGTGGTGCGTGCGAGCTCCTGCACCAGTCGAGCTACATCCGCCCGTCGCCGGAGCGGCCGGTACAACCTGAGCCATCCGGCCACCATCCGCAGGGCCGCCAGGTCAGTCTCGACCAGCTTTTCGATGCCCAGTCGCTGCACCTTTACCACCACGCGGTGACCGCCATGGCCCTCAGGAAGACGAGCGCGATGGGTCTGCCCCAGACTGGCCGCTGCCTGTGGGCGCTTTTGGAAACCCACAAACACCGCCTCCGGTGGCTGACCCAATTCACGAATAACCACCTCACGAATGGACTTGAGTGGCTCGGGCGGGACCTCATCCTGTAGACCGGCAAGTTCCTGGGTGATCTCGGGCGGCAACACATCCACCCGCGAACTGAGAAACTGGCCGGCCTTGATCATCACACCGCCCATCTCGACCGCCAGATCGCGAAACCGTCGAGCCAGACGCCTGAACCGATCCGGGCGCGAATGGCGGACCCTTCTGGGACTCAGCCGTCCCAGCAACAGGTCCCACCACAGCACATGCAAGATCACCCCGGCAAAGAATCGGATAATCCGGCGATAGCGCCGGCGGTCGATGGTCGACTTGGGTTGGCTGGCTGTCACTTGAAATGGACTCGCAGCAGACCGCCTGAGAAACGGGCGCCCGTCACCAGCCGGTTCCAAAGGGCGCGCGGCAAAACAAAGTTGCGCCGGTGAGTGCCCGCACGCAATGTCAACTCGTCACCCTTCTGATGCAGTTCCAGTTCGCTCCGGTCCACAAAGGGCAACTGAATTACCAGATCATACCCACCGTCATCCGTTGACTCCAGCCAATGGGTCCGCCCCTCATACATCACCCGGGCCGGGTCGGTATCCCCATACAACGCCCGTACCAGTTCGCGCAAATCGTCCAGACCCACAACCTCGGAATCCAACAGCGAGAGTTGGAGGATGGGCAACGGATCAAACGCTTCACGGATCAGTCCCTGATGCTTGGACTGAAGCGACTTCCAGGCACCAAAGTAGGGATCGGTCACGCTGTCCGGGATGAGGCGGTTGCATATGACCGCGTCCGTATTGTACCCGTACAGGTTCAAATAGGTGTAGGTTCGTTGCGTCTCCTTGATCACCATCTTTTCTGCATTGATGACCAGGCGGATGGAGGTGAGTTGCGGGTCAGAGAGAAGCTGCCGAACTTTGTCCAGGCTATCAAAGAGTTGATCGATTGCCTTGAGCGTGCTGTTGTCCGGCACGGCCGAGCCGCCGATGGCTCGGGTGAGCGGGCCCAGCGTGCGGCCCAGCCCTTTGCCCAGTGCAAACAGGCGCTCGTACCACCAGCGGCCGGTTTCCGGCAGGCTGAGAAGCCGCAGCGTCTCCGCCGTGGGTGCCGCGTCCACAACAATCACGTCGTAGGCTTGCTCTTCCACGTACCGGTTCAGCCAAAGCAAGCTCGCGCCTTCGTCGAGACCGGGGATGATGGCTACCTCGTTGGCCACAATCTGCTCCACTCCCTGCCGGGTGAGCAGGTTTGCCATGTACTCCTGGAAACGCCCCCAGTAGGTAGCTATAGAGTGGTGAACATCAATCTCCTGTCCCCAAAGGTTGGTCGTTACGGGTACGGGCTCGGGACCCAGCTCAACATCCAGCGAGTCACCTAGGCTGTGGGCCGTGTCAGTACTCAGGACGATGGTCTTCCGTCCCATGTCTGCACACCGGAGCGCGGTAGCTGCCGCGATGCTCGTCTTACCAACGCCCCCTTTGCCAGTGTAGAGCAGAATGCGCACGAACCAAATCCTTCCCGCCGGGGCATCCGGACAGCTGCAATCAGACTGCGCCGTCGGAGGTACCGGCTAACGAGTTAGGTATGCGTCAATGGCCCCCAGAGTGAGGGCTACACATCCGCGCGACGTCGGCTTCTTCCCATTTCGGACGGTTCGGTTTTGGCCACTGTCCTCGAATCACCCTTCCCGATTGCCTCCATACCCCGAGGGCTCACGTTTGGCACGACTCGGATCTGCCGCCGCGCTATCAGGCGGCGGCCCCCACCGAGTTTGATCGCGCACCTCGGCTGCGCAGGTACCATTTGGTAAGTTCCGCGGCCACCGACGGCAGCAGAATCAACGGTAGCATCTCCACCCACTGCATAAGCGAGATGTCCACGGTGTTGAAAACCGGTTCCAGGAAGGGCAGATACACCGCTGCCAGCAGGAAGAGGATGGACACGCCAACAGCGTACTGCATGTATTTGTTGCTAAAGATGCCAATGCCAAATACCGAGTAGTATTCGGACCGGGCGGTATATGCCCGGAACAGCTCTGACGCTGAGAGGGTGATGAACGCCATGGTCCGAGCCAAGTTAATGGAGGCCTGGGAGCCTACACCATGCGCCGCCTGGCCTTCCTTCAAACCCAACCAGTAGGCAAACAACACCACCCCCGTGATGGCAAAGGTCTGGATTAAAATCCCCAACCGCATCTCGCGGTTGATGATTGGTTCATTCGGAGACCGCGGCGGCCGTTCCATGATGTCCGGGTCGCCCTTTTCTACCCCCAGCGCAAGCGCCGGCGCCCCGTCCGTCAACAGATTCAGCCAGAGCAACTGGATCGGCGTGAGCGGACTCGGCCAACCCAACAGAGTAGCAATAAAGATGGTGGCGATCTCGGCCAAATTGCAGCTGATCAGATAGTAGACGAATTTTCGGATATTGGAGTAGATGATGCGCCCCTGCTCAACTGCCCGGACGATACTCGCATAGTTATCGTCCGTCAGGACCATGTCGGCCGTTTCCTTGGTGACGTCGGTGCCGGTGATGCCCATTGCCACTCCAATGTTGGCACGCTTGAGCGCCGGGGCATCATTGACACCGTCACCCGTCATTGCCACCACATGGCCGAGCGACTTCAACGCCTCCACAATACGGACCTTGTGTTCCGGGCTGACACGAGCAAAGACGTCCGCCTCCTTGGCGGCCTCCACCATTTCATCATTCGACATCCGGTTGATCTGGGTCCCGGCAATCACCTTCCCACCCGGCCGGAGCAGACCGACCTGCTCGGCAATGGCTCGGGCAGTGTCGGGAAAGTCGCCCGTCACCATAATCGTCCGGATCCCGGCCTGCCTGGCGGTCGCGATGGCCGGCCGGATCTCGGGCCGGGCTGGGTCGATCATGCCGATCAACCCCACGAAGGTCAGGTCGCGCTCTACGGTCTCGGCGTCAACCACAGCCGGCAGGCGATCCATTGTGCGACACGCCACCGCCAGCACCCGCAGCGCATCCTGCGCCATCTGCTTGTTGGCCCGCAGGACGCGTTGCCGAATGGAATCCTCCAGCGGGACCACCTCACCTCGCTTTAAAACCCTGCTGCAGAGATCGAGCACGACATCCGGCGCCCCCTTGCAAAAAACCAGGTAGCCGTGACCACTCATGTCCCGATGAATGGTACTCATGCGTTTGCGAACCGAGTCAAACGGCACCTCATCGACGCGCGGGTAGTTTTGCTCGGACTTTTCGCGCCACATATTGGCTTTGGCCGCCGCCACCACCAACGCACCTTCGGTCGGGTCACCCACCATCCGGACGCCCCGGCCGCCGCCGTCCGGGCCCAGGTGCTCCAGAGCAGCATCGGAGCAGAGCAGTGCCCCTCGAAGGAGGGTGGCCACATCCGGGTAATCGACCGGTTCGACCTCTTCTCCCTCCACCCCCTCCTCCAAAAAGCGCCCGACCGGCTGGTAGCCTTCTCCGGTGACTTTGATCTCCAGGCCCCACACCGAAAGCCGCACGGCCGTCATCTCGTTTTGGGTCAGGGTGCCGGTCTTGTCCGAGCAGATGGTGCTGGCGCTGCCCAGCGTCTCCACCGCCTGCAGTCGGCGGATGAGTGCGTTGCGCTTGACCATCTCCCGCATTCCCAGTGCCAGATTGACCGTCACAATCGCCGGCAGCCCTTCCGGAACGGCGGCAATTGCCAGGCTGACCGCCACCAAAAAGAGCTCCACGACGGTCTCCTGTTCGGCCCGCAGGTAGCCCCCAAGGCCAATCGCGCCGATTGCGGCCCAGTTGGTATCACGCAGGATGGCAACCAGGAATACCAGGCCGCAGATAATGAGCGTACCAAACCCCAACCACTTTCCCAACTGATCCAACCGAACCTGCAGGGGCGTCGACTCCTCCTCGTAGGATTGGATCAGCTCGGCTATCTGTCCGATCTCGGTGCGCATCCCAGTCGAAACCGCCAAACCCCGGCCGCGACCATAACTCACCATGGTGCTCATAAAGGCCATGTTTCGCCGGTCTCCCAGCACGGCGTCAACCGGCACAGCCCGCGTGGCGTCCTTCGGCGCAGCCACCGACTCGCCGGTCAACGAAGCCTCCTCGATCCTCAGGTTGAACGCTTCCAGCAGCCGCACATCGGCCGGTACAAAGTTGCCCGCCTCCAGCAGCACGATGTCGCCCGGTACCAATTCGCGGGCGGGGATGGTCACACGGCTGCCATCACGGATAACGTGGGCGTCCGGCGCAGCCATCCTTTTCAGCGCTGCCAGCGCTTGCTCTGCCTTTCCCTCCTGAATCACGCCGACTACCGCATTGAGGATGACGATGGCGATGATGGCGGCCGCCTCCACGTAATCCCCCAAGACAGCGGAGATGATACTCGCCACAATGAGGATCCAGATGATAAAGTTGTTAAACTGGCTCAGGAGCATCTGCCAAAAGCCCGGACGAGGCCGCTCCTGCAACTCGTTGTGGCCGTACTCCATCAGCCGCCGAGCGGCCTCGGCGGCCGAGAGCCCAGTTTGAGCATTGGATTCCAGCGCCTCAACTGCCTTGTTGCTTGTCAATCTGTGCCAGGTTTCGGGTCTGCTTTCACCGATCATGTGAGGATGCTCCCTTCTCCAGATTTATAGCACCCTATTATACCAACCGCCCGCGAATAGGGGATACAGCACAGTGGTGGCGAGGCTGACGTCTGTGACGGGGCGCGCGGATAACGATCAGGTCTCAATGGAAGGCCAGAATTGACGCTTCCGCGTCCTGAAAACTGGAACGGAACAGGGGTTGACCTCCTGAAATCGGGTGGTATAATAATGATGGTTGCAGATTCCGCATACGGATAAGAGATTACACCGCCCGGATTTGCTGTATCTGGGCGGTTTTCTGTTCAGAAGGTGGGATCTGCGCCAGCGTAAAGTGCGTTCAAAAAAGGAGAGAACAAGTGAGCGAACGCGAGACTGGAACCGTCAAATGGTTCAACGTCACCAAAGGATATGGGTTTATCCAACGTGACGGCGGAGAGGATCTCTTTGTACATTATTCAGCCATCCAGGCTGATGGGTACAACCGCTCCCTCAATGAGGGTCAGCGGGTAGAGTTCAATGTAGAGCGCGGTCCCAAGGGACTGCGGGCATCCAACGTTGTTAGCCTGTAGGAACTGGCTGGGACATTCAAAAATCATGAACAAGAAACTATACGTCGGTAATCTGGATTACAGCACCACCGAGGACGAGTTGCGGACACTGTTCGCCAACGCGGGCCCGGTGACGTCGGTCAGCCTAGTGACTGACCGTATGAGCGGCCGCTCACGCGGTTTTGCCTTTGTGGAGATGGAAAGCGAAGACGGAGCCCGGGTAGCCATCGAGAGCCTGAACAATCGTCAGTTGGGCGAGCGCTCGATTTCGGTTGCCGAGGCGCGCCCACCCCGTGAGCGTTCCTTTGACGGCGGCGGTAGCTACGGTTCCGGTGGCGGTCGTGACCGCCGGCCGGAGCGCCGACGCCGCTTCTAGTCCCATCGTCTGTGTAACTCAAAGCGCGAGTGCCCCTCGCGCTTTTTTGTTGTCCTTGTTCCCTCCGAGCCCGCGTTGGGTTCGAAGGCCGTCCTTGCCTGTTTGTCCCGCATGGATGATAATCCGGGTAATAGTTGACAGAAAGGACCTACTATGGAGATGATTGTCAAACTAGCCAAACTCGAAGAGGAAACGGTTGATGCTGCGATCATCGGTCTGCTGGAAGGGGTCGAAATGAGCCCGTCAACGGCAGCCGTAGATAGGGCGCTCAGCGGTGCTATCCAAGAGTTGGTAGAGGGTGGGGACCTCAGCGGCAAGTCGGGCGAGTGCGCTGTGCTGTACCCAAGGGGTGCAGTGGCTGCGAAGCGGGTACTGGTGGCCGGCCTGGGCAAACCGGACAAGCTCGACCTCGACGGAATTCGCAAAGCGGCCGCGGTAGGCGCATCCAAAGCCCGCGATCTGGGTGCCCGGCACATTGCCAGCCTTGTCCACGGCGGAACTGCGCCCGAGATGGACCTCGCCCGCCGTGCCCAGGCCGTGGTAGAGGGCACCATGTTGGCGCTTTACCGCTATCCAGCCGAGCGGCAAAAGCCGCCCGAGGAGAACAAGGAGGTTGAATCCTTGACATTGGTGGTCCAAGACCCAGAGTCCCTTGAACTGGCACTCAGGGGCGCCCGCCTTGGTGAGCAGCTAGGTAAAGCAGTCACGCTGGTCCGGACCCTGGTCAACCACCCGTCCAACATCGCCACACCCACTTTTCTCGGCCAGACGGCTGAAAGAATCGCCCAGGAGTACGGACTGGGCTGCCGGGTGTACGACCGCGCATGGGCGCGAGAGCAAGGAATGGGTTCGTTCCTGGCAGTGACGCAGGGCGCTGGCGAGCCGCCCCGGTTCATCGTGCTGGACTATGATCCAGGAATCCCGCAGGCACCGACGGTGGTTCTGGTGGGCAAGGCGATCACCTTTGATAGTGGAGGCATCTCAATCAAACCCAGCGAGAACATGCACCTGATGAAAGGGGACATGGCCGGTGGCGCGGCCGTGCTGGGCGCGATGCAGGTCATGGGCGCAGTCCGACCGCCGGTGCATGTGGTTGGATTGGTACCGGCCACCGACAATATCCCTGACGCGCAGGCCTTCAAACCGGGCGATGTAGTGCGCGCGATGAACGGAAAAACCATCGAAGTGCACAGCACCGATGCCGAAGGGCGCATGATTCTGGCTGACGCGCTCTGTTACGCCGACCGGTACCACCCGGCTGCAGTGATTGACCTGGCTACGTTGACCGGCGCCTGTGTGGTTGCGCTGGGCGCGAACATGGCTGCGGGGTGCTTTTGCAGCGAAGACTGGTTGCAGGACAAACTGCTCCAGGCCAGCCGTGGGACGGCCGAGCGAATATGGCCCATGCCGCTCTTTCCCGAGTACCGAGAGACTCTCAAATCGGATGTGGCGGATATGGTGCACACTGGAGGCCGGTTCGGCGGAGTGGGAACGTCGGCCGTTTTTCTTCAAGAGTTCACCTCCTATCCTTGGGCGCACCTGGACATCGCCGGCATGGGCTTTAGCGAACAAAAGCCGGCCAACGCGTACACACCCAAGGGTGCCACCGGATACGGTGTCCGGCTGCTGGTCGATTTGGTGCAGAGTTGGTGACCCGCCACCTGGAACAGCGCGCGACGTGACCCTCATTGGACAAACGGCGACTTTGGATGACCAGACGGCACAAGCGGTTTCCATCCTGCGGCGGGCGCAATACCTGATCATCTTGACCGGTGCTGGTGTGAGTCAGGAAAGCGGAATACCCACTTTTCGAGACGCTCAGACTGGTCTTTGGGCACGATACGATCCCATGGAACTGGCGACACCACAGGCGTTCTGTCGCAAACCAGAATTGGTCTGGGAATGGTACACCTACCGACGCCGATTGGTGGCGGAGGCCAAACCCAATCCAGGCCATCGCGCTCTGGTCGAGCTCGAACGTCATGTCCCACGAGTTGTCGTTCTGACGCAAAACGTCGATGGCCTGCATCAGAAGGCGGGAAGCAGCGATGTAGTGGAGCTGCACGGCAGCATCTGGCGAGACAAGTGTTACTCCGCCTGTCAGGGCGAACCCACGTTGGTCAACACAGCCGCGTTGGCGGGTTCGCCACCCGGCTGCCCCCATTGCGGTGCCCCGGTCCGGCCGGACATCGTCTGGTTTGGCGAACCGCTGCCGCCCGATGCCCTGGGCCGTGCTAACCAAGCCAGCATTGAGTGCGACGTCATGTTGGTGGTAGGCACCAGCGGCGCAGTCTATCCGGCGGCCGAGTTGCCCGTCATTACGGCCCGGGCAGGTCATCCGGTCATCGAAGTCAACCAGAGTACCAGCGGGATCACCCCCGTGGCGGACCTGTTCCTGCTCGGTCCGGGCGGATCTGTCCTGCCCCGTCTATTGGAGGCACTCGATCTGCCGCCGACCTCGGGCCAATCGCTCTCGTCACCCTGGCCAAGGCCGGGGATTGGCCGGGCAACAAAGGAGACATAATGAAAAAGGGTGTTATTCTGATCGACGACCTCTTCAATGAACTCGAGTACTAGGGTCTGCAACCGATAAACGCCGCGCACCCAGGGCGCAGGTGACGTAAGCCACCTTCTCGCCGTTCTCAATGCCCAGCCTGGCGGACAAGTCGAGCTCCTCAATCAGCCGCCGTCGCTTGGCGAGATCCCGATCGGCCTCTTTGACGCCCACGCTCATTTCGCCAATGAATTCCATGATGGTCTCGACCTGCTCTTGGCTGATTTCCTTCGCCTGGATCTCAGCCGCGATAGCGTCTCTTTGCCGCTTGTGACCCTCGTCCAGTCGGCGGAAGTGGGCGACGCGCTCGGCGAGCAGCTCTTTCACCATCTCGTCCTTGAAGTAGCTGTCAACTGCCTTCTGGATGTTGCGCTGGTTCTCCGCAATCAAATCATCGAGCACGGCCAGCTTGTGGCGTAGGGGTTCCAGTGATTCCTCCCGGTTGGCGCGCTCCTGCGCCATGCCCGCAATCGCGACCGCTGGATTCAGCAGCAGATTCCGGACCCAATCCCACACGGTCGCATCGACCTGGTCTACCCTGATGCGTTTGGTTTGGTCGCATTCTCGCGAATAGTTGCCCTGACCACTAGCAGCACAGCAAAAGTAGTAGTGATAGCGGTAGGTGCCGTCCGGTCGCCTCTTCATCGCCACGGTGGCTATTGCCCCACCACAGTTGGCGCAGAATGCGCGGCACCGGAGCAAGGACGGATACTTGATGTTGCGAGGCGATTCCCGGCGATTTCGTTTGGCTTGTTCCTGAGCTGCCAGCCAGGTCTCACGGCTCACAATGGGGGGCACGTTTATCGGAATCCACCTGGACCGCGGTTGCCTTCCGATCGGCCCCCGATACCGTGCTGTGCCGACTTTGCCATAGTACCATACCCCGGCGTATGCCTCCCGGCGCAGAATCTTGTCGACCGTGGTCGTGTTCCACTGACCACGCGAGCGCTCTTTGCGCTGGCCGGCGTCGACGTCGCCGCGTGTTGGAATCCCGGCTTCGGTCAGCTTTCTGGCGATGGCATACCGGCTGAGCGTGGCACTTTGCGCGTCCCCGCGCGTATACCAGTCGTATATCTGCCTGACAATCTCCGCCTCTGGCTCGTGGACCACCAGCGCGGGCTTGCCGTCCTTCGCCATCGCGAGCTCGTAGCCATAGGGTGTTTTCCCATGCATGACTGGGTAGCCAGCCTGAGCCTTTTGCCGCCGGCCACGCTGCAGCCGTTCTGTGACCTTCCGGGCCTCTTCTTCAGCCATTTCGACCCGGATGCTCTTGTACACCCGACCGCCGAAGTCGTTTTCATAGCGTTCGTTGACGTATTCGATCTCTACCCCGGCCAGCGCGAAGAGCCGCTGGAAGTGCCAGAATTTCGATGCGTCGCGGCTGAGCCGGTCGACTTCTCGCACAATGAGCACCTCGAACTGCCCCGCCTGAGCCGTTCGGAGCGCCCGATTCAGTTCCGGCGCGTTTTCGTCAGATCCACTGACACCGGTAATGTCCTCAGCGAACTCGGCCACCACAGAGTAACCCTGCACCGCCGCATACTCCCGGCCCATTCGGAGCTGGCCTTCGATGTTACGGCCCTCTTCCCGGCGGTCATCGCCGCTGACCCTGGCATACAATGCAGCTCGTTTCATCAGTCTAGTCCTCTTCGGACGGGCCGCCCCAGTCGCCCGGGGCCGGCCCGTCGCTTGGCAATCTCATTATACATCGGTTCCGTTGCGAGTAGAAAAACATCATGCCTTCGAGGATCGACTGGCCCGCAGGAGCAGCCACATCGTGACGGCAGCCGCCACGGGCGATCGCTCGACGGGGCACCGCGCCAGGGCCCTGCCGAGCCACCGGCACATTGTTCGTATGGCTTTTTCCTTCATCGCCGCTTCTCCTTCTCTATGCTACAATCCTGCTGCCCAAACTGGGTCTGGGGCGGCCGGTGGGATTGGCCCCATCGACCGCCTCTCTCTTCTCAGTCGACGTCCGCCGCTGAGACCAACACAAGGCCGAGCCAGTGCTCGAGCGCAGCGCAGATCAGGTCACCGATCTTGGTCTCGAAAAGCCATTTCACGTCACACCTCCTTTCTCAGTTCACACCTTCCAAAACACGGTCAAGATAGGCCGCCGGGTTCTCCCGCATCTTGTCGACCACCTGAGCGTATACCTGCGTCGTGGTCACCGAAGCATGGCCCAGCATCCCGGCGATAGCGTCCAGTTGGGCGCCGCCGAATCGCGCCCAAGTCGCCGCGGAATGCCGCAGCGCGTGGCACGAGATACCCTGAGCCTTGAGCCCGAGGCCGGCCAGGTAGGAATCGACCACCCACCGCAGGCCCATGGTACCGATCGGGCTGCCCGCATGGCCGTTGTCGACCGCCACAAAGAGCGCGTCGGTGCCATTGGCAATCTGAGGGCGCACCGCCAGCCAGGCCTGCAGCGCCTCGACCGTCGGCGGCGTCAGATAGACCGTGCGCGTCTTGCGCCCTTTACCGTTGACGGTCACCCGCGGCTGGTCGCCGCTCAGGTCCAAGTCGCCAACCGAAAGGCTGGCAACCTCTGCCACACGCAGGCCGTGCCGGCCCATCAGCGCCAATATCGCCCTGTCGCGTTTTCCTTTTGCGGTCGCCGGATCGGGCGCCGCCA
Organism: Anaerolineales bacterium UBA2181; assembly: GCA_002328075.1. Taxonomy (GTDB): domain Bacteria; phylum Chloroflexota; class Anaerolineae; order Promineifilales; family UBA4811; genus UBA4811. The sequence goes on along the minus strand of DCVT01000031.1, from coordinate 449,488 downwards.
GCAGCCGGGCAAGGCCCGTAAGGGGCAGGTACTTGACGCGTTCAGCTCGTGCCGTTCGTTCCCGCGGCGCCTTGAGCCCGGCCGCCGGATTGTCGGCCCGAAGGCCGTGCCATTGCGCCGCGTCATAGAGCCGGCGCACCGCTGCCAGCTTGACGCCCACCGTCGCCGTAGCGTACCCCTCGTCGACCAGCGCCTTTCGATAGCCCATGAGATCGGTGTCAGTGGCCCGGGCCGGGTCGATTCCGAAGCCCGCGCACCAGGTCACGAAATGAGCGGCGTTGCTGTGGTAGCTCCTGAGCGTGTGTGCGCTGGCATCACCGTCGGCCACAGATAGGCGCAGAAATGCGCCGAATGATGCCAGCAGGTCGCCGCCCCGGGCCAGGTCCGTCTTATGCTGAATTGCCAAAGTCACCATATCGTCGCCTCCATTCCTAACGAAAAATGCCCACCGCTGGGGTGGGCATTGGATTGGCTGATATGATAGAATCTTGTCAGCCGCGCCGCTGCTCACTCAGCGGATCGGTCAGGCCCGAGGTGGTGCTTCCGACACCGCCCCGGGCCGCTTGTTTTTAAGGTTACCCGTCCGGCAAGTTGTTCGCCTCTCGGCCTGATCGATCGTGCGCGTAACCGCCGTACTTCTGGGAGACTTTCATCGTCGCTTCGTGCAGGTCCTCTTTCGTGACTTTGCCAACCTTCCCAAGGTAGACCTTGTAAAGCTGGCCGTCCACGCGCTTGTGCACGTAGTAGTAGAGGTGACCGCCGATACAGGTGGGAACCACTGAAAAGGTGCCATAGGAGAACGACACACGGTAAGATTGCCCGCTGTTGATCTGGGTTTCCGTGAGTTCGCCGAATAGTCGCGCCTGCTTGGCCATTTCGCTTGAGCTGTAATAGTTACCTAAACCACACTCAGTATAGCACAAGGCGCAAGCGGTGTCAATGGGTTTTTGACATAAAACAGGACCAAATAGGTAACTTGGTCCCGTCGATAATCCCCCCCGCCCGCGTGGGGATCACGTCTCATTCCGTATCAGTTTGTGCCACTTCGGTTCATCCGGCCGCCCGCGTGTCACCCATCGCCGCCCACCCGCCCCACCGCCCCACCCGCCCACCCTTGCCAATGGGAGATCGCCTAGTTAGCCTGTTAGTTAGTGATGCTTCCAGCTCTTTTCTGCCAGCAAGGGGCCGAATCGCTGCGGCCCGCCGCCGAGGCCGTGGCGCACGCGGACCCCCGCGACCACCTGCCGCAAGTGGCGATAGGTTTCCACGGAAAAGGCGCAAATGCTGTGAAGGTCCAGCTCGCCGGGCTGCAGATCGGCGTAACGCCGCGCCCGGGTCTGCAGCTGGCGGATCTCAACTGCCATCGCCTGGGCCTGCTCCAGCACGTCGAAGAGTTGGCTCAGCAGCTGCTCCGCCTGGCTGCCCAGGCGCTCATTCGCCTCGACCAGGGCCGCCGTGATTTCCGCCCGCTCGGCCTCCAGCAGCTCATCGCCGAGGCCGTCCAGCCGGATGTCTGTACTCTCAAGTGCTGCCACCAGGCCGGCCTCCTGCGCCTGCAGATCGGCCACTTTGCCGCGCAGCTTGTCCGTGGTGCTCTTGTCATCCAAAATCGCCAGGCCGAGCTCCTGCCGCGCCGCTGCGAGTTTCTCGCGCACAGTGGCAAGCTGGGCCGGCAGGGCGTCCTTCTTGCCGGTCAACTTCCCGATTTTGCTCCTGATTTCTTTGGTCGCTGTTGTCATCTTTGCTCCTTTCATCGGTTCCAGGGCAGGTGCATCCCGCACGGGCCAGTTGTGGGTTTCTGCGATAGTTTTCAATTCGGTCATGTGTCACCTCCGATATACTTCCAGCGTTCTCAGCGCCTGTAGCCGGTCGAGCACCCAGTCGCCCGTCGGCTTGTTCACGCGGTCAAGGTTGGCCGCGGCCCAGTCATCCCAGGCATCCGCTTGGTCCCACAAACGGCTTTCTCGCTCCTGATGGGCCGCCGACTTGACGGCGGCTAAGTCCAACTCAACTGACTCAGGCGGTCGGCGCGCCGCTGCCTCGCTCGTAACTGGGTGATAGTCCAGCTTCGCGTGAGCGCACTCGTGGAGAAAAATCCGGTAGGCCCGCTCCTGGTCCAAGTCGGTGTCGAGATCAATCAACCCGCGGCCGTTCGGCATGGGGTAAAACGTTCCCCGCGCACCGATATAGGCCGATTTCCTCGGGCGAACCGTCACCGCGCGCCCGGTGAGGTGCGCGGCCACCTGGTCCATGAGACCGATCATCTCACGCCACCTCGTCGATTGCCACTTCACGTCTGCCATATCCGTTCCTTTCCTCATTCATCATCGGCACGATTCGCCAGCCACGAGAAGCGCCGCAGGTCGAAACCATCCAGAGCACGAGCTAGCGCCTCGGCGATTCGCTCCGGTGCATCGGGCAGTTCGCAGGCCGTGAGAATCTGCGCCGCTTGGCGACCCCGAAGCCAGGCTGCCGCCTCACACGCCCCTCGGGATCGTTGTACCTCCCTCAGGGCCTGAAGCAGCATCGCCCGGCCAAGCGCCAAAGCGCCCACAAGGGCAGGATCAGGCTCCACCGTTGGCCTCGCCCATTTGCTCGACAAACCACTTTCGGGCATCCGCCGACATTTCCTCAAGCTGGGCCGCCGTGCCCGACACGACGGCCCAGAGCGCCGCATCCCATGACCACTCGGGATACTCGGCCAGCAGGTCAGCGATCTGTTGCCGCAAGTCAGGGGGTATGGTAAGGTCATCGGACTGGTACGCCTCCACGATTTCGTCGATGATGTGCTGCAGAAAAGCCAGCCGCCGGCTCCGCTTGAACGCCTGGGCCAGCGTGGCGTCATCTGGTATCACCCTCTCCACGCCCTTCGCCTTCAGCTTGCGCTCGAGCCAGGTGACAAACTGATCGGACGTCATCGCATTGAGCTCGACGCGCTGGCCAATCCATGTGCCCCATTGGTGGTCACTCACCAGAAACCCGCACTCCTCCTCAGTGGCGCCGCTCTCGCGCAGATTCCAGCGCGGGTCGCGTTGCTTGCCGTAGTCCACCGGCTCGCTCTCAAGCCTCATCTCTTCAACGTCCGCCAGCCGGAGGCCCAGGTCCACGACCCGGGGGGCCTTGCGATAATAGTAGCGCCGCCCGCTGGTCCTCAGGGTGTGCACGATCGAGAAGCCGGCTTTGTCAAAGTCCCGAATTGCTAGGATTGTCACGCCGCGGGCCGAGAGCTTTTCGATCAGCTCCCGAGCCGCCGTGACTGACATTCCTTTGGTGCTCATCACCGCCAGGTCATATCGCTCCGCGATTCTTGCCGCTCGCAGCAGCGGGGTGAATCCCTCCTTCTCGACAAAGAGCGCAAATCGGTAGCGATTCTCCGGCCCGCAGGTGGGATACCGGCATTCGAGCTTTACCGGGGCGTCAGACTCCTCATCTTCACCCCAGCTCTCAACGTACGAACGCACCTCCAGCGTGCCCAAATCAGCCCGGCGCCCGGTGTGCGGCTCCCACAGATGGCCCCGGGCGTCAAACACAACACTCCAGTCCGCCGTCTCTTCCGGGTACGCGTCCATGTAGTCCGGAAGCAGGTGCTGGGTGAAATAGGACGAGTTCGACCAGCACCTGCCGCCGGTATATTTCATCACAAGAGGGCGCGCCGAGTACATGATTTGCCGCGCATTGGCTGGAAGCCTGCCATTCGCGCTCGCAGCCATGTAGGCCTGCTCCATGCACCAATAGGCGGCCCGCTGGATGGTGACCTCGTGGCTGCGCCCTCGCATCCGCTCCAGATCACGTCGCCGGACCCGGTCCTCTCGGTCGGCCTTCCGCTTGGCTGTTTTCCAGTCCTTCGTGACCGACTTGAGAGCAGTGTCCAGCGCGCCAATCATACCGTCAGCCATTCAGTCTTCCCTCAGCAAATCGAGTACGCCCTTGCCGCGATCCGCAAACTGCATCACCGGGCAAGCCAGGTGCACGATCACCACGACCGGGTCGTGAGGATCGATGCGCTGCTGGCCGAGTAGCGTCATTAGCTCCCGGATCGGCGGCTTGAGCGCCGGCGTCCAGTTGAGCCCCACGACCACCTCGCGCATTGCGTCATCTTCCGGACTGACACCGAACGCGACCTCGAGGATGAACGGCAGCCCGCGGGCTGCGCCCTCGACCTTCTTGTACTTCACGCTGTCGGACGCAACCCAGTTGCGGTCAACCATGTACTTCGTCAGGTGCGCCTCCCCCAGCACCCCCAGGGCGCCCGGCTTCGGCGCCCGAGATTCCGCCTGCATCGCCGCGAGCAGCGCCGCCGCTCGGTCCGGGTCCACGTCATCATCGGTCACTAGATCGTGCAAGTACGCGCCCGATAATCCTGCCCCGTCGGTGACTTGTTTCTGCTTGGCCGTGCCGGCGAGGCCCTTGAACTCAGACACAAACTCGCGCACCGTCCGCGCCCGACCGCCATTGCGCTCGTCTGACACGTAGGCGCCCACAAGCGCCCGGAGCTGCGCCAGGTTGTACCAGTGCGGCGAGGTAGGATCGCTCGGAGCCCACTTGCGCCAGCCCGGGGTGGTAGGCTCCACCGTCCCAATCCAGTCACGGCAAGCATCACGGTAGGTAAAGCTCGCGTGCGGATTGAATACCCCGTAAGCCCTCAAAAGCTGCGGAATCCCGCTGCTCAGATAGCCAGCTATCCCCGGCCAATCAACCTTTACAAAAGTCCCGTTTCTTACAAACCCGTCCGGGCTGACATCGTAGCTGAGCTCGGGGCGCTGCGCGATCCGGCTGAGCCGCACCGTCACGTCATGGCGCACCCCGCCGGCGATCACCTCGACGTGCGCCTGCTCGCCCGTGGCGACGTACGGCGCCGCCCACACGCACTTCAGCGCATTTCCAAGCTGCCCGCGGGTCGGGCTGATGTAGTATTGCTTGTCGCTCACGCGTACCAGATAGTCAAGCGAACGCTCCAGGGTCGCGGGTGGTATCCCAGGCCCGTTGTCCCGGACGCTCACGAAATCGGCCGCAAGTACCACCTCCACCTCTGGCGACACGCCCGCGCTTTCGCAGGCGTCGAGCGCGTTGTCAATGAGCTCCTTGACCACCGCCAGCGGCCATAATGGGCGCTCGTGGCCGATCTGCATCGAAAGCTCCTTCTCGCTGAAGAATTCGAGCAGCCGGCTTGTCGTGAATGTCGTTCGATCCAGCGTCGCGTTGCTCACGAGATCCACCATCGCCCGACCTGCGCCCGTGCCCCAGCGTGCGCCATGCTCAGGGCCACTACCAGATCATCACCCGGCCTCTTCTCAAGGCGATAACCCCGTGGCGTTTCCTTCCCGGCTGCCCGTACCATCGCACGGCGCAGGGCCGGGCTCTCGAACGTCGCCAGACTGCCGGCGGTGATAGCATCATAGAGCATCTGATCGGCCTCCGTGCGCTGCGCGCCTTGCGGCATTTCCACCATGCGAATACCGGCCGCGCTGAGCTGGTTGGCGAGCACGGCGAATTGGTACGGATCGAACCTGACTTCAGCCACAGCGCCGGCCGCAGCCAGCGCCGCAAGCTCGGCGCCGATCGTGCCTTCCAAGTCTACCCCGCCGGCCAGCCGTTCGAGCTGCTCAGGATGCCATTCCCGGACGTAAGCCAGCTCGACCCGGGCCTTTTCGTCATTGTACGCGCAGCCCACCAGCGCGACGGCGTCGTGCTTCGTCGCTGCGTCCGCACCAAAGTAGAGCGCCCGCCCGTCACCCGGCGCCCAGGGCCGGCAGTCGGAATCCACCAGGCGGTCGAATAAAGCCAAGTCGACGAATTGCGATTCGCCGGTGGTCCGCTGGTTCAGATGCAACCGGCGGAAGGTGCCGGCCCGGAGACTTGCAGCTTGCTCGGCATAGTACCGCTCGCGCTCGGCGTCACTGCCACGAAAACAGGCCCGCTGAGCGTCCTCGCCTTCCATGTGGAAAAGCAGCAGCCCGCTGCCCCGGGCCAGGTAGAGCGGCCAGTCGCCCGGTAGGCGCTCACCCGCAAGGCCGCGGTCGACAAGCTTGTGCCAGGTATCGGATTCGCCGAGCCACCCGGCGTAGCTGTCGACAATGCGCAGCGCTGGGAAGCCCCACGCAGCGCCTGGCGGAGGTGTAAGCTCTTCGTAAGCCCGGATTGCGCCCTCGTACTGAATGCCCCACGCTTCGGTGTGGCTCACCGTCAGATGGTTCGAGCCGGCGTTTCCCGTCGCGTCGACGGCGAGCGCCTCAAGGGTGCTCAGCACAGCCTCGAACGTCAGCAGATTGCGCGTGGCTCGGACGTACTCGGCCAGCAGCGGGTGCCGCTGAACCATCGCGGCGACCTCTTTGAATTGCCGGCCCGCGCTCTGGTCCAAGTCATTCCCGGCGCAGTAGTGCTCACCCGGTAGAGCCAACCAGCGCCAGGCGGTCAGGACGGCGTTCAGAAAGGTCTTGCCGGTCTTCTTCACATTGGAAATCGCCAAAGTCGACACGTCGGCCCGGCGGTCCCACCATGCACTGAGCGCTGCCCGCTGCCAGTCGCTGAGCGTGATAGGCCGCCCGTCCGGACCAATCCAGCCGTAAGCGTGCTCTGCCCATGCGACCGGGCCCATGCCGCGCCACTGAGCCACGAGCTGGTCAATCTTGCGCTTCGTCATCATCGGCCTCGCCTTCGTCGTCAGTCGTGAGCGCCTTGAGCGCACCGTCGAGCAGGTCACCGCCGCGCGTGTCGCCGCGTGCCTTGAGGAATTCCCGCCATGCTCGCACCTCAGAATTGACCAGCCACCCCCAGTGCTTCAGCCCATGCGTGAATTCGCTCGGGCCCTGCGTCATGTAGTTCCACAAAAGATCGCCGGCGGTAGCCATTCTCACCGCCGCTTTCCAGATTCGCCCGGTAGGCCCGCCTGTTTCTACGTCGTCAATCACCTGGCTTTCTACCAGCGCCAGATTGGCCGGAATGAGCCGGCCTTCTTCGGTGCGCCGCAAGTATGCGAACGCCCCGCTCTTGACTGCGTTCTGATTGTTGGCCGGTGCGCCTGCGGAATGCGGTTTGCGTGCCATGTCAGCTAGCCATTTCGGACATTATCACTAGCTCGCCAGATGCCCCGAAGCGACACAGAATGGCGGTCGTTCCACCCGGCGGCCATTGTTTCGGGAGCATCAGGGGCCCCAAAATGGGCCTCTGCCGCGTTAGTGTACATCGTACCATAAGCCCCCCCCATCAAGCCCAGCGAATTGTGTCGTGTGGTATTGTGGCGTATATTGGGACATTGGACATTGGACATTAATCATCGGTACCCTCGGTGCGGGCCATTTTTGGCGGGTTGGACACGTTTCGATTGACCATCATCCGGAACTCAGCATTCGGCGACCCGTAGCTGCACCGTCTGAAGCCATAGCCTAGCCGCTTTACAGCTTCGATGAACGCACCGTTGGCGATATACTGCCCGGACCAGTTTTCGACGGTATGTTTGAGGCCGTAGCTTGAGCGTTTCGACCAACCCCTCGCAGGGCGGGAGAATTCCTTCAGCCAAGCCAGGCAGAGGGTGACCTGCTCTTCGCATGGCAGATCGCCCGGGGTATCGGAGAGGCCAATAGCCGTGATGTAAAGTCTGCTCATTTCCACCTCAATATCCATCCACTGCGGCGCGGTATACTTGCCAAGGTTGCCAACCTTGCCAACCTTTCTATAGAGCTGCCATACGTCTTGTCATGCTGCTGTATTGCTCAATATGCTATACCCACCTATGGGTTAAATAATGAAAAGGTTGGCAAGGTTGGTAAGGTTGGCAACTCAATCGAGCTTCCGGCGGATGCCATAGAAGCCATAGCGTCCGTTGAAACGGTATTTCGTCAGCCCGAGCCGGCGCATTGTGGCTGCGATGCCCATTGCGGTCTGGCGCGTCTGGCCACGCCACCCGTTATCCTGCAGTGTCTGCAGAATGTCAGCGCTGGCGGTCCACCATGCCGGCTGCTGTGCTGGGTCGATCTCATATAGCTCCCGGAGCAGGTCTTCGATGGGGTCCGTGACGTTGTATTCAGCATTCAGCGCCGCTGCTTGTCTTGCTTGCTCGCGGTCCAATCGCCACGGTAGGCCGGCGCGGTATTCCGCGACCGCCTGAGCCCATACCTGGTCAGGGCCGATCGCCTTGCTGTAGGTCCAGTCGATGTCGTCGATTGTGGTCACCAGGAAGCGGCGCGAGCCGGTCGGGTCGCTCAGGAAGCCCGATTCATTGTTCACGGTGCCGACAAAGGAAGCCAAAGCCGGCTTTTTTATGTCGAAGTGGCCGTAGGGCTTCCGTACTGTAACCCCGCGCATACTGATAAAGAACTTGAGCGCCTCCCGGTCTGCCCGCCGGGTGGTGCTGCCCAGCTCTGCGACCTCCCAGATCCAGGTACTGATGAGCTGGATGAGCTGATCCTTATTCGTCGGGTCGATCGGTCCTTCGACGAAGCTCTGCGGCAGCGGCGAGCAGAGCCAGCTCACGAAGTAGCTTTTTCCAATGTCCTGCGGGCCGTCCAGCACCAACATCGCGTTCTGTTGTGCATCCAGCGCCTTCGCCACGGCGCCACGCAGCCAGAGCGGCAGATAGAGGAAGAGAACGGCGTGCTTATCCCGGAAGAAACTGACCAGCTCGGCGATATGGTCCTGCCCGTCGTGCTGAAGGCTGTTCAGATAGTCGCGCACCGGGTGATAGCGGTTGGCGGCGCCTGAAGCCAGGAAGGCGTCCTCCGCCACATTCGTTCGCCAGAAGCCTGCGTCACGCATCTCGCCGCGGATGGTGGCTCGCATGGCGTCAGTCATCGGGGCGCCGTTCACTTCCAGCTCATCGTTCAGGTCATTCAGCCGGAAGCGATAGCCCAGCGTCTCAGCTGCAGCGATATAGTCCGCCGTCTTGGGCTGCTCCCGGCCCGGCTCATATCGCCCGGCGCTTTTGGCCTTCGCCACCAGCGTCGCATCATCCATCGGCGGCTCGCACCGCTCATTGGCGACCCGGAGCGCTTCCAGGATCTCGGCCTCGGTCTTGTTCTTTGCCCGCAGGCTGGACGCATATCGAAAGAGAACATCATCCCGCGCGCCCTCAAGGATTCGTGGCGGCAGCTCGAAACTGCCAGAGCCGGCTCGCTTCCCCGTCGGCTTGTCTCCTGTTTTTCCGTTCAGAAGTGCCAGCAGGGCCGCGGGCACGGGCCCCGGGTCCTTGTCTTCAGGATGCGCTGATACCTCCCACGCGTATCGTTGCTTGTTCGCGTGAAGCGACGGCGGCAGAACGACCATCCCGCCCTCGCCGCGAAAGTCGACGCCGGGCAAGAGATCGGTACGGTTTCCGATCTTGTGCCCATTGGCGCTGAAAAAGAGGTGCTCGCCGCGTCCGGTCAGGTCGCGCAGGGCGCCGCTGTCATCGATCTGCAGCGCGCGCCAGCTCTCGCGCCCGTCGGCTTCCGGCTTTGCGTCCAGATAAAACACCGTGACATCACCGGTGGCAAGTCCAATGTTGGCGTTCGGCCACCGGCGCCACCAGCCGGCGACCACGTCGGGATCGCAGCTGGCCGCGTTCACCCAGTCATCGAGGATTGGATGCTTGCCAGGGCTGGCACATTGCAGCTTGCCGCAGGAGCAGCCGGTGGCCGTCGGGCGATGCAGCGGAATAACCCGCCAGCCTAGCTCCCGGGCGTACCATTCCGCAGCACCTGCCAAGCCGTCCGGCATTGGTGGTCGTGATTGTCCCCCCATGCTGTGTCCCTTTTCTGCTACAATTGCTGTGGCGCTTGAGGCGCGAGCCCGCCAGCGGCACTGCCGGCGGGCCCGCGCCCGCCCCCGTGAGTTAAAACGGCACTTCGGCCGCGATTCGCGCGCCGCTGGGCGCCGCGCTCGGGCGCGGTTGCTCTGCCTGGCGGTCCGCTCGGACGCTCACAATCCGGTCGAAGACCTTCCCGTCGGCGTTCGCACGCGTCTCGATTTCCAGCTGGCAGACGCGCCCAAGCAAGTCGTCCGTGTCGAGGTCGGATTTCTTGGGAATGGCCTTGCCGAACAGTGCCGTCGCCCAGGCGTAGAGTTTGCTTTGCGTGCTGAATCGTGCGCTGCAGGCACCTGACACCTTCGCGCCGGCGTGAGGCCCGTCGAGGACCTCGAAGACGCAGAGCACAAAGTCACCGAAGGACCCAGCTCGTTCCTGGATGTCGACGAGCTTGGCCCGGAATGCGCCGGGCCCGATTGGCTCATAGATCACCTGTTCGATTTTCATTCCCTTCCTTTCAATGCGTTCGTTTGTGTTGTATATTCTCGGCCGCGAGTGCCCGCGGCCGGAGATACCGATATTCCCTGTGCCGTCCGGGTCGGCCTGCTCTGGTGGATGGGTTGTGCCCTGCTGTCAGCTGCGCCGTCCGCCGCTGCGGTGTGGCGGTCGGCTGCTTCACAGGCCCATTGGCGCAACAGGGCATAGACCCGGCCCAGGGCGGCGCAGGCCTCGAGTGTCAACATGCCTGTTGCAGCGTCCCCGGTCATGGCTGCTGCTGCGCTTCCTGGTCCAGCCAGCCCGCTGTGGCGGCCCGCAGCAATTCGCGGACAGCCCCGCCCTTGGTCGCCCCCACCTGCGCGGCCAGTTTCTCCAGCAGATTGTGCTCCTGAGCGTTCAGGCGGACGGAAAAGACGGTTACGCGTCCTGGCGGCGATGTCTTGTGCTGCTGTCGTGTTTCCATTCGCATCTCCCCGAAAAAAGAAGACCGTCGTATGCAGTACATCATACGACGGTCTTTCCGAAGGCGGAATGGAAAAAAAAGGCCTAAATTCTCCACCCCTCCCAGGTGTCCCAGCCGGGGTTCTTTTCCTGCCAGTATCGTATACGATTGCGAATGTCCTCGCCGAGAATCAGCGTGCCGGGTGCCGCCTGGGCCCGAGCCTGGACGTCGGCCAGGCAAGCCTTGAGCAATTCCCGCCGGTCGTCGTGACCTATATTTGGCCGGCACGCTCGTAGCAGGGAGTCGGCGAGCTCGAATGAGTGTGGGTTGTTCTTTACAGTTTCCCACCAAACGCAGGGCATACCGTCTTGAAGAAGATCCCCCTCGGCATGGCCAGCCGCTACCAGTGCTGGCTTGAAGGTCTCAAATTCATCGAGATACCTTGCGTATTCTCTCAACATCTCCAATATTCGTTTTTCGATCTGGTTGGCCAGTCGACCATAACCGGCGCCTGCTTGGTTACGTCGCGACAATCGGCTGTAGAATTCGTGATCGGACCCAGCGTGTCGCTCGGGGCCCAGCCATTCACGCAGCGCGCATCGCCACTTGTCAATGTCCCGCCAAGCGGCGCGGATCTCATTCACTCTGGTTTCCTCTTCAAGCACAATGGCGATAGCTGGCCCATGACTTGCGTCCACCACGGCCACCCGGACGCCGGGCCCGATCCAGCGATCCAGCCCCCGCTCTCGCCGCGCCCATTTCGTGAATTCATCTGCGGAATCGTGCCCCGTCTGATTGTTCATCTTTTGCTCTCTGGCCCAACACAAAAGCCCGCTCCCGGCCGTGTTGCCGAAAGCGGGCGCATCTGCTATTATTCCGTTTGCCGGGAGCCCGCCCGCTTTCGGCCGATGCCCCAGGCGTTCGAGCGCCGTGGGGCGTTTTTCTTACAAGCTACATCATACCATGACCCCCGCTAGAGTTCAACGGCGCCACCAGCAGCCGAGCCGTCAACCGCGGAATTATTGGTTTGTATCCACCAATACGAGTTCTGGGTGCCTTACTACCGCCTGTTAGAGGCCGGTGTTCAAATGACGGTAGCCGCAGCCCGGGCTGACACCGCCTATCACAGCAAAATCGGTTTGCCGGCCGTGTCCCAAGCAGCGGCGCGCGACCTCAATGGCGCAGATTTCGATGTGATCGTGATCCCCGGCGGGTATGCGCCGGATCGGATGCGCCGCGACGAAGGCATCCTCCGGCTTGTCCGAGAGGCTTTTCACGCCGGCAGATTGATCGCGTTCATCTGCCACGCAGGTTGGGTCCCCATCTCGGCCGGAATCCTCCGGGGCAAGTTGGTCACTGGCTTTTTCGCCATCAAGGACGATCTGGTGAACGCCGGTGCAGAATACCTGGACCAACCCGTGGTGCGTGACGGCAACCTGATCACGTCCCGGGTTCCGGAGGACCTGCCGTACTTTTGTCGAGCCATCGTGGAGGCGCTGGCCGAGTAGAACCCTCCATCACCGACCAGAACCCTGGGGACGCCATTCACCGCTCTTTCCGCCGCTCTTGCGCGCCAAGTGGACATCGGTAATCCGCATTCCGCGGTCGGTCGCTTTGCACATGTCATAGATGGTGAGGGCCGCCACCGCAACTGCCGTTAAGGCCTCCATTTCGGCCCCGGTCTTGCCCACAGTGTCCACCTGAGCCTCGATTTCAACCGCAGCCGGATCCTGGTCGCCACAAAGGTCAAAATCCACCGTGGCGTGGGTCAGCTGCAAAGTGTGGCAAAGGGGAATCAGCGCGGCCGCCTGTTTCGCTGCCAGTATCCCGGCGACCCGCGCCACCGCCAGGGTGTCGCCTTTGGGCACCTGTCCGTCGGCAATCAGCGCCAACGTTTCCGGTCGCATCAGAACCTTACCGCGCGCCACCGCCACGCGACGAGTGTCCGGTTTTTCACCCACATCCACCATGTGGGCGGCGCCTCGTTCATCGAGATGTGTCAGTCCCATGTTGAATCCTTTTCACGGATTGTTGGACCAACGGCGGAAAACCGAGTTGGTCCTGAACGTCATCATGGAAGGTTCTCCAGGACCAGGTGTCGTTGTCGCAAGGCTGCCCGGTGGAAATGTACCCAGAGCGAATCCCAGAACCCACGCTTCGGTTGGCGGGGCGCCATGGTCTCCCACTGGCGGGTCGAGTAACGGTCCCAGTCCACGTCCCCCTCAAGCGCCTGGCTGCGCCAGTCACGCCGGTCATAGTGGTAGGCCGCTCCCGGCGGATACGGTCGGAACAGGTGACCAAAAGCGCGCTTCCAATGTTCGCACCTTTGCTCCAGGTCCAGCGCCTGCTGGACTTGATAACCGGAGAGCGTCAACCGGTCCAGGATGCTGGCTCTCGTAACCGGTTCGCCGGCCAGCAGTTGACGAATGCCAGGCGCAATCCCCTCCCACGGAATCGGTTCGGCTGGGTCTCTCTTTCCGATGGCAACCAATTGCCCATAGATGGCAGCGGCCGCAGCGGAAAAACGATCGACGTTGTCTCGCTCGATGCGGGGCGCCGACTTGCCTCTCGCTCGGTACCGCCACTGCAGGTACGCCAAATCCGGCAGAAAACCGGCCTCAGCGTGACCAATGCGCGGCAGGAGGTCAAACAGGAAGTTCTCAACGCGCAACTTGATCCACATTAGCGTCGGCCGGTCCAGGATCTCGATCTCCTCGACGTCATTCTCAGCTGGGCTGTGGCGCCCGGAAAATCCCTCGTGAGACCAGCTATCAGCGTAGGTATGCAGCGCGACGCCAATCCGGCAAAGACGATACCGATAATTGGCTATCGGCTCACTGGAGGCTTGGCTTAGCAGCCAACGACCGAAAGAAGAATCGGGAACGGTCACAAACGAGAACGTGGGGTTCTCCTGAGCCTGAAACGGCCGGGCCGGCAAAAAGTGAAAAGGAATCCAGACCCGTTTCTGTTCCGACCAACGAATGGAACGACCGATCTGGAGGCCGGAATAGGCGGTGCGGACCGGGTCAAACCGGAGATCGGCTCCCTGGACGGCAAGGGGGGTCAGACTACCCTCAGTCGAATCATCCACGTATTGCGAGGCGTACGCGATGATCAGGGCATCCCGGCTACTGAACCCCGCTGCCCGCGCCAACACGGCTATTGCATAATAATGAAAGTCCCGCTGCATGCGATCCTCGCTACGCGCCCAGGCCACTGCTGCCGGCCGGCCAACATCGATTCATTGGGGAGAGCGGCGCCGCGCTTTGAGCTGTTCCTGAAGCACCTCAAGTGCGTCGAAATTGCCGGCTGCCGCCAGCGCTGCCTGCTGGCGCCACGGCTCCAGATCGACAATCCGGATACCTCCGTCTTGAAGCGTTGTGCGCAGGCGGTCGGACTCGGCCGACGCCAGGGCCGCAAACGTTGTGATCCCGGCCGTCGTTAACGCATGCGCTATCTTGGGTCCAACGCCCCAGATACGCTGCAGATCGTCGACCGGTTCCGGTTGGTCGCTGGGTCGTTCGCCGTTTTCCGGACGGTCCATGAGAGACGGAAGTGTGTCGTCTCTGGCACCATGCACCCGGTCAACCGGTATGTACCTATCCGACGCTGGCTGCTCACCGAAACGTGAGTGGAGCGGTCGCCGAGAACGGCAACTGCCAAACCGCCACCACCACGCGACCCCCAATAGTGCGCCCGCAACGAGAAATCCACTGGCAAACCTGCGGAATACCATCTGCTACCTCCTCCTGCCCAAGCCAGAAATCTAGGAAACTCGGATCCGGTCAGCCAACCTCTGCTCCTCGCATGCCGTTCACGCGTCCGGCACGGCCTCAGCCAGCAACTCAATCGGGTGGCGCGGTCGCCGGCCGGTGACGTAGCAAATCTGATCGCGACAACAAGCTCCCGTGAGCACCAACTCGGCGCCTACCGGAGCCTCCCGGACGGCTGCAAATAACCGGCCCTCACCCACCTGGAGCGAGAAACCGAAATGCTCGCGCCTGTATCCGAATGCGCCCGCCATGCCGCAGCAACCGGCGTCAGTTTCTTGCACCTGAAAACCCCGAAACAGCATCAGTGGTGCCCTGGTGCCCTGCGTGCCACATACTGTTCGCTCATGACAATGACTATGGAACCACGCCTCACAATCCCGGCCGCCAAACCGCGCCGACAACCGGGCCTCCTGATTGAGCCAACCCAGGAAACCGGTACCCAGACAAAGGTCGCGCTGATCGTCCACCAGTATGGTAACACAAATGGGTTCGCAGCCCACGATTGGGATGCTTTGCATGGGACGCCGGCAGCGCAACGTACTGCGCCGCATGCGACCTGGGTGAATCGGCAAACCCTTTTGAAAGGAGGGGGAGGCCGCAGCATTCTCGTCGGTCCAACACAATCACCTCCAGGCCGGCCGGTCTTTCGCCGGCCCTTTCTCTGGATTGTTGACATGGGTCAGCGTTTTCGGAGGCCAGATTGCCCATCAGCGCGGTGGCCAAAACCAAAAGTCGTCACCTCGATGGCACCCTCCTTCTGACGAGACAAGTCGTAGGTCACTACCTTCCGGACCAGGGTCCGTTCGTAGGTGTTGATCATCGCCTGAGCAACGTCGAACCATCCCAAGTGCTCTGGCATCACGATAGCCGAAAAGAGCAGCGGACCCGGATTCGCCTTGTCCCGGTCAGTGTACTTGGGCGCCGTCCCGTGCGCTGCCTCAAAAACCGCCATATTGGAGCTTGGTGCAATTCCCATGCCACCCACTTGGGCGGCCACCGCGTCCGAGGAACAGTCACCGCTGAGGTGGGGCGCTGCCAAATGGTGCTCCCTCCACCGGCATTGCGGGCCACGCGACCACAGGCCACCTCAAAGCGGCCAGGCGGCTGGCCGGTTTTCGTGCCACAAGCGGTTGATCAACGCGCAGACGGTCAAATGAAGCCATCATCACCAGCAGTTTTCCGGTCGGGCCGGCCGCCCGGCCGGAGCAGGCGGGGACAACTGCACTGCTGACCGAGCATCCGCAGCCAACACAGCGCCCGGCTGGACCGCCCAGCGCAGTAGAGAGCTCAACCCGCGGCCGGATAGATATGGCTCAAACGGGCTGTTGCAGCCGCTACGGCGCCACGGTAAGCTGCGTAAAGCCCAGCGGGACAACCTGGAACCAGGTGTTACCCGGTTTGAGGGGCAGGATGTTGCCTTGCAGATCGGTAAAGGTCAGCATTTCGCCCCGCTCGGCCCGGTGCCAACGCCCCTCGTAGCGCAACCCGTCGCGGAACAGACTGGCAGGACCCTCGCCCCAGAGCTGGATCTCGATCGAATAGTGACCACCGGCTACCGTGTCCTCCAGGATATCCGTGTCCTGGTGATGCGCCGCCAGAACCACCACGTTAGTTGCCGAGAGTTGGGTTCCATCCAGCACAGTGTGAGCCACGCCTCCCTGCCAGCGCAGATACCGATCCTGCGCTGGCACAAAGGTCCACCTGACCAGGGTATCCGGACCAAGGTAGCCCACCTGAACGCTACCGGCCGGGGTGCCGCCGGGCGGCGGGTCAGGCGTGAATGCCAGACCTTTCAGATCGGGGCGCACGTTGTTGCCCTTGCTTTCCAACCAAGCCCAGATATCGTACAGATTGGAGAACAAGGTATGCTCATAGGGCACACCCTCGCGAGGCATGCGGTAAAAGTAGGGCTCACCGTAACCAAAATCCGGCGAGATCACCCGATCATAAAAGTCGGAATTCCGAATCTTGGTCTTGACACCCGCGCTCGAACCGGAATAGGCAAATGCAGCCTGATACATGGCCGGTATCTCGAGGTCAATCAACCGGGCGCTCCGCACCGAGCCGACTTGTCGAACAGCTTGGCTGTAGAATACCGCTGTGAGCCGGGTCACAGCGCCTTCTGCATAATGCTCAAACACCAAGTCGGCTTTGTCCAATCCCGAATGCGGCCGGACGTATTGGGCGGGCGAATTCGAGATCTTGACTGCCAGCGGTCGACGGTTCAACGTCGCCGGGTCCGCCGCCGCCAGCCCGGTGAGGGGATTCACGTCGCCTGCAAAGTTGTCCGGCCCTATCAACCCCTCAATGGCAGTTCGTGTGGGAGTCGCGGTACTGTGGGGGGTTGCGGTGACCACAGGGTGCACAGTGGGCAGCGGCGGGGGAGTAAAGGTGGGAATCAGGGTGACCATCGCCAGGGTGGGCGGTTGAGCCGCCGATTGTCCCTCAACACTGGGCACGGCTGGCTTGGGCGTCTTGGTCGGCGTCGCCGTAGCTTCCGGCTCTGACGAGCACGCAGCAAGCACCAGCAACACTGCACAGCCCAAACCCATCCTCACCGATTGAGAGACACGGATTCTCATGCAAACTACCTCCACGTTCCACGGGGGAACCCAAGATCGGACGTACTAGATATCGTATTCAGAGGCGATTATAACACCCACTGCCGACGGGCTCAATCCACCGACGTCCCGCGGTTTTTGACTTGACATAGAAGGTTAAGTATAATGTGTGGAGCCCTAATCGGTGCCTAGGCGCAGCAGTTAGGGCAAGAGGTAGAGCAATGGCCCTCAAAGGCAACCTGAGAGATTTCAGCACGACTCAGCTTCTCAACCTGATCAATCTTGCCCGAAAGACCGGCACGCTGACCATTGAGGACTCGAATCGCACGTCCCGCATGTCTTTCCGTGAGGGCAAATTGATCTTTGCCGGTTTGGATCAGGCCAGCGGCTCACTAGTCCACGTTCTACAACGCTCCGGCAAGCTGACAACCGAGCAGTTCCAGGACCTGCAGAAACAGTCCAGCAAGGCGACCGACAAAGAGCTTGGGATTTGGCTCATCAACATGGGGGTCGTCTCTCAGAACGACATTGTCCAGAGCGTGCGCCAGCACATCCTAGAGATCGTTTACAGCCTGTTTACCTGGAACGAGGGGTTGTTCCGGTTTGAAGCCAATATTCTTCCCCCACCCGACCGAATCACGGTTCCCATCAACCTTGAAAGCGTGATCATGGAGGGTAGCCGGCGGCTTAAGGAGTGGGAGCGATTACAGGATGAGCTGCCCAACCTGGATATCTCTTTGCGGTTCACAGACCGCCCCGATGCCCGCCTGCGGAACATCAACCTGACGGTGGAGGAGTGGCGGGTCGTTTCCTTTGTCAACCCGCGAAACAGCATCCGTCAGATCGCCAAAGCCAACAACATGAGCGACTTTCAGATCCGGCGGATCGTGTATGGCATGTTGCAGGCAGGGCTGGTGGAGCTGGTACGACCGGACGCAGCGCCCGCTGCCGGAACGACCAGGCCGGGTACGACGGCGGCAGGGGGAGAGGTGGATTTCGCACCACCTGTGGAAAAGCGGGCCCCGGCGGTCAAGCGGAGCATCATTCTGCGTTTGATCGACCGGATTCGGCGAATCTAAGCCACCGTCTCCATGTCAAGTCAACCATCCGTTACCATTGCGGGGTTGCGAGTTTGATCCCCGTGGTCGCAACTTGGCTGTTGTCGCAGGTTGCGTCCTTTTCATTGGGCTTTCGCGCTTCGATCTGGGTACCTCCCAAGCACCCGGAACAAACCTAATGCAGACGGTCAAGATGGTCATTACTGGCCCGTTTTCTGCGGGCAAGACGCAGTTCATCCGCTCCATCAGCGAGATAGATGTGGTGCAGACCGAACGTCGGATCACCAATCCCGACGAACATCACAAGGCCTCCACAACCGTAGCCATGGATTTCGGCCGCATCACCGTGGACGAGGACCTAGTCCTGTATCTGTTCGGGACTCCGGGTCAGCGCCGGTTTGATTTTATGTGGGAGATCCTCTCGGAGGGAATGTTGGGTTTCATCGTCTTGGTGGACAGCGCAGCACCAGAGACCTTTTTGGAGGCTCGCCGCATCCTGGACACGTTCCGGCAGTACGCCCCCACCCCTTATGTAGTGGCTGCCAACAAGCAGGATCATCCCGATGCCTGGGAGCCGGCCGATTTGAGGATTGCGTTGCGCATTGATTCGGCCGTAAAACTGGTGCCCTGTGTGGCGATTGATAAGGAGAGCGTGAAAAACGTCCTCTTGGAACTGCTCTATTCCATCCTGGAGCGGCTGGACCAGCATCCGGGAAACAGCGGCTGAACGCGGGACGGTGGGTACGCCTTGACGTCCTCGGCGACACTGACACCATCACTGGCGTTGGCTTGTTCTGGCAGGCCGTTGGATTTGAATCCTAATAGAAAGAAAAAAGTTGAGAATGACACAAGAACTTCAACCAAGTGCCTGGTCACTGGCTGACCTTTTGCCGGCCACGTCCGGACCCGCTTTCGACAGCCTGCTGGAGGAATTGAACACTCAGGTGGAGGAGTTGGAGCAATGGCGTGGTCGGTTGACGCCGGACATCGCCGAAGAGGATTGGGTTAGGTTGGTCCGCCAATACGAAACCATCACCGAGCATGGCAGTCGCCTACTCGGCTACGGCCGGCTCTCATTTGCGGCGGACACACAATCCCAGGAGGCTCTCAGCTTTATGGGTCGGATGGAGGAGCTCCTCACCGACGTCCAAAACCGGCTCATTTTTCTTGTTCTATGGTGGAAATCCCTCGATGATGCCAATGCCCAGCGGCTGCTGAGCGCGGCATCAGAGTGGCACTATTTCCTCGAATCGCTGCGACGCTTCAAACCCCACACGCTTTCCGAGCTCGAGGAAAAGGTGATCAACCTCAAGGACGTGAACGGCGTGAACGCTCTCACCACTATCTATGACATGATCACCAACAAGTACAGCTTTCAATTGGTGGTGGAGGGCGAAACTCGCCATCTGACCCGGGATCAGCTCAGATCCTACGTTCACAGCCCGGTTCCCGAGGTGCGCGAGGCAGCGTACCGCGAGATGCATCGGGTGTATGCTCAGGACGGCGCTGTGCTGGGGCAGCTCTATATCCACCGGGCGCGCGACTGGCGCAACGAGCAGATGAACTTGCGCCGCTTTTCCAGTCCCATTGCGGTCAGAAACCTGGAGAACGACATCCCTGACCCGGTGGTGGACACGTTGCTTCAGGTTTGCCAGGAGAACACACTGCTCTTTCAAGACTACTTCCGCCTCAAAGCAGACTGGCTGGGCATGGATCGGTTGCGGCGATTTGACTTGTATGCTCCACTGGATGATACGGACCGCCAGTTCGCTTATCACGAGGCAGTGGAAATGGTGCTGGAGAGCTTTGAGCGCTTTTCGCCCGTGGTTGCGAACCAGGCCAGACGGATCTTGGCAGAAAACCACATGGATTCGGAGATCCGGGCCGGAAAGGAGGGCGGGGCATTTTGCGCCAGCCCGCTTCCCCGCGTAGCTCCTTGGGTCAAGGTCAACTTTACTGGCGAGTGCCGCGATGTGGCCACCCTGGCCCATGAGTTGGGTCACGCTGTGCATGCCTTGATGGCAGCTGATCACTCGATCCTCACTTTTCACTCGGCGTTGCCCATGGCCGAGATTGCCTCGGTATTTGGCGAGATGTTGCTGACCGAGAGGCTGCTCGCAGAAGAGCCGAACCGTGCCGTGCGGCGTAATCTGCTGGCAGCCCAGATGGACGACGCTTACGCTACCGTCATGCGGCAGGCCTTCTTTGTGCTGTTCGAACGCGAGGCTCATCGGATGATCGCTGAGGGAAAGAACACCAACGACCTGTGCACCGCATACCTGGACAACCTGCACCAGCAATTCGGCGATGCGGTGGAGGTTGACGATGGCTTTCGGTCTGAGTGGGTTGCCATCCCTCACATTTACCAGGTTCCATTCTACTGCTATGCCTACAGCTTTGGGCAGCTCATGGTGCTTTCGCTGTACCAGCGTTACAAAGAGGAGGGCCAGGCTTTTGTTCCGCGCTACCTGCGAATCCTCGAGTACGGTGGTTCTGCAAGTCCGGGGCACATCCTGACAGAGGCTGGCATCGACATGACGTCGTCGAGCTTCTGGCAGGGTGGTTTCGACGTAATTCGGTCCATGGTGAACCAGTTGGTTGCGCTACCGGCATAGGTGTCAGATGGGGGGGCCGACCGGCGGTTGACCTGCGGCCGGCTGCCGGTTCAAGGAGTAAGGATGCAAAGGCAATACCGTTGGTTGGTTTTTCTGCTGATATGCTTGGGCGCATTGATGGCGCCATCCCTGTCCAGTGGACCGCTCTCGGCCGGGATGGATGACCGCTGGCAGTGGCTGCCGTTCGACGGCCATGCCAGCGTGTCCTCAGTATCAGCCACATTGACAAGCTCCGACGCCCATGGCGTCACCGTGGCAGCCGCCTTTCCCGGCTGCATGGTCCGCCTGGTTGTGGCCGGAGACACCCTCTTTTGCCAGCTTGGCGGCGAAGGATACGGTCACCCTGCAACCATTGGACTCCCCGACCTGCCCATACTCCGGCGCGACGTCGAAATCCCTTGGGGTGCCACGGTCTCGGTTCGGGTGGAGTCCGTCAAATTCACCGATCTGACCCCGGCCGAACTGGGGCTGGAACGGCTCTACCCCCTACAGCCACCCACTCCCAAACTCCAGGGGGCTGAGGTCCCCTTTGAGATAGACAGCAGCTTTTACGCCAGCACTGCGCTTTACCCGGCATACCCGGTTGCTTTGGGAGAGGTCTATGTCGTGCGCGGTCACCGGGTCCAGCCGGTAGAGTTCTGGCCGGTTGGTTACAATCCGGGTACCAACACTATCCGCCTGTACCAGGAGATCAAAATCACGATCGCGTGGACCGGCGAAGACATGGACCAGACCGTCCTGCTGGCTGACCGTTATGCATCGCCCGTTTTTGAGCAACGGCTGGCGCACCAGATACTCAACTATAACCAGGGCCGTCCCCCGGCACATTCCGCCAATGGCACTCCAGTCGGGTACCTGATCATCACGGCAGACAGCTATTACAGCGCCATGCTCCCCTTTGCCGACCTCAAGAGCAGCCGCGGATTTGACGTGACGATGACCAAGCTGTCGCAGATTCCAGCCACCACCAATAGCCAGATCAAGAACTACATCCAGAACGCCTATGACACTTGGCCCGTGCCGCCCTCTTATGTCCTGCTGGTGGGAGACACGGATACCATACCGGGATGGAGCAGCGTCTCGGCCGGCGAGGTCACCGACCTCTACTATGGCACCATGGACGGCGGCAATGATTGGCATCCGGATATTGGCCGCGGCCGATTTCCGGTGCGCTCGGCAACCCAGGCTACCCAGATGGTGGACAAATATCTGGTGTACGCCAACCTGACAGGAGATGAGCCCTGGGTCAAGAGGGCATCCTTCGTGGCCACCTGCGATCGCTGGCAAGTAGCTGAAGGCACCCACAACTATGCCATTAACAGCTACACGCAACCTGAGGGTTATACCGGATCATTTCCCGACCCCAACCAGCCCGGCGGAGACAAGCTGTACTGCGTTACGTATGGCGCTAATCTGGCTGCGATGCAGTCATCCTTCAACGCCGGCCGGGCGATGATCATCTATTCTGGCCACGGCAGCACCACCGGATGGGAGGTAGGCAGTTATGGCCAGGCCAATGTGCGTGCCCTGACGAATGGCAACATGTACCCCTTTGTCGCCAGCCACGCCTGTGTGTCCGGCGACTATGCTGTTGCCGAGGTCTTTGGCGAGACCTGGGTTCTGGAACCCAACAAGGGCGCCCTCGTCTTCTGGGGATCATCGGACAGCAGCTACTGGGACGAAGATGATGTCCTGGAACGGGTGATGTTTGATACGCTGTTCGCCGGCACCAAGGCCAGTGCGGATGTAACTACCATGACCGATGCCGGTTTGGCTGGTGTGGAAGCCGCCTACCCCGACAGCGCCCGCTATTACTGGGAGACCTATAACATCCTGGGTGACCCGGCCGTCCGCGTGTTTCGCGAGCCCGACCTGCCCACTTTCACGCTGGACGTTGCTCCCACCCGCCACGAGGTGTGCGTCACCGGCAGCTCCCTGGCGACCGTCACCGTAGGGAGCGTCCTCAATTACACCGAGACGGTATACCTGAGCACCGGCCTGCTCCCGGGCGGCGTCTCCGCCGTGCTGGAGCCGTCGTCGGCGCCTGCCCCGTTCGCGTCCCAACTTGAGCTCCAGGTAACAGCAGGAACGGCCGCCGGAATCTATCCGGTGGTGATTCTGGCTGCTGATCTGGTGGACCTGGAACTGGATGCCACCGTGCATTTGCACGTGGCCGATGCCTATGCCGATGCCCCCCTGCTGACCTCGCCCGCCAATGGAGCTACCAACGTGGACTTTAAGCCCACGCTGGAGTGGCTGCCCTCCAACCAGGCCAGTCGTTATGACGTGGAGATTGCCACGGACCCGGCCTTTACCCACGTCGTGCGGGCAGAGACCCTTTTCGGAACCGTTTATTCCCCGGCCGACCCCCTGGACAGCAGCACTGTTTTCTTCTGGCGGGTCCGTGCCCAGAACGCCTGCGGAATCAGCCAGTTCTCAGCCACGCGCAGCTTTGGCACGGTAGCGCTTCCGGGCGATTGTGGCCCTGGCACCGTTCCTGTCCTATATTTCCAGCAGGATTTTGAAACCGGTGAAGGTGGATGGGTGCACAGCGGGCTTGGCGACACCTGGCAATTGTCACAAGCCCGGCCGTATTCCGGACTCCACTCTTTCCATGCAGCCGGCGTATCGGCCGCCAGCGACCAACGCCTAGTATCGCCGAACATCGCATTGCCGGCCGGAGCACAGGCCCTCACCCTCCAATACTGGAACTACCAAGTCATCGAGTCCTCTTCCGGAGGTTGTTTTGACGGGGGTATCCTGGAGATCTCGACGGACGATGGTGTTTCGTGGTCCCAACTGGATACAGAACTTGACACCGACCCCTATGATGGCCTGATCAGCACATCGTACTCGAACCCCCTGGGAGGACGCAACGGATGGTGCGGGGATCCGCAGGATTGGCTGGAATCCATAGTTGACGTGGATGCCTACGCCGGGCAGACCGTTCGCTTGCGATTCCGCCTGGGCACCGACAGCTCGGTGGGACGGGAAGGTTGGTATCTGGATGATGTTTCCGTACAGAGCTGCGTGCCGGCCGGCCCCCAGGCTGGGATCTCGCTTCGGGTCACTGTCGGCACCGACCCTGCAGCTTGCGCTGCCACCGATTCGATCACGTTGCCGGCCTCGGGTGGCGACGTGACCTACTGCTATCAGGTCACCAACACCGGCGATCTGAGCCTGGCGTTGCACGACGTGCAAGACAGTCAGTTGGGCCCTTGGCTCAATGACATGGCCCTGGAGCTCGAACCGGGCGCTTCGGCGTGGGTTACTCGCACCACAACAGTGGTCGAGAC
This sequence comes from Anaerolineales bacterium UBA2181, assembly GCA_002328075.1. Taxonomy (GTDB): domain Bacteria; phylum Chloroflexota; class Anaerolineae; order Promineifilales; family UBA4811; genus UBA4811. Next base: position 425,527 of record DCVT01000031.1, on the reverse strand, counting down.
CACCGTTAATCAGGCGTCCTGGACCGCCTACAACCCCGGTCCGACAGACATTGCCCAATCGACCGACCAGGCTACCGTGATCGTCTCTCTTTTCCCGCCGTCACTTGTAAGTCCGCCTGACGGTACTCAGACTGGGCAGACCTCAGTGGTTCTGATTTGGGCACCCAGTCTGAGCCTTGGCACCCGGGGATACTCGGTCACAGTGGACGGCCAGACCACCGACGTAGGCAACGTGACGCAGCACATAGTTTCGCGGCTTGTCGACGGCATCCACACCTGGACAGTGGCTGCATATGATCGACTCCACCACCCCAGCGAGAATGCGCCTGCGTGGTCGTTTGGCGTCGACGCCACCGCCCCGGCTGTGCCCGCCTTGATCAGCCCCACTAAAGGCTGGATTGGCAATGACAATCACCCTCTCCTTGTCTGGTCCGCGGTGCCAGATCTCGACGTGGCGGGGTATCTACTTCAATGGAGCGGCACCCCGATCGACGTGGGAAACGTCACCTTGTATGATCCTGGTGTTCTGGCAGACGGCTCATATGGTTGGACGGTGGCGGCATACGACGGGTTGGGGAATGCGAGCAGCTACGCAGTGCCCAACACCTTTACGGTCGACACGACGCCTCCCGTCCCGCCCACGCTCACCAGCCCGGCCGACGGCGCGCAGCTGAATTACAACAACCCTCATCTGCTGTGGGCCATCAGTCCCAGTTCTGATGTGTCCGGTTATCGTCTCAGCTGGAATGGGACGGAAATCGAGTTGGGTCCAGTTAACCTCTATGCCCCCGGCATTCTAGCCGAAGGGACCTATACCTGGACGGTTTCAGCGGTGGATAGGGCGGGCAATGAAAGCGTGGTTCCGCCGCTCCGTTCTTTCCAGGTAGACATAACAGCTCCCGGGGTACCCACGTTGGTGAGCCCGGCCGATCACGATGTTCTTCCGGGATACGGGGTCACGCTGATCTGGCAGTCACCGGCCGACGCTGACGTCAGTGGCTATCGGGTCAAAGTGAACGGCGGCGTGGTGGACGTCCAGGCCAACCAGCAACATGCCCTGGCTGCCCTGACGCCCGGCGTCTACCAGTGGTCAGTTGCAGCGTACGACGAAACCGGCAACGTTGGTCTGTACAGCGGCAGTTGGTCGTTCCACGTTCGCTGCCGGCTATTCCTTCCAGCCCTGGTCCGGTGAACGCTGCTTGCACCGGTCGGTCCACGGCGAATTTGCTCGGCAAACCGCGTCAATCGGGAAAGGTGGTATAGAGGTCACTGGCAAAGACGTGCCGGAGAAAAACAATCTGGTCACGGTCCGACCGCCAGAGCAATGTACCACCTTCGAATTGCTGCTGTGCAACCTCGATTGCCGAGGCAGCACCGGTCGCCCAGCCTAGCGCCTGGCTGACCGGTTGAGGAGCCGACGCGCAGCAATAGCCTTCCCACCAGGCAGCGTAAAACAGGACGTCGGGTGGGTAAAACCCGGCCGGCGGCTCGGTCGGGCTCGCCGGCCTCTCATACCAGGGCAAGCTACCCCACGCTCCGTCTACCTCGCCGGTTGGAAGTAGCGCGTAAACCCACCGATCGGAGCGCGACGGCGTGGTTGGATCCAAGCGCAGCAACTCGCCGTGCTCAAAGGGCTGAGCTGTTCCAGCATATGGTTGTTCGTCCTCCAGCGGGCAGAGTAGTTGCAGTCTGACCTGCTCATTTTCCGCCCACAGCCGGCCGAAACCACTTACCGGGGTCCGCTCGCAAGCTCCAGCCTGTATGGGGTCCGGTCGGGTCCAGCTGGCCCCCCAGTCGTCGGACAGGTACAGGGCGCCAGAGCGCCCGTGTCGGATGGACACCCGGCCGGTGGTCAGATAATCCGCATCAAATTCGATCCGATAATCCTCCAGACTATCACTTGGACCGGCGGGAATTGACTCGATCCGGGAGATTGTTTCGTCAGCATCCGGCTCTAATTGCAGCACCATGATCTGTCCACCATAATCCTGGCCAAGGACGTACATTGCGCGCTCAGCCGGAAGACCTGGCGCCAGGTACCCCCGGCGCGGCGTCATGTTGGTTGTTCCTTGCCACACCGGGATCCACACGCCCTCAAGCTTTTCGAACCACCGCCAGAGACTGGTGTACTTGTCCACACCTTTCCATGTCAGGACGACCGATCCAGGCGCACCGATGTCAACCATGGCGGGTTGATTGCCACCCGGGTGAACCAGATGCCACCCGGTTCCCTGGTCAGCAAAGACGCCGTCGGTCGTCCCGGCCCAGAGCGAGCCATCGGGCAGAACCACCAGGTCCACCAACCCTCTTGCTCCCGCCGCCGGGTACCAGGTACCGCCCTGATCCACGGAGCGCCAGAGCCAGGTGTTCGGGTCATACATGTGCCCCCGGCCGGTGACGTACCAGGCGCCATCAGCATCAACTCGTACTCCGCCCCACAAGGTCCCCATGACAAAGGGAGCCTGCTGGGGATCATAGGCCGGCTCCCAACTCTGCCCGCCATCGTCCGACCGCAGGGGGAGTCCCTGGCTGCTGCCGCTGGCATGCAGTCTTTGGCCGGTCGGGTCAAAGGGGTTCGCCCGCAGATTCTGAAGATAGCCCAGGTCAGGCCGGGCGCCGGCGGGTGGCACCGGGCTCCAATTGATTCCCTGGTCGGCCGATCGGACCAGCCGGTCGCAACGGGTAGCGTACACTGATCCGCCACCGACGCCGTCCGCAGCAAACGACACGCTGAGCGGACAACTAATGGCAGAAAGCACCACCGCCCAGCTGTCCCCATGGTCAACCGAGCGCAGCAACGCCCCTCCATCAATGGCAAGTAGGAGTCCATTCTGCATGAACTGCGGCGAAAAGATCACCTCCTGGGTATTGGCCGAGAGGCCCACCATGGGCTCCCAAGAGCCGCCCGCAGCTACATTGCGGAAAACGCCCGCGCCCTCGATCCCAGCCATCAACCATCCGTGGGCAGCTGCCAGCCAACGAACTCCCGCGCCAGCCGGCAGGTTCTCGTTGCTCCATTGCCAGGTGCGTCCACCATCGCGAGATACCAGCACCCCCAGCGAATCTGTACCGGCCGCGATGAGTCCGCCCGCCGAATCAACGGCCAGGGCTGTTACGCCGTGCAGGGGGACATCGTTGCCGCCAGGCGGAGACGCCACGAGCCGCGTTTGCAGCGGCAAAACCAGGAATGCCGGCGCGCCCGGCCGCTGAGGCGTCAACGTGTCTGCTGGCGTCAAGGTGGGCGGCGGAGTAACCGTTTGCCCGACCGGCGGGGTTGGGGTCACGGACGTAAGCTGGATGGTCGGAATTATTGATGGCGAAGGAACGCCGGGTGCCGTTGGGATTCCCCGGGTGTCTGTCCTGGTAGGCAGAAACACCGGCGTGCCGCTTGCTCGCTCGGTCACCTGAGCCAGCGGCGACGGAGCGGTGGCTGTTCGGGCCCCAGCGCATCCGGCCAGGGCCCCGACTACCAGGAAAAGCACCAGGATCTGTGACCAGAAAGCGCCTCGCACTCTGCTTCCCTGCAATTTCCCAAGCCTCCTACTGTGACGACAGCGAGACGACCAAGACACACCTCGGATCATCTTTCGACCTCAAAATACCGGACGCCCGCGCGTTTCACCGGTTGGTACTGCACGCCCGGCCGCTTCTGACGGCATTCCACAGACTGATATGCAATCTCGCACCTTCATCCCAGAAACGTTCAAACAGCCCGGTGGGTTCCCAAGGTCTGGCGTCCCACTGCCAGCCACATCGCTCTCCTTCGCCACCCACGGTGGTTGGACCGTGCCCAGCAAAACATGGGCAGCTCAGCCGCGCAGACTAATCCTGGTCACCTTCAAGGTGGAAGAATCGGCCCAAAACCTCTAATCACCCTGCCCGTATGCGCCAAACTCGTCCACTGCCCGGAAGAAACTCTCAATGTTATCCCAAGGAATGGCAGGTTCCAGATCGTAGGCAGGCCCGATGATCAATCCTCCTCCCCGACCGACGGTGGCGATGCGCTGCCGGACCTCTTCCCGTATTGCCGCAGCGTTGGGGAATCCCCACGTAGCTTGTGTGCCCACCGTGCCCCAGAAAGCCAGCCGGTCCCCGAAGCGCTCTTTCAACCGATCTGGCGCCATCACGTCCGGCTGCACCGGGTGAATCACGTCCACCCCTACCTCGATCAAACCGGGTATGATGGGCTCAATGTACCCGTCGCTGTGGTAAAAGATCTTGAGTTGTGGGTTCACCAAGCGGCAAGCCCGGACGATGGTTTCCAGACGGGGTTTGAGGAAGCGGGTCCAGGTAAGAGGGCTGATCAGCATGTGAGCCGGCGCGCCAACGTCGTCATCCAGCCCAAGGATATCCACCCCAGCGTGCACCAGCACCAGGGCAGTAGACGCCGTCATGGCAGTGAGTTGGTCCAATAGGGTGTGCGCCAGCTGCGGATTGAGCTTCAGATCCAGCATGAACTGCTTCCAACCCCGCAAACGCCAGGCGGTCTCAAATAACTCACCACCCAGATGAGGCGGGGTGCCCATCACCGCCAAACCGCGCTCATGGTACCGCGCTACCTCATCTCTCAGCCGGGCCAACTGGTCCTCTGCCTGATGCGGCAACGGTGCCATTGCCAACAATTCGGCAATCTTGGCCGGTCCATCGTCCCGGCCCAGCCGGTTCATGCCCACCACGTGCGGGTAATATCCCCACGCTGCATAGTTCTTCAGAGTGCTCGGGGTGCCCAGGTACACATCTTCCGGCAGACCATCCAGATAGTCCAGGAACTCCTGTTGTTGGGGTGGCGGTTCAAACTCCACAAAGCGAATCTCTGTGCCAAAGAAATCGCCCTCCGCGCCACGAGTGCCCAGCTCGGGAAGGCTCTCGGGGTAAAAGTTTGCCATCTTGGGAACACGGTCCGGCGTTTGGCCACTCAGGACTGCCAACACCCGTTCTCGTGGAGTCATTGCCTCGCTCCTTCTTGATGACACTGACCAGATGATGCCGGATCAATCGGCAAAAAGCCGGAAACCCCATCTGACAGAAGGGGGATAGCCTCGCAGCCTCAGGTGCAGTATAACCAACTCTGCCCATCTGCGCCATGACGGATTCTTGGGGGTCCCGGGGCCGAGCTCACCGAGGTCATCGGGCTTTCGGCGACTGACCTGATTGGCAACGGCGATTCGCACCGCGCAGATCGGTCAGTCCCAACCGTTGCGGGTGCAACGGCCAGCAAAGCCTGGCGTTACGGTACGCCGTTTCAACGGTGACGACCTACCAGAAAGAGGGTGTGGGTCTGCCACGGCACAACCTGATCGCTCAGGATTCGGGCACACAACTCCTGCACGTGGGCCAGTTCTTCCGGCGTCAACTGTCGGAGCAGATGTTGAGCGTAGCTAGGACGCTCCTCCGGACCGTTCAGAGAAAACCAACGGGACACTTGAAGCGGGGTGACGCGCCGTTCCTCGGTATCCGGCACCACCTCGGCCCGGTCCACAACCAGTCCGGCCTCTTGACACATCCTTTCCAGATCGTTGGCGTCCCAATTCACCATCGGGTCGGTTAGATCCTGGTAAATCAACTCCTCCGCTGCGCACCACCGTCCCCAGAGCTCATCGGCCTGAAGCTCGGAGCCAGCCAAGGCACTCAGACGCTGACCACGGCGCGGGATCACCTCCGCCAGCGACAGGACACCACCCGCCAACAGCTGATTGGCTGCTGCCCGGAACAGCGCCGGTTTGTCGGAGCAACGGGTGAGGACATTGCGGCCCACCACGGCGTCGAAACGCACATCTCCGTCGCCGCGCAGCACCATCAGGTCCGGTAGATCGACTGGTTCGCCAATCAGCACCACCGGCCGTTCCAGCGAAGCAAGTTGGTTAGCCAGTTGGCGAAGCGCCTCACCAGATTGAGCCTGCCAAGCCAATGCCCAGACACCCCCCTCGGGCACCCGCCGGAGTGCGTCCCAGGCAAGCAATCCCGAACCGGCATTGAGGTCCAACACAAGGTGGTGTCGCTGCAGGCCAGCGCTGTCCAGGACCCGGTCGCGCAACCGAGCCAAACGCTCGCCCGCTCCACTTACCGACCGCTCCAGCCAGCGGTCACGGCCTCTGCTGGACGGCGAAAAGGTCAGAACCTCAGGCGGCACAGCCGATCCGCCGGCTTCTAGCATGGCTTCCAGTTGGGCTTCGCGCCGCCGAGCGATCTGCACCCGAATCTCAGCCTCATGGCCCAGGTCACCTGGCTGGTAAAAGAGCTTGCCCTGCAAGCTATCCGGCAAGTACTGCTGGGCCACCCAATGGTCGCGATAGGCGTGGGGATAGAGATACCCGCGGCCGTGGCCAAACCCCTCGCTGTCACGGCTGGCGTCGCGGAGATGCGACGGTACCTCGCCATCGCGCTCCCCCTCCACCACCGCCAACGCGTCAAAGAACGCCAAGGTCGAGTTGGACTTGGCTGTTGTCGCCAGGTAGAGCGCCGCCTGCGACAGGTGGAAGCGACCTTCGGGCAGCCCCACGCGGTCAAACGCAGCTGCGGCCGCCTCAGTCAGCGCCAGCGCATTCGGGTCCGCCAGACCCACGTCCTCGCTGGCGAAAACCAGCATCCGTCGAAAGATGAACCGAGGGTCCTCGCCTGCGTGCACCATCTTGGCCAACCAGTACATGGCGGCATCGGGATCCGAGCCGCGCAGCGACTTGATAAACGCGCTGATGGTGTCAAAGTGATAGTCACCCTCCTTGTCATACATCACCACGCGCCGCTGGATACTCTCTTCAGCCACCTGCACCGTGATGCGAACCGCACCGTCTGCGTCGGGCGGCGTAGTCGCGACGGCTAACTCGATTGCGTTCAGCACCCCGCGTGCATCGCCGTTGCTCACGTCGACTAGGTGGTCCAGCGCAGCATCGTCAATCCGAACATCCAAGTGGCCGTAGCCGCTATCATGGTCGGCCAAGGCCCTCCGGGCGATTTCGCGCAGGTCACCTGGGGTTAACGGCTTGAGCTGAAAGATTCGGCTGCGGCTCACCAGCGGCCGGATGACCTCAAAGTACGGGTTCTCGGTGGTGGCGCCCACCAGGATGATGGTGCCATTCTCCACCCAGGGCAGCAACGCATCCTGTTGCGCCTTGTTCCAACGGTGAACCTCGTCCACAAACAGAATGGTGCGTTGGCCATAGAGCGAACGCCGCTCCTGTGCATCCGCAATGGCCTGCCGGATCTCCTTCACCCCCGCCAACACCGCGTTGATGGTGATAAAGTGGCTCCGGGTGGTGTTGGCGATGACCGCCGCCAACGTGGTCTTGCCCGTGCCGGGTGGTCCGTAAAAGATCAACGAAGATAGCTGATCGGCCTCTATCGCCCGCCGGAGCAGCCTCCCAGGACCCACAATGTGCTCTTGCCCAACAAACTCGTCCAGCGAGCGCGGGCGCATTCGGGCGGCCAGCGGCTGCTCGCGCCGCGTCTCCTCTTTTCGGCTGTGCGCGAATAGGTCCATGTTCTACACCCAAAGCGGAGCGCCGGGTGCCCGGCGCTCCAGCATAGCGGGAGGGTCAGGACACATCCAGCTGCCGCTGAAGTGCCAGCACCCGCTCCGGGAACCGGCTCGCCAGCCGATTCTTAGTCAGATTCTGCCGCACGATCCAGCGGACATCACGATCCCCGGACGCGGCCAATTGTTCCAGGAACAACCATCCCTCTTCCGGGGACGCCTGGACCACCACACTCACCGTGTAGCCTAATCCTTGTCTCAGAACGCGAAAAGCCTCCGAGCGCCGCTCAACCATCTGCTCGACCTCGGCCAGGATACCCCGATGTAACCGCAGCCCCGCCTCACCGGAGGTCGGGTCCCGCAGCAAGACCGGCTCCGCCATGGCGGCCGCAGCAGCCCTCAACTTGTAAGGGTCTCCGGTCGCCACCCACTGTCCCAGTACAGCCACCGTCTGCTGGAACTCGGTCGCCAGCAGGCGCTGCAACCCCATGCAGACCGCCTCGCGCAGGCGCCAACGCGAATCCCCGGCAAGTTCCCGCAGCCTGCCGATCGCCTCATTCCAAAAGCCAGGCACAACCGATCCCAGCGCTCCCAGGGCTACCGTCCCGCAGAATGGGCTGAATTCTCGCGGATCATTCACCGGCGCTTCGGCAGCAGTCACCGTGGTCAGCGCGTTGCAGAGCCGCCACAGCTCGTCTGGGCGGGCTGAAGCGACCTCGCCGACCTCGTCGGCAAATGCCCAGGCCAATTCCAGGTTCCCACGCGGACCCGGCAGGTTGCTGTGGGAGCACAGATAGTCCACCAGCAACAAAGAGTCACCAGAAGACAGTGCCGTCTGCAGATGCCGGGCAACCTCAATTCGATAGGCCTCTCGTTTGCCCACTAACGCCGCCTTTCTGGTCGGTTGGCGCATCTCAGAGCGTTCCCACCGTTCACTCGGCCCAGACCTCCCGGAACCACGATCCGGCCGCGTTCAGGGGACCAATAAAGCGACTGACCTCAAAATGGCCGATGCCGTCCAGAACCGTCAGCCGGACATTGGCCTTGTTGGCCTGGAGGCGGTTGACGACCTCCACCGTGGGTCCTAACGGAAACAACTCATCATCGCGGCTGTGAATCGCGTACAGTGGTATGCGCCAGTCCACGCTCGCCGAATCCGGCTGCGGCCGGGCGGAGATGGGCATCACGCCCGCTAGGAGCTCCTGGTTCCGAGCTGCCAGGTACCACGCTCCCATTCCACCCATGCTGTACCCCATAATAATGGCCTTGTTCTGTACCTGGTGACGAGACTGGACGTGATCTAGCAGGGCAACCGTATCCCTCTCGCTGAGTGGATTGTCCCACGCCGATTGAGTGCAGTCTGGCGCCAGTATGAGGACCCCCAATTCCTCCAGCGCTGGAACAACCAGACTGGTCAGCAATGCTTCTCCCCGGTAGGCATAGGCCGGCCCCCCGAAATGCAGGGCCAGGATCAGCGACCGCGGCCGCTCAGGGGAATACAGGGGTGGAATGTACAGCCCATATCGCTGATGGTGCTTTTGCCAGACGAGCCGGTGAATGCCGGGCCGTTCTTCCATCGCGTCCACCATCCGCAGGTCCACCCGGACATCACCGTTCCAACGCCAGCACCTCGGCCGGCACCGGTGACCTGGCGGTGAACCGTTCAGCGTCCTCCAGCGACCCAATCCCTGCGCCAACGTGCATCGGGATTACCCGCTTTGGATGGATATCACGGACGGCCTCAAGTGCCTCTTCAACAGTCATCACATAGATACCACTAACCGGCAGCAACGCTACGTCTGGTTCAAGCCCCTTCATCTCTGGAATTCGGTCGGTGTCGCCAGCGTGGTATATCCGCTGGCCTCCCACGGTCATCAAGTACCCCACGTGTCCCGCCTCCCGAGGGTGATACGGTACCCCGGGGCTCCGAAATTTGTTCACGTTATAGGCTGGGATCGCCGTGATCTGCACCCCCTTGACGGTGACGGTATCGCCCGGTTTGACCACCTGAACCTCGCCCTTGAGCTTGGCGGCCGCCGCCTGGATGGTCACGATCCTTGTCTCTTTGCCCAGCACCTTGGCCACGTCCGCCGGCGAGCAGTGGTCAGGATGATCATGTGTGATCAGGACAAGGTCCGCCTCCGGCCCTCCAGCCAACTGCCACGGGTCGATATAGATCACCAGTCCGTCCCCTTCAACGCGAAAGCTGTCGTGCCCGAGCCAATGGATCGGGATCTTCTCTGGCCTGTCCATGAACTCCTCCTAGGTGCCTCAACGGGGTAAAGAAACCAGCTAAATTATAACACCGACGCTGCAGCGGCGCTGAAGGGAACGGGCTGATGCGTGATCAGCAGGGGGATTGCACCCACATTGCCCCCGGCCCCGGTGCTCTTGCGGTTGGCGTGTCTGAACTGCGCCTCAGTCAGAGCAGTGGCGCGATCACGCAAGGTGAGCCACCTAAGGCCCGCCGCGGCCGAACAAAAGCCGGATAAAGGCACCCAACGGATCCGCTACTCGAGCGGTAGGAGCCGCTCGAGTAGCAGGGATCAGCGCCGACTTGACCTCTGCAATGGTTTGAAAGCGATCGGCCGGTTTGAGCTGGGTCGCTTTGACAATGGCGGCCTCAGTGCGCGGGGAGACGCGCGGACTGAGCTGGCGCACCGGCGGGAACTTGAACGGCTTGCTCTCTGGATCCCGTCCGGTCAGCAGGTGGTGCAACGTCGCCCCTAACGCGTAGACATCGGATGATGGGACGGTCTGGCCTTGGCCGTATTGCTCCGGTGGGGCATAACCGGGAGTTCCCAGAATCAGGGTGTCCTTGCTCCGGCCGGGTTTCCAAAATCGGGCGATGCCAAAGTCAATCACCTTGCATACCCCAGTCTTGGTCACCTCCATGACATTGCTGGGCTTCATGTCGCGGTAGATGATCGGCGGATTCTGTGTGTGGAGGAAATGGAGCACATCGCAGATCTGTCCAGCCCACGCCAGGACCCGTTGTTCCGGAAGATTGCCCGGAGTCTGCTCCATGATCTCCAGCAGGGTCCGGCCGTGCAGGAACTCCATGACCATGTACCACCGGCGGTGTTCCGGGTCTCGAAACAGGTCAATTACCTCCACCAGATTGGGATGTTTGAGAGCTTGCAGCATGACAGCCTCGCGCTGGAATGACTCCAGCGTCTCTGTCCGGTCGCCGGCCGCGATGGCACTCTCGCTCATCTCCTTCACTGCCCAAAAGAGCCCGGGCCGATGTTTGTCGATGGCCTGGTAGATGGCGCTCATGCCGCCTTGGGCCACCTTTTTCAGAATGATGTACCGGTTGTTCAGGAGCGACTGGGAGGGTATCATGCCCGTGTCGAAGCGGGGTCCACGCACAGTCGGCTGGGTGGCGCCAGCCAGGGGAGCGCGGCAGTTGCGACAAAAGCGGGCATTGGGCCGGTTTGGCGTGCGGCAACGAGGGCAGGGAGACTCTGCGGCCGGCGCCCTGGCGCCGCACCATCGGCAGAACCTCGCCCCCGGCCGCACTGGCCGTCCGCATTGCAGGCAGGGGCGAGTCAGAGCGGCTCCACAACTGCGGCAGAAACGAGCGCCCGGCTCGGTCTGGTACCCACAGCGTTCGCAGAGCCGGTTGGCATCGGGTGCCAGCGGAGCACTGCATCGCTTGCAGAGCCGAGCTTGCGGCCGGTTCACGGTCCCGCAATGAGGGCATGTTCGGTTCATATGGAGGCCAGCTAATCCTTGCCCAAACTACGGGCCGCCTGCACCACACTCCACGCCCACAGCCCTCCCAACAGAACCGTATAGAGCAAGATGGGTCCTGCCACCGCACCGGCAACGGCCAGGCCAGCCTCCTGCAACGCGGCCATCCCCACCAACGCTCCGACGAGAACGTTGGCGAGGTGGAATTCGGTTGGGCGCCGCACTCGACGGTGGACTGTGCGCACGGTTCGCAGCAGGCTTCCCGTCCCCTTGCCCATCACCCGGACGGTCTGGGCAAGTGAATCCATCACGCTCATCTCCATGGTCACGTCCACTAGCCGGTGTTGCCCCTGGCTGGGCTGCACATCCACTTTTCCTTTGTGCCGTCGGCCGAACGGCAACCGCCGATAGTCCACCCAGACATCAACCTGTTGTCGCGAGCCCTTGCCGACCAGCCGAAACCGTTCCTGGGAGATATCCAGCCAGGAGACGCTGGGCACCAGCTTGCCTCCGCGATAGCCTCGCTGTCGGTTGAATAGGATGAGCGACTCCCCCCACCGCCCAATGCCCGTCTTGCTCAGATCCAGACGATCATGGCTCAAATGGAGGACTGGGGCAGGCAGGGTCGGATCCAGCAACTGAAGAACGATTTCTTGCTTGAGATCCGGGTCCTCGACCGACGAGCGCAAAGCCTCTGTCTTGCTGGCCAGGTCATAGCGGCCGATGGCCTTGAGCCAGTGCTCAATGTCGCCTCGCAACAGGTGGTGTTTTCCCACTTCCCATTGCTCATCGCATATTTGCACCAGCGCCTTGATTGAGCTGGCCACCTGGCCGGACTTGAACGTAAATGGTTGTGTCCCCGGACGGCGGGCGATCGCCTCCAGTTCTGCCTTCATCTCGGCGGCGGTAAGGCGCCGATAGACGTCGGGTTCGATGGCTGCGTGAACAATTCGCTCCAGGGCGGGCGAGACGTCCTTGTTGATCTTGCGGAGAGAAGTTGCCGGTGCCGCACCCAGAACCATCGCTGGCGTAAGCACGTCCTCCTGGGAGAATGCGTCGCGCGGGTCGGCGCCGGTAAGCAGATGATGCAGGCTGGCACCCAGCGCATAGATATCGGACCGCGGCTCCGGCTGCTGCAACCATTGCTCGGACGGTGTATATCCCGGGGTGCCTATGGCCACCGTCTCCCCGTTCTTGCCGGATCGCAATCGACTGCCCGGCACCGGCCGCACCAGGCCAAAATCCACCACCCATAGGCGTCCATCCTCATCAAGAATCAGGTTGGCCGGTTTGATATCCCGATGGATGACGGGGTCGGGTTTACGGCCGTGCATGTAGGCCAACGCGTCACATACCTGGATGGCCCATCCAACCACATCCGTCTCCGGTAGCGGTCCCCCCACCCGTTTTAACCGCTCTTCCAGATTCTCTCCGCCGATGTATTTCATCACCAGGTAATGGCGGTTGCGCTCAACGAAATAATCAAAGATCTCGGGGATGTTTGGGTGGCCGGGCTGGTTGAGCAGCGCCAGTGTGCGGGCCTCCCTTTCAAAGTCAGCTTCCGCCTTGTTGCGTTCCTGCTGCGAGGTGTAATCCGGCATCATCTCCTTTACCACGCAGCGACGCACCAGTCGGGTGTCATCCGCCAGGTAGACTGCCCCCATCCCCCCCTTGCCCAGAGCACGGATAATCAGATACCGGCCGGCCTGAAACGAGTCGCCCTCCTCCAGTGGACCGGACCTGACCGCTGGCTGCTGAGAGGCGCCACAGGAATGACAGAATCGCGCTATGTTGCGTAGCTTTGCGCCGCAATGGATGCACCACACGGCAATCACCTCGCCATACTGTATACGGTGCGGCTCCGCCGACGTTGCATGACCTGCTGTCACCCGTATTATATCGGTTTCTGGCGGCGTTCAGGCCCTCCCAACCTGACAAACAGGCGACGGCTGAACACCGACATCGAATCGGTCGGCCACAACGCGAGCATCATTGCCCTCACTGCGGATGATTTCGGGAGCCCGCGGCCAGCGGACTCTGCTCCCAATCCCGCTTTTGCGGTATAATCCCGCCGGTGAAGCATACGCGCACTACATTGTACCTGGCGGTGTTCTTGGGCGGCTGCACCACGCTGTTCCTGGAGGTAACGGCTGCCCATCTCCTCCGGGCCGTGTACGGTACATCCAATCTGGTGTGGGCCACCGTCATCGGCCTGATGCTGCTGTTTCTGGCAGTTGGCTATCGGTTGGGCGGCGTGCTGGCAGACCGGCACCCACAGGAGGTGTTCTTTTTCCGATTGCTTGCCTGGGCAGGCTTTGCCGCTGGCTGTTCCATGGCACTCGCACGCTTACTGATCCGGCCGGCAGCGAGCGCAATGGCCGCACTGCAGATTGGACCGGTCGTCGGCTCGTTCGTGGTTGCCATGGCACTGTTGGCCGGTCCGGTGGTGCTGCTCGGTTGCATCTCTCCCATGGCGCTGCGGCTGGCATTGGGTAGTTCACCCCAAACAGCAGGGGCCGGGCAGGCAGCCGGCACGGTGTATTCCGCCTCCACCCTGGGAAGCCTCTTGGGTACCTTTATTCCACCGCTGCTCCTGCTCCCCACGCTGGGCGCCCGGGCGACGTTCTGGTTGCTGGCAGCCACACTGCTGCCGGTTGCCGCGCTGGTGCTCCGGCGAAACTGTAATCCGGTGGTGGTCATCCCGGCGGCAGGGTTGGTCTCGCTGGGCATGGAGGTGTCCACGAACCGGCTCTTGGGACCCGCCTTTGGGGACTCGAATCTGGTGTGGGCAGCAGTGATCGCCGTCAACATGGCCGCTCTGGCGGCCGGCTACGCCATAGGCGGTCGCCTGTCCGACTGGGTGCCAGAGGTAAAGGCCTTTGCCGTCCTTGTGCTGACGGCTGCACTCACGGCCGCTCTGGTGCCCCTGCTATCAACACCGGCCTTGGCTGTAGCTGACGCCCTGGCGGCGGCTGCACCCGGCAGCAGCGCGATACTGGTGGTGGCCGTGACGCTGGCCGCGCTGCTGATGATTGGGTTGCCACTGACACTCTTGGGGGCCGTCTCCCCATTTGCCATTCGCCTCCTCTTGCCACGGGCCTCGCAAGCCGGCCGCACCGCCGGAAACCTTTATGCCATCTCCACCGTCGGGAGTCTGCTAGGGGCCTACCTTCCGGTTCTTTGGCTCATCCCGTCCTGGGGCACGTCTTCTTCGATGCTTGTCATGGGCGCAATCCTGGCCGCTGTCGCTGCCGTGTATCTGGTGACCCTGAAAGGAGCCGCGGCCTGGCACTGGGGGGTCCTTCCGCTGGTTCTCTTGTTTTTGGTGCCGGTGTCCCAGCTGCCGCTCAAGGTAACACCGGGCCAGGTGTTTGAAACCGAATCCGCCTACAACTATATTCAGGTGGTCGAGCGCAACGGCACATACTACCTATTGTTGAACGAGGGCCAGGGGATTCACTCGGTATATCAACCCGGTGCCAACCTGACGCACGGGACGTGGGATTTCTTTCTGGCAGCGCCGTTTTTCAACGCGCCGCCCCACCGACCATCGGACGTGAACAGCCTGGCGCTGATCGGTCTGGCAGCCGGGACCATCAGTAAGCAATACTCCGCTGCCTTTGGTCCCATCGCCATTAACGGAATCGAGATCGATCCAACCATTGTGGCTGTGGGCCAGGCCTACTTTGACATGAACGAACCCAACTTGCATGTCATAGTGGCCGACGGCCGTTACGCTCTCCGCCGGAGCGATCAGAGGTACGATGTGGTGGGCATCGACGCCTATCGTTTGCCGTACATCCCGTGGCACCTCACCACCCTCGAATTCTTTCGCGAGGTGGCCGATCATCTGACCGACAGGGGCGTCGTCACCGTCAACGTTGGCCGCACGCCGGCCGACCGGCGTCTGGTAGAGGCCATGACCGCGACGCTGCAGGCGGTGTTTCCCGCGGTGCACGTCTTGGATGTACCCGGCACCTTTAACACCATTCTGGTGGCCACAGTCCAACCGACGAGCGCCGGCAATCTGCAGCAGAACCTCCAGTTAATGGAGCCCTCGTTCCTCCGAGACGCCCTGGCTGCGGCGCACGATGCCATGCGGCCCACCGTGGCAGCGGGCACTGTCTTTACGGACGATTTGGCCCCGATCGAATTGATCACCAACCGAATTGTGATCGAGTTCCTGCTCTCCGGGGGCACCCGCGAGATCGGAGGACCGATCGATTGAGAGAAACGATGAAACGAGTATCCACGCTGCTGGTCTTCCTGGTCACCATTTCGCTCCCACTGTTCCTCGGCTTTACCACCATCCGGCTGGTTATCCGGCCGGCCTTCTTGCGCTGGGAGTACAACAAGGCTGGTTTTCCGCCAGATCACTACGGACTGACGCGAGAACAGAGGCTGGAATTGGCCACGGTGGCGGTCCAGTTCCTGGCTTCGTGGGAGAGACCGGAAACCGCCATCCAACTGCTGGACGCGCAGACGCTGGAAGGCAAACCGCTCTACAATCAGCGGGAGCTCGACCACATGATCGACGTCAAGCAGCGAACAGACATCATCCGCTACGTTGCCTGGGCGGCTGGGGTTGTAGTCGTCCTGGGGACATCCCTCTTGTACAATCGGATTGGGCCGGACGGACGGCGGATGTCCTGGAGTGCGCTCCTGAATGGAGCGATCCTCACCGCTGGCATCCTGGCAGCGATCTCAACCTACATCCTCGTAGGCTGGGAAACCTTTTTTACCCGTTTTCACGAATTGCTTTTCCCCCCAGGGACCTGGACTTTTTCCTACTCGGATTCGCTCATCCGGCTCTTTCCGCAGAAGTTCTGGTTCGATGTGGGGCTGATTCTGGGAATCAGTCCACTGGCAGCGTCAATCGTGATCGGCGCAGCAGCATACTGGCTCAATCGGCGACCTCAGAGCGCCTAACCGAAATCAGGACCGAGATCAGATCAACCCCAGAAACGGGAGGGCCAGACCGAGCAGCAGGTTAAAGTTCTCCAGCGGGTTCTGCCAGAACTCGGCCGGTGCATCCCACAGCAGCTTGCCCACAAAAACTGCCACAGCACACACGACGAGCAGCACCAGGCAGCCACAACCGATCAAAAGACCGCGACGCCCCTTTGGTTTCTTCTTGCCCTCGGCCGGCGGATAAACTGGAGGAGGCACGGGCACGGCCTCCACCGGAGCCCGGACGGGTGGGGGCGGATAGGGGTAGGGTGTCTCCGGCTCCCGCGAGCGCGGCAACGGAGGCGGTGCGTAAGGTTCGGGTTCGGGCTCGCGACCACGCAGCGACGATGGGACGGCTTCCCAAGTCATCGCGGGTTCACGGCTCTCCCCGGCCGGCTCGGGCGCGAAGGGTGGTGGTGGCGGAGGAGCCTCAACCGCGGGAACTGAAGTCCAGGTAGGCGCCGGCGGAGGTAGTGGGGTCTCAAACGTCGGAGGTGGTGGTGGCGGTAGTTCAACGGGCGCAGCCGGCGGAGGTGCAACTGCCGCAGCCGGCGGAGGTGCAACTGCCGCAGCCCGCGGAGGTTCAACTGCTGCAGCCCGCGGAGGCGCAACTGCCGCAGCCGCAGGAGGTGCAGCTGCTGCAGCCGCAGGAGGTGCAACTGCCGGAGCCGCAGGCCTGGGAGGCACCGGCGGCGGCGACCAGTCGGCGGCCATGGTCGCGTCTGGCATGGGTGACACTGAGGCGGCCGGACCGACGATCGTCGCCGGAACCTGGGCCACAGCGGCGTGGTAGGACAGGATAACCGTCTCACCAAAGCCCACTTGATCACCATCTGCCAGCCGATAGGGCGCAGTGATTCGAGCCCGGTTGACAAAAGTGCCATTGGTGCTGCCCAAATCCTCGATGAAATAGTCCTGGCCCTGCCGGATCAACCGGGCATGTCGCCGCGAGACCTCTGGGTCCGTGATGGAGATATCGCTGGCCACGTCCCGACCAATCGCCATCAGCTCTTTGTTCAGCACAAAAACCCTGTCTGGTTGGGGGCCTTTGCGCATGATCAAACGGATTTCGTTGCTATCTAGCATCCAAGACCTCCTTCAAGATACCAGCACCCAATCGGCGGACATCGTCAGTATAAGTCCGTTAACCACCATTGTCAACCAGTCTCACGAGGAGTTGAAACCCCTGAGCCGCCACCACCCGCACCGGAACTCTGGCCGGCAGATCAGTTCCATCTTCAGATACCGCACTCCACCGCTCACCTTGCACAAACACGCTTCCAGTTGGCGTTAGCGGCGTACGGGTTTCGCCCACCGCTCCGATCAACCCCTCTATTCCGGTCACAGGTTGTCGACGCTGTGCGCCGAGCGCCTTGGCCAAGATGAAGGCAAAGAAACCGCCGCTGGTCGCTCCCACACCAATCACCAACGGAATAGACACTCGCGCGAATTCTGGGCTGCCCGGATAGTTGAAAAGCAGCAGAAAGCCGGCCACCAGGGTGACGATGCCTACCACCGTCAGCGCTCCATGTGTGGGAGCCTGAACATCCAGCAAAAACAGCACAAATGCCAGCACCACCAGCCCGAGTCCGAGCCAGTTCACTGGCAAGAGTCCCAACCCGTAGAATCCCAATGCCAGGCAGACAACCCCCACAAAACCGGCCACCCATCCACCTGGACTGGAGAGCTCGATGAGCACCGCCTGCACACCGATCGCCACCAGGATCGTCACGATCGTGGGGTTGACCACGGTGTGCAACAATCGCTCTATGGCATTCATAGGCACCAATACCACCTCTACGCCCGCTGTGGCAAGCACCACCTGTTGCCGGTTGACCTCCACCACCAGCCCGTCCAAACCGTCCAGCAGGCCTGCAATATCATCAGCCACCAGATCGATCAGGCCTGCCTCCAGCGCCTCACCCGCAAACACTGCCCGTGCTTCTTCCACGGTTGCCTCTGCCAATGCCACTACCTCCGGCCCGCGTCGCTCCGCCAGACTACGGACGGTGGCTTTTAGGTCCTCCTTGGCCTTGCGCTCCGATGTGTCGTCCAGCTCCTCGCCCAACCCAACCGGGCTGGCTGCGCCAATGACGGTCTCCGGGGCCATCACTGCCGCATGGGCCGCCAAGGTGATGATGGTGCCGGCCGATGCAGCCTGTGCTCCCCGCGGTGCCACATAGACCACAACTGGAACGCTGGACGCGCGGATTAGCTGGACGATCTGAAGCGTCAGATCCACCTGCCCCCCAGGCGTGTCCAACTGGATGATGAGGGCCCGCGCATCCGCACGCTCAGCCGCCACGATACCACGCTCAAAATAGCTCACCATGGCTGGCGTGACCGGCCCCGATATCTCCAGCAGTCGAACGGTCGGACCTTCTGCCGATGCAAGCGGCAGCACGGTCACTGCAATCAGCAGCAACCAGATGATGGATGCAACTCGCAATTTGACCATACGATTCTCCCATCTTGGATTATAGCACAACTCCGACCGGCTTACCCGCGACGGCATTCCATCACGCAATAAGCTGCCGCTGGCCGGGTCAGGTCGATACTCTGGCCAGTTTGACGCGGCCGCCCGGCATCGGTAGAATGGGCTCCGATCCCAGAGAAGGAAAGCCGCCTGGAACCCGCACCCATTGATATGGTACGCATCCGCCAGCAGCTCCGAACGAGAATCATCGGCCGCGAGTTACTGTATCACTCTGCCATCGGCTCGACCAACGACGAGGCCAAACGGATGGCGAGTGCGGGCGCAAACGAAGGCACGGTGATCATTGCGGACGAACAGACCGCCGGGAGAGGCCGTCTGGATCGCCGGTGGGTAGCGCCCGTAAATACCTGTGTCCTGGCCTCTGTCGTTTTCCGGCCGAGGCTGGCTCCCCGCCAGGCAACCAGGCTGACGATGCTCTGCAGTCTGGCGGTTGTCAAGGCCATCGAGGCAGTCACCGGGCTGGTATTGGGCATCAAATGGCCCAACGATGTGGTGGTGATGCGTGACCGCGCCTTCAAGCTGGCGGGAATCCTGACCGAAACGGCGCTGACCTCCGATCAGGTTCTGTACGCCGTGGTGGGGATCGGCATCAACGTAAATGTGGACCCGGCAGAACTGGGCCCCGTGGTCACCCCGGCAACCAGTCTCCGGGCAGAATTGGGCCGGCCGGTTGACCGGGTTGATCTGTTGGCGTCGGTTCTTGCAGAGATCGATGCACTATACGCCCACCTGGCCGGAGACCTGCTTCCAACCCAGTGGGCAGCGCGCCTGGTAACCTTGGGTCAGACTGTCCGGGTGGCTGGACGGCGCCAGGAGCTTGAAGGGATTGCCGAGGGAGTGGACGCAGACGGAGCCCTGATCGTCCGCGACCTGGCAGGAAACTTGCACACCATCTCTGCAGGCGAGGTCAGTCAATCGGCTTTATCTGCCTGACTTGGCGCTTGACGGCTGACACCTTTGGCCGTATTATCATTTTGGAACCGCCGGCCCCTCAGGGGGCAGGAGCCGTGGAGGAGATACCTATGTTGGATTATGATGAACTGCGCCGCTCCAGCGCCATGGCGGAGGAACGGGATGAGACACTTGCGACCAGCCCCAAGAGCCGCGGCGGTTTGCGTTCACTGACCGCTTTTCAGCGGCTCGTGCTGGCGCTGTTGCTTTTCCTGAACGTCCTGGTATTGGGTTGTCTCTGTCTGGTAGCAACCGGCCGTATCATCTGGCCGTTCTGAGGGGTGCTTTCCCGTCGCGTTGCACTGATTCTGCTCGCCTTTGGTCTGGCGTGCCTGGGCATCGACCGTGAGAGCCTCTGGCGGGACGAAGTCGACTCAATTCGTTTTGCGGACGACATCTGGCAGCGCGCGACTGCCGGTGGGGGTCTGCGTGATACCGTCAAGGTGCTTGGGCAGCATCTGACCCAACCGGGCTACAACGGTCCGCTCTATTTTTTGGCGCTCGAACCCTGGTTATCGGTTGCCGGCCGGAGCGAATTGGCCCTCCGTTTCCCGTCCGTGGCGGCCGGCATGGTAGCGCTGGCGTTGTGTTCGCGCCTGGCAGCCCACCTGCTCGGTCGGCGTGTGGGCGAATTAACTGCTCTCCTGGGGGCCACCAATCCCTACCTGGTTTGGTACGCCGGCGAGGGCAAGATGTACACCTTGGTAACCGCGCTCGCCCTGCTATCCACCTATCTGTGGGTGCGCGCCCTGGAGCTCGGTGGTAGGCGCCGGTGGGTGGCTTTTGTGGCGGCAACAACTGCCCTCTTTTATGCGCATGTCCTGTCACCGCTGCTGCTGCTGGTACATGCGGTATTCGCACTGGTCCTGCACCGGCGCGAGCTGCGGCAGCCGGCGCTGTGGGTGTCGGCGGCTGCGCTCACGCTGCCCTACCTCCCGCTGCTGGTCTGGCAGTGGCCCCTCTTGGCACGCCCGATCGAAACAGGTTTTGCCTACGTTTCGCTGCCACTCATGTTCCGCCGGCTCGTTGAGGTTTATAGCCGGGGCGTCACAGGGTTTCCCGCAGCCTTTCCGGCACTGCTGCTGGTGGGTGGAATAGCCATGTCGCTGTGCGCATCAGGCCGTCGGTCAAGCCGTTCAGCCCGATCTGCCTTGCTGGCCTGGATGGTTCTGCCGGTGGTGGCTGTCTACCTGATTTCACTCCGCCGGCCGCTCTTTACGGAAAGATACCTCATCTGGACGCTGCCCGCCTGGTTGGTGCTGGCAGCAGATGGCCTGGTGGGCCTGACCAACCAAGGCGGGTGGCGACGTCGGGCCGCGTCAGCCTGGTGCGGTTTATTGCTCACGACCAGCTTGGTTGTCGTTGGATTCCAATGGGGAACGCCAATCCGTCCCGACCTCCGGTCTGCCTCGCGGTTGATCGCCCGCCAGGTACTGCCCGGTAACCCGATTCTCTTTCAGATACCTTACCTCCAGCACAGTTTTGACTACTATGCCCCAGAAACAGATTACGTCCCCATTGAAGGTCCTTACACGAACCAGGGAGCGACACCCCAGGAGGTGGGTGTTTTTCTGCAACGGGCGACGGCCGGACACTCGGTTGTGTGGCTGCTGCTTTCCGAGATACCGATGTGGGACCAGCGCAACATGACGCTAGATTGGTTCGCCGCGCGTGGCGAACTCGATTGGCATCGCTTTCACGGCGTGGACGCAGTCCGTTGGCAGCGAGAAGCGGCATCAACCGAGAGTATCCATCTGCCGCTGGCGTGCGCCTGACTGCGTCAGGAGCGCACGGTTGATGAGCGGCCACCTCGCTCGCCACGGCCAGGATTTGATTCAGGCGAAAGGAAGACAGCTACAGCACTGATTCGGTCGTCGATAGCAATGTGCCTGCCGAACCGCATTGCACGACACGAAGGCGCTTGCGTGACCTTGCTGCCAGAAACGGACGCTGACCTCCTGGGAGAAGAGAAATGAACCTGCCCGGTCTCTTGCACAAAGGTGAAGGCTCTCGGCTTGCCATGCTGCCACAGGTGGACACTGACCTTATAGCAGAGACCATGGTGGCCTTTGCCAACGCAGACGGCGGTACGCTGATCCTCGGGGTAAGCGGCGAAGGCCAGCCGACCGGTCAGGTGGCGCCTGAGGAGGTGGAAGCTGCGCTGCGAGTGGCAGAGACTCGATGCCGGCCGCCGGTACCTACCCATTGGGAAAGCACCGAAACTCCGCTTGGGTTGGTCATTGCCATTCAGGTGCCGCGCAGCACCGAGTTGCACAGCCTGCACGACGGCCGGGTGCTCGTCCGGCAAGGTAAGGAGAACCGACCCCTGGGGGGCGATGCCGTCCGCCAGTTGGCCAACAGCCGAGAGAGCGGCAGCTTTGAGGAACAGGAGGTCGCCGGAGCGACCCAGGACAGCGATTGGGACCCAGAGATGGTCCAGGAGTACCTGCATCGGCGCGAGGAGCGCGGCGCAGCCCGCACGACCAGTCTGCGCCAGTTGCTGTTCGAGATCGGCGCCATCAGTGTCAACGGCGCGCCGACGGTGGCCGGGATGCTCTTGTTCGGCCGCAAACCTCAGGGGTTCTTGCCGCAGTGTGGGTTGATGTTCATCAAGTTCGCTGGGACCGAGATGCGGTCGCAGGATGGGCAGGCGGGTTATGCCCGGCGAGAAGAGGTGCACGGCCCGCTGGCACGGATGGTGGAACGAGCCTGGAACGTCATCTGGGAAGAGATGAGCATGGGTGCGGTCGTCAACGGACTGGCTCGCGAAGAGATTCCGGCGTATCCCCGGTTTGCCGTCCGCGAAGCCCTGGTCAACGCCATCTGCCACCGCGATTACCGGTTGTCCGGTCGGCGGGTGGAAATCCGTCTGTTTTCTGACCGCCTGGAGGTAATCAGCCCGGGCGGGCTGCCCGGTTACATGACCATCGACAATATTGTCGAGGAGCATTTTTCTCGGAACCCACGCATTGTCGGTGGCCTGTACTACTGGGGATACATTGAGGAATTGGGGTTGGGTATCGACCGCATGATTGAGGAGATGGTGAGCAGCGGACATCCCCCTCCCCTGTTTGAAGCCACCCCCTATTCATTCAAGGTAACACTGCACGCCAAACGAGTAGCTCCGTCCGCTCAACGCTGGGAGCGAACCGTCAATGATCGGCAGACCCAGGCAGTGACTTACCTACGGCAGAACGGCAGCATCACCAATCGGGAATACCAGGTGCTCTGCCCCACCGTGTCGGCCGAGACCCTGCGGCTGGACCTGAACGATCTGGTCGAGAAAGGCATCCTGCTTCGGATCGGAGCAAAAAAGGGTACCTACTACATCTTGAAATGAGATATCCCAAACTTAACCCAAGTGTGGTTTGGGATATTCCTCAGAACACAGCCCTATCGGCGCAAACCTGCCAGGCCGGGCAAGCCCGTCATGCGTGCCGCCCTCCCAGGCGACAGGACGGCAACTGGTCAGATCTCTCCACGCCGACTGTTGCGCGAGGAGGGCCAAATCAGTTCGGAAACGGGGTCTCTGCCGGGATCGCCGGTTGTACGCCGGGGCCCAGTCGCGCGACTGGGCCCCGGCATGGACTGAATCAGAGTACCAATTCCGTGGACCGGCGGTCCACCACTTCTCGCGCCAGCCGGACAAACTCGTCCATCGAGCGCGGCCCCAGGTCCTCGCCGTTGCGCAGCCGGACGGCAACGGCCTTGGCAGCCACCTCCCGCTTGCCCACAATCAGCATGTAGGGGACCTTTTGCTCCTGGGCCTTGCGGATCTTGTTCGCCATCCGGTCCCGGTCATCATCTACCTCGACCCGCAGTCCGGCCATCCTAATCTGCTCGGCGACGTCGCGGCAGTATGCCAGTTGGTCATCGGTGATGGGAATGAGCACCACCTGGACCGGCGCCAGCCAGACCGGGAAGGCGCCGCCATAATGCTCAATAAGCACCCCAAGAAACCGCTCCAGGCTTCCCAGCAGGGCGCGGTGCACCATGTACGGTCGGTGTGGCTGCCCATCCTCGGCCACATATTCCATCTCGAACCGCTCGGGCAGGTTAAAGTCGAACTGGATCGTGGAGCATTGCCATTCGCGGCCGATGGCATCGCGGATCTTGAGGTCGATCTTGGGACCGTAGAACGCACCTCCCCCCTCGTCGACCACGTAATCCAGGCCGGCCCGGTCCAGCACCTCCCGGAGT
Source organism: Anaerolineales bacterium UBA2181 (assembly GCA_002328075.1). Classification (GTDB taxonomy): domain Bacteria; phylum Chloroflexota; class Anaerolineae; order Promineifilales; family UBA4811; genus UBA4811. Next base: position 401,762 of record DCVT01000031.1, on the reverse strand, counting down.
GCCTCCTGCGCCGCCTGCCACTGCTCGGGTTCGCCGACATGCTTTTCCGGCATCGTCGCCAGATAGGCCTTGAACTCCTCAAAGCCAAAGCTGCGCAGGATATGCAGGCAAAAGTCCAGTACGAACCGGATCTCTCCCGGCATCTGGTCGGGCGTGCAGATGTGGTGCGCGTCGTCCTGCGTGAACCCGCGCACCCGCATCAGGCCGTGCAGCACGCCGGGCCGTTCATAACGATAGACCGTACCCCACTCGGCCAGGCGAATCGGCAACTCGCGGTAGCTGCGGCGGCGGCTCTGGTAGATGAGGATGTGGAACGGGCAATTCATAGGTTTAATATAGTACTCCATCCCGTCAACATCCATCGCAGGGTACATGCTGTCGCGGTAGAAACCCAGGTGCCCGCTCGTCTCCCACAGATTGGCCCGCCCGATGTGCGGGCTGTACACCAGATCATAGCCCGCCTTGATATGCTCTTCCTTGCAGAACGCTTCCGCTACGTGGCGCAGCATGCCGCCCTTCGGGTGCCAGAGCACCAACCCGCCACCCAACAGGTCTGGCTCCAGGCTGAAAAGGTCCAGTTCTTTGCCCAACTTGCGGTGATCCCGCTTGCGCGCTTCTTCCATGCGCTCCAGGTACAACTCCAGGTCATCGGCCGTTTCCCAGGCCGTGCCATAGATCCGCTGTAACATTGGCCGCCGTTCATCACCCCGCCAATACGCGCCGGCCGTGTTGAGCAGCTTGATGGCCGCTGGGTTCAGTTCGCCCGTACGCGAAACGTGCGGACCGCGGCACAGATCTCGAAACTTGTCGTGCTGGTAGGTAGAGATGACCACCGGCCCTTGAACCGGTTCGCCGTATTCGTCCACCCCGCCGGCCGCCAATCCATCGATCAGTTCCAGCTTGTACGGCTGGTCGTGAAACAGCTGACGCGCCTGGTCGGCATCCACCTCCTGATAGATAAAGGGATGGTCTTCCTGGATGATCGCCCTCATGCGGTCCTCGATGATCACCAGGTCCTCCGGAGCCAACGGCCGGGGTAGGTCAAAGTCGTAATAGAACCCATCCTCAATGGGCGGGCCAATGGCGACCTTGCCGTCCGGAAAGACCTCCAACACCGCCTGCGCCATCACGTGAGCTGCCGAATGGCGTATCCGGTGCAGCGCGTCATGCTCTGTATGTTGTTGATCGGCCATCTGTTACGCTCCTATTCTGCCAGGACCCTCACACATTGTTGGGTCGTGTTGCTGAAACAAAAAACCCCTCGCCATCATGGGGCGAGGGGTTGCCACGCGGTTCCACCCAATTCCGGCAATCCAATATGGATTGCCCTCTAAAGCCGATAACGGCGCTGAACCGGGGATCCATACTCGGCGTTTTCGCCTTTGAGGAACCCGCTCCCGGGTGGTTTTCCCGGCCGCCGGTGCCGCGGAAGCTTTCAGTCTATGGCGTTCCGCTCCCTGGTCGCCCATGGCGGCCGGTACTCGTCCCGGTCAACACGTTCGCTATGCAGTTGTCAGGTGGGCGATACAAGACTTGAACTTGTGACCTCTACGATGTCAACGTAGCGCTCTAGCCAACTGAGCTAATCGCCCAACACGCGTAATTATACTCCAAGGCCAGTTTTTGACAAGGTGCACCCGGCAGTCGCCAGCTTGAAAGCGCTTGTGGCGCGTGTTACAATCGCGTCATGCCGAACGGAGACAGATCCTGGTCCACGGTCGTGGGGCACGACTGGGCGGTGGAGATCCTGGAAAGTGGATTGCGCCACGATCGTCTCGCGCACGCCTACCTGCTCGTGGGTCCTCCCCACATAGGCAAGACGACGTTGGCGCGCACCCTGGCGCAGGCCGTCAATTGCGAGACCGGATCCTCTGTTCCCTGCCAGCGTTGCCGCTCGTGCCTGCTCATCTCCCGAGATCGACATCCGGACGTCTGGTTGATCGAGCCCGAGTTGTCCAGCTCCGGCCGGGCGGAGACGTTGCGCATCGAGCGGATCAGGAACCTGCAGAAAGACCTCTCACTGGCGCCCTATGAAGCCCGTTTCCGGGTTGTCGTCTTGGCCCGGTTTCACCAGGCTTCGGCCGGCGCCGCCAACGCACTGCTCAAGACGTTGGAGGAACCACCGACGCGGGTCAAGCTGATTCTGACGGCCGACCAGACGGACGGGCTGCTGCCCACCATTGTGTCCCGGTGCCAGGTCCTCACGCTGCGGCCGCTGCCGCTGGAAAAGGTGGAAGCGGCACTGCTGCTCCACTGGGGCGCCGACGAGGAGCAGGCACACCGACTGGCGCATATTTCCGGCGGTCGGCTGGGACTCGCCGTCCGGCTGCAAAAGTCACCCCAGCTTGATCAGCAGCGGGCTGAACATCTCGACATGCTGGAGGAATTGCTGGAGCTGGACCGCACCGGACGGTTTCGAATAGCCGATCGGTTGGCGACGAACAAGAGCGTTTCTGAGATACTCGAACTCTGGTTGGGATGGTGGCGCGATGTGATGCTGGCGGCCGCCGACCACGCCGATCCCCCCGCGGTGACGAATATCGACCGGTCTTATCAGATTCGGGTGGCAGCATCGCGCTACCGCCTGAACACCGCCCGGCTGGCAATCCGCTCGATCCAGGACACGCTGTGGCAATTGGACCGCAACGCCAACACCCGGTTGGCGCTGGAGGTTCTGATGCTCAACCTGCCGGCGTGACGCCGGCCGACCCCCTGACGAGCAGGCTCCGGGAGATGGTGAACCCGGACGGATGAGTACGACATAAGTAGATCGCGGCCGTGCTTTACTTACGTGAACCTTAAATTGTCCACGGGGCCTTGCCACGATGTTGGCCTACCTTTCGCACTGACACCGCCACATCTGGGGGACGCCATCGGGCATCAACCAGAAGCAAGGTGTATTTTCCCGGTTGCCCCCGCCCGGGGGCATGCATTGACGAACTCACCCGCCGTGGGTTTTTTCGCAACTCGGTCTAAAAACATTCCAAGCTTTAAGCTGTAGCACTGGCGTCCTGCTTGTCTTCCGGTTGGGCACCTGATACAATGTTGAGCACCGAGTTGGAGCCGCGGGCACTTCCCGCCCCGCTGTCATAACCGAGGATCCTGAGCGTATGTTGGACGGATTTGCGCGCCCCTCTTCCGGGCGCCGGCCGGTGCCCGGTCAGCTCTCGTCCCGGTTCTGAAATCGGAATGAGCTCGCGCCGTCGCGTTCAATCGAAATTGAGGAGAGCGCATGATGAATCCGGAACAGGCTTGGCAGGCGACGCTGGGTGAGTTGCAGCTCCAGATGACACGGGCTACCTTTGATACGTGGGTCAAGGACACCCGTTTTCTGGCGCAAGAGGACGGCATTATCTTTATCACCGTACCCAGTGCCTATGCCAAAGACTGGCTGGAAAACCGTTTGTACGCTACCGTCAAGCGCACGTTGGAGAGCGTTATAGGCAACAGCGTTGAGGTGCGCTTTGTGGTCTGGAACGACCCGAACCGCGACGGGAAGCCTGTCCCAACGACCCCGCTCCTGGGGGCGTCTGCACCGGCTTCGGCGGGGGCGGCCCGGCGCACGTATCACGGGACCAACGGGCACGTCACCGGCATGCGGCTGAACCCGCGCTACACCTTTGACAACTTTGTCGTGGGCACCAGCAATCGGCTGGCGCACGCTGCCGCGATGGCAGCGGCCGAAAACCCGGCCAAGTCCTACAATCCGCTGTTCATATATGGCGGGGTCGGTCTGGGAAAAACCCACCTGCTGCACGCCATTGGGCATGCCTGTCAGAACAACAACCTGAGCATCGTATATGTCTCGTCCGAGGAGTTCACAAACGACTTGGTCACTGCCATACGGACCCACCAGACTGAGGCCTTTCGAGACAAGTACCGTTCGCCTGACGTCCTGCTGCTGGACGACGTCCAGTTTGTGGCCGGCAAGGAGAGAACCCAGGAAGAGCTTTTCCATACGTTCAACGTGCTGCACGCAGAAGAGAAACAATTGGTCATGTCCAGCGACCGGCCGCCCCGAGCTATGGCCCAACTGGAGGAGCGCCTGATGTCCCGGTTTGAATGGGGACTGATCGCCGACATCCAGTCACCGGACCTCGAAACACGCATTGCCATCCTGCAGTCCAAGGCAGAGGCATTGGACACGTCGGTGGCGCCCGATGTGCTGGACATGATAGCTTACTACATTCGCAGCAACATTCGGGAACTGGAAGGTGCTCTGAACAAGGTGATGGCTTACAGTCAGTTGACCGGATCGGCACCGGATATGCATCTGGCGCAGGTGGCTTTGGCTGACCTGGTGAACCGGGCCCCTGACCTCTCGGTCTCGACCATTGCCGCCGCTGTGGCAGCCTACTATGGCATTTCCATGGATGATCTGTTGAGCAAAACCCGCAGCCAAAAGGTGGCCCGGCCGCGGCAACTCGCAATGTACCTGGCGCGTGAGGAAGCCGGCACTTCTTTGCCTCAGATCGGCAAGGCGCTTGGTGACCGGGATCACACCACTGTGCTGTACGGTTGCTCCCGGATCGAGGAGTTGATCGAGACCGACCCATCGCTCCGGCGGGAAGCGATGGAGATCAAGGCCCGCCTGTTTGAGCGAGACAACTCGCACTAGCCCACTCGACCTGGCAAACGCCAAGGCTCCGGCAAAGGTTCGACCTTTGCCGGCTCTGCACTCCACCCGGAGCTGACCCCACTGTCGCTCGACGGCTCATACGGCGACTGCTGTTGCCCTGTCCCTTCCCGAGCGTCGGCCGTCGATGTCGGCGCCAGCCTGGGCACAGGAGAACTCGTTTTCGCACGACCAGCACCTCGAACTGGTTGGACACGGCCCAGTGGCAGGTCGCGGATGTCGCGTTCGTGATCCACTTCCACCAGACGTTCCCCAGCCAACAGCGCCGCCCGTCAGGGTGCCCACCGAGTCGTGTCGCCTGGATGGCAGGGACACGCGATATCCACTGACAGAACTGCCGCTCTGAGGGCGCTCTCCCAGGGCGTTGGCACATAGGTGCAGAACCGGGTACACTGGCACCATCAGTTGCGCCCACGCCGACTTGGTGACATCCGCCATGACGCTGATCTTCCTGGGTATGGGTTGGTTGGTTGGGCTGGCTTGGGCTCGGAATCCTTCCGCTGGCTGCGGCCATCCTTCGTCGTGACAGCCGGCCTCGCTGGCGCCTGTTCCTGAACCTTTCCATGGTGTTCTGGGGCGCAGCCCGCGCTGCGGCCGACGCTGCCGGTTCAGAACTGTCAGCTTACAACGGCGGGGGATGGGGCCAGTTGCGGGGATATGTGGCAGCCGAACCTGTGAACCAACAGGACCGTGCTCTGCTGACGGTCAGGGTCGAGCAGGTGGAACTGGAGGGCCTGGCACCGCGATCCGTTTCAGGACGGGTTCGTTTGGAGACCGAGCGCTATCCAGCCTATCGTTATGGCGATCGACACCCTTTTTCCGGCCGCCTGCAGGACACTGAGACGACGGCATCGGATTCATACCGGCAACACCTGGCTCGCCGCGATATCTTTTCACTGAATCGCTATCCAGCGACAGCGCGACTTCCCGGCCAGCAGGGCTACTGGATCAGGCGGTCGCTGCTGAGCTGGCGGGAGTCCGCCCGCCTGGTGGTGAACCGGGTACTTCCAGACCCAGAGGCGGCCATGCTCAATGGTATTCTGCCGGGGTATTGTAGGTCAAACATAAATATGTGTGAATATACGTCGCTAAAATGTAGTAACAATCACAATACCGACCGCCGGTGAGGCGGTCAGGCAACCAGCACCACGGTGCGACGGGAACAACCAATGCCTCCCGCTCCGGCCCGGTTCTTGGCCTCTACCCCCCTCCCACGGGAGGGAAGATTCCGACTCGGTCTCCATCATTGAGAACGGTCTCGCCCGGCCGGACATGATTGTTGACAAAAATGATCTTGACTTGCTCCTGCGGCAGGTTTAGCCGGCCCACCAGGGAATCCACCGTGCTGCCCGAGGGCAGTTGGACAGTAATCGCTTCGCCCAGGCCGAGACCGGGGACAGCCGCGCGAAGCGTGGCGTACAGCCTGACTGAAACGGTGATCAAGGTCGTCAAGGGTAGGGGCAACGGCGCCGTTGCCCCTACCGGATTCACGGTCTAGAGTCCGCCGTAGACCGAGTCCAGGACCTCGTCCGGGACGTCAAACACCCCGTTGTGGGGCGGAAGCTGCTCGTACTTCATGAACTCGGGCAGCCGGTCGTGGTGCTTGCCCATACCGGCGGCCTCGTTAAACGCCCGCTCCTTGCGCATGACATCCATGCCGTAGGCTATGACATCGTTGGCCGACCATTGGGTCCCCAGCACGCCGCAGCACTCTTCGATCAGGCCCTGGAAACCGCTAGGGATGTCCAGTATGGCAAACGCGATAAAGAGGCAGTGCCCGCTGCTGTCGATGAACGCGGTTGAAGCCTGGAAATTGCGGCTCAGTTCGCCTTTGCCGGCCGGGTCCAGGGCATCCACCTTGCCGCTCACCCCCAGGATCTCCGGCGCAATGGTATAGCCGGATGTATGATCGGCACCCATGGTGCTGGTTGCATAGGTGACGCCGATGCCCTTGACCGCCCGAGGTTCATACGCCGGCATCCCCTGTCCCTTGACCGTAGGAACGCGGACCACACCATACGTCTTGCCAATGGCCTCAGCGCCGTTGCCAATGATGTGGCCCAGCGGACTACCCTTGTGGATCTCCTCCAGCAGTTTGACTGCGCCTGGTGCATCGCCAAACTTGAGCAGGCCGGCCTCCATGGCAACCGCCACCGCATCGCCGGCCTCGATGGTGTCCAGGCCGATGTCGTTGCAGAGCCAGATCAGCTTTCCGGTGGCATCCAGGCTGTCAATCCCACAGTTGGCGCCAAAGGCCCAGATCGACTCATATTCCTGGCACGACACCATCTCAGTTCCATCGGCGTTGTGCCACGTGTTGGAGCAACGGATAATGCAGCCCGGGCTGCAGGCGTGGTTGTACAGCTCTTTCCCCAGGCGCTGCTTGTTGCCCTCGAACAGGGCCTCGCCGGAGATCTTGGCTGCGCCTTCAAAGGTACCGGCCGAAAAATTGCGCGTGGGCAGGCCGCCTGCCTCATTCAGGATGTTGATCAGCACTGCCGTGCCATAGCTGTTGAGGGCCCCCTTGGGTTTGGTGATGGCGTGCTCCATGAGAGCGTCAATCATCTTTTTTCGACCAGCCTCGAACAGCTCCTTGTTGGCGATGGGTACTCCAGGCGCACCCTCGTCATCCAGCACAATCAACTTGAGTCCCTTGGAACCTATCACCGCGCCCAAACCACCTCGGCCCGCAAAACGGCTCGGCCGTCCCTCGGTGTCGTTGAAACAGACACCCGCCATGGACATCTTGTGCTCGCCGCTGGTACCGACGGTCATAAAGCCAACCTTGTCCCCGTACTTTTGGTAGATCAGGGGTGCGGTGGCATAGAGCCCTTTGCCAACGAACTCATCGGCCGGCTCCAGTGTGGCGCCGTCCATCGTGACTTTGAGCGCCCAATAACCCTTCTCCTTCGGCTGTCCCTCTATGACAATCGCTCGGATGCCCATTCGGGCCATCTGGCAGGGAAAACGCGAACCGGCATTGGCCTCCTTGATGCCCCCAGTCAGCGGCGATTTGGCGCCCACCGAGATGCGCGAGGAGGTCGGTGCCGACGTTCCGGTCACGATACCGGGCGCAATGACCACCTTGTTGTTGGGACCCAGGGGGTGGCAGTCGGCCGGTACCTCGTCACAGATCACGGTTGACGTTAGCGCTCGGCCGGCCAGGTTGCCGTACTTTTCCGGCAGATCCTGGTAGGCTACCGACAGCTCAGACATGTTGACGCGGATCATTTTTGGCATTTCTTTTTCCTCCTGCAGGTGACTCGTGTGAAATAAGACGACCTATTACATCGCGATGGCATTCCGACTCACCACCTCCTTCAGACCGAAAACCCCAAACAGCGACCCACGGACTCGCTACCCAGCGAAACGGCGACGACCATCTGCCCCGAAAGCCGGAACAAAAAAGGCAGCCCGTTCACCGGTCCTTGGCAGACGCCTGGTACAACCTCCAGGCCCGTTTGCTGGACTGGGATGGGGCCGCCTCCTTTGCTAACGGCGGGCGCAGGAATTGCTCCCCGCGCCGTATCGCTCATCCGTCCCAGAGGGAACAAGATGAGTCGGAGAGCGTCCTTGTCTAGATGTTAGGTTATCCCATAATCAGCCGTTTGTCAACTGCCGGACCCCATTCACACCCACCGGCCACTAATGGTAGTCGTGGTGAAGACCACCTTCCTGTTGGCGCATGGCTTTTTGCATCTCTGGGATCGCAGCAACCTCATGCCGGTATTGAAATGGCCACATGCTGCCGGTGTGAAAGATGGCCACCCGATCGCCATCGGCCAGCCCTCGATCCAGGTCGGCCGCCAGGCCCGGCATGTCGCTGAGTTGCCGGTTGATGAACGTGATGCCCTTCTCCTCGGGTGGAAATCCCAACAGCGATAGCAGATCCTGCATGGTAGCGTTTTCGGCCAACTGAACCGTAAGGTTGGCATGGCTACCCTGGTCAGCCGACCCGCCATACTTGGCAATGCGTCCGTATAGCCACAGGTCAATATTGATCATGGTCCTTCCAGTCCAAAACGACGGTCTGCAAGCGGAAGTACGGGGGCAGCGAGTTGCCACTAACCTTGCAGAAACCGAACTGCACCGCCTAGCACTGAACCCTCCTCTTTGGAGCGTCCGCCAGCCGCCGGGGCATTGGCCAGAATCCGGTCCGCCAGGCGGGAGAACGGGAGTGATTGGAGCCACACCCGACCGGTCCCTTGCAGCGTCGCAACAAACAGCCCTTCGCCGCCAAAGATCATGGACTTGAGGTTTCCTGCCCGCTCGATGTCATAGGCGATGGTCTTTTCAAAGGCGACGATACAACCGGTGTCCACCCGTAGCTTGCTGTTCTCCAGCCGCTTTTGGACAATCGTGCCGCCAGCATGAATAAAAACCATCCCGTCGCCGCGAAGCCGCTGCAGGATGAAACCCTCGCCACCAAGAAGGCCAGCCCCCAGCCGCTTGTTGAAGGCGATGCTGACCTCGGTGCCCAGCGCGGCACAGAGAAACGAGTCCTTTTGACAGATTAACTCGCCATTCGCCTCATCCAGGTCGATGGCAATGATCTTGCCTGGATAGGGTGCCCCAAAGGCAACGTGACTTTTACCCTGTCCCCGGTGGGTAAAATGGGTCATAAAGACCGACTCGCCGGTCAGTGCCCGTTTTCCCACCGCCACCAACTTGTCCATCAAGCCTGATTCCGGCCGAGACCCGTCGCCCATCTTGGTCTCGAACGTGATCCCATCCTCCATGTACATCATTGCCCCGGCTTCGGCGATGACCGTCTCGTCGGGGTCCAGTTCCACCTCCACAAATTGAAGGTCATCACCGTAGATCTGAAAATCCACCAAGTGGCTTTTCATCTGCCCTGCTCCTCCTGCATCATGTGCGCTCACGGTCTATTGCCTCCAACGCTGAAGTTCGCCGCGGTCTCTGCCTTCTTGATCTACATTCGGCCAGATTATACCAACGGCCGATGCTCTATACGAGGGATTGGCTAGTATGGGTGCAAGGAAATCTCCATGGGTGCGCAGTTGGACCGTCTCAGCTACAATGGGTGTGAGGCGGAGGTCGGTAAACTGGGCTGCCACCGCCTTTCCAGAACGCAATAGTGGTAGGCCGCACAGCCACCCGGTCTTACAGGCGCTAAGTCGAGTCCAACTGCAATCGGCCGGATGGCAGCCGCTCGCTTACCGGCAATCAACCCGCTTTTCGATCCGGTGACCGGGTAGTGGGTTCACCTTAATTGCGGGCGCGGACCGGTGCATGATCCGGCCCTCGTTGGTCGAACAGATGAACAAAGATCTGGAGGGAAATGACCGATGACCGACCCAAGCCGTTTCCGCGGGAGCTTGCTGGGGCTGGCAGCCGGTGATGCGCTGGGCACCACGCTTGAATTCAGACCGCCCGGCTCGTTCAAGCCAATTCACGACATGATCGGCGGCGGCCCTTTTGGTTTGGAGGCCGGGCAATGGACCGATGACACGTCCATGGCACTCTGCCTGGCGGAGAGTCTGGTTGAGTGCATCGGGTTCGATCCGATGGACCAGATGCAGCGTTATCTGCGCTGGTATCGGAATGGTCACCTGAGCTGTACGGGTCACTGCTTTGACATCGGGAGTACTACCTCGTCCGCGCTGAAACGATTCGAGGAGACCCATCAGCCGTATTGCGGTTCAACCCATCCGCGGCAGGCCGGCAATGGGTCCATCATGCGGTTGGCGCCCGTCCCGCTGTTTTTCGCCGCCGATCCGGCTACCGCGATAGACCGGGCGGCTGATAGCTCCCGCACCACTCACGGCACGGCCAACGCGGTGGACGGCTGCCGCTACCTGGCTGCTCTTCTGGTGGGCGCGGTCAACGGCGACCCCAAGGAGCTCCTGCTGAGCGACCACTACTGCCCACTGCCGGGGTACTGGGATGCCCACCCGCTGGCGCCCGAGATTGACGAGGTCGCTTCCGGCACCTTCCGGCGTCGTGAGCCGCCGGAAATCCGGGGAACCGGTTACGTTGTCCGATCGCTGGAGGCGGCGCTATGGGCGCTTGACCGCAGCACATCCTTCCGGGAAGGCGCCCTTCTGGCGGTCAACCTGGGGGACGACGCGGACACCACGGGCGCGGTGTACGGCCAGATCGCGGGCGCCGTCTATGGAGAGGAAGGCATCCCCGCTGAGTGGCGGGCGCGTCTCGCGATGGGTGAGACGATCGCACACCTGGCCGACCAGCTTTACGCTCGCCGGACAGTCATCCCGTCCTGAACCTCCCAGCCGATTTTGCGTGACAGTTGCACGTGGTGAGCGTATATAGCTGTAGACCACGTGGTACTCGGGAACGTCAAATGGCAGAGCGTGTGATCTCCCTGTCGCGTCCGGCTGCGCTGGATGCAGATACGTTTGCCGGTCTGTATCTTGGCCAAGCCGAAGCGATCTTGAACTACTGCCTCTTTCGGGTCGGTGACCGGGCAGTGGCCGAGGACCTGACGGCCGACGCGTTTGAACGGGCATGGAAGGCGCGCCGCCGCTACCGACCGGATCAGGCTGGATTCTCGACCTGGCTATTCGCCATCACCCGCCGAGTGGTGACTGACTGGCAGAGACGGAGTCGCCGACGGCCGATGGTCTCGCTGGATGGCAGCGAACGCGATTCGGCTCCGCTCCTGGAGTCGCAGATGATGGAAAGCGAACAGCTAACCAGCTTGCGGACGCTCGTCCTGAATATGCCGGTGAGGGAGCGGGAGATCATTGCGCTCAAGTACGGGGCAGGCATGAACAACGGGGAGATCGGCCGGCTGTTGGGGAAAAGCGAGACCGCCATCGGCTCGGCCCTTCACCGAGCAGTTCAGCGCCTGCGCGTTCAGTGGAAGGAGTTGGACAGAGGGTCAGATGTCTGAGGATACCAGATACGATCAATTGGAGCACGACCTGGCGGCTCTGCGGCAGGCCCCCAGCAGCGCACTTGAGGTACGGGTGCTGGCTATCCCGCACAAACAGCCCGAGGTCGGGCACAACGCCAAACGTCCAATGTGGTTGGCCATGACGGCCAGCCTGGTGCTGGTTCTGGTGATGTTTTTGGCTTCGCCCATGGCGCGCGCTGCCATGGACCAGGTGGAACGCATCATTGGGCCGGTCTTTCTGACTGTGAGCGACCGGATTCCACAAAATGCCCACGCGATGACCGTTGAAGGTCAGAGCCAATCAGTAGACCAGGTGTTGAGCCGGGCCCCCTGGAGAATCAGCCTGCCGGCGTACGTACCGCCGGGGTACGTGTTGTGCGAGGAGGCAGAGATTTGGTCGCCAAACGAGGATATCATTGAGGTAGCGCAATTCACTTGGCGATCAACAGATGACGCTCTTCTGGAGTTGAGCGTGACCGCCCCCAACCCAACCAGCCCGGTCCACACTGTGGTCGGATCGGACAGCACGGAAACCGTGCAAGTTCATGGCAAGGATGCCGTCCTGGTGCAGGGTGGCTGGGATCAACCGACGGGCCAATGGATGTACCAGGACGAGACTACCACAGTCATCTGGGTTCAGGATGGGCTCCACTATAGCCTGCTGGCGTACGGCGAGCACCTGCTCCCAGATGAACTCTTGCGGATCGCCGAATCAGTCCGGTGAGCGGTGGCAAGAGGGAGGGGCAGGCCGACTGGTCTGCCCCTCGTCCTGGGCGTCTGACGCGCGCTCCTCCCAGGTGATCCGGCCGCGGAGCGTGTGGATGAGCGACCCGGCCTGATGGGGCGTACCCCAGGCGCAGACCAGGCCCGGTTGATCGCAGTCCGTGCGCTGGTACGCCAGGATAACCTCCATCTCGGCCTGCCAACGCGCTGCCATCACCGGCCACAAGGAAAGCCCACCCGACAGCGCAGTTAGCCAATACCAGTGTCCACCGCCACCGGCCCAACCGGCGGAGACGGCGCCACACCCGCAGACTGCCATCACCAAGCCCCAACCGAGCGCCAGCCAACGCGGCGGCCGGGTGAGCGGGCGGAAAGACGCGCACTGGATGGACGAGCGCGGAACACACAGCGTGTTCCTGCGGCCGGCCAGCCGGTCCACCACCAGTAGCATGTCGGCCGTGAGTTCAACTCGACCCGTGAAGGCGGGGTATTGGATCAGGATCGCCCCCGACGAGAGCAACAGCATGGCGGAAAACAGATTCGGCCCTTGGTTGGCGTCACCCAGGCCGGCGGTCACAAACAGCACGATGATGCCCAGCAACGCGGGCGCCAAGCCCAGAGCGGCTGCCACCCGGTAACCCCGGAGCGAGGGCGCCGTGGTGAGCCACACGAACGAGAAGGATCTGCCCCGGTTGCTCATCGAGCGCTATTGTAACCCAACTCACTCGCACCCAAAACCTGGGCGGCGGCTGACCCCTGGAAATTGACTCCATGGCCAGGTTGGTCTATACTGCGAACATCCTATTTCACCCAACAAGGAGGGACTATGGCCTTTGAACTCACCTGGCACGGCCACGCTTCTTTTGGCATGGACATTGCGGGCATTCGCGTGTTGCTGGACCCGTTTCTCAGTGGCAGCCCGACGGCCATGGTCCAGGCAGACGAGGTTGCGGCCGACTATATCATCGTCTCTCACGGCCACGGCGACCACATCGGTGATACAGTGGCGATTGCCAAACGCACCGGCGCGATGGTGATCAGCAACCACGAGATCGTCGGTTGGCTCGGATCCCAGGGAGTGACCAATACCCACCCGCAGCATATCGGGGGTGGGTTCGCGTATCCCTTTGGGTACCTCAAGCTGACCATAGCTGTGCACGGTTCGGCCTTGCCCGACGGCAGCGACGGAGGGAATCCGGCCGGCGTGCTAATTACCACCCAGAATCACAAGGTCTACTTTGCCTGTGATACGGGCCTCTTTTACAGCATGAAGCTCTACGGAGACGAGGGACTGGACCTGGCAATTCTGCCCATCGGTGACAACTTTACGATGGGACCGGATGACGCTCTCCGCGCCGTCAAGCTGTTGCGCCCCAGGGTCGTCATTCCAGTGCACTTTGGCACCTGGGAGCTGATTGCCCAGGATCCGTACGCGTGGGCAGAGCGCGTCAAAGCCGAGACCGACGCCCAGCCCGTGGTGCTGGCGCCTGGCGGCACGTATACGCTGTAGGCCGACGCAAAGACGCCAAGGTGCGCTAAGTGGTGCTACCGGAGACGATGCCCTGGCGTCCGTCGGTCCCGAGCAGGTCGGCCGCCAGCTGGGCATAGATCTCGGCTGCCAGGTGCACATCCGCCAGGCGGACATGTTCGTCTGGCGTGTGCGCCAGGTCGTCGCGGCCCGGTCCGAAACCGATGGTGGGGATCTGCGCCTGGCCCATGGTGTAGACGCCGTCGGTGGAAAAGTCCCACCGGGTCACCTCGGGGCGCTTTTCGGTGACCTGGCGCAGGGTGGCCACTGCTGCCTGCACCAGTGGATGCTCGGCCGGCAGCGCCCACGGCGGAAAGACCTCGCGTTTGCGAAACGGATAGCCCGTATAGCTCACGCCATCAAATTCAGTGATCTCGACCGTGGCGGGGACACCCTCACGCATGATGACTGACTGAATCTCCGCCATGGCACGGGTTTCATTTTCCCCCAGGGTGAGGCGGCGGTCCAGGTAGAACCAGCAGCGGTCCGGCACCGCGTTTCGGCTAGGAGCGCTGCTCTGGATTTGTGTGACAATGAGGCTGCCCGGCCCCAGGAAGCGATCGTTAGCCAGATTGCCGGACAGCAATTCCACCCCAAAAATCAGCCGCATGGCAGCATAGATGGCATTCTCACCACTGTCCGGACGGGCAGCATGGCCTGAACGCCCACGCGTGTCCACCCGCATCTCGACTCGGCCGCGCTGTCCCCGGCAGATCTGCATGTGCGTCGGTTCGCCCAGTATCACCATGTCCGGGCGGATGCCTTCTTGCTCCACCAGCACCTGCATCGCCATGCCCTCGCAGGGCTCCTCTTGCACTACAAACGCCAACACCAACTCGCCGTTCAATCGGGCCCCAGACTCTATCAGTTTCTTTGCGCCAAAAACCATGGCCGCCAGCGAGGCCTTCATGTCTGAAGAACCTAACCCGTACAGGTTCCCATTGGCAACCTCGCCCATCCAGGGGTCGTGCTGCCAGGCTGCCCTGTCCGTGACGTCCACAGTGTCCATGTGGCCGTTGAACAACAGCATCGGCCGGCGACCGGCCCCGATCCGGGCCACCACATTCCCCATCCGGTCCACCCGCACATCGGCAATGCCGGCCTTGTTGAGTTCGCTGACCAGGAGTTGAGCAAGCTGCTCCTCCTTTCCGGACCGGCTGCGCGTTCGCACAAGCTGCACCAGCAGATTGGTCAGATCCGACTGTTCCTTCGGTGTCAATCGAAACATGGCTACTCCGTCTTTCGGGCACCCTACTCACCGACCGCCGTGTGGTGGTGGTCGGCCGCTTGCCTTCCGAGTCAATAGGCACCCCGGCTCATCAAGAACTGCGGAATGGTGCGTAGAATGATTCGCAAGTCCAGCCACAGGCTCCAGTTCTCAATATAGTAGATGTCCAGCAGGCACATCTCATCGAACGTCAGGTCGCTGCGACCGCTTACCTGCCAGAGCCCAGTCACTCCGGGTTTGATCGCCAGCCGCTTGCGTTGCCAGGTCTCGTACAAAGCCACCTCTGAAGCCAGCGGCGGGCGTGGCCCGACCAGGCTCAATTCCCCACGCAATACGTTGACAAACTGCGGCAATTCATCCAGGCTGGTTCGGCGAATCCAGCGCCCCACCGACGTCAGGCGGGGGTCATCGCGCATCTTGAACAGCGGTCCATCTGCCTCATTGCGGTCCATGAGCGCCGAGAGCTCCTTTTCCGCTCCTTGCCGCATGGAGCGGAACTTGACGACCCGGAACGGATGTTCGTCTTCTCCCAGACGCTCTTGGCGGAACAGAACGGGACCGGGGCTCTCCAGCCGGATCGCCAGGGCCACGATGGCCATCACGGGCGCGAATACGATCAGGCCGACAACCGCACCCACCACGTCGATTGCCCGCTTGACAGCCCGCGCACCATGCCCGAGGGACAGCTCTCTCACGCCGATGAGCGGAATTCCCGCCAATAGGTCCATGTCCACCTGGTTCAGGCTCAATTGATAAAAATCGGGAACAATCCGCGGCCGTACGGCTGCTTGCTGGCACTGCCGGATGATCTTTTGGATTCGCTGACGGTGGTTTGCGGGCAGGGTGATGATGACCTCGTCCACTGCCTCCGCAACCAGCATTTCCGGCAGTGCATCCAGTTCCCCCAGCTTGCGAAATGGGCCGATCGTATCGCCCGCCTGCGTCGGGTCAGGCTCAACATATCCCACCAACTGGTAACCCAGGTCCGGGCGCGCAACCAGGGTGCGCATCACCGCCATTCCGATCTCGCCCGCGCCGACGATCAGGACGCGATCTACTCCGATTCCGCGGCGGCGGCGGCGCGCTTGGACAATACGGCGGATCAACCGGTGCGCGCTGAGAAACATCACCGTGAGCACGCTGACATAGAGAAACAACAGCCGCGAAAAGGCCAGGGGTCGGATCCCGAAAATGAGCACCAGCGTCACTGCCATGCCGGTGGTGGTGCCATTTATTACGGTGTACACCTCATCCAGCCAACTGGCTCCTCGCCGCCACGTCCAGGCACCTTCCACCCCCAGTGTGAGCACCAACATGGCCGTGTAGCCAACCTGAAGCCAGCCATAGGCACTGTACGGCACAAAGTTCACCGGGTCGACGTCGCGGAACAACTGCACCTGGTACCGCAACAAGTATCCCAGGGTAAAGGCAGCGTTGATCAACAGCACGTCGAGCAGCGGCACCATCCGTGGATACCAACCCGGACGAGAGGGTCCTCTCTTGGGTGTCATGGTGCCCCCATGGCAAGTCGGTAGTTGGCAACCGTGTCGGCGGCCGTGTTGAACCAGGTGAGGGTAGCCGCCTGTTGAAAGCCCTTCACTCTCAGTTCCTCCCGAAGGATGTCCTTTGTCAATGCCTCATGCAAAGCGTCCGCCATCGCATCTGTGTCCGCCGGGTCAACCAGCAGCGCCGCACGCCGCTCCCCATAACCGGCCGCCTCTGGCATTGCCGAGACGTTGGAGGCCACCACCGGGGTTCCACAGGCCATAGCCTCCACCACCGGCAACCCAAAGCCCTCGTATAGCGAGGGGTACGCCACAACGGCGGCCGCATTGTACCAGAATGGGAGTTCCTCCTCTGGAACAAAGCCGGGCTGCAGCACATCGACCGTCAGTTTCAGACGTTCGATCTCTGCCAATAGCTCTGCGCACATCCAACCTTTGTCACCCGCCAGCACCAACGTGATTGACTCACCTGCGGAAACCAACTTTTCAAACGCCTGAACCAGTCTCACCAGGTTCTTTCGTGGTTGCAGGGTTCCCACATGCAATATGAACCGATCCGGCAGACCTCGCCGGGCACGGAATTCGACCACTTGGGCTGGCGGCAGTGGCCGGAAATGCTCGCCCACCCCGGGCCGCGCAACACCTATTTTACCGGGGGACAATCCCCATTGCTTGACTAAATCCCTACGAGTGCTCTCAGAGATGGCTATTATCCGCCGGGCTCGCCGACATGAGGCCCGAGTGAATAGGTGCAGGTACAGCCGTCGACTGGCGGGAAGGGCACGCGGATAGTGCAGGTAGGAAAGATCATAGACAGTGACAACCGACGGACAACGAGCCAGCAGTGGATTCACAAAGCCAAGACCATGGAGCAGGTCCAGTCGATACCATGGCAACGCCAACTGCTCCCACAGGACCCGCACGGCCGGCCTTTGCGTCGGCCAGGCAGATCGGGCAACGCGCAAGCGCTCGCCGGACTCCAGCTGTCCCTGGCCGACAAATGCGATATACTGCAGGTCGGCCGCTTCCGGCACCGCGGGAAGGCAGCGTAGCAGATTGAGAATATATCCGTGAATCCCTGCGCTGCGGTAGCTCGCCTCGCGCGACAAGAGATGCGCATTGATGCCTACCCGCCACGTTTTCAACGATGGTCCGACCATGGCTGGATTATACCGGACGGATCCCATGTGACAAAGGATCGCTTACAATGGCTCCGGCTGGCTGGGTGCACGAATTGTTGATTTTTGCCCTTGTTGGTGATAGAATGTGTACGGTCTCGGGCGTGTTGCTAATGTCGAGTGCCTCATGGCACAGTTGAAAAGGGAGGAGGTGAGGTCAAGAACCGATCACCGAACGACGCGAATCGAGCGGTGTCCCGCGCAACTGTCCTGGGGGGAATCGTTGGTGTAGTTGACTGGTCGCTGTTCCATTGTCAAGAAGGAGTGCGAGATCCATGAATGCGATGGTCGTTCTGATTCTATCAATTGTGGGAATTGCGGCAGGTTATGGTTTTTACGCCAAAACCATCGACAAGCAGGTTATTCAGCCTGACGCCAAGAAAGCCACACCTGCCAAGATGTACATGGACGGTGTCGATTTTACTCCCGCCGGCCGCCACGTCCTTTTTGGATACCAGTTCAAGTCGATCGCGGCCCTCGGCCCTATCCTCGGTCCGATCGTGGCGGTGCAGTGGGGCTGGCTTCCTGCCCTGTTGTGGATCATCCTGGGCACGATTTTCATCGGCTGGGTGCAGGATTATGCCAGCATCATGATCGGCGTGCGCGAGGAGGGTCAGACCTTTGGCGCCCTCAGCTATAGGCTCATTTCGCCGCGCTCCCGACTCATCCTCATCACCTTTATCTACTTTTACCTCTGGCTGATCATGGGCGCCTTTGGCGTCCAGGTGGGCTTTAACCTACTGACCAATCCGGCGGTGCCGTTAGGGGTAATCTTTGTGATCCTGGTAGGCATCCTGGCCGGCCAGATGACCTACAAATGGAAGCAGGACATCATCCTGACCACGGTGGTCACCGTGGTGCTTGCCCTCGTCGGTATCTGGTTGGGAACCCTGCCGGGTGTCAAGAGCCTTTTCAGCTCGCTATACGGTACCGCGGGCGGCGCAACCAGCCCAACCTGGTTCCTGGCAGTGACCCAGGCCAGGTTCATTGGTACTCTGTTGGTCGTCATCATCTGCTATTTTGGCGCTGTCCTGCCCATTTGGCGGTGGGCACAACCGATCAACTATGTCTCCTTCTGGATCGTGCTGTTGGGGATCGTGGGGGGTCTGATCGGGCTCTTTATCTGGCGCCCCAGCATGGGTGACTTTCCGGCCTATACCACCTGGACCGTGGCCGGCTTGGGTCCGCTGTGGCCCATTCTCTTTGTCACCATCGCCTGCGGTGCTATCTCCGGGTGGCACAGCCTGGTCTCTAGCTCCGGCACAGCTCGCCAGTTGGAGAGTGAGACCGACGCGCTGTACGTGGGTGGCGGGTCTATGTTCCTGGAGATGTTCTTTGCCACCATGGCCTTTCTGACCGCGACGGTGGCTTTTGGTGGCCTCCAGGGGTACAAAGACGCCGGCGGCGGCGCGGCGGCGGCTTCCGTCTTCTCCAAGGGACTGGCAGCGTTTATGAACCAGTGGGGACTGGACAAGGCGCTTGGCGAGGGCTTTGGCGTGGCTTACGGTGCGGTCTTTCTCACGCTGATGGCGCTGACCATCATGTACCTGGTGGTTCGCTTCATGCGCGTGGCGAGCGCCGAAGCGTTGGGGGATCGATTCCCGGTGATGAAGAACGTGCACGTTGGGACGATCGTTGCCCTGATCCTCACCCTGATCCTGATCTGGCTGGTGCCTTTCCTGCAGATCTGGGTGATGTTTGGAGCGGCCAACCAACTCATGGCTTCGTTGGCCTTGTTGCTCGTCACGCTTTGGCTGATGTCCAAGGGCAAGCGCTATCAGTGGACCTTGTGGCCCTTTGCCTTTATGTTCGTCACCACCATTGGGGCGCTTGCTTTCAAAATCTACGAGGCTTTTGTGCTCAATCTCCCCAACGCGGGCACCAAGCATGGTGCGCTGACGGTGGGTCAATATAGCACGGCTCAGGTTGTCATTGGGCTCATCGCCGTGATTCTCATGGTCACCGCCCTGATCCTGGCATGGGATGGAATCAAGGCCATTCGCAGGTATCAAGCTGAGGCGGCCGCACCGGCCAAACCCTGATCCGGGCTGGCTGCGACGGTTGAGGTGGGAGAGCTTTCCCGGGAAGGCTCTCCCACGCGCTTCCGCTTGGTCCGGCATAAGAACTAACTCACCATGTACCGCCAGATCCTCGTTCCGCTCATACGGGATGACCAACCAGAGCCCGTACTGGATCATGCCGCGAAATTGGCCCAATGCAGTGGGGCGGAGTTGCTCTGTCTACGGGTTATCACCGTGGTTCCATCCGACGACTATTTCTTTAAGCAAATACAGGTGGAGGAGGGGTCGCGGGCTCACCAAGCCCGGACGTCATCCGAAGCGCTCCTGGCACGGATCACAGCCGAGCTGTCAACCCGGGGAATATCGGCGCGAGGCGAGGTGGTCATCACTGACAAGACCGAAGTCGAGGCGATCATTCATAGTGCCCTGGAGCACGGTTGCGACCTCATCGTGCTGCCCAATCAAACCCGCGCCGGAAAGGGCCGCTGGTGGTTCAACAGCCTGAGTGAGAAGGTGAGCCGGCGTTCGAGCCTACCGGTCATTTTGGTCTGAGGGCGGGAGCACAAAGAGGAGTCCGATGAATGCTGAGGACATCATTGAGGCGCTCAACCGGGCATTGGCTGCAGAGCTGAGTGCTATCGAAATATACACCGCCCACGCACGTGTCATTCGGGAACCAGGCGTCGCCCAAGGGGTCCTGGCGATCCGGGACGTGGAGCAGGAGCACGCCCGAGCGCTGGCCGGGCGCGTGCGTTCGCTCGGTGGAGTGCCAGTCCCGCCGGGAGCTCCAGCAACGGTTGTGGGGCGGGCGGCGGGAGCGGTTACCACCCAGCTTTCCACGGCCGATATGTTGCTTCTGGAGTTGTCCGAAGAGCAGCAGGCCATGATCGATTATGTGGCCTCTATCGCGCAGATTATGGATGACTATGACACGCTGGACCTGCTGGAGGAGCATCTGGTCGACGAGATGCGCCACGCCCGGTGGCTAAAGAGTCAGATTCGGGCAGCGCAGGCACGTCCGGTCGCCACTTGATGATGCCGTCATTCCACCGTTCTTGGTCTGTCTACCGCCAACCAATCTGTGTGCCCCGGTTTTCGACATGAAATATAGTCCAGGGGTGGTCGAAATCGCTCGCAAGCTGCGGGCTCTGGCCAGCGCGTTGGGGGACATTGTCTATGGGGCAACGATCTACGAGATGGTGCGGGACCTGCAGAAAGAGCGCGGGCGGATTGAACGGCTATTTGTGCTCGTCGTGTTTGGCGATTTCCTCGGCATTCCCATCTTGCCTCCGTACTATGCACTCCAGCTTCTGCCCTACGTGGTACCGTCCATTGAGACCTGGAAGACCAGCCTGTTGCGCGAGCGCGACCTGATCGATCTGGTCGATTTTGACACTTGAGTCAGGAGTCCCGGATGAAGGCGATCGATGTAGAGATCCTGTCGATGGTGCCTGTCACCTATCGCCACTGCCCATCGTGCGAGATGCTGTACGGCCGTTCGGGCATTGGCGATCAAGTCCACCAGGAAATTCTCAACGAGTACCCAGTCGAATTCCTCCAGGAGCGCGACCGCCTCTCACAATGGGTGGATGTATTGATTCGGCAGTACAGACCCCATATTCGGGTTCGGGTGATCGATCCGCAGTCCGCCCTGGGGTTGTGGAAGTCACTGCGGCACTGGGTGCGGCGCTACCCAGCTTTTATAGTGAATCACCGGGAGAAGGTCACCGGCTGGGACAAGGAGGCTCTGGATAGGGCGATCCAGCGTGTGCACGACGCGGCGGCAACCTGACAGGTGTGGGATACCTGGTGGTTATTTTGCCGTTGGGACGCACTATCAGATACAATCGTGACCTCATATTGAGAAAAGGATGACACATGACAGAGACAAAGCAATCCAAGTTTCGGCAAATTCTAGACGCCGCCAAGGGAACTCTTTACGGCCTGGCAGGGCACGACATGGCCCGATTCGCCCTCAAGACTCGCGGGAGTATGGAGCACCTGTTCATCCTCATCACCATGGGCGATCTGCTGGGCGTTCCCATTCTGCCGCCCTACTATTCACTCCGCCTGTTGCCGTACGTGGTGCCTCAGATCTCTACCTGGAAGCGCCGGATGTTGCGCGAACGCGACCTCACCGACGCTTTGGCCTGAATCGAACCACTTGAAGGAGGTTGTCTTGTCACTCGCAGGTATTTTCCAGGAACACCCCGAGCGTCGCTACATCATGTTCGGGGGCAAGGGTGGTCTGGGTAAAACCACCTTTTCGGCCGCCGCTGCCTACTGGCTGGCGCAGCACGGCCACAAAGTGCTGGTCTTTTCGGTCGACCCCCAGGCTTCGCTGAGCGATATCTTCCAAAGGGACATCTTTGGCAAGGGCGCTGTGGAGATAGCGCATAACCTGTATGCTCAAGAGATCGACGCCGACCAACAGATCCGGCAATACCAGGACGAGATTCGCAAACGGATCCTGGACATGTACGGCTTGGATAAAGTGCCGGAGGAAATCGATGACTATATTCAGGCGGCAGCAGCTGAACCGGCCATGGAGGAAAGCGCCATTTTTGACCGGGTAGTGGACATCGTGGTGGGCGGCGAATTCGACTATTACATCTATGACCTGGTTCCTCTGGGCCACGCGCTGTACTACTTGAGCATGGCCAGCGTGTACGATGAGTGGATCGGCAAGATCACCGGCTTGCGCCAGGAGATGGAAGAGTACGCCCAGGTGGCCACCATCATGAAACGAGGCAAGGAGACCGAAGAGGACTTGATCCTCCGTGAATTGCAGGATATCAAATATCGCATCAACACCTCTTCTGGCATCCTGACCGACAAGGAAAAGACCGCATTCTTTTTTGTCATCATTCCCGAGGAGATGGTGATCCTGGACACGCAAAAGGCCGCCGGCCTGTTTGCCAAATTCCAGGTACCGTTGTCCGGTTACATTGTCAACCGGGTTATTCCGCCCGACCTTGCCCAACTGGACATCCCGGCTTACCTGCGCAACCGGCTCGAGATGCAGCGCGGTTACCTGGAGCGGATCGATACGCTCTTTGGCAACCAGGTGCTGGCGCGAATTCCCGAGTTTGAGCGGGATATCACGGGTCTAAAGATGATCGAGAGAATGGCAGAGGTCATGTTTGGAGGTGCCGCATGATTGAAAAGAACATGCCCCAGTTCATCGCCGAACATCCGGGCCTCAAATACAGCTTCTATGGGGGCAAGGGCGGTGTGGGCAAGACCGTGCTGGCAGGAGCGGCCGCGCTTTGGCAGGCCCAACGGGGCAAACGGACGCTGCTGGCTTCCACCAACCCGGTTCACAGCCTCACATCCATGCTGGACCAGGATGTGTTTGGCAAACCCACCCCGGTCAGCGGGGTCCCCAACTTGTGGGCTCACGAGATCGATACCCGGGATACTATCCAAAAGTCCAAACGCGAGATCCGCGAAAAGATCGAGTGGTTCCTCCGGTTTGCGGAGATCAAGACCAAAGCCGACGAATTCGTCGAGTCCGCCACCATGAACCCGGCCTTTGAGGAATCGGCCATGTTTGAGAACATGATCGACATCATGTTCGAGGACAAATACGAAGCCTACGTCTTTGACACCGCTCCGACGGCCAATGCTCGTCGTTTGTTGGGCATGTCATCGGTTTATGGACTGTGGGTCAACAAGATGATGCAGAGCCGCAAGGAGGCACAGAGCCTGCGCGACCTGCTATCCTTCCGCAAGAAAAAGCAGGAAAAGGACCCGCTGATGGAGTACCTGATCAGCTTTCGCGGGCGGATGGAAAACGCCAAAATGCTACTCACCGATGACCAAAAGACCGCCTTCTTTTTCGTGACACTGCCGGAGGCTCTCCCCATCGCCGTGATCAAGCGGTTCATTGCGTGGTTCCACGACTTTGGCATACCGGTGGGTGGAGTTGTGGTAAACATGCTCATCGACCAAACGATGGTCAGCGAAGATGCCCCCGAATTCGTGCGCAACCGGGTCAGCATGCAGGCCGGCTACATGGAGGAGATCTGGCAGAGTTTCGCAGATGTGCGAGCGATCGTACCGCTCTTTGAGACCGAAGTTCGAGGAGTGCATATGCTCGAGCGCACAGCCCAGTTTCTCTTTTCCTGAAAACGCTCACCGACCGACAGAGTGCGTCCTGCGCGTGGAGCTGCATTGAGCAACACGCGGGACGCACTGTTCGCCGAAAGAACGCATCGTGAATCCGTATATATTGCTCGTTCTGGTCGCCCTGTTATACACCCTGGTCATTGGCCTGCTCTCGACGTTGAGAAGAGAGGGGCTTTCGTGGCAGGTTGCCGTCGAGATCGTAATGGCAGCAGCAGTCCTGATTGGGCTATCTCTGGCGGCGAACCGACCGATGCAGCCTGTCCTGTTGGTTGCCTTGCTGTACCTGGTCACCATGCGAGCCCGGCTCCTGGTTGACCTGGCCAACCTGTTAGCCCGTCGGGGCATGGTCGCGCCGGCGACCCGCCTGTACCGCCTGGCTCTTGGGCTAAAACCCGACCCGATCAGTCGGCTGATCGCCCAACTGAATCAGGGCGTGCACATGCTAAAGCAAAACCAGATCACCCAGGCCATCTCCCAACTGCAGGGGCTGTTGCCCGCCTTTGACACGCTGAGCAGTCCCAAATACGAGGCGGCCGTCCGCTACAACCTGGCCGTCGCTTACCAGCGCCATGGCGAGGATGCCAAAGCGGTGATCGAGTTCAACCAAGTCATTGACTTGATGCCGGGCTCGCTGTATTCCGTGGGGGCCCAAAAAGCCCTTGACCGCGGCAAGCGAAAGGATGGGTGACCACCCTACCATAGGCATTGTTGGTGCTGGCTCGGCCGGCGTGATGGCAGCGCTGCATGCCGCCCGAGGATGCTCGCGGGTGCTGTTGTTCGACAGCAACCCCGCCATTGGCCGCAAACTGCTGGTTACCGGCAACGGCCGCTGCAACCTCACGAATTCGCTAGTCGCTCCGGAGCGGTACTCGTGTGCTGATCGCTCCTTTCTGTCGTTGGCCCTGGAAAAGTTCGGCCGGGAGTCCTTGCTCTCGCTCCTGCGCGCGATGGGAGTCCTGACCTTCGCCACTCATGATGGCTGGTACTACCCGGTCTCCAATTCGGCGGTGACGGTCCAGAAGGCGTTTGAGGCGGCGTTGCAGAACGTGGGCGTGCAGCTACACCTCAAGACCACGATCAGCGACATCCACTTGCTGACGCCAGGGTTTCTGCTGGAAACGGAGGCGCCACCGCGGACCTTCGGGGTGGACCGGTTGATCGTGGCTGCTGGGGGAAGTGCATACCCTGCCCTGGGATCGCGAGGCGAGTGCTTTCCCATCCTGGAAAGGCTGGGGCACACCGTCGTGCCACCCAGACCGGCGCTGGCGCCCATTCGCGCCGATGTGCGGCCGTATCATGCCTTGCAGGGGGTCCGGCTTGACGTCCGCCTGGCACTGTACGAGGGTGAAGACAAGCTAGGGGAAACAGCGGGAAACCTGTTGTTCACCGAGTTTGGTTTCAGCGGCCCAGCCGCCATGGACCTGAGCCACCTGGTCCAGGCCGGACCTGGGAAAACTCCCCAACGCCTGGTTATCAACCTCATTCCAACCCACCTGGATTGGTTGCGCCAGTTCATTGCAGCCAGGCGTGATGACCCTCTGCCCCTGAGCATCGCCTTGGGATCAGTATTGCCGCCCAAGATGCCACCGGTCTTCATCGCCCAGGCTGGGTTACCGG
This sequence comes from Anaerolineales bacterium UBA2181, assembly GCA_002328075.1. Classification (GTDB taxonomy): domain Bacteria; phylum Chloroflexota; class Anaerolineae; order Promineifilales; family UBA4811; genus UBA4811. Next base: position 376,315 of record DCVT01000031.1, on the reverse strand, counting down.
ATAGCGTCTGCCTTAACCAAGTCTCCGATCACCAACTGGAAGTGCTGCTGCGCAGACTCACTGCTGTCACGGTTGAAGTCCGCGGCACACGTGGTTTTCAGTTCAGTCAACTCTCGGCCGGGGGCGTACCGGTGTCCGAAGTGGATCCGAACACCATGGAATCGCGCCGGGTCCGCGGGCTTTATCTCGTCGGAGAGGTATTGGACGTTGTCGGACCATGTGGGGGTTTCAACCTGCAGTTCGCCTTTACCAGCGGCGCTGTTGCGGGCATGGCTGTGGGCGATCCATGATCAGGAGATAACAAGTGACCCCTCTCGACCTGGAAACCGTCCGCGACCCGACCAGTCTGCAGCGCAGAATCCAAGAGCTGAGCAGCCAGCTACGAGCGGCGGATCCGTCTCTGCTGGCCGCGTGGAGCGGCTCAGTTCTGGACCCCGCCGGTTCCTGCCTTCATACCGCCGTCATGGGTCAGCCGGTCCTGGTCACCTTGCCAGATTACCGGGTAGTCGATGCGCAGAGCCGCCAGGAGGCTCATGTCTATACGCAGGCAATGATGCTGTACCACCTGACTACCACCCGTGGCGCTCCCGTGACCGGTCGGTGGGTCTCATTTCGAGAACTGCCCGATGGGGGTTTTTACCACCTGGCGTTCCAGGGTTACACCGGCCGCGAGATTGTGAGAGCTTACGGGGAGGATTTGCCCGCTTTCTGCCACGTTGCTGAGCAGTTGGGAGGCCGGTGGGAGGCGGTGGGGAACGCGGGATACGCCTTCGACGCGCTTCCCCGCGTCCCCCTGCTGATTGTCTACTGGTTGGGCGAGGAAAACCTCCCCTCCTCAGCCCAGGTGCTCTTTGACGCGTCGGCCGGCCTCCATCTGCCTGTCGACGCCTGCGCCCTCTTGGGCAGCATCCTGGCCCGGCGCCTCATTGCCGGGAAACAGCTGCCGCGATGAGGAACCTTTGAGGTAGTTACGCGCCTACTGCGGGCTCATAGTTGCAGGTCGGTCAGCAGGCCTAACTCGGCGATGGCGCCGACCAGGCGCCGCCAATCAGCGGTGCGCACGACGGCCGACCGTGGTCCCAGGGCCTCACCCAGTAGAGGCTGCACCTTGGGCGACGCCTGAAGCTTTGCCATGGTCGCATCATCCCGCACCTGGAGCACGGTCAACCGGCCGAGCTGGACCTGCGCCCCAGTCCGCGCCCATGCCGATACCGCATCTCTGAATGACCGTGGCAGTGGCCGACCATTCCTGCTGGCCAGGAATGCCATCGCCTGGTCAGGCTCCGTGTCACTCTCCCTCAGCCGCTCGAGTGAGCGGGGGGTCACGCGATATCGAAAAGTCGCACCTGCGCCGGCGAGCGGCTCCCAATCAGTCATCCGCGCGACAAAGAATCGGGTGAAGCGATCTACCGCCGCCGGCACGGCGATGGTGGCATCAGCATTCACCTGGATGGATACCCGGACCGGAACGGGCGATTGGGGCCAGGCGCCAGTCCGGGCGTACGTGCGGCCAGCCGGTGTCGGTCGAAATGCCGGATCCCCTCCCTGAGTCATTTCTCCCAGTTCCACCAACCCAAGCCAGTGGAGCGGCCCTGTCACCAGAAAATTCAACAGCGCACCCTCTACACGGTCCCAATGATGATAACCGATGAGGTACTCACCCGTTTTCGAGTCCGAAATGTACCAGGCATCATACTCGCCGCCAGTGCGCTGAAAATCGGGTTGAGCCACTTTGACCGCGGCGGGAAGGCTTTTCAACAACCACCAGCTCTCTGGGGCCAGGTCAACCAGCAATCTGAGCACCAGTTGGCGTGGCAGGACAGGATCGTTTTCCCAGCCGGTCGGTTCGCACACCAGCTCCGGAATGTGGCGGAGATCATTCCAATCACGGCTGCGTGACCACGCTTGAACCAGTGTGGTCGTTTGCTCCGACAGAGATGCCGTCAGCCACTTGTGGGCCGGGTCACGAACCATACAGAGAAAATCGGATTGGATTTCCAGCAGGCCAGCCTCCAGCAACAGAGTCCAAATCAACTCCAACCGGGCACGCTCCTTGCACCGAAGGAACGGTAACAGCTCCTCTGTCGGGAGTGCCGTTTGCGCATGAGCGGATATTGTGCTTCGTTGAACATACGCCAAGAGCGTGCAGCAGTCATCGACCAGTCCCACCGCGGCCGGTCGGCGAACCACTGCCCTGGTATCCTGAACAGGAACAAGCTCCAGGCGGGGTTGTTTGTCGCCCGGCACCGGCAAAAGCGCCCGAAGATCGTCCGGCACGTAGACCACCTGCTGGCTTCCCAACTCGGTCTGCTGAAAGGCAGAAAAGAGAACCCCCCGATACCAGAGACCTTCGGAGGCCCCTTGAGGTTTGTTCCACGGTTGTTCGCGCGCCAAGCGACTTGGCCCAAAAGCCCGAATCGATCCATGTCGGCGAAAAAACGTGCCAGCCAATGCGTACCCGCCGGCGGCCGCAAGTTCAGCCAACGCACCCTGTTCCGCCGCCGGCAGGTCCCTGTACTCTGCCGACCAGTCAGCCGACAGGATTATGTCAGCCAGCCTCTCGGCCGTGAGGCGGCTCGAGAGACCGGCTGGGTTCACACCCCACCCCTCGGCAATGGCCCTCAACGTGGCCGTCTCGTGCTGCGCCAGAGAGAGTCTCAGGTCACGCATGAGCAACACGCAATGCAGGACAACCCGACACCAACTTGCATTCGCATTATACCGGCTTTACACCCCATCGCAAACATGATATACTGCTTTACGTCAAGCTGCCGTCGACCGTTTGACCGGCCGGGTCAAACTGGCTACAATACCATGGAGGATGGGCTGCGAGCAGGTATCTCCGCCAAGACGTACCAGTTGGCGCCCTCTTTAGGCATGAAGGAGCCAGGGCAAGCAGAGCTGGTAGATCAGATCGCCCAACAGATCCACCGGTGGGGGGTAGCCGATATCGCCGCCACTCTCATCGATGGATGCCAACCACTGGCGTTTCTCTTGGGCCAGTTGCTGTGGGTCGCCCAGCCGGCCGTGGGCTGGCTGGCGGACCCCGGACGTTTTGCCGCCTGGGCTCATTTTCTGGAGCAACCGGAGGCAATAGCCGCGCTGCGGACCCGGCTGGAGGAGATCTAGAGTTGGCTTTGGTCGGTGCGCTCATCGTTCTCGTCACGATTGTCCTGATACTCCTGTTCACCAGGCGAATCCAGTCCGGTCGTCCGGTCCACGTGCGTGCGATTCCGTCTCTCGCGAGTTTGCCGTCGTTGGCAGGCAAGGCCGTCGAAAGTGGGCAGACTGTTCACGTTTCCATGGGTACAGCGGGGGTCAATGATAACCGGACCATTGCTACACTGGCCGGCCTGGCCGTGCTGGACGAACTGGCGGACAAGGGATGCGTCTATGGGTCGCCGCCTCTGGTCACCGTGGCGGATCCCCTTCTGGCGGCAGCTGCCCAGGATTCGCTACGCCAGGCTTTTGCTCGCCATTCACGCGCAGACGAGCACGACCCCACTCGGGTGGAGATGGTATCACCGCAGCCGGCTATCTATGCCCTGGGCGCCTCTAGCCGCCTGGAGGCGGATGCAACGGCGGCCAACGTAATGATCGGTTCTTTCGACACAGAAGCACTGCTGCTGGCCGGGCCAGTGGCTCAAAAAGGCATCCCGCAGGTATTCGGCAGCGACAATCCCCAGGCCATGGCCTTGTTGGTGGCCGTGGTCGACAACCCGATCATCGGTGAGGAGATATTTGCCGCGCCGGCCTATTTGCAGGGACGCCCTGCCCATTTGGCCAGCCTGGCAGCAGAGGACTGGGTGCGCCTTGGCATTGTGGCGTTGGTCCTACTGAGTGTTTTGGTGCACACGCTATTGGGAGTGTCCTTGTTTTAGCAGGAGTCGGCCGTGAGGCGAGGAATTCCTACCGCGATTGCGGTCACCGTTGGACTCACCACGTTGGTCGGATACCTTTTTGCCCCTCTGGTGCCAGGTCTTGCGGTTCACCTGCTGTTCATCCGATGGGCAGCCATTCTGGCGGCGGTCGCGTTCCTGCTGGGCATCCTGAACCTGTTCAGTGTCCATGTGGGTCGGGTTGCAGAGATGCGCCGGGAATGGCCTTACAGCCTGATACTGATCCTGGCAGCGTCTCTGGTCATCATCATCGCCTTGTTGGAACAACAAGGCCCCGGTGGAAGAGCGATGACTTGGCTGTTCCAGTACACACTGTTCCCTTTAGAGGCTTCGGCAGCCTCTCTTCTGCTCTTTTTCATGGTGACAACCGCGTATCGCGCCATGTCACGGCGCCCTACCGGATACACGTTCCTTTTCTTGCTGACCATTGTGTTGGTCTTGCTGGGCGCCATCCCGTTTTCTGCCAGTCTGGCCGATCCGCTGTCACAGGTTCGTCATTGGGTAGTCAACGTGTTTGCTACTGCCGGCGCCCGCGGCATGTTGCTGGGGGTTGCGTTGGGTACCATCACAGCCGGACTGCGCGTCCTCTTGGGAATTGACCGGCCGCATAGCGAACGAGAGCCGTAACCGATGGTCATCACTTGTCCCGACTGCGGCAGCGCCAATGGTCCCCAGAATAGATTCTGCAGCACCTGCGGTTTCAACCTGGCACCCAAGACCGAAGTGGTGTGCCCGCAGTGCAACTCGCGGAACCCGGCAACCAACCTCTTTTGTGATGAGTGTGGGGCGCGGCTGGCGCCCGTAAGGCCCTCGACGGAGACCAAACGGGGCGAGAGTTCCGTACGAGGGCTCTCCTTACCGAGTAAAACACCCGCGGCCGATGACCAGACGCCGGACTGGCTAGCACAGCTGCGATCCAGCTATTCGCCCGGGGGGGAGGAAGAAAGCCAACCGCCCACAGAACCCGGACCGGTTGAACCCCCGGTTGACGAGCCGACGGTCAGCAGTGATGAGGACCAGCAGCTGCCCGCCTGGTTGCAGGAATCCGCCAGCGAGCCAATCGCGCTCCCAGATCAACCGACGCTGGTTGGCGCGCCATCCCCATCGCTGGATGTCCCCGACTGGCTAGAGGCCCTGCTGGAAAAAGAGCCTGCGGCCCTCACAACCCAAGACGACCGACCGAGCCCGAGCAGCCCAGTACGCACGGATGTCTGGGAGACCCACGATCTCCCGGCCAGAGAGCCCGAGTTTTCGCTGGACGACGTACTCGACTCCGAACCTGCAGCAATCGGCGACTTGCCTGATTGGTTGCAGGACCTGATGCGCAGAACCGGCGGCGTTCCCGGCCAGCCCCAAGTTAAGGTGCCACCGGAACCGAAGAGCCCGTCCGATGCGGCGACCGGCGTCCACGAGGAGGTGCCAGAGTGCCTTCAAGAGCCCACTGCCGGCAGAAAACCGACAACAGACCGGACCACTGCCGGACTGGCCGGGAGATGGCGAGAAGCGATGGACCAAACCGCCCGTCGTCCTGCCATGGTTCCACCCTCCAGAGACGAACTGCCAGACTGGTTGCGGGCAGCATCATCCGAGTTTTCGGACTCCGCATCTGCTGACACACCCTTGGAGGAAGAGCCGGGCGAGTTTGATGACCTGCCGGATTGGCTACGGGCGTTTGCCGATGAGACTCTGGTGTCCGGCGCAGCGCCGGTGCCAAAACCGCCCGCAGAGCCATTGGGTGGCTCGGTTCCGACCGACCGCCCGTCCAGACCAACCCAAGATATCGAGGAGGAGTCCTTCGACCGGATGCCGGATTGGCTGGAGGAACTCGGCCTCGATATTGAATCCACCGGGATAGCGCCGCCAGAGCCATTGTCTCGCGAGACGCAACCGGCCCCCAAACCCCCGCATGCGGGAACAGGCCCCCTGCCCTCGCAGATGATGACCCAATGGTTGGGTACATTTGCCTCTCCTGCGGCCGCCCAAAAAAGCAGCTCTGAACGCCCGCGCCGCAAGACGGGCGAACTGCCCGGCACCGGCCCTCTGGTGCCGTCCGAGTTGCCGGATTGGTTGGCAGCCGTCAGCACACCCTACGACACCGACCAATTGCCAGATTGGCTGGAGGGCAAGATGGCCGAACCGTCGGCTATCCTCGCCGAAGGCCGGCGGGTTGCGGCACGCCAACCTGCAGAGTCCCTGGAGTTGCCAGCATGGCTCTCTGAGATACAGGCTGAACTCCCTGCCGAGTCGGAACCCGTTGCGCCGACGAAGCCCACCCCTCCAGGAGTGACGGCGCCCGTCGTTCCGACGTCCGATCTGTCCGCAGGCCCGGTCGACGAGGCTGCGGTCGCCGAGTTGCCAGATTGGCTGGTAGCGCCACGTGACATCTCCGAACCAGCGTTTCCTGAAACACTCGGTGAGCCTCCGGCCGATACGCTGGGTTTGGAGCGCGCAGATATACCAGCCTGGCTCCTGGCCCTCAAACCTCGGGAAACGGTCGCTGCCTACCCGCACGATGAGGCAGCGGCAGTAGAGTTCGTCGAAACTGGCGGTCCTCTGCATGGCCTCCGGGGAGCCATTCCCGTCTCTGGAGTGATCACCAAGACCCCCAAGAGCACCGGTTTGCCCAAGTTCGTGGTCACTGAGCTGCAGCAGGCACGTGAGCAGATGCTGGATCGCATTGTCCGCTCTTCAGCAGCAACTGAGCCCGAACCCGGCGTCTTGGCACCCCGTCGGTCGGGATGGATAGAGCGCAGTCTGATCCCAGTGGTTCTCTTTCTGGTTGTCCTGCTGAGCGCCCTGCCTGCAGTGCAACAGTGGTTACCTTTCAGCCAGCCTCGATCGTCGTCCACGCCCATTCTGCAGGACACCTTTGATCTGCTGAATGCGCTGCCGGACTCTGCGCTCGCGCTGGTGGCCTTTGACTATTCGCCGGCAGCAGCCGGCGAGCTCGATCCTATTGCCAGAACGTTGGTCCGTCACCTGATGGAACGAAATGCGCGCATTGTGGCCGTCAGCACCGTGCCGACGGGTCCGGCGCTCGCCGAGCGTCTGTTGCAGGACTTGGCCGAAACCCAGTATCGGGCCGGAGACAACTACCTGAATCTGGGTTATGTGCCCGGTGGTGCGGCCGGATTGCAGGCTTTTGCCAGCACTCCTTGGAAACTGGTGGAGGGATCCCCATACAGCGGCGGCCGATCGCCGGCCGCCGGCGCGCCGGCAGCCACCGGCCTGGGCAATTCGTTGCAGGGCGTGGAGCTGATATTGGTGTTGACGGCCGAGCGGAACGACCTGGTAGCATGGCTGGAACAGGTGGGGCAATTGCCAGGCATGAATGCCCGCATTGTGGCCGGTGTCAGCGCCGGACTGGAGTCCTGGGCGCAGCCATACTTCTACCGGCAACCCAAACAGCTCAGCGGGCTGGTCAGTGGTGTACCCGCGGCGGCGCTGTATGACCAGCAAGCTGACCGGGTCCGGACCGGCCTGGCCCGCGACCTGCTGACCGGGCAGACGCCGGGCCTCCTGCTGATCACCTTGTTGCTGGTGGCAGGCATATTGTGGGGCATTGCAGCCAGTCTGACGGGCAGGAGACGAGCCCATGGGTAACACGGTGACCTCCATCGCGGGTATTGCGCTGGGTTTTGTTCTCAGCCTCATGATCTATAGTTACCTGTTGGGCGATAACCCGCTTTATCGCTTGGCCATTCACCTGTTGGTAGGGTTGGGGATGGGTTTTGCCACGGTCGTGGTAACCCACAGCGTGGTCATACCCCAGTTGGCCCGACCCGTGATGCAATTGCTTGCCGGTCAGAACGCCGGATCAGACCAGGTAGCTCAGTTGCTGGTGTTACTTTTGGCGGCACTGCTGTTACTCAAACTCTCCCCGCGCACCTCGCCACTGGGAAACGTGGCCATGGCGTTTGTGATGGGAGTCGGCGCTGCAGTGGCCGTCGGAGGCGCGGTCCTGGGAACCCTCCTGCCCCAGATCGGTGCCACCGCCCTTCCTCTACTGCCCTCTTCGGCCCCTGCCCTGGTGGCAGAGGCCGGCAGTGCATTGAACATACTGGCAGCTCTGGTCGTCATAGCGGGGACGTTGACCGCCTTGCTGTACTTTCACTTTGGCGCTGTCCCTGCGGGTGAGGGTCGGTTAAAGCGTCCGGCCTGGGTTCGAGCAGCGGCCCGGGTGGGGCAAGGGTTTCTGATGATCGCGTTTGGCTCCCTGTTTGCCGGCGCGCTGATCGCGAGCCTCTCGCTACTGACCGAGCGGATTCAATTCCTAATCTGGGCGCCGGGGGAGATTCTGCGGCTGCTGGCCGCAGGATAACGTACCATGGAAGAGCATTTGATCGAATCGATTCTGATCGCCGACTGCGGTGCTACGACTACCCGGGTCGTCCTGCTGGACATTGTCAACGGCCAATACCGTTTCGTGTCCGCGGGCCAGGCGTTGACCACGGCCGAACCACCCTGGTCAGATACGACGGTGGGACTTGTTCGCGCCGTTGCGGAAGTGGAGGCCATCACCGGCCGGCGTCTGATCGGTGAGAATGGACGTCTGCGAGTCCCGTCCGAACGTTTGGGAACCGGGATCGATCTTTTTCTGGCAACAACCAGCGCCGCGGCCCCGCTGCGAACGGTGCTGGCAGGTCTGGTGGAAGACCTGAGCCTGGCCAGCGCCCAACGTGTAGCGCTTTCTACATACACCATCATCCAGGATACACTGAGCCTGAAGGACCGGCGCTCCGACGAGGAGCGCATCCACCAACTGGTCGCCCTGGCGCCAGACCTTTTCCTGGTCACTGGCGGGACGGACGGAGGCGCCACCAACACCGTGCTTCAGATGGTGGAGACAATTGCCGCTGCCATCCCCCTCATGAGCCACCGGTCAAACCCGCCGACGGTGGTATTCGCGGGCAACGCCGAACTGCGTTCAAAAGTCGCCGAAATCCTGAACGGCTGCCAGTACCGCACCGCAGCCAATGTTCGACCGAAGGCGGAGATCGAGTGTTTGGCCCCAGCGCAGGCGGAGGTTGTTGCCGTCTTGAAGGACAACCAGTTCATCGATCTTCCCGGCGGCCGCGAATTGAGCGGTCTTTGCCAAGGCACGCTCATCCCCACCGCCCAGGCATTTGGCTGGACAGTGAGTTACCTGGGCGAGGCACTCGAAACCAACATCGTTGGTGTTGATGTCGGGAGCGCATCCGTGACGATGGGAACCTATGTGGATGGTGCCAGCCAACTCATCGTGCGCAGCGACCTGGGAATTGGCTACCATTTGCCCCGACTGCTGGAAGAGATTGGTGCCCAACAGGTGCTGCGCTGGCACCCGGCCGACCTGGCGCCAGATGCAGCTGCCGATTATGCCGGCCACAAGTCGCTCCTGCCGCAAACCCTGCCCATGACCAGTGATGACCTGCTCATGGAACTGGCGTTTGCTCGGGAGCTGGTGCATCGGCTGCAGCTTGCTGCCTTCCCCTCACGCTTTATCACGAGTGGGGATGGGTTGGCGCCTCGCATTGGGATGATCCTGGCTGCAGGAGCAGTGCTGGCACATACTCCTCGGCCCGGCCAGGCAGCCCTGGTGCTGTTGGATTCGCTGCAGCCAATCGGGCTTTGCACCCTGGCGCTGGACCCCCACGGGCTTGCGTCGGCCTTGGGTGCCTGTGCCCGAATATCGCCCGTGGCCGCCGTGCAGGTCATCGATTCGGGTGCTTTCCGCGAGTTGGGCAGCGTGGTGGCTCCAACGGGCAAGGCAAACCCCGGTCAGGTTGTTCTCCAGCTCATCATGAGCTATGAAAACGGCAGCAAGCTGGAGGTTGAGGTGGAGTATGGCTCCCTGGAGGTGCTGCCACTAGCGCCGGGTCAACACGCCGATCTGTCGCTCCAACCTCTCAAGCGCTTTGATGTGGGTGAAGGGCCGGGTCGCAGTTGTCGGCGGCGGGTGTACGGCGGCGCCGTTGGGCTCATGGTGGATGCGCGAGGCCGCCCGCTCCGTCTGCCTTCTTCCCCAGAAGATCGCCGGGCCAAAATCCAGCAGTGGCTTTGGGACATGGGCGGATGACGCCGGTACGAGAAGCACCATGAGCAACCCGTTTTTCCCGCCACAGACCGACATCCTCCCGCTGACCACCATCCGCCGCGACCGCGTCATGCCGTGGCGGGGTGAGGTGCTGGTCAGGACCGGACAACGGTTGGAAGCCAGCGACATTGTGGCTCGCGCCGGCCGGCCGCGCCCCCTCGTGATCCTGGATGTCGCGCAAAAGCTCTCGATCAGCCGGCGCGATGCTGATCAATGTGTGCGCAAAGAGCCGGGCGAGTCGGTACGTCAAGGCGAGACCTTGGCTCAGCACAAACAGGGGTTGTGGAGGACGCGCAAGATCAGTGCGCCCGTTGAAGGCTTGGTGATCGCCGTCAACGGGGGGAGGATAGTGATTCGGCCGGTGCCAGAGTTGTACGAATTGGCGGCACTCATGCCGGGCGTGGTGACCAAGGTCGCCGCGGCAGTCGGCGTGACCATCGAGACCACCGGAGCACTGGTTCAGTGTGCATGGGGATCTGGCAAGGAGGGCTCTGGTGTCCTCAAGATGGGGGTATCGGCCCCGGACGAGACCATGTCCGCCCAGCAGATCGACCTGGGGCATCGGGGTGCTGTTCTGGTATGTGGGTCGACCCTGGACCAGAGCGTATTGGACAGGGCAGGTTCTAACCAGGTTCGCGGTCTGATTGCCGGCAGCGTCCCGGCCGGATTGATCACTGCGCTTGGTCGGCAGCACATCCCGGTCATTGTCACCGAGGGGATCGGCAACATCCCCCTGGCAAAGCCGGCATTCGACCTTCTGACGGCTAACGAAGGCAGAGAAGCGATTGTTCTCGCCCAGACGCCTGCGCGCTGGCTGGCGGTTCGGCCGGAAATCATCATACCGTTACCCTCTCTGGGGGCACCGCAAATGGCGCCTCAGCCGGGAGCTCCGCTGGCAATCGGGAATCGGGTGCGCATCCGGCGTGATCCGTACCTGGGGTTCACCGGCGCCATCAGGGTGCTGCACGACGAACCGCGCAGCCTGGAAAACGGGGTCAGATCCCCGGGCGCGGAAGTTGACCTGGACGGCGGTGGGGTTGTCTTTGTGCCCTACCTCAACTTGGAGTTGATAGGTGGCGAGAGGCGCGGGTAGCCGCCACCGGGTGAGCACCCTATCGCGCCGACACATATAGAGGAGGTTCGCCATGGCGGATGACTTTGTGGTAGAGGAGGAATCCTCGAATCGGACGTTTATATACCTGGCGGGGGGCATGGCCGCGCTGCTATTGCTGGGCATCATTGCCATCGTCGCTATCGTGCTGACTCGACAGGGCGACGCAAACGAGCAGATCGCCATCCAGAACCAGACGATTGCCGCGCAGAATGCCCTGGTCACACAGACCGTCGCCGCCATGGAAACGGCGGCGGCAGCAGCCTTGACGTCGGAGCCAACCCGTGCAATCGTTGGGCCCACCAGTATTCCGACCTTTACGCCGTCCCCGGCCAGTCCCCAGGCTACCCCCACCTCCGTGGTTCAGACCCCCGCCGCCAGTGCGACCGAGGTGGTCGCTGACAGCCCCACAGCAGTGGTTGCAGCCGAGACGCCTGGAACGCCGGAGCCCACCGCGGTTGCGCCGGCGGGCAAGCTTCCGGAGAGTGGCATGGGCCTGTGGGGCGCGCTGATTGCTGGCGCAGCGTTGGTCGCCATCATTGTGTTGGCTCGGCGTTTCCGGCCGGCTCTGTAGGTCAGGTTTGCTCGCGGTCCGGGGAGGTGGCTCCGCCACCCTCCGGACCGATCGTGTTTGTTGCCAGAATGGAAACCTTGTTCCTGCGCCAGTCTGACCACTACTACGTTATCGACCGCATACAGAACGGAGAATGCTGCTCCGTGGTTGGCCTCAGCAACACCGGCAAGTCCAGGCTGTTGCGCCAGTTAGCGGATTCCCGGACCGCGAACCTGGTTGCTGCTGCGGGAGAGCCGGCGTTCATCTATGTGGACTGCAACCTCATGCTGGCCGCCACTGACCAGGGTTTCTATGAGGCGGTCCTCCGAGCACTGCGGGAGAAGCTGGCCGATCAGGAGCAGTATGCATCATCCGGATTGATGACGGAATTGACTGCTTACTATGAGAAAACCGTCCAGCCGGGGAGTGCCTTCCTGATTCCACTTGGTTTCAACGACGCAATCGGCCGAATCTGTCAGACGTTGCCTGGCTCCCTCGTCCTTCTGCTGGACGAGTTTGACGAGGCCTTTACTGCGCTGGATAGCCGTGTCTTCTTGAACCTTCGTGCTCTGCACGACAAGTTCCGCAACCGGTTGGCCTATGTCACGGCCACGGTCCAACCGCTGCGGGCAGTACGGTGCGATTCCACCATCGAGGAGTTTTGCGAGCTGTTCTCCCATCACGAGAAGCACCTGGGCATGTTCACCCGGCCGGACGCCAACGCGCTGGCGCTGTCGCTGGCCGGCAAAGCCGGTGTGAAACTGGACCAAGACGAACTCGACTTTGTCTGGCGTCAGTCGGGCGGGCACCCGGGCCTGGTAGAAGTGGTTGCCGAACTCCTGGTACAACTAGAGGCCGGAGCCCCCGAGTTGTACCGTCAACAGGGCCTGGAACTGGTTGCCCAGCGTCTGGACAGGAGCGAGATCGCCCAGGCCGAGTGCGTCAAACTCTGGCACCAGCTATCACAACAGGAGCAGTCCGGGTTGCTGCTGTTCTCATCCGAAGGTCTGGGCGCGCTTACCCAGCCGGTTCTGCTCTCCTTGCAGGAAAAAGAGATTGTGACCCGCGGCGAGCAGCCGCAGTTCTTTGGCGAACGGTTTGCTGCCCATGTGCGCCGCCGACGCCGCTCAGAGTTGGATTACCCCGAAGGCATCTGGCTGGATGCAGACGCCGGTAGCGTCTGGGTGGGCGGCCGCGAAGTCACCTCCCTTTCTGAGCTCGAGCACCGGTTGCTCCAGACGCTCTACGGCCGTCTGGACAAACTGTGCGACAAGTACCTGTTGGTCGAATCCGTCTGGGGCCAGGAGTATATCGACAGTGTTGATGATGCCCGGATCGAAAAGCTCGTGAGCCGGTTGCGGGGCAAGATTGAGCTAGAGGCGGACCAGCCGCGCTATCTGGTCACCGTCCGAGGCAGAGGTTACAAGCTGCTGCAAAATCCATCGCCGGGCTGACGGCGGTTGGCGGCTACCGCGGCAGAACCCGGGTGGCGTGCAGATTGTCAGTTGATCGTCAGGGTTGGGTCACACGCAACAAAACGCGGTACAATATAATCTGCTAGGCGAGCCCGCCTTTGGGGGACTCGGCCGCGAATTGGTCACTGAATCGCAAGACAACAGGAGATAGCATAATGGCATCGTTGATCGACAAGGTCCAGACCCTCATCTCTGCGAATCTTCACGCCATGGTGGACAAGGCGCTGCAATCGAACTCGGTGGCAGTGATGGATGAGTACATCCGGCAGGCCGCGGACAATCTGGAAAAACTGGAAGACACCGTGGTCACGGTGGGCGGAAACGTCAAGACGCTAAAGCGCAAAACGGATCAGTACAGGGCAGAGGCCGAAAAGCTGGATCAAAGCATCGACACGTTGTTGCTCCAGGGAAAGAAGGATCTGGCGGGCGCAGCCCAGGCTCGTCTCAATTCTACCCAGCGCATGGCGGACGACTACCAGGCCCAGTGGCAAGAGCAGCAAAAGCAGTACGAGCAGTTGTTGAGCGCCCGGCGAAAATTGGAGGCCAAGCTCACCACCATCCGCCAGGAACGCGAGCATCTGCAGGCACTGCTGGAATTGGCCAAGTCCAAAGAAGTAGCGGTCCAGGCGATCAAATCATTGGACGACCTGGCCGGCGTGGGCGACGCCGATATCGCCCGAATCGGCGAATCCATCCGCGCTCGGCTCGACCGGGCGGCCGCTCAGGGCGAGATGTACGCCGGCCGGTTGGAAGCGCAGATGGACGAGGTGCTGGAAAAGAGCGAAATCGACGTTCAATTGGCCGAACGGATGCGGCGGCTCGGCATGGAAGCTGCCAACTGATCGGCTGTGGGCTATGGGAACCGCGCTGTTGGGCCCGGTTCCCCGGTGACAGTGCCCAACAGATAGGGAGTCTGGCATGAACCGTACGCGCTGGGTTTTCTTGATCATTGTGGGCGCCGCTATCCTGCTGGCCGTTGCCATCATGCTGATTGCACGGGACGGCGACCAGGGCACGGCTACTTCCGGCTCGGTTGACCGGAGGCAGCCGATTGAGGTGACGGTGATAACCGCGCTCTCCATCGAGCCCTGGGTGAGGGAGGCGGCCAATCAGTTCAACCAGGCCGAGCAAAAGCTAGAGGATACCGGGCAAGTTGTCCACGTCACCATCATCCCGATGGACGGGCTTGCTGCCAAAAGCAAGTTCGAACGGGACGAGATGGATCCGGTCCCCGTCGCCTGGATTCCCGACAGCCGCTACCTGACCGAGCTGGTCAACGCCTCCTTCAAGGAACGGTTGGGAAGGGACGTGTTTCTGACGGACGGCGAGTACCGGGGCCGCCCTATTGCCATCACCTTGCTCGCATGGGGCATCTATGAGAGCCGCGCCCAGGCTCTGGAAAGCAGCTTTGGCAAGATCGATTGGCAGGTCATCCACGATGCGGCCGTCAATCCTGACGGTTGGGATGCCCTGGGCGGTAGGGAGGAATGGGGCTTTTTCAAGTTGGCCATCTCCAACCCACGGAAGAACGTCAGCGGCCTGGGCGCGATGGTGGCAGCCGCCGGCGAGTACTATGGCAGCACCAGCATCGACCCAGAAGACGTTAACCGCAACGCCTTTCAGGACTGGCTGGCAGAGATCATGGGTTCCATGAGCGACCTCAGCGGCGGAACCTATACCGTGCAGGACCTGGCACTCTTTGGCTACACCACGGGTGACGCCGGCCAATTGCTCGAGAGCGATCTATTGCTCAACATGGAGGGCATCCAAACCCGGTGGGCGGATCCACTGCGAATCGTCTATCCCCAATACGTCACCTGGTTCGACTTTCCATTCACCGTGTGGATGGGCCCCGAAACCACTGCTGACCAAAAGAACGCCGCACTGGTCTTTGAGGCCTATCTGCTTTCAAAACCGGTCCAGGAGCGGGCGCTCACCTATGGCCTGCGCCCGGAAAGTGCAGCCGTGCCGGTGGACGGCCCCGACAGCCTCTTTACCCGCTGGCAGTCCCAGGGGGCACAGATCATCGTCCCGCGCACCACTGCCATGCGTTCGCCGGACCGCCAGGTGCTGCAAGACCTGCTGCGGTTCTTTGACCTGCGGGTCGCCGGCCGGTGACGGACGTGCCGGCCGCACCAGTCGTCGGAGATTGCGGGCTGCGGACCAGCGACGGGAGTTGACCATGTCCAGATCGTACAAGAACCGGCCACAACAGCAATCCACCGCCATGATTGGCGTCCTTGTTGGCCTTTTGGTGCTGGTCGTCGTCGGTAGCTGCGCCTGTTGGGCACTTGTACAGGGCTTCAACAAGACGAGCGACCTGTTGGGAGCCCAACCTGACGTCTCGGCCAAGCCGGCGAGCAACGTGCTGCGCATCGCCTATTCGCCGGAGAAGGAAACCCTCTTTACCCAATTGGTGAACGGCTACAACCAGACCGGACCTGATTACCGCGTGCAGCCGATTCGCATGGAGCCGGACGCCATGATCCGTGGCGCGCTCAACGGCGAATTCGAGGCTATGAGCCCAGACAGTTCCATCTGGCTGCGACAGCTCGACCAGCAATTCGCCCAGCAGCTGTCAGACGCAGATGCATTCCTGGTGAGTCAGACGCGCTACTATGGTATCTCGCCGGTGGTGATTGCCATGTGGAAGGACGTGGCCCAGACCCTGGGCTGGCCGACCAGGTCCCTCGGATGGAACGACCTGGTGAGTTATGCACTGGCCAACCCAGATTTCGCCTGGAGCCATCCGTCCACTGCTTCGGCCGCCGGCCTGCTGGCCACCCTGGCCGAGCTGTACGCCGCCGCCGGAGTCACCCGCGGTCTGACCCCGGAGGATCTGGAAAAACCAGAGACCGTCGCCCGGCTGCAGGAGATCGAGCGAACGGTCCGGTATTACGGCGAGGGCGAATGGGCCACCGCGCAGCAGGTCAATCAGCGCGGTCGGGACTATCTGGACGCGTTTGTCTGCCAGGAGCAGTTGGTCGTCTGGCTCAACCAGCAAGGCAAGGACGTGGTAGCCATCTACCCGGTGGAGGGTTCGCTCTGGGAGGATCATCCCCTGGCACTGCTGGAAGTGGCGAGCCTGACCCCCCAACACAGGCTGGCCTTTGAGCAGTTCGCCGCCTACGTGGCCTCGCCCCAGGCGCAGGAAATGGTGCTGGCCAACGGCTACCGGCCGGCCGATCTCAGCCTGGACATCAGGGGACCGGATTCGCCCCTGACCGCGGCCAACGGCGTGGACCCGGACCAGCCTCTCACCAACCTGCAACTTCCGGGCGCACAGGTGATCGATCAGGTGCGCAACGTCTGGTGGTTGATCAAACGCAAGACCAACGTGTACCTGGTGGTGGACACCTCAGGAAGCATGGACGGCGAAAAGCTGCGCAATGTGCAGGACGCCCTCAAGACCTTTGTCAACCAGATCGAAGGTGCGGACGAGCGAGTAGGACTGGTTGAGTTTTGGGGGGACGTCCGCACGGTGGTCCCATTGGATCGCCTGGGCAACAACCGGGCGGCGCTGATTGACGCGGTGGACAGTCTGGAGGCGGGAGGAAACACCGCCCTGCTGGACGGCGTGCAGCAGGCGTTTCTGGAACTGCAGCAACTGGGCGACAGAGAGCGCATCAACGCCATTGTGGTGATGACGGACGGTCGAGAGAACGCATCCCGGACCACTCTGCGGGACCTGACCGGCCGGTTAGGTGAGAACCAGCAGTCCGGCGCCCCCATTGTCGTGTTCGCCATCGCCTATGGCAGCGACGCGGATTACGTTCTGCTGGAGCAGTTGGCCATCCCCGGCGGCGGCCAGGTTCGTGCCGGCACGGTGGAGACGATCCGAGAGCTGTACAAGATCCTCTCTACCTATTTCTAGCCCGTTGGTCAAGACCGATGTCCCAGGCACGGCGAGAGATCGAGAAACGCGCCACCCGCGCGATGCTGGTCCATTCCTTCTACCATTGGAAGAGTGCGGTGGTGATCGCGTTGACCATTCTGATGAGCGTGGTGTTCAAGAACGCGGTGGAAGGTCTATTCTGGACGGTCTGGCCGGCATTTGGCCTGATGGCCGAGATTGCGCTGGCCTGGGGAAATCTCAACGACCCCGAGTTCGGCCGGCGGGTGGTGGCCGAGATGCTCCAGCAGGAGTTTAGCCCGCGCACCCTTCAGGACAAGAGCTTGCGGCACTGGATCGAGCAAGCGTTGGAATACCGTGGCCGGATCGAGACCAACATCCGCGCCACCCGCGACGGGGTACTCAAGGACCACCTACTGGACGTGGCCGACGAGATTGAGAACTGGATCAAGAACGTGTACCAGATCGCCAGCCGGCTGGATACGTACCGGGCCGACGACGTGATCAAGCGAGACCGGCAGTCCGTGCCGGTCCGCCTCAAGAACCTGGAGCTGCAGCTTGCCCAGGAAAAAGACCCGGCGGTTCGCGCCCAGATCCAGGCTACCATGCGGAACCAAAAGACCCATTTGGCTCACCTGGAACGGCTGGTCAGTTCCATGCAGAGGGCGGAGCTTCAGCTAGAGAGCACGCTGTCGGCGTTGGGCACCGTCTACTCGCAAACGCTGTTGGTCGGCGCTCGGGACATTGACAGCTCACGAGCGCAACGGCTGCGCAAGGATATTGCCGACCAGGTGAGTGGGCTGGAGGATCTCATCACGGCCATGGACGAGGTGTACGCGGACTCGGCCGCGGCGCCCTGACCGGCTCTGGGGACCCAACGGCCCATATGGAATCCGGCACAGACAGGAGGGAACCATGCGCATCATCGATTCGGGGATTGGAGAGTTGATTCAGCCGCCAGACCTGGAGGCATTCCGCGAGTGGAACCGCGTGCACAAACCCCGGCACCTGTTTGACAAGCGCATGAGCGAGCAAGAGGCCATCCAGCGATTCCTGAACGACGGCGACTATGTCGGCACCGAATTGTACGGCACAGTTCGCTGCCCGATGTCGCTCTGCCGGGAGGTCATCCGCCAGAGGAAAAAGGACTTGCGCGTCGCAGGCCAGGGCGTGCTGGAGCTGGACATGTGGCTGGCGGCCGGGATGATCAAAAAGCTGGACATCACCTACATAGGGATGGAAGTCTACGGGGTTTCCAACTCCTTGCGCCGGGCGGTGGAGAGTGGGCAGGTGGAATCGGTAGTGGATTGGAGTAACGCCGGCATCACCTGGCGCTTTAAAGCCACCAGCATCGGTGCACCCTTTATTGCAGTTCGTACCATGCTGGGCAGCGACACATTCAAGCACAGCGCGGCCAAAGCGGTCGAGTGTCCGTTCACCGGCCAGACCGTCTGCCTGATTCCGGCCGTGGTTCTGGACGTTGGTCTCATCCACGTCCACCGGGCAGACATGTACGGCAACTGCCAGATTGACGGAATTAGCGGCTTTGCGTTCGAGATGGCCCGCGCGTGCAAACGCCTCATCGTCAGTGCGGAGGAGATTGTCCCCAATGAAGACATCCGACGCTTTCCTGACCGCACCATCATCCCCTACTACCTGGTGGATGCGGTGGTGCACGCGCCGTTCGGATCCCATCCTGGCGAGATGGCATATCTGTACGCGCGGGACGAACCGGAGATCAAGGCCTGGGTACAGGCCAATGAGACCGACCAGGGTGCCGCGGCCTACCTGAATCGGTATGTGCATGACGTTGCCGACCACCAGGAGTACCTGGCGCTGTTTGGCCAGGAGCGGCTTGACCAGTTGGTACAGATTCGGGAGAGGCGGGAATGAGCGATTACAGTCCGAACGAGCTGCTCATCTGTATTGCCGCTCGGATGTTTGAGAACGGCAAGACCTGCTTTATCGGAACCGGCATCCCCATGTTGGCTGCCTCGCTCGCACAGCGTCTCTATGCACCAGATCTGATTGCGATTTTTGAATTCGGAGGTACCGGCGCTCTGTTGGAGGACCTTCCATTGGCGGTGGGCGAGGCGCGAACCTTCCACAAAGCACTCTCGGCCACTGGCATCTGCGACGTCATGGAGACCGCCCAGCGGGGCTTTATCGATCTGGGATTCTTGGGTGGCGCCCAGATCGACCCATTTGGCAATCTCAACAGCACCGTCATTGGCAACTACTACCGACCCAAGGTTCGGCTCCCCGGCAGCGGAGGAGGCAATGATGTGGGCTCGCTCTGCTGGCATACCACCGCGTTGATGCGCCATGACAAACGCCGGTTTGTGCCCCAGGTGGATTTTGTCACCACCCCTGGCTATCTCACGGGTCCGGGTGCCCGCGAGGCAGCCGGACTGCCCCGGAATACCGGCCCGTTGGCAGTGATCAGCACCTTGGGCACCATGGGATTTGACCCCCAGACCTGCCGCATGCGGTTGGATGCGCTCCACCCCGGCGTCACTGTCAAAGAGGTGATGGAAAACACCGGCTTTGAGCTCTTGGTGCTGGATGAGGTCAAACAGAACGCACCTCCCACAGAGCAGGAACTTGGGCTGCTCCGGGACGAGATTGACCCGACGGGGTTATACATATGAGCAAGATAGCATTTGTCGGATTGGTACTTGCGTTGTTGGTGACGGCCTGCGGCGGCACACAGGAGCCCACCAAAGGCGACCTCACGGTGTTCGTTACGGTGCCTCTGTCTGGCTTTCAGGCTAACGGTGGTCAGACCGTCGTCGGCGGGGCTCGGCTGGCGGCCGAACATATCAACCGGACCGGCGGCGTTAACGGCTACAAGTTGGTGATAGAGGCGCTGGACGACGAGAGTGATTCAGACGTGGCGGTCAGCCTGGCCGAACAGATAGCCCAGCGGGTACAGGCTGGTGCCAGGACGTTGGGCGTGGTTGGTAACCTCAACAGCGGTCAGACGATCGCCGCGATGGAAATCTACCGCGACCTGGCCATCAACATCGTGACCCCCACTGCCAGCAACCCCTCACTGACCCTAAGCGGTTACCGCAACTTTTTCCGGGTGAACGCCAGCGACGATGTGCAGGCGCGGGTGGACGCCGAGTTTCTGGTGAGCACGTTGCAGGCCGGCCGGGTTGCCATCCTGCACAACGACGACGCTTACGGCATCGACCTGGCCAGCCTCATGGCGGCCGAGCTACAGAAATTGGGCGTCACGGTGGTTTACCAGCAGCAGATAGCCATCGGCCCCCCTGAACCCTCACCCACGGCTTTGCCTGGTCGGCCGCTTTACTACCCGGGCATTGTCGAGGCCGCCGTAGCCCAAGCGCCGGACGCCATTTTCTATGCCGGCTATGAGGTCGAGTGCCCCTATTTGCGGTACGACCTGGCGCAGATCGGCGCGCAGGAGATCCCTTTCCTGGCATCGGATGGTTGCTTTCTGTCGGCGGCTATCGAGTCGGGAGAAACGCTCCACGCGGCCGAATTTGCGGCGGCTACCGAGTCGATGTTTGTCAGCGGATTCAGCCCGGAGCCACGCGCAACGGTCGATTCGGCATGGATCCGCGACTATCAGCAGGTTGACTTTCGCAATCCCGACACGTATAGCATCAATGGATACCTGGCCGTGCGCGTCCTGGCCGAGGCAGCTCGAGAGGCCAAGAGCCTGGAGCAAAGCATTGTGGCCGATGCATTGCGGGCTGGCACCTTTGACACCATCATCGGTCCGTTGCGTTACCAGGACAACGGCGACCTGGCCAACCCAACTATCTATATCTTTCAGGTTACCGGCGGGCGGTTTGTGCAGGTCTTCCCGACTGGCGGGGGCAGCAAGTAACCCAAGATAGCCAGCGCAGCAGAACCAGGAAGAACCC
The DNA here is from genome assembly GCA_002328075.1 of Anaerolineales bacterium UBA2181. Taxonomy (GTDB): domain Bacteria; phylum Chloroflexota; class Anaerolineae; order Promineifilales; family UBA4811; genus UBA4811. The sequence continues at coordinate 355,449 of DCVT01000031.1, read as the reverse complement.
GGGGTAACAACACCGGTCGCAGTGCGCCGAGCGCCGGCCGATCACATGCCCGGCGCGCCTGGCGGCGGTTGCCCGCACCCCTCACCCCCGAGCGACGTTTCAGGCACCAGAGTCGTCTCTTGCGTGCGACATCCGGGTTGCCGCTGTACCCCTCTGCATTCGCCGGATTCGCCGGCAGCCTCCGGCCGGATATGGCCGGCCGGAAACGCCGGCATCCGGTGCGTCCACTGTCAGCGAACTCGTTCGAGATCGATGCCACGGGCAGCTGCCCGCTGCTCTTGCCAGGCGGCTTCAGTCAGGGGAGGTATCTCGATCTCGTGGTCCGGCCGGCGCACCAAGACGAGCGCACCTTCAGGACAGGCCAACGCGCAGACACCGCATCCGACACACCTGACCGGGTCCACCTGCACCCTATCCTGCAATTGGAGGGCGCCAAACTGGCAACGGTCCAGGCAGAGCCCGCAACCAACGCACACGGCCTCGTCTACCTGGTTCACAAAGGCCGAGCGCGCGATCACATTGGCCACGCCCAGTTCTGCCATGCCACGCAGCACACCGCAGGCACAGGCACAGCAATTGCAGATGTACCACAGCCCTTCCTGGTTGTTGCTCACCGAATGAACCAGCCCGGCTTCGGCTGCCCGGCGCAGCGTTGCCAACGCCTGCTCGCGCGTCAGCAAGCGGATGCCGGAAAGCGGGTGAAACGCGTCCGCCACCGGGCTCAGCACCATGCACACATCCAACGGGTGGTTGCATGGGTTCCCGATCAGCGCCTGCTGCTGGCGGCATAGGCAATCGACCACGCCCCACGACAGCGAGTTGTTGACAATATCGGCCGCGCTTTCGAACGGCCGCACCTCGAGCGGGCTTGTCAGCGCCTCTTGCACGGGGATCACCCGGTGCACAAACGGGCGCAGTGTGAGCATCCTCCCAAATGCCTTTTGGTAATAAGACTCAAACAGCTGCGCCATCTCGGCATCGATGGTGTTGAACTGGTACTCATAGATACCAACCACAAAGGGAAGCAACCCGTAGCCCAATCCCCGCCCGGTTGCGGCCCGGCCGGCCTTGATGAGCCCGCGGCGAGCCATCTCCTTGAGCTGTGACCGGAGCGACTCGGGGTTGCCGCCCAGGCGAGCAGCGATCTCGGCCGGGGTCTCTAGCGTTAACCGAAGTTCGGCCGCCAAGGCCGCCTCTTCCGGTGAACAGAGCCAGGCCAGCAGGCGCAATTCGACCCCTTCTTCGGTCGCAGGAAAGCCATGGGCCAGCTGGTCCAGCCTTTCCGCCAACCTCCGATACACCTCCTCGTTCATCGTCTCCTCCAAACTCAGGAATCGTGCCGGTGCCATCCGCCAGTCAAGTCAGTCCAACAATAGCGGGGCGGCGCGGTTGCTCAGATAATAGTGCCACAACAGGCGGGCCGCGACTGCCCGCCACGGCCGCCACGGCTCACCCATGGCATCCAGCGCGCCGGGATCCGGACGCGCTGACAACCCGTACAGGTGTTGCACAGCGGTCGCCAACGCGAGATCCCCGCTGGGCCAGATGTCCGGTCGGCGCAGGGCCATCAGAAGATAGATGTCGGCCGTCCAGGGACCAATTCCTTTGATCGTCAGCAGCATGTTGCGTGCCTCTCGGTCTTCCATCACCTCCAGGCGGTCAAGTGGAAACCGGCCGGCGGCCATCGCCTCTGCCAGGCCGCGGCAGTAAGCCGCCTTTTGCCAACTGAACCCGATTTCGCGGAGCCTGGCCACCTCTGTCTCCAGAAAACGCTGCGGCGTAAGCGGCCCGACCAGGGCAATGAGTCGGCGAAACACAGCTCGGGCCGAAGCCAACGAGACTTGCTGTTCCAGCATGATGTGCACCAACGTGGGAAAACCGGGATCGCGCGCCCACAAGGGAGGCTCCCCGACCTGCTGTAGCAGTTGGGCCAAACGAATATCGGAGGCAGCCAACGCTCGCAGCCCCAACACCAGGGACGCTGCCGTCAATTGTTCGGTCATTCACGCAGATCGGGCGATGCTCTCGCCGTAGGCCAACATCTCTTTGACCATCCGAGGCTCGGGCGACTCGGCATACAACCGCAACACCGGCTCTGTCCCCGAAGGACGAATGAGTAGCCACCCGTCATCGGCCAGCAGGTACTTGACGCCGTCCTGGGTCACCACCTGGGCCACCGCCACCCCGCCGATCTGGGCCGGAGCAGAATCCGTGAGCCGGTGCACCATCTCCTGCTTGGAAACCGGCCGGGCCAACCGCAGGTCGGTTCGTTCGTAATACGCCGGTCCCACGTCTCGCAGCAGGTCGGTCACCAGTTCAGCCAACGGGACCCCCGCGTCGGCAATGACCTCCAGCAGCAAGAGCCCCATCAGGATTCCGTCTCCCTCCGGCACGTGCCCCCGGACACTCATACCGCCGGATTCCTCGCCCCCCATCAGCACGTCGCCCTTGAGCATAAAATCGGCAATATGGTTAAAGCCAACTGGGGTTTCGTGCAACGTCAGGCCGTGGCGGGCCGCCAGCCGATCCACCATCCGGGTAGTGGAGACCGTGCGCACGACATCACCCCGCAAACCACGCTTCTCCAGCAGGTACCGTAGCACCAGCGCAAAAATCTGGTGTGCATCCACATACTCCCCTTTGTTGTCCATAGCGCCCACCCGGTCGGCGTCGCCGTCCGTCGCGATTCCCACCATCCCATGCCCACTCTGAATGGCGGCCGCCAACGCCTTGAGGTAACGCGCCATGGGTTCCGGATGGATTCCGCCAAAACCGGGGTTCATCTCGCCCCGAATCTCGTGCACGTGGCACCGAGTGCGTGAGAGTATCTCCTTGAACGCACCCCGGCCAGACCCATACATGGGGTCTGCCACCACCCGCAACTCGCCGGCCGATATGATGTCCAGATCCACCAGACTGCCCAGATGTTCATAGTAGGCCCAGGCAGGGTCGAATTTCCGGATCAGGTCCTGCCGCACTGCCAGATCAAAGTCAATCTGATTGGGGCCGTGCATATTGGCCTGGTTTCGCTCCAGAAAGACCTCCACCTTGCGCGCCTGTTCCCACGAAGCCGAACCACCATATGCCGCCTTGAGCTTGAGCCCGTTGTACCGTGGTGCATTGTGGCTGGCGGTGATGACGATGCCGGCCGCCGCCTTTTTGTTCACCACCGAAAAAGAGACGGCCGGGGTGGGCGTGTCCGCCCGAGTCAGCCAGGTGACAATGCGGTTCGCCGCCATGACCCGGGCCACGTCGGCCGCGTAACGGTCAGAGAGAAACCGGGTGTCATAGCCGATAACGACCTCGAGAGCGTTGCCCGGGTGCTCTTCTTGCAGCATATCGGCAATGGCCTGGGCCACCAAGCGCAGGTTGTGAAAGGTAAACGTGTCGCTGATGACCGCTCTCCAACCGTCGGTCCCGAAGCGAATGGTCATGATGCCTCCCATGTGAAAACGACGTACCGCACGGACAATTGTAAATGGCAACCGGCAAATAGCCAACCACGGTTCTCGGTGTCGTCCCCTGACGCTGCCCCCTTGCCTGCCCCCCCTGGCCCGATTATACTTGCAATCGATCTGGATTTCCGCATGCTGACAACTCACTACCGGTGGATGACTCTGTTGCTGGTGGGGACAGGGCTGTTAGGAATGGGCTCCTGTGGCGCCGGGCCCGAGAATCCGACGGCTGAGGTACTGCGCCAGTCCCCGCCAGACGTGACCGTCGAGACTCCCCCTCAGGTCGACTGGAGCACGTTGGAGCGCTTGCAGGAAACAGAGCCTCCGGAGCGTGATCTGATCGCGCTGGCGCTTCGGTTGGACGCAACTCAAACCATTCCTCGGGTGGTTCACGCAATGCCCGTCGGTTATGAGTTCGGCGACGAGGAACAGTTCTGGGTAGCCGATATCGACAACGACAAGGTTTTTCAGGTAACCGCCGTTCTGGAGGCGTTGACGGCACGTCTCTACTTGTGGGTGGAAAAGGGCGCCCGTTTTGACCGGGATGCGCTGGAGCGTTCTGCTGCCCAGTTTGACAACCGGACCTACCCCTCCAACCACCGGCTCTTTGGCAGCGAGTGGAGTCCAGGCGTGGATGGTGACAGTCGTCTTCACATCCTGTACGCCGGCGGATTGGGCAGGAGCATTGCCGGTTACTACCTGAGCAAGGACCAGGTTTCGTCATTGGCGCACCCCTATTCCAATGAGCGTGAGATGTTTTACGCCAACCTGGACACACTCCAGCTCGGCAGCAGCTATCATGACGGCATGTTGGCCCATGAGTTTCAGCACATGATCCACTGGAATCTGGATCGTAACGAGGAGTTGTGGTTGAACGAGGGCCTGGCGGTGCTGGCGGCACATCGGATCGGCTCAGGCTCCGGAGGGGTGGAACAGGCATTCCTGGGCCGTCCCGACATCCAGTTGAACAGCTTTCTGTACGAGCAGGGGATCGTGCAGGCCCATTATGGCGCGTCCTTTACGTTTGCCCTATACCTCTGGGAACGCTGGGGAGAAACGGCGACCCAGGCGCTGGCGGCGCATCCAGCCAACGGTTTCGCCGGCGTCCAGGCCGTGCTGGAGCAGGTGGGCGCTGACGTCGACGTCGACGGATTTCTGGCGGATTGGAGGGCGGCCGTCTACCTGGATCGGCCGGACCTGGATGACGGGCGGTTCGGCTTTCATGCTGTTGACCTGCCACCGGCGGCGCTTTCGGCCGCCCACCGTCAGTATCCAGTGGCCAGGACAGACGCGACGGTGTCTCAATTCGGAACAGACTATATTCGCCTGGTGGGCGATCGACCGCTGACGGTTGTCTTTACCGGGACTCAGCAGGTGCCTCTGTTGTCCACCAGAGCCCAAAGCGGCGAGGCATTCTGGTGGTCTAACCAGGGCGATGAGATCAACACCACCCTCACCCGGGCGCTGGATTTCACCGGCCTGACCTCAGTCACTCTGGAATACTGGCTCTGGTACGACCTGGAAGCTCATTGGGATTATGCCTATCTGGAGGTCTCAACTGACAACGGCCGCACCTGGGACATCCTGCAGACACAGCATACCTCCAGTGCCAACCCAGTGGGCAACAACCTGAGCCACGGGTACACCGGCCGGAGCAGCGGCGGACAGTCCCCTCAGTGGATATTTGAGCAGGTAGACCTGAGCCACCACGCGGGTGGGCCGGTATTGTTGCGGTTTGAGTACGTGACAGACGGAGCGATCAACGGGCCGGGTTTGGCCCTGGACAGCCTGACCATTCCCCAGTTGGGGTATCGAGATGACTTTGAGGAGGATGATCCGGGCTGGCAAGCGGCCGGTTTTGTGCGCTGCACCAACCGGTTGCCGCAGCTATTCGCCGTTCAATTGATCACACTGGGCAATGAACCGCAGGTGGAGCGATTGGACCTCCAGCTGCAGGGGAGCGCCCAATGGGTAATCCCCCTTGGACGCGAGATCCACGAGGCGGTGCTCATCATCTCTGGGGTCACCCCGGTGACCCGTCAGCCGGCATCCTATGCCTACGAAATCAGGCACCCATGAACGAGCGACGTGTCCTCTTGGTTGGCGGATGTGTCCTGGTGGTGCTGGTCTGTTTGTTGGCGGCGGCAATCGTGTTCTGGTTGGTGGCGTCAGACTGGCTGGAGAGTCTGCATTGGTGGGGTCCGGTCACCGAATCGGCGGCTGCCCCCTATCGCGCCTGCTTCATCCGTTCGAACTCGGCCCGCAGTCTCTGCTCTTGTTGGTCCGCAGCCGCTTCCATTTCGGATTTGAGCTGGTCAATGCGAGTCGCGATCTCCTCCTTGAGCGCTTCGCCGGACATGGGAGCCATCAGAAGCGCGACGGCGCCCCCTACAACCGCACCGCTCATCAACCCGGCCAGAAATGCAAAGAACTTGTGCATGGTATCTCCTGTAACCCAATTCTGTGGACTCTGTTGCTCCCATTATAGCCCAAGCCGGGCTGCGTGCAACGGACCTGTTTTAGTCTGAGGTGTCTCCTTATGAAACGGTCAGACGAACCCGCCGGTTCGGAGCCAGAATTCATCACCATCGTGGAAGGACCCGGCCCCGAGTTCTCCGAACATCACGACACCTGGGCGCTTTCGGTCCTGGAGGGGGCGGTGCACATTGGCCTGGAGAGGTGCCTGGTACGCACCTTCAATGGTGGAGGCCTGGTTGAAAGGTGCCGCGCTGCCTGGCATTCGAACCGGCCGGTCTTGCTGGACTATCCTGACCGCTTGGGCCTGCGGCGCCGGGCCGAGATCGTGGCCGCCCGCACCCAGACCGTGGAGGAGGGCGATGTACTGCACCTCTGGGTCCGCCAATCCCCCGACGAGGACGTGGACGCCACGTGAGACGATGGACTGACCGCACCGATGTCCGGCGACCCCGCCTACCTGGATTATGACCGCGTCGCGCTGACTTATGATCGGCGGTTTGAAGGCCGGTCGGAGCCAGGCACGCTCACTGCACTGCTGGCACTAGCACGCCAGGCAGGTGCTCGGCGGGTACTCGAAGTTGGTTGCGGCACCGGCCGCTGGCTAGCCGGTCTCCGGCCGATCACTGATGACCTGCACGGACTGGATGTATCGCCCGGCATGTTGCACCAGGCAAGGAAACGGGCCGGCCCGCTGCTCCTCACCCGGGGTCAGGCGGCCTCACTCCCCTTTGCCAGCGCTTCGTTCGACCTGGTGTTCTGCGTTAACGCCATCCACCACTTTGCTTCGCCGGCCGATTGGGTCCTTCAGGCCCGCCGCGTGTTGCGGTCAGGCGGCGTATTGGCCGTGATCGGTTCGGACCCGCGCCACCCGCAGCACCAATGGTACGCGTACGACTATTTTGAGGATATGCTGGACCGTGATCTGGAGCGCTTTCCCTCCTGGGGAACCGTCCTGAACTGGATGGTGAAAGCTGGCTTTGTTCAGGCCGAATGGCGGCCGGCGGAGCACATTCAGCACACATGGTGCGGTCGGCAGGTACGGGAAGACCCCTTTCTGGAAAAGCCCGCTTGCTCCCAACTGGCCCTGCTCTCTGACCAGGCTTACGACCAAGGAATACAGCGCATAGAAGCGGCCGTGGCGGCGGCCTCAGCTGCAGGTACTACCCTCTGTTTTTCAACCAGCATCTGGCTGCACATGTTATCCGGCCGCGCTCCCTGACCGGCAGCCCGCAGGACACGCCCCAGAACGTCAACACTGAGAACCTGGCGGAGCGCGGACCCGGCTGGGGCTTACATCCGAGAGGTCGAACGCGACTGTGCTGACGGCCGCGTGGTATAATAACGCCTACAAGATGAGCAGAAAAACTCAGTCGGTGCACTCGGTTGGACAGGTTGGCGGCCGACGGGAGGTGGTGTGATGCCGTTGTCGATTGTCGTTGGCACTCAATGGGGTGATGAGGGCAAGGGGCGCATCACCGACCTCCTGGCGGCCGAGGCAGACATGGTGGCGCGCTACAGCGGCGGCGACAACGCCGGCCACACAGTGACCGTCGGAGGGCAGATCTTTAAGCTGCATTTGATCCCATCTGGCATCGTTCAGCCCAACACCATTTCTGTGATGGGTGCGGGGATGGTCATCAACCCGCAGAGGCTGCTGGACGAGATCGACGGCCTGACGGCCCGCGGAATTGACACCTCGCCCAGCCGGCTCAAGCTGAGCACCGGATCGCACCTGATCCTGCCGTTCCATCCGCTGCTGGACGGAGCCGACGAAACCAGCCGCGGCCGGGCAACCATCGGAACGACCCGCCGCGGGATCGGACCCTCATACACGGACAAGGCAGCCCGCTGCGGGCTGCGGGCAGGTGATATGCTGGCGCCAGATTTTGGCCAACGCGTCTTTGAGGCCGTGCGGAGCAAGAATCGAATCCTGGTGGAGATATACGGATTGGCACCGCTGGATCCGGAACAGATTGCCGATGAGTATCGATCACACGCCAATCGCCTGTCGCCCTACGTGGCAGACACGTCGGCTCAAGTGCACCGGGTTCTCCGCAGTGGTGGCCGGGTGCTGGCCGAGGGTGCACAGGGCACCCTCTTGGACCTGGATCACGGGACCTACCCCTACGTGACCAGTTCCTCGCCCATCGCAGGCGGCGCACTCACCGGTTTGGGAGTCGGGCCCAGAGAGGTAGACCGGGTCATTGGCATCGCCAAGGCGTTCCAGACTCGAGTCGGCAAAGGCCCGATGCCGACCGAGCAGCTAGGTCCGGTTGGTGACATGCTGCGGGGCACCGGCGAGAACCCCTGGGACGAATACGGGACCACCACCGGCCGGCCCCGTCGCTGCGGCTGGCTGGACCTTGTTCTCCTGCGTTATGCCGCCCGGGTCAACGGTCTCACCCATCTGGTGATCACCAAACTCGACGTGCTGGGCAGCCTCGACCCTCTGCGAGTCTGCAACGCGTACCGAGTCGCCGGCCAGCTGATTGACAGTGTGCCGTTTGGCCCCCATACGCTGGACCAAGCCGAACCCCTCTACGCCGACTTGCCCGGTTGGACCGAATCAGTTACCAATGCCAGAACTGCATCCGACCTACCTCCCACTGCCCGGCAGTATCTCGAGTTCATCCAGCAGCAGATCGACGTGCCCATAGTGTTGGCCTCGGTAGGTCCGCAGCGGGAACAGATCGTCCGACTCGGCGATTGGTGATCTGCTCTTGACCTGGCCGATCCCCCTGGGCTTTCGTGCTATTTGGCACTTGAGAGGTTTCCGTTATAATTGGTTGCGAAATCTGGAATGAGGGAGTGTTCATGAGTAGTACGTTGGATAGTAGTGGTTCCCCGGCCATGGCCGTCGCCGAGACCGATAGCCACATGATGGACAAGTGGCTCGAGGGAGATGCGGGATACGATCTTCCGGGGCGCGGCGAGATACGCCAGGGAAAAATCGTCGGCATGAGCCGGGGCGAGGTCCTGGTCGACATCGCGGCCAAGTCGGAGGGCGTCATCGTCAGCAGCGAATTGGAGTCGATGTCCAGCCACGAGCGTTCGAAACTTGTGGTGGGCAAAGAGGTCATGGTTTACGTGCTCAACCCGGAGGACCAGGACGGCAACATCCTCTTATCGCTGGCCAGAGCGAAGGAGGAGTTGGATTGGCGTTGGGCCGAAGAGCTGCTGGAATCCCAAGAGGTGCTGGAGGGCAAAGTAACCGGTTTCAACAAGGGCGGGTTGTTGGTGCAGATGCGTAACGTCCGTGGTTTTATCCCGGCATCGCAGTTGGACAACACCCGTCGTGAGTTCGCACCGGGTCTGAGTCCTGACGAACGATGGGCCAGCATTGTGGGCGATCGAGTGCAGATCAAAGTCATTGAAGTGGATCGTAGCCGCAACCGGCTGATCCTCTCCGAACGGGCTGCCATGCGAGAATGGCGGGAAAGTCGCAAGGACCGGCTGCTGGACGAACTACAGGAAGGCGAAGTTCGGGAGGGCCGGGTCATCAACCTGGCCGACTTTGGCGCCTTTATTGACCTGGGCGGTGCCGACGGTCTGGTGCATCTGTCCGAGCTGTCATGGAAACGGGTGTCACACCCTCGCGAAGTGTTGAGCGTGGGGCAGACCGTCAAAGTGTATATTTTGAACGTGGATCGTGATCGCCGCCGGATCGGACTGAGCCTCAAGCGGCTGGAGGCGGATCCGTGGTCGGCCGTGGAAGAGGCCTACAAGATCGGCACGCTGGTGGAGGCAACTGTCACCAAGATCACCAAGTTTGGCGCTTTTGCCAAGTTGACCGGTCTGGACGACATCGAAGGGCTCATTCACATCTCAGAGTTGGCCAACGATCACGTGGCGCACCCACGCGACGTGCTGGCCGAAGGGCAGGTGGTCACCGTACGCGTGATCCGGGTCGATTCCCAGCGACGCCGGCTCGGCCTGAGTGTCAAACGGGTCGACTCGGACGAGTACCTGGAGGCGGACTGGTTCGACAGCGAGGACTGGGACCAGGCGGATGACTCTCCAGATCTGGATGAGCCGGATTTTGACCAACCTTACGAGTCGAATAGTTGACGCTCTGACATTGGGGCATATGTAGGCTCGATTCCTGGCTCTCACGGCCGCCCTCAGTGGCGGCCTTTTTCTTGGACGGGTCATTAAAGGTGATTGTAATCGCGATTATTAACAAAACAACGCGCAAAGGGTAAGATTTGGCCGAGGAATCAGGTCAAGCTGTCATTCCATTCAAGTGTTGCCGGAGGGGCAAACCGTTACCTAGCGTACGGAGGTCACCGTGAGTAAGATGGAGCGCTTTACGCAACGTGCCCGCCACGTACTGAGCCTGGCACAAGAGAGCGCTGAAGAAATGAGTCACGCTTTCATTGGAACCGAGCACCTGTTGATCGGTTTGATCCAGGAAGGCGGCACGGCCAGTCAGGTTCTGCGGGATCTGGGAATCAAGGTCGAACGCGTTCAGACGCTGGTGGAGCGCATGTCCCGCTCGGCCACCCGCCGGCCGTTGGGCAGGATCGAGCTGGCGCCGGGCACCAAACGGGTGTTGGAGGTGGCAGTAGATGAAGCCCGCGGACAGGGTCAGCACTACATCGGGACGGAGCACCTGCTATTGGGGCTGGTCCGTCACGAAGAAGGCATCGTCCCGGATATCCTCCGCCAGTTCGGCGTCACGCCGGAGCAGGTACGTAGCCAGGTGCAACGCACGCTCAAGGATAACCCGGTTGCGGCCGGCCCGGCCACGGCCAAAACCAAGGACAAGAGCAAAACCCCGGTGGTGGATCAGCTAACCACTGACCTTACTGCCCAGGCGGCTGAGGGCAAACTGGATCCGGTGATCGGGCGGGAAAAGGAGGTAGAGCGAGTTATCCAGATTCTCTCCCGCCGCACCAAGAACAACCCGGCACTCATCGGCGAGCCTGGCGTGGGCAAGACGGCCATCGTGGAAGGGTTGGCCCAACGCATCTACAATCGCGAAGCGCCTGATCCGTTGCTGACCAAGCGGCTGCTCCAGTTGGACGTCGGCAGCCTGGTCGCAGGCACCATGTATCGCGGACAGTTCGAGGAACGGCTCAAGCGGGTGATCGAAGAGCTAAAATCCAGCGATTCAATCCTCTTTATCGACGAAGTACACATGCTGGTAGGCGCGGGAGCGGCCGGCAGCGCGGTCGATGCCGCCAACATACTCAAGCCTGCACTGGCGCGGGGCGAATTGCAGTGCATCGGCGCCACCACCCTGGAGGAATACCGCAAACACATCGAGTCGGACGCTGCGTTGGAGCGCCGCTTCCAGCCGGTGTACGTGGATGAGCCCTCGGTGGATGAGACCATCGCCATTCTGCACGGCGTCAAACGGCCGTACGAGCACCACCACCAACTGACCATTGCCGATGACGCTATAGAGGCGGCCGCTCGCCTCTCGGCGCGCTACGTAACCGAGCGGTTTCTGCCCGACAAGGCCATCGACCTGATCGACGAGACCTCGTCGCGCGTGCGCATGTACAAGACTCCGCCGGCCCAGGAACTGCGGGAGACCTTTTCGGATCTTCGCTCGGTCCGGGCCGACCAGGAGTCGGCCGAGGAGGAGTCTCGATTTTCGGACTTGGCCGATCTCAAGTCCCGCGAGGAAGCCCTGTTGGCCAAGATTGAGGAGCTGCGCGAGGCATGGCGGTCGCCGGTCAACCGGCCAGTCGTCCACGAACAGGACATTGCCGAGGTGGTTTCCATGTGGACCGGCATCCCCCTCACCCGCCTGGCAAGCGAAGAGACCGAGCGACTTTTGGAGATGGAGAAAATCCTGGCCCGGCGCATTGTGGGGCAAGAAGAGGCCATCTTTACCATTGCCAAGGCGGTGCGCCGGGCGCGGGCCGGCCTCAAGGACCCGCGCCGGCCGATCGGGTCCTTTCTCTTCCTTGGACCAACCGGCGTTGGCAAAACCGAGCTGTCCAAAGCCTTGGCCGAGTTCATGTTCGGCACCGAAGAGGCGCTGGTCCAACTGGACATGTCCGAATTCATGGAGCGCCATACCGTGGCCCGCATGATCGGGGCTCCCCCCGGCTACGTGGGTTACGATGATGCCGGGCAGCTCACCGAAGCAATCCGTCGCCGGCCGTATTCCATTGTGGTCTTTGACGAATTGGAAAAGGCGCACCCGGACGCGCACAACGTCCTGCTGCAGATCATGGAAGAGGGTCAGCTATCGGACGCCAAGGGAAGGCGGACGGACTTTCGCAACGCGGTCATTGTCATGACCTCCAACATCGGCGCCGGGTTGATCAAACGGACCACCGGCATGGGTTTCAACATCCATCGTGATGAAGCCTCGCGAGAAAAGTCCGCCTACGCCCAGATGCGTGATTCGTTGCTGGAGCAGCTGAAAAGTCAGTTCCGGCCCGAGTTCCTCAACCGGATAGACAATATTGTGGTCTTTCGAGCACTCAACAAGGACGACATCGCCCAGATTGTGGACCTGGAGATCAACAAGGTCAACCGGCGGTTGTTGGAACAGGGTCTGAGTATGCGGCTCTCGGACGCTGCCGGTGCGTGGCTGGCCGAAAAGGGGTATGATCCTGACTATGGCGCCCGCCCGCTCCGTCGAATCATCCAGCTCGAAATCGAGGACCGGCTGTCGGACCACCTGCTAAACGGCCATTTTCACGCCGGGGACCTGGTGCAAGTCGACGTCAGCGAGGGGGAGATCACCATGCAGCGCAGCGGGGGAGAGACGGATCAGGCAGAAGAACCAGACAGCACCGAGACCGAAACGGTCGCCTGAGGCCAGATTGTGCACCCAACACCGGGACCCAATGGGTCCCGGTGTTTTTTATTCCGCGGTCAGGTACCAGCGCTCCACATCATGCCAGGTGCTCCACGGGCCGGGGTTAAAGCCGCCGACGCGCCGCGTGGCCCCAATAAGCTTAAGCGGCGCGTACAACCAATTGTACGGCAGGTCTCGGTGCAGCGTTGCCTGGATCTGCCGGTAGATTTCAGCGCGCTCGTCAGTCTGGCAGCCCGGCAGAGTTGCTGCCCGTGTCCACGCTTTGTCAAGCTCCGGGTCATAATAGGAGACGAAATTGAACCCCAACGTCGGCGTATCGTATTCTGAGGCGAAAAAGGCCGAATCATCCGGTTCATTGCCCAGGTCAATCCAACTCAGGATCACCAGGTCAAACTGCTGCCCCAGCACCAATCCCACAAAACTGCCCCATTCCATGGCCTCAAAACGTGCGTCGATGCCAACCTGTTTTAGCTGCGCTGCCACCGACTCGCCGATCTGAACCCGGATTTCGCTGCTGTTGTTGGTCTGCAGGTCCAACCGCAGCGGCCGGCCCTGCTGCTCTCGGATTCCTGTGGCTGCGTTGAGCGTCCATCCGGCTTCTTCAAGCAATGCGACCGCTCGGTCGGGATCGTAATCGTACGGCTCCAGCTCCGAATGAAAAGCCCAGGACAGGGAAGGAAGGAGATTGCTGTATAACGGGACTGCCTGCCCGACGACAACCCGATTGATGATGGCGTTCCGGTCCAGGGCATAGGCGATTGCCTGCCGCACCCGAACATCCCTCAGGATCGGGTGTTCTCCATGGGCGTCGTTGAGCGCCATGGCGCCGCTGTCTTCGTCCTCCAACCAGCGAGGTTGCGGATCACTTGGGTTTCCCAGTTGGAGCGCAAGGTAGATGTAGCTGTCGGCCGGCACCTTGAACACCTGCACTCCTCCCTGCAATTCCACCTCGGTCAGGTACTGGGGCGAAAAGCTACCGACCACGTCCACCTCTCCGGTGCGCAACATCAGGACCTGGTACCGTTCCTCCGGCACCAGTCGGATGACCACACCATCCAGATGCGCGGCGCCCCGAAAATAGCGCGGGTTTCGCCTCAGCGTGAGGTGGTCACCTGGCACCCACTCGTCAAACACAAATGGACCGCTAGCGACCTGTGGGGCTGTGTTCATCTTGCTTCCTGCAATAGAAGCAAAATCGGGATCGTCCGCGTCCCCAAAGGGGCCCTGATAGTTCACCGGTCCGCTATACTGCCAGTCAGGCCCATACAGATGGCGCGGCAGCCAACGCAGGTTAAGATACGGAAACGCATCACAGCGTTCCCGGTTCAGCGTTACCCGGGCCGTCCGCTCATCCAACCGTTCAATCGTTTCCAGTTCGTCCAGCAGGTCCAGCTGGGGCGAATCTAAACCGCCCGTGGCCTGCGCCCAGAACAGGGCAGAATAGGTGTACAGAAAATCGTCCACGGAAAGCGGTTGCCCATCGCTCCACGCCAGCCCATCCCGCATCGTCAGCGTGAATGAGCGTCCGTCTGCCGTCCACTCCTGACAGAAATGGCAGACCCATTCTCCACTGAACGCGTCGACCTCGAACATGCTGCCGTACAGCAGGTCCCTGACAAACCCGAGGCCGTCGTCCGGCGTCAACAGCGGGTTCAACGAGGTCACATCTTGGTTAACCGCCGCCACCAGAAAGCCGCCGGTCGGGATGGGTGTGGGGGTGGGCGTCACCTCGACAATTCGGGTTGCCTCTCGCTCCTGGATGACCACCCGCGTCACCTCCACCGAAACCGCCACCTGGCGAGTGACTTCCGTTTCCACCAGCCGGGTCAGTACGAGCGTTTCCGCTGTCTGGCAGCCGGTCATCCAGGCGCATGCGCCGAGTAACAGCAGCCAGGCTCCAATCCGAATCCATCCTCGCATGAGCATCTCCCGAGGCACCGTCAGGTGCCGCACAACTCTATCTCTGACACAGATGGCTAATTGTATGCAGCAAACCCGTCTGGTCAAGCAAGCAGCGGATGACGCCCCCCGCCGGAAAAAAAGAGCGGGGGGGACCCCGCTCTTTTTGCGACACCGCGCTGCTGGCAGCGGCGCTACTCTTTCAGCCGCGGGTCCAATGCGTCACGCAGACCGTCTCCCAGGAAATTGAACGCCAGCGTGGTCAGCGTCAGCGCAGCAGCCGGCGCCACGGTCTGCCAGGGATAGGTGCGGATGGCCGGATAGCACTCGGAAATCATGATGCCCCAACTGGGGGTCGGCGAATCCACTCCCAGACCGATAAAGCTGAGAAACGCCTCGGTAAAGATGTAACCGGGGATGGCCAGGGTCTCCTGGACGATGAGCGGCCCAATGATGTTGGGAACCAGGTGCCGGCCGATGATCCGGATGTCGCTGGCGCCCACCGAATGCGCCGCCTCCACAAACTCTTTCTGTTTGTAAGAGAGCACCTGCCCTCGCGCCAGCCGGGACATGCCGATCCAGTTGATCAGGCCTATGGCGATGAACAGCAGCAGCATGCCCCCCATCTTTTTGTTGACGGCCAGAATGCCTCCCACCACGTTGATGCGCACACCAAGGAGCAGCAACGCGACAACAAAGAGGCCCTCGCCGACAAAAAAGAGAGTCCGGGACGAACGCGCGGCATGTTTTTGGACGATCCCATGGTACACAAACAGCGCCAGCAACCCCAGATGGGCCAGGCCGATCAACACCAGGAGGCTGGTGTAGACCACTTGGGGCAACGATTCGCCGGCAAAGTAGCCCAACACCAAGTGCAAAACGCCGAGCCCGATTTGGGCCCAGAACAGCTGCTGAACCAGAGATGCGTGCCTGGAATCCAGTTCGCGGGTTAGCCCGCTGGCGCCCCCGAAATAGACCGCCAGGCCGGCCGCGCCTACCAGCAGCGTGAGTATCGGCGTGGAAGAGCTGGAGCCCTGACGCGCCAGCGCCTTGAAATAGGTTTGGAGCAGGATCACCATGATGAGAAATGGAAACCCGTATAAAAAATCCACGATCCGCATCATGATGTTGTCGGTGCGCCCACCGACATAGCCCGAGATGGTGCCATAGACCAGCCCGACCAGCATGCTGACCGTCGCCGCCGCGATAGCCACGCTCAACGAGACGCGGGTCCCATACAGCGTCCGGCTCAGAACATCGCGTCCCAGGTAATCGGTTCCCAGAAGAAAGAAGAGATCCTCGCCCTTGGTGCTAACCGCTCGGGATCCGGGCGGCACATTGACCGCCACAAAGTTGGCGCCGTCATAACGATACGGCGCAATGAGTGGCTGCGGTGGTTTGCCCGTGAGAAAAGCAAAGAGCGAGTTGTCGGCAAATACGTAAACCGCAACCACCAAGGCCAGGAAACACATGCTCGCGACCGCTACCCGGTGGTGCAAAAGCCGCCGGATGGATTCCTGCAGCGGGCTACGCTCCTTACGGGCCAGGATGTCGAGGTCAGTGGGCGTGGCTTCAGCAACCGCCATGGTTAAGCCTTCTTTCTAGTCGTACCGAATCCGCGGATCCAACCAGGCGTAGGTGATATCAACCATGAGGTTACCGATCACCAGCAGAACCGAATAGATCAGCGTGACTCCGATGATGACCGGATAGTCCCGGTTGCCAATGCTTTGCACAAAGTGCTTGCCCATGCCGTTGATGCCAAAGATCTGCTCAACGATAAACGTGCCGGTCACCACCGCGGCGATGAGCGGACCGAGAATGGTGGCCACCGGGATCATGCTGTTCTTGAGCGCATGGCGGACAATGATCAGCCGTTCCTTCAGCCCCTTGGCGCGGGCGGTCCGGATATAGTCCTCCCGGATCACCTGCAGCAGGCTGCCGCGCGTCAACCGCGCGATGCCGGCTGCCATGCCCGTACCCAGCGCAAAGACCGGCAAGGCCGCGTGCTTGAGGAAAGTCAGGTTGAGATGAGCAAGCTGCGGCAGAAAGCCCAAAAAATACGGTGGTTTGGTGCCCCAGGACGCCACCGGAAACCAGTTGAGTCTCAGCGCAAAGACATAGATGAGAATCGGGGAGAGCACCACGCTGGGAATGGATGCAAAAAAGACGGCCGAAAACGTGGCCATATAGTCGATGGCGCTGTTCTGCTTGAGCGCCGCGATCGTCCCCGCCGGGATACCGATGACCAGGGCCAGCGCGACCGCCATCAGCCCTAACTGGGCCGAAGTCGGAAGCGTGGTTGCGACGATGTCATTCACCGTCTGTCCGCGGTATCGGAACGAAGGACCGAGATCACCCCGGATGAGCCCCCTGGACGGCCGCCGTTTCAGGGCCAAGGATTCCTCGTAGGCCGCCCGGTCCACGATGTCATCGCCCAGCAGGTAGGAGGCAAACTGCTTCCACATCGGCCAATCCAGATGGTACTTGGCCTCGATGTTGGCCACCACCTGGGGTGGGAGCGACTTGTCACCGGCATAACTGAAAGGCCCGCCGGGGATGGCCCGCATCAGCACAAAGGTGAACAGGGTGACGGCGAACAACACCGGCAGAAACCAAAGGGTGCGCCGAACAATGTACTTGGTCATGGACACTCCCTACCGGCAATGGTCCGAAAAACGCCCCCGCCGGCCCAGGGCAGGAGGAACGACGTTGCCAGCATCATAAGCCTCAAAAAAGACAGCTGGCCGGCCAGGCCAGCCAGCTGTCCGCTCATGCGAGGCAAAGACTATTGGCCGATTCCCGTGGCGGCCTTCTTGGCCTCCCAGTCCAACGTCCAACCAGCCCAGTAGGGCGGTCCGACCGAGGGGTAGTACCGCTGCAGCCAGGGCTTGGTGACTGCCACCGTGGTATAGTGGTAGATGTTGGCAATGGCAGCCTCTTCACGGGCCAGAATGTCCTCCGCGCGGGCGTACATCTCGCTCCGCTCGTCGGAGTCGGTCACCGTTTGGGCTTCCTTTACCAGCGTATCGAACTCGGCCGGGCCGATGAACGAACCGCAATTCGGGTCCGCGCACTGGCGACGGGTGTCGTTCGAGCCTTCATTGTAGTGAAAGTTCTCAAAGACCCAGTTGTTCTGATCCGCATAGTCGGCGCACCATCCCAGCCGATAGACATGGAACGCCTCCTCCACCGGGGTGTCCTTGCGGATGGTATCCAGGTAGACTTTCCACTCCTGGTTCTCCACCCGGGCGCTCAGGTTGAGGTGCTCAGCCCACATGGCCTGGATGGCAGCCGCGATTCGGGCGTGACCCTCGCTGGTGTTGTGGCCCAGGACGGGGTCATACGTGGCCGTAAAGGCGGCGGTGTCCGCCAGGCCCTTCTCGGCCATAAACTCGGCCAGCGAGGCCACCGCCAGATCCGGATCATAGCCCAGACCCAACGTGCCTGGCTCCGGAGCGCCAAAGATGCCCGGAGGGGCAAACGTGGTGGCCGGAATCTGCCCGCCCTTGGTGACCTGGTCGATCAGCGTCTGCCGATCGATGGCGGCCGAAAAGGCGGTGCGGACCCGGACATCATCAAAGGGTGGTTTGGTGTTGACAAAGCCATAGTAGTAGGTGCAGGCGACCGGCGCCTGGTAGTACTCTTTGCTCAACACCGGATCGGCTTTGACGCCGTCGATTTCCGGCAAGGGCACACCGACGGTGTCCACCTCGTTGTTCAGGTACATCGCGTACGCGGTAGACGCCTCCTGGATCATGTACCCGTTGACGACCTCGATCTGTACCGAGTCCGCATCCACCCAGAGCGGGTTCTTTTCCAACCGCATGTTGCCGCCATGGACCCACTCGGTCATCACGTACGGGCCGTTGGTCCAGATCAGGCCGGGCTCGGTCCATTTCTCAGCAAACTCCTCGATGACTTCCTGAGGCACCGGGAAGCAGACCCACATACTGGCGATGGAGGGGAAGTAAGCCCCGGCGTATTCGAGGGTGAACTCGACCGTATAGTCGTCCAGCGCCACGACGCCCACGTCGTCAGCCGTCACACCCTCTTCGCCGGTGTTGAACGCCATACCGTTCTTGATGATGTAGAGCACATAGGAATAGTCCGACGCCGTCGCCGGGTCCAGGGTCCGCTTGACCCCGTACACGACGTCGTGCGCCGTCACCGGCCGCTGGGCCTCGACGTCGCCGGTGATCGGATTCCACCACACCCACTGAATGTCGTCGCGCAGGTGGAAGGTATAGACCGTCCCGTCCTCGCTGATATCCCAGTCGGTCGCCAGGTAGGGCACCACGTCATTGTTGATGGGCTCGATGAGAGTCAACCCGACAAAGATGTTGCCGGTGACCTCCACCGAGGTGGTGTCGGTGGTCAACGCCGGGTCGGCCGTGGGCGGCTCGGTGCCCAGGTTAAAGTCATAGGTCACGCGATCGTCAAAGGCAGGTTTCTTTTCCACCTCAATGACGCGGGTAACCTCCACCGGTACTTCCTTGGTGACCTCGATGGTCTGGGTGGTGCCCGCGATCTCGACCGTGACAGTCTCCTTGACGATCTGCGTCACCACGACGGTTTCTACCTTGGTCTCGGCCGGCGTGCAGGCCGCCAGCAGGCTGGCGATGGTAACCACTGCCAGTAACAATGACCACTTCTTGTTAAACATGCGAAATCCTCCTCCTAAACTGTTGACATTTCCTTACTATCCACTGACTGCTTGATGGTTTACACGCTTGCCTACGCATCACCTCCTCTATTTCCAGCCAGGCCACCGGGCTCGCCGCCCGGCTGCCCGCCGCCCGACACTGCCTGACGCTATTTGACCAGATGGCAGGCGCAATAATGGCCTCCACCAATATCAATGAACGGGGGATCCTGTTCAAAACAGATATCGATCGCCTTCCAGCATCGGGTGCTAAAGTTGCACCCCGGCGGCGGATTCGCCGGGCTAGGCACATCGCCTTCCAGGATGATGCGCTGCCGCTGGGAATCCGCTATCGGGTCCGGAATGGGCACTGCGGAAAGCAGCGCCACGGTGTAGGGGTGTTGTGGGCGCTCGTAGAGCTCCACCCGATCCGTCAGTTCGACGATCTTGCCCAGGTACATGACCGCCACCCGATCGCTGATGTGGCGGACCATGCTCAGGTCGTGCGCAATAAAGAGGTAGGTAAGCCCAAACTTGTTCTGCAGATCCTCGAGCAGGTTGACCACCTGAGCCTGGATGGAGACGTCCAGAGCAGAGATTGGTTCATCGCAGACGATGAAATCCGGCTGCAGCGCCAGCGCACGAGCGACCCCGATCCGCTGCCGCTGACCGCCGGAGAACTCGTGCGGATAGCGGTTCACAAAGTAGGGGTTCAACCCAACCAGCGCCAGCAACTCCTGCACCCGCTCCCGCCGTGCCTTGCCGGTGGCAACACCGTGCACTTCCAGCGGTTCACCGATGATATTGCCCACCGTCATGCGTGGGTTCAAGGAAGCATAGGGGTCCTGGAAGATCATCTGCATGCGGCGACGCATGCGGCGTAACGGCCCGCCCTTTAGAGTCGCCAGGTTCACGTCCTCGAAAAACACGTTCCCGCCGGTCGGTCGGTAGAGTTGGAGAATCGTTCGGCCGGTGGTCGACTTGCCGCAGCCGCTCTCGCCTACCAGGCCCAGCGTCTCGCCGCGATACACGGTAAATGAGACATCATCCACCGCCTTGACCGCGCCGACCTCACGTTGGATCACAACACCCCGGGTGATGGGAAAGTATTTCTTGAGTCCCTCTACCCGAACCAGGACCTCTTTGCCGTTCGAATGTTCGCTCATTTTTCCCTTCCAGTCTCCACATCAACCCAGCAGGCGACCTTGTGGCCCGGGGCCACTGACAATAGGGGGGGATTGTCGCGAAGACAGCGATCTAACACAAAAGTGCATCGGGCGGCAAACGGACACCCTTCCGGCAAAGCAATCAGGTCCGGCGGCATCCCCTCGATGGATGTCAGCCGTTCGTTGCGGATCATGTCAACCCGCGGAAGTGAACCCAGCAAACCCAGCGTGTAGGGGTGGCCGGGCGACCCATAGAGATCCTTGACCAGGGCCTCTTCTACAATGAAACCGGCGTACATCACCACCACCCGTTCGGCCAGGCCGGCAACCACGCCCAGGTCATGGGTGATCCAGATGATCGCCATGCCCAACTCGTCGCGCAGCCGTTTGACCAACTCCACAATTTGGGCCTGAATGGTCACGTCCAACGCGGTAGTGGGTTCATCCGCGATCAGAATTTGGGGCATACAGGAGAGCGCCATCGCAATCATCACCCGCTGACGCATCCCGCCGGAGAACTGATGCGGATAGTCGTTGATCCTGCCGGCCGCCTCTGGTATGTTGACCATCTCTAGCAGCTCAACCGCCCGATCGGTTGCCTGGCGATGATCCATGCCCATGTGCAGCTCCAGCGCCTCGGTAATCTGCCGAGCGATGGTAAGCACCGGGTTGAGTGAGGTCATGGGGTCCTGGAAGATCATGGCGATCTCTTTGCCACGGACCTGCCGGATAGCCTCTTTGTTCATCTTGAGCAGGTCGCGACCCAGGAACATGGCCTCTCCACCGGTGATTTTTCCCGGCGGTTCGGGGATCAACCGCATCAGAGACATCACGCCCACGCTCTTGCCGCAGCCACTCTCCCCCACAATTGCCAGCGTCTCACTCTCATTTAGGGTGTACGAAATTCCGTTTACGGCTTTCACAACCCCATCCTGAGTAAAGAAACGGGTTTCGAGGCCCTTTACCTCGAGAAGCGTAGTTGCCATAAGGGGCTCTCCTTCTTACAAATCGCCAAAAACGGACTTGCGTCCATCTGCGCTCATCCCACAGCCATCAGAATGCGCGTAGCCCCGGGATATTCGGTAATCTGCAGCAGCAGCTCCGCCCTCCGCTCCGCCAACCGATCGTGCCAGCCGGGCACCGAAAAGATACAATCTCCCATCCAGCGCGCTCCTTCAGTCAGCCTGCTCAGCCACCCACCCAGCACACCACGGGCAGACCAGGCAGGTTGGCGCTGCTCCAGTCGGTCCCTGATACGGCACCAGACCAGAGGAGACGGTTCTGCCCGCCTGAGTACACTTGTCAAGCTGGACCGCAAGAGATGGTCCCAATCGGCGTCATCAAGCGTACTCATAGACCACCTCTGGTATCGGTCTGGGTTCTGTCGCTAATCTGCGAATCAGGTTCTCCCGGCCGTAATGCAGGCGAGATTTCACCGTGCCTACCGGACAATTGAGAATGTAGGCTATCTCCTTCAGGTTTAGCGCGTTGAGGTAAAACAGGACCACCACGGTGCGCTGGTTGAAAGGTAGCTCGGCAATTGCCGCCACGATTCTGCCATGCAGGTCGTCCATCTCGACCTGCCACTCGGGAAGTCGGTTCGGGCTAGCCAATCGATCCAGCACAGTCTCCAGCGGAACAAGCCAACGTTTCTGCCGGGCCTGGCGCGTAAACGCCAGGTTGACCGTGACGCGGTACAGCCAGGGCTCCAGCGGCAACGAAGCGTTGATCCGATGCGCGTACTTGTGCAATCGCAAGAAGGTATCCTGCAACAGGTCCTCGGCCGCCGCGGGTTCACGGGTGATGGCCAGGGCCGTGCGATAGACACGCGCCTTGTAGCGCTCATACAACGCTCCCAGCGCGTCCAGGTCACCACCCTGTAGTTGGGTGATCAGATGCCCATCGCTGACGCAATCTGACATCTACTCAAACCCGCCATCGTTCAGGTGCCCTGACCGGGCAGCGTATCCATCATTGGCAAATGAGTGCATGACTCCAGCACCCTAACTACCAAAAGCCCAGGCGAAAGGTTCAATTGCCGCACCCATCGCACAGAATTATACGCCGCTTTCCTCCGGATTGCAAATGACTCCCTTGGGACAGAGGGCGGATTGCGGTATGATTGGCCGTGTGCGGGTTCTCGGCCGGCATTCGAAGGAAATTGACCTTGAATCAAGCATCCACAACCGATTATACTGCCATCTGGAATTTCGACAAATGACAGCGCAGCCCGGGTGGGAGCTGACACAGTCAGGCCATGCCAGGTCAATCCGGCGTATGTTCGGCCAGATCGCGCCCGGATACGACGTGATGAACCGACTGATGTCGGCTGGACAGGACCTCAGGTGGCGGCGAGCGGCGATCCAGGCGGCAGACTTGCGCCCGGGCGACCGGTTCCTGGATGTCGCCACGGGGACCGGCGATCTGGTTTTCCTGGCCCAGTCGGCCGTTCCCGACCTACGGACCTATGCGGTGGATTTTGCACCCAGGATGCTGCAGGTTGGCAAGAGCCGGTCCGATACGGCGGCCGGGCACGGTTGCTCCAACTGGATTGCAGCCGACACCTACCTGCTCCCTTTTGATCGGAACCAGTTTCACGCTGTCGTCTCGGGTTTTTTGCTCCGAAACCTGACAGACCCGCTGGCTGCTATTCAGGAACAGACACGAGTGCTCCGGCCCGGTCGCCGGCTGGTGATGTTGGACGCTACTCCGCCGCCCCAGAATGCCTTGCAGCCCTTTATCAACTTTTATCTTCACACGGTCATCCCGCTCCTGGGACGGCTGGTCGCCAGACACGCCGGCGCCTATCGGTACTTGCCCCGAAGCGTGGCGGCATTCCTTCATCCTGAAGCCATTGCGGCCCTCTTTGAACAGGCCGGATTGGTGAACATCCACCACCGCTCGTTCCTCAGCGGTGTGTCGGCGCTGGTGATGGGTACCAAACCCGATGCCGGAGTGCAGAATGATGGGTGACCCAGGCGATCGAATGCAGCCTGCGTCGAGGCCTATGGACGGGACCTTGTACGGCACCGTTCGTCAGTTTCTGCGGTCGCAGTCCACGCTGACGCTTTCAACGGTCGGCCCGGACGAGCTTCCGGCAGCGGCCGACCTCTATTTTGCGGCCGACCGACAACTCGTCCTCTATTTCATCTCCGAGGCCGATTCTCGCCACGCCCGCAACCTCGCCCACAACCCACGCGTCGCCGCTACCATCCACGCACAGGCGTGGGACTGGCGCGAGATCCGGGGCGTGCAAGTAGAAGGGGTCTGCCAGGCCCTCACCTCGCCGGCTGGTCGTGCGCGTGCCCTGGCGCTGTATGGCAGGAAATTCAGCTTTCTCGGCGCGTTTGCGGCTGTGCTGACGCGCCACGTGGTCTACCAAATCACTCCCCACTGGGTGCGCTGGCTGGATAACCGCGAGGCCTTTGGGCACAAGGAAGAGTTGATTCTGAACCCACTGCCGCAGGATGACCTATCCAATGACTGAATTGGCAGCTCTGCGCGGGAATCCAAGTTGGATTTGGCGAGCAGGACAAAAGCGACGCCTGGCTATGGTTGAACGCTGGGCTCCAGTCGGGGGAAAACGGGTGCTGGATGTGGGTTGTGGCGTGGGTACGTACACCTCGGCATTCCACCAGCTGGGCGCAGAGGCCCTGGGGATGGAGCTGGAATTGGAGCGCGCCCAGGAGGCGCGTAGCCGGGGCGCCTTGGTGGTTCAGGCCGCCGGCGAGGCCTTGCCGTTCAAGTCGGGGAGCTTTGACCTGGTGTTCAGCCACGAGGTGATTGAACACGCCAGCAACGACCGAAAAATGGCGGCCGAGATGGTCCGGGTTGCCAAGGGCGGCGGTCGGATCCTGGTGTTTTGCCCCAATCGCTGGTACCCGTTCGAGACTCACGGTCACTATTGGCGGGGTCGCTATCACTTTGGCAACACCCCCCTCATCAACTACTTGCCCAACCGGCTGAGGAATCAACTGGCCCCGCACGTGCGCACCTACTCTGGGCGTGGGCTGCGGGCGCTCTTTGCCGGGCTGCCAACCCGACTGGTTCACCACACGCAGATATTTCCCGGTTATGACAACCTGGTCGCCCGTCACCCTGCGTGGGGAGGGCGAATACGACGGATCAGCTACCAACTGGAGCGCACGCCGCTGCGCGTGTTGGGGCTTTCGCACGTGTTGGTGCTGGAAAAGACAGAACCTTCGCCGACCTAGATGCCTGTGGATGAGAGGCCTCCGTTCACACCACTGGGGACCAACCTGGCGCCCGACTGTTGGCTGGGTGACAGATATCGGGTGGAGGCCTTGCTCGGCCGGGGGGGAATGGGTGCGGTCTATCGGGCGCTCGACACCCAAACCGGGAACCTGGTTGCCGTCAAGTTGATCCAGAGCGCCGAGAAGACCGGCGATGCCCGCCGGTTCAGGCGCGAATTCCGCGTGCTGGCACAGCTCGCTCACCCTCACGTGATCACGGTCCTGGACCATGGACAGTGTGACGGTTACCTGTACTATGTCATGGAATACGTCCGGGGTCCGGACCTTCGAACCCTGCTCGCCGACCGGGGCCGGCCTTTAGACCTCACCGAGGTCCTCACGATTGGCAAGCAGATGGCACTGGCGTTGGCCTACATCCACAATCGAGGTCTGGTTCATCGTGATGTCAAACCCGCCAACATCATGCTGCTTCTGGGAGCCGGCCCTGGCCCGGGCACCGGTCCGTTCATCGCCAAACTGGCGGATTTTGGGCTGGTCAAGGTAGCCGGCCCGGCCGACCAGCTTACGATGAGCGGGGCGCTGGTGGGCACGCTGCGGTACCTGGCTCCCGAGCAGATCACCGGGCTGCCGGTGGATCGGCGCGCGGACCTGTACGCGCTCGGTCTGGTCCTCTATGAGACCGCCACGGTCACATTTCCGTTTCGCGGCGAGACAACGCTCGAGGTGGCTTTCCAACGGCTCAGCCGGCCGCCTGTGCCGCCGCAGGAGTTCAATGCATCGTTGCCGGCCGGGCTGAACCAGTTAATCCTGCGGCTTTTGGCCACCGAGGCAGACCACCGTTACGCTTCGGCTGAGGAGATCCTGAGCGATCTGGCGCTCCTTCAGGATCAGCCTGTCGACATCGCTCCGCATGCTCCCGCGCGTGCTGATGACCTGACACGTCCGTCGCTCATTGGACGCGCCCAGGAACTGGACCTCATGTTGCACGGGCTGCACGCGGCCTGGCAGAACGGCGGCGGCTGGTTGCTGGTGGAGGGAGAAGCCGGCATCGGCAAGAGCCGACTGCTTCAGGAGTTGGCCGGGCGGGGCCGACAGGCAGGCGGGCGTTGCTTGCAGGGCGCGTGCTATGAGGCTGAACGCGTCCCATACGCGCCGTTTGTGGAGGCGCTTGGGCCCGTCCTTGCCGGCCGGAGCGGCGATCCGCCGTCGGAGGTGGAGGGGCTGGAGGGCCACCTCGCCGTTCTCTTTCCTTCGCTGGAAAAAACCACCGTGGGCTTTGCCACGCTAGAGCCAGAGCAGGCCCGGCTGCGGCTTTTCGACGCCGTCGCCCGTCTGCTGGCCCGCCTGGCCCACGACAGCCCCCTGGTGCTGCTGTTGGACAACCTGCAGTGGGCCGACGAAGCCAGCCTGGCGCTGCTCCAATACCTGCGACGCAACCTGCAGTCGGTTCCCGTCCTGGTCTGCGGTGCTGCCCGTTCGGAGGACTTGCGGGGCGAGGATGGACTCCGGGCCATCTTCCGCCAAAACCAGGCGCTGCACGCCGAGTCGTTGATGCTGAGCCCCCTGACAGAGTCAGCCACCGCCGAGCTGGTTGCCGGATTCCTGGCTAACCGACCGGCACCACCCGAACTGCCCGGCCGGCTGTTCCGGGAGGCCGAGGGTAACCCGTTTTTTGTCGAAGAGATGCTCAAAACGTGGGTAGAAGAAGAGCAGATCGTGTTCGAAGGCGGGCAATGGCGATGGTCTGACACCACCGTTCGGCCGATCTCTGCCCCGCTCAGCACACCCCGCGGCATCGTGCAAGTGATCGAACGCCGGCTGCAGGGCCTGAGCGACCCGCTGCTGAAGACATTGGAGCTGGCGTCGGTGGCCGGACGGGAGTTCAACCTGGAGGTGTTGCTTTGCATGCCGGCGGCGCCCGACGAAGACACGCTGTTGGACATGCTGCAGGAGCTCCTGCGTGCCCGTCTCCTGGAAGAGGTAGATCACCCGCGCGAGGACCGGTATCGGTTTGCGCACAGCAAGGTGCGGGAGGTAGTCCATTCGCGGATCAGCCGTGCCCGCGCCCGGCGCCTGCACCTGCAGGCCGGCGAAGCTTTGGAGCAGGTTTACCCATCCCGACCCGCATCGGTCATTCCGCAGCTGGCCCAGCACTTTTCGATGGCTGGAGACCAGCGGGGGGTGTCCTATGGCCTCGAGGCCGGCGATAACGCCCGCGCTCTCTACGCCCTTTCGGAGGCGCTGGAGCACTATCTGGCGGCGCTTCAGTTGGCGCACACCTTTCAGGAGCAGGAAGGGGACTGGATAGGGACCCTCGCGCGCTTGCACACACAGGCAGCGGAAATCCTGCTCCACCTGGGTGAGTACGGACCGGCTGCCGATCACCTGGTCGCCGTGCTGAACCTGTCAACGCTGGAAATCATGGAGGCCACCGTACGAACCCGACTGGAGGCGGATGCTCGTCGTCTCCTGGCTGACGTACTGGAAGCTCAAGGGCAATACGACCAGGCTTTGCAGGAGCTGGCTCGGGCGCGGCAGCTGCTGTCTGCTGTCCCGGGACCGTCGCTGGAGCTGGCCCTGGTTCACCTGGGGATAGCGTGGGTCAAGCGCCGGCAGGGGGACCTGGAGGGCGCGTTCAACTCCTGTGACCAGGCAAAGGAGGCACTTCCGGCTGCAAACCTCCTGGTCCTGGCCGATCTGGAGGACACAACGGGGGTCATCTTGCGCGACCAGGGCGAACACGAACGCGCACGGGAACATCACCGCCGCAGCCTGTCATTGCGTGAGCAGACAGGTGACCAACTGGGGATCGCCAAGAGCTGCAACAACCTGGCAGCGGCCAGTTGGAGCCTGGGCGATGCCGATACCGCCGTCGCCATGTACCGGCGCAGCCTGGAGATCAGCATCAAAATGGAGCACGCGCTGGGCATAGCCAGCGTTCGCAACAATCTGGGCCTGATCTTTGCTGCCCAGGGGAATGCCGGTCGGGCAGTTGAGGAGTACCAGCAAGCCCAAAAGCTATTTCACCGGATCGGGAACCGCCTGGGCGTTGCCCTGACTGGGATCAACCTGGCCGAGGTTCACTTGAGCTTGGGCAACCGGGACCGAGCGGTCGAACACGCCCGGGCCGCTCTTCAGGAGAGCGTAGAGATTGGAGACCAGGAGGGGGTGGCCTGCGCGCATCAGTTGCTGGCCCAGGCGTATCTGCCGGATGAACCCCATCAGGCGGCGCTAGAGGGGGAACAGGCTCTGTCGGCGGCCTCTACCATCGGCTCGCTCTCTCATCAGGTCCAGGCACACAAACTGCTGAGTCAGGCATACCGGGCAATCGGTCAGCCGCAGCGGGCAATCGTCCACCAGGAAGCAGCAAAACGACTCGGCCGGAAGCCGGGCGGAATGGTCGCGGCAGACGGTCCGGCGCCAGGTTAAGGTCGGGCCGGACCAGTGCCGCGGCTGTATCGGTGGTTGATTGCGCCGCCAAACGGGCTACAATAGAGTCGGCCATGCGCTGGACGCTCCCTTTCCATCTGGCTCAACCCAAGGTTGCCGTCCGCCCTCCGCGCCCAGGAAGCCAGCGCATCAGGGTACACCCGGCCGGGTGAAAGGAGATACGGACCATGTCGCCGATCAGAGACCCGCAACCGCACCCGAGTCCCAGACGACGGCCTCTGCTGCTGCGTATCCGGATCACGAGGGCGGCCTTTGCCCTGACCGTTGGGCTTTTCCTCCTTCTCACGGTGGTTCAGCTGGGCCGCGCCGGCCGGATTGCCGATTGGAAGGCAACAGAGCTTCAGCTGCTGAATCTGGACGTGGCTCCCGCCCCGCTGAACGCGCGGTTTTTTGACCCGGTGGGCCGATCTGTATTCACGGTCTCGGATACGCTGGCTAGCGGCACTGCCAGGTTCTTCCAGCCGGAGCAACAGGGGCTGGACCCCGGCTTTACCGGCACGGTGCGCATTGACACGGAGCAATTGGTGGTCGGCGCCGTGCTGCACCGCGCTTTTCCTGCCGCGGGTATGGCCGGCAACGACGTCTTTCCCATGGTGCAGGATAACATCACTGCTACGGTCTACCATGCAGCGTGGGTGGAGCGCATGTCGCCAGAGGGCCAGTTCACCAGCCAGATCCTGGTGGCGAATCTGGGTTCGGCGCCGGCCGAGGTGCAAGTGTCGCTGTCCGATTCCTCCAGCACGCCAGTGTGGCAGGACAAGCTAGACATCCCCGTGAACGGGAGTATAGAACTCGACCTGGCGGGCATTGTGCAACTGACTGCGGGCTTTGGCGGTTCAGCACAGCTGCAGGCCACCCAGCCCATCCACATAGATATCGTCCGGTCGAACGAATCCCAATGGGCGATCTATGCAGCCCAACCGGAAGGATCTGCCCAGCTGGTCGCTCCTCTGGTGGCCGGTCTAATCCCCGGAGCAGCGACACCGACCATCCACCTGCTGAATCCGCAGATCAGTGCAACCGGTCTCGTGACCGTCTGCGCGGTACTGGACGGCTCCTGCAGCCATCACCCGCTTCCGCCTGGCGCGAGCCTCGCCGTCTTGCCAGAAGCGGATCACCCGGACACCTATCTGATCGAGGGTTCTGTCCCCATCATGGCCACCATATGCACCGACAGCCCGGCCGGCAGTTCAGCCTACGCCGCCGTTCCGGTCAACCAGGCGGCAACCCACCTGGCGGCGCCGTTGCTGCTGGGAAATCATGATGACTGGTTGACCACCTGGTGGGTGTACAATCCCACATCGTCCCCAGCGACCATCTCGATACACTATGTTAGCGCGTCGGGCGAATCGTGGACGCTGCCGTCAATAGAGGTCGGTCCAACCGCAATACGGCCCCTGGAGCCCTGGCTCGAAGCCTCGATCTATGCTGGCTGGATTCAGGCCGACCGGCCGGTGCTGGGCCTGATCGAAGGGCACCACCCGCAGGAACCCGACGGGCGCTTCACCTACTGGGCGACGCCCTTTTCACCTTCAGCCTGGCGGCAGTTCCTGCCCCTGCTGTTCCGGTGAGCCCTGGTCCGCCTGTTTTTGCTTTCGCTCCCGTGCTTTGCGCGAGATGCGGTTCCACACGCCGGTCAATCCCATGGCGTCCTTCATCTGCCGAAGCGTTGCATCGGCCACCGCGTTGGCCCGCTGGGTGCCGTCGTATATGATCTCCTCCACCAGGCCGGGTTGTGCATCATAGTGGGCGCGGCGCTCGCGCAGTGGGTCCAGGAACTGGTTGAGCGCGCTTGCCAGGTGCTCTTTCACCTCCACATCGCCCACCGTCCCAGCTCGGTAGCGCTCCTTCAACGCTTCCACTTGCTGCTTGTCCGGGTTGAACGCGTCATGGTAGCTAAAGACCGGATTTCCCTCCACCGTTCCGGGTATATCGGCTCGGATTCGATTGGGATCCGTGTACATGCCACGGACCTTTTTGGTCACCGTCTTGGCGTCATCCGAGAGAAAGATGGCGTTGTTCAGGCTCTTGGACATCTTGGCCTGACCATCGGTACCCACCAGCGTGGGCACATCGCCAATCAGCGCATCTGGGACCGGAAAGACCTCTCCGTACAGCCGGTTGAAGCGGCGCGCGATTTCCCGGGTGATCTCGACGTGGGCCTCGTTGTCCTTGCCTACCGGGACCAGATGTGCCCGCGGCATGAGAATATCGGCCGCCTGCAACACCGGATAGCCCACCAGGCCAAAAGGCATGGCCTCATCGTCAATGTTGGCGGCTCGCGCCATCTCTTTGATGCTGGGTAGCCGGGTCAGGCGCGGCAATGTCACCATCATCTCGAAAATGAGATTCATCTCATAGACGGCGTGGGCGCCAGATTGCAGGTAGATGGTCGACCGTGTTGCGTCGATCCCGACCGCCAAATAGTCCAGCACCATCTCTCGGATGGTGCTTCGCAAGGCGACAATATCCTCCTTGGCCGGCCTGGTCGTCAGCATGTGCAGGTCGGCAATGATGAAAAAGCAGTCGTACGTGTCCTGCAGTTGGACCCGGTTCGCCAGGCTTCCAACGTAATGACCCAGGTGCAATTTGCCCGTCGGCCGGTCGCCGGTAAGAATTCTCTTTCGTTCGGTCATCTGTTCCTCTCCCTCCCGCCATCAGGGCCGGGCGTCAGGCCCAAGACAATGGTCAGCACACCTCGCGCAGCACCTCCCGAAACCTCCGGGTGCCCACACAAAAAAACCCCTTGTGAAACACACAAGGGGCGTCGCCAGTCTCACAAATCAGCACAGCCCGCAAACGCGGACAATGCCCTCACCCAGATAACGGAGGTGAACCCGGAGGACGCTACTCAGGCTGCTCCCTTTGGCGTCGCCAACTCCCCGGTCCATTCACCGCTCTCGCCCGTACCGCCTTTCCACCACCCGGCAGCTCTCTGACCGTCGTGCGAGCGGATACTAGTCCGGTTCCCAGTTGCTTTTCGCTCGATTGGCGTAGATGGTAACATAACGCGTCGGGTTTGTCAAAGCGCCGGTGTGCGGCGGACGGGTCGATCTATCCATAGTACGCGCCCAGCATGGCGTCTGGCGGCGCGTTTTCCAGCACGGTCCCGACAATGCGAACATTCACCTTTTCCAGCAACTCCTTGGCCCGCTGCGCATGCTCGCGCCGCGTGACGCCCGCGCGGATCACCAGCAAGAGACCGTCTACCTTGGTGCCCAGCAGCGTGGCATCGGTCACCGCTATGACGGGCGGAGCATTCAGCAGCACCAGGTCTACCCCCTCGGCCAACCGCGCGATGACGCCTTCCATGCGGCGCGAGCCGAGCAGATCGGCCGGATTGGGAGGGAGTGGTCCCGTAGGCAGCAGCCACAGATTCTCGATCTCGGTGCTCACCACCGGCGGGTTGCTCAAGGCCTCTTCGTTGACCATCATGGTGGTTAGACCCACGCTGTTATCGGCCCCAAAGACATCGTGAAGAACGGGCCGACGCAGGTCAGAGTCTACCAGCAAGGTGCGGTAGCCACCTTGCGCCATGATCACCCCCAAGTTGGCGATAAAGAGGGATTTGTTGTCCTGTGGAGCCGGCGTTGTCACCACCAGGGTCCGTATGGGATGATCCAGGCTGGAGAACGAGAGGTTGGTGCGGAGGGTTCGGTATGCCTCAGCGGCCGGCGAGCGGGGATCGGAAACCGTCACCAGGTTGGCGCGAATCTGGCTTGTCATCATTCACCTTCCTTTGGGTGCAAGAGCGTCGGTTCAATGGGGCCTACTCCCTCCTGGTCAGGAGGGAGACCGGGTGACGTCCCGCCCGGCTTGGCAACGGCTGAGTTGAACGGATGAGCGTTCGGTGTCCGCGCTGATGGATGAGTCGCCGGCTGCCATGCAGCTGGAGACGCGCCGGGGAGACCGCCCGTGGGGTGCGGTTGGCTGACATCGATCTTGAGCGCCGGAATAGACCCCAGCAAGGGCAAACCCAGGTAGCGCTCGATGTCTTCCGGTCGACGCACGACGCCCGATTCCACCCACTCGAGCACAAAAACGATCACCCCTCCAATCAGGGCGCCCAAAACCGCCCCCGCCAGCACGTTGACTTTCCACTTGGGGCGGGCCAAGCTGTAGCGCGGAGCATCCAACTGGATGGCATCCACCTGGTCTTCCTTCCGCTGCAAGCTGTTTTCGGCGTTGCGCCACTGGACGAAAAGATCCGTCCAGGCTTGGGCGATGTCATTGGCCAGATCCCCGTCGGTGTCCTCCACGGTGAGCTGGATCACCAGTCGGGATTCGTCGGAGGCGATGGTGACGTCGCTGCGGAGTTCAGCCGGCAACCGATCCAGCCCCAGCACGTTGACCACCGCTTCTGCCCGCTTGTCAGTGTTCATATAGGATACATAGCTTCGCAGCAGGATTTTGGCCGTCTGGGCGAGCCCAAAATCGGGCCGCGCCGGCTGCACCAAGATATCCACCGACGATTTGTACACGGGCGTTTGCAGCTTGCTGAACGCGAACGCAGCCGCGGCCGTCATGACCATCAGCAGCACGATGATCCAGCCTCGCCTTCGGATGATGCGAAAATAATCTTGTAGAGTCATTGTTTCACCTGCTCCTGGGAATCTCGGCCAGCACGACCAATCCCATCTCCTCCAACTCCCGGCGCCCCCAGATCCTGGGATCCATATAGTCCGCCAGAAAGGCCAGCGCCAGGCCGGCACCAACCGCCAGCACCAGCCTCAAGGGTAGGTCCAGCGCGGCACGCAGCCCGGCCGGCACCCGATTGACGACCGCTCGGTCCAACGCCACAACCGTGGCGCCCTCGCCCATGTGGGGAAAGGCCTCGGCATTCCGGGTCTGAAGCACGGTGGTGGCCGCATTGATCATCTTTTCCACCAGGTCGCGGTCGCCGTAGGTCATCGAGACCAACAGGATACTGCGCACATTTTCGGCGGCCGTACTGCCCCGGACTGCCCCGGGCGATACCTCAACACCCTGCCGGGCCAGTTCTTCGCTGACAGCCTCAGCAAAAGACCCGCTGGTAACCCAGTCCCGCAGACCGTTCACAATGTACTCGGACGTCAGCCAGGGGAAATACCGGTCGTCCTCGTATTCTGCCCCGCTGCCTTCGGCTGGCGGCTGCCCGGCGCTGTAACGGATGCCAACGTTATAGGCAGGCGCCGGGCGGTGATAGGTAAGCAATCCCAACGCAAGGACCACGACGAACGGAATCAGGACCAGTTGCCAGCGGCGGCGTACAACAGCCCAGAGTCTCAACAGCTCCATATCTCACCGTTTGCTAGTCTGCAGCATGTCAGACACCAAGGTGCTCATTCGCTCCTCGAAAACGGCCCGGCTGAATTGTTGGGCGCGGGAGCAGATAACGCCGGGGTCAAAGCTATGCTCCTCGAACCGCCGGATGGCAGATGCCAACGAATCCCAGGTCGGTTCCCGGAAAAAGAGCCCGGTCGTGCCCTCTTGTACATAGTCCAGTGCGCCGCCGCCGGCAAAGGCAATCACCGGCCGGCCGGCGGCCATGGCCCGCACGGGGGAGATGCCAAAATCGTCCAGACCGGGAAACAGGAATGCCCGGCACCGCGCCATGAGCCGAGCCACCTCATCGTCCGGCAACCGGCCGGTGAAGGTGACCGACTGGCCGGCCATGGCCTCGAGTCGGCGCCGGTCGCGTCCCTCCCCCACCACCATCAGCGGCCGGTCCAGGCGGCTAAGGGCTTCCACCGCCAGATCGACCCGCTTGTACGGAACCAACCGGGATACGACCAGGTAGTAATCGTCCACCTTCTCAGCGGGCGAAAACCGGTCGGTATCCACCGGAGGGTAGACGACCACCGAATCCCGCCGGTAGTAATGAGCGATTCGCCGTTGCACGGTGCTCGATATCGCAATGAAATGGTCCACCCGGTCGGCCGCTAACCGGTCCCAGATCCTCAAGCCGCTCACCACGGGCTGTAGCGCAGCCCGCGTCATCCGGCCAAGCCCTTCGCGCTCTGCGTAATGACCCAGGTCCCACACGTACCGGGTGGGAGTCAGGCAGTAGCAGATATGCAGTGTTTCCGGCCCGGTGATCACCCCGTGACAGAAACCGCTCTTGTTGCTGATCACGAGGTCATACCGAGAGAGGTCCAGGCTGTCAAAAGCCAACGGGTAGAGCGGGAGGAACGGTTGATGGTGCCGCTTGACCCACGGCAAACGATTCATGAACGTCGTGCGAATATCCCAATGCCGGTACGCTTCCGGCAAGGCTTCAGGCCAATAGATGGAGGTGAAAATCGGCGCATCGGGATACAAGGTTTTCAGAACCTCCAGGACCTGTTCTGCTCCCCCGTATTGGTTCAGCCAATCGTGGACCAGCGCAACCTTGATCACGTCTGCTCCAGTAACCCCCGGGGATACAAGTCCCGCCCGACCTCACCCAGGGCCAGCATCGGTCGCCAGTTACGTCGGTGCAAAGGAGTCATCCCAAGGTGGCCCAGCGCTGCCCGATGAGCCCGGGTTCCGTACCCCTTGTGCTGCCGAAAACCATAGCCGGGAAAGTCCTGCTCCCAGCGGGCCATGACCTGGTCTCGTGCAACCTTGGCCACGATAGAGGCGGCCGCAATCGCCAGGCTCTTCTGGTCACCCCGGACCACATTCCGCTGCGGAACATCGGTTTGGGGCAATCGTACATAGTCAATGAGCAGGTAATCTGGAGGCGGCAATAGCGAATCGATGGCGTCCATCATCGCCTGGCGGGTAGCAGCAGCGATTCCCTGCTCCACAATCACCTCCGGCCCGACAAAGGCAACTCCCACGGCCATCGCCTCGCGCTGTATGACCTCCACGAGCGTTTCTCTCCGCCTGGGCGTGAGCATCTTGGAGTCCCGTACGCCCGCCAGGCGTCGGGTCAGGTCCGGGCGGTCCGCCGGCAGCATCACTGCGGCGGCCGCAACCGGCCCGGCCCACGCGCCCCGGCCAGCCTCGTCCACACCAACCACGTGGCGGAAGCCCTCGGACCAAGCCTCCCGCTCCAGGCTGAGGTCTGGGTCGATCAGGCTGCCACCTCCTGCTCATAGACCCCCGCCCGCCAGTTGCGACGGATTTGAAGGATCTCTGCAATGGCCGCCAGAGAATCCTTCACCAATCGCATTCGGCTCTCGGCGCTGAAATACCAGTTGACCGGGACCTCCAAAATGGCGTAACCCCGCTTGCTGGCCACAAACAGCAGTTCGATGTCAAAGCCGATCCCGCTCAGCGTCTGCACCCGGAAAAGGTCCTCCGCCGCGGCCGCGTGAAACATCTTGAATCCGCACTGGGTGTCCTCAAAACCGCGCAGCGCCATCAGCTTGATGATCCAGTTCAGAATTCGCCCCATCAGGTGGCGGTACCACGGCTCACCATAGCGGACTGCGCCGGGCGCTTCGCGTGAGGCAATGGCCAGGTCAAAACGCTCCTGCACCGTGCCGGCACCCAGCGACTCCGGCAGAAACTTGACAATCTCTTCAATCGGCATCGAGAGATCCGCATCGCAGATAAAGCGATACTCACCCTGGGCAGCCAACATGCCGGCCTGAACTGCCAGCCCCTTGCCTCGGGTTTGCACGACCATCGGCCGCACGTACGGGTGATCAGCCGCGAAACGGTTCACCACCCCCACCGTGTCGTCGGCACTGCCGTTTTCAACCACGATGACCTCATACGGGTAGCTCTGCAATCGCAGGAACTCGTCGATTTTTACGAGGCTGCCGGGAAGCCGGTACTCCTCGTTATGGGCTGGGATGATTATGGAAAGCAGCAACGGATAGGTTAGTGCGCAACCGGGCATTCCCCAGAACTCCTTTGGGTTAATCATATCAACCTAAGGGGTACCGTCAACCGATGTGAGCACGGTCAACAGGTAATCGTCGGTCACCCGGCGGGAAGACATCACCTTCCGCCGGGCGGGCAGCATGCGCCAGAGACTGGCCAGTCCAGCCAATTGGCCGCGGAGCCGGGCACGGGCAGCAGCGCCTCGCCATGACCGTAGGGCTTGAGCGCTGAGCCGCCACTGCTCCCGAACCACCGCCGGCCAATACCGCCGCAGCAGGGAACCCGGATAGTCCTTGGCTATCAGGTAGATCGTGTTGCGGCCGGTGTAATAGCTGGCAACCGTCCCGCCGCCAGTCGCCTGCAACTTGTGATAAACGACCGCATCCGGAGCGTACACGCAGCGCCACCCAGCCAGTTGCGCGCGCCATCCCAGGTCCAGGTCCTCGCACGAAAAGAAAAAGGCCTGATCCAGCAGGCCCACCTGCTCCAACATGGTGCGCCGGTAACCGGCCGCACCACCACAGGCGCTAAAGACATACTCTTCGCGGTTGTACTGCCCGACGTCGGTTTGCCAGACGCCCCGGTTGCCCGGAACACCGTCCAGCCGGTAGTAATCCCCGGCCGTGTGGATGGTATCTCGCCGGTCAAAGAGCAGCATCTTGGAGGCCACCGATCCCGTCTCGGGGTGCCGCTCAAAGGCGGCCGCTACTGCGCCCAACCAATCTGGGTCAGCTTCGGTATCGTTGTTCAACAGCAACAAATACTCCCCACCGGCCGCCTGCAGGCCGGCGTTGCATGCCCCGGTAAAGCCGCAATTCTCCGGTAACTCGATCAGCCGCACCTCGGGATAATCGGCCGCTATCAGCGCTTGCGATCCGTCGACGGAGGCGTTGTCGACGACAATAACCTCCAGGCCGTCGCGCTTGCCGGCCTGTCTCAGGCCGGTCAGGTTCTGGGTGCGCAGCGAACTCAGACAGACCGGCAGGTGCTCTGCTCCGTTCCAGTTGGGTATCACTACGCTAAAGAGGGGAGCCAAAGAGCCGGTCATGGCGGATCGATGGGGCAACCAAGCAACCACCGCACGAGCCTTCTAGCCGGTCGGACCGGCCACGTCGGATGGCACGCTGGATCCAGCCGTGTCCAGATAGGCCGCCAGCGCTTCCTCCCAGGGACGGAGCCGGATTCCCAACGCGGCCGCGCAGTGGTTCGCGAGCGGTGCAAAGGCGGGCGGGACAGAGGGCCGGGGCCATTGGCTCCGGACGATGGGGGCCACCGGCACCTGGTCCCGGCCGGTCAGCGTCAGAATCCGCCGGGCAAGAGCGTAGCGGGAGCAGTATCCCTCGTTGACCAGGTGATACACACCATGTCGGCCGGATTCGGCCAGCCGTACAACAGCCGACGCCAGGTCCTCAACCCAGGTGGGGTTAGCGACCTCGTCCGTGACCACCCGCAACGCACCGTGTTTGTCGGCCGCCGCCTGGATGGTGTGGATGAAATTGCGCCCTTGAGAGCCGTAGAGCCAGGACGTCCGAACAATGAAAAATCGGCCGAGCAGATGCCGTACGTACCACTCGCCGGCGGCCTTGCTGGCCCCATACGGGTTTATGGGATCGGTCGCATCAAATTCGTGGTACGGGCGGGCCTGCTCCGCGTCCCACCGGCCGCTGAACACCTCGTTGGTGCTGATGTGCACCATCGACGCCCCTACCTGTTGGCAAGCCAGTGCCACATTCTGCGTTCCCAGGCCATTGATCTGCAGAGCGGCTGGCGGATTTCGAGCACAGCCGTCCACGTCGGTCATCGCCGCACAGTGAACGACGAGGTCCGGTCGGG
The DNA here is from genome assembly GCA_002328075.1 of Anaerolineales bacterium UBA2181. Classification (GTDB taxonomy): domain Bacteria; phylum Chloroflexota; class Anaerolineae; order Promineifilales; family UBA4811; genus UBA4811. Next base: position 317,728 of record DCVT01000031.1, on the reverse strand, counting down.
CCTCAGCGATGGCTTGGGTCAGGCTCTCCGCCAGGGTGATATCCACCTCCGGAAGATCTCCACCGCAAACCTCAGCCGATGGCGACCACCGCCGGACCAGCGCCTGTCCCAATTGGCCTTGGATACCGGTGATGTACACTCTCATGGGTTGTACTCCCTGCGCAGGGGCAACCCGACCATCAAGTCGGCCGTCGCGTCCGGCGCAGCAAGGTCATTATACTCCAATCCCTGACCTGCGAGTAGCGGTCGGTATTCCGCTGTGCTAGAATTGCGGCATGCGGTTCGATGTGTTTACCCTATTCCCGGCGATGTTTCACGGCCCCCTGACGGAGAGCATCCTGAGGCGAGCCCAGGAGATCCGCCTGATTCAGGTCGCCATCCATGATATCCGCGCCTTCACGGACGACAAGCACCACGTGTGCGACGACACTCCCTACGGGGGTGGCGGAGGGATGGTACTCAAACCGGAACCCATTTTCCGGGCAGTGGAATCGGTGCTGGGTGACCCGGCACCGTGCCCGGTCATCCTGCTCACCCCACAAGGCAGGCTTCTGACCCAACGAGTGGCCCAGGACCTGGCCGCCCACGCCCAACTGGCGCTGATCTGCGGTCGGTACGAGGGGTTTGACGAACGCATCCGCGAGCACCTGGCAACCGACGAGTTGTCCATCGGCGATTATGTGCTGACCGGCGGCGAACTGGCGGCTATGGTCGTGCTGGACGCCGTTGCCCGGCTTGTTCCAGGGGTCTTGGGAGCCCGCTGGGCGGCCGAGGACGATTCCCACGCCAGTGGCCTGCTTGAGGGTCCCCAATACACCCGGCCGGCCGTGTTTCGCGGGTGGCAGGTTCCGCAGGTCCTGCAGACGGGCAACCATGCTCATATCGAACAGTGGCGCCGCGAGCAGGCGCTTCTACGGACGTGGCAACGCAGGCCGGAGCTGTTGGCCCGCGCCACGCTGTCGGCCAAAGACCGGGTTTTCGTCGATGGCCTGCCAGGCAGCGGTAATGAACCCACACCACCCGATTCCCCCACCCGGCCGCGGAACGTCGATGCGGCACCACCTGACAGGGACCAGAACAGCTCAGGCGCCGTGGAAACCAGGCCCTTTGGCCAGACCGGCGAACGTTTTGCCATTCTCAGCTTTGGCGCAGAACAGATTGTTGACGAGCGCGGATGCAGCGAGGATACGGCCATTCAGATGGTCAACACCGCCATCGACCGCGGCTTCCGCTATTTCGACACCGCCTGGATCTATTCCAACGGTCAGTCTGAAAGACGATTGGGTCAGGTGGCCCGTTTTCGGCGCGACGAAATGTGGATCGCCACCAAGACCTGGGACACCTCGCGAGACGGCGCCCGGCGCCAGCTGGAGCAGAGCCTGGAGCGACTGCAGACCGACCGCGTGGACGAGTGGCGACTGCACAACGTGTGGGATTACGCCCGGCTGGACGCCATGACCGGACCGGGTGGGGCATTGGAGGCAGCCATTCAGGCCCGCGACGAGGGCCTGGTGCGGTACGTCAGCATCAGTTGCCACACCGATCCCCAGATTCTGGTGGAGGCGCTGGACCGCTTTCCGTTTGACAGCGTGTTGGTAGCAACCTCCGCTTTGGACCACCTGATCTTGAGCGCTGCGGAGGAGCTGCTCCACCTGGCCAACCTTCGCGGAGTGGCAACGGTTGGCATGAAAGTGCTGGGGTTGGGCAGCCTGACGCACGAGGTGGAGCGCTCGCTACGGTATGCGTTCAGCCTGCCGATCAGCACGGTGATCGTGGGCATGGAGACCATTCATCAACTGGAGGAGAATCTGGCAATCGCCCAATCATTCACGCCCATGTCCGACGTCGAGCGGTTGGCGTTTCTGCGGGACATCATGCCCCTGGTTCGGCCGGAAAAGATGCCGTGGAAAGCGGCGGATTGGAACAGCCCCACCGAGTGGGTCGGCCGGGGCCGGGGCGGGCACGGGATTGCTGACAGCTGACACGGGCTCTCTCAGGCAATGCCAGTAACCCGCCGAGAGCCTGTTGCGAGGAAACCATGACCCAGCCAGGTGAAACCTTTCAGTGGCTCCGCCACCCCGAGGCGGAGGAGTTTGTCAAGGCCCTGACAACCGGGTTGCCAACCTTTGCCCGGTTGGCGGACGGATTGCTGAGCCATACCAGCACCCGGCTGGTTGACTGGCTCGACCACGTGGTGTTGGCCGACGGCGACCGCCCGCGACGAGAACTGGCCAACCTGGGCTTTGAGCCACACGCTGTTCCGGTTCAGGCCGGCGACAAGGTGCTCCACCACCCGGGGGCTGTCTTTCCCCGCCTGATCCTGCGTGCTGGGACGCCGGCCGAGCCAGGCACCATGCTGGTGGCGGCCATCCAGGTAGAGGATATAGCTGCCTTTCTGTCGGCTCAGAGGCTGTCGAACCCGATCGAAGGGTCACCGCTGGGTCCCTTCCGCCGGGCGTTGGCCTGGCAGACCGACAGCGTCAACGTGTGGGTAGTTGAACGGCGCGGACACGCGGGATTGATCCCGGTCAGGATGCCCGCCGATTATGCGGAGCGATACCTGACGGCCTATGAACGGTGGGCATCGCGGCCTCGAGACTGGCACGAACCGCGAGAGGGTATGGCGGCGACTCTGCGATTGGCCCAGGGCCTGGCCGGCGAATTAGGTGCAGATATGGCTGCCTGGGCGGCTTTTGCGGCCGAACGCGCTTATTGGCAGCGACGCAATTGGGCGGGCCAGGTTCAGAGAGCGCGCCAGGAAAGGCTGGGGTTGGGATGGGCCAACCATGACCACCATACCTTTCGGAGTTCACGCGAGTGCTTTCCACAGTTGGTCCAGATCCTGACCGCGCTGGGATTCCAACCCCGGGAGCGCTTCTACGCCGGGTCCGAGGCCGGGTGGGGCGCCCAGGTCTTGTACCAGCCGGCCTGCGGCCTAACGGTTTTCGCCGATGTGGACCTGGCACCAGACGAGGCACAGGCGGACCTGACCCACCGGTTGCTGGAACCGCGGCCCGAGCTGGGCACCGTGGGCCTGTGGTGCGCGTTGCACGGTGAATCCATGTTATCCGCCGGCCTGCACCACCTCGCTGCCCGCTGCGCTTTTGCCAAAGCCACGGCCGATCTGGCCCAACGAGGGGTAGAGATGATGCGACCTTTCAGCGAGTTCCCGTTCCTGCAGCAAGCCTTTACCCGGGGCGAGCGTTGGGCAGTCCCCGGCGACCGGTTGGTCGCACTCCGCGCCGCCGGCCAGATCGATCTGGCCCAGCACCAACGCCTGGCTGATGAAGGAGCTGTCGGCAGCCACCTGGAAAACATCCAGCGCGGAGAAGGGTTCAGGGGATTCAATCAGCAGACGGTGAGCGACATCATCCGCCGGACCGACCCGCGGTCAGAACACCGCGCCGCGTGAGAGACGAAGGGATCAGCAAATGGAAACCCGGAAACCTGGAGGCCGACCTCGGATCGGATGGCTGCTGCTCGCGTCCATGGTGTTGGCAGCAGTTGGCGGACTGGCCGTGGCCCGCAGCGCCACCCTCAACCCGGAAGCCTATCTCCCCGCCATCTTTCGGTACCGGCCACCCACCAAGGTCTTTCTTCCCACCGTGTACCGTCTGAAACCGCCACCCCCACCGACCCCTACACCGACCCCGCAGCCGAACGATGAGGTCCGCGGGCTTTGGGTGAGCCGGTTTGATTGGACCATCTATGGCCAGCCCGCCAGCCCGGCCAAGATTGACGAGATTGTGGCCAACGCGGCGTATGCCGGGTTCAACGTCATCTTTTTCCAGGTGCGCGGCGCAGCCGATGCCTACTATGCCCCCGGGCTAGAACCCTGGGCGCAGCGGGTCACCGGCGGGCAGTTGGGTCAGGCACCCAACCCCTGGTGGGACCCGCTGGCCCACTTTGTCAACGCGGCCCACGGCCGCGGAATCCAGCTCCATGCCTACCTCAACGTCTATCCTGTGTGGGATAGCTGTGTCAACCCACCGCCCCACACGACGCCCGAGCATTTCTACTACGTGCTTGAGGCCGGCGAAGGCACGACCGCGGGAAAGCTCAATGGGCTGCAATGGGACACGTCCTACAATACCCATTGCAGCGGCTACCTCCGCGCCACGCCAGCGTCCTATGTCGGGGACGGGCAATACGTGGCCCTTGCCAACGACCTCATGACGCGCTACGCCATCGACGGGATTCACCTGGACCACATCCGTTACGGTGGCGCCAACACTTCATGCGACCCGGTGAGCCAGTACTACTACGGATGGCAATCCTGCCCAGACCCACGTACCAACGCCACCTACGCCAGCTGGCAGCGGCAGCAGATCAACGGGACGGTGAGCAAATTTTACCAGGCGATGGTCGCCAAAAAGCCAGCTCTCTGGCTCTCGGCGGCCGTCTGGCCCATCTATCAAACAAAGCCCGAATGGGGGTGGAGCAGTGTGTCCCAGGGCTACTATGACTATTACCAGGACTCCAAGGCCTGGGTGCAGGGTGGTTACGTTGACAGCATCATGCCCATGATCTACCCCGCCAACTACGGGGGCTGCCCCTATGAAGGTTTTTGGACGCTGGCAGTCTGGCAGACACTGGTGGCCGACTTTCAGTCCAGCAGCAGCGGCCGGTGGGTGATCCCTGGCATAGGGGCCGGCTACTGCTCGTTTGACGAGATCGCCAACCGCATCGCCGCCGCCCGGGCCATCGGCACCGCCGGCCATGCCATCTTTTCTTACAGCGGATTGGCAGCCGGGGGCTATTTCGACGATCTGGCGAACGGCCCGTACGCCGAGCCGGCAGCCGTGCCACCTCGCTCCTGGACACACTAATCGGTCTGGTGCCAGACCCCGTCTTGTGACAGATGTCACTTGTAGAATATGCCCAGCTTCACTCGGCAGGCAGACACGACGCGGGTATCATTTGTGGTGTAATTGGGCCTGGGGTAATGGCCCTCCCCCATCCAGGCTCGTTGCTGTTTCCTCCTTTGGCGCGAGCGCCCGCTAACACCCCCGTTAGCGGGCGCTTCTTTTTCCCCCAATGGCGTCCAGCAGTTCCAGCGTGGTTGCCTTGGTCTCCGGTCCCACCTCACCGCCTGGACCCACACAACCAGGGCATCCATCCAGGCAGGGGCACCGCCGGATCAACTCCTCAGCCGCTGCCAGCAACTGGACGTGCAGTTCGTAGAGCTGCTGGCTGAAACCCACTCCGGCCGGTACCCGCTCATAGACCGTGACGGTCGGCCCCTGGCTGCCGCCGGCCGGGTTGTCCGTCAGGACGAATATGTCATGGGTATCGCACATGAGAAAGAGCGGCGCCAGATTGCGCAACACGCTGCCCAGACCGGCCAGCGAGCTGCGCATCCGCACCTGGGCTTCCACCTGCCGGTGACACGCGGAACAGAGGGTGATCAGGTTTTCCAGCGCGTTGGCCGGCCGGTACCAATCGTTCTGACCTGGAATGTACCCGAAGGTCCGGAACGGTTGCAGATGATGCACATCGTGGCGCCGATCCGGCCGCTCGGGCGCCCCGCACCGACAACAGCGGCCGCCGTCCCGCGCCACCGCTTTGGCCTTTTGCGCCGTCCAGTTCAGCCCATAGTCCAGCGGCGCAGGCAGAACACCATCCACCATCAGCTGCCGGGCCAGGTCAGGCGCCAGTGTGAACCAATAGGCGGTCGTCTCTAGCACCTGGGGAGGCAGATCGATCTCACCCCATCCCAACGTCTCGTGGGTGGACCGTTTGAGCTTGCGGAAAGCGGTGGCCTGGCTGTTGACCCGAACGCGGCCGTGCGCACGCGTGATTTGCCCAGTCTCAACCAACTGGTCGATCTGCAACACCTCAAGCGTGCTGCTGCTGCTGGCACGAGTCACATACTCTACCGTGACGGGCCGCACATCCGCCCTCAATCCCGCCCAATCCAGTTTCTCCACCAGGTAGCTCTGCCCCTGGTGCGGATAGATGGCACCCTCGTACAGCAAGATAGGCGCGCTCTCCCGCTCCAACTCGCCGATCACCTCCGGGCGGCCGAGGACCGACACGTCCTGAATGATCACCCGCTCCGCACTCCCAGAGCGCAGCGAGACCGATGCGGCCGGGTAGGTGTCCGCTACCCAGTGGTAGGTCTCTCGTTCACGGTATAGAAACCCTTCCTCGCGCAGAAAATCCAGCAGGTCGGTCACATCACCGACGGATCCAAAGGGTTCGCCGGCCGAAAAAGGGAGCTCGTAGGCAGCGCACTGCAGGTGGCTCACCAGGATGGAGAGGTTGTCCGGGTTGATGAGCGCCCTTTCCGGGTTGCGACCCATCAAAAAGTCGGGATGAGCCACGATGTATTGATCCAGCGGGTTGGGTGCTGCCACCAGCACCGCCGCCGAGCTGCCGCGGCGCCGGCCGGCGCGACCGGCTTGCTGTCGGGTGCTGGCCACCGTTCCCGGGTATCCTACCAGAACGCAGGCACCCAGGTCGCCGATATCAACCCCCAATTCCAGCGCGTTGGTCGCCACAACCCCCCGAACGGTGCCCTGGCGAAGACCGTGTTCGATGGTTCGCCTTTCGGCCGGCAGGTAGCCGCCCCGGTACCCCTGAAGCTGCGCGGCTTGGAGAGTTGAGCATGACAGATGATCCCTGAGTGCGGCCAACACCCATTCGGTGGTGAGGCGAGCGCGGGCGAAAAGCGCCGTCTGAACCCCGGCTTGCAGGAACTCACCGCCGATCTGGACGCTCTCGTCCAGCGCGCTCAGCCGGATGCCGAGCGTGGGGTTGATCATGGGTGGATTCAGTAGGATGAAATGCCGCTCTCCCCGCGGCGCTCCATCGTGCTCCGGTCCAATCAGTGTGACCGGCGCTTCTATCAGTTTTGCCGCGTGTTCGGCCGGGTTGGCGATGGTGGCCGAGGTGCAGACAAACCTGGGATCGCTGCCATACCAGCGGCATATCCGTCGCAGACGGCGCAGCAGGTTGGCCACGTGGCTGCCAAACACCCCTCGGTAGGCGTGGATCTCATCCAGAACCACCAGCCGAAGGTTGGCCAGGAGTTGCACCCACCGGGGATGATGAGGCAGGATGCCGGCGTGCAACATGTCGGGGTTGCTTAGAACTATGCCACCCGCCCGGCGAATTGCGGACCGGCGCGCGGTTGGGGTATCGCCGTCGTAGAGGTTCACTTCCGGCCTTTGGCCGGGTAGGCCACCGATCAGCTCGTCGAGCGCCGCCCTTTGGTCCTGCGCCAAAGCCTTGGTGGGAAAGAGATAGAGTGCCGCCGCAGATGGATCAGAGCGCAGCGTCTGGATCACCGGCAAGTTGTAGCAGAGAGTCTTGCCCGACGCAGTTCCACTGACGACCACAACGTGCTCTCCCCGCAGTGTGGCCTGAACTGCTTGCGCCTGATGCAGGTAGAGCGGCCACGTTCCCTGCCGACGCAACAGATCGATCAGGTCAGGGTACAGATCGCCGGGTGGGTCGCCAAAACGCGGCGGCCGAGGTCCGACATGCTCCCACGCAGCTACCTGCTTCATAAAGCCGGGGTTTCGCTGCAGTTGTTCGAGCACCGAACTGACAGACATGTGAATCCTCCGCCGCTTGGGCAGACGCATACGCCCGCATGGCCCACCTACTATATATTGGACGCGATGATGACACAAGAAGATCGCAATGCTCCATTCACCCTGTCAAGCCCCTTCAATCGGCCGGGCTGTTCCTTCGCCCACCTGAACGGGTCTGACTTCCCGCCCGGAGGTCCATTGGGCCAAGTCGGGGGCGATGCGCCGCGTTGATCACGCACGGGTCGCTTCGGGCATATTGGCATCTGCAGAAACCGCTCATCTTGGTCAGCCACGACGGCCGCCAGGCCCCGTCGCAATTGCTGCTCTGCCGGTGTAGAAGGGCGAAACCGGCGTTGTCGAGTTCAGACCAGTGACGGCCCAGACCGCAACCCCGCCGCCGTAGCCGGGTTTTACCTATTTGGCGGCGGATCTTTGCAGGCCCAATTGGGAAACGCCAGCCGACCCGTCTGAAGTGGGCGGGTGGGTGGCGGCGCACTGAATGCTTTAGGTGACCGGGCGCAAGTGGCTATGGACAGAACGGGCCGCATCCCGTAGAATTCCAGTATGGCAGTAACGGGCAAGGTGAGGCGATGGCCCTGAGTCAGGATCGGCTGCAGGCGCTGCTTGTCAGCGCTTCGCGGACCTTTGCACTCAACATCCCCATGCTGCCGTCTCCGTTGGTGGAGGCGGTAACCCTGGGCTATCTGCTCTTTCGCAACGCAGACACCATCGAGGACGCCTACCTCTGGCCCAAGGAACGCCGCATTGCCGAGCTGGATCGTCTGATCGAGGTCATGAGCCAACCACGTGACCTGGCGCTGGCCCGCGATTTCGCAGGCCGCTACCGGGACGAGAACCAGATTGAAGATCCGAACCACATCGAGCTGTTGCGTCAGACTCCGTTCATCATGGAGCAACTGGCTGAGCTTCCGCCATCCTACGTGCAGGTCATTGTGGAGCATGTCACGCGCACCGCACGGGGTATGCAATCCTGGGTTCAGAGTCACGACCAGCTGAACACGCTCACGCTGCTGAGGCTGAAACAGCTTGATGACTATTGCTATACGGTGGCAGGAATTGTCGGCGAGATGCTGACCACGTTGTTCGCCCTCTACTCACCGTACATCCAGGAAGCCCGGCTGCTCTATTTGCGGACATTGGAGATCGGGTTTGCCGCCGGGTTACAGCTGACCAACATTATCAAAGACTCCTTTCGCGACCATCACGAAGGGCGACATTACATACCTCGGCAGTACCTGCCGCTGGGCCCTAACGATCCCTCTGATCGAATTGTACCCATTCTCGTCTACGCCTATCGACATCTGTTGCAGGGGATCGAATACGTGCTTGGTGTACCGGCCCAAGAGGTGGGCATCCGCAAGTTCTGCCTGATTCCGGTCGTTCTGGCGGGCGCTACCCTGGATCGTTTGCTCCAAAATCGAGGTGACCTTTACTCCGGCACGGACGTGAAAATCGCCCGGAGCAAGGTATTCGAATTACTCAACCAGACCAACTCCGTTGCCACCGACAATGGCGGCATCCAGCAACTCTGGGAGCAGCTGACCCGTCCGCTGGCTGAGTGCAGCCAGAAGCTAGCCGCTGCCCAAAGTTGAGCCGGGCCGTCTCTGACTTCCCCTGCGTTAGACCCCTCCCACCGTCACCCTCATTGCTCGTCGCAGCCTGGCAGCAACCCGCCCGTCTTGAGCTGCGTTCCGGGGCCGTCAGGACAGGCCAATAGGTTGTGTTATAATGTTCGGTGTAGCAGGTTTATCTGGAAGCATTTCATGACACGGTGGTTGGTACGTTTGACTCTGTTTCTGGTGGCGGTAGGGGTGCTGATCGGCTGTCAGGATTCCGATTCTGCGACTGCGCCCTTGTCAACGCCATCAGGCACCCTTCCTCCAACGCTGGAGGATGTTTCCAGAACCGCGACCGCGCCCGACCTTTCTCCGCTTGCGCCGTCAACCAGCTCCTTGACCTATGCTACCGGTCCCATCAGCCTGACGGTCTGGATAACCGAGGAGTTCGAACCATCAGACAACAACCCCGGCGGGCGTCAGTTGCGTGATCAGTTGCAGGCATTCGACCAGAGCCGCGCCGACCTGGAGTTGGATGTGGTGGTCAAACGCGCGACGGGGCCGGGCAGCATTGTTGACTATTTGTACACGGCGGTCCCGGTGGCACCCAAGGTCTTGCCGGACCTTGCCACGCTCAGCAACCAGAATTTGGAGGAAATAGCACCGCTGCCGGCGCCGGCCGGCGCAGAATCGCTGCTGCAACCACTGGATGAACTGATCCCGCCCAACGTGATCGGCGATCTTTTTCCGGTCGGACGTGCGTTGGGCACCGTCGGTGGGCAACTGCTCGGCATCCCGTTCATGCTGGACCTGGAACATCTGGTGTACAATACGGCCGTCCTCAGCGACAGTGTTCCGCACACCTGGAACCGTATCCTTGCCAGCGGCGGCCCGTATGTTTTCCCGGCAGCAGAAGAAGCCCGAGTCGACACGCCGTTGCTGCATTACCTGGCGGCCGGCGGAAGGCTGACTGACGATGGAGGCAACCCGCGGCTGGCCATCGACCCCCTCACCGAAGTGTTTCGTTTTTATCAGCGGTGCGCCGCCGACCGTGTGATCCCGGTCGCCACAGTCCAGACCCGATCGCTGGCGGAGAGCTTTGGCAGATACGAGAACAACAACGCGCTCATAGCCCACGTAAACGCCAGCACCTACCTAAGTGAGCGGGCGGGTCTGTTCAGTACCGGGGTGGCCCCGATTCCTGGTCCGAATCGCCCTGGGGCGTCGTTTGTTACTGGGTGGCATTGGGCCGTCGTCACGTCGGATCCGGTTCGGCGGCAGATGGCAGTCGACCTGATCACCTGGCTGGCAGAGGCAGACAATCTGGGCATCTGGAGCTATGCGGGCAGTTGGTTGCCTGCCACCCAGAGCGCCCTCCTGGTTTGGCCCGAGGAAGACGACTACCTTCCGTTCGCCCGGGAACAACTCCTTTCGGGCATTCGGTGGCCGGGCGACGCATACTACCAGGCAGTCCAGGCCCGCTTGGCCGGTGCGGTTCGTGACGTGCTGCTCGGAAACGCCAACCCCGCTGAAGCGGCTTCTTCGGCCACGCCCTGATCGTCGAGGAGTTGGATCCCGGCGACAATGATGCTGAGGTGGTCATGGCACTGGACCTGGCAGAAGTAGAACGCATCGCCCGACTCGCTCATCTCGCGCTCGCCACCGATGACTTGATTCGCTACCGCGACCAACTGTCGGCAGTGCTGGAATACGCTCAGCGTCTCCAGGAGCTGGATACGGATGCGATACCACCCACGGCGACGATTCTGCCCACACACACGGTCATGCGGCCGGATTGCCCCCGACCCTCGAGTGATCGGGAAGAGTCGCTCTCCAATGCGCCTGACACCGCGGAAGGGATGTACCGCGTGCCAACCATCCTGGAAGTGTTCTGATTTTCGGTATCCTTGAAGCTTTACGAACTTTGCCTGACAGAAGCCCAGGCCCTCTTGCAGGCTGGGGAGATCAGCAGCGTCGAGCTCACCCGCGCTGTCTTGGAGCGCATCTCGGCCGTGGAGCCAATGGTTCATGCATTCCTGTACTGCAACTGCGAGCAGGCGCTGGTTGACGCCCAGCGGGCGGACGTGCGTCGGTCTGCCGGCGGACCGGTTTCTCCGCTGCTTGGAATCCCACTGGCGATCAAGGACATCATCCACGTGCGTGGGATTCCCACCACTTGCGGCTCTCGTATTCTGGAGCACTATGTCCCCACATTCAACGCCACCGTCATTGACCGGCTTCAAGCCGCCGGAGCCGTTCTCTTGGGCAAGACGAACACCGACGAGTTCGCCATGGGGTCCTCCACCGAGAACTCGGCCTTTGGCCCGACGTGCAATCCGTGGGATCTGTCACGCGTTCCGGGCGGTTCCAGTGGCGGAAGCGCCGCGGCCGTGGCGGCATACATGGCCCTGGGCGCGTTGGGCTCGGACACCGGTGGCAGCGTAAGGCAACCGGCGGCCTTGTGCGGCGTCGTGGGTATCAAACCTACCTACGGTGTGGTGAGCCGGTACGGATTGGTGGCCTTTGCCTCGTCGCTGGACCAGATCGGCACGTTTGGCCGGACGGTGGCAGATGCGGCCCTGGTCCTCCAGACAATAGCGGGCCACGATCCGCTAGACTCGACCTCGCTCACCGACCCGGTGCCGGACTATGTGGAGCGCCTGAAAAAGACGGACGGTCTGAACGGGGTGCGCGTCGGCCTGCCCCGTGAGTATATGGTGGGCGGCATGCAACCACAGGTAGAGGCTGTTGTGCTGGAGGCAACTGCCACCCTGGAAGAACTGGGCGCCGAGCTCGTCGAGATCAGCTTGCCCCACACTCCGTACGCGCTGCCGGTATACTATCTGATTGCCCCGGCCGAAGCCTCGGCGAACCTGGCTCGTTATGACGGTATGCGTTACGGTCTGCGCATCACCGGCAAAGATCTGTGGGATACGTACCACCTCACCCGCGGCGAGGGATTCGGGCCAGAGGTGATCCGGCGCATCATGCTGGGAACCTACGCGCTCAGCGCCGGTTACTATGACGCCTATTACATCAAGGCCCAGAAAGCGCGCACGCTCATCCGACAGGACCTTGAGCGCGCTTTTGAAAAGGTGGATGTGATTGCTGCCCCTACCACGCCGCGCACAGCGTTCAGGATCGGCGAAATGGTGAATGACCCCCTGCAGATGTATCTTCAGGATGTCTTTACCCTATCGACGAACCTTGCCGGAATCTGCGGGTTGTCAGTGCCGTGCGGCTTTGCCTCGGTGAATGCGGCCGATCCAGGCGCGAGCACAGACCTGCCGGTGGGTCTGCAGCTCATAGGGCCGGCCCTTGGCGAACCCGAATTACTCCGTGTCGCCCACGTATACGAGCAGGCGACCTCGTGGCACCAGCGGAGCGCTCCTCTATGAGCGAAGAGCTGGTGCGTCCGAGTGCCTGGCAGAGGCGTATTCCATCATTGACCTCGGATAAGGAGATCCTATGCAGGTGATCATACCCATGGCCGGCTTTGGAAAACGCCTCCGGCCTCAGACACATACCCGACCCAAACCGCTGATCAATGTTGCGGGCAAGGCAGTGCTTGGCCATGTGCTGGACTCATTCGCCGGGCTGGAGATCAGCCAATTGCTGTGCATTACGGGTTATCTCGGCGGCCAGATCGAGACTTATGTAAGGAAGAACTACCGAATGCCATCCCGGTTTTTCGTCCAGGAGGAGTTGAACGGCCAGTCGCCGGCCATCTATCTCTGCCGGGACTACCTGGAAGGGCCGGCCCTGATCGTGTTTGTGGACACCCTGATCCAGGCAGACCTATCAAAACTCGGCACCGAAACGGCCGACGCCGTCGCGTTTGTGAAAGAGGTGCAAGACCCGCGCCGCTTTGGCGTCGCCGAGTTGGGATCCGATGGGTTGGTCAAGCGGTTGGTCGAAAAGCCGGAAAGCCTCCTGAACAACCTGGCCCTGGTGGGTTTCTACTACGTTCGCGACGGTCGAGACCTGATCCGGGCCATCGAGACCCAGTTGGCGCAGGGACTACAGACCAAGGGCGAGTACTATCTGGCTGATGCCTTTAACATCATGATCCAGCAGGGCGCCCGCATGCTGCCTCGAAAAGTCGAGGTGTGGGAAGATTGCGGCAAACCCGAGACCGTCCTCCAGACCAACCGTTTCCTGTTGGACCATGGGCATGACAACGGCAGCCAGGTGAGGTCGAAAAGCTGTATCCTGGTGCCGCCGGTGCACATCGACCCGAGCGCCCGGATATGCCATGCGGTGATCGGACCGCATGTCACCATCGCTGCCAATTGTCACATCGAAAACGCCATCATCCAGGATAGCATCATTGATGAGGGCGCGTGCGTTCGTAATGGGTTGCTCCGTGGTTCTCTCATCGGTCGCGATGCTCTATTGACCGGCCATTTTCATTCCTACAACGTGGGCGATTCGTCCTCGATCGGGCATGATCTCACCGACTGACCCGCATGACCGCTCGCGTTGAGGTCTATTCGAGTTCCCGTTATGCCGACCGGCCGATGGCTGTCTGGGACGACCAGGAACGCCTGGAGGTCACTCTGGTGGAACACCAGTGGCGCGATCCCAACCAACTGCATTTCCTGGTTCAGGTAACCGACGGACGGAGATTGCACCTGGCGTACGATCTGCAGGCGGACCATTGGAGCGTGCAGTGTGCGTCCCACATCCACAGAAAAGACAAGGAGTTACAGTGAGCCTGAGCAAATTCATCTCCCGTCGTGTAGCCGAGGTTCCACCCTCTGGCATTCGCCGTTTCTTTGATATTGCCGCTACTATGGAGGACGTCATCTCGTTGGGAATTGGCGAACCCGATTTTGACTCCCCCGCAGCCATCATCGAGGCGGGCCAACAATCGCTAACACAAGGACAGACCCACTACACGTCGAACTCAGGAATTGAGGAGCTGCGCCGGGCAATCGCCGAAGACCTGGACCGACGGTACGGCCAGACCTACAACCCGGCCAGTGAAATTCTTATCACGGTGGGGGTCTCGGAAGCGCTCTATCTGGCGCTCACCGCTGTCCTGGATCCGGGCGACGAGGTGATCATTCCTCAACCCTGTTTTGTCTCCTATGTGCCAGAGACTATTTTCGCAGGCGGCGTGCCGGTCGTGGTTGACACCGTGGTGGATAACGGTTTTCAGGTCACCGCCGATCAGATTGCGGGTGCCATCACCCCCCGAACCAAGGTGCTCCTTATCGGATATCCCAACAACCCCACGGGTGCCACCATGAGCCGGGAGAGGTTGGGAGAAATCGCTGCCCTGGTCAAAAAACACGACCTGTTGGTTATCTCGGACGAGATCTATGACAAGTTGGTGTACGGCACAAAGCACGTCTGCTTTCCCAGCCTGTCGGGCATGTACCAGCGAACCATCCTGCTGCAGGGCTTTTCCAAGTCGCATGCGATGACGGGTTGGCGGATTGGGTACGCCGCAGCACCAGCCGAACTGCTGGACGCCATGCGCAAGGTACACCAATACACCATCATGTCCGCTCCCACCACCGCCCAATGGGCAGCGTTGGCAGGGCTCCGCCATTCGCAGGCTGATATGGACACCATGGTTGCCGAATACGATCGCCGGCGAAAACTCATCGTGACCGGTCTCAACGAGATAGGTCTAAAATGTTTTGAACCGCGGGGGGCTTTTTACGCCTTTCCCTCAGTGGCCGCCAGTGGGATGACCGACAGCGAGTTTGCGGAGCAGTTGCTCCAAGAGGAGCGGGTCGCCGTGGTTCCAGGGAACGCCTTTGGCGAGGCAGGCCGTGGCTTTGTTCGCTGCTCCTACGCCACTGCCTACGAAAAGATCGAACAGGCCCTGGAGCGGATGCACCGATTTATGCAAAGGCATGGATAAAGGGTACGAGCCGGTTATCGGCCTCGAGGTCCACGTACAACTGGCCACAGCTTCCAAGATGTTCTGCGGTTGCAACGCGGCCGCTTTTGGACATGAGCCCAACACGCTAACCTGCCCAATCTGCACCGGTCAACCCGGAGTCCTGCCGGTGATCAACCAGCAGGCGGTCGAATTCGCCATTATGGCTGGGTTAGCACTGAACTGCCGCATCGCCAGTTTCACGAAATGGGACCGAAAGAACTATCACTACCCCGATCTTCCCAAGGGTTACCAGATCTCACAGTACGATCTTCCGCTGGCCGTCAACGGTTGGGTCATGGTGGAAACAAACGCCGAACAGAAACGCATTGGGATCCGGCGGGCTCACCTGGAAGAGGATACGGGCAAATTGGTACACCGAGGAGATCACAGCTTGGTGGACCTGAATCGGGCCGGAGTGCCTCTGCTAGAGATCGTCACCGAGCCAGACATCCGATCGGCCGAGGAAGCCTATGACTTCCTGACCAAGCTCCGCACCCTCTTGCGCTATCTGAAAATATCGACTGCCGACATGGAAAAAGGCGCGATGCGCTGCGAACCCAATATCTCCCTGCGCCCGGCCGGCACGAACGAATGGGGGACTCTGACGGAGATAAAGAACCTGAACTCATTTCGTTCAGTGCGTGCTGCGCTGGCTTATGAGACCACGCGCCAGGAAAACGTGCTGACGACCGGAGGCCGGGTTAAGCGCCTGACGATGGGATGGGACGAACAACGCAACATCACCTTTCCTCAGCGCAGCAAGGAGACCGCCAACGATTATCGGTACTTTCCCGAACCTGACTTGCCCCCGCTGGTGGTCCAACCAGAATGGTTGGATCGCTTACGGTCCCAATTGCCCGAGCTTCCGGACGTCGTCAAGGCCCGTTTTGTGGTGGATTATGGCCTCTCCGATTACGACGCGGCGGTGTTGGTGGCAGATCAGGCAGTAGCCCGCTTTTTTCAGGACGCCATGGCTGCGTGCCCGGCACAGGAACCGGTTGACCGCCACGCCCAGGCCAAGACCATCAGTAACTGGATCACGGGCGATCTGTTCCGGTTGATGAACGAATGTGGCCTGGCGGTGGAGGAGATGCGCATGACGCCAGCCGAGCTTGTCGGTTTGGTCAACCTGGTCCGGCGGGGCGCCATCAGTACCGGTACCGCCCGTGAGGTGCTGGCGGAGATGGTTAAGCAGGGCGATTCGGCCGAGGCTATCGTTCAACGCCGTGAATTGGCTCAAATCTCCGACCAGGGGACTTTGGAAGGCATCGCTGGACAAGTCATAGAGAATCATCCGGGCGAGGTCGCGCAGTACCTCTCCGGCAAAGAGTCGTTGCTTCAATGGCTCATGGGTCAGGTCATGCGCACTACGCAAGGCAAGGCGAACCCCGCCAGGGTGCTGGCGTTACTAAAGGAGAAGCTTGAAGCCAAGCGAAGCGGCCAACCATAACGCGGACCCGCCGGCTGACACTGCTACCTTTGACCTGCGGCGCCTTCCGAAGGTGTTGCAGCTCTATTTGGAGTTGCAGCAGTATCCGGTTGCGTCCCGTCAGGTCCGCGACCGGATGCGGCAGGAGATCGTTAACCGTGGGGTCATCTTGCCGGATCAATTCGATAGGGAGGTAGAGCAAAAAGCGATCGAATCCCAGCGGCGCGAGGGCATCACCAATCCCATCTACGAGGAACCCTCGGCCGACTGGTCGGACCGACTCCAGATCATACGCGATCAACTTACCGATTTTTATTTTGCCCACAATCTGCCTCATGACCTTCTCAAAGAGATCGTGCAGGAGGTAGTCAACCGGCGCGCGCCCGGCCGGCAGGTTGTGCTTTCCTTCAACCCGGAACTGGCACCGTGGGACCTGCTCTTTGCCCAGGCGGACCGCTGGAAATCATTGCCTCCCGCAGAGCTTGCGTCTGTCCGGCACCATATCCAGGAATTCGTGGTTGTCCTCATCAAAGGTCTCATCAGCGATCAGCTGGCCTTTGTGGGAATCGCCCGCCAATACTTTACCATGGACGACCTGAGGGAGATCCGCCGGCGCCGCATCGGCCGAGGCAAGATCGGCGGCAAGTCCGCCGGGATGTTGCTGGCGTGGAAGATGCTGCAGCAGGCGGCACAAGAGACCGGGTCTGAAACGTTGACAAAGAACCTATCCATCCCGGAATCCTACTACTTGGGTGCTGATGTCTTTTACGACTTTGTCTCGCTCAACGAACTCCACGGTTTCATGAACCAAAAGTACCTGACCGAGGAGGAGGTGGAGGCCGAATATCCCCGGATCCAGGCTGCATTCTGCGCTGGCTGGTTTCCCCCACACATTGTGCAGGGTCTGCGCCACCTTCTGGAGGAGGTGGGGAACGCTCCTCTCATTGTGCGCTCGTCCAGCCTGCTGGAGGACAACTTTGGGTATGCCTTCTCCGGAAAATACGAGAGCTATTTTTGCGCTAACCAGGGTACTCCGGACGAGAATCTCGAGGCATTGCAGGACGCCATCCGGCGGGTCTACTCCAGTGTTCTCAACCCGGCAGCCCTCTTTTACCGGCGACACCGGGGCTTTTTGGATTACGATGAGCGCATGGCGGTCCTGATTCAGAAGGTGATCGGGAAGCAGAGACAGGAGTACTTTTTCCCCGCCATGGCCGGGGTGGCGTTCAGCCGCAACCCACACCGTTGGAACCCCCGCATCCGGCCGGAGGACGGTTTTGTGCGGCTGGTCCTGGGACTGGGAACCCGGGCAGTAGATCGGGTAGCCAACGACTACCCACGGGTCATCGCGCTGAGCCATCCTACCTTGCGGCCGGAGATCATGCCTCAGCAGATCAAGCACTATTCGCAGCACTTTGTGGACCTGATTGACCTGCACGAGAACACCCTCACGACGGTTCCGCTGGCACAGGTGCCACTGCAGGATATCCAGGGGTTACGATTCCTGGTCTCGGTTGACGAGGGCGACCACCTGCGTGAGATGATCACGGCCCGGACTGACACGCCGCCAGATAGGTTGGTGCTGACCTTCAACCAGCTCCTGCAAAAGACATCCTTTATCTCGCTGATCAGACAGACCCTGCAACTGCTGGAGGCCCGTTACCAGCGTCCGGTCGACATCGAGTTTACCTTGGACATGCGTTACGCCTATCCGCAGGTGGAACTCGAATTTTGCCTGTTACAGTGTCGCACGCTGTCCAGCCGGGACGATCGCGAGGATTACCATGTTCCGACAAATGTACCGGAAAAAGACATCCTGTTCACGGCCAACCGAATGGTGCCTAACGGAGCAGTGCAGCGGATCGAGTACATCATCTATGTCGACCCTGGTCGGTACGCTGACATACCAGACACGGCAACCCGGTTGGAACTAGGCCGAGTAGTGGGCCGCCTCAACCGGCAATTGGAGGGGCACACGTTTATTCTCATGGGGCCCGGCCGGTGGGGCACCTCCAACATCGAACTCGGTGTCAAGGTGAGTTACGCGGACATCTTTAATTGCCGTGCCCTCATCGAGGTTGCCATGCCTCGCGGAGGTGGGCGGCCGGAGGTGTCCTATGGAACCCACTTCTTCCAGGACCTGGTGGAAGCTGAGATATACCCCCTGGCACTCTACCCCGGAGAGCCCGGCATCATCTTTGACTCGACCCTTCTGGACCAATCCCCCAACCAGTTGTCAGAACTCCTGCCCGGCGATGCCGCCCTGTCCGACTTGGTGCGGGTCATCCATGTCCCCACGGCAACCGGGGGCAGGTACCTGGAACTGGTCATGAACAGTGAGGCAGAAAAGGCGCTGGCCTATCTGAAATAGAAACGGGCCCCTGATCAGGGGCCCGCTCGATCGTGCCTCAACGCCGAGTCTAGACCCAGCCCCTCAACTTGCTTGCTTCCGCCACCCGCCGGACAGCCACAACATACGCGCCCATCCGGTTGTTGATCTTGTACTCCTTGGCCGTCTGGTCCACACCGTGAAAGGCGCTGGTCATCTTGATGTCAAGCCGTGCGTGAGCCTCTTCAGCAGTCCAATAGTAGTTGTACGCATTCTGAACCTGCTCAAAATAAGAGACGGTCACGCCCCCCGCGTTGCACAAAAAGTCCGGGATGACATAGATTCCGCGCTCGTTCAGCACCTTGTCCGCATCAGGCGTGGTGGGACCGTTGGCCGCCTCAGCCAGCAGGCGCACCTGGGGCGATATTCGTTGGACACTGGCGCCGGTGATAACGTTCTCGATAGCGGCCGGAATCAGCAGATCTACGTCCATTGCGATCCAGGCGTCGGCGTCCAGAATCTGGTAGCCGGCTCCGACCGCCGCTTCTTTGATGATCGTTCCGTAGCTATCAGTGATGCCCTGCAGGAATACCGGGTCAATCCCGTCCTCCTTGTAGTAAGTATAAGCCTTGCGGTCATCGTTGTCCCAGCAGGAAACACAGAGCACCTTGCCGCCCAGCATGCGCTGGTAATGGATGGCAGCATACTGCGCCACGTTGCCGAAACCTTGAATCGCCGCTGTGGTCTGGTTTGGCTGGATTCCCAGCACCTTGAGCGCCTCACGGATGGTCACCACCACACCGAGTCCAGTCGCTTCCGTCCGGCCGGCGGACCCACCGATGGCGAGCGGTTTTCCCGTGATAACCCCGGGCGCCTTGTAGCCCACGATGGTCTCGTATTCGTCCAACATCCAGGACATGATCTGCGGTCCTGTGGCAACGTCAGGCGCAGGCACATCCCGCGTCTCGCCCAAGACTGGATAAGTCTGCCGGATGTACCCCCGAGCCAGCCGTTCGCGTTCACCCTCGCTCATTCGCTTGGGGTCGCACACGACGCCACCCTTGGCGCCACCCAAGGGGATATCCACCACGGCCGTCTTCCAGGTCATCCAGGCCGCCAACGCCCGCACCGTGTCAATCGTTTCATCCGGATGCCACCGGATGCCGCCCTTGGTCGGGCCGCGCGCGTCGTTGTATTGCACACGAAAGCCGTCAAACACCTTTACCGTGCCGTCATCCATCCGGACCGGGATGGCGACGTGCAACTCTCGCATTGGGCGCCTCAACAGGGCATGAGTCGCCGGATCCAGCTGCATGATCTCCGCCGCCATATCCAACTGCGACTGAGCAATGGCAAACGGATTCAGTTCTTCCTTCGACACGAAAATCACCTCCGAATTGTAATGACCACAGTAACATCTGCCAGTATAGGCAATTTGAACCATTACCTAAGTGCTAAAAGGCACAATACCGGCATGACAACCCTCGATGGCCTGATTGTTTTGACAATTCTACCGCTTTGAGCTACTATGGCGTGGCAACCATCCCATTCCCTTTCAAGGAGGGCGTCATGTTTCAAAAACTCATCCTGGTGGGCAACTTGGGCAATGATCCGGAGATGCGGTACATGCCAGATGGCAAGCCAGTGACCACCTTTTCCCTGGCAACCAACCGCCGCTGGAGTGACCGCCAGTCGGGCGACCAACGAGAGGAGACCATCTGGTGGCGGGTCTCGGTCTTTGGCCAGCAAGCCGAATCCTGCAATCAGTTCCTGAGCAAGGGACGGCCCGCGCTGGTGGAGGGTCGATTGCGCCCTGACCCCAACACCGGTGGACCGCGGATCTGGACCCGGCAAGACGGCACGGCGAGCGCCAGTTACGAGGTCACCGCCGATAACGTCCGCTTCCTGGGTGGGCGCGGCGATCGGGAAGCCGGAGATTTCTCGGCTGCTCCGGACGTTGCGGACGCTGAGGGCGGGGACCTCCCGTTCTAGTCGCGGACGCATCACTTCTCGCCGGCAAGTCGGGCGTGCTCTCGTTTTGCATAGATCGGCGCTGCGGTAACAACCGGACAGTCTCGCATGTCGGAAAAACAACCGATTAACAAACCTCTCAGCATCGAGTTGCCGGACGATCTGGAGCCCAAGTACGCCAACTTTGTGTTGATCACTCACTCCCCGGCTGAGATCATCTTGGACTTTGTCCAATTGCTGCCCCACGCGTCCAAACGGAAGGTTCAGAGTCGGGTGGTCATGACTCCGATGCACGCCAAATTGCTCTACAACGCCTTGGGACAAAACCTGTCGCAGTACGAAGCCAAATTCGGTACGATCCAGACCTTGGGTGGTCCTACCCTGGCCGACCAGCTTTTCGGCCAGGTGACTCCGCCGGACAAGAGAGAATAGGTTGGCGCTATCCGAAGAGCTGAGTGCCATTGTTGAGCAGATCCGGCAGAGCCTGGATGCCAAGAATCGAGCCCGGGATCTGGCTCTGCAGCGCTCGCGCACCCTGGTCCGGTTGTGTGCCCACGCCATCCGAGCCACCCATCGCGAGGAGTGGCCGGAGGCCCTGGTGCTGATGGAACAAGCGCGGCTGGAGGCCGATGCATTGGTGACGGACCTTCAGCCGTTTCCAGACCTCTACTATAGCGGTTATGCCCAAGACGCCCTCAAGGAGTTCGTGGAAGCAAACCTTACCTACGCCGTAATCCGCGACCAACCATTGCCGTCACTCGCAGCGTTACGTGTTGAACCGGCCACTTTCCTGGGAGGGTTGTCCGAAGCCGCTACTGAGCTTCGCCGTCGCATCCTGGATATTGTCCGGCAGCAGCACGATAGCGAGGCCGAGCGTTTGCTGGAGGCCATGGACGCCGTGTACGACGAGTTGATCACCGTGGATTTCCCGGACGCCATCACTGACGGCCTCCGCCGCCGCACAGACGTGCTTCGCGGGGTGCTGGAGCGAACGCGGGGCGACGTGACCAACAGCCTGCGCCAGCACGGATTGCAGAGCGCCCTGCGCGATGTGGAACGCCGGCTTTGTCAACCAGATCACGGACTTGAGGGGCGCGGTTCGGACAACACGGCCGCGTGGGGCGACCAGACCAGTGAAGTAGGGCCGATCATTTGCGGGCCGGCGGACTGAGGTTCGTTTCGGTTCTACCAAGGCTCGCTCCTTCAGAACTCCAGATCCGGCGGCAGTCGCTGCCGGTTGCCCGCTCTTGCCCACCAACTGGGGTATGTTAGAATGTGCGCTGGGTGCGAGCCCGACCAGCGAGGTGCTGCATGGCCGAGCCGGCCGTTGCCACTGAGCTTGACCGCCCGCTGCCGTGTAGTAAGTGGCATGTTCAGAAAACTGCGCAGAAATTGGAAGATCGTTGCAGGTGTGCTTGTTAGTACCCTGTCATTGATCATATCCATACGCACGTTTGACCTGACTGCCATCTGGCAGGCTCTGCGAGTGGCACGCTACCCTTGGGTGGTGCCGGGTGTGATGCTGTATCTGGGTGCGCTGGCGGCCCGAACGCTCCGGATGATGATTCTATTCCGGCGCGAGCGATCAATCTCTTTTCATCCTCTTCTCGCGACCATGGCCATGGGCCGCGGCGCCAACAATATCTACCCTTTTCGCGTTGGCGAGGTAGTACGATGGGCGCTCTTTAACCGGCTAAACCACATTTCCGGCCCGCTGGCCCTGGCATCCATTGTGATCGAACGCGTGTTTGATGGCCTCACCATGCTGCTCTTCCTGGTCGTGGTTGCCCTGACCGGCGGCATACCACCCGAGTGGCGCGAGCTGGCTTGGGGTGCGCTGGGTCTTTTCGGCATTGCTCTGGCCGGGATCTATGCACTGGTGCTGTGGCCGGAGCGTTTTCAGTCGCTGACCGCCTTGGTGACGAGTCGCCTGGTGCCATCTCGGTTCCGCCGACAAACTCAGGATGCAGCCAACCGGTTGATCCTCAGCTTTGCGACCGTCCGGTCGGCCGGATCTGTCACGATGGTTCTCCTCTGCTCGTTGCTGGTTTGGTCCTTTGAAACGTTGATGTACCGCACCATGATGGAACCCTTTGGCTTTGAGGTTGGTTTCCACCGGCTGATGCTGATGAGCGCAGCGGCCAATCTGGCGACCAGTTTGCCATCAGCGCCGGGCAACATCGGCACTTTTGACGGGGCGGTGATCCTGACGCTCAAACCGGAGATTGGGGAGAGCCTGGCCATCGCGTATGTCTCGTTGCTGCATGCCGTCCTGTGGTCTACTGAGACCTTTGCCGGATTGTATTTCATGTGGCGCACGGGCACCCGCGGCCGGGAACTGGCCCAGATGGCGGCTGCAGACCGCCCGGCTCAAAAGGAAGGAACCAGATCATGAAAGTTGCTGTGGTTGGCGCCGGAATCGCCGGGCTTTCGGCCGCCTTTGACCTGGCGCGGGCGGGCCATTCGGTCACGCTGTACGAATCATCGGACGAGCCTGGAGGCCTGGCAGCAGGATTCAGGGACCCAGCCTGGGATTGGCCACTGGAGCGATTTTACCACCACTGGTTCGCGTCCGACCGCGACGTTCTCGGATTGATCCGCGAGCTTGGCCTGGGCCATCTGCTGTTTTTCCCCCGGCCGATCACGTCCATGTGGCACAATGGGCGCGACTATCCGTTCGACAGCCCACTAGCGGCGCTCCGGTATCCAGGCCTCTCCTGGCCCGCCAAGGTTCGCTTTGGGTTAGTCGGCCTCTACCTGCGCTATACCCGCCCGTGGCGCGCGTTGGAGCGGTTCACGGTTGAAGAGTGGGCCAGTCGCTGGATGGGGCGTGAGGCCTACCAGCAACTCTGGCGGCCACTACTCATCAGCAAATTCAACGAACATTATCGAACGGTCAACATGGCCTGGTTTTGGGCGCGCATCTACAAGCGCAGCCCCCGGCTCGGTTACTTGCAGGGCGGTTTCCAGCGCTTTGTGGACGTGCTGGTGGAGGCCATCACCAGGCTGGGGGCTGACGTGCAGTTACGCGCGCCCGTGGAACACATAGCTCCCGCCACGAAGGGTGGACTCGAGGTCAGTGCCCTGCAGGGTCAGACTCGGTGTGATGCTGCCGTTGTCACCACCAATCCATCTGTACTGGCTGGCATGGTTCCATCTTTGCCGGAAGATTATGCAGAACGGTTGAAAAAGCTTCAATCGATGGGCGCTCAGGTCCTTATCCTGGCCCTGCGGAACCAGCTCATGCGCCAGACGTATTGGTTGAGCCTGCCCGCGTTGTCGCCGGAAAAGAGCCAAAACCCGTTTCCGTTCACCGCTTTGGTGGAACACACCAATTACATCGATCGCAAACACTATGGCGGGGATCATCTGGTCTATTGCGGCGAGTACCTGCGGCCGGATCACCCTCACATGCAGTTAACCCAGGAGGAACTGCTCGCTTTGTATCTGCCGTCGTTAAAGCAGGTCAACCCGGATTTCGAGCCGGACTGGTTGCGGACCAGCTACCTCTTTCGCACGGCGTATGCCCAACCCGTGCCACCTGTCAATCATTCCAGGAACATACCGCCGCTGGAAACGCCGGTCCCGGGCCTGTATTTCGCCAGCATGAGCCAGGTCTACCCCTGGGACCGCGGCACCAATTATGCAGTGGAGATGGGCCGGCGGGTTGCGCAGATGGTGATCAGCCAGCCAACTGGGAACGACGGCCTACCGCCGATCTCCGCCTGATTCCCCATAATCGTAAACAAGGAGCACTCGATGCAGAGAATTGCCGTGATCGGAGTAGGCTATGTGGGCGTGGTTACTGGCGCTTGTTTCGCCGACCTGGGCAACCACGTCTGCGCACTGGATATCAACCAGGACAAGATCGCCAACCTCACTCATGGGGTGATGCCCATCTTCGAACCGGGACTGAAGGAACTGGTGGATCGCAACGTGGCCGCTGGCCGGCTCTCGTTCACCACCTGCTACCAGGAAGCCATCAACGACCATCAAGCCCAGTTCGTCTTTGTCTGTGTGGGAACCCCGGAAGGAGTGGATGGCGAAGCCGACCTGCAGTACGTGCGTTCGGCCGCCCAATCTGTGGCCGAGATCATGGACCACTCGCTGATCATCATCAACAAATCCACCGTGCCCGTCGGCACCGGCGACTGGGTGGCGGACATTGTGCGGGCTGCCCAAACGCATGCTATTCCTTTTTCGGTGGTCTCGTGTCCCGAGTTCCTTCGTGAAGGGTCGGCCATCGCGGACTTTATGAGTCCAGATCGGACCGTCCTTGGTTCCCACGACTTGGAAGCTGCGAACAAGGTCGCGCAACTCCATCTCCCGTTACGGGCACCCATCGTCGTCACCAACCTGCGCACGGCCGAGATGATCAAATACGCTTCGAATGCCTTCCTGGCCACCAAGATCAGTTTCATCAACGAGATCGCCAACATTTGTGAGGACCTTGGGGCTGACGTCCTGGAAGTAGCAGCCGGAATGGGTTTGGACAAACGGATCGGTCACCACTTTCTTAATCCCGGTATCGGTTACGGCGGTTCTTGCTTTCCCAAGGACGTAAAGGCGCTGGCGTATATGGCCGTTGTTCAGGGCCGCAATCCGCAACTGCTGCAAGCGGTCATGGAGATCAACGACTTCCAACGCAAGACCGTGATCCTCAAGGTGCGCGAGGTCCTGGGAGACGACCTAACCGGCCGCACCATCGGCTTGCTCGGTTTGGCCTTCAAACCCAACACGGACGACATGCGCGAAGCCCCTTCCGTAGAAATCGCCCGCATGCTACAGCAAGCCGGAGCCGCGGTGAGAGGATATGATCCGGCGGCAATGGAGTGGGCAATCCGCGCAATCCCGAATCTTGGGCTGGCTCAGAATGCCTACGACCTGGTGGCAGGGTGTGACGCTGTCGTCGTCTGTACCGAGTGGAACGAATTCAAACATCTGGACCTGGATCGGGTGAAAAGGCTCATGAAACAGCCGGTGATCATTGACGGCCGAAACATTTACGATCCGGCCAAGATGAAATCGCTAGAAATCGTGTATCGAGGAATCGGCCGGGGATATGATGGGTGCGGCGATTAGGCGGCGTAGCCGAGGTTGATGGTCCGGTGGACGCGAGCGTCAGTCTTGTGCTCGGGCGCCAGTCAATCGCCACCAGACGCCCACCGGGTACCCAACCATCTTGGCCAGGTCGCCAACCAGCCGTATGACCGGGACGGAGGCCAACGCATACAGCCTCTGCCACGCGGCAAGGTTGCCCCATAGGGCGGCCAGCCGTTGAGCCGGCCGCCACGTGTAAGCTGCCCCGCCCAGCAACAGCAACAATAGATACCACGGCGAGTGGTTGATTCCCATCCAGACAGCCAGCGGAACCGCCACGAGGTACGTGACATATCGGACAAAGTGCCGTTTTCGCCAGAGGTCGGCTTTGCCGTCGCCGCGGGCATACCGGAAATACTGCACCGCAAACGCCTTCAGGCTCCCACGCGGCCGGAAGAGGGCTACCGCCTGCGGAACAAATGGGAAAGCGCCGTAAAGCTCTCGCAAGGTCAGGTCGAAAACCAGGTCCTCACAGTAATCCAGCCACTCGGGATATCCACCTGCGGCTTCCCAGGCGGTCCGTAGAAAAGCTACCGAGCGGCTGGAAGGAAGGAACGTGTCAGGATTCACGTCCGCCACGGCCGGAAGGACCGTGGCCCCCATGGCCACCTCGAAAGGAGTCTGCGGGTCAGGACGGAAAAAGCCGGCCGCGGTAGCACTGCCAGCCACAATCGGCCCTGCCAGTTTTTCCAACCAATCAGGTTCCAAACGCACACCGGCGTCGGTGACGGCAATGATCGGCCCGGTTGCCGCGCCAATGGCCACGTTTCGCCCCTGGGAGATGTTGCTGCCCCGGGCCGAGATGATTCTCAGCGGTAGCCGGTTACCGTCCGCATATTCCTCCAGGATAGCCAGCGTGTCGTCGGTCGATCCGCCATCGACGACCACCACCTCGTCGGGCGAGCGCGTCTGCTCTTCCAGCGAGTCCAGCAGAACGCGCAGGTTTTTGCCTTCGTTAAAGACCGTGGCAATTACGGATACATGCATCTTACTGCCAAATCTGCCAGCCCAGACTGGACCCGGCCGACCCTGCTGCCGACCATCACCCAAACAGCCGTGACTGATACCCCAGCCAGCGAGGCTTGACCGTGCCATTCGCTCAGCATCGATATGATAGGTTGATTTCCGCCAGAACGCAAACCGCAGGAGGTCAGCCAGGTCCCCGCCAACACACTGGCAGATGACCGCCCTCCGGATTTTGCGACAACTTGCCAGTCGCAATGGCGGACGCTCGACCTGCCTGGCGCTCAGGACGGATGACAGTGAATGCCACAATGAGAACTGCAGCGCGAACCGTCGGCCAGAGAGCGGTGTTTGCGCTCACGCCCCTTGGAGATCGGTTGTGACGACAACAGAGTCTATTGGCAGACCACGTCCGCCAATGCTTCCACGAAAGGGAGCCCACTGTGCGTCACGGGGTAGCACTGCACGTTGCTTTCCCGGCGCAAAAACTAGCGGCGACGGTCTCGGCCTTGCTGCCGGGTGATACGCGCGAATCACTCAGGGAAAACGCTCTGTTGCTCCGCGCGCGGGTGGTATCATGTCGACCCGACCACTCGCTCGATGCGGGCACCAAGCGCCCGTAGCTTTTCCTCAATCCGTTCATAGCCTCGGTCAATCTGTCGGACCTTGCTGATCACACTCGTTCCCCGGGCGCAGAGCGCCGCCAGCAGCAACGCCATGCCTGCCCGGATATCCGGACTCTCTACTTGCTCTCCGTGGAGCCGGGTGGGTCCCTGGACCAGGCATCGGTGAGGGTCGCACAGGATGACGCGCGCTCCCATCCGAATGAGCTTGTCCACAAAGTACAACCGGCTCTCGTACATCCACTCGTGAAACAGCACCGACCCTTCGGATTGTGTCGCTACCACAATGGCGATGCTCATCAGGTCCGGCGGGAAGGCGGGCCAGGGACCATCTTTGATCTCTGGTATGACGCCCCCAAGGTCAGGGTTGACGGTCAGTAGTTGTTCACCGGGCAGCACCACATCGTCGCCCTCGATCTGCAACTCTACCCCTAACCGGTCTAGCACCATTTGCGTCATCCTCAGATGTTGCACCCCGGCGTTCTGAATGCGGATCTTGCTGCCCGTAACCGCGCCCAGCCCAATGAGGCTTCCTACCTCCATGTAATCCGGGCCGATGGCGAACTCACCGCCAGTCAGGCGGTCAACGCCGTGAATGACGATCACGTTGGAGCCGACCCCTTCGATCTGCGCGCCAAGCAGGTTCAGGAAATTACAGAGGTCTTGCACGTGCGGCTCGCAAGCCGCATTGCGAATTATGGTTGTCCCGCGGGCCAGCACGGCTGCCAATACCGTGTTCTCGGTGCCGGTGACGCTGGCTTCGTCCAGCAGGATATCCGCCCCCTGTAGGCGGCTGGCATGGAGGTGCATCACCTGGTTGGTTTTGAGCGTGGCACCTAATGACTGCAATGCCTGGACGTGAGTGTCCACTCGACGCCGGCCTATCATGTCTCCCCCCGGTGCGGGTACCATGGCCTGTCCTGTCCTCCCAAGCAGAGCGCCGGTGAGGACCAGAGAACCGCGGATCTGGCCAAAGACATCTGGGTCCGGTTGCGATGTGGTGATGGTGCGCGCGTGAAGGCGATACATGTGGTTCGCCTGACGTTCCACCTCGACACCAATTCCCTTTAAAAGCTGCCGAAACGTGCGCACGTCTTGGATGTCCGGCACGTTGCGGATGATCACCGGCTCTTCGGTCAGCAAACAAGCTGCCAGGACGGGAAAGGCGGCATTCTTGTTTCCGCCCGGCACCGTTGTCCCACTCAGGGGATACCCCCCCTCAATGATAAACTGGTCCATCATGATCGCCTTTCTATTGCCGATGATCTAGCACTCGCTGATGAACCAGACCGGGTCGCCAGGCTGCACACCCAAGCTGGCTCCAGCACTACCATCACACACAGCGATTTCCACCAACCCCTGGCTGCCGATGAGCGCCAGTGTCTGACCAGGAGCCACGTCCCCATAGGTTCGCACCAACGGGAGTTCGCGCTCGCGCCAGCAGATGTGGTTTGCAGCCATCTGAAGGTTGGGAAGCGGGGCTGGTGAACCGAGCGGCACCAACCTCATCCTCTCTCCGTGGGTCTCAAGCACTCGCAGATTGGTCACCCCGTTACCAAAGTGGTCCAGGTATAGAACCTCGCCTGACCATCGGTTGGCCCCGTGGCTGACGAACGGCGGAAAGGGCAACCGGACCCAGCAATCAACGCGGGTACCCAGCGCTTCCAGGCTGACACCGCTGGCCAGATGGGCAGCCACCGGTGCAAAGACGTCACGACCGTGAAACGTGGCACTGATCGGCCCTGTCTGCCGGTGATAGACCGTCTCCTCCAGGGCTACAACTGACGTGCCTTCAGCGGCCACCAACGTAAACACGCCGTTGTCTGGTCCGACAAAAAACATGCCGTTGGCGTACAAGGCCAACGGCCGACGCGCTGTCCCGACGGTCGGGTCCACCACGACCAAATGCACGGTGCCGGCGGGACAAAAGGAGGCCACGCTCCAGAGCGTGATCGCCGCCCGCCGAACGTCCCGGTGTGGGATCTCGTGTGTGATGTCCACCAGACGCGCTTTCGGGCAGATGCCCAGCAGCACACCTTTCATGGCTCCCACGTACCCGTCCGTCGTGCCGAAATCGGTGGTCAGGGTGATAATCGGCTCCATGGATTCATTTTAACCAAGCGGTCGGGGAGCGTCAAACGGACGCACTTGGTGGGGGTTCGCCAATGCTGTATAATCAAGGGTGCCAATGCAAACTATCGAGGCTGCAATGCAACAACCAACCATTCGTAACCCGCACCTGGAAGGTGACAGCTTCTATTGGCCGGGAAGCACGACCGGCGTACTGCTCCTGCACGGGTTCACAGCCACAACCGCAGAGGTCCGTCTACTGGCTCAGACACTGCACCAAAACGGATATACCGTGAATGGCCCGCTCCTGCCGGGACACGGCACCAGACCGGCGGAGATGAATCGGTGCCGCTGGCAGGATTGGGTGGCAGCAGCAGAGTCAGCCTATCGGGACCTGGCAGCGCGCTGCCAGGTGTTGTTTGTGGGCGGCGAATCGATGGGTGGGCTGCTGGCGTTGTACCTGGCGAGTGAGCACCCAGAGATCGCCGGTGTGATGACCTTTGCGCCCGGGCTCAGGATCACCTCGCGCCTCTTGCCGCTCATCGCACCGATCGTGGCCCCCTTGGTGCAAACCGTGCCCAAAGGCGCCTCGGCTCCGTCTCCGGCTGACGACCGCTGGCAGGGCTATCCGGTCAACCCCGTTCCGGCCGCTGTCCAGCTTTTCCGACTCCAACGCCAGGTACGCCGGCGCCTGACGCGTGTGCGCCAGCCTCTTCTGGTAGTACAGGGCCGACGAGACACTTCGGTGCACCCAAGCGTGCCGGAAATCCTGGCGCGTGAGGTCAGCTCGGCGGTCAAGGAAGTGCACTGGCTGGAGCAATCCGGTCACTGCGTCATCTTGGATGGCGAATGGGAGACCGCGGCCGCGTTGACGGTCCAGTTCGTTGAGCGAGTCCTACGTTCTGACATGCCAGGAGACAACACCTAGGACCGCTGGGTCAGATAGAACCCACAACCCTACGCCAGCATCGGGCGGCAAACACCTTGACAGGCACAATCCTCCGTTTATCTTCCGTCTCGAAAAAGTTCATCCTCTCCATGGATCGGCCACGGGCGTTCCAGGAGCTCTTCCTCCAGGCAGCCAGCTTCCGCCGAGCGTCGCCGTCCCGGTCCAAACAGGTTTTCTGGGCGCTCCAGGACGTTGACCTCGACGTCAAGGCCGGCGAGGCGGTGGGCTTTGTCGGACCCAACGGTGCGGGCAAAAGCACTCTTCTCAAGCTCGCCAGTTCAATTCTATTTCCCACCAGTGGCAAGGTGTACGTGCGCGGGCGGGTGGCTGCACTGCTCGAACTCGGTGCTGGATTCCATCCGGACCTCACCGGGCGCGAGAACATCTTTCTCAACAGCTCGATAATGGGGATGGGTCGCGCCGAGGTGCTGCGAAAACTAGATGCTATCGTCGCGTTTTCCGAGCTGGAAGGTTTCATTGACCTGCCGGTCAAGCACTATTCGTCAGGCATGTATGTGCGCCTGGCTTTTTCCACCCTCATCCACATCAATCCGGACCTGCTACTGGTGGATGAGGTGCTGGCAGTAGGTGATGCGGCGTTCCAAAAAAAGTGCCTGGATCGGATCGAGCGCCTGCAACAGTCGGGGTGCACCATCGTCCTGGTGTCCCACAACCTGGATTCAGTGAGGAATGCCTGTCAGCGGGCGGTGTGGCTGGACCAGGGCCGGGTCAAAGCTGACGGTCGGACGGAGGACGTGGTCAAGCAGTACATCTGGCACGTGTACCAAAAAGCGGCGCAGTTGCCGACGGAACAACAGGATCAACGCTGGGGAACTCGCCGGGTGGAGATCGAGAAGGTCTGTCTGCTGAACGGGGATGGACAGCAGTTGCAGGCATTTGCCAGTGGTGAACCCTTTGCTGTCGAGATTCATTTCCGAGCCGCGTCGCCGGTGGAACGGCCGGTCTTCGGGTTGGCGATCCATCGCAACGATGGACTCCACATCACTGGCCCCAACACGCGATTCGGAGGGCTGGAGATACCGCGGGCAGAGGGCAGAGGCATTGTGCGATACCATGTTCCTGCCCTCGCGCTGCTCGAGGGCACCTACCTGGTATCGACGTCCTGCCATGACCAGCAGGATACCGAGATGTACGACTATCACGACCAGCTGTATCCGTTCTACGTCTTGCCGGTGGCGCGCGAGCGCTACGGCATGGTGACCTTGAACGGGGAATGGTCATGGGCTCCGCAACCTTAGGTGGTGCAGGATCGCTCCTTGTGGGGGCGCTCCTCTTTTCAGCGTTGGCGGTTCCCGGTGTCGCTGGACCGGCGACTGACGGAACCGCTGTTGCGTTGCCGGATTGGTTGGAGCCGCGTGCCCAAAGTGTGGTTGATCTGGTAAGCCAAATTGAGGAGCGTGCTCTCAGGGGTGCGATCGTCTCTTTTGACGATGGGGAAGGGTTGGTGATCTATGAGTCAGGAAGCCGGGTCGGCAGCACCGTCACGGTTACCACCACCCTCTTTCCTCGCGTCACGTACCCGGCATGGCTGGCTCCCCAGCCGCTGACTGCATTCGGATGCCTCGGTCAATACCCGCGATATGATCACATGGGGTCGGTAGCGCCAGCGTCCCATCTGCGCCTGTACGCTGCTGACGGTACAGAGGTGACGCATGAAGTGGATTACATGTACATTTCAGCCATGGGTACCCGGTTGCCTCAATATAACAGCAGCATGTATCTGCGGTACACCGAGATTGCCTACGGACCAGGCAAGACATTCCCCATGCCTCCCGTCGAGCCCAACGGGTTGGCCATCCCCTCAAACAGCGGATGCCGATTGGAGATACCTGGTCGAGATTATGTCACCCTTACCGGCGTGTTTACGCTAGAGATCTCTGAAGCTGTCCATGCCTCAATCCTCGGGACCCAAACAGGCACCTTTCGATCCTATGTCGGCGTGGGAGACGTGGGCATCGTCCAACCGCTTATGGATCAGATGCGGGCTGCCTACCCCGACCGACACGAGCGCATCGCCCTCGAGATACCCGCGGGCACGAACTATTTCCTGCTCAGGTACCCTGCCATGCCGGTAGATCCTTATACGGATCGATCCTCTTTGGCAGGTTTTCCCAACGCGGACCGGCCGAGCAGCGGCAGCTACCGGTTGGAGGACAGCGATTGGCGCCTCTCGGCCGACATGACGATTAGTGGAGTTTTCCCTCTGAAGGCCGTCTGGCGAGATGCTGATCAGGCACCGCAGGCGAGTTACCTTCCAGTCGTCGGACCGGTCACCCGTCTGGCGGTTCCCGAGTACGTGGTCCCTGCGGGCGTCCAATACCATCCCTGTTTCACACAGGGGAGCTGCTCGGCCGCCATCCTTGAGACAATATACAAACAGGTGATGTCGCTGGAGATCGTCTATCTTTCGGTGGCGCCCGCCGATGGTGCGGTGTACGCTACCGAACTCCGTCTGGCTGGTCCGATCTGGACGACCGGCCAACGATCCGCGCCAATTATCTTGGAGGCTGCGGAGCCCGAGCTCCACGCCATCCGCGTCGATCTGGACCAGCTTGTGTACGTGCCGGTGGTGTTCAACATGACTCCACCATGCCGGACATATCCCTGCGGCTGGTTCGACAGCCTGGGCCGCATGTTGGGCTACCTGGCAGCGCAATGACCCGTGTTCTGATGCTCTCACACGAGCCGGTCGGCCCGAGGATGGCTGGTCCGGCGATCCGAGCGTGGGAATTGACGCGGGTGCTTGGTCGGCATTTCTCGGTAACGCTGGCGGCTCCTTTTGCCGATCCCCAATTCGGCCGAATGGTTGATGGCCTTGCCTTCTCCTGGAAAGACAGCCGAACCTGGCGCGCGGTGGAGGACTTGGCGCGCCAGGCGGACGTGGTCATCTCCAGCGGTTACCTGATCGCCGATTTTCCTTTTTTGCGGAACCTGCCTGTCCCCTGGGTCGCTGATGTATACATCCCCACGCCGGTGGAGTCGTTGTCCTGGCATGTACACGCCAGACCTGACGCACGAACCCGCGAGTACGAACATGCCTGGCACGGTACCCAGTTGGTGGCACAGCATGCTGACTTGCTGCTTTGCGCCAGCAACCGGCAGCGCGACTTTTGGTTGGGCGTTCTGGCAGCGTATGGCCGCCTGCGGCCGGAGCTCTACGACCTGGATGCTGCGCTCGAGACATTGGTCGCCGTTGTGCCCTTTGGCTGCCCATCCGACCCCCCTCAACCGGCTCCCGCTCTCAAAGGAGTGTGGCCCGGCATCGACCGGCAGGACCGTGTCCTCCTGTGGGGAGGCGGAATCTGGAACTGGTTCGACCCACTCACCCTGTTGCGCGCCATGCCCCAGGTCGTGACACGCCACCCGGAAGCGCGACTGGTCTTTCTGGGCACCAATCACCCGGATGCTGAGCGGGTGCCCGAGATGCAGCGGGCGCGCGAGGCTCGCGCTCTCTGTGCGGAGCTGGGGTTAGGACCCAGCATGGTATTTTGGGGAGATTGGGTGCCCTACGACGAGCGCGGGGCCTATCTGCTGGACGCCGATGTGGGCCTATCCCTACACCATCCCGGGATCGAGTCACGCCTGGCATTCCGGACCCGCCTGCTGGACGCCGTCTGGTCGGGTCTGCCAATGGTGTGCAGTCAGGGAGACGTACTGGCAGAACAACTGGCAGGGTTCGGTGCCGTGACGCTGGTGCCGTGTGGTGCCGTGGACTCGGTGGCAGCAGCCATCAACGACTTGCTGGACCAGCCGGACGCACGGGAGGCTCGCCGACCCGCCTTTGGACAGTTGCGACAGATCTACGATTGGGAGCACGTAGCGGAACCTCTGGTGCGCTTTTGCCAGGCGCCTCGTCTGGGTCTCGGCAAAAAGGAAGCCCTTGACCTGCCCACACGAGCGGACCAGGACGAGAGACTGTCTCTGGAGCGGCGGATAGCCGAGCTGGAAAACACAGTGCGCGGTTACGAGTCCGGCCGGGTCATGCGTCTGTTGGCCTATCTCCATCGCCAACGCCGACGTTTTTTCGGTAGCCAGTCGTGAACGTGATCTCGGTTGTCATTCCCACCAAGGACGCCGGGCCCGGCTTTCGGGAAACGTTGGAGGCGGTGTTTGCCCAGCAGATCGATGGACAGATCGAGGTGGTCGTCGTCGACTCGGGTTCGGTTGACGGAACGGTGGCCCTGTCCCAGGAGTTTCCCCTGAGGTTGGTGCAAATTCCGCCGCAGGATTATGGTCACGGCCGCACCCGCAACCTGGGCATTGCAGAAGCAAAAGGCGAATGGGTCGCACTGCTGGTCCAGGACGCGCTTCCGGCTGACCAAAGCTGGTTGCGCCACTTGATCAGCCCGCTGCAATCCGATCATCTGGTGGCAGGTGCTTTCAGTCGCCAGATGCCCCGGCCGGGGGCTGACTATGTCAGTCGAACTGTTGCTCACCATTGGCACCGCCTGGTTGGCGGCCGGACGGTGCTAGAGATCACCGACTGGGAGGATTTCCAGCAGCAGGACGCCGAACAAAAGCTGTCTTGTTGCGCGTTCAACAACGTGAGTTCGCTGGTCCGGCGGTCGGTGTGGCAGCAGATCCCTTTGCCGGATGTGGCGTACGCCGAGGATGTTGCCTGGGCGCTGCAGGTGTTGCGTTCTGGCTATCGGCTGGTCTATGAACCGGCGTCAGTGGTTGTTCACTCGCATCAGCGATCCTGGCGACAGGATCTGCAGCGCGCTTACCTGGACGGGTTGACACTGGCTGAAATGTTCGACTCTGAGATGCCGTTGCCATCCCCGACCGAGGTACAGAGAACGCTTCGCCTGGCGGAGCAGGAATGCCTGGCAGCCCCACCTGCCCGTTGGGATCCCACGGAAATGCCCGCGCCGGTGGAGCAGGCCCGGGAGTGGTATCGCCGTCGCTTTACCAGCCGAAGCGTGGCACACCTACTCAGCAGCCACTCGTCCTGGCAGGTCAATCGCGATGACACCCGGGTCGGCGCGCTCTGCCGGTTCCTCGATTGGCAGGACTTGCGCCCGCGCCAGGGCATTCGCCCGTTTCCCGGTCTCACCACCCTCCGGCGCCTGTGGACTATCCTGCGCCGCGTCTGGCTGCGCCTGGCAACCGCAGCGCTTGGGCAGCTGCCAATTCCTTCCCGATTGCGCGATCGAGTTTTCTGCGCGTTCTGGCAGGGGCTGGGGTGGAGACACCTGCAGCAGGCCGTGATGCAAGTGAATGGTGAGCACAGCGAAGGGCTGCTGGAGCGAGTGGCTGCCATCGATTACTGGCAATCGGTGGTCTCGATGGCGGATCATGCTGTGCGCGAAGGGGTGGCACTGAGCCCCAACCTGCTCGGCCGCATCCGCTGCCACGCAGCGGCGACCGAGCTAGGGAAATGGCTGGGGCGCGCGGGCCACGCGTGTCTGCGGGCGGGACAGCTACATGGACCGGTGGCAGAGATCCACGCCGCGTTGATGTCGGGAGACGACCTATGGTACCCCGCGTCACGGTCATCCTGATCAACTATAACGGAGCGGCCATCCAGGACGTGATCCACCAGAGTGTGGAGGCGGTTCGCCACCAGACCTACGCCGACTGGGAGCTGGTGCTGGTAGATGACGGCTCTACCGACGGGAGTGACGCACTGCTTGCCTCGCTGGCAGATGGGGATCAGGTGCGGTTTGCCAGTACACGCGGTGGACACCGGGGGGTGGGCGCAGCCCGGAACGCCGGCATCGGGCTGTCCCGCGGCTGCGAGTACCTCGCCTTTGTGGATAACGACGCCATCCCTGCGGCAGACTGGTTGGCCAAGGTGGTGGACAGAATGGACGAGGATCCTCGATATGGTGCCTGCGCCTCACGGGTGATGTTCTACGAGCGGCCGGACGTGATCAACTCGCTGGGCTCCGTCCTCAACGAACTGGCCCACGGCACCGGGGTGGGAATGCACCAATTGGCTGCCTATTACCGGCCAGTGAACGACGTGATGTACGCCACCGGCAATGGGATGGTGCTACGTCGCAGCGCACTTGACGCCGTCGGCTGGTTCGACGAGGGGTTCCGTTTCTACGGACATGACGACTCGGACATCGGCATCCGGCTGCGAAACGCGGGTTATCGCATTGTTCAACAGCCTGAGGCGGTGCTGTTCCACCTGCACAGCACCAGCAAGCGAGAGCCGGGCATGGCGTTTTGGGATCAGCGGAACCGCGTGCGGTTCGCCCTCAAGCACTATGGCTGGCGGGAACTGCTCTGGTTTGTGAGGCATGACCTGCCCCCGCATCTGAACCGGTTAGCACTTCCGCCGTACGTTCGAGCGTGGCTATCAGCGTCCTTGAATCAGGCCGGTTCTTTGTGGCGCTACCGCTGGCACAACCGCCGGTTGGGACCCTTTATTGCCCGTTATCAGCGCTTTTATTCCCGCGAACACCGCTACGTGCGTTGGCCAGACAACCGCGCCTGCGCCCGGCAGGTCTTCCCGCTGAAGGAGTTGCGGATGGGCGAGAATGAAGAAGAGTATCTCTACCAGGGCTGGTACAATCGCGAGAGGTGGCACGATGAGTGGATCCGGTGGGCAACCCCGGTGGCTTCGCTCCGTGTCGCATTTCCCCAACCGGTGCACCAATTGGAGGCACGCCTCATCCTGCACCCCGCGCTCGACTCGCTACAGCTGACTCTGAGCGCCTATCGATGGGGGGAGCCAAAGGTTGAGGCGCAGTGCTCCTGCCTGGTAGAACAGCGCAGGCAGACGCTGATGGAACGTCCACCCCAAGTGCGCTCCGACCAGGTCGTCAGCGCGACCGCACGGCGCATCGCACCGCTTCCCACACCTGGCACTTCAGGTATGGTGGACCTCACGATCCCGCTCGAACTGCCTGCTGGCGAGTTCCTTCTGGTATGGCAGACATCCGAGCACTTGACGGAGGATGGCTTTGTCCCCCGCGTCATCGGCCTGGGATTGAGCGAGTTGAGGAGCGGGTAGGGTGCGGATCCTGCAGGTAGTTCACGCCTTTTTCCCCGAGTGCACCGGCGGGACAGAGACACAAACGCTGCTCCTTGGCCGGGCGTTGCAGGATCGAGGCCACACGGTTGCCGTCTTTTACCGGGTTTTTGCCCCGGATCTGCCGGAATATGTGGTGATTCCTGGAGAGTATGCCGACCTACGCACCTTCAAGATCGTAAACAACTTTACTTCCCGGCCGCCAGCACCCTTTGCCTATCACGACACAGGCGTGGAAGCGCGATTCCTGCAAGTACTGGACACCTTCCAGCCCGAGGCAGTACACGTGCAACACCTCGGTGACTTGTCGACCTCACTGGTTTCGGCCGCGCAGCGATGGGGGATACCGGTGGTGCTCACCCTGCACGATTTTTGGCACATGTGTTTTCGCAGCCACCTGGTCAACGCGAGCGGCCAACTCTGCCCCGGACCTGACGGCGGCCTCCGCTGCCACGAATGCCTTCAGAGTCAGCAACGAGAGGCCTCTTCGTTCTCGAGCGTGCGCACCCGAACAGCCGAACTGGGCTTCAGAAACTCTGTCTGGCAGTTGCCTCACTTTGCCCGGACATGGCTGGAAAGCATCCTGGTCCGGCGCAACCGGGCACTGACTGCCGATCTCGCCGCCTTGTCAAGTCGTGATGAGCACATGCGTCGCGTGGTCGCCAGCGCTGACTTGGTCCTTTCGCCCTCCCGTTTTTTGCGCGACCAATTTACCGGGTGGGGCATCTCCACCGACCACGTTCTGTACTTTCCCAACGGCATCGCCCCAGGACTGGCACCGCAATCAGTCAACGGCGACATCCCGACCGTCCAGCGTTTTGGGTATCTAGGCGGTATCCACCCCTACAAAGGGCTGACTGTGCTGGTGGAGGCATTTAACGGGTTGGTAGACGCGGACGTTACGCTTGAGATCTGGGGCGCAGCCGCGACACCGGCAAGCCGGGCGCTTACCGAGGAATTGCGGCAAAAGTGCCGGAACCCCAGGGTGCGGTTTGCCGGTTCGTTCCCCCCATCGCAGTTAGCCCATGTCTTGGCTGGCATTGACATGCTCATCCTGCCGTCGACGATCTATGAAAACAGCCCGATGAGCATTCTCGAAGCCTTTTCCGCACGCATACCCGTGATTGCCTCCGACATCGGAGGCATGGCGGAACTAGTTCAACACGACGTCAACGGCCTCCAATTTCGGGCCGGAGACCCGGATGACCTGGCAGCTACGATCCGGTTCGCCGTTAAACACCCGGAGCGGGTTCACAGCTACCGCGGCAGCATCATTCCTCCACCCACGGCGGACCAAGTCGGGGCTGCTGCCGAAAAACTGTACACTGATCTGATCCGGATTCGCGCCGGCTCATCCCAAGGCAAGCATGGACTGGCCGACTGTTAGCGCCGTGGTGCGCACGTTCAACGTTGAGTGCTGGATCGGTGAGACACTGCGCGCGCTCCGGGACCAGCGGTATCCGGGATCGATTGAGATCATCGTCGTCGACTCGGGCTCTACAGACCGGACCCTTGCCTTGGCTGCACCGCTGGCCGACCACCTCATCCAAATCCCTTCCGGCAGTTTTTCCTTCGGTGGTGCCCTGAACCGAGGGGCAGAGAGAGCCACCGGCGACCTGCTGCTTAACCTGAGCGCCGACGCCACTCCCTTAGGACGAGAATATCTGACGACTCTGACAGCTCCGCTGAAGAGCCAGGACATTGCCGCCACCTTTGGACGCGATTGTCCTCGCCCAGGCGCCAGTCCTTCTCAGGCGCGTGACAATGAGAGTTGGTTCCCGGCCGGCGGGCAGCTGGATCCTGCCACTCGCTTCTCCAACGCCAATGCCTGCCTTCGCCGGTCTGTCTGGCAGCAATTCCGCTTTGATGAGACGTTCCCGGGAGCCGAAGACCGCGAATGGGCAAGTCGGGTGCTGGCGGCGGGGTATCGAATCCTCTACGCGCCCCAGGCAACAGTCGCCCATTCGCATCCTCCATTTCCCCGCGACGTGTATCGGCGAGCGTTCCGGGAGCGCCGGGCTCTCTGCAAGCTGAATCCGGCCGAGGGGAATTTTGGCCCGTGGCTGGCGCTGCGCTTCTGGCTCGGCCTGTCATACCTGGACTTTGGTTATGCCTGGCGGCACCGTTACGTTCCCAAATGGTACCTGCACATCCCGCTATACCGGGCAGCGCAAGCCTGGGGATTGTACCGTGGGGCGCAGTTCGCCAGGCAACTCCAGAGAGGAAGTTAGGATGCGCATCATGATGGTCGCCCACACGTTTCTGCCCCAGAGCCGGGGTGGGATGGAGAACCACATAAACCACCTAAGGCAGCACTTGCGTTCCCGCGGCCATGAGGTTGGCGTCCTGTATCGCATCCACGCCCCTGATCGGCCGGAATTTACCCTCATCGAGGAGCAATGGGAGGACGCACCTGTCTGGAAGGTGGTGCATAACTTTTCCAACCCGATGCCCACACTGCACCCCTATTACAGCCGGCCGATCGAGGAGCGATTCGCCCAGGTGATCGAAGATTTCGCGCCCACTCTCATCCACTTTCACCACTTGGGCGGTGGGCTATCGACCACGCTTCCGAGTGTGGCCCGCCGGCGAGGGATACCAACGCTCTGGACCCTGCACGACTTTTGGCCCATGTGCTTCCTCAGCAGCCTGCTAACCCCCGATGGCCGGCTCTGTCCCGGGCCTGACCAGGGGATCCGCTGCGCCGAGTGTCTATGGTTGCTCCATCGCCGAGCACCGGCGTCATCGCTACTGCGGCAGCGCACCCAGGGGATGGCCCCATGGCAGGTGGTCAAGAGCCTGCCCTGGGTGCTGTGGGACACCTTTGTCGCCCTGGTTCTGCGAAACAGCCAACTCCCGCTCCGACAGGAGATGATCGCATTGACGGCCCGCGATGAACACCTGCGTCGGGTGTTGATGGTCCCCGATCTGCTCATCTCGCCCTCCAAGTTCCTGGTCGATACCTTTGTTGAGTGGGGTATTCCTGCCAGCCGGTTCCGGCACCTGCCCAATAGCGTGGCGCCAGCGCTGCTTGGCCACCGCCGGCCGCCGGATACGGCCCCACACGTCCGGCTGAGCGTGGGCTTTATCGGCCGACTCTACCCGTACAAGGGCGCTCACTTGCTGGCAGGGGCTTTTCGCCAGATTGATCCGGCGCAAGCCCGGTTGCGCATCTGGGGTGACCCGCCCGTGCCCGATGATGAAGGGTATTACCACGCGCTCAAGCACGACGTCGAAGGCGCACCTCATATCTCCCTCGAGGGAGGATTCCCGCCCGACCAGCTTGCCCAAGTCCTCGGCCAGATCGACGTGCTGGTGGTACCTTCGACCTGGTATGAAAACAACCCGCTGGTCATCCTGGAGGCCTTTGCGATGGGGATACCGGTAATCGCCGGCGACGTGGGAGGCATGGCAGAGCTGGTTGAGCACGAGAAAAATGGGTTGCTGTTTCGCACCGGAGACCGAGAGGACCTAGCTGCCAAGCTGAGGTTGCTGATCGAGCAACCGGAACGATTAAGCCACTACCGCGCCCACATCCGGGCTCCCTGGTCTCAGGCGGAAATGGGAGCCGCGGTGGAACGCATCTACGACGAGTTATCGCAGTGCAGATCATCTTGACCGTACACACCTTTTTCCCTCGCTCGGCCGGCGGAACGGAGGTCTATGCACTGGCGCTTGCTCGTCAACTGGATCGGCAAGGACACCGGGTGCACATCGTCACCTGCGACTCCAACACCGAAGGGGATGCGCCCGAAGTGACCTCCCGCTCTGACTCATGGCAGGGTTTCCAGGTCGAACGATTGAGCTTTAACCTACTTCGATCGCCCAATCCGGTCCGGTATGACTATGACAATCAGCATGTAGCGCGTTTTCTCGGCGCACTCTACCGCCGCGAAAGACCGGATTTGGTCCACGTTTGCCACCCGGGAAACCTCTCGATGGCTGTCATCACCGCGGCCAGCGAATCGAACATCCCGACCGTATTGACCGCCACCGACTTTTGGACCATCTGCCCCACTTCGCAGTTGCTGCGCCACGACCGCGTGCTCTGCTCGGGCCCGCGAGACCCGGCCCACTGCCTGGTGTGCACCGTGCGACAGCGCGCGAGCGCCGCCAGGATCCGGCGGTGGATCGACCCGGTTCCTATCCCGCTGCTGCGTTGGGGGATGAGGCTGGCGCGCCAACCCTGGGCCAGCCACTCTTCGCGTTACGCCCGGATGGCCCGCGCTTTGGCCGAGCGACCGGGCTGGATACGGACGGTTTTAGCCTCCACCGGCCGGATCATCTCGCCCAGCCGTTTTCTGCGCGACCGGCTGGTGGACAATGGGGTTC
This sequence comes from Anaerolineales bacterium UBA2181, assembly GCA_002328075.1. Lineage (GTDB taxonomy): Bacteria > Chloroflexota > Anaerolineae > Promineifilales > UBA4811 > UBA4811. The sequence goes on along the minus strand of DCVT01000031.1, from coordinate 275,939 downwards.
CAGCCGACAGGATCACCGTCTCGGCGCACGGGATTGAGACCGATTGGCTCGAACCAAAGCCCGGTTATAAACTGCCGGCCGGCCCTGTTCGCTTTGCCACGGTGGGTCAGTTGAGTTGGCACAAGGGGGTCCATCTGGCGGTGCAGGCCTTTGGAAAACTCGACCGGCCGGCCGGGGCTGTGCTCACTTTGTACGGCGACAACCGACAGGACCCCGACTATTGGCGGGAATTGCAGGGGCTCATGCATCGCACCCCCCTGGTGGAATTCGGCGGATCGTTTCCGCACCGCGACCTGGCAAGGGTCCTTTCTGACGTGGACGTGCTTCTCATGCCCTCGCTCTGGTACGAGAATACGCCAACCATCATGTACGAGGCATTTGCCACCCAGACGCCGGCAATTGCCACTAGCATTGGAGGGATGGCTGAGCTCATCGCCGACTCGGATGGCGGTTGGACGTTTCCTCGGGGCGACGTGGAGGCTCTGGCATCCAGGATGCAGGGGCTGATTGACGACTCGGCCGAGCTTGACCGAGCGCGCCGCCGCATACGGCCAGTCCGAACCATCCAAGAACATGTCACCGACGTTCTCTCGATCTACCGAGAGCTCATATGAGGATCCTGCAGGTCGTTCACCAATTCCCACCCGAGCGGGTGGGCGGGACCGAGATCTATACACTGGGGATAACCAAGGGGCTCTTGGCGCGCGGTCACCAGGTGGCTGTCTTCCACCGGGCATCGGGACCGCCCGGTCTGCGGAAGGCTGCCTGGGACGGGGTCACCGTTTACGTTGGCAGCGACGGCCCGATGACCGCGGGAGCAGTCTTTCGGGCCACCTTTGGCAACGCTCGGTTAAAGAGCGCCTTTGTCCAGGCCTTGGCGGAGATACGGCCAGAGCTGGTCCACGTGCAACATTTGATGGGCCTTCCCCCATCCCTGCTATCACAGGCGCGACGCGGCCGAATTCCCGTGGTGCTCACCCTTCACGATTACTGGTTCATCTGCCCCAACGCCCAACTGCTGACCAACTGTGACCAAACCATCTGCCACGGCCCCCGCCTGGGAGGCATCAATTGCGGCCGCTGTGCGCTGGCCCGGGCGGGCCTCTCACGGCTGAGGCCGGCGGCGCCGGCGTTGGCCCCGCTGTTTGCCTGGCGGCGGACCCAGCTCCGACGCGTTCTCAACCAGGCCCGCCGGGTAATTGCTCCTTCCCGGTTCCTGATGAGGCTGATGACAAAGTGGGGCGCACCGGCCGGGCGGCTGGTCCATCTCCCGAACGGGGTTGACATAAACGGGGTGCAGCCCCGCGTCGCCCGCCCTGCTGGCCCGGTGCGCTTTAGCTACATCGGCGGTCTGGCTGTCCAAAAGGGTGTCCACGTGGTGGTCGAGGCCGCCAACCACCTGGCGCGCGAAGCGACGCTGGACATCTACGGCGACCCGGATCAGTTCCCCGAGTACGTTGAGTCACTGCGTTCGGTGATTCGCACCCCCAACATCAGGTTGGGCGGCCGGCTGGACCGGCAGGGCGTGTGGCGGGCGCTATCCGAGACCGATGTCCTGGTGGTGCCGTCGCTCTGGTACGAAAACGCGCCGGTGGTGATCCAGGAAGCCTTTGCGGCCGGGGTGCCGGTGATCGCTTCCGATCTGGGGGCCGTGCCCGAGTGGGTGCAGGACGGCGTCAATGGGGTGCTGGTCGCGCCGGGCGACGTGGAGGCGTGGCGCAAGGCCTTGGAGCAACTGGTCGACGAGCCAGACCTGCTGCTACGGCTACAGGCCAACGTGCGGCCGCCCATGACCGTCCATGAACACCTGGACCGTTTGGAGGGCCTTTACGGCGGGTTGGTGTCAGATGAGCCGGGAAACGATCGCTGAACCTTTGGATGATTTGGACTCGGCCGGAGATCTCCGGGCAGTGGCATTGCTGCACCGCAACCCACAGGCGGCCGCAGGGCGCCGGCGGGGGCTGAGGGGTCCGTCCCGCATGTTTCGCAAGCGGCGAAGGACGACCGGCAGCGTTGTCCGACAGATGAAGCCACCGGCTGCGCCCTGGACGGCCTGGCAACACTGCCGGCATCTGCCACCAGCTTGAGACGGCCGGCGTGTTGGAGGAGGAAGTTGACCCATGTTGGAGGACTGTCAGATCGCGGTGGTAGTACCGGCGTACAACGAGGAAAAGTTGATCGGACGCGTGCTGGAGACCATGCCAGCCTTCGTGGACCTGGCAATTGTGATAGACGACTGCAGTCGAGACGGCACGGTGGCGCGGGTGCAGGCATACGCGGAACCCGGCCGACTCCCTTACCAATTGATGCTCCTTCAGCACCAGCAGAATCAAGGGGTAGGCGCCTCCATCAAGTCGGGCTACCGGGCGGCTGCCGTCCACGGAGCCGACGTCGTAGCCGTGATGGCAGGAGATGCCCAGATGGACCCGGACGAGTTGGCGCGGATTGTCGGACCGGTGGTGGCGGGTCAGGCCGATTACGTGAAGGGCAATCGGCTGTTCTCCGGCGAGGCATGGAACCAGATTCCGCGACACCGCTATCTAGGCAACGCGTTCCTGTCACTGCTCACCAAGATCGCCTCTGGCTACTGGCAGGTAGCTGATTCGCAGACCGGCTACACTGCAATTTCGCGGAAGGCCTTGGAAGCTCTTCCGCTGGATCGACTTTACGCGCGATACGGGTACCCGAATCACCTGCTAGTGATGCTCAATATTTACAGCTTCCGGGTAATGGACGTGCCGGTGCGGCCGGTCTACCACATCGGTGAGGTATCTGGCATCCGTCTGCACAAAGTGATCCCGACATTGTCATGGCTTTTGCTCAAGGGGTTCCTTTGGAGACTAAAGGAAAAGTATGTGGTTCGCGACTTTCACCCCCTCATCTTCTTCTATGCCATGGGAGCTGCACTCGGTGTACCCGGTCTGTTATTCGGCCTCTATCTTCTCTACCTGCGTCTGTTCGTGGGGCCCGTCGCCGGCACCAGCGCTCTCTTTGCCGTGTTTCTGGCAGTAACTGGGATGCAGGCGCTCTTTCTGGCTATGTGGATGGACATGGAGTACAATCGCGGGCTGCGATGATCAGGGTCTGTTTTCTGACCACGTCTTTTCCACGCTTTTCGGGCGATTTTGCTGGGTCCTTTGTTTTTCAGACAGCGCGCGGGCTGGTGCAGCAAGGAATTCCAGTTACCATCGTCGCGCCCGCCTCCAGCCACAGCGCCACACGAGAGGTGATGGACGGTATCCAGGTACGGCGCTTCAGATACTGGTGGCCGCCTAGCCACCAGGCCATTGCCTACAGAAACGGAATCCCGACCAACTTGCGTCGACCTGCGGCTTGGTTCCAACTACCAAGTTTCTTGCTCTGTTTCGCGCTGAAAGCTCTTCAGGTCGGCAGACATCAAGATCTGGTCCACGTGCATTGGGTACCTCTGGTCACGGTAGGGGGCCTCTTGAAGAAGGTCTTGGGAGTTCCCATTGTAGTGACAACACACGGGAGTGATGTTCGACTGGTTCCGCAACCCATCACACGACGGTTGCTTGAAATGGCAGATGCAGTGTTGGCAACCTCGAGCGAACTGGAGGCGCGGTTGATCGAACTTGGTTGTCCCAACATACACCGGGTGCCGTTGCCCATCAACAGTGATGAATTCCATCCTGATGTAGAGTCGGCCAAAGTGAGGCAGGAATTGGGAGTGGTCACTGGGCAACCCGTGGTCACCCTGGTGGGACGCCTTGTCCCGTTCAAAGATCCATTGACGTTGGTCGATGCTATCCGCCCAGTGCTGTCTCGACGCAAGGATGTGATTTTCTTGATTGTGGGAGACGGTCCATTGATGCCGGAAATCCAGCGGCGGATTGACCGGTTGGGAGTCGGCGACCACGTACGGGTCACTGGGGCAAGGTCAGACGTAGCTGCAATACTGCGGCTATCCAGCCTTTTCTTGGCCCTAAGCCCAATTGAGAATACCTGGAGCACCACGATCGCGGAGGCGATGGCTGTAGGTGTGCCGTGCATTATCACAGCAGCCGGCCAATCGCCGGGCTTTTTCGGACACCAGACCAACTGCTTCTTGGTCCCGCCGCAGAATCCAGGGGCTCTAGCTGATGCCATCCTCGATCTCCTGAGTAATCCAACATTGAGACATGAGCTCACCAGGGGAGGTTGGGAACTACTGGAAGCTAACGACCGAACCTTGCCCCGGGCAACAGCAAGACTGCTTGCGGTCTACCAAGAGGTATTGGGCAAGGTTCTGTGAGCTTTTTCGCTGCCCTGCTGTCATGAATCGCAGATCCTCCATCATCGTCATAGCTGTCATCACCGTACTGGTTGTGATCAGTGCCGCTTCGTTGGCTTTTCTGCTGCGAGACGTGGATTGGGATCTCATTCGCCACACCGGTGGTAACGCGCTGGTTCTGATTTTGTCGTTGACGGTGCTCGGTACCGCCCTTTACACGCTGCTCGTATATCTGTTAATACGAGTCAGCGGGCACAGCCCCACACTCTGGCAGACCTATCTTGTGCTCACCGCCAGTCTCAGCGCCAACTATATCACGCCGATCAAGGTGGGAATTCCGCTACGGGTGTTCCTGTGCTACCAGTCAATGGGCATCCCCTTTTCCACCGGCACGGCCCTGATAGCAGTGGAGGCACTTGTGGGCATACTCGTGCCTGCCCTAGTCGCTGTACTCGGTATCACCTATCTCTTTCCCTCCGTGGGGCCCACGTCGACTGTTCTTTTGATTGCAGCGCTTTTGGCTGGTGTGGTCCTGGTCTGGCGAGTACCGGTCAACCGCATTCTGAGTCCCCAGATGCGCCTGCGTTTTCCACACATAACTCGGCGTGCACTCCATTTCATCGAGCAAGTCCAGGCGGGATTGCACCGCTTGCCGGTGTGGGCAGTCCTGGCCGCAGCGATTCTGGATCTCCTTATGTTAACTGTGGAAGCCTTGCGTATGTGGCTCGTTTTGAGGCTGTTTTGCCCGGCGCCGTCACCATTGGCGTTGCTGGCGGCCGTTTCGGTCTCGCTGACCGCCGGCACAATCTCTCTCATTCCCATGGGATTAGGTGTGCGCGACGCCAGTCTTGTCTTGTTACTCACTCAATTGGACGTACCTCAGGCCCTTGCCCTTTCTACAGCTGTCATCCAGCGGCTCTTTTCTCCTGGCTGGCCCTTGCTGCTGGGAATCATCTCTGCGAACATCTTGGGCGTATCCGAACTGACCAAACGGGCAAGCATGCCCCGCGAATAGTCAAGCCGTATCAGCAACCTGAGGGCGCTTCCAGCACATCTATCCTGAAACGTAGGCATCGCATATGAGACAGGGCAAAGCGAGCGGGTTGGTCGCAGAACGCAGGGTGATCGCTATACTGATGATCACAGTGTTCCTAAAAGGTGTCATGTGGGTTGCCCTCATCCCACTTTGGCAGGCGCCGGACGAGTACGTCCACTTTGCACCCATTCAATTCATTGCCGAAACCGGGCGGCTTCCTGGCCGAGACGACGTTCACATGAGTTTGGAACTCTGCAAGAGCAGATACTGGCTCGAGGTTCATCACGTCGCATTCCGGCCGATGAACAGACAATCGTTCGAGGCAGGATCACACCATTCTACAGAGTATCAACTCGCCGCCCTGCCCAAGGAGGAACGGTGGACGCCGGCCGAGGTGGGCTGCTACAGCCCAGCCCTGCATCTACCACCCCTCTATTATGCCCTATCCGCCGTCGTTTACCGTCTGGTCTACGGAGGTGACCTGCTGACACGGGCGTTCGCTGTCCGGCTCTTTTCGGTCGTGCTGAGCACCGCCACTACCTATGTCGTCTGGCTCATCACTCGAGAGGTATTTCCGTCGCGACGCTCGATGCGTCTTACCATTTGCGCGGCGGTGGCATTTCACCCCATGTTCACCTTCCTCGGGGCTGCAATCAACAGCGACAATCTGTTGTTTTTCCTGTCTTCCGCGCTGGCTCTGATGAGCGTCCGAATTGCCGTTCGCGGTCTGACGCTGCGACGGGCCCTGGGCGTCGGCGGATTGATCGGCCTTGGGATTCTGACCAAACCACAAATGCTGTCAATCTTGCCGGCACTGGGCCTAGCTCTGCTCATGGCCGGATGGCAACTGCGCCGACAATGGTCACGTTGGCTGCTGCTGTTGGCAGTAATGAGTGTGACGGCTCTGCTGGCAGGTGGTTGGGGAATCTATCGCAGTGTGCAACTCAACGACAGTCCGCTATATTCAAACCCCACCAACGATATCTGGGGCACTGACCCCAAACCGGATTACACCTGGACTCTTGTCCACTTTATCTCCTCATACGAACAACGATTGCAGACGGTTCTTCTCAAAAGCTACTGGGGCCACTTTGGGTGGCTAGATACGCTGATGCCAGAGTCCCTCTACATACTGATTCGGTGGGGGATCTATTTATCGATTGCCGGATTGGTGGCATACGCCAGCCGATCGTGGTCTACAAGAACCTGGACACGCGAGCAGAAGGGTATCTTGGTCGCTTCGGTCTCCTGCCTGGCGATTGCGGGGCTATTGGGATTCTACGGTTACCTTCGCTGGCAGGAATACAGCGTGTATCAACCCTCCCAAGGTCGATACTTTATGCACGGGATTGCATTTCAGATGTTACTGATGGTGACGGGATTGATCGAGTTAACGCCGCGGAATCTGCGCCCTGCCATGCACGTCGCGGTTCGGACTGGGTTCATCGCCATCAACGTGGGTGCGCTTGTGCTGACCATTGTGCCTCGATATTACGTCCTCAAAGATGATCCCACGCCCACAATCAGCAATTGGGCGGCCGTTTCAAGCCCAGATGGCAGCAGCATGGCTGGAATCGCGTTCCAACCCCAACGAGAAGGCCTTTCGGCCCTCACGGTGTGGTTGCAGACAGACGAAGCGGTGGAGCAGGTGCAGGTACAGATCGAGGAAACGTCTTCTAGCGGGCGTCAGTTCGTGTCTGAACCTATCGATCTATCCGCAACCTTGACGCCCGTACGGATCGTTGTTCCCTCTTCCCAGCTCGTGGGCGCCGTGCCAATGTACGTCACGGCGACCTCTATCGTCAGCCCCAGTCGCCAGGTGAGCATAATGACAACCACCGACTGGCATTACGACCCGCCGGTGAGCGTAGAATACAGCGCGGAATCACCGGCCGAATGGTGGGAACACCTCGTATTTCTCACCCGTAGCAGATTTGAGCAGGCGGAGGTCCTGCTCGACCGACTGAGCCAACTCAAGCCTGGAGTGTTCAAAGGAGGAGCACTGATTGGCCTGGCTTCCATCGCGCTGGTGGGTACCCTGTTGCTGGTGATTCTGCTGGTCAACGAGCCGCGGACTGGGCACGGCGGCAGAGAATGGATCCCTCTGTTGATAGGCGCGGCATTGGGAGCCGGTTTTGTGGGATGGGGATTTCAGATGGGACATTCGCCTGACTGGGTGACAATCGACCTGGCTGAATCAACAAGAACTCTGCGTTCTCTGGAGCAGGTTGTCCACTCTGATCTTCCCTTGGCTCTTGACGATTGGTCGACTAGGATTGAGGATCCGAAGAACCATGTTAGCCTTCGTTGGGTTGAGATCAACCAAGAGGCTCGGTTGGCCATCTGGATGCACGCGCCGTCGGCTGCCGTGTTTCATGTCACGATCCCTCCGAATGCCGAACTCTGCTTTGATCTGGCGTTGGCCCCAGAAACCTGGGAGGCGGAGCAGGGCGACGGAGTCGCCTTCATTGCTGCGATCAGCCAAGAAGACGTCATCGAAACCATTTTCTGGGAAGTGGTGGATCCGCGCAAGAATCCCGAGCAGCGTGGCTGGCTGCACCGATCGGTGGACCTATCCCCGTATGCGGGACAAGTGGTGAACCTTCGTCTCCAGACCCAGCCCCTGGCGAACAATGATTGGGACTGGAGCATGTGGGGTGCACCGCGCATCGTGTCCAGATCGGCTCCTTGACGCAAGAAGGTATGTGCGAATGCAGGCAGAAGGATTCAGCGGACAGATCGCGCTGCTGGACGGTCTGGCTGTGCTTGCCATCGCCGCACCACTGCGATTGATTCGTCCGTGGACTCGGGGCAACTGAAAGGCGGCCGCGCTGCGAACTGACCGGTAAGAGCCTCGACGGCAGGTAGCGTGAAATTCGGGAACCCCGACTGGGTGTGTGGCCTGGCAGCTCTCAGCGCACTCACCTCGCCGGGCTTTCCTGGCGCGGCCGCCCGCCAGCGTTGGTGCAGTCTGGATGTGGGCCTGCGCGCGTGTTTGGCGGCTCGTGCGCTGGTGGTAATAGCCACGGCGGGGGCTTGCCTGTATAATTCCCTCTATGTGGGTTTTTGGCCGCAGGGACGGTACCCTTTCCGGGCGCACCACCCTGTCACTGATACGGGCCGGTGGCAGCCCATGGTTGGAAAAAACCCGGCAGCCCGGTCAAGTAGCGCATTTTGCCCTCATGCACCGAGTGGCTCTTTTAAGTCTGGTTGAGATGGCTGGCGCAGGATTGATTCGGCAGCAGATTCCTGGAGCGCAAGAGCACGCCTCGATGCCACCGGACTTGAAGGATGCGGGTGTCTGTTCGCGTCAGCCTTATCCATAGGTCAACTGAGCCGAAGTGTTGCACACATTCAGTGAGGTGTAGGAACTGCAGAACATAGAGGGACTCCGGCTGCTCGTCACGGCCATCGGGATGCTCGCCATCCCGGGCTGGGCACTGCTCAGCCTCGGCCGCGCCTGGTATCAATGGCGTGGTCTGCAACGTTGGATTGTGGCTATCGGACTGGGCATCGCCTTTTACCCGGTGCTTTACTACACCACGCGAGCCCTGCTGCCTGGGTTGAGGTTCGGTCCGCACCAGATCGGTTTGCTGCTCCTGTTGATGGCGCTGTTTGCTGCCCTTCGCCTGCGCCGGCACGTGCGATCGCTATTCACGCTGGACGGCATGGAATGGATTGCGGTGGCGGTTTTTGGCATGACCCTTTTTACGCGCATCTGGATCATCCGGGGTCAGCCTTACCCCGCCTGGTCGGACTCGCTGCACCACACCCTCCTGACCCAACTGACGGCCGGGTTAGGCCAGTTGCCGTTCACATTGGAGCCGTACGCCCCGGTCCCGTTGGCAGAATACCACCTGGGTTTGTATGCCCTGACCGGTGCAGCCGCCAGCCTGGCGCGCGTGCCTGCCCATACCGCCCTGCTGTGGACTGCGCAACTTCTCAACGGCTTATGTGGGCTGGGCGTCTATCTGGTTCTGGACCGAAAGTGCGGCCGGGTGGGCGCCATCTTGGGCGCGGTGGTCGTGGGACTGCTATCTCACCAGCCAGCGTTTTATGTGAACTGGGGACGGTTCACCCAGGTAGCCAGCCAGACCATTCTGCTGATCGCCTGGCTGGTGACCTGGGAGGCGTTGAAGGGATGGCGGCAAGCACCTGGGGCACAGTCCCTTTCTGCCCACTGGTGGCCCATGTCGCTGGCAGCCATGCTCAACGGGGCGCTCTATCTATTGCACTTTAGGGTCGCCGTTTTCTACCTGCCTCTCTTGCTCATCACCTTGGCGTGGGAACTGTGGCAGGAACGCAGCCACAGCGCTCGGCTCCAGTTGGTTCTGGGTAGCGCCGTCATCGGCGCTCTTTCCGTGGCGGTTATCTTGCCAGCGCTGTCAGCCGCCTTTGCCGGGTTTGCCACCCGAACCGCTGGACCTGCCGTCGGGGGCCGGGAGTGGGTCACCGCAGAAGGGATACAACAGACATCGCGCCAGTACTTTGAGTATTCCTGGAACACCGTCCCCGAGCTGGCCGCGCGGACCTGGCTGCTGGTTCTGGCCGGGCTGGCAGGCGTCGCCGGGTTACTCAGGCGCAATAAGCTGGTGCTGGCCTCCCTTGCCTGGACGGCCGCCTTGGTCGCCTTGGCCAACGGCTACCGGCTTGGGGTGACTTGGTTGAGCCTGACCAACCTGGGCGCCATCCTGATCATGCTCTACCTGCCAATCGGATTGGTGATCGGAGCCACCGGCGAGCAATTGTTGGGCATCGGTCCGGCCGCCTCGCGGCTCGGCTGGTCCCGTGGGCTGGTCGCCGCTGCGCTGGCGTGTGGGTTCGTGGGTAGTCACGCGCGAGCAGCCGATATTGAAGGCTTTCGCTACTTTGTCACGCGTGAGGACATAGGCGCCATGGACTGGATTCGCGAGAACACTCCGGCCGACTCGCTCTTTGCGGTGAATACGTTCTTCTGGTTGCCTTATGCGCCCCACGGCACCGACGCCGGTTATTGGATTCCCTACTTGACCGGACGGCAGACCACGGCCGGCGTGATGCTTCTGACGCTGGCAGGGGATGAGTATCAACCCTGGATTCTGGCATTGGCGCGTGCAGCCGAAGAACTCGAGTCCAACCACACTGCGGTCAAGAGCCTGCAATCACTGGGCGTGGATTATGTGTACCTGGGCCGGATGGGTGATTTTTCCGGCCCCGGCCTTTCGGCCGACCTATTGAGCCAGTCGTCGCTGGCACGCCTGTGCTATCACGAGGGCGGCGTATCGATCTATCAGATCATCACCCAAGGTGTCCCTCTCTGCCCGGGAAACGCTTCCTCGGGTCGGCCAGCATCGGGCGAGTCAGTCAGCGGGACGGCAGCAGCCGAAGTCAAAACTGGCAAATGGGCATTCATGGGCGGTCGCAGCGATGCGCGTCTGCTATTTCGGCACCTATAGGCAAGAGTACTCGCGCAACGTCATTGCCATCGACGGACTCCGCGCCAACTCGGTGGACGTGGTAGAGTGCCACGTTCCTCTATGGTCAGGGATAGAGGACCGGGTCGACAAAGCCAGTGGAGGTTGGCGCAGCCCGCGGTTCTTGGCGCGGGTGCTCGCTTCGTACGCGAGACTGCTCCGAGCCTACCGCCAGGTGGGTCCATACGACGTTCTGATGCTCGGTTACCCCGGTTACCTGGATGCCTTCGCCGCCTGGCCTCTGGCCAGATTGGCCCGAAAACCGCTGGTGCTGGATGTATTCATGTCCATATACCTCATTTCGGAGGAGCGCGGGCTAACCGCCCAGAGTCCGTTCACGGGCTCGCTCATCAAGGCGGTTGAAAAGCTTGCCTGCCGGCTGCCGGACTTGCTCATCTCGGATACAGCCGAGTATGTCCGGTTCTACGGGACTTTGCACGGCCTGGCTCCCGAACGATTCCGCCTGGTGCCGACCGGGGCCGATGACCGCATCTATCGGCCGGCTCCCGGCCCCAGCATCATCGACGGCACCTGCCGAGTTGTGTACTATGGGACCTTTATTCCCAACCACGGCACGCTCACCATTGTTCAGGCAGCGCACCTATTGGCCGATGAGCGGCACATCCATTTTGACCTGATAGGCGACGGTCCCGATAGGGCGGAAGCCGAATCGTTCGTACAGGAATTCGGGCTGTCCAACGTCTCGTTCCGGAACTGGATGTCGCCCACCGACCTTTCGGCACGGGTTGCCCGGGCCGACATCTGCCTGGGTGTCTTTGGCACCACACCCCAATCGTTGATGACGATTCAGAACAAGATCTATGAAGGCCTGGCCATGGCTCGGCCGGTCATTAGCGGAGACTCGCCGACGGTGCGCTCGGCACTCACCCACGGTGAGCACATCTGGCTTTGTGAGCGGGCCGACCCCGCAGCATTGGCTAACGCCATCCGCACGGTCAGCGCCGATCGCGGCCTTCAGCAACGACTGTCTCAACAGGGCCACGACCTTTTCCGAGCCCGGTATTCGGTTCTGGCCATCGGCCGGCGCCTGGCAAACCATCTGGAGGCAGTGAGTGCGGGCGAGAGATGACGTCGCGCCGGGCCTGCCAGGTTCACTGGCATCTTGGCCGATCCTGTTGGCGGGTCTGCTCTTGTTGGCTGCAGTGTGGCTCGTGTTCCGTGGCGCCTTGGATCACTTTTTGGCGCAGGACGATTTTGTGTTTCTGAGCCGTTCGGCGCAGGTCAACTCAGCGGGGGATTGGATCCGGTTATTCCTGCGCCCAGACCATTTCTACCGACCCCTGCCACGGACCGTTGCATTCACACTTGAATGGAGACTTTTCGGCCTGGAGCCGGCCGGCTACCGCTGGGTCAGCATCGTGCTCCACACCGCCAACGCAACGCTGGTCCTGGCCATCTGCCGGCTCATGACCGGCCGGTGGCTGACCAGCCTACCGGCCGCCCTGCTCTATGCCGCCCATCCCGCCCATTACGTGAGTGTGTTCTGGATGTCTGGCCAACAGGAACTGATCTTGGCCTTCACCTATCTGGTGGCCATGTTGTGTTACGCCGGATATCTAAGGACCGGCCGGCGATTCTGGTACGGGGGCGCCCTGTTGGCATTTCTGGGGGCGATCCTGTCCAAGGAGGCCAGCATCACGCTGGTGATCGCCTTACCGGTGATGGGTCTGGTCTGGGAGAGGAATCACGGTGGGGCAAGGATACCCGCGCGACTGCGGCTTGGCGCGCTGTGGCCCCTGCTGGGCATGGCTGGTCTGGCGGTGGTACTCCGCCTGACAAAAACCGCCGGAATCCCGATGGGTCCCTATGCACCGGACCTGAACCCCTCCCATCTGCTGGATGGCCTGCGTTGGTTTGGGATGGAGATGCTCTCCGTCCGCCACGTGGTAGGCCAACGCCCTCTCGCTTCATACACAGTTTTGGCGGCAGCCCTTCTGGTCATGGTGGTCCTGTCCCGCGGGAAGAGATCCAGCGCGATAATCACCGGACTGGCCATGTTCGCCGCCAACCTGGGCTTCCTGCTACCCTTCAGCCAACACCGTTTCGCCTATTACTTGAACCTGCCGCTGGCTGGCCTGGCGCTGTGGCTGGCAGGCGTCCTGGCGAACCGGGTACCGGCTCGCCTGCGCGGACGGGTGGTGGCGCTGGTGATTTTGGCCACCGTCGCGACCGGGGCAGTTTGCCTGGGTCAACAAGGCGTGTCGCGCAGCATCCAGCAGGACCCTATCGGCCTCATCAGCAAGGGAACGATCGCCTCCAGCGCAGTGACGCGTGTGCAGGAGCAGTACTCTTGCCTGCCGGAAGGAAGCATACTCTACCTGACGGATTCAGACGCCCACCGGTACTGGGCAGTGGGGTTGGGTCACCTGTTCAACATCCTGTACGGTCCAGACCTCCTGGTTCGGTTTGACCATCTGGAGCCCATGACAAGCCAGGACCTGGCTCAACCCGGCGTGTATGTTTTTTCGCTGGCGCCATGACCACCTCACCCAGAGTCCATGTCGTCGTTCTAAACTGGAACCGGCCGGCTGACACCATCGAGTGCATCCAGAGTCTGCTGGCCCAGACCTACGCCGAAACACAGATCTGGTTGGTGGACAACGGTTCGACTGATGATTCGGTGGCTCTCGTCACCGCCAGGTTTCCGGATATCGGTCTGGTCCGGCACCAGACCAATCTAGGTTTTGCGGCCGGCAACAACGGTGGCATTCGCGCTGCGCTGGCGGCCGGTGCCGACTATGTGTGGCTGCTCAACAATGACACAGTGGTGGCTGCAGACGCCGTCGCCAACCTGGTGCGGTTGGCGCAGACAGAGGCCAATGTCGGCGCCATCGGTGCGCGGGTCGTCTACTATGACCAGCCAGACAGGTTGTGGCTGGGAGGCATGCGCTTCCGGCATGGCATCTATTTCGTCCAGCTTGGCGAGCAGAAAGGACTGGACTACAGCCAGGTGCTGGATGTGGATTTCGTTTCCGGTTGCGCGATGTTTCTGCCCCGGCCGGTGCTGGATACCATAGGGCTCCTGGACGAACAGTACTTTATGTACTACGAAGACCTGGACTACTGCTTCCGGTTAAAGCGTACCGGATGGCGCATCCTGTACACACCAAACGCCGTGGTTCGCCACAAGGTGTCGCAGAGCATGGATGGCGGCCGCTCGCCCTACAAACAGTACCTGAACATCGGCAGTGCCCTGCGCTTTTACTCACGCAATTTGCGCGGCCTGAATCGGGCCTTCAACGTGGCCATACGGCTGGCGCACGCGGTGCTGGTGTTGTTCAGTTTGCTTGTGAACCGGCGTTTTGACCCCGCCAATATCGGCTGGTACCTGCGGGGTGTATGGAGCGCCGTCAAGAGCCCTCGTTCCAGGTGACCGCTGCGACGGCTCGTCGAGGATGGAGCATTAGCCGCGGGCGGCGGCGGCTGCTATAATTCCGCCGCAATGTGTTCATCACCCGTTTCGCGGCAGGCGCGCGAGTTGCCTGCGAGTGGGCCAGAGCCGGCCACGATACATTGGGCATTAACCCGTTCGCTCGCCGGGTCGGCGGTCACGGTCGACCCGTTTGGCGAGCCCGCACCGGAAGCACTCCATCCGGCCGTGCAGCAGGCCTGGTGCAGCCGAAGATCGATCACACAATGGCGCCGGCGTTGTGAGGGTTTCGGCCGGAATTGCCGCCCGGTAATAGCCGTGGCCGGAGCCGCCAGCAGAGCCCGAGACCGCTCATGTTGATGGAAGAAACCCCTTGCCCGGTTTGCGACTCGCAGGATTTCCGGGTGGTTTTCCGCCTGCCAGACCTGGCTTACAACTGCCCTGGGATCTTTGTATTAGTGCGATGCCTCGAATGTGACGCCCTCTACCAGAATCCGCGACCAACCGCCGCCGAGATGGAGACGTGCTACCCGTCGGACTATGAACCGTTCACCCGAGACGCTGACCGGGTAGGCAGTCGGCTCCAGCGACTTCGGCTCCGACCCCGTTGCCGTCAGATTTCCCGGCTCGCTCGTGGCGGCCGACTGCTGGATATTGGGTGTGCCAATGGGCTGTTCCTGGCGGAAATGCGGCAGTACGGTGACTGGGAGGTGTTCGGGGTCGAACCCAACCCTGGAGCGGCTCGCTACGCCCGCGACGTGCTGGGATTGCCGATTAGCCATCAACTGAAGACGGCCGACTTGGAGGGCAGTCTCGATGTGGTCACCATGTGGGATGTCATAGAACACCTCCATCAACCAGCCGAAACCCTGACCATGGTGCGACAGCTTCTCAAACCGGGCGGTTGGCTCATCGTCAGCACGCCCAATCCTGCCAGCCTGGACGCGCGTCTTTTCCGGGGTCACTGGAAAGGATTGGACGTGCCGCGGCACACGGTGGTGCTGGACAAAAGAGCCATGCGTCGGCTCCTGGCGGACAGTGGGTTCAGGTTAGCGCGCGTGTACTCTTTTTACGGTCGGCATACCGTTTTTGCACTGAGCCTCCAGCTCTGGCTCAAATGCAGGTATCCTTCCATCGCCAAGCACCCGCTCACCGACCGCGTCCTGTTCCTGGCCGTGTGGAGGTGGTTGACATTGCCCTTCTTCCTGCTGGTCGAGGCTTTGGGCTATGGGTCAATTCTCACCTACGTGGCCCAACCAGAACAGCCGAGCTCTCGATGATCGTCAATCGGGAAACCGCGGCGCCCAGCCCTCCAGAGTTCACC
The DNA here is from genome assembly GCA_002328075.1 of Anaerolineales bacterium UBA2181. GTDB lineage: Bacteria > Chloroflexota > Anaerolineae > Promineifilales > UBA4811 > UBA4811. Next base: position 260,501 of record DCVT01000031.1, on the reverse strand, counting down.
AACGGCAAACCACGTTGCGGTTTGGATCGGCGAGGTTTTCTTCGCGCCGTGGGAGCCACGGCCGGGTCCGTGCTGTTCTCGCCTCTGCAGAAACGGCTCGGCACAGGTTTGGCATCTGTGGGCGCGACGAACTCCCGACCCCATGTCATCCTGATTCTGGTGGATGCATTGCGTGCTGATCACACCTCTGCCAACGGATACCACCGTACCACCACTCCGAACCTGGACGACCGACTCCTCAACCACGGTGTGTCGTTCACCCGTGCCAGGACCCCATCACCCTGGACCGGTCCTGCCAACATGGCGATCATGACAGGCTATTACCCCTATCACCTGAACGCCACCTGGGACCATACCGTTTTACCTGCGACGATACCCACCTTGGCGGAGATGTTGCACGAGGCCGGATACTTTGGAGCCGGTTTCGTGTCCAATGCGTTTCTCAGCCAGAGTCGCGGTTTCTCCCGCGGATTCGACGTGTACGACGACGCGTTAGCTTTCAACCCCACCTCGTTCCAGGGTGTTGCTGCCGCCCTGAACGGCCGGGTCTTTTCATGGTTGGCCAGTGGGCCGCCCGAGCCAGCGCCGCTGTTTCTGTTCGTATACTACGTGGACCCTCACACGTGGTATCATCCTGTTCCACCTTTTAACACCCTCTATGATGAGACCTATACCGGCAACCTGCACCCGGAGGTGTACCGTGACGGTCAGGATGTGGTTGCCGACGTGATCTCGCCATCTGAGCGAGACGTTGAACACCTGATCGCGCTCTATGACGGCGAGACGGCCTACTGGGACTATTACTTGGGCGAATTGTTGGCCGAATTGGAAAATCAGCAGCTCCTGGACAACTCACTGGTGGTGGTTACGGCAGACCACGGTCAGGCATTTGGTGAGCATGGAAGATGGACCCATGGCAATGGCCTGTATGAGGAGGTGTTGCGCGTTCCACTTCTGGTGCGGTACCCTGGATTGATCACACCTGGTCAGACCATTGACGACCCCGTGCTGAACATGGACCTGATGCCGACCATTCTGGATTTTGCGGGTGTCCAGACGCCTCCCGGCCTCCACGCCACCAGCCTACGGCCGATCCTGCAGCAAGCAACGCCGGTGCTATATCGTGACTCGTACGCTGAGATTGATGGTGTCAGGAATCCGGGTCACTGGGCATTTTGGAACGCGCCTCGCGGCGACCTTTGTTGCATCGTGCGCGACGATTGGAAACTGATCCACCACCTTGATCAACCCGAGGCTGACGAGCTCTATTCCCTATCTCCCAGCCCGCTCTATGAACGCGTAAACCAGATCGCTACCCTGCCCCAGTTGGCAGCGGAATTGCGCGATGCATTGTTCGAGCGGTTCCACCTTCCCCGACACAAGTGTTACCTGCCATACCTGTCTGCCAGCCGGGAGATGGAACGATGAGCGGCGAATCAGATTGCCCATTGTGCGGATCGACTCAGGCCCGAACCCTCTTTGCCGGACCTGATCGTTTGCAGGGCCTGCCGGGCGAATTCCGACTGTTACGTTGCGGCGAATGCGGCCTGATGCGGCTGGCGCAGATCCCGGATGACCTGGACCAATTCTACCCCGCATCCTATCGGCCGCATCAGGCGCGGAGCGACTCGTTGGCCGGCTGGCGGGGCCGCGGACTGGCAAAAAAGGCCGACCTTGTGCGCCGGGCGTTTCCATCCGGTGGAAGATTGCTGGACGTCGGCTGTGGCTCGGGCGAGTTCTTGGCGCTGTTCCAAGACGACCCACGTTGGTCGCTGCACGGGCTGGAACCCAGTCCGCAGGCAGGCAGATTGGCCCGGGATCTCACTGGCAGTCCAGTGACCATTGCGACTCTGCAGGACGCCCGCCTTCCGGCCGGATCCTTTGACGTCGTCACGATGTGGCATGTATTGGAGCATCTTCCCTACCCACTGCCCGCATTGACCAGGGCGAAACGCCTGCTAAGGCCGGGAGGCCTGCTGGTGCTCTGCTGCCCGGTCGCTGATAGCTGCCAGGCACGCCTTTTTGGTTCCTATTGGTCCGGTTTTGATCTTCCACGGCACCTGGTGACGTTCAGTCGGCCATCTCTGGACCGCGCTCTGCGGGCGGCCGGATTTCACGGGAAATCCGCGCCAGGGGTCGTGCTGGGTGTGGAGATGTGCCGCCAGTCCCTGGCCTTTCGTTTTCCCGGCCGCCCGTCATGGTTCTACTTAGCGGCAACGGCATTGTTGATCCCGCCTTTGTGGTTGTTGGAGAGATTAACCGGTCAGGAGGCCGTCACCACCATTGTCGCATTCGCCGAGACCGATGCGTGACACGCTGTTGGCCTTCCTGTTGAACATCGTCAATCGGGCAACGACGGCCGTCCTCTTTATCCTGTTGGCCCGGTTAGCCGGGCCAGACGAGGCCGGGATATACACGCTGGGTCTGAGTTATGTGTTGATCGCCGGGGCGCTGGCAACCGGCTTGGACGATCTCTTGATTCGGGAGACAAGCCGAGACCCAGATCAGGCGCCAAAGTGGACTGTCAATGTGTCCGTCTTGCGCGTGGCGCTGTCCTTGGCCCTCTGGCTCGCCGTCGCGGCAGTTGTCACCGGCGCTCGGTACACTCCGCGCACCAGCCAGCTGATCGTCCTCTTGGCCAGCTCATTGGTGCCGGAGGGACTCTGCTCGGTTGGGAGCGCGGTGCTCATTGCCCGACGGCGGATAGGTCTGGCGACTGTATTGGCCGCATTGGTAGCTGCGGCCAAAGTCGGCGGCGGCCTGGCTGCTCTTTTTTTCGGGTCAGGGCTACCGGCCGTCATCCTGGCCTCAATTGTGGGAAGTTGGTTGGGTTCTGGGTTATACCTGCTGGCTGCGGGACGAGAAATCCGGCTGACTGATCCAGTGCGCCAGCTGGACCCCGGCTTCTCTCTGCTACAATTGCGGGTCATCTCGCCGTTTCTAATGATTGGGCTGTTGAGCACGCTGGAATACCAACTAGACATCCTCTTTCTCTCCGTGTTCAAGGGAGAGACTGAGGTGGGATGGTACAGCAGCACAACCACATTTCTCTGGGCGTTGTGGATGGTGCCGGTAGCTTACCGCATGGTGTACTTTCCGGTGATGGCGCGGTATGCGCGAGAGTCTCCGGATCGGGTTGCACCCCTCTACTGGCAGAGTATTCACTATTTGGCAGCCTTGGCGGTTCCGGTTGCCGCCGGAACCGTGGTGCTGGCGCCAGAGATCATCAGACTGGTCTACGGCGAGGGCTACGAACCCAGTGCGGTCATGTTGGCGATCATCGTGTGGGCCTTGCCCTTTGTCTACGCGGCAGTGCCCAACACCCGCATCCTGTTGGCATTCGACGGACAGGAAAAGGTCTCGCGGTTCCTGATCATCACGCTGGCGGTAAACGTTGTCGCCAACCTCACGCTGATCCCTGCGTTCGGCGGTGTGGGAGCCGCGACGGCCCGCGTGCTGTCATCCGCTGTTTTTGGGCTGACGAGCTGGCTGCGGGTGCGCCCCTTGATCCGGACCGGCGCGCCAACCCGGGGCCTCCTGAGTGTTGCTGTCGCTGGCGCGGCCTGCGGCGCGGCCGCTTGGGTCTTGCGCCATCAACCGCTGGCCTTGCCGGTGCTCGGTGGGGCGCTGGCGTATGCGGTTGTGCTGGGTGCAACCGGTGGCGTTCCGCCCGAAGCGGTTCGGGCGATCCAACAGCAGTTGAAAGGGTGGATCCGTGTCTGATCCTCGGGTTCTTGTGATCGGCCTCGACGGGGGTACCTTGGACCTCGTCGAGCCATGGGCCAGAGCCGGCCTCCTTCCGAACCTGGCCCGGCTCATGGATACCAGTTGTTATGGGCCCTTGACCTCTGTGATGCCGGTGCTCTCGCCTGCAGCCTGGGCCTCGTTCATGACCGGTGTGAACCCCGGCCGGCACGGTATCTATGACTTTGTTCAACGGCAGCCGAATGGGTACGGACCCAAGTTGGTGCTGGCCGACCAGATTCGCGCTCCCACCCTGTGGCACCTCCTGGGCCGGCAGTCCAAGAGGTCGGTCGTGATCAATGTTCCGATGACCTACCCCCCCGAATCGATCAACGGAATTCTGGTCAGCGGCCTGGGCACACCGGATTTTCGTCCGTACGCCACCCCACACGAGACGTACCAGGAGCTGCAGGCCGCAGGCTACCGGGTAAACAAGAGCGTCTTTTTCCGGCCGGGCCAGGAGCAGCGGTTCATCAGCGCAGTGAACGCCGTGACCGATCTGCATGCACAGACAGCTCTCCGGTTGATGCAGGAACAGGCCTGGAGTCTGTTTGTATTTGTCCTGCGCGACACGGATGAGATGGCTCATTTCTTCTGGAAACAGATGGATTCTGGCCACCCGCTGCACAATCCCGTCACCGACGTTCCGTACCGCGATGCATTGCTGAGGTACTATCAAAAGGCGGACCATTGGGTGGGAGAGTTGGTTCATGCGGCCGGCCCGGATGTCCACGTGTGCATTCTTTCCGACCACGGCATGGGGCCGCTCTACAAGGACGTCTACCTGAACGAATGGCTGCGTCAGCACGGATTTCAGAGCCTCCGGACTGTGGGTCAACCTGGCCACAAAGGTGGCTGGCTGAGACGGGCGGGAATCACCCGCGCCGGCGTCTCGGGCCGGTTGCAGGCGTGGGGACTGCACCGGGTGGAGAGGTGGCTGCGGTACCGCCTTGGGCGTCTGATTCACCTGGTTCCCAGAGACCGGCGACCGGAGTTGGCCGACGATGTGGACTGGGCGCGGACCCAGGCTTACAGCTTTGGCTACCACGGGCAGGTCTTCCTGAACCTGGCCGGACGGGAACCGGTCGGACAGGTGAGTCCCGATCAGTACGAACGGATCCGTGAACAACTCGTCTCCGAGTTGCTCCGCTGGTCGGATCCGGAGACCGGATCCCCGGTCGTCACGCGCCTGCATCTGCGCGAGCAAGTATTCAGCGGGCCGAGCCTGAACCAGGCGCCGGACGTGGTCCTGCTGATGCGGGACCTGGCGTACATCACCCGTCACGGATTTGAATGGGGACGGGAGCCGGGGACAATCTTTTCCGCGCCCAACACCCACGAATCGGGCAGCCACCGCGAACACGGGTTGTTGGTGATGCATTCGGCCGGCCAGCAGACCGGGCAGCGGTTGGCCGCGGGATCTGCCTCTATCATGGACTTGACGCCGACCATCCTGGCTCTGCTGGGCGCCGCTGTGCCTGCTGGACTGGACGGCCGAGTGCTGACCGAATGGCTGTCGTCGCCGCTCACGGTCGAGTACTTGAACGGATCAGATCCGGGTGCTCGAACACAGTCTGATGCCCTGAACCCGGACGATGAAGCCGAGGTCATGGACCGCCTGCGGCAACTCGGATACCTGGGATAACCCCAATTACCCAAAAGGATTATTGACTCGGGCACGGCGTCAGAGTATGATGATGTGCGATACGAGAAAGAACTCGTCTGAGTCTGTTTTGTACATGTAGGAGGATGAGAATGAAAAAGAGCATTTCGTTGGGATTGGTGTTGGCAATCGCACTGGTTAGCGTTGCGGTTGCGGCACCCGATGACCTGCCTGGGCCAGCCTGGTACACGGGCCAGACTATCCAGAACGTGGGTACCGCGGGTGCCATTGTGGTGGTCACGGCGTATGATGCGACCACCGAGTACACATTGGACCTGGCGACCGACACGGACAAACTGGCCGCGGGAGCGTCATCGACCTTTATGACCAATGACACCCGTTTTGTCCCCCTCATCCCGGATGGCTTTCAGGGTGCGGCCGTTGTGTCCTCGGACCAGGCCATTAAGGCGATCGTGAACGTGACCAACGTGGAGAACGCAGGGGCGGGTCTGGGCGTTGCCGGCGGATGGGCGGCGGCCCAGTATCAGGGCGTCGATGGCAGCGCAGTGGACACGACGGTGGTGTTCCCGCTGGTCAAGAACAACTTTGGTAACAAGACCACCACATTCTACATTCAGAACGCGGGCACGGGCGCGGCCGACATCACGGCCGTCTACCAGATGCGCACCAGCCCGACCGACCCGGTGGTGGTCGAGTACACCCAGCAGCTGACCATCCCCGATACGGGTCAGATGGTGGTCCTGAACCCCAGCGCCGCCAAGACGGCCGGCAATGTCGCGATGCCCGCCAGCCGAATCGGTGCCCTGACTGTCACGGCCAACAAGAACATCGCTGGCGTGGTTCTGGAGCATCGGGCAACGGAAAGCCCGGCGACTCTCCTCCAGGCTACCCGCGGCTTCACCCCGGCCGATTATGACGACGTGCTCTTTGTGCCGGTCATGAAGAACAAGTTTGGCGATCGCTCCACCGGTCTGCAGGTCATGAACGTCAGCGGCGCGCCGGTCGATATCAACGTCGAGTACTTTCCAACCCTGGGGACCTGCACTGACAGCCCAGGCGCCCAAAAGCTCAACCTTGCGGACGGTGAGTCCTGGACCTTCTTGGAGGTTGGAATTGCTCCGGGATGTCTGGCCTCGGCCAAAGTCACCGCAACCGGCAATGTCGTCGGCGTGATCAATGAGAGCTTTTTCTACGGCTCGCACGTCCAGGCCTCCACCACCTATTCGGCATACCCGGAAAAGTCGGCTACCACCAAACTGGCAGGACCGGTGTTCAAGGAGGTCTTTGGCCCCAAGGGTACCGGCCTCTCGGTGCAGAACGTGAGCGGCGGGCTGGCCACCATCACCGCCCAATTCACGGTGGATCGGTCCCAGGCGGGGACGCCGCAAGGATCGGTCTATGAGGCGACCTTTACGCTCGAAGCCGGCGAAGCGTTGACCCTGCTGGACGTCAACACGTTGGCTGGCCTGACCTGGGGCGCCACTGGCAAGCTGCCAAAGAAGAACCTATGCGCCGTGGTCATCACGGCCAACCAAAACATCGTCGCCCTGGCCAACGAATCGCCGTGGCCTCCCGGCGCTCCATCGTTGCAGGACAAGAACAACTACGAAGCGTTCAATTTGGTACCATAGATAGCCCAGTCAGGCATCTAGCCTGACCCTTCAAAGGACAACCGAGAGGTCCGGCGAAAGCTGCCTCTCGGTTGTTCTTTGTTCTGGTGAAAGAAATGCAAAGACGCAACAATTCAATCATGATCGTGATGCTGCTGGTTGCACTCTTGGCAGCGTGCGGCGCGCAGCCAACCGCGGTACCTACCGTGGAGACCACGCCCGTGCCGACATCGCAGCCCGAACCCATGCTGACAGCAGCCCCCACCACAGCACCGGCCGCGTACCCGGCGCCCTCCCAGTCAGAGATTCCGGCGTATCCGGAGCCATCGGGGGTGACTGAGGCCTACCCTCCGCCCTCTGGTACGGGTGAGGTGGGACCGGAAGGACCGGAGTTCACCATCACGACCCCCCTCTTGGTCGGCGACATGCTGATCGAGGGCACCGGGCCGGCAGGTGTTCCGATCCGGGTGATCGACATCACGTTTCTCGGCCAGACGCTGGGCACCGGCACCATCGATCAGGACGGCGCCTTCAGTGTCCGGTTGGGGGTTGCCCTGGAGGCCGGGCATTCGATAGGCATTCAACTGGGAGATCTGGCGGGCACCAATCTCAACGCCAGGGATTTCGTGCGCGGTCCGGGATACCAGGACATCCCGCAGATCGGGACGATCTTTGTCCAGGCTACAGTGGATCGCCCATAGATCTGGCGGGTAGCCGGCCGGGAGGGTCTTGACGCGGGTGAGTCGGTCACCATCCGCCCTTACCTGATGGCGGATGGAGTGATTGGGTCAGCGGGCGACGAGCCTATAGCTGCATGACTGGGCGAGCGGGCATTAGCCCGCTCGTCTTTTTGTCCAGCCAACCAAACCATGCTACAATGCCGGCACCTGAGGAGGAATAACCCACTTGCCGGAACCGAATCAGCCGAACGACTCGGCCGCACTGGTCGCTTTGAACAGCGCCGCGCTCTTGATCGCGGCCGAACGCTCGCTGGAAGCGGTCCTGCAGAAAATAGTGGACTTGGCGCGCGAGCTGGTCGAGGCTCGCTATGCTGCTCTGGGTGTGCCGGGGCCTGGTGGCCGGATGGCGCGGTTTGTTACCTCTGGCATGTCGGAAGACCAGGTATCGGCTATTGGCCGCCGGCCCCAAGGATTGGGCATCCTGGGATTGCTCTTGCGCAGCCCTCAGGTCCTGCTCGTGGCCGACCTGCGTTTGCACCCCGCCTTTGCTGGCTTTCCGCCCCATCATCCGGGCATGACCTCTTTTCTTGGCGTCTCGATCACCGCCCGCGACACGCTGGTGGGCAACCTCTACTTGACCGACAAGCTGGTCGGCGGGTCCTTTTCCGACGCAGACGCCTGGCTGGTTCAAACCCTGGCGGCTCACGCTGCAGTGGCCATCGAAAACGCTCAGCTGTCGGACCGAATCCGCCGATTGGCAGTCCTGGAGGAGCGCGAGAGGATTGCCATGGATCTGCATGATGGGATTATCCAGTCCATCTACGCGGTTGGCCTTTCTCTGGAACTGGGGCGGATGGTGGTGTCCCAGAACCCGGACGAGGCCAGGTCACACATGGTAGCTGCCGTCAAGGGACTGGACGGAATCATACGGGACATTCGAAGCTATATCATGGACTTGCAGCCGGCCCGCATCCAGGATGAGCCGCTGTCCGAAGCGCTGGACCGCCTGGTGCGCGAATTCCGCGCCAATACGCTGGTCCAGGTGACGGTAGACGCACCCAGGGTTGTCGACGAGGGGTTGGCCGACAACTGCCGTCTGGCGCTCTTTCACATCACCCAAGAGGCGTTGGCGAACGTGGCCAAGCACGCTCGCGCCTCGTCGGTTAGCGTCCAAGTCAATCGGTTCGTGGATCGGGTGGTGTTGAGCATTCAGGATAACGGAGTGGGCTTTGACTCGAACAGAATTGGCGGAATACCGGGACATGGCCTGTCCAACATGTCGATCCGGTGCCGATCGTTGGGCGGAGACCTGACCGTGACCAGTAGCCCAGACCAAGGCACGGTGGTGAAAGCGGTTCTTCCGACAAAACCCGCCACCCACATCCCGCCGGCCGTCGTCTCTTTCCCCTAACCCGGCCGGCAACGGCACGCTATCTCATGGATTTGTCCAGATACGCAGACAGCCGGTTTTCGACGGCGTATGCGGCTGCCTCGGCGCGGTTGGCAACGTCTAGCTTGCTCAGAATATTGCTGACATAGTTGCGGACCGTGCCGGGGCTCAGGTGCAGCACCTCGGCGATCTCTCGATTGGTCATGCCGCTGGCAATTCCCCCCAGCACGTTGAGCTCTTGCGGCGTGAGCTCGGAAAAGGCAGCTGCTTCGGCCGCCACGGCCGCCTTGCGCACCTGGGCAAAGACCCGGGAGGTCAGCGCGGGGTCTAGCAGAGATTCACCTCGCCCCACCGTTTCGATGGCCCGAACTAGCTCATCCCCGCCTATCTGCTTGAGAACGTACCCGGCCGCCCCCGCCCGGATGGCGTTAAACAGCATCTCGTCCTCGGCGTAGGACGTGAGCATGATGACCTTGCATTCGGGCGCCTGCGCCACGATCTGCTCACACGCATCAATGCCACTGCCGCCCGGCATGCGAATGTCCATCACTACCACGTTTGGCCGCCAGTCCAGGGTCTTCATCACCGCCTCATCGGCCGTGCTCGCCTCACCCACCACCTCAAAGCCAGCATGCCGCTCCAGCAGGGCCCTTAACCCCAGGCGCACCACCTCGTGGTCGTCAACAACCAGGATCCGTTGCCGTTTCATCGTCTCCTACCCTTTGCCGCGAAAGCGCCGGATCCAATCCGGCAATGCCTCCACCAACAAGTACATCACTCTGGCCGCGCTTTCCTGGTAAAAGTCGGGCCTATCGTACGCTTCTCCGCCCGCGGAACTCACCAGGTCAGTCACTCCCCGCAGAAGCAGAACCGGTGTCTGGTTCCTGGCGGCTACCCAGGCAATGGCTCCCGACTCCCAATCCCCGGCCACCGCTCCATACCGGGAACGCAGCATCTGCACCTCTTCCGGCGCCAAGTCTCGGTCGGCCGAAAGGAGTAGCGTCCTCACCACCTGCTGTGGATAATCTTGGCCCAGCCATCCATACTCCAACTGAGTGGCATAGTGGACAATATGCTCGTCGGGATCACCCATCCGCTCGACGATGTCGTACACAACAGTTTTGTCTGCCAGCACCACTGCACCGCGGTCGATCTCTCCCGCCAAGCCGCCACACGTGCCCAGATTGATGATCAGATCCGGGCTCCAGTGGTCAATCACGTACTGGGTCGAGGCTGCAGCCGCGATTTTTCCCCAGCCGCCGTGAAAAAAGAGGACCGGCTCGGTGCTGTCCAGGTCCGGTGGCCAGACCACGAACCAGTCGCCTAACGGCGACGCAACAACGGGCGCTGCGTGCAGCAGACGGGTAACGGCCACCCATTCAGCGTCGGCGGAGATGAGCACCACCAGGCGCGGGTTGGGTTTGCTCGAATTCACAGCGCCAGTGGCCCCTTTAAGCACTGCGTCAGCAGTGACACTGCCGATCGAACGTCCTGCGCATCCACCATTTCCGAGGCCGAATGCACGTAGCGGCAGGGGATAGAGATCGCTCCGGCTATCGACCCTGAACGGGTCAGTTGCATGGCTTGAGCGTCGGTGCCGCCGAACGGCATGACTTCATACTGGCAGGGAATGCCTGCTTCCTTTGCCCGATCGGCCATCAGTTGAACCAAACCCGGATGGGCAAGCAGGCCGGCATCTTTGACCTTAATAGCCGGTCCCCCGCCCAGATCAACCGCCATGGTTGGCGCTTTGGGCATGTCGCCGGTCAGGGTCACGTCCACTGCAATGCCTATCTCGGGCTCCAGCGCGTAGGCTGCGGTGGTCGCACCTCGTACGCCTACCTCTTCCTGCGCGCTAAAGACCATCTGCAGAGTGTGCGCCAGCGAGATCCGTTCGCGGCGGATGGTGCGCAGCACCTCGATCAGCACAGCACAACCAATGCGATCGTCCATCGCTTTGGCGGTCCAGCGGTCTCCCTGAACCACAAAGGTGCGGTCAAAAACCGCCATGTCGCCGACCCGGATGGGACAATCGGCGCGGTTCTTGGCGCCGACGTCGATGTACAGGTGATCAAACTCCGGGTTTGTGTTGGGAGAATCCCGTTTCTCGACCCAGATGACGCCCATGGTCCCACTCTCGAAACGGACACGATTCCCGACACAAAGCTCCGCACGTACCCCTCCTACCCGACCGAACCGCAGAAAGCCCTTTTCGTCCACATGGGTCACGATCAGGCCAATCTCGTCCATGTGGGCGGCCAGCATCACTCGCCGCCCCGTGCCATCGCCGTTCACAATGGCGATGAGGTTACCCAGCGCATCGACCCGGACCGAATCTGCCAGGTGCTCTATCTCGCCGCGAATCAGGTTGCGCACACGATCCTCATGACCCGACGGTCCATATACCTCAACCAGTTTGCTAATGGTCTTTATCACAGATGCCTCCCGTATGGTGTTTATCGGGCAATGACAGCCGGCGTCAGACTGCTCAACGCGGCCTGCAACAGCCGTATCATGTTCTCAATGTCCTCTCGACTGCACAATGCAACCGGTGAGTGAATATACCGGCAAGCCACCGAAAGCCCCACCGAGGGAACGCCGCCTCGCGAGAGGTGAATAGCCCCAGCGTCTGTGCCACCGGCGGATGTGCGGCGAAACTGGTAGGGAATGTGATTCAGTTCAGCGGTCTCTGCCAGGAACCGCACCAAGCGGGGATCCGCTATGGTGGCGCGATCCATCAGGCTGATGGCCGGCCCTTTACCGACCTCGGTCACCGGTGAGATGTCCTCGTCAGGCTCGCGCGGAAGGTCGTCGCAGATGGTCCCTTCCAGCGCCAGCGCTACATCTGGCTCCAAACGGTATGCCGCAACACCTGCCCCGCGCAGCCCCACCTCCTCCTGCACGGTGAACGCCGCGGCTACGTCCATTGGATACCGCTCACCTCGCAGCAGCTCGACCATCACTGCACAGCCCGCGCGATCGTCAAAGGCTTTCCCCATCAGGGTGGCTCCCAGGTCCCGATACTCGGTGGCAAACGTGGCGCGGTCACCAACCTTGACCTTGCCGGAGGCCTCCTTTTCGTCCGCAGCCCCAATGTCGATCCGCAGGCTGTCCATCGGAACCACCCGCGACCGCTCCTTTGCGGTGCAGAGGTGAATGGGTTTGCCTCCCACGACTCCCACCAACCGCTTCGGTCCTACCCACACCGTCTTGCCCAATACCACACGGGGGTCTAGCCCGCCAACCGGGTGGAAGCTGAGACTCCCATCGGCGTTCAACCCGGTGATCATCATGCCGACCTCGTCCATGTGCGCGTCCAGCATGACCCGGAGAGGGACACTGCCCGTGCCGCGTTTGATGGCCAACAGGTTCCCCAGGTTGTCCACCCACACTTCGTCCACATGGCCATCAATCGCCGTCTTGATGATGGTGCGAACCGCGCCCTCGTCGCCAGAGACACCTATCGCTTCGGAGAGTTCTCGCAGTATCATTCCCGGCACTCCTCTTCCGTGTCTCGATCCCACGCCAGATATTTCTCTATGAACTTGTCGTCCAGTCGTCCGGCGAACTCGGCCAACAGCCGCCCCGTCCGCTCAACATCACTGACTGCCACCAACTCAACTGGCATGTGCATGTTGCGCAACGGTATACAGACCACCGCAGTCGGCACGCCAGCGCGCACCACCTCCATCGCCCAGGCATCTGTGCCACCACCTCGGGGCATGGGTTCCACCTGGTACCTCAATTCGATGGCTTTGGCAGACTCAACCAGAGCACGGTGCAGACCGGGATGGTTGTTAGGACCGTAACCGATGGCTGGGCCCTTGTCCAGCGCCATGGCCTCCTCCCGGCTAACTCCCGGGCCTTCAGCTTGCGTCACATCGACAGCGATGCTGACATCTGGCTGAAGACGAAAGGCACCAGTCCTGGCGCCCCCCATGGTTTCTTCCTCCTGCACCGTCGCTACCGCCACCACATCCCAACAATGCGCCCGAGATTGAAGTGCTTGCAGGCAGAACGCAAGACAAGCCACCGCGGCTCGGTTGTCCAGCGCCTTACCGGCGACCCGGCCGCCCAGCAACTCTCGCAACTCCTGGCGGAACGAGACATGGTCGCCCACGCGTACCAGGTCAGCAACCTCCTTGGCAGGTAAACCAACGTCGACCACGAGCTTGTCCCAGGGAACCAGTTCTTCGTTCTCTCCCGGCTTTAGGAGGTGCGGCGGCCGGCTGCCGATGATTCCGGGCAGATCACGCCGGCCGTGGACGAGAACCTGTTGCCCCAGCAAGAGCCTCAGGTCTGTCCCTCCCACCGCTGTGACGGTCAGGAATCCTTGCCGGACTTGGGTGACCATCAGTCCAATCTCGTCCATGTGGGAGGCCAGCATCAGCTTTCTTCGCGGCTCGGTGCCATTGCCCCGTTTGACGGCAATCAGGTTGCCCAACGTGTCGGTCCAGCACTCATCAGCCAGCGGAGACCAGATCGCCCTGATCTCCTCCCGAACAGTATGTTCGAATCCCGAAACGCCGGTTACTTGGGTCAGTGTTTTGAGAATGGGAATCAGGTCCATCAGTAGTTCTTGTCCTGTCTGGTGATCACCGGTCGGATGCTCCGGACTCGGTGGTCACCGTTGGTGTAGGGGTCTCCGTGGGCGTCGAGGTAGGTGTTGCCGTAGGAGTCTCGGTGGCCACTGTCGGTGTAAAGGTGGGCGTCGGGGTGAAACTAGGGCTCGGTTCGCCGGTGGCTGTGGGCGAAGCGGTAGGTGTGGCGGTGCCAGTCTCCGTTGGGCTGGCCGTCTGTGTGGGGGTAGCCGTGGCCGTTGCGGAGGCAGTCGACGTGGGCGTGGCTGTGGGAGTCTCTGTTGGTGTTGCCGAAGGCGAGGGTGTCGGCGTCAGGGTCGGCGGATACTCTTGAGTGGGCGTCGGGCGCAAGGTGACGGTCGGCACTCCCGGCGTCGGCGAGAGCGTGATGGTGGCCAACGCCTCGGTAGGGGGCAATGTCCATGTAGGGCTGGCAACGGTGCTCGACGGAACAACCGTCGGCGCCGGCCGCTCACCGGGGGCCACAACCAACGCAATCAGCCCCAGGCAGTAGCATGGCAACGTCAGCAAGATGATGGCGAACAGCAGTCCGTGCGCTCGTCGCTGTGGGTCCGAGGAGTCGAATAGCGAGTTGAACACGCCTATGCCACACGCCCAATCCTGGAATAGTCAGCAGCTGATTTTTATGATAACATCAATCGATTGGGGTGTCAAAGCCCGCTTGAACCGATGCGATGCGCCCCAGGTAATATGGCTGACGTATTGCGGGACGGCTTGCAGGACGGCGGCAGTCGCACTTGGCGACACAGGAAAGCAGGAATATGCCAAAGCAAATGCAGTTCAGGGAGGGCTGGCTCATTCTGATACTGCTATCGGCCATGGTGGTGAGCCCTGGTGTGGCGATGCGCTGGGCGGACTGGGTGCCAGGTCTTTGGGTCCTTCAGGTCATTCCCCTGGTCGCAGTTGGGGCAGGGCTTGCGCTGGCCAAGAGCCGTTTCTCCTCTGGCGTGGCGCTGGCGCTGGCGTTGGTCTATGGCGTGTTCACGGTGGGGTTCTTTTGCGGCCAGTTGTTGCCGGCCGATATGCCCTGGCATGCCCGAATCCCCGACATGGTCAGCCGGCAGATCGACTGGCTCGGAAAGGCTGCCAATGTCATCATGAGCCGGGATGCGGCCGACACCAGTCGTGACGGCATGATCTTTATCATGCAGACTGGGTTCCTCCTCTGGATCATCGGGTATTCGGCCGCCTGGTACACCTTCCGCCGGTTGGCCGTATGGCGCGCCACACTGCCGACTGCACTGCTTTTACTCCTGACTACTGCCAACTACTATGGCCCAGAACCGATGGGCGTGGTGCTGACCGTCTTTGTGCTTCTGATGCTGGCCTTTATCGTAGCTTCTCACTATCTGATTCGAGAACAGGCTTGGAAACGCGCGCGGGTGGTGTTCAGCCGAGGTACCCGTTGGGATTTCGTGCAGACCGGCGTCCTCATTGCGCTGGTGGTCATGCCGGTCGCGTGGCTCATCCCGAACATCTCGGCCGGCGAGACATGGCGCGAGGTGTCCAAGCCCTTGGACACCACCTGGCAGCGGGTACAGGACGGTTGGACCCAGCTCTTTGCGTCGCTGAAATCCTACGGTGGCGAATATTCGGATCCGTTCGGCAACTCGATGACCATGGGCGGGCCGCGCCAGATTGAGCCTGTCCCGATCATGGACATCAAGACCGGTGCCGGGCGATATTGGCGGGGAATCGTGTATGGCACCTACACCGGAGACGCGTGGATTAACTCGGAAAGCAACCAGGTGGTGGTCTCCCCCGACGCCCCACTGGAAATGGCCCGGTTCGCCATGCGCCGCCCGATCACTGCCACGGTGACCACCTACCTGGCCAACTCTGGTCTCATCTATTTTCCTCATCAACCGGACCGGACCGACCGCCAGGCCAAGTTTACCGTGATCGACATGCCGGACGGCGAGATCGATGCGGTGAACGCGCTCTCTCGTTATGTGCTCTATGAGGGACAGACCTACCAATCCTGGGGCTCGGTCTCCGTTGCGACCGAAGCATCGCTGCGACGGGCTGGTACCACTTACCCGGCGTGGGTCAAGGAACGCTATCTTCGGGTCCCGCCTGGTCTGAGCCCAAGGATATCCGAGTTGGCGACTGCCATTGCCGGTTCGCTGGAAAACCCTTACGACAGGGCGGATACTCTGACCCAGTGGCTCCGAACAAACCTGACGTACAATGAAGCAGTGCAGGCGCCGCCAGTGGGTGTTGATCCGCTGGAATACCTGCTCTTTGAATCCAAGGAGGGGTACTGCACCTATTACGCCTCCGCTCTGGCCATCATGTTGCGTACCCTGGGTGTGCCGACGCGGGTAGCGGCCGGATACGCCCAGGGAAGCTGGCAAGAGGATGCAGGGATCTACCGGGTATACAGCACCGATGCACATACCTGGGTGGAGGTCTTTTTCCCGGGTTACGGCTGGGTTGAATTCGAGCCCACTGCTTCGCAGCCAGCTATCGTTCGCACCGGCAGCGCGTCGAATCAGGCCGGCTCTGGCTCCAGCTACCCGCGGGATCGCGATCTTCCCGAAGAGGGACCCGAGATATCGGACGGCTCGGAATATGCGGACGACGAAAGCCTGTCCGGTCTGGACACCCTGGCCGAGGAAGAACCGTTGCCCATGGTCGGCCTGATCGGCGGCGCAGTTGTCGTGCTGCTGGCGCTGGTCATCGGGGTCGGCATGCTGGTCAGCGAACGCCAAAGTGCGGGCGGACTGAGTTTGGTGGCGCAGGTGTACGATCGTATGAGTCGCTTTGCCAAATGGATCGGTGTGCTGTTCGCGCCTTCACAGACACCCTACGAGCGTGCGGCCGTTCTTTCCAGCGCAACCCCCGAAGGTGCCTCTCCCATTGCCGTGATCACCGACCTGTACGTGGAGGAGCGCTTTGGGCGGGTGCGCGAAGGGACCTTTGACGAGCGGGCCGCGGTTGCGTGGCTAGAGTTGCGGTCCGTACTGTTTCGCCGCAGCCTGCTTCACGCCTTGTCCCGCGTTCAGCAAAAGGACGACAAGATCCGCCGGTACCCGAGGGGCTGATCTCCGCTCATCCAACTGGGACGGCCATCTCATGAAGGCAATAGATTGCGGTCGACGCGCTGCCCCAGAACCATCTGCGCCACGGGGGCTGGTTTTTGACATCAAGCGGTACGCCATACACGATGGGCCGGGAATCCGCACCACCATCTACCTCAAAGGCTGTCCGCTCGAGTGTGCCTGGTGCCACAACCCAGAGGGGCAGCTGGGCGTTCCGGAGATCATCTTCTGGACAGGGAGGTGCATCCAATGCGGTGCCTGTTTGGAGGTCTGCCCCGAAGACGGCGACCTGGATGCGGCTCACTGCCGCCGTTGCGGTCGTTGTGTACAGATCTGCCCGGCCGGGGCCCGTGAGATGGCAGGACGTTGGATGGGGGTACGGGAAGTGATGGCGGAAATCGGCCAGGACCGTGTCTTTTACGATTCCTCGGCCGGTGGCGTCACCTTTTCCGGTGGCGAGCCGCTGCAACAGCCAGAATTCCTTGCCGCACTGCTGCGTGCTTGCCAGGAGGAGGAGATTCATACCGCAGTTGATACGTGCGGGTTTGCGGCCCCGTCAGCGTTTGACCAGGTCAGCCCCGATACAGACCTCTTTCTTTACGACCTCAAACTCATGGACGACGCTGCTCACCGGCATTACACAGGGGTGTCCAATCGCTTGATTCTGGAGAACCTTCGCCGGTTGGCGCACCGAGGAGCTGCTGTGACGGTGCGGGTGCCGGTCATTCCTGGGATCTCCGATGATGCCGGCAACCTGGATGCCATCGGGCGATTTGTCGCCTCGCTGGGCGCGGTGAACCAGGTGGACCTGTTGCCATATCACCGCATGGCGGCCGACAAATACGGCCGGTTGCACCGCAAGTACCGCATTCCAGCAACAGAACCACCGTCGACTGAGCGGATGGAACAGTTGGCGGAAGGCTTGAGGCAGTGGGGAATCGCCGTTACAATTGGTGGTTAACCTATTCATCAAGAGCCAACGGTGTTGGTCGTACGGTGCAGGTGCAATATTGAGCCAGGAGGCGCACATCATGAATGCTCGTGTGACCCGTCTTCGCGAACAGAGCCTGCGGGCCGTTCCGTCCATTTCGGCTGAACGCGCTCTCCTGCTCACGGATTTCTACGCCCAGGTAGACCGCCTCCTCTCCATACCGGTTCAGCGCGCCCTGGCTTTCCAACACATCCTGCAAAGCAAGGCCATCTGCATCAACGACGGCGAGTTGATTGTGGGCGAGCGCGGTCCGGCTCCCAAAGCTACCCCTACCTACCCAGAGATCTGTTGTCACACCGCCGAGGACCTGGACATTCTGAACACGCGGGAAAAGACGCCGTTCCACGTGAGCTCTGACGTGCGGCGCCAGTACGAGGACCGGGTAATCCCGTTTTGGCAGCGCCAGACGATGAGGGAACGAATCTTTGAGCTAATGACTTGCGAGTGGAAGGCAGCCTACGAAACGGGTGTGTTCACGGAGTTCATGGAACAGCGGGCGCCAGGGCACACGGTGTTGGATGACAAGATCTACCGTCGCGGGATGCTGGACCTGATTGGCGATATCCAGGCTGCCCGCGACGGCCTGGATTTCCTGCAGGATCCGGCAGCGTACGAGAAGCAGGAGCAATTGAAGGCCATGACCATGGCGGCCGATGCGCTCATCTGCTTTGCCAACCGGCACGCCGAAAAGGCGCGCGAACTCGGCGCGCGGGAGCCCGACCCGCAGCGAAAGGCGGAATTGGATCGCATTGCACGGGTGTGCAGCCACGTGCCCGCGCACGCCCCTCGCGACTTTTGGGAATCGCTTCAGATGTACTGGTTTGTGCACCTGGGGGTCATCATCGAGCTGAACCCCTGGGATGCCTTCAACCCCGGCCGGCTGGACCAGCACCTGTATCCGTTCTATCAGCAAGGCCTGGCGGACGGGACATTAACTCGGGAACAGGCAACCGAGCTGTTGCAATGCTTTTGGATCAAGTTCAACAACCACCCAGCGCCCAGCAAAGTGGGGGTCACAGCGCAGGAAAGCGGGACCTACACCGACTTTGCCACCATCAACACCGGAGGGCTCCGGCCTGACGGCGCGGACGGGGTTAACGAGGTGACCTACCTCATCCTGGACGTGATCGAAGAGATGCGGTTGCTCCAACCGGGCTCCAACCTTCAGCTAAGCAAAAAGAACCCGGACCGCTTCCTCAAGCGCGCGGCCCGCATCATTCGGACCGGTTTTGGCCAACCCTCGATTTTCAACGCGGATGTGGTGGTTCAGCAACTGATCCGGCAGGGCAAGTCCGTGGAGGATGCACGCAACGGCGGCACCAGCGGATGCATTGAGACGGGTGCATTTGGCAAAGAGAACTATAACCTGACCGGCTATTTCAACTTGCCCAAGGTCCTTGAACTCGCTCTGAACAACGGGTTGGACCCACGCACCGGCCTGCGGGTGGGACCGCCGACTGGCGAAGCCTCTAGCTTTGGGTCCTATGCGGCTGTGTGGGACGCGTTTGTACGGCAACTCTGCTTTCTGATCGACACCAAGGTCCGCGGCAACAACATCATTGAGCGACTCTACGCTACGTATCTTCCGGTTCCCTTTCTGTCGCTCCTGATCGACGACTGCACCCGCAACGGCCTAGACTACCACGCCGGCGGAGCGCGCTACAACACCACCTATATCCAAGGGGTCGGGCTCGGCACCATCACCGACTCGCTGACCGCCATTCGGTACCACGTCTTTGACCACGGCACGATCACCATGGCGCACCTGCTGCAGGCACTCGCGGGCGACTTTCGAGACAACGAGCCCTTGCGGCAGCTCTTGCTTCACAGAACGCCCAAGTACGGCAACGACGAAGCCTATCCCGACGCGGTGATGCAGGAGGTCTTTGAGGCCTACTACCAGGCCATTCACGGCCGACCGAATACCAAGGGAGGCCATTATGAGATCAATTGGCTGCCCACCACGGTGCACATCTATTTTGGGTCGGTGACAGGCGCGTTGCCCGACGGACGGCGGGGGGGCGAACCCCTGTCGGAAGGGGTTTCGCCAGTCCAGGGTGCGGATCGGAATGGTCCCACCGCGGTGATCAAATCGGTGGCCAAGATGGACCACGTCCGGACGGGTGGGACGTTGCTCAATCAAAAGCTCACACCACAGCTCCTATCCGATGAGGTCGGCATCGACCGGCTGGCGCAGTTGGTGCGGTCGTACTTTAAACTGGATGGACACCACATCCAGTTCAACGTCGTCGATGCTGCCACCTTGCGGGCCGCTCAACGGGAGCCGGACAAGTACCGTGACCTCATTGTCCGCGTCGCTGGATACAGCGATTATTTCTGTGATCTCGGCGAAACGCTGCAGAACGAAATCATATCCCGGACCGAACACCCGGTCATCTGATAACCCGATCAGTTCAGCTGAACGGCCTTACTGATTGCGGATGACCACCGCCCAGAATAGGGACGGTCCGTTGCGCGGCGGCCTGTCTGTCCCCCCAACTGCCGTAGATGACCCGCACGGCAACCTCCGGATTGTATGACTTGAGTCCTTTACTGGCAAGCCACCAGTTTGTTATACTTGGGCGGATGGATCAGGGAGATAGAGATGCAGAATCCGATCGTGTACCTGGATAACGCGGCCGCGACGCGGATGGACGAGCGAGTCTTGGACGCGATGCGGCCGTACTTTTTTGACACCTATGCCGTAGCAACCTCACAGTTTGGCTATTCGCCGGGAGTCGACGCCAGAGATGCGTTGGACTCGGCGCGCGGCGCGATCGCGAGCACACTGGGTGCCCAAGCCGATGAGTTCACATTCACCTCCGGGGGCACCGAGTCCAGCAACATGGCGCTGAAGGGCATTGCGATGACATTGGGCAAACGCAAGGGTGCCCACATTGTCACCAGCAGTATTGAGGACTTTGCCGTGCTCTACAGCGCCCGGGCCTTGGAGAAATCCGGATTCCGAGTGACTTTTGTCAATGTGGACCATACCGGCCGGATTGACCTGGATCACCTTCAGGATTCGATCACACCTGACACGATTCTGGTATCCATCCAGGCATCAAACCAGGAGATTGGTACGCTCCAGGACCTGGCCGCCATTGGCGCCATCTGCCGAGAAAAGGACACCCTCTTCCACACCGATGCTACCCACTCGTTTCCGCGCGTTCCGATCGACGTGGGGGCAACGCCGGTAGACCTGATCACCGTCACCGCCAGCCGAATCCACGGCCCCAAAGGAATAGGCGGACTTTACGTCCGCCAGGGGACGCCGCTGGGCAAATGGATGGACGGCGGTTTTCAGGAGTCCAATCTGCGCGGCGGAGCCGAAAACATCCCGGGTGCAGTTGGGTTTGCCCGGGCAGTTGAATTGGTCACCCCGGAGGAGACGAGCTGGCTCCAGTCCATGCGAGACCGCCTTGTCGAGCGGCTACTCAAGATACCCCATTCGCGGCTGAACGGCCACCCAACGCATCGGCTGCCCCACAACGCCAACGTCTCCTTTCGATTCGTCGAAGGGGAGTCGGTTCTTTTGCATCTGGACATGCGTGGCTTTGCCATCAGCACTGGATCGGCCTGCTTTAGTCGCTCGCTGGAGGCAAGCCACGTGCTGCTGGGAATTGGCGGTGATCACGAACGTGCACACGGATCTGTGCGTTTGACGTTTGGACGCTTCAACCGACCGGAGGATGGAGATGCGGTTGCCGACGCTCTCTCGGAGATCATTGAGCGGCTGCGTCAGATCAGCCCTCTGGGTAAGGAATGAAATTCTGGTCATATCTAAATGCGTAGAGGTGAAACATGCCGTTACCGTATAGCGACATCGTGATGGAACACTTTCGGAATCCACGCAACGTCGGCCGACTGGACGACGCCAACGCCAAAGCAGTGGAAGGTAGCCCGGCGTGCGGCGACATGGTGGCGGTATACCTCAAGGTGAACCCGTCCGACCTGCGCATTGAGGACATCAGTTTTGAGTCTTACGGGTGTGCCTCCAACATCGCCACTGCTTCAATCATCACTGAGATGGCTCGTGGGAAGACTCTCGAGGAGGCCAAGAACCTCACCTGGAAGCAGATATCCGACGCACTGGGCGGTCTTCCCTCCATCAAGGTCCATTGCTCGGTGCTGGCGATCGATTCGCTGCGGGCCGCCATTGAGAACTATGAGGAACGGCATGGCCTGGTCAAAGAGCGGACCGCGACCACCGTCGAACTGGTGACCAAACGGCTCAAGCGGGTCATGAACCCGATGGTGGGCTTGGATCTTGTGCGCACCAAACTGGTGAGGGAAATCGAGATCAAGGACGGTCGTGTCCGCGTGGCCGTTGGTCTTCCACCCGACCACCAGTTTGCTGCCAACATCAAAGAGGAAATTATGGAGAAGATAGCGCCGTTGTGGGACGTCAAGGAGGTGGCCGTGGAGTTTGACGAACTCGCGCTATCTCCACTGCCCATGGCGTTGTGAAGGACGGAAGGTTAGGATGAGCGATATTCTGGTTGATGTGCGGGGAGAGACCTGCCCGGTGCCTCTGGTGGAAATGCGCAAAGCTCTACGCACGGCAGCGCCAGGGAGCATCGTCAAGGTGTTGGGCACCCACCCCGCCTCCATGAAAGAGATCCCCATGGCCGTTGAGGCGTTGGGTCTGCAACTGCTTGGAATTGAAGGACTGGACACCGACTGGTCCATACGCATCCAGCGTTGACTACCGCTTGGGGACAAATCCAAGACAGATTGCGTAGCGCAATAGGAATCGCATAACGAGGACAGAATGGCGACACCACGAGTTACCATGGTGCTACACAGCGGCGACATGGACAAACTGTATAGCGCTCTCATAATCGGCAATGGAGCGCTGTCAATGGGCATGGAGGCGTCGATCTACTTTACGTTCTGGGGGTTACAGCGCCTCACCAAGGGCGGTTTGGAAAAGGGCCCCCTTTCCAAGATGCATATGCTCGGTCTGGGCAAATGGATGATCCGCCGGCGCATGAAAAAGGCCCGGGTTGCCTCATTGGAACGGTTGATGACTGATTTCAGGGAACTGGGCGGCAAGGTCATCGCCTGTGAGATGACCATGGAAATCATGGGCATCAGCAAAGAACAGATGCGGCAGGAATGGATTGACGAATACGGCGCCGTGGGCATGTACATCCAAGAAGCGCGCGACTCGTCGATCACTCTTTTCATCTGAACACCCACTCGATGCCGTCTCCGGATCAAGGGCGCCAGACCTTCTCCATCTCGGGCCTCACCTGAAACGATTGTGCCGAGCTGGTCCGTGAGACCGTATTACAACTGAAGCAGATCACGGGAAGTCAGGTTGACCTGGCTTCTGGCACTCTCTCAGTCACCTACTCGGGCAGCGAATTAGACCTCGACCCATTGGTCAGGGCAGTGGCGTCCACCGGGCACACATTGGTGGCCAGACGACCGGCTTTGGGCAGCGGCCCTGCTCTGGGCTTTGTGCGTTTTCTCCTGTCCCGGCGCCAAACCACCCTGACAACACTGGCCGGTCTGCTGGCGGTGCTCGGGTTCGCCGGTGCCTTGTTCGGCTGGCCTTTGGCGGCCAAAACACTATTTGGCGTTGCCATCCTGATCGGAGCGATGCCTGTTGCCCAACAGGCATGGCGAGAGGTAACACGCGCCCGGCTGCTAGGCATCAACACGCTCATGATGATCGCGGTGACCGGCGCCGTATTCATCGGCGAATGGGCAGAGGCCGCGCTGGTTGTGGTTCTTTTTGCTCTGGGCGAAGCGCTGGAAGGATTCGCTGCCGACCGCGCCCGCGGAGCCCTGGAGAGCTTGCTAGACCTTGCGCCTACGGTTGCTCTCAGGCAGACGCCAGATGGTGAGTTCCGGCCAATCGCCGTGGAGGAATTGGCCATAGGCGACGTGGTGCTTGTGCGGCCCGGCGAGCGGGTGAGCATAGACGGCACCGTAATCTCTGGCCGGAGCACGGTTGATCAGGCCCCGGTGACCGGCGAAAGCATGCCGATAGAAAAAGGTCCGGGCGATGAGGTCTATGCCGGCACCATGAACGGCGAAGGTGCGCTGCAAGTTGGGGTCAGTCGGATTTCTGCTGACAACACGCTGAGTCGGATGGTGGCGCTCGTTCAGCAGGCGCAGTCCCGGCAGGCGCCGGTGCAGCGATTCATCGACCGGTTTGCTCGGGTTTACACGCCAACCGTGGCTGGTTTGGCTTTGCTGGTGGCGACCGTGCCTCCGCTGTTACTGGGGCAGCCGTTCTGGGGCAATACGGGATGGCTCATGCGTGCCCTTCAGATGCTAGTTATCGCCTGTCCCTGCGCTTTGGTCATCAGTACCCCGGTCAGCCTGGTCAGTGCCATGACCAACGCCGCGGCGCGCGGCGTGCTCATCAAAGGCGGCCGTTACCTGGACGGCCTGAGCCGGGTGCGCGTAATGGCGTTTGACAAGACCGGCACCCTCACGCAGGGAAATCCCGTTACCACGGACGTTCTGCAGGTGTGTGATTGCGGCGAGTGCCCCGATACCTGCGGGTTGCAGTACGCCGCCTCTCTGGAAGCACAATCCGCTCATCCGCTGGCCCGGGCTCTGTTGGCGGAGGCTGCGGCGCGCGCGATCGCGCTCTCGCCCGCGCAGGATGTCACTGTGCTGAGCGGTCGGGGCCTGGAGGGAACCGTCAATGGGACCGCGGTGACCGTGGCCAACCACTCACATTTCGACCGATACTTTCCTCATCGGGAGGACATCTGCCAACAAGCCGAGGCGCTTGCCGCTCAGGGCAAGACGGTGATGATGGTGCAACACGGCAACCTGGTGTGCGGCCTGCTAGCAGTGGCCGACACTCCCCGCAAAGAGAGCCGCGCCGTCCTGGATGCCATCAAGGCTGAGCGCATTCACACCGTCATGCTAACAGGGGACCACCCGGCGGTGGCCTACGCCATCGGTAAGGAGGTCGGGGTCGACCAGGTGCAAGCAGAGCTGTTGCCGGAGCAAAAGATGGCAGCAATTGCCGCGCTCAATGCCAGGTATGGAACCGTCGCCATGGTTGGCGATGGCGTAAACGACGCACCGGCGCTGGCGCAGGCGGATGTGGGCATCGCCATGGGTGGCGCCGGATCGAACCAGGCCATGGAGACGGCCGACATAGTCCTCATGGCGGACGACCTCACCCAACTACCCTACATTCTCGCGCTCAGCCGTCGGACCAGGCGGACGGTGACAGCCAATATCGTGTTTGCGCTCGCCATCAAGGCAGCCATATTTGTCCTGGCGGCGGCCGGTTTGGCAACCCTGTGGATGGCCGTTGTGGCTGACGTTGGGGCTTCGGTCGCCGTGATCCTGAACGGCATGCGTTTGCGGTCCACTCGTTGACCGCCCCCAACCGATTTGCGAGCGATCGCCATATTCCCGATCGTCTGTGACATATACACCCAGACTGTGACATATTTCACTTGCACAAGCACAGCTTGGCGGATACAATTATGCTGGGTTGATTTGTGTTTTTGAAAGGAGTCAATCGATGAAGATCACCAAGGAGATAGCGCTGGATTACCATGCCCGCGGAAGGCCGGGCAAGATCGAGGTGGTTGCCACCAAGCCTGCCCGGACGCAACTGGACCTCTCGCTGGCATACACCCCAGGTGTGGCTATTCCCGTGCTGGAGATCGAAAAGAACCCGGACGACGCATACCGTTACACTGCCAAGGGCAACCTGGTGGCAGTTGTATCCAATGGCACTGCCATTCTCGGGCTGGGCAACCGGGGAGCGTTGGCCTCCAAACCGGTCATGGAAGGCAAGGGGGTACTGTTCAAGCGATTTGCCGACGTCGACGTGTTCGACATCGAGGTGGACTCGGAGGACCCCGACGAAGTCATCAATGTGGTCCGTGCTATTGCGCCCACCTTTGGCGGCATCAACCTGGAGGACATCAAGGCTCCGGAGTGCTTTTACATCGAGGACAAACTCAAAGAGATGCTGGATATCCCGGTGTTCCATGATGACCAGCATGGTACGGCCATCATTGTCACAGCTGGCGTGATGAACACGCTGGACATAGTTGGCAAAAAGATGGACCAGGTCCAGGTGGTTTTCAACGGGGCGGGCGCTGCGGCGATTGCCTGTGCTGAGATGCTCATTGTCGGCGGAGTCAAGCGGGAGAACATCCTGATGTGCGATTCGCGGGGTGTGATCTATGCCGGCCGGACCGAAGGTATGAACAAGTACAAAGCCCGTTTTGCCCGCGAAACCAGCGCCCGAACACTGGCCGATGCGCTCAAGGGCGCCGACATCTTTATCGGCCTTTCGGCGGCGGATGTGGTCACCCAGGACATGGTCCGCTCGATGGCCAACGATCCGGCGATTTTCGCGATGGCCAATCCAGACCCCGAGATAACCTATCCAGAGGCCAAAGCTGCCCGGCCGGATGTCATCATGGCTACTGGTCGCACCGACTTTCCCAACCAGGTCAACAATGTGTTGGGGTTTCCCTTTATCTTTCGCGGCGCGCTGGACGTGCGAGCCTCTCAGATCAACGAGGAAATGAAATTGGCGGCTGCCAAAGCCCTGGCAGCTCTGGCCCGCGAGGACGTGCCCGACTCGGTGCTCAAAGCCTACAATCTGGAGTCGCTGCGATTTGGGCGGGATTACATCATCCCCAAGCCGTTTGACCCCCGGGTGCTGCTCTGGGAAGCGCCAGCGGTAGCCGAGGCCGCTATGAAGAGCGGAGTCGCCCGCCGGCCCATCGACTTGGCCCTCTATCGAGATCAGCTCGAGGCGCGTTTGGGGAAAGGCTGGGAGCTGATGCGTCGCATCATCCACAGGGCCCAGGCAGACCCCAAACGGCTGGTCTTTGGCGAGGGCGAGGCCTCCAAGATCATTCGGGCGGCAGCGTTGGTGGAGGCACAGGGAATTGCGAAGCCCATCTTGCTGGGGCGGGAACAGGTCATTCGTGGGGTGATCGACGAACTCGGATTGGATTACAGGCCCCACATCATTAACCCACACACCAGTGAACGGTTGGAGACCTACAGCCAGCAGCATTACCAGCTGCGCAAACGCAAAGGACTCACACTGACTCGCGCGCAGTCGCAGATGCGCCGCCGCAGCTTCTACGGACCGATGATGGTGAACATGGGTGACGCAGACGCGTATGTTTCGGGTGTGAACCACAACTACCCCGAGGTCATTGGCCCGGCGCTGCAAGTTATCGGCGTTGACGAGGCGGTGCACAAAGTGGCTGGCATGTACGTCATGATCGTGCGTGACCGAGTGTACTTTTTCGCCGACCCGACGGTCAACATCGACCCAACGGCCGAAGACCTCGCAGAGATCGCCATCATGGCGGCCGATAGTGTGCGTCGGCTGGATATCGAACCTCGCATCGCCATGATCAGCTTTTCCAACTTTGGTAGCACGCGGCATCCCTTCTCGGAAAAGGTGCAGCGGGCAGTGGAGATCGTGCGATCTTGCCGGCCGGACTTGGTGATTGACGGCGAGATGATGGCAGATACAGCAGTCGTGCCAGAGATCATCGATGAGCTGTACCCCTTTAGCCAGGTGCGCGACGCCAATGTCCTGGTGTTCCCCAATCTGGATGCGGCCAATGTGGCATACAAGCTGCTGAACCGGCTGGGTGGAGCCGAGGCGATTGGTCCAGTGCTCATGGGCACGGCCAAGTCGGTCCATCTGCTCCAGCGCGGCGTTGAGGTGCAGGACATCGTGAACACGGCAGCCCTGGCCGTGGTGGATGCGCAAGCACGCGCAGGCTGAGCCGGACCATTCGATTTCTTGAACGAAAGATCGGCGCCCCAGGGCGCCGATTTTTCGTTCGGCCAACCCCGGGGTTTCGAAAATTGGTCTGATCAAAATATGGTATACTAGGTAAGACCGATGGATCAATGATTGTCAATAGGTTGTTGGCAGAAAAAAGGAGATAGAAAATGCTTAGCGAACGACTCAACAACGCGTACAATGCACAGATCAAGAACGAGCTGAACTCGGCCTACATCTACCTTGGAATGGCGGCCTATTTTGACTCACATAACCTTCCGGGCTTTGCCCACTGGATGCGAGCCCAGGCCGAGGAGGAAATGGAACATGGGATGAAGTTCTACCACTTTGTCTTTGAACGTGGTGGTAACGTGGCGTTGGCTGCTCTGGATGAACCCAGCGTCCAGTACGAATCCCCGATGGCAGCTTTCAAGGCCGCCTATGCTCACGAGCAGTTTATCAGCGAAAGCATCAACCATCTTTACCGGTTGGCCGAGGAAGAACATGACTATGCCAGCCGGCCGCTGCTTCACTGGTTCATCGAGGAGCAGGTTGAGGAAGAAGCTAACGCTCGCGGCATCGTGGAACAGCTCGAGATGGTTGCTGGCAGCAAGACTGGCATCTTTATGCTTGACCGCCAGTTGGCGAAACGCGAGTAAATCTGGACGGAACTCGCGGATGGAGAGGCGCACCGTGGAAATCAGCGTCGGCGACCGGGCACCTGATTTCACCCTCAAGGACCAGCACGGGAATGCGGCGACTCTGGGCGACCTTCCAGGTAAGCATAAGGTTGTGCTCTCTTTCCATCCCCTGGCCTTTACCGGCGTTTGCCAGATTCAGATGCAGAATTTGGACAATAAAGGAAAGGAATTGGCCGAGCTTGGCGCTGTCGGACTGGGCATCCGTGTTGATAGCGCACCCGCCAAGAAAGCTTGGTCCGAGATGATGCGTTTGAGCAATCTGCAACTGCTGGCTGACTTTAATCCGCACGGGCAGGTCGCCAGTCAGTACGGCATCTTGCGGGAAGCCGATGGTATTAGCGAACGGGCAGTTTTCGTGGTGGACCAAGAGGGAATCGTGCGCTGGAAAAAGGTCTACCCCATCAAAGAGCAACCAGACATCGACGAAATCCTTGGGGCAACTGCCAAGGTCTGATGAGTGACCAGAGGGCGGCCTTTCAGCGGGTCGCCCTCTTTTTTCCCTCCTAACCGGGTGGCTCGTCCTTGCTCCAACTGCCGTCCAATTCGCGCAGTTGGCCGGTAGTCATAAAGACAACCCTTTCAGAGAAGTTGACTAACCGATCGCCGATACGCTCCAGGTTGTGTGCTACCCAGAGCAGGAACGTGGCGCGGTTGACAGTGTGCGGGTCCTGGATCATAAAGGTCAACAACTCGCGAAAGACCTGATCGTAAAGGTGATCGATTTCCGCGTCACGGCCGGCGGCCGCTGTGGCTGCCGAAGCATCACCGACGACATAAGCATCAAGGTTGGACTGCAGCACCTCGCACGCCACCTCTGCCATCCGGGGAATATCTATCAGTGGTTTTAGCAGCGGCTCGCCGGCCATTCGGATGACCAGGTGGGCAATTCCCTCAGCATGATCCGCCATTCGCTCCATTTCGATGGCGATGTGCATGGAGGCGATAATCCGTCGTAGATCCCCTGCCACCGGTTGCTGAGTAGCTATCAGCGCCATGCAATCCTCCTCGATGACATAGCGCAGATCGTTCACCTTCTGATCGTCCGCCACGATGCGGCGAGCCAGGTCTGTGTCCTGGTTTCTCAAGGCTTCAATCGAACGCCGGATAGCATGCTCCAACATGCTTCCCATCTGCAAGATGTGATCCTGGATTCCAGCCAATTCGCGGTCGAAAGTGCTGCGAGTCTGCGTCATGGTGGCATCTCCCTGCTAACCAACCCGACCAGTAACGTACGCCTCAGTGAGGTCGCACCTGGGCCGGGTAAAGATTCGGCCGGTGACATCAAATTCCACTAATTCGCCCAGCCAGAAAAACCCGGTTTGGTCGGACACCCGTGCCGCCTGCTGCATGTTGTGGGTGACAATGACGATGGTGTACTCCTCTTTGAGCTGCTGCATGACTTCTTCTATCTTGAGCGTGGCAATGGGGTCAAGCGCGCTGCAAGGCTCATCCATGAGGATGACCTCTGGCTGGACCGCCAGCGTTCGCGCAATGCACAACCGCTGCTGCTCACCCAATGACAGATCTAGCGCGGGGTGCTGGAGATTATCCTTTACCTGGTCCCACAACGCGGCCTGTCTAAGCGACTTTTCCACCAGGGCATCGAGATCACCCTGGCGGTTCATCCCCAACACCCGGGGACCAAAGGCGACATTGTCATAGATGGATTGAGGAAATGGATTGGGTTTTTGAAAGACCAATCCCACACGCCGTCGCAGGTCAACCACGTCAGTTCCCGGAGCGTAGATGTTCACGCCGTCGAGCAAGACCTCACCCTCCACCCGGACGCCGTCGATCATGTCATTCATCCGGTTTAGGCAGCGCAGAAAGGTCGTTTTGCCACAACCGGAAGGCCCAATTAGGGCGGTAATCTCACGCGCAGGAATGTCCAACTGGACGTTGCTCAGCGCCTGCTTGCCACCATAATAGAAATCCAGGTGTCGTACAGAGATCTTGGGGTTTGCGCCCACTGAGCCTTTATCCTGCTCGGGAACCATCAGTACCTTTTGGTGATCGGATTCCGCTCACACAGCACTCGGACGATCTGTTTTCAGGCCCGCAAGAGCGGGCAACACGCGATCATCTCTCCGAGCACCGGAGTGGCGTGATTATACCGCAAACCGCACGACTGGGACACCGCACACCCCGACATTGACCATCGTCAGGGCGGATGCTATAATGCGCCGGGTTCTGTAGGTGTTCACGCCAAACGAATACATGACCAGGTACCTATCACAAACTGTCGCTCGCATCGCGAAAACGATCCTCCTCTTGTTGCTTCTGCCTCTCATCACCAGTTGCCTACCGGCGAATTCCGGCCGGGCAACCGCTGGTGCCAAACCCATCCAGAATATCGGTTCAGACACCCTCGTAAATGTGGCTCTGGCCTGGGCCGAGGAGTACAACCGACAACACCCGGACATCCAGATCTCGGTGACAGGCGGCGGCTCTGGAACGGGATTGGCCGCGCTTATCAACGGTACCGCGAAGATCGCGAACGCATCGCGCCAGATCAAGCCTGAGGAACGAGCCGCCGGGGAGGCCAACGGGATCAGCCCGGTTGAATATGTGGTCGCTCGGGATGCTATAGCCATTGTCGTCCATCCAGGTAACCCGGTGGACCAACTGACCATTGCCCAACTGTCGGATATCTATCGCGGTGAGATCACTAATTGGCGGGAGGTTGGTGGCGAGAACCGCCCAATTGTGCTTCTTTCTCGCGAGACCAACTCGGGCACCCACGTGTATTTTCTGGAAACCGTGATACGGCAAAACCAGAAGGACAGCACTGCCCTGTTCTCGCCGGACACGCTGTTGCTGCCGTCGTCGGAAGGAATCAGCGCCGAGGTCCGCCAGAATCCCAATGCCCTCGGCTACGACGGTCTGGGATACGTCACGCCCGACCAGAAGGTTTTAGCCGTGTCCCTTGGCCCCGAGGGACCCTATGTGCTCCCAACAATCCAGACCGTGAACGACCTCAGCTATCCGATTGCCCGTGACCTCTATATGTACACGAGTGGCCAGCCAACTGGCCTCGTGGCCGACTACCTGTCCTGGATCCTGGGACCCGAGGCGCAGACAATCGTGGCGAACTTGGGTTTTGTGCCATTGCAGTGACATGAAAAAGTCGTCTTGGTGGGAGTTTGGGATCGAGCGGGCTGTCCAGTTGGCTGGCGTCTCGGCAATAGTCTTTGTGATCCTGATTCTTCTTTTCCTGATTCGGGAGAGTGTGCCTGGTTTTGCCGACGTTTCTCCTGGCGAACTGCTGGGAGAACGTTGGTATCCCACCGAAGGCCGATATGGACTCCTCCCGCTAATTGCCGGGTCGCTGCTGGTGGTCCTTGGCGCAGCAGTCATGGCGCTTCCGCTCGGCCTGGCTACTGCGATCTTTGTGGCGGAGGTGAGTCCTCGTTGGGCACGGGAAGTCCTCAAGCCGCTGATTGAAGTGTTGGCAGGCATTCCCTCAGTGGTGCTCGGATTTATCGGTATGCTGGTCTTGGCGCCGTCGGTGCGCATCCTGACGGGTGCGCCCACCGGACTCACTGCCTTTACGGGGTCGCTCTTGTTGGCCCTCATGGCCTTACCCACGATTGTCAGCGTGGCCGAGGACGCCATCGATGCAGTTCCCAAGAGCTACCGAGACGGCGCCCTGGCCCTGGGTGCAACTCGCTGGCAGACAACCTGGCGGGTCGTGCTACCCGCCGCTAGGTCAGGTATCCTGACTGCGATGATGTTGGGTATCGGCCGGGCTATTGGTGAGACCATGACTGTCATGATGGTCACTGGCAATGCAGCTCGCATTCCAAAGCGCATTGGCGACCTGTTCTATCCGGTGCGCACAATGACGGCTACCATCGCAGCCGAAATGGGCGAGGTGGCGCAAGCCAGTACGCACTATCACGTTCTCTTTGTTATTGGCATCAGCCTGTTCCTGATTTCGTTTCTGATCAACCTGGCAGCCGCCATTGTTGTTTTCCGCCAGGCGAGACGTAGCGAACGGGTGCTATCCTGATGAGCAGGCAGGCTAGTCAACGAGTTGCCTTTGCCCTGATCAGCCTCGCTGCAGCGTTGGTGATTGTTGCCATCCTGTTCATTGCCGGCACTATCGCAGTGCAGGGAATGGGAGCACTCAGCTGGGAGTTTCTGACTGGCGTGCCCGGCGATGGAATGAAAGCTGGCGGGATAATGCCTGCCATCATCGGCACACTGCTCCTCACGTTGGGCACGGCCGTCACTGCCGTCCCACTGGGTGTAGGTGCAGCCATCTACCTTTCCGAATACTCCCAGGATAGTGGTTTCACCCGCGCGATCCGGATTGCCATCATCAACCTGGCGGGTATCCCGTCGGTGGTCTACGGCCTCTTTGGCCTCGGCCTGTTTGTCCTCTTTATGCGTTTCGGCACGTCGATTCTGGCCGGCTCGCTGACTTTGGGGATCATGACCCTTCCGGTGATCATCAGCACGGCCGAGGAGGCTCTTCGAGCAGTTCCGCAGTCCTTTCGGGTAGTCAGCACAAGCCTGGGAGCCACACGCTGGCAGACCATCCGTCAGGTAGTGCTTCCCCAGGCGCTTCCGGGCATTCTCACAGGCGTCATCTTGGGGTTGGAACGGGCGGCTGGCGAAACAGCACCTATTCTTTTCACCGTGGCGGCCTTTTTTCTCCCTCGTTTGCCGAGTTCAATTTTCGACCAGACCATGGCCCTGCCCTACCACCTGTTTGTCATCAGCACCCAGGTGCCGGGAATGCCGATCCGCATCCAATATGGAACGGCACTAGTGCTGCTCTGCTTTGTCCTTTCGATGAACGTGGCAGCCACGCTGGTCCGCAGCCGCTTTCGCCGGCGAAGGCAGTGGTAGACAGTATGTCGCTTCGCCACCTTGCAGACCGCAAGAAGACGTGGGGCGGAAAATGAGCCTTGAAGCCAAGGTGCAGATCAAGAGCTTGAGCATCCGCTACTCCGACGGCACCGAGAGCTTGCGGGACGTATCACTTGACCTTTACGCCCGCCAGATCAACGTGCTGTTTGGCCCGGCTGGCGGAGGGAAAAGCACGCTGCTGCGCGCCATCAACCGTCTGAACGACCTGGTAGAAGTGGCGGAGCGCCGCGGTGAGATCCTACTGGACGGGAAGGACATATACGCCCCCGACTTGGACGTAGTAGCCCTGCGGCGAAGGGTAGGAATGGTCTTTGCCCGGCCGGTGCCGCTGCCCATGACCATCCGTCAGAACCTGCATTACGGCCCGCAATTGGCCGGCGTGCGCGGCACCCGGTTGGACGAGCTGGCGGAAAAGGGCCTGCGGCAGGCGGCGATTTGGGACGAAGTCAAGGACCGGTTGGATGAGCCGGCATCCTCTCTCTCAGGCGGACAGCAGCAGCGGTTGTGTTTGGCTCGCACATTGACGTTGGAGCCGGAGGTCATTCTGCTGGACGAGCCCACCTCTGGCCTGGACCCAATTTCGACTGCCAAGGTGGAAAGCAGCCTCCAGCAACTCAAAGAGGCATACACCATCGTCATCGTGCCGCACAGCGTGCAGCAGGCAGCCCGTGTGGCAGACCAGGCAGCCTTCTTTTTGCAGGGTGAACTGATCGAATACGGTCCCGGCGCCAAGTTGTTCACGCGTCCTTCTGACCAGCGCACTGAGGACTATATCACCGGACGGTTTGGCTGATGTGTTCATGATGGGGCCCCGAACACCAATGGTGGTCGAGTACCGACCGGCCAGGTGTTAGTGCCGGGCACGTTTTTCGTTTGACCGGCACGACGAGGGCTGAGCCGCATCTTGTCTGGCAGTCCGCGGTCCGCCGGACCGCAGGGCATCCACGCTCAACCTCGGAGGTTACCGCCATGAACAATAACGGCATTGACTGTGGCGGGCTCATTCGCCGCGCGAGGGAGATCACCTGGCGTTGGGGGGCACTCTGAATTCTGGGTTTGCTGGCAAGCTTGAGGCAGACCGGCTATGGAGGGGGCATTGTTTCTCCGGCCGATCGAAACGAAAGACCGTCACCGGCCCAGGGATGATCTACAGCCCGGC
Source organism: Anaerolineales bacterium UBA2181 (assembly GCA_002328075.1). Classification (GTDB taxonomy): domain Bacteria; phylum Chloroflexota; class Anaerolineae; order Promineifilales; family UBA4811; genus UBA4811. The sequence continues at coordinate 226,319 of DCVT01000031.1, read as the reverse complement.
ACGGGCGCCAGATGGGTCACTAGTCGGAGACGGGGTCGTGTTTATTCGACCTCACCACATGTCGGTGAATCGGCGACCAGAGAGGGCGGCAGCCAGGAGACTGGCGGCTAGAAACGGCTGAGGAACTGCTGCACAGCTTCGGCTACCTGATCAGGCTGCTCCAGGGTCAGCATGTGACCGGCATTTTGGAACACCCGCAACTCGGCGTGTGGAATCTGGCTGACCAGATACTCGGCAAACTTGGGAGGCGTCATCTTGTCATCCGATCCACTCAGCACGAGCGTCGGCACCTTTATCTCGGCCAATCGGTCACGCACATCGTACTGGTCGCATGCTAGAAAATCGCCCCGGGTGACAGGGGGGTTTGCTTCCTGCATAGCTCGCACTGCCAGTTGTCGCACACCGTCCGGCGCGGCCGGACCGTACGACCAGGAGGCAATCAGGTTCAGGGTACCCTCCAGGTCAGTCAAGAGCCCGTCCACGATAGCCGGCGCGACCCGCAAACGGGCGCCGGTGGCCATGAGAACCAGCGCTGCGACGCGTTGCGGGTACTCCAAAGCAGCCCACAGGCTGATTGCCCCACCCATAGAGTGGCCGCCCAGTACGGCTTGTTCCAGGTCCAACGCATCCATCAGGTTGATTACGGCCGTGGCGTAACCCGCAACGGTGTCCCGTCCGGGTCCAGCGGACCGGCCGTGTCCAGGCAGGTCCAGCGCAAGGACCATCTGCTCAGGCAGCGCACGCAGTTGCGGAGGCCACAACAGATGGGAACCACCCGCCCCGTGAATCAGCAATAAGGCTGGCCGATCACCAACTTGCGCGCCGTTACGGACATACCAGATGCGGTCGTCATCTATCTGCAGGCGCGGGACCACGGTAATACCCTCAGATCGAGCAGCGCCGGCTCGCGTCAATATGAGAGCTGCACCTCGTTTTCCACGTTCCCGGCCGCCAACCGATGCGCCTGACCGTAAGCATGGTACGTTATCAGTACGGCGTAAAATAACGTGAAATAGGCACCGCAGCCCACGACGACACCCCCCAGGCTGCCAACGATGTTGGCCAGGATGGACACGACCATGACCATCAGGTAGAGACTCAGGTTGCTGCGCACCAGTCCGATCACCTCGCCGATACGAAAGGCCGCTGAAAACTGCCCAGTTGTTGCATAGCGCATGATGGCAGCAGGAAGTACCAAGAACAATAGCAGACCGTAAATCAGGCTCACCAGGCCCACGCAGACACTCGCAATAATCCCTACCCAGCCGAGGGCTGTGCCACTTTCATCCACGCCGGCAACCGGGACCAAGATGATCCAGATACAACTGGAAACTAGAATCAAAGGCAACGCCCAAATGAAGCCAATGGCCATGGTGAGAAACCCTTCGACGATCCTGGTGCCCCACTCGTCCCACTCTGGGAGAAGCTGAGGATTGCCCTTGACTACCCGCCGGGCCACCTCAATACCGTACCCAATCACCGGTATCATGCCGATTCCAGTCAACATCAACACCGCGCCGATGAGGACCTTCTTCAGCCAGTCCCGATCCTCAAATACGTAGGTGAAACACCTGCCTATATCCACCATAACCTCCTCTCGCAACCAGAACAGCTATTCGCATTGTAGCACAAGTGAATCAAAACACAACCAGCCCGAGCAGTGACACAACCCCGTATCGCGTGGAGTCTCGGGCGCAGCCGTTCGTGCTTAGGCAATCCGACAGCCCCTCTGTCTGACCTCATTTGACCGGCCGATTCGAGTACGGTATAATTCTCAAGCTCGTTAAGGCGAATTGCGAACAACGACAGGGCCGCGCGTGTGCACGGCTCTGTTGTTGTAGGAGAGTGAGAATGCCAAAGAGAACATACCAGCCCAAGATTCGGCGCCGGGCACGCGTGCACGGTTTCCGCCAGCGGATGAAGACCCGGGCCGGGCGCCTGGTGCTCAAGGCCCGCCGGAGTCGCGGGCGGCACCAGCTAGCTGTCCAGCCCAACCACGTCAAAAAGGTTGACTGGAACGCGTCCTGAATCGTTTGCTTATGGTGGCGACTCACGGCGCAAACCGATTGACCCATGGAGCGAGAAAACCGGCTCAGGCGACGGGCGGATTTTGCGCGGGTGCGTGCTGGAGGCACCTCCTACCCTCATCGTCTCATGATTCTGGCCGTCGTTCCGAACGGTCTTCAATTGTGTCGGTTCGGATTCATCACCGGCCGGAGAGTGGGTAATGCCGTCAGGCGAAATCGGGTCCGGCGGCTGATGCGTGAGGCAGTACGAAAGAACCTGGCCCACATCGTGGTGGGGTGGGATTGCGTCCTGATCGCGCGGGAACCGCTGGCCTCCCTGGGCCTGCCCGCCGCTGACGGCGCACTGGTACAACTCCTCAGGACGGCAAACCTGTGGCGGTCCACGCCCGCGGAGGATCGACAAGCGTGCGGAAAAGCAGGCCGATGAGGCGGGCAGTGTTGTCTCTGATCCGCCTTTACCAATTGACATTGGGCGGGCTTCTCCCGCCTGCCTGTCGTTTTGAGCCCAGCTGCTCCGCCTACGGGTATCAGGCCATCGAAAAGTACGGCTTGCTTAAAGGCGGCTGGCTGACCTTGAGGCGTTTGACGCGGTGTCACCCGTTTCACCCGGGGGGGTACGATCCAGTACCTTGAAATCAGCACCATCGGAGGAGAGGATTTGAACTTGGAAAGAGCGTGTAATGCGGCAGGCAGGCACCGCGCCTACGTTCCGCTATTGCTGGCGCTGGCTGTTCTGCTGCTGGCGGGCTGCTCAGGCCAGCAGTATGTTGCATCCAGTTGGCCTGGGCTGACCGTGAATAACAACGTGGCGTACGTCGCCTTTAACCAATACCTCTTTGCGTTGGATCCAGTGGCGCAGCGGGTCCAGTGGCAGTTCAAGAACCCGCTGAATGCCAAGAGTACCTATTACGCTGCTCCGGCGCTCAGTGACGGCGTGCTGGTGATGGGTGGGTACGATAACGTGCTCTATGGCGTCGATCGCGAAACCCTGGCGGTCAGGTGGAGCTTCCACCTGGCATCCGACCGGTACATTGGCAGTCCCGTGATCAGCGACGGCTACGTGTATGTGGCCACGGCCGGGCATGAGCTCTTTGCGCTCAGTTTGCAGGAATTGGAGCGGTTGGGTGGAGTGGAAAAGGCCGACGAGGCCCGACGACAGATGGAGCAGGTGGCAATCCGCTGGAAGTTTTCCGCCAGCCACGGCATGTGGGCCGCCCCGCTGCTTACCGACAGAGCGCTGTACGTCACCTCGCTAGATCACCACATATATGCCCTGGAGGTGGAAACCGGCCGGCTCATCTGGTCCAAGGAGTTGGCAGGCGCCATGGCGGGCCAGCCTCAGCTTAGCGAAGACGGCACAACTCTGTACGTGGGCAATTTTGACTATAGCCTCTACGCGTTGGACGCTGCGACCGGTGAACAACGATGGGAGATTGAGTCTGAGAACTGGGTTTGGGGTCAACCGACTTTAGCCGGAGACAAGCTCTTTTTTGGCGACCTGGGCGGCTACCTGTACGCCGTAGATTCCGAAAACGGCACGGTGCTCTGGAAACAGCAGGTGGCCGATACGATCCGCAGCGAGGTCGTATTCGACGCCAACACCGACCGACTGTATGTCGCGGGCCGCAAGGTGGCCAACCCGGGAAATGTGAGCACCCGGGGCGTCGTCCTGGCCCTGGACACCGCTACATATCGGGTGATCTGGGAGCAGGCGATGGGCGAAGCCATTTACACCAGCCCCGTGTTGATGGATGGTCTTTTGCTGGTAGCACCCTCGCAGGGTGAGATCCTCTTGCTCACCCTCAACGCCGATACCGGGGTCGTGCAGTGGCGGTTTTACCCGACCTCGGCTGACCAATAGGAGGCAGAAGCGCCATGTGGGATACCCTGATCCTGAACCCGATGACCAATCTGCTGTTGTTGCTGTACCAGTTCTTCTTCCACAACTTTGCGCTCTCGGTGGCAGTTTTCACCATCATCACTCGGCTTATCACGCTGCCTTTCACCATGCAGCAGCAACGCTCGGCCAAGGCAATGCAGGAACTGCAACCCGAGCTGGAACAGATGAAAAAGAAGTACGTGAACGACCGGGAAAAGCAGAGCCAGGCTCAGATGGAGCTCTATCGCAAGCACAAGATCAGCCCCTTGGGCGGGTGCCTGCCTATGCTGCTCACACTTCCCATCATGTTTGGTCTGTACCAGGCCATCATGACTTCGTTGGCGGCCACACCGCTGCAACTCCTGGAGCTTTCGCAGCGCCTCTACCCGTTCCTACCCGGGCTCAATCAACTGATTCCTCTGGACAACAAATGGCTTGGCATCAATCTCGGCCAGCCACCGGGTGCAACCCAGCCCTGGTATGCTTACGGCTTGATTGCTCTGGTAGTAGTCACCGGCTATATCCAGCAAAAGATGATGTCGCCCAAGACCGCTCCCGCAAGCCAGGGCCAAAACCAGATGGCAGGCATGACGCAGTCAATGCAGTACACCATGCCTCTGATGTTCGGGTTTTTCGCGCTGTCATTTGCTGCCGGCCTTTCCATCTACTTTATCATCTCAAACTTGGTCGGCATGTTGCAGTACTGGGCGATGGACAAACTGGGGATGATGGGCCCGGCCAAGACGGCGGTCGGCAAGACCGCTGAACCTACGGTGGCCGCAGCGCCACCCAAGCAGTCATCGCCGCCCAAACCGGCGTCGGCGTCCAAGCCGGCGGCGACGTCCAAGCCAGCAGCAGCCAAGAAAAGGCGAGTCAAACGCTCCGCGTGAGCACTGCTGAGCCCAGATAGATCGCCCCAAGGAGCCAGTTTTCCCGGTGACCGGGCAGCGGCCCGGGGCACAAGTAAAGGGGTAACGCAATGAGTCAAGTCAGTTCCATCGAGGTCGCTGGCGCGACGGTCGATGCAGCCGTCCAAGACGGATTGGCCAAATTAGGGCTGACGCGTGATCGAGTAACGATTGCCGTCTTGCGCGAGGCAAGCCGAGGCGTATTGGGAATCGGTGCTCGCGATGCGGTTGTGCGGCTCACTGAGATCGAGCTGGAGGAGCCGCCCCTGCCCGGAGAAACGCCGCTGTCAGAAACGACTGTTGAGACGACGTCTGACGACGAGGGCGAATCCTACGCCATCCTGGCGGATCTGACCGAGCCGACTGAGGCACCTCTGATGAGTGCACCTGCTTCGGCACGGCAACGTTACGCGCAGCAGGAGATCCTGGAGATGGCGCGCCAGGTATTGGCTGATCTACTGGTCAGGATGGAGGTCCAGGCCGAAATCGAGCCCCGGATTGTCCAATCCAAGGTACCAGGCGAGGACCCATCGCTGATCCTGGACATGCAAGGCAAAGACCTCGGGTTCTTGATTGGACGTCAAGGGGAGACCCTGGCGGCACTGCAACACCTGCTCCGTCTCATCGTGAACAAGTCCACCGAACAGCGCGCCAACCTGATAGTCGATGTAGAGGGATACAAGCTCCGTCGTGAGCGCGCGTTACAAAAACTCGCGCTGCGGATTGCCGACCAGGCAACCCGACGTAACCGGCGTGTCGCCCTGGAGCCAATGAGCGCCTACGAACGGCGCATCATCCACATGACCTTGCGCAACCATCCGACCGTCGCAACGGAAAGCGTTGGTGAAGGCGACCAGCGCAAGGTGACCATACTTCCCAAACAGTCTTTCGAGCAATAGCCTGATCGGTCGTGCTCACCCGCACCAATCGGGTGATGCCTACCGGGTGGCGCCGATCGCTGGTGGATTTCGGTGCCACCAACCGGTCGTTCTTGGCCGTTTACCGGGCTCGGGCGCGGGTCGATGCGCCGCCCCTTGTCAGAGAACTGGGCACGCCGAGAACACTTGAGCGGCTGTCGGCGTGTCCGATTCTTGCTGGCGCGACGCACCGCCGCACGCTATTCGCCGAGGCGGGTAATCCTGGTCGCTTGAGCGGAGCCTCCAGACCCAAAACGAAAAAAGGGCGGCCAGATTGGCCGCCATGCGAGCGGTTGACGACCTGCGCCTCCTAGGAGATAACCCCTAGCTCCCGGCCAACTTGGGCAAATACCTCCAGGCCTTTGTCCAGGTCCGCGCGCGTATGCGCGGCCGTGTTCATGACCCGGATTCTGGCCATGCCCTGGGGCACTGTTGGAAAACCCAGCGCCATGGCAAAAACGCCTTCTTCAAACAGCCGAGCGGAGAAGGCTTTCGCCTGGGCTACCTCGCCAATTATGATCGGGATGATGGGAGTCTCGGTCTGGCCGGTATTGAAACCCAACGTTTCCATCTCAGCCTTGAAATAGGTGGCATTCGCCCACAACCTCTCCACGCGTTCACCGGATTCCTCCAACAGGTCTACCGCTGCCAGGCAGGCGGCGGTGTCCGCCGGGGTGAGTGCGCTGGAAAAGAGGTTCGGCCGGGCCTTCTGCCGGATGTACTCGACTATCTCTTGCCGGCCGGCTATCACCCCACCCATCACGCCAAACGCTTTCGATAGGGTGCCTATCTCCACGTCGAACTTGCCGTGCAAGCCAAAATGGGCGACGATGCCACGACCCTGACCCAACACCCCCTCGCCGTGCGCGTCGTCCACCATCGTGAGGACCCCGTACTTTTCTGCCACCTCGTACAGCTTGTCCAGCGGGGCTACGTCTCCGTCCATGCTAAACACGCCGTCGGTAATCATCAGCCCGCGCCGGTATTTGGGCAGGTTCTCCCGGATCACAGCCTCAAGGCTGGCCGGATCACGGTGCTCAAAGACCACAATCTTGGCTCCCGACAACCTCGCCCCATCAATGATGCTGGCATGGTTCAGCCGGTCCGAGTAGATCACATCTTGTTGACCTGTGTCCCGGTCACGTCCGACCAGGGCCGGGATGGCAGCCTGGTTGGCGCAAAAGCCGGACTGCACCAACATGGATGCCTGCACCCCCTTGAACCGCGCCATGCGGCGCTCAAACTCCAGGTGCAGCGCCTGGGTGCCGGCGATGGTCCGCACGGCCGCCGGCCCTACGCCCCACGTGTCTATGGCCTCTTTTGCCCGCTGCTTAAGCAGGGGATGGTTAGCCAGCCCTAGGTAGTTGTTCGTGCAAAAATTGAGCACTCGCTTACCGTCCACCACCATCCAGCCGTCGGCCGCCGAGTCCATGGTGCGTATGTTGATCAGGGACTTGGTTTCCTGCATGTGCGCCAACTCGGCGCGGATAAAGTCCAGTTTTTCTCCCATCGCCATCTCCTTATCCAATTCTCTGTGGCCCAGCCTGGCGCAGTCGCGCACCTATCGGTACAAATCACCCCGGAGGTGACGCGCGGTCAGCTTATCCAGCATATCCGTGGTCATAGCAGCGAGATCGTATGCGGGTCGCCATCCCCATTCCTCTCTGGCCGTGCTGTCGTCAATGGTGCGGGGCCAGGTATCAGCAATCGCCTGCCGAAAGTCCGGTTTGTACTCGACCTCAAAGTCGGGGATGTGCTTCTTGATCTCGGCCGCCAGTTCTCCGGCGGAAAAACTCATGGCCGCCAGGTTGTAATCGGCGTGATGCTTCAGCCGAGGCAGATCGGCCTCCATCAGGTCAATGGTTGCCTTGATGGCATCCGGCATGTACATCATGGGCAGAACCGTATTCTCGCGGACAAAGCAAGTATAACGTTGATTTGCCACCGCCTCGTAGTAAATGGCCACCGCGTAATCGGTTGTTCCACCACCAGGGAGTGTCTCACTGCTGATCAGGCCGGGGTAGCGAACACCGCGCACATCTACCCCAAACCGCTTATGGTAATAATTGCAGAGCAACTCTCCCGTCACTTTGGTAACGCCGTACATGGTTGCCGGGCCCAGAATCGTATCCTGGGGAGTGTTCTCGCAGGGTGTGTTGCAGCCAAACACCGCGATCGAACTCGGACAAAAGATCCGTGTCATCTCGCGTTCGCGAGCAACCTCCAGCACATTGTAAAGGCCATTGATGTTGACATCCCAGCAGAGGTGCGGCTTTTGCTCACCGACGGCCGATAGAATCGCTGCCAGGTGGAAGATCGTGTCAATCTGGTATTTTTCGATCACCGCCTCCAGCGTGTCTCGCCTGGACACATCGACCGTTTCGTAAGGACCCGAGTCGCGCAGCGTGGGGCCGGGTAACGTTCGATGACCGGCCGCCACCACGTTTTCATGGCCGTATCGCTCGCGGAGCGCCATTGTCAACTCGGAGCCAATCTGGCCTACAGCACCTGTCACCAGCATTCTGGTCATTGCCTTGGGGAGCATAGACGCAACCACCTCCTTGACGGTAAAGGGACGCAAAAAACGCCTGGTTATGTTAGCACGGCGTCACGGCTGGTTGTAGTGACGAAAGTAACCGGCCGTGCGTTGCATTGGGCAGCGAGCCGGTAACGTGCTAAAATGACCAGGCGCTGTAGATCTGGCTACCCAAAGACGGAGAGAATGGACAAACGACCGCAGCTAGAGCCCTTTTTCAATCCGCGCAGTGTTGCTGTCATCGGAGCCAGCCGTGACCGTCACAAATTGGGCTACGGCGTGATCCGCAACCTGCACGAATACCACTATCGCGGGGAGATCTACCCAGTGAACCCCCACGCTCGCGACGTGCTGGGTTACCGCTGTTATCCAGACCTCTCAACCGTTCCGCAGCCCGTTGATCTGGCCGTTGTCGTTGTACCCGCCGAATCGGTGGTCCAGACGGTAATCGAGTGTGGCAAACACGGCGTACCGGCGGTGGTGGTCGTCAGTGGTGGCTTTAGCGAGACGGGCCCACAGGGCGAAGCCCGGGAGCATGAACTGCGAGCGGCAGCCGCTCGCTACGGGATACGCGTGCTTGGACCCAACTGCATCGGGACCATTGATACCCACACCCCAATCAACACGACCTTTGTGGTGGGGATGCCACGAGTCGGAGATATCGCCTTTATCTCCCAGTCAGGTGCGGTGGTTGCGGCGGTTATCGATTGGGCGCTGGGCGCGGGCGTCGGGTTCTCGCGCATGGTCAGCCTGGGAAACAGCGTGGATGTCAACGAGACCGAATTGCTGGCGGAGATGGCCGCCGACCGCGAGAGCAGAGTCATTACCGGCTACCTGGAAGGGGTTGCCGACGGGCGAGCTTTCATGGAGGTAGCCGCCGAGGCCGCACGCTCAAAACCGGTGGTGATGCTCAAGGTAGGTCGGGGAGAAATCGGGGCCCGGGCGGTGGCGAGCCACACCGGAGCCTTGGCCGGCAGCGCCGAGGCGTACGAGGCAGCGTTTCGCAAGACCGGCGTGTTACGGGCCGGCACACTGGAGGAGTTGTTCGATTGGGCTCGCGCTTTGGCGTGGCAACCACTTCCCAAGGGCAATCGCGTGGCTGTGCTGACCAACGCGGGAGGTCCTGGCATCCTGGCGGTGGATGCGCTACAGGCGGCGGGGTTGTCGCTGGCACCACTGACTCCGACGACCCGAGCGTACCTTGCCTCTCGATGCCCTCCTCACGCCAGCGTGAATAACCCGGTGGACATCCTGGCAGGGTCGGGCCCTGGAACCTACGCCCGCGCGCTGGACGCGCTGCTGGCAGACGAAACCGTCGATGCGGCAGTGGTTATCCAGGCACCACAGGATTGGTTCTATCCAACCAGTCTGGCAGAGGTCACGGGCGAAGTTGCATCCGGCAGCGCCAAACCGGTGCTGGCCTGCATCATGGGGCTGGCCAGCACGGCCGATGCGCTGACCATTCTGCACCGCCGGCGAATTCCCAATTACGCGTTTCCGGAACGGGTGGCCACAACCTTAGCCGCCATGCTTGCCAGAAGGCGCTGGCTGGACGCGCCTCCGGAACCCTCAGTGCCGCCCTTCGCTGTCGACCACGCGGCAGCCCAGGCCGTGTTGTCTGACGCTCTCAACACAGCGGGCAGTTTACTGCTGACCGGAGGCCAGACGATGGCCATGTTGCGAGCGTATGGACTGACCACACCCGTGGAGCGGCTGGCGACTTGTGCGGAGGAGGCAGCCGAACTTGCCATCCAGGTCGGGTTCCCAGTTGCCCTCAAGGTAGCCTCCGTGGATATCACCCACAAAAGCGATGTGGGTGGTGTGCTCCTCGGCCTGGCAGACGCGCAGCAGGTGAAGGACGCATACCATCAGATCCTGAGTGCCGCGATGTACCACCGTCCGGCCGCACGAATCGAGGGTATCTCCGTCCAGGCAATGATTCCGGAGGGTCAGGAGGTCATCGTAGGATGGCGGCGCGATAGCCAGTTCGGGCCCTTGTTGCTGGTTGGCAGCGGCGGCACAGAGGTCGAACTAGTGCGTGACGTTGCCATCGGAATCGCGCCCCTGACACGCTCGGAAGCAGAGCAGATGTTGGATCGGACCTGGGCAAGCCGCAGAATAGCGGGCTGGCGCGGCCATGCGCCGGCCGACCGAGAAGCAGTAATCGAGGCTCTCTTGCGGCTTTCCCAGATGGCGCTGGACCACCCCCGGATTGCCGAACTGGAGGTCAACCCGTTGCGGGTATTGCCGGTTGGAAAAGGGGCAGTTGCAGTCGACTGTCGCGGCGTGCTAGCTGCATGACCCCGTCTTGTGGCACGCTCTGTGCAGAACAATCCGGCATGATGGAGCTGGCGGCCGGAACTATTCGACAGTCTGGTCCGTCCTGTAAACGATGAACGATCCGACAAAACCGCATCAATCGCCCGAAGAAGGGAAAAAGCAGGCAGGCCCCTGGCCACGGCCTCCGTTGCGCGAGACCGCCAACGAAGATACACCAACCGGCCCCCCGCCTGGCCCAGCCCCGCGCGCGCGACCGACGTCAAGTCAACCGCCAGGCCAATACACGGCCCGTCGCCCACCACCCGTTCGGGATCCAGATGCCACCCAAGTGCAACGGGGTGGCATTCCCGGCCAAACGCGTATGCCACCGCCCGGCTGGCAGCCAATCCGTGACACACGCCCGCGGCCGATGCTGTCGGTGCCCACACCCGGCAGTCGGGCCTCCTCCGGCGAGGATGCTGCCCGCTCCTGGCTGGGGTGTGCCGTCCGTGGTGTGCTGTTGGGGACATTGGTGAGTGTGGTTCTGGCGTTTGCGGGGATCGCGGCAGCCTCGGTTGGGTATGTGGCCATTGCCAGCGAACTGCCTCCCGCCGGGGAGTTGAAGGCGCGCGCCTCGGATTTTGAAACCAGCTATGTCCTGGACTCGGCTGGAAACGTGCTCTACGAACTGATCCCTCCGGACGCCGGTCGCCGCCAGCGGATCTCACTGGCCCAGATATCGCCATGGCTGATCAAAGCCACAGTAGCCACCGAAGACCGGAACTTTTATCAACACCCCGGGTTTGACCCGGCCGGAATCGCTCGGGCCGTTGTTCAGAACCTGCGGGAAAAGGGAATTGTCAGCGGGGCGAGCACTATCACCCAGCAGTTGGCCCGCAACTTGCTGCTGAGCCCGGAAGAGAGGTCTAAGGAGACCGCTGAACGCAAGATTCGCGAGATTGTCCTGGCAGCCGAGATCACGCGCCGTTACAGCAAAGAAGAGATCCTGGAGATATATCTAAACGAACTCAACTACGGCAACCTGGCGTACGGAATTGAAGCTGCCGCCCAGACTTATTTTCAAAAGCACGCGGCTGATCTCTCGCTGGCGGAGGCATCGCTGTTGGCCGGGTTGCCGCAGGCTCCGGCCGCCTGGGACCCGTACCTGGCACCCGATCTCGCGCTCGGCCGCCACGGTCAGGTTCTGGCCTTGATGGTAGAGGCCGGGTACATCAACGTGGAACAGGCACAGCAGGCAGCCATCGACGCCAGGGCCCAGATCGGGACCCTGATACCTCCGCGGGTAGACATCTATCATCCGCACTTTGTGCACTATGCTCGCCAGGAACTCGAGGCGCTGTTGGGCCCCCAAAGCGCCTTCCGGCACGGTATCCGGGTGTACACGACGTTGGACCCAGTCCTGCAAGGACTGGCAGAAGGGATCGTTGCTGACCATCAGGCTCACCTGGGCAACTGGGGAGCCAACAACACAACATTGGTTGCGCTCCAACCCGCAACCGGTCAGCTGTTGGCCATGGTCGGTAGCGCCAGTTTCTACGACGAATCCATCAGCGGTCAGGTAAACATGGCTTTGTCCGGCCGGCAACCAGGAAGCGCCATAAAACCACTCACCTACCTCGTCGCTTTGGAAAGAGGCTGGACTCCCAGCACGCTGATATGGGATGTTCCTCGCACGTTTACTGATGAATGGGGGCAGACCTACACACCCAAGAATTTCGATAACCGGTTCCACGGACCGACCTTGCTGCGAAGCGCGCTGGCCAACTCTTACAACGTGCCGGCGGTCAAGACGCTCGAGTACGTGACCGTCTGCGACCTCATCCAACGGGCCAATGAAGTCGGCATCTATTCTCTCCAGGACTCCGGATGTGTTGAGCAAGGCAAACCCCGTGACCACGGTCTGGCGCTCACGCTGGGCGGAGGGGAGGTGACTCCGCTGGAGATGGCCAGCCTCTTCGCGACGCTAGCCAACAACGGAAATCGTCTAGCTCCGGTCACGATCAGCCGGATTGAGGACCTATCTGGCAAGGTGATCTACCAGTACACACCGCAGCCGCAGCAGGTGATGCGCGCCGAGCATGCCTACCTGATCACCCACATCCTGGCCGATAACACGGCGCGCCTGCCAGCTTTCGGCCTCAACAACCGGCTGGAGTTCCGAGACCGGCGTGTTGCGGTCAAGACCGGTACTTCCGGCACGGATGAGAGCGACGTGCGCGATGGGTGGACCATCGGCTACACACCCCAGTTGGCGGTGGCGCTCTGGGCCGGCAACACCGACAACCAACCGATGGCCAAAGGCGCGTCTGGCTACCAGGTGGCGGCGCCCATATGGCAGGCTTTTATGCAAGCAGCGTTGGCAAACCTGCCGGTTACCGACTTTCCCCGGCCGGATAACATTGTGCAGATGGAGATATGCACTGATTCGGGAACCCAGCCATCCGCCGAGTGCCCGAGCGACCGGCGCAGCATGGAGTTGTTTGTCGGGGATCAACCACCATGGGGCGAAGACCGGGACTTTTACCGGCGCATCCGGTTGGATCTGTGGACCGGCCTGCAGGCCAACGAGAACTGCCTGGACGCCGTAGAGGAGCAGCTGTACGTGGTGATCGACGATCCAGCCGGCCGACAGTGGGTGGAGGAAACCGCCGCCGGCCGACAATGGGCGGCCGAGCGTGGAATCGCGCTGGAAACCATCCCCGGCGATCCCTCGCCCCGCCTACGCCAGCCACCGGCAGTCGCCTGCGGCCCGGATAGCCCACGACCGACGGTTCGCCTAGCCGCACCCACCGAGGGCCAGACCGTAACCGGGCTCCTCATCCTCTACGGCCAGGTGACCGCACCCAACATGCTTGGGTTTCAGGTCGAGTATGGGATAGGATTGGACCCTCAAGGCTGGGGGATGGTGCAGAGCGCCCTCCCAGGGCCCATCGAGGGCGGTGAGGTGGCTCGTTGGGATACAACCCAGGTGCCGGACGGCGAGCACACGCTCCGAATCATCATCTACGGACCTTCCCGTCAGGACGGATCAACGATCGAATACGAGCATCGGGTTCATGTGCGGGTACTCAATCCGACTAGCACACCCACGCCAACCCCTACTGCGTCCGCCACACCCACGGCAACCCCTACTGCGACCACCACACCCACGCCAACCGAAACGCCGTCGCCATCACCCACCCCTTCTCCGACCGATACCCCTGCACCTGCGCCCACCGTAACTGCCACACCGACCCCGCCCGGCAGCAGCTCCGACGCGACGCCCACGCCTTCACCGACCGACGTCGTGCCCACCAGTACGCCTACGCCGACCGAAACCCCTGCACCTTAGTGTGGCATTCGTCGGGGGCGGCCGACGTGAACAGACGTTGCCCGGGATCGGACCGGCTTCGGTGTGCCTGGGCGGCAGTCCGGGGCATCAGCGGCCGGGCGCTTGGCCGGATGCCCAGTAGTGGCATATCGATCTTGGCCCACAGGCCATGCCAACTGTACCCATACCTCATGTACTGTATAGGATGTCCTGGACACCGCACAGCATTTTGTTGACGGGCCAGACGGTTTGTGCTACACTGCAATTGGCAGCAACCAGGTATTCACCCAGAGGATACCTTGAGCGCCAGTGCGTCATCTGGATCTGGCCTGCCCTTCTGTTCACTGGCGTTTTCAGGGATTACAAGCTCATTTGTGGATCGACTTGGCCTTGTCGGCTCGGTCCGGTTGTGTTCAGTGTCGGTGTCGTGGGGTGCGACGAAAGGAGGTGGTGACGGCAGGGTATCTGATCGCTGTTTTCGGAGGATAGCAGGATGGTGTTAGCGATGGAGGAGATACGAATGAAAAAGCTTTCCCTATTGGTGTTCATGCTAATGGTACTTCCGCTGGTGCTGGCTGCCTGCGGAACAGCACAAGAGTGCCCCCAATGCCCGGCCTGCCCGGAATGCCCAACCTGTCCCACATGCGAAGCCTGCCCGGAATGCCCCAAGGTGGCTGCTGGCGGCCAGATCGTCGCGGCCGTCAAGGCCCGCGGCAAAGTAGTCTGCGGTGTCCACACAGAGCTCTTGGGCTTTGGCTATCTGGACCCAAACGGGCGGAACGTCGGATTTGACCCTGATTTCTGTCGGGCAACGGCGGCTGCCGTGTTTGGGAATTCGGAGGCGGTCGAGTTTGTACCGTTGACGGCGGCCGAGCGCGGACCGGCGCTGCAGACCGGCGAAATTGATCTGTTGGTACGAAACTGCACTTGGACGTCCAGCCGGGATGTCCAATGGGGCAACTTTGTGGGTGTGACGTTTTATGATGGCCAGGGCATGATGGTGCGCAAGGCTTCCGGTGACACCACGTTGGAGGACCTGGACGGAGCGACCGTCTGCGTGACCACCGGCACCACCACGGAATTGAACCTGGCGGACGCCTTTCGCTCCCGCGGCCTGAGCTTTACTGCCGTCACCTTTGAGGACACGGCCTCAGTCTACAGCGCTTATGAGGACGGCCGATGCGACGCGGCCACCAGCGACAAGTCGCAGTTGGCTGCGGTGCGCGCTGGTTTTGCCAATCCGGACGACCACGTTATCATGGACATCACCATGTCCAAGGAGCCGCTGACCCCAGTCGTCCCGGCCGGCGATGATCAATGGTTCGACATCGTCAAGCTGACCCTTTACGTGCTCATCAACGCGGAGGAATTGGGGGTGAACTCGGCCAACGTGGATGCGATGAAGGGCGACGCCAATCCCTCGATCAAACGCCTGCTGGGCGTCGAAGGCTCCTTCGGGCAGGAGGACCTTGGCCTGGCAACCGACTTTGCGGTCAATGTGATCAAACAGGTCGGCAACTATGGCGAGATCTATAACCGCTACATGGGGCCGGACGGCTTGGCGTTCGAACTGCCACGCGGCCAGAACGAGCTCTGGTCGGACGGTGGGCTCATCTACGCCCCGCCGTTGCGCTGAGACCGGTCGACAAACCTGACACAAGGCCTGCCCTTCGCCGGGACTCTGGCGAAGGGCAGTGCCCGTGCTGAAGCTGTTTCTAGAGCTGCGGCGACTTCACAGTGAAACCATACTGGAAACGACTGCTTACCCGGCGTGGAGTCCCCCTGTGGCGAGATGTCCAGGTGCTCCAATGGGTGGCGCAGATTGTGTCTGCCGCCCTGGTGGTGGCATTTCTGGTCTTTTTCGTCCGCAACGTGCTGCGGGCGGCCCAAGTCAGAGGTCTGAGCCTTAGTTTCGATTTTATGAGTCAAGCAGCCGGATTTGACCTGCCCGAGAGCCCTATCAGCTATACTCCCGCTGATAGCTTTGGGCGGGCGTTCCTAGCCGGGCTGTTGAACACCGCCAAGGTCGCCGTTGTTGGTGTTGTCCTGGCAACCATCGTTGGGACAATGGCTGCGCTGGCACGTTTGTCCTCCAATTGGTTGGTAGCCCGCCTGGCCAGTGTATACATAGAGAGCATTCGCAACGTTCCCCTGTTAGTCCAACTATTCTTCTGGTACTTTGCCGTCTATCAACAATTGCCGCCGGTAAGGGAGAGCATCGTCTGGCCCGGCCCGATCTACCTGAGTCAACGCGGTCTGTACACGGTGGCGCCGGTGCCCACTGCTAACCTGCTTACCTGGCTAGGTTTCGTGGCCGCCGGCCTGATCTTGGCCGTGGCAGCGCATGTTGTTCTTATGCGCCGGCAGATGCGAACTGGACAGGACACCCATTATGCGCTGATCTCATTTCTCCTGCTGGTTGCGCTGCCGGCCGCAGGGTGGTTCCTGGTGGGTGACCCACCGCTCCTCACCGACGAACCGGTGTTGGGCAAGTTCAATTTTACCGGCGGGCTACGTCTGACGCCCGAATTCGCCGCCCTACTTACCGGTCTGGTGGTGTACACCGGAGCCTTTACTGCCGAAGTGGTGCGGGCTGGGATCATGGCGGTATCCAGGGGGCAGTTTGACGCCGCCCGGGCGCTCGGATTGAGCAGCGGGCAGACCTTGCGTTTAGTGGTGATGCCCCAGGCTTTGCGGGTCATCATCCCGCCCTTGATCAGCCAATACCTGAACCTGACCAAGAACTCTAGCCTGGCGGTAGCCATTGGATACCCGGACGTCTTTTTTGTCGGCCGCACGGTTATCAACCAGGCCGGCCGGGCTGTCCCGGTCTTTGCCATGGTCATGGCGGTGTATCTGGTCGCCAGTCTGGCCACCTCAGCGCTGATGAACGTGGTCAACAAGCGAATCCAGTTGGTGGAGCGGTGAGATGACCACAACGCACAGTGCCGTCTTGCGGCCACCCGCCGCCCCGGGTCCGCTGGAGTGGCTGCGCAAGAACCTGTTTTCGACCTGGTACAACACAGTGCTGACCTTGCTGGCGGCTTGGGTGGCCGTATCAGGCGTCCGGTCCATACTGGGCTGGGTTTTCTTTACGGCAAATTGGTCCCCTGTGGCCGGGAGTCTCAAGTTGTTCGCGGTCGGGCAGTACCCGCTAGACCAGATATGGCGACCGGGGGCAATCGTACTGATTATCACTCTTTTGGCAGGAGCCAGTTGGCGGATTTTCGGCGGCACGGTGCGGACCTTTGCGCTGGCCCTGGCGCTGGCACTGTTGGTGGCCGGCCTCTTGCCAGTCCGCATGAACCTGGGCCTTCGGCTCTGGTTCCTGGCCAATCCGATCCTCACTGGAGCAGGCTACCTGGCTGGGGGACTGCGTCTTGTCCGAACGCGCGGGCTGGCTGTCGCCTGGGCGCTTACCTTTCCCGTGACCATCCTGCTATTGTTGGGTTTCAAAGACAGCGCGTGGCTGCCGCGGGTTGCGACAGGGGTGTGGGGTGGACTGCTGCTGACCTTTTTGTTGGCAGTGGTCGGGATCACCGCCTCTTTTCCGATTGGCGTGCTCCTTGCCCTGGGCCGAAGGAGCAAGTTGCCCGTGGTCAAGACCATGTGCATCCTGTTCATCGAATTGGTGCGCGGGGTGCCGTTGGTGACCATCCTCTTTATGGCGTCCATCATACTGCCTCTATTCCTTCCGGAGCAGATACGAATCGATCGGGTGCTCCGAGCCATGACCGGGATGACCTTGTTTGCTGCTGCCTACATGGCGGAGAACGTTAGGGGCGGTTTGCAGTCGATCCCTCGGGGACAGGAGGAGGCCGCCAAAGCCCTAGGCCTGAACGGGTTTCAGACCATGGCTCTCATCGTCATGCCGCAGGCGTTGCGGGCGGTGATCCCGGCCATTGTCGGGCAGTTCATCGCCCTTTTTATGGACACCACCCTGGCAGTCATCGTCGGACTGGTGGAAATACTGGCCATTGGCCGGATCGTGCTGAACAGCAGAACTGATTGGCTCATGCTGGACAGCGAGGTCTTTTTGTTCATTGCGGTCGTGTTCTGGGTCTTTACGTTTTCCATGTCCTACGCCAGCCGGCGCCTGGAGGCCGCGTTAGGCGTTGGCAAGCGATGAATCGGCGGAGGCCCCTGCGTGGGGAGACAAACCATGTCCGATGCGAGCGAAGACATCATCATCTGCCGGGATGTTCACAAATGGTTCGATGACTTTCATGTCCTGCGCGGCGTGAGCATGACCATCAAGAGGGGCGAGGTGGTGGTCATCTGCGGGCCGTCAGGGTCCGGGAAATCCACCTTTATTCGCACCATCAACCGTCTGGAGGATCATCAGCAGGGCGACATTATTGTAGACGGCATTGAGCTCACCAACGACATCCGGAACATTGCTGCCATTCGTTCAGAGATCGGAATGGTCTTTCAGCAGTTCAACCTTTTTCCCCACTTGACCGTGCTGAGCAACGTTACTCTGGCAACGATTTGGGTCCGCAAGTGGTCCAAGGCCAAGGCCGAGGAAAACGCCATGCAGTTGCTGGAGCGGGTCGGCATTCCGGAACAGGCGCACAAATACCCGGGACAACTCTCCGGTGGCCAGCAGCAACGGGTAGCGATCGCGCGGGCGCTGGCGATGCAGCCAAAGATCATGCTCTTTGACGAGCCGACCAGTGCACTGGACCCGGAGATGATCAAGGAGGTGCTGGATGTGATGGTCGAGTTGGCCCGGTCGGGCATCACCATGATTGTAGTGACCCACGAGATGGGGTTTGCGCGCGAGGTGGCCAACCGGATTGTCTTTTTTGATGTAGGTCAGATCATAGAACAGAACACGCCGGACGAGTTCTTTCTCAACCCACAGCACGAACGCACCAAGTTGTTCCTTTCCCAGATTCTGTGAACGTCAATCGCGCCTCCTGACAGCCCAGCCCTCGCTCCCGCCGAGAAAGCGAGGGCTTTATTTCTGTCGCCACCGCGTTGTTTCGCCGGCACGATCTGTGTCCCAGAGACTCAGCCGAAGCAGTTACGACCAACCGTGTGACCGGCGCCGATACTGCAAACTGCCCCACCCCATGGCCAGCCGCGCCGCCCCGAGAATTCGGCTGATGATGGGGTCAATGGGCGCTTGGCTCAACCACGGCAGGAACCGGCCGGGCGCCAGCAGGAGTATGACGCCGAGCACGCTGCTCAACACCGCGTGAATCAATGGCTGCACCTTGGTTCTTCCAGACATCGTTTACTTTGCACGTCGTCCATCACCCGCCGCGGTGAATCGCCTGGCTCAATGTAGCACGATGGCACCCCAATGGGTCACTGCAACCCATGCTGGATCACGATTGATGCACCGCGGGGATAGTCAACCGGCCCCTCGTCGGGATTTTGGTGCCCTGAGGTCAAGTCGCCCGGCTCGCCAGCCGGTTGCCCGCCAGAGCTGCCCTACGCGCAGCGCCCAAGCGGCAGGAGTGCATCATACTTGCAGCCCCGGCCGCATGGCGACATCTCTACGCAGGCAAAATGGGGACATTTCTACATCGAGTTGATTGGCATCTTGTCATGCGCGGTTTTCGTGGTATAAGTGCGGTCGCTCCGGGGCGAATTGGCCCCTGAGCTGGCCGGCGGTGCATCGCCGGCCCTCGGAAGGAGAAGAGATGATCCAAGCTAAAGACCTATCGAAATCTTACGGTGCCATCGAAGCTTTACGTTCGGTCTCGTTCGACATTGCGGCCGGCGAGATCGTCGGTCTGCTAGGTCCCAACGGAGCCGGCAAGACGACGATCATCAAGATCCTTACCGGCTATTTGCAGCCGGATGCAGGAGAAGTCCAGGTGGACGGGCTGGACGTACTCAATCAGACCCGTCAGGTTCAGGAGCGCATCGGTTACCTGCCAGAGACGGCGCCTCTCTACCCCGAGCTTTCGGTCCAGGCCTACCTGAGGCTCATGGCCCAGCTGCGTCAGCTACGGGAGGAAGTGCAAGTCACTTACCTGGCCGATGCGATTCGCGCCACCGGTCTCGAAAAACATCTGACCCGCCCCATCGGCCAGCTGAGCAAGGGATTTCGGCAGCGGGTAGGATTGGCCCAGGCTATCCTTCATCAACCCCGGCTGCTCATCCTGGACGAGCCGACCATTGGGCTCGATCCTACCCAGATCGTGGAAATCCGCCACCTGATCAAAAGACTGGCCGAGACCAGCACCATCCTGTTTTCCACCCACATCCTTTCGGAGGTTGAGGCATTGTGCGACCGGGTGATCATCCTGATCAACGGACAGATCAGGGCAGATGCCCGGTTGAAGGACCTGGCCGCCACCTCGGATGCGGTGTTGGTGTTGGATCAAGCACCCGACGGAGTGGAGCGCACGTTGGGGGCGCTAGAGGGGGTCAGGCAGGTTATTGCCGGCCGGACCACCGATGGCTTCCCCTCCTACCAGATCAAGACGAATGGAGACCGGGTCGACCTATGCCCGGCGATCTATGAAACGGCGCGGCATCAGTCATGGCCTTTGCGCGAATTACGTCGCGATGTGAGGACATTGGAAGCCGTGTTCAACGAGTTAGCCACCGCCGGGTAACCGTAGGTTGGCCGGGCCAGCAAGGGCACAGGAGAGTTCCGTCAGACCACCGATCCCGGGCCGTCGCCAATCCCCCACCGGACCAGTGGTATAGGCGTCTTTTCTCCTTCACCAGGCACTAGGGAATGATTATGAAACAGGCACTTTCCATCACCCGCAAGGAATTGAATGGTTACTTTGGCTCACCCATGGCGCTCATCTTTTTGGGCGCCTTTCTTGCCGCTGCCCTCTTTGCCTTCTTTTGGGTAGACACCTTTTTTGCTCGCGGAATCGCCGATGTCAGGCCGTTGTTCCGTTGGATGCCCGTGCTGATGATCTTTTTGGTCGCCGCCCTGACCATGCGACAGTGGAGCGAGGAACAGCGCTCCGGCACCCTTGAGGTCTTGCTCACCTTGCCTATCTCCCGGCTGCAACTGGTGGCAGGCAAGTTCCTTGCCGTGGTTGCGCTGGTCTGCGTGGCACTGGCGCTCACTCTCTTTCTCCCCGTTACCGTGGATATTCTGGGCAACCTGGATTGGGGGCCGGTGATTGGCGGATACATCGCCACGGTGCTTCTCGCGGCTGCCTATGCGGCCATCGGTTTGTTTGTCTCATCCCGCACCGACAATCAGATTGTCTCGCTCATCTCCACGGTGCTGGTATGTGGGATCCTTTACCTGGTGGGGTCGGCCGGGATCACCGACTTTGTGGGCGAGACACCGGCGCAGGTGCTTCGCGCCATCGGAGCCGGTAGCCGCTTTGAGAGCATCGAGCGAGGAGTGATTGACCTAAGGGACCTGGCCTATTACCTCTCGCTGACCGCACTCTTTATGCTCCTCAACGTGGTCTCGCTGGACAGCAAACGATGGAGCCGTGGAGACAGGACGCTGGCCTACCGCCGGGGCGTCGCATTGACCGCAGGTCTCATCGGGTTGAATCTCCTGGCGCTCAACTTTTGGCTCTTTCCCCTTCGCGGCCTGCGATTGGACCTGACGGCGGACCGGGACTATAGTCTCTCACAACCCACCAAGGATCTGTTGCAGAACCTGCAGGAGCCACTGCTGATTCGTGGTTACTTTACCGACCGTACGCACCCGTTATTGGCGCCACTAGTGCCGCAGATATCCGACCTGCTGCGCGAATACGAGATCGCGTCCGCCGGCATGATTAACGTCGAGATTCTGGACCCAGTCGAGAATCCCGACAAAGAGGCCGAGGCCGTCCAGAGCTACGGAATCCAACCTACGCCGTTCCAGGTGTCGGACCGTTATCAGGCATCGGTTATCAACTCCTATTTTGACATTCTCATCCGCTATGGCGACCAGCACGTCGTGCTAGGTTTTCAGGATCTCATCGAGGTACAATCCGGCCGCACAGGGCAGGTGGACGTCCGCCTGCGCAATCTGGAATACGACCTGACGCGCTCTATGAAAAAGGTGATCTATGGCTTTCAAAGTGTGGATGCGGTGCTGGCAGCCATGTCCGAGCCAGTGCAACTCACCGTGTTCATCACACCGGACACATTGCCCGAGTGGCTAGCCCAGGCACCCGCGACCATCCAGAAGGTAGCTGACGATATCCAGACCAGATCGAGCGGCAAATTCACCTACCAGATCATCAATCCAGATGCCCCGAACAGCCCGGTCACGCGGGACCAACTCTATCGCCAATTCGGTCTCCAGCCCATTGCGGTTTCGCTCTTCTCACCAGATTCCTACTATCTGTACATGGTGTTGCAGGTGCAGGACCAAAATGAGGTGATCTATCCCACGGGCGAGGTGACCGAAGCAGACGTGCGGACCAGTATCGAATCCGGGCTCAAGCGGTCTGCCACCGGTTTCCTAAAGGTGGTGGGCCTCTGGACACCACCGGCGGTAGCCACCCAGGATATGTTCGGGCAGACCCAGCAGCCGTTTGCGTCCTGGGACACCGTGAGCGGGTACTTGCGGCAGGACTATGAGGTGCGCGCAGTGGATCTGACAGGCGAAGTGCCGGCCGATCTGGATGTGCTGGTTGTCGTTGCACCCCAGAACCTGACCGACCGGGAACGGTTTTCCGTCGATCAGTATCTGATGCGCGGTGGGGCGGTTGTGACCAGTGCCGGCAACTATGCGGTAGGGGTAGACCCGTACACCGGCTCGATCGTGCTCAACCGGCTGGAGGGTGGGCTCCAGGAGATGCTGGCCGATTATGGGATTACAGTCGAGGAATCGCTGGTCATGGACCCACAAAATGAACCCTTTCCCGTGCCGGTGATTCGTACGGTTGGCGGATATCGGGTCCAGGAGATCCAGGCCGTGGACTATCCCTTCTTTGTTGACATCCGTTCCGACGGGATGGACGCCACCAGCCCCATCGTCGCCGACCTGACCGCGGTGACGCTCAACTGGACCGGGCCTATCACCATCGACGAAACCAAGAACGCCGACCGCGACGTGCACATCCTGCTGCAGTCGAGCCGGCAATCGTGGCTACGCACATCCGCGGATATTCAGCCCGACTATGATCTCTATCCAGACCTCGGTTTTGCCACCGGAGGTGAAAACGGAGCCTATCCGCTGGCGGTCTCTGTCCAGGGAAGACTCGACAGCTTTTTCCAGGGCAAGGAAGTTCCAACGCTGGAAACCGCTACGGACCAGGAAGCAACCGGAATCCTCCCCGCGGTCGGGATCATCGATTCGTCGCCCTCAACCACCCGGCTGGTGGTCATCGGCAGCACGGATTTTATCAACGACCCCATTCTGGAGCTCTCCACTAGCCTTTCAGGCAATCGGTACCTCAACAGCCTGCAGTTGATCCAGAACGCAGTGGATTGGTCGGTGGAGGACCTGGATTTGCTTGCCATCCGCTCTCGCGGTACGACGGTTCGCGTGCTGGATCCAACCGCCGAGTCGCAGAGCAGCTTTTGGGAGGGACTCAATTACGGCGTCGCCCTGGTCGCTTTGGTCATCATTGGCGCAGTCTGGAATGTCCGCCGACGCAACGAACAGCCCATGAGCCTCGAAGCTAATCCGACCTTCGAAAACCCCGAGAAAGGTCAGGGATGAGCCACTTGCCCTGCCCAAGGCGCACTCCGGGCTGGCGCTGGCACAGATAGGAGGTATGATGAAACGACGCGATCTCATCCTAGCGGGTGCACTGGCAGTACAGCTGGTGCTCATCGCAGTGCTTTTTTGGCCCCGCACGACCGCTGCAGGTCCAGCGGGGAGTTCGCTCCTTGCCGCCCTGACCGCAGACGACGTCACCCAATTGGTTCTGGAGGATGCCAGCGGCAACCGGGTGGTGCTGCAGCAAACCGCCGGGCAGTGGGTGCTTCCGGAGGCTGGTGATTTCCCGGCTCAGGGTGACAAGATCACCGCATTGCTGGAGAAACTGGTTGCGGTCAAGACCGACCGACTGGTCACCCGTACCGACGCCAGCCACAAGCGCTTGCAGGTGGCCACCGACGATTTTGTGGGTCGCGTTGAGATAAAGTCGGCCGGGGGTAGCCTCAGCACGATGTACGTCGGGTCGTCACCGAATTACGCCTCGGTCCATGTTCGCCTGCACGGCAAAAACGAGACCTACCTCACCAGTGATCTTGCATCGTGGGATGTCAACGCCACCCCCAGTTCGTGGATCGACACCAGCTACCTGAAGCTCGACCAGGCCGAGGTTACGGCCATCCAGGTGTCAAATGACCAGGGTGAGTTGAATCTTACCAAGGACGATCAGGGAAACTGGTCAATGGCGGGATTGTCGGAAGACGAGTTGTTGGACACGGCGGTGGTCAGCCAACTGGCAAACCGGGCGACCTCGGTGACCATGTTAGGGCCCATCGGCCGGCAAAGCCAACCCGAATTTGGGCTTGAGGCGCCACGCGCTGTGATCACCATCCAGACCAATGAAAAGGCCATCACACTGCTCATAGGCAGCAAGTTCACCCAGGACAACAGCTATGTGGTGAAATCGTCCGAATCCCCCTACTATGTTCGGGTGAACGAATACGGCGTCAAAGACCTGCTGGAAAAGGGGCGCCAGGATTTGATCCAGATTGCCCCGACCCCAACACCTTAACCGGCTGGTTAGGGACGCACCAGTCTACCACGGGGCCGCTGTCGGTTCAGCAGCCCCGTTCGCATGTTCGCTTAACAGGTCTGACCGTCAAACCCGGCCACAAGACGTGATCCCCAAAACGTCTTGACGTGATCCAACGTGATCCGCCCATAGTACTCGGTCATCTGCTCCAGGTTCGCGTCCCAAATGATGCGAACGCCGGGCAGCTCCACAGACCGGCCTGTCTCAGTCTCGTTTGGTTCAACCTGAACCAATTCTAGGCGTGGACCGCCTCAGCCATACCCCGCCATGACCACCCGCAACACCAGCAGCGGCTTTTGCTCCTTGTCGGCGAGTGATTGCAGTGCGGTTGACGCCTGCTCGCTTATTGCTACCATTAGTCCTCCAGATGACTTGCCATCGACATCTTGGATGCAGTATTCCCGAAAAGGTTGCAGTGGGGGCAGAACGGAGAGAGCCATGAGACGTCTGGTGCGCAATACCGCTTTTCGCTTGGTTCGGTCAGATGCAATTCAGTTCATCGAAGAGCACGAAGAGGACCTGCTGCGGATCTTCCGTGACGAACTCCACCAGCTGGACGAAAGGATGCCAGAGGAACGCCTTTTCATCGACATCCACATGGAAGCATTAGGTGAAGAGATGCTCAAGGCCGCACTGCAGGCGACAAAGCGATTTCTGCGCGAGGTCTGATCACCGATGAGTGAACGAACCGCCAGGTGCCGGCGCGGGCAAGAGGGCAACGAATAGAATCGAAAAAGCGATGGGTGAGGCGTCCATGCCAGGAAACGCGCTTTGGGGGGCACAGACCCAGCGCACGGATGAAGCGCTGGGTCAGGTCAAGAAAGCATCGGTGTTGGCGAACAGGGAGCTGGAGTGGCTCTCCTCCTCACATGGCCATCCGATCAGCCAGGCGTGCGACGAGGTGATCGAGGGCCAACATGACGGCCAATTTCCCATGGATATCTGCCGGGCTGGGTCGGGCACGTCAGCCGGCATGAATTCCAGATGACCGGAGAATCGAAAACGCGTCACGAATCAATCGGTTGACCTTGCTGCCTGTGGCACCCTGGCAACTGCGTTGTCGTCAACAGGTTGTTCATGTCATAGAGTCGGTCTTCTGCCGGAATGGGCCGTCCTGCTAGACCCCTCTCCGCCGGTCCGGGCCACAGCCTTCGGCGGAAACGCCCGCGCCCGGTGATCGCCACCGCGTACTCCCATGTTCCGATCGTTGCTGACCCGTTGATTGACGCACCCACGTGGAACGTTATACTTGGCCAAGAGAAACCCTGTATCACCGGCGGGACCTCCTCGTGGGCTGGGCCTACGGGCCACGCCGGCCTGCCAACAAGATGGTTACGCAGATTCTTTCCGCCAAAGCTCCGGAAGCGTTGGCCCGCGCTGCAGGCATTCTGCGCGCTGGCGGTCTGGTCGCTTTCCCGACCGACACAGTGTACGGTTTAGGCGCCCTGGCGGCCGACTCCAATGCAGTCACTGCTCTGTATGCAGTCAAGGCCAGGCCCGACGAGAAGAGCATACCCATTCTGATTGCCACCCTGGATCAGCTTCCACAGGTGGTGCTGGAAATAGGAGAGACGGCGCGTCGATTGATGGCCAGCTTCTGGCCCGGCCCGCTGACCCTGGTGCTTGCCAAATCACCCACGTTGTCTGAGGCCGTCAGCCGGACCGGCACAGTCGCTGTTCGGATGCCAAATCACCCCCTGGCACTTTCCCTCATCGCCGCGGTTGGTTCGCCGCTGGCGGTCACCTCGGCTAACCGTTCGGGCGAACCGTCCACCAGCGACCCGGCTCGGGTGAAACAGAGGCTCTGGGGACGCATCGATGCAGTACTGAACGGCGGCCTCGCTCCCGGTGGAGTGCCCTCCACCATCGTAGACTGCGTCGCCGTCCCGCCACGCATCGTTCGCCATGGACCCATATCAGAGGCCGACATTCTGGTGGCCACCCGCGAATTGGGTCGTGACGCGTCTACCAACCCCTCTCCCCACGACGTAGCACCATGTTGATCGGCATCGACGCCAGCCGCGCAGCCGCCGGGCAGCCCACAGGAACAGAGTCCTATTCGCTGCAACTTATCCGGGCGCTGTTGGAGGTGGAGAGCACCCACCAGTTGCGCCTCTACCTGAACCGACCCGGCAATGATCTCTTTCCCCGCGCAGCAAACGCAGAACTGCGCCACATCCCTTTTCCCCGCTTATGGACACACGCTCGATTGGCGGCCGAACTGGCAAGCCATCGTGTCGATCTGCTCCTGGTTCCTTCGCACGTCCTGCCGGTCTTCTTCCCGGGCCGAGCTGTCGCTGTGGTGCACGACCTGGGTTACCTGCGCTTTCCTCAAGCCCACCGGATGGTGGATCGGTGGTATCTGAACCTATCTACCCGCTGGAACACCAGGCGAGCGGCAGTGATCATTGCGGACTCGGAGGCAACCCGGCGGGACCTTGTGCTTCATTGTGGAGCACGTCCGGATAGAATCGAGGTCGTGTATCCCGGAATCGACACCAACCTCCGGCCGGTTCGCGATCGCGCCCGGTTGGACGAGGTTCGGACTCGTTATGGCATCCAAGCCGACTATATGCTTTACCTGGGAACCCTTCAGCCGCGAAAAAACCTGGCGCGACTGCTGGACGCGTATGCCCAACTGGACCCTGAGGCGGTACAGCTGGTGTTAGCGGGGAAGCCAGGTTGGCTATCCGGCCCCATCCTGTCTCGGGCGCAGGAGGTGGGCGCGGTCCTGCCCGGATACATCCGGGACCAGGACAAAGCCGCTCTCCTCTCTGGCGCCGTCGCCTTTCTCTTTCCTTCACTTTACGAGGGATTCGGTTTTCCGGTATTGGAAGCAATGGCGTGCGGCACACCGGTGATTTGCAGCAACACCAGTTCTCTGCCTGAGGTGGCGGGCCAAGCAGCGTTGCAGGTGGACCCGTTGGACACGACCGCTCTAATGGAGGCCATGCGCCGGATTCTGAGCGACAAGCCCCTGGCAGAGACGCTGGTCCAGAGCGGTTTTGTCAACCTGGAGCGCTTTTCCTGGCATTCTTGCGCCCGGCAGGTGCTAGAGCTGTGTGAGAGAGCAGCGGAATGAGCGCCGGCACCTCAGACCGCATTCTGGCCATCAAGCTGGCGGACATTGGAGACGTTCTGCTTATTACCCCGGCCTTGCGAGCGATCCGCCAGACCTTTCCGGCCGCTACCCTGGACGTCCTGGTCACCCCGAACGGCGCTGCCGCGTTGGGCCACTCTATGCTGGTGGACAATCTGTTGGTTTTTGACCAACACGCATTCGCCGGCCCACGACGAGCGCTGGGTATTGGCCAGTGGTGGGCCCTTGCAGGTCTGGTACGCCGGTTGCGGGCGGGTCACTATGACACCGTATTCCTCTTTCATCACCTGACGCTGCGCTCAGGTGCTCTGAAACACGCCGCGCTGATAATGGCGACCGGCGCCCAACGCCGCGTTGGCCTGGATAACGGCCGGGGTTGGTTTCTTAACCACCGCGTCCCCGACCTGGGTTTCGGTGTTCGACACGAGCTGGACTACTGGCTCGAATTGCCCGGCCTATTGGTGAATCAGGATAATCCAGCTACCGCCGCTGAGTGGCCCCGCCAGGTGGAAATGGTGATCACCTCGGCCGACCGGGACAAAGCAGCCCAGTGGCTCCCTGACATGGGTGATAGGCGCAACCAGGGGGATGCCCCTACAGTGGCTTTGCACCCAGGTTCAGGTGGATACAGCCTGGCGCGACGGTGGGACCTGGAGCGGTTTGCTGAATTGGGAGCCCAGCTAGCCTGTCGCGCCCGAGTTGTCATTGTGGGCACCTTGTCCGACGGCACGGAAGCGATCGGTGCCCGTTTGGGCAACGCCGCAGTTGACCTGGGTGGGAAAACCTCTCTAACCGAGTTGGCTGCCGTGCTGGAGCGTTGTTCGTTGGTAGTGGGTGCCGACTCGGGGGTGTTGCATGTCGCCGCCGCAGTCGGCACGCCGGTCGTCGCGCTCTTTGGCCCTACCAATCACGACGCCTGGGTCCCCGCACTGCCGCCAGAGAAGCGCACACTGGTGCGGAGCGGCAGCGCGTGCAGCCCTTGTGCCTATGTGGGGCATGACCTGGGGACCCCGGAAGGTTGTCCGGAGAGAACCTGCCTGGCCATGATAGACGTCGGGCGGGTGATGGAAGCAGTGAACCGAGCCCTCCACGGCTCACTTGCGGAAAACCTGCCCGTCGACCCGCCCAGAGCTAGTCAGACAGCCCGGGCTGTCGATATCTTGGGAATCCCGGTTCACGCGGTCACTTACGACGGCCTGCTGGACCACATTGGCGAGTTCATCGCCAGCGGCCGGCCGCACCAGGTGGCAACCGTTAACCCGGAATTTGTGATGGCCGCCCGGCGCGACCCGATCTTTCGCGTGATCCTGCGGCGATCCTCGCTCTGCTTGCCCGATGGCATCGGCCTCATCTGGGCTTCCCGTTGGCTACAGCGCAGTGGCAAGGGCGGGCATCCACTGCGGCAGCGGGTAACGGGCTCCGATGGCGTCCCGCGGATCGCCTGCCGGGCAGCAAAAGAGGGCTGGAGGGTTTTCCTGTTGGGTGCCGCACCCGGTGTTGCGGAAAGAACCGCGGCCATCCTGACCTCGCGGTTCCCCGGGCTTCAGATCGCGGGCATCCATTCTGGCAGCGCAGCAGCTGCAGAGGAAGAGGAGATCGTCCAACGGGTCAATCATGAGCACACTGACATCCTGCTGGTGGCTTATGGCGCTCCCCGGCAGGACAAATGGATCGCTCGCAACCTACCGCGCCTGCAGGTGGGGGTTGCCATGGGAGTCGGCGGAACTTTTGATTATATCAGCGGCGAGACTCCGCGGGCGCCTGCTTGGCTCTGCCGTTTCGGTTTGGAGTGGATGTACCGGCTGGTCCACCAACCGTGGCGCTGGCGCCGGATGCTTGCCTTGCCCCGTTTCGCCTGCGCGGTCGCATGGGCTGGGCTCCGGCCACACCGTGAAGGTAAGCCAAGGTCATGATTTTCCTCGCCCGACGTTTTCATCTCCTCGCTCTGGCGCTATTCCTGAGCATCCTGACGGTGTACCTGGCCACTTCAGCCACCGGCATCATCCCTGGCGACCCGACCGAGTACACATTTGTCGCCCATGTGTTGGGAATCGGTCACCCGCCCGGTTACGCCCTGATGACTCTGCTCACCAAGCTCTGGCAGGTATTGATTCCGCTCGGCACCGTGGCGCAGCGCAGCCACTGGATGGCAGCCGTGGCAGGCGCAATCACTGCCACGGCTGCCATGGTGACGGTCTGGTATACGGGATGCCACAGATCCATTCGCGGCAATCCCGAGACCCAACAAGAGCCTGATTGTGAGTTCGGGCTGGCAGTTGGAGCGCTGGTGGCCGGCTTTTCGGTGGCCTTGGCGGCCGACCACTGGCAACACAGCATCCATCTCAACTCCCACATTGTCACAGTGGCGCTGAACGCGGCAATCCTGCTGTTGCTTACTCGGTGGGCACATTCCAGACAGAACCGATGGCTGTATGCCTCGTGTTGGTTGGCGGGTTTGGGCCCGACCCACCACCCTCTGACCGTCCTGGGCATTCCGGCTTACGTGCTCTTTGTCCTTTTGGTCCGGCCTACCCTGTTCAACCCACTGCGGAGACGGTGGTGGGAGGACAAGGATTGGCAAATCCTGTTGGTCATGTGTCTTTGTGTGCTGCTCGGCCTGGCGGTCTGGCTATATTACCCCATACGCAGTCCAATGGCGCCGGTTTTTGGCCCGCACGACATGAACACGCTGGACGGTTTTCTGAATGTCGTGTTGGCGCGTGGATTGAAGGTTAACCTGTTCCACTTTGGGTGGGCCGACCAAGGCCAACGATTGTTGGTTCTCTGGACTCTCTTACGGCAGCAGTTCTCCCTGCCAATTCTCCTGTCGGCCGTGGTCGGGCTGGCGTGGCTGATCGCCCGTCAGCGGCGAACGGCTGTCCTTTTCTTGATCCTGCTCCTTTCAAACCTGGCGTTCACCATCAACACGGTACAAGACGTGATGGCTTACCTCCTCACTCCATTCATGCTGGTTGGAACGCTGGCCGGCGTTGGCGCCGGGGTCGTCGTCCGGCTAGCAGCGCGCGGCGCAAGGTCTCGTGGATTTGTCCGGCCGGCAGCAGCCTCGGCGGCTGCGTTTCTCCTGCTTTGGCCGTTGCTGGCCCTGGCGCAGAATCTCCCTCATATCAGCTTGCGAGGCTACAGCGCCGGCGATGATTATGTGGCAGCGGTCTTGAACCGTTTTGAAGGCGGTAACGAACACGCCGTGCTCCTCAACGACTGGGAGCACATGACGCCGCTCTGGTACAGCCGCTGGGTCGAAAACCGCTGGCCCGATCCGGCCGATGTGACTCCCTCATTGGTCAGCCCCGACCGGCCCTGGCTTCAGCGAGTCTTCGAACACTTGACGGGCGGCCCGGTGTTCCTGAGCGGCTACCGGCGGGAGATTGTGGACGCCGGTTTCCGGTTGCGACCGGATGGCGTCTTTTACCAGGTTTTGGAGCCCGGCGACATAACGATACCGCCCGGCTTTGGTCTGCTACCGGCCGTCGGTGGACAGCCTGTGGAACTGCTGGGCTACCAGCTTGGCCAGGTCGTGATTCCGGCCGGCGGCTTGGTTCAGTTGGATCTGGCCATGCGCGCACCGATCACAACCGCCGAATACATGGTTCCCTATGTGCGTGTGGGCGAGATAGCGTACCGGTTCACCACCGACAGCCACCTCTTGACCCCGCTCTGGCAGGCGGGTGAGGTGGTCGTTGAGCGCTATGAATGGGCGCTGCCGCTTGATCTGCCCGCCGGCCAATACCCGCTCCGAGTAGGCTTGGCCAACCTCAGCACCGACACTGAATCAGAGCCAATCCTGCTGGACACGCTTCGCGTGACGGCAAACAGAAGTGCATCCGACGGCAAAACGTTGGACGGGCTGCTGGCGAATTTCGGACAGCGCGTTGGGGTGGACCGAGTGATTGTGCGTGGCGGAGGCTCAAGGCGCTTGGCCGTCTGGCAAGAGCCGTTGGTCATGTCGCCGGGCGACTCGCTGGCGGTCACCATCAAGTGGCGCGGCTTGGCCCCGGTAGAGCAGAGCTATACCGTCTTTGTGCACTTGATGGACGGGGCTAATCGGGTTTGGGACCAGCAGGATTATACGCCGCTGGGAGGCAGTTACCCGACCCACCTATGGATTCCCAAGTGGCTGCCCGGTCAGACTGCATTGGATCCCTACTCCCTACAAATCCCGTCTGATTCCCCGCCGGGGGACTATTACTTGGAGATCGGTCTGTATGGGATGACAACCCAGCAGCGCATCTACCAATACGACCGGTTTGGCAACCTGGTGGGTGACCGATTGGTGCTGGGATGGGTGCAGGTGCGTTAACAACGGGGCGGCCGACAAGCAATCCGGAGGGGAGGGAGCAGCTGGCCGCAACGCGCAACCAGCCCCGAGACCGCTTTCGGCCGACCCGTCTGACCAGCTAGACGTCGGTAAGCCGAAAAAGGTTCCCCAGCGCTTGCATTTTTGAGTGAGCGTGGTACAATACTGCTAGAGACCGGTGGGCGTTAACGGGTTCCCCCCACCCTAGTCCATCGGTTCCCCTCGGAAGCGCTCAGGGTTCCCCCCCACCCTGGCGCTTCCCTTTTTTTCACCCTGATCATTGGCGGGCTGAGGTGTCTAGATAGTTGTCCAGCGGGTCATCCGGCCCCGTACGGCGCGCCAGGATCCAGTCGATGACCGGTTGCCGCCAGTCGACGGCGGTGTTGTACGCAGCTGGATCATACTGCGCAAATCGAAAACCGTTACCCCCCTCGTAATTGAAATCATTGACCAGAACCCGATAGTGCGTGGTCGGGTCCACCGGCCTACCATCGTCCAACACGTATCGGCCAAGGGCTGTCATCCCGCCCACGACCGCCCCACAGGTCGAGCAGTTCAGGCTCTCAACCAACTGGGCTCCGGTGATTTCAATATCGTACAGGACATTGTCAAAGGGCAGCACTGCCACTACGGACGCCAGCGTGACCGGGCCGGCCGGCAGATCTTGTCGAAAACCACCCCGGTTGGTGATAGCAACATCGGCCGCCGGATAGGCCTCCAGCCACGCGTCGGTGACTAGGTTGAACATGGCGTCCGAGTGACGTTGAATAGGTCGATTCAGGTAGCCAATGATTGTGTTAAGCGCTTCATCCGCCTTGACCCGCCAATGGTCTATGACAGCTCCAACCTCCGGGTCCGCTGCGCCGGGCGGGTTGGGCCGCAGTTGCGATGTGACCGACAGCACGGCGCCGGTGGCAACGTCGACCGCAAGGTCCACCCGGACATAGTGGGTCAGGTAGCCTCCGCCCACGATGACCGCCACGCCGTTCACTATCTCGGTGTAGGGCTGGTGGCAGTGACCGCCACCCATCACAGTGACTCCCAGGCTGGCTGCCAGCGGCGCAAGCTCGCGCAATTCCTCTGCGCAGACGTGCGCAAGGACGACCAGTACGTCTGCCCCCTCAGCTTTGACCCGCGATACCGCGTCTGGCAACACGTCCTGATATGGCACAAACTCCAACCCTGCAATCACCCGCGGCATCGTGACCCGAGGTGTCGCCGTTGTGGTCAATCCAATCAGCCCTACCCGGACCCCGCTCACCTCGTGCACAATGGATGGGATGGCCAAATGGCTTGTTGTCTCGTCGATACCCTTGGACCGGATATTGGCCGAGAGAAATGGGAACTCGGCTTGCGCCAACCTGTCTCTCAGCACCTGTATCCCCAGATCGAACTCGTGGTTTCCCATGGCGGCTGCGTCATAGTTCATTGCGTTCATCACCTCCACCATGGACTCGCCATCGTACCAGGTAGAGATGGCCGGGCCGATCCACATATCGCCTCCACTCAGGATCAGATACGGCCCGTCCTCCACATACCCTTCCTCGGAGCGCCAGCGCTCTACCATGCCGGCCGCGCCGCCGCTTCTCGAGTTGGCTTCCATCCACCCGTGCTCATCGTTGGTGTATAGTATGACCAGTTCACGGACGGATGAGTCCGTTGACGGGGCCACCAGCGTGGCGGGCGGCCCGGCCTGGGGAGCCCCAAGTTGGCAACCCATCAGGGCAAGCAGGAGCACTACGAGGGGAACGCTCTGGATTCGGCGCATCCTGCTTCTACAACAGCACCTGCGCCGCCAGCTCAACCGCAACGTCATTGGCAGCTAGCATGGGCAGTGCACGCCGGAACCTCGTCGGCGCAAGCGTGGTTCAGTCTCATCCCCAGGTACGGAGAGGGATCCAGCGTGTTGCGGACATCCGTCTCGTTCAGAAAGCGTCCGTGGCCATCATCCCGCACGATGGAAAAGTGAAGGTGAAGCCCTATTGGGCCCGTGCCGCCATTGTACAAACCCTGGTAACCCAACAGGGTCCCTTGGGCAACCGGCACATCCATAACTCCGGGCGGAAACGCGTCCACAATGTAGCTATTCCCAGCTTCATCAGCCATGTGAGCATAATAGGTCCAGATTTGCCGGGACGGGGAAAGCGGGTCATGTGGATGGCGGATGACGACCGCACTCTTCCAACCCGGCAGGCGGGTAAGCAAGCCGTCGTATGCCGCATAGACCGGCACCTGGCCGGGCTCACCATTGCCAAAGATATCCAACCCACTGTGTCTGCGAATCCGGTTGTAAGGCGGTCGCACATCGTCCCACAGCAGCCCAACAAAACCGGTTGTCGGGAGAATAAAGAGCGCACCCGGGCATGGGGTAAGGCCAGTGTCCGTGATGAGCCTAGCACGACTTGCCGGTTCGGTGAACCAGGCTACCAAATCGCGGGATGCCCTGACCTGGCGCCAGACTGCGGTACCCACGCATACAGAGAGGCTGACGCCGGCCGCCAGCATGAGCGCGCGCCTGGAGTTCAGTCGCATACCGATACTGCCTCAGCGTGCGGTCCCAGGAGGTCGGCGGTATGGACACACATGAGCGTGGACTCGGCGCCACCGCCCCCGTAGACGGTCTCCCGCTCCAGCACCGCCGGATCGACCCAGGTGCGCAGCCGCGTGGGATGCCCAAACGGCGGTACCCCACCGGCCGGATAACCGGTCCACGCCAGTACCTGCTCTGGGGTCGCAATCTTGACCTGCTTCTTGCCCACCCCCAGGCGGCGTGCTATGGCTCCCTGAGCAATGCGTCGCTCACCGTTGGAAATCACCAGTAGCGGCTCGTCATTGACAACAAAGAGCACCGATTTGATGATGGCTTCTGGCTCCACCCCCATAGCTGCGGCCGCGGCCGGAACGGTTGGAGTGGCAAACTGTGGGTAGACAATCTGGGCCCGAATGGAATGGGCCTGGATAAAGGCCCGGAGGTCATCTGTGCCAAGCATGGGACAATTATACGCGCCCTGGTACGGGTGGCAATTCTGTGCCACCGGGTATAATGGACACCGACTTTGGTCCAGATGCAGGTTGTGGCGGCCGTGTCGATGGTTTGCCACTCTGGCGCTGGGGATCGGGAATCAACGGGAGCCAACGAATGCAAGGCATCTTTTACCCGCACAGTGTGGCGGTGGTCGGGGTCTCCTCCAGGCCCGCCAACATGGGCAAGAACATCGTCAACAACCTGGTTGAGTTCGGCTTTGACGGCGTGGTCTATGCCGTGGGTCCGGGAGGTGGTGTGATCCAGACCCGCCGCATCTACCCCTCGGTATTGGACATTCCGGATCAGGTTGACCTGGCGATCATCCTGACGCCCGCCCGAGCGGTGCCAGCCATTCTGGAGCAATGCGGCCAAAAGGGCGTACGCCGGGCGATCATCGAGTCTGCGGGCTTTCGCGAATACGGGCAGGAAGGGATGGCCCTGGAAGCCCAGGTGGTGGATGCCGCACGGAGACACAATATCCGCTTTGTCGGACCTAACGGCATTGGCGTGATCAACATGGAAAACGGCTTCTGCAGCCCATTTCCGCCTTTTGCCAACCTGTTTAGGCGCGGCCCAATCTCGATCGTAGCCCAAAGCGGAGGGGTGGGTATCAGCGTGCTCCAATTGATCACCAGCGAAGGTATGGGGCTGAACAAGTTCGTCTCGGTGGGCAATATGCTGGATATCACTGCAGAGGACTTGACCGAATACCTGATCGGGGACGACGGCACTGAAATCATTTTTCTGTACCTCGAAAGCATCGCCGACGGCCGGCGTCTCATGCAACTCGGCCGCGCTTCGGACAAACCCATTCTGGCCTTCAAAGCAAACACCGGTCAATTGGGGCGCAGCATTGCCGCTTCACACACGGCCGCGCTTTCCAGTGACGATCAGGTGGTGGACGCTGCGCTGCGTCAGGCGGGTATTCTCCGCGTGTACGACGCCTCTTCCTTGTCCAACACGCTCAAGGCGTTGCGGTTGCCGCCCTTGCGCGGAAAGAACCTGGCGGTGATATCGCGGTCTGGTGGTCATGCCGTGATCGCCGCGGATACCTGCGAGGCAGTTGGGCTCGATCTGGCCCCTTTTCCGGAGCGTTTCTTGCGGGAGATTGAGAGCCATTTCCGGGCCTCTGTCATTCGTCTTACCAACCCAGTGGACCTGGGCGACCTGTTTGACCTGGACGTGTACGCTCAGATCGTGGAGCAGACACTGCAGCTGCCCGGCGTGGACGGCGTCCTGGTTATGCACACGGCCGCCGCCCAGGAACACGAGCCGAGCCGGTTGCTGATGGATCGGCTCAACCAGTTGCAGCTGCAGTATGACAAACCGGTAGCTTACTACCTATCTGCTGCCCCCTCCGAGACCACCTATCTGAAACAGACCCGAAGCTACCCGCTCTTTACCCAGGTGGTAGAGACGGTGCGGGCTCTGGAGGCAAGTTTCCGGCATCATCGTCAATTGCAGCGAATTCGGACGGCTACGGCGGCGCCTGTGTTGGACCTGCCAAGGCCGGCATTGCGGGCGCTAATTGAGCGGGCTCAGCGCTCTGGTCGCTCTTTGCTGTTGCCGGAAGCTCTGGGGATGCTGGAGCTTGTGGGCATTGCTACCGCTCCCGGACAGGTGGCCCACTCGGTGCCAGAAGCGCGCGCGGCAGCGAAAGCGCTGGGCTACCCGGTAGTCATCAAGGCCATTGCTCACGAGATCTCGCACAAGTCAGACGTGGGCGGCATCCGGCTCAACCTCCACAACGATGACGAGGTCGCCGCTGCTTTTAACGCGATGGTGACACAAATCGGCCAGTCTCGACCCGACGTAACTCTGGACGGGGTGTTGGTCCAGCCGATGGTGACCGGCGGCCAGGAACTGATCTTGGGCGGCCGGCAGGACCCAGTGTTCGGTCCGGTCGTCTTGATCGGGCTGGGTGGAATTCTGGTGGAACTGCTAGGAGAGGTAGCCATCCGGGTCGCTCCCATCGACCGGCTGGATGCCGAGGCGATGATCAGCAGTCTGCGGGCAGCGGCCATCCTTCGCGGAGTTCGGGGACAGCCAGGCGTCGATGTATCCGCGGTGATTGACGCGCTGCTGCGGATCGGGCAGCTGCTGAGCGATTTCCCGGAGATCCGCGAGATCGACGTCAACCCGCTTCTCGCGCAACCGGCCGGGGAAAAATGCCTGGCCCTGGATGCCCGAGTAATTCTCTGACGCAGGAGAACCCGACCCTATACGAGGGGCAACAAATGGCGTTTGACCATCCGGAGCGCCCGCTCTGGGTCAATGTACCCGTACAACCCTCCGATGGTCGAGACCATGTAGGCCGCATCCAGCAGGATCGGACCTCGAGGACGCAATAGCCAGCTTTCGTCCTCGTTGTATTGCGTGCCGGCAGCAATCAACCGGAGGTCGCGGTCGAAACCACCCCCGGCGACGCACTTGTGATAGATCGTGCCGCCGATGAGCAGGGTCGTGCACGGCTGGTTGAGAAAGTTTACCCCGTACTGCAAAAAGTAGGTGTCGGTCTCTTTGACGTATCCCAGATTTCGGCCGGTGGTCGCGGCAATGATCTCCTTCGCCAGATAGGAACGAACCGCATTCTCTTCCTCGGTGGAGGGGAGCGCGTGCGGATTGGCGGTCAGCCAGTCAAGGTAGCTTTCCAGGTCGAAATGCAGCCGGCCGTTCCATCGGCGAGCGAAACGACCAAATGCATCATCGCCCGGCTGAAAATCCGGGTACTCGAGCAGAATGAACGCCTGCAAATCCCGTTTCATCCTCCCGCTCTGGAACCGATCCAGCTCTTTGATGTTTTCCGCATCGTACGCCAGGCCATACTTGCCCTCAACGCGGCGGTAGGCCAGCGGGGTGTTGGGGGTCTTGAGGATGGTTCGTTTGACTTTCCGCCTCGGATCCTCGCCCTGATAATCATACAGTGGGTTGTCGTTGACGTTGGAATAAAAGTCGGTTGTGGCGCCGCCGATGTCCAGCGCCATAATGTTGCCCATTCCCGGTTCGCTGCCATGGCCTTTGGCCAGCAGATTGATCCCCCGGAAGGCCGCGCGCGGGGTGGGGATAAAGGGAGCGCTCATAAACTCCTCCACCACATCAAACCCCTTGCCGCGAATGATGACGGTCTGGAACAGGTCGCGAATCGCTTCGTTCACCACCTCGATCCGGAAGGTGTTGATCTCGGGCATGACGTTGGGGGTGATCCGGATGTCGACACCCTGTGCGCGATAGATGCCTTCAATCTCATCCCGGACATCCTGATTCCCGGCATAGATCACGGGCACGCCGTAGCGGGTGTAGGTGGCTGCTTTGGAGGCCTCGGCCAACATGCGCGCGTTGTGTAGTTGGGTTTCGGTGTCTCCGCCTAAATCCACGCCACCAGCCTGCAGGATGATCTCCGGCTGGTCTTGCTCATAGATGGCCAGCGCCTGCTCCTCAGTGAGCCTGCCGTCGTAGCTGTTCAGCAACTTGGCCCCTGCGGTGAGCGCCGCAAGATCGGCTGCAAACCCACTCTCCTCCTTGACCATCGTGACCGTGACCATCTTGAGGCCGCCCTTGGCGCTGGAACAGGGCAACTTGACATGATACCTGGCCATCTCCGCCGCCAGCGGCTCCCAGTCTCCCCTTCTTCGGCAGTCTTCCAGCACCCCCAGCCCGTCGGCCAGGGACACGCGCAAGTCCTCAACGATGGTTGGTACATATTTGAGGTCAAACTCCTCAGTAGAGGTGTCAAAGGTGCCGATCTTGGAGAATGTACTGCCGAAATCCACCACCAGGATCTTTTTGTTTTCCAGCTCGGCCGCGTGGAGAATGCCTACCTGCCGCCGCGCCCGCGCCAGAACCTGCTCGTCTACCGCTTCGGCCGTCTCGGTAATATACAGGTCCTCATCTGCCCGGTTGATGCTCTTGTCAAAGAACCAGGGGCTCCGCTCTCGCAGCCGATCGACCCGCTCAATTTCGTCCTCCACCCTGCTGCCGTCGAACTCTTGAATCACGCAACCGCCATCCACGATCTTGGTACGGCACCTGCCGACCATCTCGTATCGCCTGTCCAGAACGGTGATCTGCGGCGCCTGAAAAAGACCCACCTGAAGCGCAAGCTCCAGCGTATCCGGGCTGATCAAACCGCACTGCCCGCTGGGGTAGTTAGCCTCGTCTATCAAACTGAGCAGCAAGGTTTCATAGTGCCGGCCGTGGCCGCGATGATGGTCACGCTGCTGCGCGACCGCGGCCGTTACGGCCCACTCGAAAAAGTTGTCCAGCGTCACGGGCCCTTCATAACCACCCAGGAGTGCCAGGTGGAATATGTTGTACATGGCGCCCAGCTTGAGCCGGCGTTTTCGCTGCAGCAAGCGCTGGTCCGCCCAGATGTCCGGGCGGTCGTCCCGGTAGAAATCCTCAATGACCTGCTTGACGATATCACAACTCTCAATCACATCTTGCGACGTAGCCTCGTGGTGCGCCTCCGAGAAGCTGACCACATGGACGATGTCCGGCTCGATGTACATCTGCCAGTAGGTGGAGACCGCCAGATGCCCTTTAGCCTTGTCCAGATTCGGCGGGAAATCCGAAAGACCACCGCGCGTTTCCTTGATGATATGAAAGTCAAAATGGCGCGTCAGCGGTTCAATCAACTCAAATGCACCCTGGAATTTGGCCAGGTCATTAAGCCCAGAGGTGCCCGGTGGAAGATCATACATCATCTGCATCACATAGTGTTGGATGCCCATTTTTAGCGCCACGACGCCGGCAACAACGTGGTCGGTGACCAGCAAATCGTCCGTGCTGTTGCGCAACTGCCATTGGTGCGGGTCGTTGATCTCCACCGCCTTCCCCCTCGCCGCCCACCAGCGCATCACCTCAAAGTGCTCGTCAAAGCTATCACGGATCGAAATGGGGCCCCGGCCGTCCATCTCGTTGTAGAAAAAGATGGGTACCGCAGGAAACGGCATACGGAAGGTGTCTTCAAACAGCTTGGCCAGTTCCACCAGTTCGTCGGTGCCCGAGTAGATGCGGATCATGGGATAGTTGCCCCGCAGGGTCGCCGCCTTCAACCGGTGCAGGTCCTCCACTGTGCGAATCGGCACCCCGCCCTGGCCTTTCAGATAGTTGTCCGGGTTCTCCTCTCCCCGCACGAATTTGGCCAGATATTCCTGGGCGGGCTGGTCCGGCGCCAACGACACGATCTCCAGGCACCCAGCATCGGATAGCTTTTTGACCGCCTCCACCGTAGGCTCAATCGTATTGGCCGCCACCCCAATGTGCGCCCGGAGAATCGGCCGGTTCTCCAGTTCCCTTACCTGACGGACCCTTTCCAGGAGCGTTTCCGCCCACTGGATTTCCTTTTTGGATTCCACCGCTACCACGCCCCGGGCAAAGGCGTCCAGCTCCTCCATGGTGACATAATCATCCACCACCAGGGCAAAAAAGTCCCGGAACGCCTCGATGTCCGCATAGTTTTCGGCGATTTGATCCAGGTCATAATGCCGATCCTCCGGCGGAGAAAACTTGTCCTCCAGCACGGGCAAGCCGGTCATCGCGCGTACCAGGTTGGCAGCCGGCCGAAGGCCACCAAAGGAGTATCTTATCCCGCTCTCACGTGGCAACAGATGGTGTTCGGCCGCTTTGACAATGAACTCGCTGATGAGCTTGTCCAGGTGCAGATCGCCCAGGCGCATGGATATGGCTACCACCTCCGGCCGGGCTTCTCGGATTTTGTTCACCACATCCTGAATGGGCACCGCCGGGCCCAGTTTGACGGGCATGAAGCCTTCGTGCCTGTCCTCCATCCACTCGGCAAAGGACTCCACTCCCAGCGAGTGAACGCAATCTCCAATCGATCCGGCCATCACACGTCGCTTCTTGCCCGATGGTTCTGGTCTAGTCGTCACAATACCCTCCTACATGTGGTTCTTATACTGTGCACCTTGGTACCAGATTGCACCTAGTCCTCGCGCACAAAGGTGATGAGATGATCCAATCGGTCAAGGCCATAGCGTTGTGGCACTCTGGTTTCATCCTGGTGGGTGCTCAAAAAGTCCTTGCCAAGTTGAGCACCGGCCCACCCGATTACCCGGTCCAGGGCGGGGGTCTCGACCCCGGCCAGCTCCGCGATAGCTCGGCTGACCGCCAGGCCATACGGAACATCTTCTGTCAGGTAGCGAGCGCCGAAATCGGGCACAAATGCGCCCGGCGCCACCTCGCGAACCGGCGCTTTGAGGCCTGAATACGCCTGATTGGTGACAAAGGCGGACCGCAGGGTAGACGAATCCTGGATGTTGCGGTTGTACGAATAGAGCAACCACTCTATCAGAGGCCTGACGGCCGAAAGGTCGATGCTTGCTCCCAGACACTCACGTATAGCCTGCACATCCTCGCTCATGGCGGCCAGAACGTTAGCACCATGGTCGGACAGGCCATGATAGAAGAGGGGCACGCCATCCGCTGGGAAGGGAGTGCCATCCCAATCACCAAAGAGACCATACATGATTCCCGGATGGATCAG
This sequence comes from Anaerolineales bacterium UBA2181, assembly GCA_002328075.1. Lineage (GTDB taxonomy): Bacteria > Chloroflexota > Anaerolineae > Promineifilales > UBA4811 > UBA4811. The sequence continues at coordinate 184,883 of DCVT01000031.1, read as the reverse complement.
TTGACCCGTATTAGCCAGGGTGAGCGCCAGCAGGCTGGCCGCTTGGTGCACCCGGAGCCCCAGCATCCCCTGTAACACAGGCGCCATCTCTCCGATCAAACCGGCCGGGCGGCTGGCAGCATCCACCGCTTGTTTGACACCCAGGACGTGAATCGATCGGCCAAACTCCTGGATCCGGCAGGCCCAGGGCAGCGTCTGAAGTCCAAATAACGCCACATCCGGCCGGCCGTGCTCTCGCAACAGCTTGGCCGCACAGAAATCAAACCCTCCCCGCGCCGGAATGGCGCCAACCCACGCGCCCTGGTCCAGGAACGGCAGAATAGCGCGCAGCGTGCTCTCGTGCGCAAAAGCGGGCAACACCAATACCACCAAGGGCGAGCCAGGTATGACTTCCGCCGGGTCAGCGCTGATGCAGCGCAACAGCGCCTTGGCTTGAACGGCCCCCGTTGTCTCGACTCCACCGTGCGAATCGCTGCCGGATCGGAGTCGGTCGGCCTCGTCGCCAAAAGGCGCGTACAGGTCAACCTGACAGTCCAATTGGTGAGCGGCAATGGGCGCCAGGGTCTGAGCACCGTTCCCGCCACCGCATACGGTTATCTTGTTCAAGCGTATGTCCGCCATTTGCGCACCTGTCCCAGGTTCATCGGCTGCATGCCGCTCTGTGCAGCCTCGCAAACCGCCGATCTGGAATGACCAGTCCCGTCATCCAATAAGGCGTACCCATCATACGCACCCTGGCACGGCAGACCGTGGCAAAAGAACATGGTCCGCAGTGAGGGCAGGAAAACCGTGGCCGAGATCGTCGTCACGTTCGAGTTGGCCTGAGGATGACAGCATATGGAACTGAGTCTCCCGTCGTGGAACGCCATCAAACGCTGGGCAAAGGCCAGGTCCACCCGGCCGGCATGTGCGTTCAACTCTTGGCAGACCATGTCGTACCGCCGGTAGGTTCGGCCGCGAGACTCGGGCGGATCCACTTTGACGAACCGATCCTGCATCTTGCTGGTGGCGAAATGGTTGGTGTTGACCAGGGCGCCATCCCAGGTCTCCAAGAGACCATAATGGGTATTCCCGCTTTCAAACACCGCCAGATGGCCTTCAACATCCGCCAGAATCAGGTTATTGCGTCCGAGCCGGGGCACCCCGCGAAGATAGTCCACCGCTGAGGAGACGGTGCCATGCTGTTCCAGAATCCGCATCATCAGCGCAAAGTCGGGCAAACCCGGCCCCAAGTCGCTGCTAAAGACGTGAGTATCAGCGACCGCGAGCCCGGTCTCGTTCATTCCGGCGCTAAAAACGCCCGGGCTTCCAGCACTGCTGACGTACAGATAGTGGTACCCTCCATCCGGGGCTGCGTCGCAGACAACCTGGAGCGGAAGGTGATCCGGCAGATAGTCGCGGTTCTTGATCAACATGGGATTACCGTCGGCGGTTACCGATCCGGTGGCAGCCCAGGTCGTGCAGCCCTCGCTTCCCAGGATGCGGCGCACCACCAGGTCGTCCCGCAAGTAGGTCACCAGGTCGTAACGCAACAGCTCTTCGAATCCCAATCCTAACCCATCTGCCTGCCCACGGATCATCTCCATCAGCGGCATGTCGATGGTCGCCATCAATTCTCCGGTCTCTTGCAGCAGACGGTCAAAGCGCTCGTCAGTTCCGTCCTGGGTCAATTGCTCAAAGCGGGCCTGCATCGCGCTGGTGATTCCGCTGAGCAGGTGGCGCACTTGCTGACCGTGCTGCAGCCCCATTTGATAGTGGTTACCGCGGAGGGTAAGGTTTGTGTATTGCATTAGGAGACCCCTGGCATACCTGAAACGGGATGGAACAGCCCACCAGAACTCTCAGCAATCGCTTGGGCAACCCGGGACATCTTTTTCAGCGCCAAGCCCTGTCCCTTGAGCACAAGCGCACCATAGATGACATCAACCACCGCCAGTTGCGCGTTACGCACGCTCGGTGAGTCGTAGGAGGTGGCAGCGCCCAAGGACGCTGTGTGGAGCACAAGGCGGGCTGCCTGGGCCACCGGCGCCTGTCGATAACTGGTCAACGCAACGGTGGTGGCACCGCCCTCCGCCGCCAACTTGAGAGCCTCGGCAACCTGAAGTTGCTGGCCCGAGTGCGAGATGCCGATGCCAACGTCCCCGGCCGCAAGGCTGGCGGCCGACATACACTGCATCTGCGAATCGAGAAAAGCGTTTGCGTTGACCCCTAATTGCATGCACTTGAAGTGGAGTTCACGCGCCGCAATGCCCGCCCCACCCGTGGCATATATGTCCACTCGCCGGGCCTCCAGCATGGCGTCTACTACCTGCTCCAAAATGCCCAGATCCAGCACCTCTCTTGTCTCATGCAGAGCCTGAACGTTGGCGGAGAACATCTTGTGAGCCATGCTGGCCAGGGTGTCTTCTGGCTTGAGGTCAACATAGATCAGGCTTGCCGCGGAACCCCAAGATTGCGCCAATGCCACCTTGAACTGGCGATAACCTGCCAGGCCAAGCCGCCTGCAAAACCGGGATACCGTGGTCACGCTGACACCGCAAGCATCGGCCATTTGGGTGATCGAATCAGCCAGGGCATCGTGCGGATGGGCCAGCACGTACTCTGCCACGCGGTGCTCCTGCGCTGCCAGCGCTGGAAGAACCTGCTTGATCTCCAACAGGAGCCCTTTTGTGGCCGCAATCGTCTCCATTGGCATCATTATAACGGTAATATTTACCGACGTCAATACCAACAGAGGTAATTATTTCCCGATACTCAAACCGCTAATCACGGGGATCAATCACGGGACCCGGGCGTCCCGACTCTACGTATTGGCTCACCTGACCAGCGTGCATCCCCTGGAGCCCCATCTGTGTGGTAGTTCGGCCGCGCTCGAAATAGTTGACTCCATGCACGGCACACGCTAGTTGGATCATCGCATTAGTCGCCCAGGTTTCTACGCCGAATTGCGCCCCCAGCGACGAAAGAGGAACCAAACCATAAGGTACATCTTCCAGAATGAAGCGATGGTGCAGGTTGCGCGGCGCTCTGATCCCCTGGTAGCCCGGGTTAGCCTGGATGGCCTGATAGAGGTTCTCGCCTTCGGCCGAATAGGCTTCTCTGAGCCACGACAACCCGGTCCGGGCCCGCACTCCCAGGGCCGAGGCAACCGTGACCCGCTCGCGATCCAGCGCTTCCACTATGCGGGCAACGGACGGGGTCACGCCATCCACGTAGAACTCAAAGTCGCCTTTGGTGCTCTCGATCCAACCGGCGTTCAGCAGCGTGAGAGCCGGGTTCAGGTTCGATCCCATGTTGTCCAGACTGGTGTAAAAGACGTTGGGTACCGGGATGAACTGCGGAAACGCTTTTCCCACTACCGCCAACGCACGAGCGGTGTGTCTGGCGGGCATCGCGGCCAGCGGAACCGCATTCTTGGTCCGATAGATGCGCACCTGCGCCGGGCCAGTGCTCCGACTGGTAAACACAAATGCAGCCGTCTCTGCAACGGTGAGGTCGGCTGCGCATTTGCGCTGGTTCAGTATCTGCCGGAACTCCAGCGCACCTCCCGTGCAACCGGGGTTCAGCACGATGACCTGACCGTCACGCAGGTGGTCCGAGCAGAGGTGGGCAATGTTCCGGTGCCCCCAGGCGGGAACCACCACCATGATCACGTCAGCGTTCTCCAGCGCCTCCCGAATGTCAGAGGTTACCAGTTCCAGCGGGCATGAGCGCATCTGCCCATCTTCCATCTCCAGTTCCAGCTCGCCGCGTATGACGATTTCGCTGATCCGTTCTGGACTGCGATTGTACAGCGTTACCGGGTAGCCCTTGGCGGAGAGATCGGCTGCCACCGCTTTGCCGCCGTGCCCGGAACCGATCACCGCGTACCGTGTTTTGTCCATTCACTGCTCCTCTGGCCGGCGGGCGGCCGGACGAAATCCCTTTTCCTCTAGCGGCAGCTCGGCCGGAATTGGGGCAAAGACTCGCTGTGCACCCTTCCCTAAGGTTGGTTGTCCCTATTGCTTGCCGGATACAGATGGCACGCAACGCGGTGCCTGTCACTCACCGTACACAAAGCCGGCTCTAACTCGTCGCATACAGGCCCGATCCGCGCATAACAGCGGGTATGGAAACGACAGCCGGATGGCGGGTCGATCGGGCTGGGCACGGTACCCTCCAGGATGATCCGCGTGCGACGCCCTGCCTTGTCCACCACGGGAACCGCCGCCATCAGCGCCCTGGTGTAGGGGTGGGCAGGCTGAGCAAACACCTCATCCGTTGGTCCCTCCTCCACAATCTTGCCCAGGTACATGATGGCCACACGGTTGCTGACATGGTGCACCACGCTCAGATCATGGGCGATGAAAAGGTAGGTGAGGTTGAACTCCTCTTGTAGCTCTGCCAGCAGGTTGATCACCTGTGCCTGGATCGACACATCCAATGCCGAAACCGGTTCGTCACAGACGATGAACTGGGGGCGCATCGCCAAGGCCCGCGCTATGCCAATCCGTTGTCGTTGCCCGCCGCTGAATTGGTGTGGATACGCATCCATCCGGATCTCTGGAATTCCAACCCGTCGCATCAGGTACGCCACCTGCTCCTCGACTTGCTTGAAATCCCTCAACCCCCGGTTGTGCAGAGGCACAGACACAATCTGTCGCACGGTCTTGCGCGGGTTCAGTGACGAATACGGGTTCTGAAAAATCATCTGGACGGTCTGATAATAGGTCAATCGATCCCCAAGGTCCAACGCCGGCCGACTCCCGACAGCTGAGTCGCCGCCAGCGACTCTGGCCCGCCGGCCCAACGCCTGGCCTTGAAAAAACACCGTTCCAGCGGTTGGCTCGTACAACCGAGTCAGCACTCGGCCAAAAGTGGTCTTGCCACAGCCGGACTCTCCTACCAGACCGACAGTTTCTCCCGGAAAGACCTGGAGATCCACTCCATCTACCGCCCGTACGCACTGGTCACGTTGGCGGGTGAGCAGCTTGACCAACGGGCTGCGATGGATGGGAAAGTGCTTTTTGATCTTTTGCGCTTCGACCAGCGGTAGCTCAATCAACGTGATTCTCCTCAGCCTCCACAATGCATGCCCAGGCGGAATCGGCTGTGCAGCGCCAGTGGAGGACCTTGCCCGCGTCGCTTCCGTCAGTAGAGCACACAACGCACCATCCGTCCATCGGCCAACTGCTTGAGCGGTACATCCCCACTACAGTCAGCAATCACCTGCTCACAGCGCGGCGAAAACGGGCATCCAGGCGGCAGATCAGCCAGATCAGGCACCAACCCGGGCACCGGGTAAATCTTGTCCCGCTTGGCGGTGACCTGCGGTAAGCACCTCAACAGGCCTTGCGTGTAGGGGTGTTTTGGATCCTCAATGACCGCGTCGGTACCGCCCATCTCCATCATCTGCCCGGCGTACATGACGATGGTATTGTGGCAGAACTCGGCCACCAGGCCCAGGTTATGTGTGACCAGCACAATGGCCGTACCGTGTTCTCGGTTGATCTTTTCCAGGAGCGCGATGATCTGAGCCTGGATGGTCACGTCCAACGCCGTGGTTGGCTCGTCAGCCAGAAGCAGTTGGGGCTCGCACGCCAGGGCAATCGCTATGAGCGCCCGCTGTTGCATACCACCGCTGAACTGATGGGGATATCGGCGAGCATTCTGCTCTGGGACCGGTATTCCCACGTCGGACATGGCACCCCATACGCGTCGGTACTCGGCTGCCTTGCGCAGCGGATCATAGATACGAGACAGGAAACCGTTGCTCCGCGGCACAATCTGGTGAATCCGAAGCGATTCTCGGATCTGCTCCCCCACCAGAAAGGCCGGGTTCAGCGTTGTCATCGGGTCCTGAAAGACCATGGCAATATCCCTGCCGCGGATCTGGCGCATCTCCATGGCCGACTTGGACAACACGTCCTCGCCGCGGAACCTCACCGCGCCCCGTGACACCTGACCAGGATAGGGGACCAATCGCAGAATGGATAACAGGGTCACGCTTTTGCCCGAACCCGATTCCCCCACAATGCCCAGTTTCTCTCCCTGACGCAGACGGAAAGAAAGGCCATCCACTGCCCGCACCACTCCCCGGCGGGTGGGAAAGACGGTGGTGAGATCCTCCAGCTCCAGGAGGACCGAAGCAGAGGGATCGTTCGATTGAAAAGTCACCTGAGACCTACTCGCTTTCTGCCTTCTCTCCCGGCGGCCTGCACCACTTGGTCCAACTGGGCCTCCACCTCGGCCGTCAACGGCACCGGCCGATGCTCTGCCAGGATGCGCTCCGCTTCTCGACGTGCCCGGGAACCCAACGTGGGAGCGCCGGATGCCTCCCAGGATTCCACCGTGTCCCGCACCAGCAGACTAGGCGTCAGCAACTCCTCACGGTGGTAACGACGGGTGTGTGCCGCCTCGATGTAGCTCCCGGCCGGTCCGACCTGGTGGATCAGGTCCATCGCCAACCGTTCCTCGTCCACCTGAATACCCCGTAGCAGTCGGCCGACCAAGCAAAGGGCCACGTCGTCAATCACCAACTGCTCCAGACTAAAGCTCATCTTGGTTCCCAGGGTGGTGAGGTTCACCAGGTCAATACCCGCCAGCGCGGGGGGAAGCAGCGTCATCAGCCGCTCCATCACCGATTGGGCACCCGGCGCGTGCGCATCGGTACCACTGCTCATGAGCGCCGGCAGGCCGCAGCGACGCGCCAGGTGAGCCACGGCGCTGCCCAGCAGGCCTATTTCGGCCGCTCCTGAGAGGTTACGCGCGCCACGCATGTCAGCCACTGAGGACGACATGCCATAGATCACGGGCGTTCTGGGCCTGATTAGCTGGGTAATCGTGACCATGGCCAGGATCTCGGCATGCATGACCACCAGTGTTCCGGCCAGTGTGACCGGCGCGCTGAAACCGGCGATGGGGTGAGCATGCAAGGTCAGCGGCAGACCCTGGAGGGCAAACGCCTGTAACACTGCCATCTGGCTGCTCACCAAACTCAGAGGGGAAGTGGACTCGGCCAGCGCGGTGAGGATGGGGCGAGTTCGCAACGCCTCTGGCCCACCCGCAACGGCTTTTGCCATCGTTATGACAGACTCGATGAGGCTCTCGTTGAGACAGACATACCCCAACGGTTTTGTGGTGTGCGCAAGCGCGGTCCGCACCGCATACACGTCCACCAGTTCGGCCGGCACGTCGCCCGGCTGCACGGCCATAGAGCTCACGCCGTGGACGCGTGGCAGCGCATCCGCCACTCGGGCAGCGTCGGCCGCATCCTGGCTGGTGGCTGTGCGCAGCCTCCTGGTCTGCAAATCCAACACCCGGGTCGCGCCGCTGGAAGTGCGAGCGTGGAACCCCCCGGCCCCCAGCAACATCGCCGGTTCTCCCAACCGGCTGTAGAGGGTGACGGTCGACGGCGCCAGATCCAGGGCTTCCTGAACCATCTGGACTGGGATGCGGACCCGTTGATCTTCGGGGGAGACCAGCGCTCCTGCCCGGCCCAGCAAAGCTAGCGCCGGGTCACTGTGAACCACCACCCCGGTCCGGAAAAGCAGGTCCAGGGCATTCGAATGAATGCTCTCAACCTCGCTCTGAGTCAAGACCAGGAAACCTTGATCAGGCGCACGGGGGACGCGCAATCCAGTCATGGCTCGCGTCATTCCACGCGCAGGCGCGGGTCCAAGATGTCTCGAAGCCCTTCGCCGAAAAGGTTGATGGCCAGGACCATGATCAGGATGGCAATACCCGGCAACGTGGAGACCCACCAGGCGGTAAGCATATAGTCCCGGCCGACGGAGACCATCGAGCCCCACGCCGGAGTGGGAGGCTGGATCCCCAATCCCAGAAAGCTGAGACTGGCCTCCATGATGATCATAAACCCCATCCGCAGCGTGCCCAACACAAAGACTGACTGGATGATGTTCGGCAGCACCTCACTGGCAATGATGGCCCAGTCTCGTTGGCCAACTACCTTGGCCGCCTCCACATACTCCTTGGTCTTTTCCGCCAACATCTCTCCCCTCACCAGTCTAAAGAACTCTACCCATCCTTTGAAGGTTAATGCGACGATGAGGTTCGTGAAACCGGGCCCAAGAAAGGTCATCATGCCAATGGCGAAAATCAGAAATGGAAATGCCAGCAACAGATCAGCAAAACGCGAGAGCAACTGGTCAAGCCACCCGCGGTAGTAACCCGCCAATGCACCCAGCGCGGTGCCGATAGCCACCGATATGCCCACTGAAAGGAGGCCAACCAGCAGCGACACGCGAGCACCAAAGATGATGCGCGTCAAGAGATCGCGACCCTGGTCGTCCGTTCCCAGATAATACCCCGGCTCGGCCCCCTCCTGCCAGGCTGGAGGACGCAGCCGGTATCGGAGGTTTCCCTGGGTGGGGCTGTGGGGGGAGATGTAGGGGGCAGAAATGGCACCCAGGATATACAGGACCACCACCACTCCCCCCAATAACGCGAGCGGACGGCCTCGCAAATCCCTCCAGAACTCGGCCAGGTTGCGCGCCCGTACCTTCCACCGCACACGCCAGACATACACCAGGCGGGAAAATCGATTGTCTCCGGAAACAATCCCCTGCATTCCAGTCCTCGCCTTCAGAGGGTGATCTTGGGATTCAGATACGTATACAACACATCCACAATCAGGTTGGCAATCACAAAGGTGAAAGCGTAGATCATCACGGCGCCTTGCACCAGGGGAAAGTCCCGTTCAAAGATAGCTTTTACCACCAGCCGACCCAGGCCCGGCCAGCTAAAGACGGACTCGACGATCATGTTGCCCCCCAGCAGTGAGCCTACCTGCAGCCCGACAACGGTTACCGTAGGTATCAGCGCGTTGCGCAGAGCATGTTTCATCACCACCAGAAACTCGCGGTTTCCTTTTGCCCGGGCCAGGGTCACATAGTCTTGACGAAGTATCTCCACCATGCTGGAGCGGAGCACCCGTGCGACAATGGCAGCCACGCTGGCCCCCAGGCTGACCGAGGGCAACACCAGATGCTTGACGCTGCTGACCAGGGCAGGCCAATTCCGTCCTAGCAGGCTATCCAGCACGTAAAAACCGGTGACGTACTCTAGGTTTATCCCATAGGTGATACGACCCTGCACCGGAAGCCAACCGAGCCGCACCGCGAACAACAGAATCAGGATGATACCCAGCCAAAAAGACGGCATGGAGGTGCCCAGAAAGGCACCCGCCATACTGAACTGATCCACCAGCGACTTTTGACGCACGGCCGAGATGATACCGATGGGTATCGCAATCACCAATGAGAAAAAGAGCGCTCCACCCGCCAGCTCGATGGTGGCGGGCAGCCGATCGAAAATGAGTTCGTTGACCGGTCGCTTTTGGGTGTAAGAGTACCCCAGATCGCCCTGAACCGCCTTGGTGAGAAACAACCACAACTGCATGTACAACGGCTTGTCCAGGTCGAACTCGCGGCGCAGTTGCTCGATCTCGCCGGTTGAGACCGCCCCCGCCTGGCCCATCATGATGTCCACCGGGTCACCGGGCGTGAGCCGCATGAAGAAAAAGACCACAACCGCCACACCAAACATGATGGGGATGGTGATCAGCACGCGTTCCAGTATCTTGACGGCTCTCACGGATAGGCTACTCCTGAGGTATGAAGGGGCCTCGGGGCAGCTCCCGAGGCCCCAGTTAGGAAGCGGTCAGTTTACTGGGCCGCCACGCAGACGTCGTGCAGGTTGATGCGGCTGTCGGCCGCCGGGCCCCAGTTTACGATATCGGCCCGGGCCGCCTCCGTCTCGTCAGGAATGATCAGGAAAATGGCCGGTGCCTCGTCATAGACGATCTGTTGTGCCTCGTCGTAGATCAGCTGTCGGACAACCGGATCGGGGGTGATCTCACCGAGCTTGGTCAGCTCGTTGACTCTCGCGTTGTTGTACCCAGAAAAGTTGCCCCGGCCGTACGTTTGCCCAGTCACACGCCCGTGCCACTTGGCCTCGAAATGACCCACCGGATCAAAAGCAGAGTCTCCCCAGTCATCCAGGTATGCCATCCGCTCATTGGCATCCAGCATGGGCTTGACGACGCTATACTCCCAGAAACGGACACCAACGTCGACGCCCAGCGCACGCAATTGGTTCGCCACTGCCTCGGCCAGGGACCGGAATTCCTCCAGTGTGTCCATCGTAAAGGCGAGTGATATCCCGTCTTTGTCCAGGATGCCGTCGCTGTTGGTGTCGATCCATCCGGCTTCCGCCAGCAGCGCCAGCGCCTTCTCGGTGTCATAGGGATAGGGAACCAGGCTGGTGTTGATGTAATTGTTATACGGGGAGAGGGGTCCAGCCAGCGCTGCCGCCCGGCCGCCGTAGATGGCCTCAACAATCAGATCTTTGTCCACTGCATAGTTCATCGCCTGGCGGACTCGGACGTCGTCAAAGGGGGGTTGGTTGACGTTCATCTCCATCCACTTGGGTTGGGTTCCGGCTGCTGTCCCAACCTGCACCCCAGGGGTCTTGGCCAGTGTGTCTGCCAACTCGGCCGGCAACGCCTGTATGATGTCCACCTCGCCGGCCAGCAGTGCGGCTACGCGGGTTGATGCTTCCGGGATCACCCGAAAGACCACCTGGCGAACGCACGGGGGTCCAACGGGCTCCAGATCTGGCGCCCCACCCCAGTAATCGTCAAAGCGCTCCAACACAATCTGTTCCAGGCCGGTGGCCGAGAGGAATTTAAAGGGCCCGGTTCCGATGGGGTGCTCGATAAACCCTTTGGTGCCAACCTCCTCGAGGTAGTGCTTGGGTACAATCTGCTGATGTACCAACATCTGAATCGCGGGCGGCCACGGTGCACTAAAGTTCATCTTGACCGTGTAGTCATCAATTTTGTCGATAGACTCCAACGGCGCGATCAGCCCCTTCCGCGGCGAGGAATGGACCTCGGGGTACTCTATCATGTTCTCGTTGATGATCCGCTCAAAGGTAAAGACCACGTCGTCGGCGGTCATTGCCACGCCGTCGTGGAACAGCACCCCCTGGCGCAACTTGACCTCAAGAGTCTGTTCGTCCAGCCACTCGAGCGACTCGGCCAGCTCCAGGTGAACTCCGCTAACTTGGTCCCGTGTCACCAAGCCATCAAACATATTCCGAATCACAGTCTCCGAGTTACGGGTGCGGTGGTCGGCCGGGTCAAGGGTGACCGGAGCGGCCGAGAGCCCAACGATGATCACATCACGGGCCGGCAGGGAGGTCGGCGTGACGACGACCTGCTTTTCGACCTCCACCACCTTGGTTACCTCCACCATGACGGGTGTACCCTCTACGATCACGGTCTCCTGGACGATTTGCGTGACAACCACCTGCCGTTCGACAACCTCCGGCGTGGGCGTCCCGCAGCTTGCCAGCGGGGCGGCCATCAGAACCAGGGACATCAGGACCAGAAGCATTCGATTTTTTACTGCCATTTCCTCATCATCCTCCTTGCTAAACCTACGGTAAAATAAACATGAGCCTCACGTCTTCTTTGTCGTCTTTCGCGGCGCCTGGCACCTCCTTTCACCTGACCTATTCGGTGAGCAACTGCCCTCTCCGATACGCCTCGTCAAGTCGGCGCAAAGACTCGACAACTTTTTCCGGCATCCTCATCGATATCGCGGCCACCATCGCGTTCATGAGCGACACGGCGGCCACCGGTGATAGGCTATGTGCGACACCTTCGGTCACCACCAGGAACGAGTGATCACCCAGACGCGCCAGCGGCGACAACCGGTTGTCCGTGATGCAGATCGTTTTGCAGCCCACTTGCTGGGCTTGCCGCACCGCGTGGACCACGTCCCACAGGTTCCTCCAGAACCCGATGGCTACCAGTACATCCTCTGGCTGCAGAAATGCCAGGACAACGGCTAGTGGCTCACCTCCGCTGGTCACACATTGGACCGGTAGGCCAATCACCCGCAACGAATGGGCAAAGAGATGCGCCAATCCCGCCGCCAGCCCGTCACCCATCACAACGGTCTGGCGGGCACGCAGCAGATCGTCTACTGCTGCCTGTACCCGACCGTTCCTTGTCAAAGCCTGGGTCCGCTCTACGTTTTGCATGTCGGTAGCGAACACCAGGGCGGGAACATCGTCACCAGACAGCGGGTTCTTTAGTCTGTCCTCCAGACGCTGAACGGCCGTACGGCGTGGGAACATCCATTCGCGGACTGCCAACTGTAGGTCAATGTACCCCTGGTATCCCAACGATTGGCTGAAACGCACGACTGTCGCGGCGCTGCAACCTGTTCGGTTGCCCACCTCCGACGCCGAGGCAAAGGCAACAAAGTGCTGGTTGTCAGCAATGAAATGGGCCAAGGTTCGCTGTTTCCCGGTCATCCGAGGGAGTGCGCTCGTGATCCGCTGGGCCAGCGGGATCACCGGATCCCCGGCACCTGTTCCTTCTGGCGCGTGATCGGTCATCTCCTCCTTCACCGGAACCGCGTCAATCCGCTGCGCCAAGAGGGTCCCCTACCCAACAAAGCGACACCAAACGTGACGCAGCGCTGTGCCACGTATGATATCACAGATCTCGCCGGAATGCAACATCTGTTGCATTCCGTTTTATGAGTGTAACGTCGATTACGTCTGGGCTGGCTGGAGTGTCACCAGCGAGTCAGTACCTGCTCCCCAAATCCGAACAGCCCGGCTGTCCCTCCAGTGTGCCAGAACAGCACCGTCTCGCCCGCCAAGTCCCCGCGCCGGACAAGGTCGATCAACCCAGCCGCGGCCCGGCCGGTGTACACCGGGTCGAGCAACAGCCCCTCAATCCGGGCAAAGAGGTTGATCGCCTCGCGCTCTGCTTCGCCGATGACGGCGTAACCGCCTCCCAGGTAGTGATCATTCACATCAATATCCGCCGGCGCAAAGGCCCAAGGCAGTTCCAGAAACCCGGCCGTTTCATTAGCCAACGTGGCGACCCGGGTTGCCAGCGCACCAGCCGGTTTGTCTACGCTGATACCCAACACCCGGCCGGCAAAACCGCACTGCTTGGCGCCGACCATCAGACCGGCCTGGGTGCCTCCGCTGCTGGAGGCAAAGACGATCACATCGATGGCCAGTTTGCTGTGCGCCTGCTGCTCCACCAACTCCTCCATCGCCGCCACATACCCGGCAGCGCCCAGCATGTTGGATCCGCCGTAGGGGACCACCGCAGGGCGACGCCCGGCATGACGAAGTTCATCGGCCGCCTGATCAATCGACTGATCAAGGTCTCGCTCCCCCGCCCACCGGATTTCCGCGCCCAGCAACATGTTTAGCAGCAAATTGCCCGTACAGGTAGCCGGCTTCTGCCCTCGCAGCACCAATACCGCACCCAACCCGAACCGGGCAGCGGCCGCGGCAGTCTGCCGGGCGTGATTCGATTGGGGCGCCCCGCCGGTAACCAGAACATCCGCGTTGTCGGCCAGCGCCTGGCCTACGAGAAACTCTAGCTTGCGCGCCTTGTTTCCGCCGGTGGCCAGCCCTGTCTCATCGTCCCGCTTTACCAGCAGCCTCGGCCCGCCCAGATGAGCGCTCAGTCGATCCATTGGCTCAATGGGGGTCGGTAGGTGGGCAATCCTTGCCCGATTCAGCTTTGCGGTCAACATGTCTCACTCCTTGATCTGTAGGAGCACCTAGTTTACGCCAGGTCCTTGCTCGTGTCCAAGCGTCCGGCCTCCTCCGGTCAGCTGTAGAGTCGGTCGGCTGAGTTTTTGGTTGCCAGCAGCAGACCGCACGGTTACAATTGCTTGCGACGACTCTGCCAGTTCGGGTGCCAGGCAACCGACGTGTACAATCTTTGCGCCTCTATCCGCACGAACCGCCGGGTGAGCAGCCGGTCCAATCGGCCGGTTCGCCGGCTTGTGGCCGTGCTGGCTGGCATCTGGTTGGCGACGAGCTTGTCCCCGGCCACGGCAGCCACGCCATCGCAGCAGGTTCACGCCAAGATCGAGCCGCTCTTTCTCCGCCAGGTGTTGACATCCCCAGCCGGCGCTACTTTTCGTTTCCTCGTCACCCTGCAACCGGCCGCAGATCTCGAACGCCTCCCTGCTAACCTTACCCGGGCTCAGCAGTCGGCGCTGGTAGTGGAGCGATTGCAGGCAGTTGCCCAGGAGTCGCAGGCCACTCTGAGCCCCATCCTGGTGGGACTCCAGAGCCAAGGGCATCTCCAGCAGGTGGAACGGTTCTGGGTGGTAAACGGACTGGCCCTGCAGGGCAACCGGACCGCCATCCTGTCGTTAGCCGAGCGACCTGAGGTCATCTCCGTCCGGCGGGATCGTTGGCAACAGTGGGTCTTGCCGGACTCGCCGCCGGATCTACTGCAGCCGACTGGCCTTGATTGGGGCATCGAGCAGATTCACGCCAGCGAGGTGTGGTCCGCCCTCCGCATCACCGGCGACGGAGTGACCATAGCCACAGTGGACACCGGTGTGGATTGGCTACACCCGGTCCTGCAGCCGGCGTACCGCGGTTGGCATTCTGGCGTGGCTCTTCACACCGGAAACTGGTTTGACGCCACCGATGCGGGCGCCCTATACCCGGTGGATAGCCTGGGTCATGGCACCCTAGTTACCGGGCTTGCGACCGGACAGGACGGCATCGGCGTGGCTCCGGGAGCTCGTTGGATTGCAGTTCGCGCCTTTGACAGCAGTGGTTATGCCCTTGACAGCTGGCTTCACGCTGCCTTCCAATGGTTGCTGGCGCCGGGAGGAAACACTGCCTGGGCTCCCGACATAATCAACAACTCGTGGAGCAGTCCTAACGGTTGGGACACCGAGTTCCGGCCGGACCTCTTGGCGATCCGGGCAGCAGGTATCCTGCCGGTTTTTGCGGCCGGCAACTGGGGGCCGCGGGAAAAGAGCATCGGCGCGCCTGCCAGCTATCCAGAGGCTCTGGCGGTGGGTGCGAGCGACTGTTATGACGAGGTGGCCAGTTTTTCTGCCCGAGGGCCTGGTCCTTTTGGCGGCGTGAAACCGGAGGTTGTTGCACCGGGCGTGAACCTTCGCTCCGCGATCCCTGGCGGTGCATTGGGTCAGGGAACAGGAACGTCCTTTGCCGCCCCCCTGGTCGCTGGCGTGGCGGCTTTGCTGAGGCAGGCTGCCCCGTATCAGAGTTGGGACCAACTGACCAGTGCTATGACCAGCACGGCTGTCCCGCTGGGCGAGCCGCGACCAAATTCCAACTCCGGTTGGGGTCGGGTGGACGCCCTGCAAGCCGTGGTTGCAGTAGTTTCGGCCGGCCGACTGGAGGGTGTGGTTCGTGGAGTGGGCAGCGGCACTCTGGCCAGCGCCAGTGTGTCCGCCGTCGAACGCGGCGGTGGGGCGAGCGGTTATGCCCAGACCGGAACCGACGGAGAATGGTCCATTGCCCTGGCAGCCGGAATTTATGACCTTGAGGTCGAACGCTTTGGCTATGCCTCGGCCGCCGTCAGCCTTGTGGAGGTTGTCACCGGAACTACCACCCATGTGGACACATACCTGGCCCCTCTGCCAGGTGGCATGGTGGACGGACAGGTGACCGACAGCGGCAGCGGCGACCCGTTGCCAGCCACCGTTCGGGTGGCCGGTGCACCTGTCTCCACGACTGCCTCCCTGGACGGCTGGTACACTCTGTCGCTTCCGGCTGGAAATCACACCCTGGTGGCCGAGCATTGGGGCCACCGCGTCAGCCGGGCGGTGGTAAACATCTCCATTGGCTCTACCACCCACCAAGACCTCCCACTACGGCCTTCGCCCGAGCTGCTGCTGGTGGATTCCGGCCCATGGTACTATGG
This sequence comes from Anaerolineales bacterium UBA2181, assembly GCA_002328075.1. GTDB lineage: Bacteria > Chloroflexota > Anaerolineae > Promineifilales > UBA4811 > UBA4811. Next base: position 169,141 of record DCVT01000031.1, on the reverse strand, counting down.
TAGCGAGATCGGCGCTTTTCGGGATGCGCTGGATGACCAGGGGTATCTGTACGACCTATGGTCCATCCATAACCCACTGCTGCAGACGCCGGTCATCTCTGACCTGCTGCCGTATGATGCCGTTATCTGGTCTAGCCCCTTCGATTCACCCGGATACATTGGTGCCGGCAAGGTGATCAGTGATTATCTGGCCGGGGGTGGGAACCTGTTGTTGAGCGGACAGGACATCGGCTACTGGGACGACGGAGACAGCTGGCTTGCTCATTCGGTATACTACCAACGGATGCTCAAAGCGCACTGGCTGTCGGACGATGCATCCGGACAGGAACTGACGGGGGTGGCGGGAGGCTTGCTGCAGGGGATTTCGCTGACCCTGAATAACCCGGACAGCGCCCAGAACCAGCTCAGTCCAGACAGCGTGACTACCGACCCGCGCGACCATGCCCAGCCGCTGCTCGAATACGCGCCGGGCGAACTGGGGGGAATTGCGGCTGGAACGTGCCTGGCCCACCGTTCTTTCTACCTATCCTTTGGATTGGAGGGAGCAGGCAGCGCCTCCCAGCGCGCCGAGATCATGGGCGCTGCCCTCGACTGGTTTTCCAGCCCGAGACAGACAGTTGGTCTGGAGGTTTCATCTGACTCTAGTCTGATCATCGCCCCGTCTGGAACTGTCATCACGCATGCCCTCGACCTGTTCAACAGCGGTGAGGCCGGCATCGGCGATCTCTATGTTCTGTCTCTTTCGGGTAACCGCTGGCCCTCCACCTTGGTGACCAACACACTATTTCTCTCTCCCTGCTCTACCGGTCAGGTCATGGTGCGGGTAGAGGTGCCGCCTGGCTTGGGCATCAGCAACCAGGACGTGGTCACTCTGACCATCCGATCTTCGGTCTCCCCGACCCTGTCCGCCCTAGCCAAACTGGCCACGCGCACACCGGCCGCGGTCCTCCTGGTGGACGATGACCGATGGTACGACCAGAGACCGGTGTACCAGCAGACGCTAGCTATAGCCGGCATCAGCTACGATGTCTGGGACACCGACAACAGCAAACTGGTGCCTTCCACCTTGGAGCGCTATCCGGTGGTGCTCTGGTTCACCGGGTACGACTGGTTTTCGCCAATCACTAGCCAGGAGGCCAGCGCCATTGAATCCTACCTGGCAGAAGGCGGTCGGCTGTTCCTCAGTAGTCAGGATGCGCTTTATTACCGGGCCGACAGCTCGCTTGCCCGCAACCTCTGGGGGGTGCTTTCGCACCGGGAGGACGTGACACCCACGCTTGCTCTGGGTAGCGGCGGCCGATTGGCTGTCCAGGGCGAGTTCCCGCTCGATTACCCGTTCCGCAACTTTTCCGATGGCCTTGTGCCCGCCCCGAGCGCAGTAGCCGAGATCAGCGGAGACAGCGGCTGGCCCATGGGGTTGAGCAACGCCGGAAAAGGTTGGAAGAGCCTTTTCCTGGCGTTTCCGTTCGAGGCTCTGAGGGAAGCACACCGGGTTGATGTCATTGACCAAGCGATCGGCTGGCTTGGTTGGTTGGGAGAGAGCGAGTTCCAGGCCAGCCAGACCCATATCTTGCCTGGCGCTACCATAGGTTTTACTGTGACCTTGCGCAACGATGGTCCACAACCAATGACCGCGGTTCTCACCAATCCGCTGCCGGCCGGGCTACAACTGATCCCTGGCTCGATTCAGGGCGGCAGCTACGAGGCCGGGGCCGTGATCTGGCAAGGGCCCCTATTGACAGGGGAAGAACATCGGGTGTACTATGCCGGAACCGCCAGCCAGACGCTTACCAATACCGCTCTACTTTCTCATCTGGAACACGGTCTTGCGGTTCGAAAGCCGCTGAGGATATGGGTAGATGCTCCCGACCTGAGTAACAGCGATATCCGGACCGCAGTATCGCCGGCGCTGCCCGGCCAGGTCATCAGCTATAGCCTGTGCATTGGCAATCAGGGAACGTCCGTAGCCGAGGCCACCAGTGTCCGGTGGTGGTTGCCTCCCGATACAACCATCCTCACCACAACGCTCTCTGCCAGCCAAGGGGACGTGGCTCTGGTCGCGCCGGTCGTCACGTGGCAGGGTAGCCTTGCGCCGGGTGACTCAATCACGGTCAGCGTGGGAGTGCAGACGCCGCTTTGGCTGCGACCCACCTGGCACCCCAGCATGGCGCTGGTGAATGATGGGGTCAATCCGCCCCTGGTAAGGCATCATTTCTTGCCTCACCGTTCCCTTGAGTTCTTTTTGCCTCTCGCTATCCGTAGCTAGTCACGCTCTACCGAGGCGGTCGCATTACCCCTGCCAGAGCGGACGTTTGGACGGCATCCCCGGGCGCCGGGGGTACGTAAGAGGCGTGGGGGCAACCTTCTGCACCACAACCAGATAACGTGTCTCGGCCAACCCGTGCAGTTCCACCGGAATGAGCCTCTCCAACCGGCCACCCAAAAGCGTCAGTGCCCGGTCAGCCTTATGCACTTCGGCCAGCGCATTCTCACCTCTCTGCGCCAGGCACCACCCCCCCACGCGAACCAATGGCAGCAGATACTCCGCCAATACGGGCAATTCAGCCACTGCCCGGGCCACTGCCCAGTCGTACCGCTCGCGATGCTCGGGTGCCTGCCCAAGATTCTCGGCTCGGCCGTGAATCACCGTGACCGCTGCCAGACCAAGCTGGTCACGCACATGTTCCATGAAACCGACCTTCTTCCCGGTGGCCTCCAACAACGTCAGTTGGAGTTGGGGGCAGACCAACCGGAGAGGAAGCCCGGGGAACCCAGCGCCAGACCCCACGTCGATCAGCCTCATGCCCGGTCGGGCTGGCCGGAGTGCCAGCAGGCAGGACAGCGAATCTAGGAAGTGGCGCACCTGAATGCCCTCATCTGAATCGATGGCAGTGAGGTTCATCCGGGTGTTCCAATCTTGCAGCATGCGTCGATAATGGTCAAAGGCCGCCAGTTGCTCGACCGTCAACTCGACGCCCAGTTTTCGAGCACCCACCACCAAGCTTCTCATGCCTGTTATTATATCTGACCCCGGGTACACGTGGCAGGTTAGCGAAAGGCTCAACACAAAAGCCCGGCGATGCAGGCGGTGACCTGCAGATGGTGTCTCACGCATGGGAACTTGACCTCCGGACCGTGTTTGCCCTTGCCGCCCAAATCTGTCAAAATGGTCACCTGGATTAGCCGGTCCTTTGGTTACCTGACTGCTATCGGCATCTACAATGCAAAGATACGGTTGGCTGGTCATACTCCTGGTGGTCGCCGCAGTTGCTTTCGTGGCGGCCTACGCGTGGCTGGTGGTTGACCTGCCCTCGCTGGAGACGTTGCCTGACAGACTGGCGGTCCCCAGCAGCCGGATCCTGGACCGCAATGGCCGGCTGCTGTATGAGGTGATTGATCCTAACGGCGGAGGGCACACCGTTGTGCCGATTTCTCAGATTCCGGTGGCCTGTCAGAACGCCACCATCGCCGTCGAGGACGCGAACTACTACCAACATCCCGGAGTTGACCTGGTCGGCATTATCCGCGCGGCGTACATCAACCTGCAGGGCGGCGAGACGCTGGCGGGCGGAAGCACGATCACGCAGCAGGTTGCCCGCCACCTGCTGCTCGGCCCACAATCGTGGGCCGACCGGACTCTGACCCGAAAGCTGCGTGAAAGCATTCTTGCCTGGCGCCTTGCCCGGGCTTACTCCAAGCTGGAGGTGCTGGAGCTCTATCTCAACCAGACCTTCTACGGCAACCTGGCTTATGGGATCGACGCGGCCGCGCGGAACTACTTTGGACAATCCGTTGCTGAGCTCGACCTGGCCCAGTGTGCCCTGCTGGCCGGACTTCCCCAGGCACCGGCGATTTTCGACCCACTGACCGATCCAGACGCTACCCGCACCAAGCAGGCGCTGGTTCTGGACCTGATGGTCAGCCACAACATGATCACCCAGGCCGAAGCTGACCGGGCGAAAAACGAACCGCTTGTGTTTGCGGCTTTGCAGTTTCCGATCGAGGCGCCGCACTATGTCAGCTATGTCTGGAGTCAGATTGAACTCCTGCTGGGTGCAGACATTTTGCGATCTGGCGGGCTGGTAGTGACCACAACACTGGACCTAGACCTGCAACGCAGCGCCGAGAGCGTCCTTGATCGACACCTATCCCGGCTTCAGAACCCGCCTTCTGGAGTCCCTTCTCGGAACGTCCATAACGGGAGCATTGTGACCATGGACCCTATTGCTGGTGAGGTCCTGGTCATGGTCGGTAGTCCGGACTATTTCGACTCTAGCATCGCGGGAGCGGTCAACACTGCGCTCGCACCCCGCCAGCCGGGTTCGGCGCTCAAACCATTCACATACGCGCTTGCCCTCGGCGGGCAGGCTGAATGGACGGCTGCTACGGTCCTGCTGGATGTTCGGACATCGTTTCCCACCCGCGAGGGAACCCCCTATGTTCCACTCAACTACGACCGGACCTTTCACGGGCCCGTCTCTGTCCGGCAGGCCCTCGCTGGCTCCTACAACGTCCCGGCCGTCAAGGCGCTTCAATCGGTTGGCCTCGATTCGCTCATCACCTTGCTGCGCAACCTCGGGCTTCGAACCTTGGAGGACGCAGACCGTTATGGGTTGTCGCTGACCCTGGGCGGCGGAGAGGTCCGCCTCCTGGAGCTGACCGCAGCCTATGGAGCGCTGGCCAACGGAGGGTACCGCGTGGAGCCGGTTTTCATCGGCGCCGTCACGCGTAACGGCGCTGCTTTGCCACTTCGCCAGCGGCCGGCCAGCGCAACCCGCGTCATGGATGCGCGTGTGGCCTGGCTGATCACCGACATTCTCTCCGACGACGCGGCCCGGGCACCCTCGTTCGGCCGGGGCAGCTCGTTGCTCTTGAGCCGGTCGGCAGCGGTCAAGACCGGAACCACCACCGATTGGCGTGACAATTGGTGCATTGGTTACACTCCCGATCTGGTGACAGGGGTGTGGGTGGGTAACGCCGATAACAGCCCCATGGTAGAAGTAAGCGGAGTCACCGGCGCAGGGCCGATCTGGCATGACCTGATGGAGATAGCTCTCCTGGGCCGGCCGGTCCTGCAGTTTCCGCAACCTGATGGCCTGGTCCGGGAGGAAGTGTGTGCCCTCTCTGGTAAATTACCCACCCCCGCCTGCCCTCACCGGTCTCTGGAATGGTTCATCGAAGGAAAGGTCCCCACCGAGTTTGACGATTGGTACCAGACCTTTGAGATCGATCTCACCACGGGGTTGATCGCTGACCCGACGACCCCTCCAGAACAGGTGGTCAATCGGGTCTACCTGGTTCTGCCGCCAGAGTTGTCCACCTGGGCACGGGACAATGGAATCTCACCTCCGCCCTCGCGTGCCCAAGGGGTTGCCGGAGGACCAGGCGAAGACACATCGCCTCTCATCATCACCAGCCCACATCCCGGTGTGGTCTATCGGATTTCGCCGGCAGTGCCGCTGTCCCACCAGCGAATCCGGCTGACTGCCGTGGCCCGCATCCCTCTAACAAGCGTGCGCTTTTGGTTGAACGGCGAGCCGTTGTCCAGAGAGATGGTGCCGGCGTTTTCTACGGCTTCGTCCCAATCCTACGAGATGTTCTGGGCTCTGCGACCTGGCAAACATCAACTTCTGGTCACAGGTCATACAACAGAAGGCCGCGAGGTGCAGAGTGCCCCGATCTCCTTCCGGGTGGAGGAGACATCACAGGCCGCAGAATGACGGCGGAGGAAAACGTATGTTTGGCGTCGTCTCTCTCCTGACGGGCACCGGTTACTTGGCTACCCAGGACCTCCAATCCCACCTCCGCTCTGTGCTTGCGCTCCCACCCGGCGAATTCATTCCTCCTCATATCACCTACGCGTTGGCGGACACAATCAGGGAGCGAGGCTCTTTGATCACGCGGCTGGAAACCATTGCCTCAACCACCGACCCGCTGGTCGCCCAAGCCAACGGTATCGGTATCTTTCTGGGAACTACTCCGGTACTGTACCTGCCCGTGCCGCGCACGCTGGCCTTATCCGGCATCCAACGGTCAATCCGTCAGGCGTTCGATGATGAGGAATATCTGATTCAGCCATATTACCACGAGGAGTTGTGGCTTCCGCACATCACGGTAGTATACGGCGTTCCGGCCGACCAGATGGCCTGCGCCGCCATGGACCGGCTGGGCCAACGTTCCTTCCAGGTGACTAGCCCGCTGTTGGGTTTCGTTCTGGTGGAGCAGGTAGAGACCCCGCATCCGGTGATCAGCTACGAATTCACCCTGAGAGGAGTGAACCGACTAGACCCCAACCCATTTGCTCTCACCTCGCGCCCATGCCAGCCGTCTGATCAGGACTTTGTCTTCCGGTTGGTTGACCGTACGTTGAGACCGTATATGTCGGCGTTTCGCCGCTGGGACGAGGACCGATTCAACCAGATTTTCCTTTCATCCTGGCAGGAAAGGACCATTGTGTTGGCGGCCGGCCAGCCGGTGGGCCTGATAGGCCACAGACTCCAGCCGGAAGGATACCTGTATGTGGTCTCGCTCATCCTTGATCCGAGCGTTCAGCACCGGGGATGGGGAAGCTGGCTGCTTGAGTATTTGGAGAACCTAGCCCAGAACCAGCCAGTCAGGCTACACGTCTGGGAGAACAACCCAGCCGTTGAGTTCTACCTCCGCCACGGATACAGGATTGTCGAGACCGTGGACAACAAGCACCTGATGGAAAAACTCCCGCTCATAAGAAGTCGACCACAGACCAAACCATCACGATAGGCTCGAGAAGGCGACTCTCAACGCGTTTTCCTGCAACCGGGTAAGTTCGGCCTCAACCAATCCCACCTCTTCGGCCGCTACGTGGTACTCGTGCTCCAGCGTGATGTTGCTGATTCCCGGGTCATCGGTGTTGAGAGTCGCCAACAGACCTCGCTGCAGGAAGGTCCGCAACGGATGTTCTGAATACTCCTTCACGGTGCTCGTCTGTATGTTGCTTGTCGGACAGCTTTCAATGCCTATCTGCCGATCGCCGATCCAATCCATCAACGCGGGGTCATCTACCGCTCTCAGCGCGTGCCCCAACCTCTCTGCTCCCAGGACCCGAACCGCTGTCCACAGGTTCTCCAGGCCCACTGCTGCAAAAGGAGACCCCTCCGACATCTCGCCAGCGTGCACCGTCACGTGAAGTCCGGCATCACGTACCTTGTGGAAATGACTCTCAAAGAGGCTGCTGGGAAAGTGTATCTCGTCACCTGCCAGGTCGATGGCCACCAACATGGGTCCCCTTCCCCGCAGGATCGCCGTTAATTCATTCCAACACCCATCGACCCCATACTGCCGCGATAGGATTCCGATCAGAGCTACCTGGACCGGGTAATCGACAACTCCTTGCGCTGCCCCTTCGCACACTGCCCTCACAACACCGGCCGGGTCTAGTCCGTTTTTCTCAGCCATAAAGAGCGGGCTAAACCTCAGCTCGATATAGTCGATACCCTCGGCAGCCGCGTCCGCTACGTTCTCATAAGCTATCCGTCGCACGGCATTCAGATCGACCATCACTCGTTGCATCCAGGCGAATTTGCCTATGAACTCCATCACCCCCTTCTGAGGTTGCGTGACCTGCACATAGGGACGCAACCCCTCAACGGTGTGCGCCGGCAAGGGAATGCCATGCTGTCGTGCCAGATCCAGAATCGTCTCCACCCTGACGTTGCCATCCAAATGACGGTGTAGCTCCAGCAGCGGCAATCCATTTCTCATGATTCTCCTCTTTATCCCTGGGCGTGATTCGACCTGCCGTGACTTTTGCGTTCGATCCTGGTCAATCGATGACACAACTCTATCCTCTCTTCCCCCCTCAAGGGACCGTCCCTCCTGTCAATCAGATCAAGTGCTCGGCGCGTCCATTCGGACGCCTGGACCAGATCCCTCGCATACCACTCGAAATGCTTCGCCAACTCCACATGTCCCCGTACATCCCCAATCTCTACCGCGGCAAGTTTCTCCCACACCTCAGTAGCTTCATCGCGCCGGCCCGTCCGCTTTAGGAGGTTTGCCAAACCCTGTAACGCGCTCTCGTATTCCTTCGGGGGGAGGATGAAAGAAGCCTGCCGGTAGGACTCCTCAGCTTTGTCCAACAGGCCGAACTCCTCGTACCACCTCGCCAGGGACATCCACTCCTGGCCGTGTTGAACAACGCTATGCGGTTGCTCCAGGGACCGGCAGACTCGGTCAGCAAGACTGACCATAGACATCACATCCACCTGGTTGTGATAAAAGATGCGTTTCATTTCGATGCCGTTGCCGGTCTGTAGGTAATCCCGGTAGATGAGAGGAATCTCGCCGCTAGGAATATCGTTCTGGTCCCGCTTAACCCCCAGAACTTCCGTCTCCAGGGCAACCAAACGGCAGGAATCGAGAACATTGCGCCACAGACGCCGCGACGGTGGAAGCAGATCGATATGACTGCATCCTCGAAACGGAGGAACTCTCCGATTCAGGATGAATCGGCTTTCCATCAATGGTACATCAAAGCAACGTCCATTGAATGTTACCAAGGTTGTCCTCTGCTGCAGTACCTTCTCCAGTTGCTCCAGCATGGCTATCTCGTCACCCGGAGTTCGCAGAAATAGCTGCTGGACCACAAACTGGCTGTTCCGAAAATACCCGATTCCCACCAGAAATGCGATTGTCCCCGCACCAGCCGACAAACCGGTTGTTTCTGTATCCATGAAAACCAAATTTTCAAACGAATGGTTGGTGTCGTGGAATCCCGGAACGAGGTGTCTCAATATTCCGGGTTTTTGATCTAGCAGCGAACCCAGCGTTCGATCGCCGTGGGTGTGCTCTAGAGAGTACTCACTCTCCACCACAAAACAGAATCCAGATGCCCCCTCGCACAATCTCCCCGAAATAAGGTTTTCGACCCCAAGCTCCTTTTTGCTCTTACCTCCATCCTTAAGAGCAGCCGCTCCCCTAGTTACTCCCAACCTTCGCAGTTGAGCTGCCAAGTCCTCTTTCATCCCAGGACCTCAAGAAGCCTACTACCCAACATTCCCAGCAGTAGCAGGCTAAGATTGTACCCAAAGTGGGTAATAATAGACGTCCAAGTTCCAAAGAATCGACGAAGAATTCCCAGAACGATCCCAATGACCAACACCAGCAGGGTAGCAGGGGAGATTGAATATTGCACGTGAGTACCGGCGAAGAGAAGTGACGTCAGAAACAGCCCCATGCGGGGCTGCAATGCTCCCCTAAAAAGCACTTCTTCACTGAACCCTGATAGAACCGCCAGCAGGATGATTGCGGGCACCGAGTCAAAGTTTCCCAACATGGACTGAGAAATCTGGCTTATTGCCTCAACTTGTTCCGGTGCTAACAGCATCCACAGACCAGCCACCACAAAATTCAGAACTACCATGATCACCAGCGTTACACCTGCAATGAGAAGGTGAACCCATTCCAACCGGTGCAGACCAAGACGTTCAACTACCTCCCTCATCGAACGGCGTGTTCCCATGCCCACTCCTAAGAATGCCACCAACACCAACACGGCAGACTGGAGAAGAAGCATGACAACGGACACCGTTTCAGCCTCCTCCCTCAAACCCTCAATTCCACCCATCCAGGCGACGTTAAGCAGACTCCAGGCAAGCAGGTATAGAGAGAGTGATAAGGCTGTCAGATGAACGGTTGATGATACGTCAATGTCTATCCACCGGGATAGTCTTTTCCTAACCGCAGAAAATAGAAGAAGTGAACTCATCAAGGACGCCATCATCAGTATGATGCCAGGCAAAGTGGGTGGAGAATGGGAAAAGAATGGGGAAAGAGGTAAAAGAGAAGACAGAAGCAAGAGTGCACCGCAGAGAAAGGTAGCAAGGTTGATGAACATCCAGACGGTGGTCAACCAGTGGCTTCCCCTCTTCTTGGACGATGCTATATTGGAGGAGACTATGAGAACCAGAGTTCCGGCTGCAATCAATAACAGTTCCATAGAGTAACTTCTGTGGTAGGTGTAGGACAGTAATCTTTAAGACTGTATGTCTGTATTGTTGTTCACCTCAATTGTAGTATATTAATAGTAGTAGTAGTAGAGGGTGTGGATAAGGGGAATATGAGGAGTCTCACTCTCCTTCTAGCCATATGGGGTGGTCTTCTTCCTATCTCCCTCTCTATATGGTGCAGATCTTTCATCCTTGGTGCTCCCATCCTTTCCTCTACCCTGTGGACAAATCGATGTTTCTGGATGTCAATTAGATGTGAGGATCTGTTGTTCCTCCTTTTCCCTTGAGCAACCTATAAAAGTTGGGGTTACACTTTACTCCATCCCCCATTAGTCTTCCATTTTTCCTCATCTTGTACACTGTTGGACACATTTTATCCACAGCACAGGAAGAAGGAATCTACTCTCTCGATGTCGATGTTTGACGTACGAGAGATATTCCTTGGTTGAACGGGCAGGTAAACTTGCATGTTGCCGTCCTCCAGGAACAGGAGTATAGTATGGATGGATCGCCACCCACTCCCAAACCACTTATCTGACATATCCAAATCTGATTGAAAACGCACGCGGCGATCATGAGATGTCTCTGCAATGCGACGGACTGTATTGCGAGGAATGGGATTGAGGAGACTTGACAATTCGGGGATAAGGAGGGAGATGACATGGATTGCAGGGAACGTGTGCAGCAATACCTGCAGGATGAAAACGTGAACTATGAGATGTTCACACATCCGGAGGTCTATACTATCCAAGAGCTGGCGGCAACGCTACACGTCCCGGGGAGGCAGGTGGCCAAGGTAGTCATGGTCAAGGCTGACCAAAAGCTGGTAATGGTAGTGGTACCGGCTCCGTATCGCGTCAACCTGGAGCGGATACAAACTCACCTGGGTTCCAACGTTGTAGAGCTGGCCAAAGAGAGCGATTTTTCGTCGCTTTTCCCCGACTGCTTGCCAGGAGCAATGCCCCCACTGGGAAACCTTTACCGGATGACCGTCTATGTGGACGAAGTACTGGCGGCACAGACTCACGTTGTGTTTCGCGTCGGCACGCATCGGCATTCTATCAAGATTCCCTATGCTGACCTGAGTAGACTGGTGCAACCAGTTGTGGGGCAATTCGCCTGGCAGTTCTGATCGGCAGCAACGGGCGGCAATGCCGCGTCCTTCCTCCACCTGGACGACAGGGGAAGGCTGCGGGTCATCCTCCCGCTTCCCTGAGCGTTCAAGGAATACTGTGATATACTGTGAAATTAGTCGGAGTGGGGATGGTTTCTCAAAACAGGTAGTACGATGGCGGATGAGCTTTTGCGGATACAGGACATGATTCTCTCGGGGAAACGAAGCCTTGCCTACCAGGAGCTAAGATACGTTTTCAGTACCCATGCCTCCAACCCCGATGCCTGGTGGCTGTTGTCCCTGGTAGCTCCAGACAGGAGGATGAAAGACATCTGTGTGGACACGGTCCGCAAAATGGCACCGGATCATCCTGGTCTTGTCCCAACCCCGCAACCCATCGTCGATACGACCGCAGCCAGACAGCCGTCGCGGCTCGTACGGTCTCTGCGGCGCCTTACCCGTCGCGGAGGGCGGTCGGACGGCGCTCAACGATGACAAGCCTTGGGTCCGACGATCAGGTTCTCATGTCCCGCAGCTGCTGAAAAAGCTCCCTTTCACGGCTGTTCAACGTGAGGGGCAACTCTACCTGTACCCTGGCGTAAAGGTCACCTCTCTGAGTCGGGTCCTTTGATAATGGCATTCCCAGACCCCGTAAACGGAAGACCTTTCCGTTGGGGGTTTCAGCAGGAATCGTGAGACTCACGGCTTGCTCGCATGTCGGGACGGTTACCGCTCCTCCCAGCACTGCCGTGTATAGATCGACCCATATGGACACTCGAAGGTCATCCCCCGCCCGCAGGAATATGGCGTGTGGAGTCACCCTCACACGAAGGTAGAGGTCCCCCGGGGAACCTCCGGCGAGTCCGGCTCCTCCTTGTCCGGCGAGACGCACCCGGGACCCGCTCCTCACTCCGCGTGGAATGCGGGCCTCGATTCTCCGGCCGTCATCCCACTGCAGCGAGCGCGATGTGCCGTGGAAAGCCTCTTCTAGCGAGATCTCCACCGTGTGTTCCTCATCCCGGCCCTTCCTTGGCCTGGGTTGGCATTGCTCCTGACCACCTGGCCGGCCGCCAAAGAGAGTCTCAAAGAAATCCATTCCGTCCAGGTTGCTGCCATATATCTCCTCGAACTCCTCCGGGCTCATAGTGCGTGTGTACTCCGCTCCACTCCCCGAGGACGTCCCAGAAGGGGTTGCAGTTTGCTGCCACTGCTGTCCAAACTGGTCATATTGGCGGCGCTTTTCCGAGTCAGAGAGGACCTGAAACGCTGCGTTGATTTCCTTAAACTGCTCCTCCGCAGCCATGTCGCCAGGGTTGACGTCTGGGTGGTGACGGCGCGCTAATCGCCGGTACGCTTTTTTGATGTCGTCCGTGGTGGAGCTACGGTCAACTCCCAATGTCTGGTAGTAATCTCTGTTACCCATACCCCTCTGTCTCAGAGTCAGCTCAACTGCCCGTCACCACCACTTTGGCCGGGCGGAGCAACCGGCCGTGCATCAGGTACCCGCGCTGCTCCACCTCCGCCACCGTAGACGGTGGGAGAAACGGATGTGACATGACCGCAACCGCCTCGTGCACCTGGGGGTCAAAGGGTTCCCCCTCGGCTTCTAGAGCTAACACTCCAAAGCGACCCAAGGCGTCGTGCATGGACTGCAAGGTAAGTTCGACACCGCGCAACAGCGCGGTCTCCCGGCCCGTTTCAGATTTGTGGGCCAGGACCCTTTCCATGTTGTCGACCACCGGCAGCAAAGCGCGAAAGAGGTCCTCCTTTTCCTGTTCTTGCTGGAGGGAGACCAGCCGCTGGGCGCGTTTCTTGTGATTGTCCAGTTCCGCCAAAAGGCGCGCGTATTTTTCGCGGTAGACATCAGGATCGTCCGGACTCGAACTCGCCGGGTTCTCATCCATGGTACGCACAGGCACCCGCACCGCTTCGCCGGTGTAGTGCCTGTCGATTGGTGAATAGGGCCAGCCACTCATACTTGTCGTTTCCTTTCCGCCTCCACTCTACAGCTCGGGTATCAACGGGATATAGGAGAAACATAAGACATTGGTAAGAACGGGCACAAGCAGGAGGCTCAGGGGCTGGCTATGTCACATGAATAGGCTTGGCAGATCCCCTTTCCAGCCGAGTTGACCTGGCGACCAAGGGCTGGTATAACAGGAGCATGTTCTGTGGCCCACATCTCTGCTCGTCGGCTGTCGCCTCAGGGAGAGATGGCCGAACAGCGGTCAGGTGGTTTGACTGATTGAGAGAGAGGCCGTTGTGGTCTCGGTCAGCATCCAATGCGGTCGGTACGATAACTGTAGGCAGGGTTTCCATGGGGATGCTCCACAGGTGCATATCCCACAGATCATGGTTGTGGTGGGCATCGTGGTAACCCTGGTCAGTTATCTGGTGGACCAGATCGGACTTGGGACGGGGCAGGGTCTGGGCACTCCCCACCTTGTCGGGAGGCTGGTAGGTTTCATCTTGATGGTAAAGAGTCACCTTATGATCCGCTCGGGAGTGAAAATGAACACGGTCGCTCCCAACGTGGCGTGATTTTGACCTATGGCTCAACCTAGTCGCACCAAAAAGAGCTCCGGCAGCCGGTCGTCGGCGAGCCGGCGCAAGTCATCCCGCGCAGCCCGGAAGGGACACGGGTTGCGACTTTCGCGCTACCAGTGGGCCATTCTTCTTGGCATCCTGCTGATTGCCATCGCTGGGGTTGCTGTTCTGAGCGGCCTGGAAATCAGCCGTGGCAACGTCACCGACTGGTTATGGTATCGTATCTGGTCGTTTTTCGGCTACCTGGGTGTGATGGTGCCGATCACCATCGGGCTGGTGGGGCTCTACCTGGTCCTGTGGGGTATGGAGCAACCCCCCCGGGTGCGGTGGCCGCGAGTAGCCGGCGTGGGCGTCACGTTATTGGGACTGGAAGGCTTTTTGCATCTGCTCCAAGTGGCATTCTCTGCTCCCTACGTAACGCTGGACGAAATCGCCCACCAAGGGAAAGGCGGTGGGTACTTGGGCGGCTGGCTGGCCGGCGGCATCGAAACGGCGATCGGCCGGATCGGGGCCCTTGGGGCCTGTCTGGCGATCATGGTCACGGGCGGTATCCTGATTTCGGGGTTAACCTTTGACCGTTTGGCCGGGCCGCTTCTCCGGCGGACGCGGCGCCGGGTACCAGCCGGGGATCAACTCTCCGCCGGTCGGGCGGAGCGTGCGCCCCAACGCCCGGGGGTTCCTGCTGCACCGACGGCAAGGCGGAAGACGGAGATAGCTACGCCCACATCGGAGCCTCCGCAGTCTGTGAACTCATCAGTCACGGTCGACCAGACTCCCGAAAGGATGGTTGGGCAGGATCAACCCGGGCTCTTTTACGGGGATGCCGTTCGCATGGCCGCCACGGGTTACTCATGGCGGCTTCCCTCGCTTCCAGAGGTGCTCGAGCCTGGGACCGAAGGCAACACCTCCGACGTTTATATGCGCCAGCAGGTGGAGATCATAGAGCACACATTGGCCAGCTTTGGAGCGCCGGGCAGGGTGGTTGAAATCAATCCCGGTCCGGTGATCACCCAGTTTGGGGTCGAGCCTCAGTACGTCGAGCGCCGGAATGGCCAGCGCACCAAGGTCAAAGTTGGACAGATCAATTCGCTGGCCGATGACCTGGCGCTAGCCCTGGCTGCACAGTCCATCCGCATCGAGGCCCCTGTACCGGGCAAGGGGTACATTGGCATTGAAGTGCCCAACAGCGAGGCGAGCGTTGTCAGTGTCCGGGATGTGATGGAGTCGCCCGCATTCGGCCGTCTCACTTCCGGTCTCAAGATCGCTCTGGGCCAGGACGTTTCAGGCCACGCAGTGGTCGGCGACCTGACCCAGATGCCGCATTTGCTGATTGCCGGTGCTACGGGTTCGGGCAAATCGGTCTGTGTGAACGCGATTGTGGCTTGTCTGCTGATCGGAAATACACCGGATCAGCTTCGCCTGCTGATGGTGGACCCAAAACGAGTAGAGTTGACCGGGTATAACGGCGTTCCCCACCTGCTCACGCCGGTGATTGTCGACCTGGACAAGGTCGTCGGGTCTCTCCAATGGGTGACGCGCGAGATGGACACGCGCTATCGGCGGTTTGCGGAGGCCGGTGTGCGCAACATGGGCGAGTACAACCGCCAGGCCGACGAGAGACTTCCCTACATCGTGGTCATCATCGACGAATTGGCGGATCTGATGCTCATGGCTCCAGAAGAGACCGAACGCGCAGTGTGCCGGATGGCACAGATGGCGCGGGCTACTGGCATCCACCTGGTAATTGCGACCCAGCGCCCCAGCGTGGACGTGGTTACCGGGCTCATCAAGGCCAACTTTCCGGCCCGGATTGCATTTGCTGTCGCTTCCTCCACCGATTCGCGGGTGATTCTGGACAGCACCGGTGCCGAGAGACTCCTCGGCCGGGGTGACATGTTGATTATGCTGCCGGATACCGCTCAACCCCAGCGATTGCAGGGGAGTTATGTTTCGGATCGAGAGCTACGTCGGTTGGTCGAGTTCTGGCGGCGGCAACGGGTGGAAGCCGTGCTGGCCGGCAAGGCTGCCCGAGCCCGAACCGAGCAATCGGGTGGGGACCAAGGGGCAACGGTCGAACCGGAAGGGCCGCCTGCTTTGGCTACTCAGCAGCCTCTCTGGGAGGAGATTGTGCAACCCGAGGCAGCTACCTCCGGGCAGGATGAGCTCTACGACCAGGCGGTGGCCATTGCCAGAGAGATGGGAAAAGCATCTGTTTCGTTGCTGCAACGGCGGCTGCGCATTGGGTATACCCGTGCTGCTCGGCTGGTTGAAGCCATGGAAGCAGGGGGGATTGTCGGCCCACACCCCGGGGGAAGCCGCCAACGAGAGGTGCTAGCCCCGGACAATGGTGTCGGCTTGTGAAATGACGACGAATCACAGTTGCGCGCTGGCGCGCTTGGTGTATAATGATCTTGGTTCAAGTCGCAATACAGTGGTGTTTGCGTGGAAGGAGGTGGTGACTGGACCCGTTTGTACACAAGGACCCGCACATAGCGTTTGATTTTAGTTGGCTCTAGTTATCTGGAGGAGAGAGTGAAATGAGGAAATCTGTTGGTCTCTTGATGGCTGGCATCATGGTTTTGGCAATGGTGCTGGCAAGTTGCGGCCCGGCACTTCCGGAGGGCTGCAAGAGGGGTGACGTGAAGGTGGGCATGGTTTCGGATGTTGGCGGCATTGACGACGCTAGCTTTAACCAGAACACCTGGGAAGGCCTGAAGATGGCGGATGAAAAGCTGGACGTCTGCGCCAAGTTCATCGAAAGTCAAGCCCAGGCAGACTATGAAAAGAACATCACCGAGTTTGCCGAGCAGGAGTATGACCTGATCATCACCGTCGGCTTTCTCTTGGGCGATGCCACCGAGAAGATGGGCAAACAGTATCCGAAGGTAAACTTTGGCATCATCGACTATGCCTATGACCCGCCCATTCCCAACGTCAAGGGCATCGTCTTTAACGTGGACGAAGCCGCGTTCCCCATCGGCTACCTGGCCGCTGGCTGGGCTGTGCTCAAGGACCCGGCGGACCCGCAGATTGGCTATGTCGGCGGCATGCAGATCCCGCCAGTGGAGCAGTTCATCGTCGCTTACGCGGCGGGCGCTGCCTACTACAACCAGCAAAAGGGCACGAACGTTCTGGTCAAGGGCGTATACGTGGGCGACTTTGAGGCGCCGGATCAGGGCAAGATCCAGGGCAACTCGCTGATCGATGAGGGTGTGGACGTCATCTTTGGCGTCGGAGGCAAGACCGGGAACGGCGGCCTCACGGCGGCCAAGGAGCGTGGCAAGTGGGGTGTCGGCGTGGACGTGGACCAGTACTTTACTCTGCCCAACGAGAAGGACATCCTGATCACATCCTGCATGAAGCGGCTGGACAACGCCGTGTATAGCGTGGTGGAGTCGGCTGCCCAGGGCAAGTTTACTGGCGGCGATGTGTATGTGGGCACCCTGTCAAACAACGGTGTTGGTCTGGCTCCGTACCACGACTTTGACAACCAGATCCCGGCCGACCTTAAGGCCGAGATCGACGCGATTGTTCAGGGGATTATCGCCGGCTCGATTCCCACGGGTTGGTAGATCGGGTTACGGTTCTCCGGTTTGTGCTACATCGGTGCTGGCGTAGCCAGCACCGATGTAGCGTCCGTTTGTGATCTCTCGGGGTTCGGCGCTAGGTTTCGGTGATGCGTCGAGCCCCGATTGTGTTTAGCGAACGCAAGGGAGCGAACATGGCGCCAATTGTGGAGATGCGTGATGTGACCAAGCGCTTCCCCGGGGTGCTGGCCAACGATCGGGTCAGTTTCTCGCTGAACCAGGGCGAAATCCTCGCCTTTCTTGGCGAGAACGGAGCCGGCAAGAGCACCCTGATGAACATCCTATACGGCCTCTATTCGCAGGACGAGGGCCAGGTCGAGGTCCGTGGCCAACCCGTCGACATTCGCGAGCCCAATGATGCCATCCGCCTGGGAGTTGGCATGGTTCACCAGCACTTTCAATTGGTCCCGGTGTTCACGGTTGCCGAAAACATTGTCATGGGAACCGAACCGACCCGGCTGCCCTTTTCGTGGCGCAGCATGGGTCTTGCGTCCGGCGTCCTGGCCCTGACCTTTCTGTTGGGTGGCGTGCTGACGTTGGGCTCCTGGAGCCAAGGGCTGCTGGCGGCGCTGGGAGGCGGCCTGGCCATGGCCGGGCTGTACGGGCTGGTGATTCTGCTTGGGTTACTCAGCCGGCGCGGTTTCCGGGTCTATTTTCCGGTGGTGGCGTTGGCCAGCGTAGCGCTTTTGGTGGCGTTGGCCCTGGTGCTGGGTGGCGCGGAGCGGATTCCGCTGCTCGTGGTCCTGGCAATTGGATTTGCCGCCGTTTCGCACCCGAGTCTGAATGTGCTTACCACAGCTCTGGACCGGCAAACAGCGGCACACCGCATCCGCCACCTATCCCAGCAGTACGGGCTGGCAGTCAATCCGGAGGCACTGGTGGGGGACCTCCCGGTAGGCGTCCAACAGCGGGTGGAGATTCTGAAAACGCTCTACCGTGAAGCCGAGATCTTGATCCTGGATGAACCTACGGCAGTGTTGACTCCGCAGGAGACGGACGAGCTTTTTGTCATCATGCGGGCGCTGACCGGTCAGGGAAAATCGATCATCTTTATCAGTCACAAGCTCAAAGAGGTGATGACCATTGCCGACCGGGTGATTGTCTTGCGAGGTGGTCGGCTGGTGGGCCAGGCCATCCCGTCGCAGAGTTCCGAGGCGGAGCTGGCAGAGATGATGGTCGGCCGCGAGGTGGCACTGGTGGTGGACAAGGGGACAGCCTCGATCGGGGATGTCGTCTTGGAGGTGTCCGGCCTCACTGCCGACGACAGCCGCGGGCATCACGTCTTACGCGGTGTGGATCTTTTCGTACGGGCGGGCGAGGTACTGGGCGTCGCCGGCGTTCAGGGAAATGGCCAGACCGAACTGGTGGAAGTACTCACAGGGCTGCGGCCGGCCACCGGCGGAAGTGTCCGGATTCTGGGGCAAGACGTGACCAATGCACTGCCACGTCGCGTCACCGAGTTGGGAGTTGCCCACATCCCCGAGGATAGGCAACGGGACGGATTGGTGTTGCCTTTTCCCATAGTCGACAACCTGGTTCTTTGCACCTATTATCAGCACCCATTTGCCCAAGGGCCGGTTCTCCAGTTTGACGAGGTGCAGGAATTCGGCCGTCGGGTGTCGGCCGAATTCGACGTGCGGACGCCGAGCATCATATTGCCCGCCCAGACCCTGTCCGGCGGCAACCAGCAAAAGGTCATTGTGGCTCGCGAATTCAGCCGGCCAATTCAGTTACTCATTGCCGCTCAACCGACCAGAGGTCTGGATGTGGGGTCCATCGAGTACATCCACCGCCGGCTGGTGCAAAAGCGGGATGAGGGGGTGGCCGTGCTGTTGGTGTCGGTCGAGTTGGATGAGATCATGGCGCTTTCCGATCGGATCGCGGTCATGTACGAAGGACATATCGTAGGTGCGCTGGAGGCCACCGAAGCCACGCGTGAAGGGCTCGGGCTGTTGATGGCGGGAGCCGGACAGTCAAGGGAGAAAGGAGGGGTGACCGTTGGCTGAGCCTGGAACATCTCCGAAACCGACGTTTCGGCACCTGGTAACTGCGTTGCCGCGTTGGGCGCGGCTGGCCCTGGCGGCGGTGCTTCTTGGTGTGATACTTGCCGTGAGCAAGTGGCTGGTCCTGGTCTTGTTGGTGGCGCTTGGCTTGTGGCCGTTGGTCCTCTTGCTCGGTCTTCTTGCCCTGGCAGCGATCTCTGCCCGTCACGGTGGTTGGCCCTGGATGCGAGACCGGTTGACTTCCCGGCTCTCGGGACTGGTGGTGCCGGTTCTGTCAGTGATCACGGCATTGCTGATCGGTGCCATCATCCTGATCCTGACTGATCAAGCGGTTTACCGCGCGTGGGGTGAGGGCCGTGTTGGGGCAGGACTAGGCGCCGGGATGGCCAATTTGGTCCGCGCGTATGCAGCGCTCTACCAGGGGGCGCTCGGTGATCCCATTCGTATCCTGGGCGCCATTGGCTATTGGTTGAACGGCGACGGGCTGCAGCCTCTCCTCAACTCGGTCCGCGGTCCTAGCGACACCCTGGTGCAATCGGTGCCGTACATCTTTGCCGGTCTGGCGGTGGCGTTGGGCTTTCGGGGAGGGTTGTTCAACATTGGGGCCGAGGGTCAGATCGGCGTAGGATGGTTGGCGGCCGTACTGGTCGGCATGTCATTCAGCGGGCTGCCGGCTGTCATCCATCTACCGTTGGCCATTGTGGTGGGAGCAATAACCGCCGGGCTTTGGGCTGCGGTGGCTGGTTTCCTCAAGGCCCGCACGGGTGCCCACGAGGTCATCACGACCATCATGTTGAATTACGTCGTGTTTCGTCTGAGCGACTGGCTCCTTTGTGGCCCGCTGGAGGCCGTCCGGGGCACCTGCCGCACCCGTGATATTCTCTCGAGCGCCGTTTTGCCGCGATTTCTGGATCATCCTGTCACGCTCCACTGGGGTTTCGTGTTGGCGATCGCGGCGGCGGCGGCGACCGGTTGGTTTCTGTTCAGGTCCACCTGGGGTTTTGAGCTTCGCACCGTGGGCGCCAATCCCAATGCAGCCCGTTACGGTGGTATGAACGTGGCCAAGAATTACGTACTGGCCATGTTTCTGAGTGGGTGTCTAGCGGGCCTGGCTGGGGTGAGTCAGGGATTGGGGATCACCCGCAACATCGCCCTTGGTTTCCGCTCGGGTTATGGCTTTGACTCCATTGCCTTGGCGCTGTTGGGCAAGAGCCACCCCGTGGGAGTGGTCGGAGCCAGCCTTCTTTTTGGCGTCCTGAGGGCGGGTGCCAGCCGAATGCAGTCGGTGGCCGGAATTCCGACCGAGATTGTTCAGATTGTCCAGTCTCTGGTCATCATATTCATCGCCGCTCCGGCTATCATCCGCGCTCTGTACCGCCTCCGCCAGGCGAGACGGGATGAGGCGGAGGTCGTCGTCTTTTCGCGCGGTTGGGGCGCATGAGGGAGGGAGACATGGCAGTACAGTCTACTACGGCCGACCGCCCGCGGACTTTGGCTCTTGAACCAAAAGACCTCCTAGTCAGTGCTCTGATGGCAAGCATTGGCGTCATGCTGATGCTGCTGGCCGGCTTCGGCGTTCAGCCAGGGGCGCGGGCCGCCTTTACCGACCAGATCATCGGCACACTCTTTACGCTTCCGGCCCCCGAAACGCTCTATGTCATCGGCGGGTTCTGTCTCTTGGTGGCAGGCGCCAGGTTATATCGGGGTTTGGGATCACTGCGCACAGTCCTCAGTTGGCTGGCGGTGTTTTTCGTCGCGTTCGCATTCTTGGTGTGGATGACCAGTGGCACCAGCCTCAATCTTCCCGGCATGCTTCAAGCTACGCTGCTGGCGGCTACTCCCCTTACCTTGGGTGCGATGGCCGGCATCCTCTGCGAACGCTCGGGCATCATCAATATCGCCATCGAAGGGATGATGCTAACGGCCGCCTTTGCGGCGATCGCCTTTACCAGCATTTTCGGCAGCATGTGGATGGGCATCCTGGGCGCGTGCCTGGCCGGGGGACTGATGGCTGCGGTGCACGCCGTGCTCTCGATCAAGTACCAGGTTGACCAGATCGTTTCGGGCACGGTCATCAACATTCTGGCGGTCGGTGCGACCCGTTTTCTCAACCTGCGGCTGCTGGAGCCAGCCGGTATGAGCACGCCCGGCCACTTTGGCTCGTACCGCGTGCCGGTTCTTGCGGATATTCCCATCATTGGCCCCTTGCTGTTTGACAACCAGCCAACGGTCTTTATCATGCTGATACTGTTGGTGCTGGTGAACTATTTGATCTTTGCCACGCCGTGGGGTCTGAGGATGCGTGCCTGCGGCGAACACCCGCGGGCCGCCGACACGGTCGGTGTGCATGTGAACCGGATGCGGTACATCAGTGTCATCATCGGCGGCATGATCGCCGGAATAGGGGGAGCCTATTTCTCCATTGGTGTTGTCGGTACCTTTGAGGATGGCATGACCCGCGGCCAGGGTTTTGTGGCTCTGGCGGCAATGATTTTCGGCAACTGGAATCCGACTGGAGGATTCCTGGCGGCGCTGCTCTTTGGTTTTGCCGACGCGCTGCAAGTCAAGATGCAGATCCTGCGACCGATTCTGCCGTTTCTCAACACGCCCATTCCTCCCGAATTCTTGCAGGCCGCGCCGTATATCTTGACCATCATCGTCGTCGCTGGCGTGGTCGGCCGCTCCATGGCGCCGGCGGCCGAGGGCAAGCCGTACGAAAAACAGTAACCTGCCAACGGCTGGCCCACCCCGGTTCGAACGGCCGGGGCCCTGCGCGGAGCGATGCGACCGGGGCTCGCCGGTTAAACGCGCGTGATGCTTGGGGAGCGAAGCATGGATCTGTCCCAACCCGCTGAGTTGAGAGCCCTGCTGGAAAGTCGATATGGCTTGGCTAGTGTTGGCGACCTATCCTCCTGGCAACGGGTCGAGATGGCGCTGGAACACCGCCAGCCGGATAGGGTTCCATTTGATTTCTGGGCGGTGCCGGAGGTCTGGCGCACGCTCCGCGACGCTCTGGGCTTGCCTGACGACGAATCCGTGTTGCGCCTGCTGGGCGTCGATTGCCGGATGGTGACCACCCGCTACGTGGGCACCAAGGCGCGCCGTCTGCCAGACGGCACGAACATATGTCCCTGGGGCACCCATCGCCGGTCCGTGACCAATGCCTTTGGCACGTACGAGGAGTACGCCAGTCACCCGCTCGCAGGAGCCGAGAGCGTTGCCGATGTGCTCAATTGGGACTGGGCACATCCGGACGATTGGGATGTGGCCGGGGTCCGGCTTTTGTGTGAGCGACTGAACGCCGAGCACCGTTACCATCTTCGTTATGAGGTAGGTGGCATTTTCGAGTGGGCGTGGGCTTTGCGGGGATTTGAGCGCTTTCTGCTGGACCTGGTGGAAAAGCCCACAATTGCCGGCGCCATCATGGACCGTTTCACCGATATCTATGTTGAGAACGTCACTCGAGTGATCGAGGCAGCCGGCGGTCTATTGGACATGGTGTACACCTACGACGATATCGGAATCCAGGAGGGCCTGCTGATGTCGCCGCGCATGTGGCGCCGGCACATCCTCCCGCGGCATCAGAGGCTAAACCGGGCCATTCGCAGCGCCGCCCATCCGGTTCGGATCATGTACCACTCTTGCGGCGCCATCTTTCCCCTGATAGGTCCTCTGGTGGATGAGATGCGAATCGATGTCCTCAACCCGCTTCAGCCCCGGGCAGCCGGCATGGCGCCGGGGCGCATCAAGGATGAGTTTGGCGACCGGCTGGCGTTCCATGGCGGGGTAGACATCCAGCACACCCTGCCCCACGGCACTCCACAGGATGTAGAGACAGAGGTCAGGAACCTTTGCCAGTTGCTGGGTCGCGGCGGTGGGTATATCTGCACTTCGGCCCATTACCTCCAGGCGGATACACCTTTGGCGAACATTGTTGCCCTGTACACTACACCGCGCGAGGTGTCCTAGTCGGGCAGCTTGGAGCAAAACACCTCCCAACTGGGTACGGACGGCCGCGCCTTGGCCGAGCGATTCACTGGAAGTGGTGGTTCATGGCCGGGTCATGGCCAACTCACGGTACACGCTGCCCTGGCCGGCCAATCATGAGTCGATGGGCAACCGGTTCGCTGTCTGGTAAAATCCCCCTCGGAGTGCAGCGGCTGCTCCTGGACTGACCCCACCAGACCCGATGGAGATCGGACGCTGCGGCCAATGGTGATGAAGGGTGTCAGGTCTGTGGCGAGGCGTCGGCGATTGGGATGTCCGCTTGCCGCACCGCGGCGCGACCCATATGTCTGCTCTGTTGCCGGAGCTCCGCTACCGCTTCTCCTTTGGACCGAGATTCGGTTGTTGCCTTGAGGGTGCGGGGAATGAAACGGGACGGGCGGTGAGTGAGACGACCCCGGCGGCCGGGCAACGGCAACCGGCTTTCTGGCGGTCGTGCTCCTGACGCTGAGCGTGAGTTGAACCGATGATTGAAATTCGTGGGCAGCAAGCAACCGACTGGCAGGATGTCTATGCCATCCGAGTGTTGAGCCCGGGCGGTTTGCCCTACATACGGCCGGACTGGGTCAAGAACGAGCTGGCACAGGTTCCGGACCGGTCCTGGCCTCTGGTGGCGGTGGCTCACCTGGCCGAAGGGGAGAAGACAGTCGCCCGGGCCAACATCGAACTTGGTGCGGGGCGTCGTGTTCATTCCGCCGATCTGTCCCTGGAGCAGCACCCGGAGCTTGGCCAGGAGGCCGGCCGTCAGCTGCTCGGTAAAGCGGTTGAGGTGGCCGAAAAATGGTTGAACCGGTCGCGGTTGGCCGTCCGATTGCCGTCCACGGACGAGTCGGCCATTGCCCTGTACAGCTCTTTCGGTTTTGTTCAGGAGGCGCGACTGCGTCAGGCAGTTCGCTTGTGCGGCCGCCTGGTGGACGAGTTGCTCATGGCGCGCCTTACCGGTGCCGCAGATCAGAAAGCCGCAAGTTGGCCGCCAGAAGGCGTTATACCGGTCCGATCCCCGGGAAACCAATCGCATCGTCCGGTCTACATTCGTGGAGGCAGCGCCGAGGATTGGGAAGCATACCACCGGATATGGTCGCAACCCTCGGTGTACTGGGGCACGTTGGGGATTCCATTTCGCTCGGCCGACGTCGACCGGCGCCGGGTGCAGGAGCGGCCCCCGGAGCGTTCCTGGCCCTTGGTCGCCGAGCTGGATGGGCGGGTAGTGGGAAATACGGGGATTCATCTGGATGAGCATCACCGCTCGCACGTCGGGCACATAGGCATGAGTGTTGATGAGGCTTATCAGGGAATGGGCGTGGGTTCGGCGCTGATGGCGGCGGTCCTCGACCTGGCGGACAACTGGCTTGGTCTGAGACGGCTGCAACTTGAGGTATACGCAGACAACGATCGTGCCATCCGGTTGTACCGCAAGGGAGGCTTTGAGACCGAAGGCACGATGCGCAGCTACGTTTTTCGTGACGGCCGGTTTGTTGACACCCTGGTGATGGGGCGGCTGGTCGGCCAGGCGGCACCCGGTGGCCGCCAAAAGGCCGCCGACGGCGAATGGGGAGGAGGTTTTTGATGATAGCCATCGTCTTCATGATGTCCTTGGTCGGCAATGCGTCGGAGGGTGACGGGCAACCCCGCCTGAGGCTGGCAAATCCAACCACCTGGCCTGACCAGGCTGGTCTGGCGGCGGCGGGCGAGTGGGATCGCCTCAAGGCGCTGCAGGATGGCCTCAAGGGCGGCCGGTCGGCGTAGCCACTTGGAACATGGTAGAGTTTCCCATGGTGGTCAGTGCGACCATGGGATCGCCGCTCGATGATAAGGGTTCTCGCGGTCAGCGACCGGGTGCAGGAGCACATTTACAGCCCGTCTGTGCGATCCCGGTACAGTGACATCCAGGTTGTCTTTGGGTGCGGAGACCTGCCCGTTTACTACCTGGAATACATCGTCAGTGCGCTGAGTCGCGTCCCCGTGTTGTATGTTCGCGGTAATCACGATGACCACCCGGTCTACATGAGTAACGGCCGGGTGGCCCGGCGGGCCGAGGGCTGCCTGGACCTGGATGGCCAGGTGGTTTTCCAGTCCGGTTTGTACGTAGCAGGGATCGAGGGGGCTATGCGTTACCGCCCGGACGGGGCCTGCATGTACAATGACCGTCAGATCGCCGTGAAATTGCTCCAGATGGCTCCCCGCTTGTGCCTGATCCGGCTGCTCCATGGCCGCTACCTGGACGTGCTGGTGACACATGCCCCGCCATTTGGGATCCACGACCGTTCGGATCTGGCCCACACCGGATTCAAGCCCTTCCTGCCCTTTATGCGATGTTTTCGGCCGCGGTACTTGTTGCACGGTCACGTCCATAACTACAATCCCACGGCCGTCACCCAGAGCCGATATCATCGCACTTTTGTGATCAACGTTTACCCGTACGTTGTGGTGGATATCCCCTTGGTGGCGAGCCGGTCGGCCAGGAGCAGAGTCCGTGGCTGGCTAGAGGCTCAGAACGGCCGGAGAGCGGACCGCGGTTGAGCCGCCATCGGCACAGAAGAGTCACGGGCAACAGGCAAGTGTTCGGAATGCTCTGTGCGAGGACCGCTGAAGTGGCGCCCCTCCGGCGGCCGCGATGCCGCATCTGGGTGCTGCTTGGCATTCTAGTGCTTGCCACCGGTGTCCGGTTGGTGGGAATCCAACTGGGTCTTCCGTATTATCGCGAACCGGACGAAGACACCAAGGTGGAACCGGCGGTTCGTATGGTGGTCGAAGGCCATTGGAGCCCGGGATGGCTAGGGCATCCGGGCTCTACCACCATCTATCCGTTATCGGTCCTGTACCGTCTCTACTGGGTCGTGGGACACGGGGGAAGCCTGCTGGGGGCCAATCCGGAAATGCTAACCACGTTCGAGCGGGATTCATCTCCGTTCTACCTGGTTGGCCGACTGCTGAGCATCACGTACGCGGTCCTCACCGTGGCGATGGTCTATTATCTGGCTCAGTTACTGCTGCCTCGGGAGCCAGCATGGTCTCACTTGTTGGCAGCAGGCATTGCGGCCATTGATCCATCGCTGGTCTTCTGGTCGCGGATTGCGCGCACGGACACGGCCCTCGCCTTTTTTGTGACGGCAACGCTCGTGCTCTCTCTGCGGGCGCGCTCTTGCCCGTTGGCCACCCGAGTACTGATGGCTGGGGCGGCCGGTGGACTGGCCGTTGGCAGCAAGTACAGCGCAGCCGCTGTCTTGCTGACACTGCCTGCGGCGCTGGTGCTGGCTCGCCCCGACGGGCAACCACTCCGAGCGCAGCGGTGGGTGGGATTGTCCATTCTGGGTGCGCTGGCGGCGGTGTTCGCGTTCGCGCTCTCGACGCCGACGTTCTTGCTGGACTGGAAGCTGGCCCAGGAGGCACTGCTGACAGAGACCCGAACTGCCCACCTGGGGGCGGACGGCCTTTCGGTTGGGGGGAATCTGGTGTACTACCTTTCTCGCGCGTTTCCTTATTGGCTGACATGGCCGCTCTATATGGCGGGCCTGGTCGGGCTGGCCAAGGGTTTGGCCAAGTATGGCCGTCAGTGGCTCGTCGTGCTGGCGTTTGTGGTGCCCTACGTGGTGGAGACCACACTTCATCCTCTCCATTGGGACCGTTGGATTGTGCCGACACTGCCCATGCTGTGGGTTGGCGGTGCGCTGGCGGCGGTTCAACTGTCTCGTTGGATCGCCGGCCGTCTCCATCGGGAAGGCAGGGGCAAAGCCCGGCAATCACGGACCCTGGTCGCGGCAACCGTCGTTAGTCTCTTGCTTCTATGGCCTGCCGGCCGGACTGCACGGGACACCATCCGAATGGCCACCCCCAACACCCGCCTCAGCGCCAGCCGGTGGGTGGAAACCCATGTGGCGGCCGGCAGCCGCTTCGCGGTAGAGGAGTATGCCGCACCGCTGCAGCAGACCGTTTTTCCATGGGTTGGGTTCGGATACCTGGCACAGCATCCCCTGTCGTACTATGAACAAGAGGGGTTTGACTACCTGATGACCAGCAGCGCCATGGTTGACCGCTTTTTCCGAGAGCCGGCGCGTTACCCGGTTGAGGTTGGTTTTTATACGGAGCTGGCGGCCAGACTCGATTTGGTGCAAGAGATCTCGCCCACTGGGTGGTGGCAACCGGGTCCCGTGATCCGGATTTACCAACTAAGGAGTGTTCCTTGAGCTCTAGACCTGTCATCTCTGTCTTTGGCAGTAATCATCCGGTACCAGGCGAACCCGACTATGCCGTCGCCTACGAACTGGGCCGAAGGTTGGCCGAGGCCGGCCTAACCGTAGCTACTGGCGGATACACGGGCACCATGGAGGCTGTTAGTTGTGGCGCTTCCGAGGCCGGTGGTCACGTCATCGGAGTCACGTGCGACGAGATTGAGGCTTGGCGACCGGGCAGACCCAATCCGTGGGTGGCTCAGGAAATCCGTTACCGCACCATGTGGCGGCGACTCGAGCATCTGGTATCCGAGAACGATGGTGCGGTGGCTCTTCCAGGTGGTGTCGGCACCCTGGCAGAAGTATCGGCGGTCTGGAACCGGTTACAGACCAATGCCATGGCACCGCGGGCGTTCGTGCTGCTAGGGGATTTCTGGCGCCGTGCGATGGAAGCGTTTGTGGACCCGGCCTATGTGCCGATACCCCACCAGCAATTGCTGCTCTGGGCCGGCACCCCGCTGGAGGCGGTGGAGATCATCCAGCGGGCACTGAATCGCGGTTAACAGGCGGCCGGACGGAGCCAGGGGCAGCCTTGTGCCGCGATTTCTTCAAGGCGGGCGATTTACGCTAGCTTGCCTGACACCTCC
Source organism: Anaerolineales bacterium UBA2181 (assembly GCA_002328075.1). GTDB lineage: Bacteria > Chloroflexota > Anaerolineae > Promineifilales > UBA4811 > UBA4811. Next base: position 141,083 of record DCVT01000031.1, on the reverse strand, counting down.
CCGACCGGCATCGCTGACTGAGGACCGGCTCTCCAAGGCGTTCCGAATTGGCCAGCCAGCCTGCCCGCCGGAGAACGCTGCGGGATCAACCCGGATGCCGGCCAAAAAGACGGCCAAGAGGTCGCTCTTGAACCACAATCGCCTTCTCCGGGCAGAGCTCCTGGCAGCAGTAACAGCGGATGCAAAGGTGGTAGTCGTATGCCGGCGGGCAATCGGGCCCTCCGGGGTCTCGAAAGTCGATAGCCTTGGGTTCGACCGGGCACATTCGGGCGCAGAGGCCGCAGCGAACGCAGCGTTCTGAAATCAGCGCCGGCCGGGGCACCACCCACTCGCGCATGAATCGGGACATCAATCCCGGTCGGCCAGTGGTGGACCCGCGGGCGCGGTTCACGACGAAATCGGGAGAACGGAACGACTCGATGGCGTCACCGACAAACTGGATGTTCTGGTACTGACCGAGTCCCCATCGCTGGCCCCACGTTATGGTGGGCACCAATTCTGGCGCCAGGTTGATCATCTCGCAGGCGGTCGAATCCAACGCCACTGGATCAGCGGATAACATCAGAACCCCAAGGTGTCGTGGGTCTCCTCCGCGCGGTCCATTGCCCTCCATGGCGACGATGCCGTCCATTACCACCAATCGCGGCCGCAGCAGGCGGTTGAGGTCTACCAACATCTGACAAAAGCGCTCCTGGTCTGCCAGTTGGGCGTGGAACTGGCTTTTGAGCAGCCCGGGGACGCATCCAAACTGGTTCTTGACCGCTCCGGTAACGCGCGTCAGTCCGTGAGTTTTGAATTTGGGCAGTGATACCAGGCCGTCCGCTGACAGCACACCCTCGGCCAATGCAAACCGCTTGATGAGACCACCCTCCGGAAAAGAGACGGTGCGGCCGCGAACAAAGTCGGCCAGCGGGATTCCGAGTTCGTGTGCTACCTCTCCCAGCCCTGACCCTCGGGCGGCGCCGCCGGGCAGTAGTTCAAAGGCCGGCGAATCGCCGTAGGTAAGGACGGCACCGGCCGCCTGCAACTGCTGTGCCACTGCCCGAAACACCGCTGGATGGGTGGTGACCGCCTTTTCAGGGTCACTGGCAACCAATAGGTTCGGTTTGAGCAACAGGCGTTCGCCCCGCCGAACAAAGCGTTCCACCCCGCCTAACAACGCCAGCCCGCGGCCGACCGCTGCGGTTACGTTGTCTTGGGCATAGTCCGAACATCGTATCAGCGCGACCTGAGATGGCGATTGCGTATCAGTCGGGTTTTCCGTGTGCATTCGTGCCCCTATGATCAGGCACAATCATACGGCAAATCCAGATCAGACACAATCGTTTTTTGGCCGATCGTCCGATGTGGTACAATCCGGCCGGAGGGCGACCATCCGGTTGTCGTAGAAACCGGTAATAGTGAAGGCAGTGGAGCGAAAATGCGAGCCTTGATCACCGGTGGTACAGGGTTCATCGGGGCCCACTTGGTGGATTCGCTGAATGCGGCCGGGCATACTGCCCGCGTCCTGCGCCGCCCATCATCGCGGCTGGATGCGTTGCAGGGATTTGACTTTGAGGAGGCCACCGGCGACATTCTGGATTATGATAGCCTCATCACCGCTATGCAGGGGTGTGATTGGGTCTTTCACGTGGCAGCGGTCTCTGACTACTGGCGGCAGGGAGTGGACTGGCTGTATCGGGTCAATGTTGAGGGAACTCGCACGGTGGTGCGGGCGGCACAAGCGACCCAGGTGCGGCGCTTGGTCTATACCAGTTCGGTGGCCTCGTTGGGTGTCTCAGAGGACGACGAGCCCATGGACGAATCCCATAGCTTTAACCTGCCGCCGCGTCGCTTTCCCTATGGGCACAGCAAACATCTGGCAGAACAGGTGGTGCGGGCTGCGGTTGAGGATGGCTTGGAGGCCGTCATCGTCAACCCAGCGGTGGTCATTGGAGCTCGTGACCTGAACAAGATCTCGGGCAGCATCATCATCGAGGTTGCGCGCGGGCTAATCTCGTTTTACCTGCCAGGAGGAGTCAATTACGTAGCGGTGGAGGATGTTGCGGCCGGACACATCGCGGCGGCCGATCGCGGCCGGCCGGGAGAACGGTACATACTGGGTGGCGAAAACCTCTCACACCGGTGCGCCATCGACATCATTGTGGAGGTGACCGGTGCCCGCCGCCCCCGATTCACATTCCCCCGTTGGGCAATCGAACCAACCGCACTGGCGGTCTCAGCCGCCCGCCGGGTACTGGGAAACCGGGTTCCGGTCAATGCCGACCAGGTCCGGCTGTCTGCCCAACGTCTCCATTTCCGACCCGACAAAGCAAGGCGCGAACTTGATCTGCCACAGACCCCGTTCCGGACGGCCGTGGAGCGAGCCTTTGGCTGGTATCGAGATAACGGGTACCTGTAGGCCTCAGCGGCCCGGCAGCACCTGAACCGACAGCCCAAACACCTCCTGGAAAAAGCGCGATTTTTTCTGGCCCGCCAGGCGATCCATCTCGTTTCCGGTGGGTGGATAGATCCAAATGACCAGGGTGTCCTCCCACAACTCAACCATCAGTTCCTCCACCGCGTTGTTGTGTGTTCGGTCGAGGCCGTCTGCCAGGCGCAGGATGCTTGCCAGTTTCCTCACCACATCCTGGTCGGCCGGCGAAAGCGCGGCAAACCCCTTGTGTTTTGTGGTGGGGAGTGCGCTCCGGTGATACCGGGCCACGTTGGCAACGATCGCCTTTTCGCGTGCCTCCAGGGCGGTCAGATCCGCCTCCATGATCATCCGGAAAGCGTGTTTGTGGTGATTCTCATAGTCGTACCAATAGCCGATGTCGTGCAAGATAGCGGCGTACTGAAGTAGTTCGGCTTCCTCGTCACCCAGTCGGTGCAGGTCGTATGTCTGATCGAAAAGCTGCCGAGCGAGTCGGGCATCCTGAAAGGAATGCGCCTGTTCAAAATCGAAGTAGCGGGCCAATGCCAGCACCTGCAGGTACGCTTCTCGGGTCACGGCAGTCTGTCGATCTCGTCAAAGGGCAAGCGTCGCAGCCGGTGAGGCAGGGCCAACGAAATTGCGGTTTCTACATCCTCATCGGCCACCTGGTTGCGTCCACGCCATGCGGCTAGTGCTGTGGCAGCCTTGTAGGTGATAATGTCCGCCCGATGTCCATCCACGCCGGCCTCTATGCAACGCCGGGCGATTCCTACCGTATGGGTGCGCTCGATCCTGACCAGCGGGTGCCGCTGAATGGCAGACTGAATCTGTGCCTGCAACGCGTGCGACTCGGGCTCCCAACGTTGGACGAACGCGGCGGCGTCCTGTTCAAAGGCTGCCCGTCTCTCCATCACCTCCACCCGGGCCATCGGGTCCGGGATGCCGGTGATGCGCACGTACAGGCCAAATCGGTCAAGCAACTGCGGCCGCAATTCACCTTCCTCCGGGTTCATCGTTCCCACCAGCGTAAATCGAGACGGGTGAGAAATCGAGATGCCCTCACGTTCCACTGTGTTTGTGCCCATGGCGGCCGCATCCAGCAGCAGGTCAACCACGTGGTCATCCAGCAGGTTGACCTCGTCCACATATAGGATACCCCGGTGTGCTGCGGCCAGAATGCCCGGCTCAAAGCGCCGCTCGCCCTCCTTGATTGCCGTCTCCAGGTCCATCGAGCCGACGACGCGGTCCTCGGTTGCACCGACCGGCAACTCTATGACCCGCACCTTTCGCCGGATGACCCGGACCGGATCCGGGCACGGCCCGCACACCTGGCAGATCGCGTGGTTGGAACCCGGCGGTAGCTGGAATGGGCAGTTTTCGACCACGTCAATCTCGGGCAAGATCGCCGCCAACGCGCGGACAGCCGTCGATTTGCCGGTCCCCTTGTCTCCGCGGATGAGAACACCCGAGATCAGCGGGTTGATTATGTTCAGGATGAGGGCCAGTTTCATCTCGTCTTGTCGGACAATGGCCACAAATGGGTAGATGGTCGGTGATTGCATGGTGTTTGCGGCACTCTCAGTCGATGGTCTCACAGTGTTGTGCCAGGTGGATCAAGTCCTCAGCCTTGAGGTCGGCAATCTCCAGGTGCTCTGCACCCAGACGTCGGGCCAACTCGGCCGCCAACCCGAAATACATGTCTCCGGCTTCCGTGTCCACCACAATCCAGTGCACGCGCTTTTCGTCGGCTATCTTGCTGGCGATGGACGGCGCTTCCTGGTGGGCATAAACACCAGGGTTGATGGGCACGTTGGCTCTGCCGTCGGTGATGAGAATCGCAATCGGACGTGCAGAAGGGTAACGCATCAGGTGCGCCCGGATCAGGCGGTAACTCTCCACCAACCCATGCGAGAGCGGTGTGTGACCCCCGGTCGGCAGATTCTGCAGGTGCCTTGCTGCCAATTCGACCGACGAGGTTGGCCAAAGCAGCACCTGAGCTCCCCGGTCACGAAAGGAGACCAAGGCCACCTGGTCTCGCTTTTGATAGGCATCCAACAGCAGCGAGAGTATCGCGCCTTTGACGGCCCGCATGCGCGCCTGCACTCCCATGGAGCTGCTGGCATCAATGATAAACACGAGCAGATTGCCGATCCGTCTCTCCCGAACCCGGGTATGGATGTCGTGGCCACGGATGGTAATGGCCATCCCCGGTCGGTGCGGCCGGTGTACCTGGTAGGGCGCCGCCTCTCGAATCGTGGCGTCCAGGGCGACATCGCGGCCGGTGCGGTCGCGAATGGTGGTGATCGGGTGACCGGTCCGGCGGGTCAATGTCCGGAAACGACGACCGCTCCCTTGGCGAATCAAACGATCCCTTGGCTGTACGATGGGCCGCACCGGGAACGGGTCGTCAACGGCGAAAAGCTGTTCGTGGGTTCCGGAGCCTGGTTGAGGAGTGCTGCGGTCCAGCACCGTGGTCTCCGCAGCAGCGCTTTCGCCATCCAACTCCTGATCGCCCATCAGTTCTCGGGACAGACGTTGGCTGGCGCCATCTTGGTCCAGGCGGTCGTGGGCACCCGCATCAGTGTGCGGCGGTGGGTTGCCTGGCACAGGACGCCGCCGGCGGTGATTCAGCCCAAGCAGAGCTACCTGAATGACCTGCTCTGCCTGTACGGAGGGGCTGACCTGCAGGGCTGACAGCGCCCGAGCGGCCCGACGGATCGCCAGGTCCGCCCGGTGGCCGGCCACATGGTGATCGAGACACAGATCGGTTATTAGCCGCAGGACCGGAGCGGTCAGAGCAACTTTGTCCAGCGCCTGTTGAGCAGCGACGATTCGGGCAGCCAGATCGGACTCCTGCGCTTGGAAGGCGGCCGCAAACCCAATTGGATCGCGGTCGAATGCCTCCCTTCGCTCCATCACCTCTGCCCGCAACTCGGGATCGTCCTCGCCGTGCAACTGAACACAGAGGCCGAAACGGTCGGCAAAGTGCGGCCGCAACGCTCCTTCCTCCGGATTCATTGTGCCCACCAGGATGAATCGCGCCGGATGCCAGCTGGAGACCCCCTCTCGCTCTATTCGGTTGACTCCTTCAGCAGCAACCGACAGGACGAGATCAACCAACCGGTCATCCAGCAGGTTCACCTCATCAATGTAGAGCACGCCCCGGTTGGCTCGCGCCAAAAGTCCCGGCTGCAACCGACGAGCGCCGGTTCTGAGGGCGTGTTCCAGGTCCAGCCCACCCACAATCATCTCTTCCGTGGCGTTGAGCGGTAGAGTCACCACCGGAACGAGCCGATCTGCGACCGGCAACGGCAGGCCGGACCGATAACGAGCCGCGCATCCGGTGCAAAGCGAGTCCGTATCGGCGGGGTCGCAGCCGTACGGGCAGTCGGCAACAACACGAAGGGGAGGCAGTAACCGGCCGAGGGCGCGGGCAGCGGTGGACTTGCAGGTCCCCTTTTGCCCGCGAATAAGCACGCCCCCGATCAGCGGGTCGACGGCGTTGAGCAGGAGGGCCAGCTTCATCTCCTCCTGCCCAACGACCGCGCTGAGAGGGTATTCGGGCCGGGCGAACCGAGTCGGGCCTTCTGGCCAACCGGAGGGAGCGTCAGGCATATAAGGTCATGTCAACGACTGCGCATCAACTCCCGGCTGATGATCACGCGTTGTATTTCGCTGGTACCTTCGTAGATCTGATAGATCTTGGCGTCACGCATTAGTTTCTCTACCGGATATTCCCGGCTGTAACCGTTACCGCCGAAAACTTGTACTGCCTCGATGGCGGCTCTCATTGCCGTGTCGGCGGCAAAGGATTTGGCAAAGGCAGCGTACTTGGCGCTAGGCAGATGGTTGTCCACCAACCAGGCCGCCTGCCAGACCAATAACCGGGATGCTTCAATACTGGTTGCCATGTCTGCCAGCTTGAAAGCGATACCTTGCTGATAGCCGATGGGTTTTCCGAACGCCGTCCGTTCCATGGCATACTTGATTGCCTCGTCCATCGCCCGGCGGGCGACACCGACCGCGGCCGCGCTGACCGCTGGACGTGATCGGTCAAAAACCTGCATGGCAATCATGAACCCGTCGCCTTCGCGTCCAAGCCGGTTCTCGGCTGGCACGTGGACATCCTCGAAAAAGATCTCACCGGTGTGAGCAGCGTGCTGGCCAAGTTTGTGCAGCGGATCGCCCACAGTCACCCCTTTCCAGCTGCGCTCCACCAGAAAACAAGAGATCCCCCTGTGGGATCCTTCGGGATCGGTCTTGGCAAAGACGACGAAAAAGCTGGAGACCGGTGCATTGGTGATCCACGTCTTGCTGCCGTTGAGGATGTACTCGTCGCCCTGACGGATGGCCCGTGACTTGATGGCTGCGACATCAGAGCCGGCGTCGGGTTCGGTGAGGGCGTAAGCCGCCATCTGCCCGTCGTCAATGAGCCGCGAGAAGGCCATCTTTTTCTGGGCATCGCTTCCTGCCAGCAAAATCGGCCAGGCAGCCAGGCTGTTGAGCATCAAGGCCGTCTGAATGCCAGAGCAGGCGTACGCCAATTCCTCGTTCACAATGCACTCTTCCAGCACGTCAAGCCCTGGGCCGCCATATTCCTCCGGGATGTTCAGGTTCATCATCTGGACTTCCTGAGCCTTTTGAACGACAGGCCACGGGAACTCACCGGACTGGTCGTATTCTTCCCATTTGGGCAGAATCTCCTTTTCCGCGAAATCACGTGCAAGATCCCGAATCATGCGCTGCTCGTCCGACAATTGAAAACTGATCATCGCCTACTCTCCTCGATAAGGGTCGCTCCCCGGTGCCAGTAAGACGAGCACCATTATACGGCAAAGTGGAGCGTCGTGCACCTGTGCGCCAGAAAAGCGTTTGGCGGGCTTGCGGCGTGAGCTGTCGCCTTGAAACCGCCAACCAAGATTCAGGTTGTGGGAAGGGCTCGGTTGGGCTAGAATGGTCACACAGTGATACTGGGAGGTATATATCGATGAAGGATAGAAAACTGCTCATGATCCCGGGTCCAATCGAGTTCACCCCGGAAGTGATGCGGGCGATGGCTATGCCCACCACCAGCCATGTTGCGGCCGATTTCATCCAGGTATTCGGGCAGGCGCTGGACCGTATGCAGCAGGTGTTCCTCTGCCCCGAGGGACAGCCCTTCGTGGTCGCCGGCTCCGGGACGCTGGCGATGGATATGGCAGCGGCGAACCTGACTGAGCCAGGCGATCAGGTATTGGTGGTGAACACCGGATACTTTGGCGACCGCTTTGCCGCTATTCTGGAGCGCTATGGCGCCACGGTGACACAAGTGCGATCCAGAGCGGTCGGAGACGCTCCTTCGTTGGAAGAGGTAGAAGCAGCGCTCCAAAGACAGGGGTACAAGCTCATGACCATCACGCACGTGGACACCTCGACCGCAGTGCGTGCTGATGTTCAACGACTGGCTGCGCTTGGACACCAATGTGGCGTACTGGTGGTTGTGGATGGGGTATGCGCTACCGGAGGTGAGGAATTGCGGCAGACCGATTGGCAGGTTGACCTGGCGCTGACCGCGTCCCAAAAAGCGATTGGGGTTCCTCCTGGGTTGGCGCTGCTGGTCGCCGGACCTCGGGCCATGGATGCTTTTCGGCGGCGCAAGAACCCGGTGGGGAGCTACTACTCGGACTGGACCCTTTGGCTCCCGATCATGGAAGCGTATCAGGCGCGCCAGGCGGGATACTTTGGTACCCCACCGGTCAACTTGATCTGGGCGCTCAATACCAGCCTCAGTCAGATCCTGGGGGAGGGAATGGAAACGCGGGTTGCGCGCCACCGCCGGCTAAGCAAGGCGTTCAAGGCAAGCATGGCAGCTCTGGGAATGGATCAGCTGCCGGTGCGCCCCGAGGTGGCGGCCGACACCATGACGGCCGCCTATTACCCGGACAACGTAACCGCCTCCGTTCTGGGACACATCAACCAGGCGGGCGTGATCCTGGCGGGTGGGCTTTACCCAACCATCAAGGAGCGGTATTTCCGGGTTGGCCACATGGGGGCAGTGACGCCATCGGACATTCTGACGACCGTCGGAGCTATCGAATACGGGCTTGCCCGTGCAGGCCATCGATTTGAACCAGGAGCAGGACTGGATGCTGCCCAGTCAATACTGCTGGGATGACACGCCCGCCTGAGATTGGCAGAACGGGCCCCCATGTTCGTGGGTAAATGGGTTCTCAGGCGAGGCTGGGCCGGCCGACGGCGGTGAATGTCAGCAAGCTCTCCAGAAAGACCTCGCTTCCCCAACCCCCGCGGACGGGGGCGGTACGGTCATCGCGAGTCATGCTGATCTCCACCTGTGTGCCGCCCGCCTGGGCTGCCAGGCGCTCGAGATAGGGAGGAACCACCTGCTGCGCATGGGCGACGGCGTCGGTCAGACAAGGTAGGTCCACAATGCCATCTGGCAGGTGGACCCGGACGATACTGTCCGTCTCCAATGGGTGGATCAACACCCGTACCTGCTGCATGACCCCACCGACAACGGCTCCCACCGCGTTGGCCACCTCGGCATGGGGGGGAATGACGATCTCGGTACTCAGTTGCTCCCCCACCCGCGGAAAGTAGGCTTCCACCGGCGCTCCGATGGCGACCACCGGCCGTTCAAGCTGGAACTGACAGCGGAGGTCCGTGTGGGGCACCTTGCCCAACACCCGATCCAGCAGGGCGCCGGCGGTTGTTCCATTTGACCAGTCGGGCGCTGCTCCCTCATCGCAGAGGACTTTGCTGACCAACTCGGTGGTGACCCGGTCGGGGACTCCATCTACCACCTCTTGACAGAACGCGTCCACCTCAAGCCCAAGCTGGGCTGCCAGCATTTCGGCGCCCAGGCTGGAGGCTTGGCCGTTCCAACGCTGAAAGCGACCCAGCGAATGAAGGGCATCGGTCGGTGTGAAACCTGACCGCAAGAGCAGTCGCTCGGCCTCCAGCCGCTCGATTTGCCGGAGCACGAGCCGTCCGTACCGCAGTGCACGCACCATCCGGGCGATGGGTTGCGGCCCCCCCTGAAGGAGATCGAGGATTCTTTGCTCTTCGGCGGACAACACCCGGTTCGGTCGACGGTTCAGCACTGCAAAGAGAGCGGATTCTTCGCTGGGTTGCCCCGCGAGCTGCGAACGGAGGTCTTGGATGATTTGCGGATGCTGGCTGGCAAGCAGGCACAGAGGAATGACCCGCCGCGGTCCGATGAGGATTCGCGCCATCAGGTTGCCGGGGTCCACGCGTACCTGGCTGTCACCGCCAAGCCCGACCGTATGGACGTCTACTGCCTCCACCATGGTCTGCCAACGACCAACCTGGGCGCCCCGCGGGTTTAGCCTTGGTCGACCGTGGCGCAGCGCTGCAATGTCGGTGGTCGTGCCGCCCACGTCCACCACCCAGACGTCCTGCCGGCCGGCCAGGTGCCATGCGCCAACCACACTGGCGGCCGGGCCGGAGAGGATCGTCTCCACCGGTCGTTTGAGTGCCCAGTCGGAGCGAACCAGGGATCCGTCTCCTTTGACCACCATCAACGGTGCGCTGATCCCTTGTGCGTCCAGTGCTTGCCGCACGGTGCTGATGAGTTCCTGGAGCAAGGGGATGAGCTTCGCATTGAGCGCCGCCGTGGTTGCGCGGCGCACTGAGTTGAGCCGGCTGGTCAATTCGTGGCCGCAGGTAACCGGCATTGGCAATCCGTCACCGCTCGTGGGCCTGGTCTCCTCCTCCACCAACTGGCGAACCCGCAGTTCGTGGGCCGGGTTGCGGACACCAAAGTAGCTAGAGACCGCAAACGCTTCCACCTGGCCCAGGCGAGACCGAATAGCCTGGCGAGCAGTCGCTTCATCCAGCGGTCTGACCTCATTACCCAGCACATCGTGGCCGCCTTCCAGGTACACCACGTCCGATGTCGCCAGGTCCCGTTCAAAGCCAAACTGCTGGATCAGATCGGCGTCATAACCGACCAAGATCAGGCAGACCCGCCCCCCTTGTTCCTCCACAATGGCATTGGTGGCCAGGGTCGTAGAGAGAGCCGCCAGGCTTATCCGGCGAGGATCGACCTGGCTTTCGTCCAGAACCGCGGCCACTGCCTGTCTGATGCCGATGGAAAGGTCGCGGCGAGTGGTGAGGGCTTTGGCGCCCGCGATAACCTGTCCCAGGTCGTTTAGGAGCAGGACGGCGTCGGTGTAGGTGCCACCAGTGTCGATTCCCAAGGCGATGGTCATTCGGTGTGTTCGTCCTTTCTCCTGCGCCAACAACTGCCTGCCAGCGCGCAGAAGCGGCAAACCGAACCTACCCGCGAGCTGCGGTAGGTCGGGCCGATTCCTACCAGGAATGAGGCCGATTTGTGAGGTTCAAGCACACAAGATGGATTCAATTGGACTCCGATTGCGTCCAGCGGCAGCAGTGAGCAAAGCTCCCGTTGGCCATTCATCGCCCATCCCAATAGCGAACCGGGCGCGAGGGCAGCGCCAACTCCCCATTTCAGTTCAGCCGCTCGTTGTTCTGCTATCCGCCGCAGCGCCTCTCCCACAGCACCCAAGGCCACCACGCCCACGGCGTCCAGCATATAGGCCTCCAGTGGCTCTCGGTTGGCCTGCAGCTCGCCCACCCGTCTTTCCAGCGCCGGGCCAATGGTGTTCACACCTACCAGAACTCGCTCTGCCGCGTGCAACAAGTCGACCTTGGGTCCTATCCGCAACCGAGCCTCCCCACTGCCGGCGGAGAGGATCATCGTCTCCCCGTCAAACCCGCAGACCGGAAACTCGTCATAGACAGCAGCCGGGGAAAAAAGCGTCATGCCCTCCTCGATAGCGCCCCGGGCGGAATCGAGAATGGGCGCCGGAAAACTATCGCGCCGGCCCAGGTACTGAGCCGATAAAACATCTTCCGCCGCCAGCGAGAACGAGAAATTGTCCAGGATCTTCATATTAGATGCCAGCACCGCCTACAGAACAAGAACGGGAGGAATTATACCACGCGCCGTTTCCGGGTTCGACGCCTCCGCGGGTGTCCTGGGTGCCGGTCAGTCCAGCAGAAGGGCCAGACACCAAAAGTCAGGAGGTCATCGATCCGGATTATCCGCCTGGGAACAGGCACCCCGGCCGCGGTGTGCCGCCAAGGGCCGCGTTGTCACCCCGCGCCCAATTACCCGAGCTTCGGGAGCCTGCCGGCCGTTAAGTGGGGCGGCCTACGCCAGAATACGCTCGGCTGTGTTCAGACCGCCCGGCGCCATCAGCGGGCCAGAACACGCTGGTGCCGCGCCGACCGTTGCCCGGCGGTTGCGCGGTCCTGAGACGCAGGGGAAGGGATTGAGATGGCCGGAATTCAGCTTGGGCGCCGGGCGCCAAATCGGGGTCCTATCTCCGCGGCAATCTCCCGCGCCCGGGCAAAAAGCTCGTGTTCATCCAGCGTGAGCATGCGCCGGTCGCGCATTACCACCCGGCCGTTGATGATGGTGGTAGCCACATCCGCTCCGCTCACGGCATAAGCGAGATGTGAGTAGATATCGTACAGAGGCACCAGGTGCGGCTGCTCCAAATCGATGAGGATCAGATCCGCTCGCTTGCCGGTCTCCAAGGAGCCAAGCTCGCCTGCAAACCCCAGCACGTCTGCGCTGCCGCGGGTGGCAAGCCACACCACGGTCTGGGCGTTGGCTGCGGTCGGGTCGCCGTTGACCAGCTTGTGCAACATGGCGGCCGTGTTGATCTCGCCCCACATGTCCAGGTCGTTGTTGCTGGCGGCGCCGTCAGTACCCAGCCCCATTCGCACACCGGCTTCCATCAGCTTCGGGAGCGGCGCGGCGCCGGAAGCCAGCTTTAGGTTGCTCTGCGGGCAATGGGCAATGGCGATACCCCGTTCGGCCATCAACTCGATGTCCGCATCGCTGAGGTGAACTCCATGGGCGAATACGGTACGCGGGTCCAGCACTGCCAGGGAATCCAGGTAAGCGACCGGAGACAGGCCGGTGCGCGCCCAGGATTCCTGCACCTCGCGGGATGTTTCCGCCACATGGCTCAGATAGATGGCGCCATAGCGGTTGGCCAGCTCCTTGCTGCGGATCAGCAAATCGGCCGACGCCGAATAGGGGGCATGTGGTTGGACGCTCACCCGCACCAGTGGATCCTCGGCCCACTTCTGAAGCAGGTCCTCGGTGTAGGCCAGTCCGTCGGCCGGGGTTTTGCTGTTGGGACTGGGAAAATCGACCAGTGCTTCGCCAAGCACTGCCCGAATACCCGCCTGGCAGGCAGCGGATCCGATGGCATCTTCGAAAAAGTACATATCCGCAAAAAGCGTGGTGCCACTGCGGATCATCTCAGCGGCTGCCAAAAGGGTTCCCCAGTGAACCATCTGCGGATTGACAGCCCAGGCTTCGGCCGGCCAGATGTGTTGATGGAGCCAGATCTCCAGGGGAAGGTCATCCGCGAGGCCACGGAAAAGGGTCATGGGAGCATGAGTATGCGCGTTGAGCAGGCCGGGCATGACAGCGTGACCTGTCGCATCAATCGTCTCGGCTGCCTGGTAACGGGCGGTTACCTCGTCTGCCGGGCCCACCGCCACGATCAGCCCCTGATGCACTGCAATCGCCCCCCGGTGGATCAGCGTCCAGTGATCATCACAGGTGACCAACAGCCCGCCGGACACCAAGAGGTCAACGGGGGATGGCCCGTCCGCTATCATGTCCACTGTTCTCCTGAGTTGATTTGGGCAATACTGGGCACGACAGCATCATTGCGCGGGCGGCCGGCGCTCGTAGGCTTGAATGGCCTCGCGCCAGGTCTCTGGCATGGGGATGGAGCACTGCCGATAGTAATCGTAGCACACCTGCACGCTGTGACCGGTTGCCACCAAAGCCCGGTCAGTCTCCATCCGATACTCAAAGTGAAAGCTCTTGGTGCCCACATGACTGATGCGGATCCGAACTCGGACCTCCTCCCACATATAAGCCGGCTGCAGATAGGTACAGGTGACCTTGGCAACGATCATGCCGACCGACTCAAAGCGGTCATCGTGCCACAGCCCCACCTCACGCAGGTAGACCAGACGGGCCTGCTCCATGAACGTCAGGTACGCAACGTTGTTGAGATGACGGTGGGCATCGATGTCGGCGTACCGGATGGGAATGGCAACCGAGCATCGATAATGCTCGTCGCTACCCGACTGGCTGTTGGAATGCTGTTTCGTCATAGATGTCATATTGGCCAGGTTATCGACCGGCGAATTATAGCAAAAGTAGACACGCTTACAACCAATTCTCTGGTCCGGTCGGCCGCCAAAAGAAGAGCCCCTTCCCGCTGCTGCCATACCCTGAATAACGACTGCGAATGTTTGAGCCGTGGCGAATTGTGGTGTATAGTAGCCAGAACCGGCCACAGCTATTGCCGTTGGTCCGCGGAATCGCTTGAGGGTGAGGAATGATCAGCTATTGCCAAGCAGCTCCGGCGCATCCCTACCACGGCCCGTACCACGACCAGGAGTACGGTTTCCCTCTGCGCGATGACCACCTGTTGTTTGAGCGGCTGGTTCTGGAAATCAACCAAGCGGGGCTCTCGTGGCTGACCGTTCTGAAAAAGCGTGACGCATTTCGCGCGGCCTATGCCGGTTACGATGTCGACACCGTGGCGGCGTTCGACGAACCCGACCGCTGCCGGCTCCTGGCCAACGCCGGGATTGTTCGCAACAGGCTCAAAATCGATGCGGTCATCGAGAACGCCCGCCGCTTGCTCCAGATCAGAGAGCAGTTTGGCTCATTTGCTGCTTGGTTGGACCATCATCACCCACAGCAGGAATCTGATTGGGTCCGCCTGTTCCGGGCGACCTTCAAGTTCACGGGCGGTGAGATTGTCCGCGAGTTTCTGATGAGCACCGGCTATCTGCCCGGCGCCCATGACGTGGCCTGCCCGATCTTTGCGCGTATCGCAGCGCTTCACCCGCCCTGGATGATAGCCGCAGAATCGTTCCACCATGATTGGTCACAATGGCGGTCGTTGGTATAATGAGCCTTGCTTCCGGGATCCACTTGTGTGTGCAGCAGAGGCAGACACCTGAAGAGCGAATCGCCAGGGCAGGCCATCGACATTGCAGTCAACAGCCGCTCAGCGGTCCCCCAATTTCGCAGGAGGTGATACCATGCAGATCATCGAAAAATTAGGCGCGTTCTACCTGGGCCAGGTGCACGACCTGAAGAAAAAAGAGAGAAACCGTGACGAAATCATCATGTACGATGCCCGAGACCTGACCACCCATGCGGTTTGCGTCGGAATGACGGGTTCTGGCAAGACCGGCCTGTGCATCGATCTACTGGAGGAAGCTGCCCTGGATAGCGTTCCCGCCATCATCATTGATCCCAAGGGCGACATGGCGAACTTGTTGCTCACCTTCCCCGACCTGCGGCCGGCGGATTTTGAACCGTGGATCAACGTAGACGACGCGCGCCGCAAAGGCATGGACGTAGCAGAGTACGCCCGCACGGTTGCCGACCAGTGGCGCAACGGTCTAGCGGACTGGGGGCAGGGACCGGAACGAATTCGTGCACTCAAGGAGAGCGTTGAGTTGCGGGTATTTACCCCGGGTTCGGATGCCGGCCGGCCGGTTTCCATTCTCTCCTCGCTCAAGGCACCGGCGCTCAGTTGGGACGACGATACGGAAGCCCTCCGTGAGCAAATCCAAGACACGGTCAGCGCGCTGCTGGGCCTGATCGGCGTATCGGCCGATCCGCTCCGGAGCCGGGAGCACATCCTGTTAGCGAACCTGTTTGAACACTATTGGCGTCTCGGGCAGGATCTAGACCTGGCGCTGTTGATCACCGCCATCCAGAATCCCCCCGTTCGTCAGGTCGGGGTCTTTGACGTGGATACCTTTTTCCCGGAAAAGGATCGGTTCGGGCTGGCCATAGCGCTCAACAATATCATGGCAGCGCCCGGATTCGCCACTTGGATCCGCGGCGAACCGCTGGATATAGCTGACCTTTGGCACAGCCCGAGCGGGAAACCGCGTCATAGCATCTTTTACATTGCGCACCTGAACGACGCCGAAAGGATGTTCTTTGTGACCCTGCTGCTGGGTCAGCTGATCACCTGGATGCGGAGCCAAAGTGGAACGACCAGCCTGCGGGCCCTGCTCTATTTCGACGAGCTGTTCGGCTTTTTCCCGCCCGTTGCTGAGCCCCCCTCCAAACGGCCGCTCTTGACCCTGCTAAAACAGGCCCGGGCGTTTGGACTGGGCGTCGTGCTGACCACGCAGAACCCGGTAGATCTGGACTACAAGGGGCTCACCAACGCTGGTACCTGGTTCATAGGAAAGTTGCAGACGGAGCAGGACAAGGCGCGAGTCCTGGATGGCCTCCAATCCGCCGCCGCGACCGCCGGCGGTGCCACCGATCGCCGGGAACTGGATCGCACTATCTCGGAGGTTGGGTCTCGGGTGTTCTTGCTGCACAATGTGCACGGAGAAAAGCCAGTCACCTTTCAGACCCGCTGGGCCATGAGCTACTTGCGCGGCCCTCTCACCCGCAGCCAGATTCGCCAGCTGGTTTCCGCGCCGGCCGAGGGTCCTGCGGCTGGCCAGTTGAAAGAGCGGTCGGAGGTCCGAAGCGAAGGCCGGCCCGGCGCTCTCCAAGGGCCGCGCGGTTACAGCCAGACACCTCCGGCCTTGCCGCCCGATATGCCACAGTATTACCTTCCCGCGCAGATCAGTTCCAACCGAGCGGTGGCGCGCCTGGAGGGGGAATCCGGTCGGCGTCTGGAGGCCGAAAAGACGGCGCTGGTGTATGAGCCATGCCTGCTTGCGCTGGGAGAGGTTGCCTTTGTGGATTCCAAACGCGGCGTGGACGAGCGCCGCAAAGTTGGGTGGTTGGTGCAACCGGGCGACGTGGGCGTGGTTGTGCGTTGGCAGGACGCGGACCCGCTGGATCTGGGCTTATCCGATCTGGAGCGCGAACCAGAGGCTAAGGCGCTCTTTGGACCGCTGGCCGAGGCCGCCAACACCCCGGTTGAGCTCAAGGCACTGGCTAAGGATTTCGCGGATTATCTCTATCGGGAACAGGCGTTCACGTTGTATTTCAACCCGATCCTCAACTTGTACAGCCGGCCAGGCGAGTCGGAGCGCGATTTCAAAGCCCGAGCCCAGCAGACTGCCCGGGAAAAACGTGACCAGGAAGTAGACAAGCTGCGCAAAAAGGCCCAACAGGAATTGGATCGGTTGGAGACCCAGCGAAGCCGCCAGGAGCGTGACCTCGACAAGTATGGAGACCAACACCAGGCCCGCAAGCGCGATGAGCTGCTGTCAGCCGGGGAGTCGGTGGTTGGCGTGTTGGGGCTTTTTGGTGGGCGACGCCGAAGCACCACTGCACTCACAAAGGCATCCACCAAGAGGCGTCTTACTGCCACCGCCAAAGCGCAAGTCAAGGCGGCCGAGGCTGAGATTGAGCGGCTGGACACAAGGATAGAAGCGCTCGAGAAGGAGACGGAACAGGAAGCCGAGACCATTTCCGGCAAGTGGACGGATGCCCTGGATCAGGTAGAGACAACGGTCATCAAACCGCGTCGCACGGATGTCCGAGTCGAGTTGGTGTCTATCGGCTGGGCTCCTTACTGGGAGATCAGTTATCGTTCGGCTCGCGGCGATTCTGACACCGACCGCGTTTCTGCCTGGCGCTGATCGCTGCATTGAAGGTGGTTCAGCCTCCAACCTGCCGGAGACGCCGGCGAGAGTTGCGGCTGCTGTGCGGCCGATTGTCGGGTTCAGGGGGCTGTCCGTCTGACGGCCATTACCCGGTGGATTAGTTTTCGACTCACTACCGCGGGCGAGCCGGACTGGTGTAGCAGAAGAAAACCTGCAACCTGTAGGACGGAGGGTTCCATGGTCAATCGGCCTAGAATTCTGCTGGTAGATGACGAACCGGCCATAACGACCAACCTGGCTGCCTTTTTGGAGCGAACCGGCTTTGAGGTATCTGTGGGGCAGGATGGGGAGGAGGCCATCACCAAGCTCGCCTCCTTGGCACCCAACCTGGTGGTGCTGGACGTGCTCATGCCCAAACTGGATGGCCGGGAGGTGCTTCGCCGTCTGCGGCAAGCCGGTGATTGGACGCCGGTCATCCTGCTTACCCAGGTGGGAGAGTCCGCCGAACGCGCCATGGCCCTGGAGGAAGGTGCCGACGACTATCTCAACAAGCCGTTCGACCCCCACGAATTGGTTGCCCGTGTCCGCAGCGTGCTGCGTCGTGCTCGGCCGGGCCAGCCGCCGCTGACAAGCGCCCATCGTCTGACCAGCGGTGCGTTGCTGCTGGACCGCGGCAGCCGACGTTGTTGGCTTGGGGGGGCGGAGCTGGTGCTAACGCCCAAGGCGCTGGCGTTGCTAGAGTACCTGGTGACCCACCCGGATGAGTTGGTCAGCCGCGACCGGTTGCTGGACGTGGTGTGGGGCTGGGATTATCCGACCGGCACCCGCGCCGTTGATACGCGGATTGCCGAATTGCGCCGGGCACTGGATGATGATCCGGCCCAACCTCAATACATCGAAACGGTGCCCGGGCAGGGTTATCGCTACGTTGGTGAGGTGGAGGTCGCGCCATGAGATGGCGGTGGACGATGGCGGCAATTCCGGCCGGACTTGGTTTGCTGGCAGCCTGGTGGATGAGGACGGATCAGCGACCCGATCCGATCCTGCATCTGCGAGCTGATCTGCCAGCAGTCATCACGGTCCTGAGTCTTGCGTTCTTGATCGTCTCGGGTGTGGTGCTGATGACAGTGTCTTGGGTGCGTCGACAGGCGGCAAAACGAGTCGGCGAAGCTCGGTTTCAGGCGGCCGAAGAACGGCGCCGTCTACTGCGTCGCCTGGACCACGAGTTCAAGAATCCCCTGATGGCGATTCGAGCCGGATTGGCGAATCTGGTACCGGCGTTAGTCGATCCGGCCCAGCAGGAAACCGCGGCAAGCATTGAGAGCCAGGCCTTGCGGCTGGGGCGCCTCACGGCCGACATGCGCAAGTTGGTGGAACTGGAGACCCGGCCACTGGAGCAGGCTCAGGTTGACCTGGCCCACATGCTGGAAGAGGTCATTGCGGCTGCGCGGGAGCAGCCTGAAGCTCAGGACCGGCATCTCCAGCTTGCCGTACCTCGGGTGCCGTGGCCTTTGCCGGAAGTCCGCGGCGATGGCGACCTGTTGGCCTTGGCAGTTCACAACCTGGTGGATAACGCGCTCAAATTCAGCGAACCCGGCAGCGTGGTGGAGGTTCGCGGTTTCGAGGACGGCACGGCCGTGGTCATTGAGGTGGCGGATACGGGCACCGGAATGCCGGCCGAAGAGATACCTTTGGTGTGGGAGGAGCTGTACCGCGGCCGGCACGCACGTGCCACATCTGGCAGCGGGATAGGTCTGGCACTGGTGCGAGCAGTCGTCGAGCGGCACGGTGGGCAGGTTTCGATCCAGAGCCGCGAGGGCCAGGGAACCGTTGTACGGTTGCGAATCCCGACCCGTTGAGGTTATCAGGTGGTAACGGGTTGTGGCGAATCTGTAACAGAGATGTAATGGTTTGGTGACGCATATCTGCTATTAATAGGCGCAAGACAGTATCACAGGAGGTAAGTGATGAGAGCTTTGACTTGTCAACTGATTGCGCTAATGATCCTTTTGGCGGCGTGCGGCACATTCGAAATGACGGTAGAAACGCCCACGCCGGCCGGCGACCAGACCGCTGCCGCGCAGAGTCCCACACCTGACCCGACGCAGAATCCGCCGGCAACCGTGGCAGCCACTGAACCGGCACCGGTCACACCGGCTGCGGCCAAAGAGCCCATAGATCCGAGCAAGGTCAACCGGGTAACCCAAATCGACCTGATAGGGAGGGGAATCATCTGGAGCGTCGCGGTGAGCCCTGACGGTAGCACCGTGGCAGCGGCTGGTAGCGCCGGCATCTGGTTATACAGCGTTCCCGCCCTGGAACCCATTGGCTTGCTGGAAGGGCACGCCGGTGAAGTGTTCTCCATATCCTGGTCGCCGGATGGCAACCGCCTGGTCTCGGGCGGCGGCGACAACACGGTGCGTGTGTGGAACCTGCGCGACAGCGCACCCACCATCACGCTGGAGGCTCAGGGCGGTGGTGACGAGGTCGCCTGGTCGCCGGACGGTGCCTGGTTGGCGTCCAAGGCGAACGACGGCACGGTCACCGTCTGGGATGTGTCTATGCAGCGGCCGGTTCACACCTGGGAACGGGAGACGGAGTGTATGGCCGTTTCAATTGCCTGGCTGCCCAACAGCGCCCAACTGGGCATTGGGTGCAGCCAAAGTGGAGGGGACGGCCGGGTAACCGTGCGGGACGCCAACAGCGGATCGGTCGTCCGGCAACTGGATCAGCTATCAGGTCTTAACCGCCTGGCCTGGTCACCTGACGGCGGACGGCTGGCCTCGGGCGGCCACGACGGAAAGGTTCGGGTCTGGGATTCACAGACGGGCGTAGAGCTGGTTTCGCTTCCGGTCTCGGCCGGATCAGTTGGCCGCGTTACCTGGTCGCGCGACGGTTCTCAACTTGCCTGGGGCCTGGCAGGCGGGGGTGTCGAGGTCTGGACCGTAGGCCACGAACAGGTTGGCCAGGCCTGGAGCGTGGGCTCGGACAGCACTCCGCTGGTGGACTGGTCGGCTGATGGTCTATGGCTGGTTTCGGTGGCGCCCGGTATGCCCGGCCGGTTGCAGGTGTGGGAGGTGGCAAACAGCAGCGAGTTCGCCGCAGTTGACCACGGATTCTGGGCCAGTGCCATGGCCTGGTCGGAGGATGGTCGGTGGCTGGCGGCTGGGAGCGTGGATGGCACAGTGACCCTCTGGTCGACCATCGATGCCCGCACGGTGTTGACCTTATCTGCACCCCGCCCGGTGCCAGCGAATGTGCTTTCGGTGTCCTGGTCGCCGGATTCAGCCGAACTGGCCGTCGCGTACTCGGACACCTTGGTGCGGTGTTGGGGAGTGAGCGATGGAGCTTTGCGCCGCACGCTGGATGCCGGTGGTCCGATCCTCGGCGTGGGCTGGTCTCCTGACGGCCGGCTGCTGGCTGCCTGGGGCGATACCGGGTTTCGGCTATGGAATGCTGGTAGTGGGGATGCAGCACTGAACATCGACGAACTGGCAGGTGTGCGAGCGCCGTACTGGTCGGCCGAGGAGGACCTGGTGGTGGCGGGCGCCAACCAGGGACAGGTTTGGGTCTGGCACGCAGCAACTGGCCAAGTGACCGCGGTTCCGGAAGCGCCCATCGGGGCGGTGCGGCAGTTAGCTTGGTCGCCTGACGGGGCGCGACTGGCCGTGGCCGGCGATCTGGGACTGGCGGTCTGGGATCGCACCACCGCCGAATTGACGTTGGGGCTGCAGGAATTCAGCCTCCTGACTGCTGCCTGGTCGCCCGATGGCTCCCACATAGCCGCCGGTACGGACTTTGGACAACTGCTGATGTACGATGTGGCCAGTGCAGACCAGGTCTTTCTGCGTTCCGTAGGGAGCTCGGTGCTTGGCCTGGCCTGGTCTCCAGGTGGCGACATGGTGGCTTCAGCCAGTGATCGGATTCGACTGTGGGATCCGGCGACCGGCGCGGTCTTGTCGGAATTGGGTGCCGCTTCGATTGGGTCGACCTCCGTCGACTGGTCACCGGATGGCGTTTACCTGGCATCCGGCGGGTCTGACCGCGTGATCCGCGTGTGGGGCGTGGCGGATGAATAGCCGCGAGTCCAACCCATCAACGTTTCCTGTTTGAAGTTGCCGCAAAGGCGGAGCATATGGCGGAGGTTGGGCCACTGGCCCAGCCTCCGCTGTCTTTTCGGAACACACTCGTGTCTCATCCGAACCCTGTCCTGGCGGTTGACTAGCCCAGTCCTCAAGGTTCCCGAGCGCAGTCGTCGGGCGCTTGCCCGCTCCCTGGTAGACCGGTATTCAGCCCCTCCCGGCGCACTTGTTGGCCCCCCGGAGTTATGCTAGACTAGCCCAGAAGGGAGAAGCGCGGATGAAGAAAGGGGCGGTGTTGGGCATCTTTGCCCATCCGGACGACGAGTCTTTTGGGCCAGGAGGTACGTTGGTCCGTTGTGCCCATGAAGGATTGGACGTCCATGTTTGTACCGTCACCGATGGCGCAGCAGGAACGACGGATCCAGATTGCTGGAAATGCCTGGATGGGTATTCGGACCTGGCACAACGACGGGTCGAGGAGCTTGCTTGTGCGGTAGACATCCTGGGAGGAACGCTCCATTTTCTGGGCTACCGGGATTCGGGAATGCAGGGCAGTGAGTCCAATTTCCAGCCGGAAGCCCTGATTAACCAACCGCTGGAAAGCGTAACCGGCCGGTTGACCGAGTTGATTCGGCAGCTCAGGCCAGATGTAATTGTCACCCACGACGAGACCGGCGGTTATTCGCATCCGGACCATATCTATGTACACCGGGCGGTCGTTGAGGCGTTTCGGGCGGCCGGCGATCCAACTCGGTTTCCCGAGCAGCTCACTGGTCGGCTGGCCGTGTGGTCACCGCAGGCGCTCTATTGCCACGTGATTCCCCGGAAGTACATTCGCTACCTGGCCCTTATCCTGCGGCTGTCAGGCCAGAATCCGGCCCGTTTTGGACAGAATCAGGACATTGACCTCACCCGGATAGGTCAACCGGCCGATCAAATACACGTCCGGGTTGACGTGCGCAAGGTGCTGAGCCTCAAACAGCAAGCGAGCGCGTGCCACGGCAGCCAGGGCGGTGGAAGTGGCCTGGGACTGAACTCCGGAGTCAGTCTCCGAGAGCGATTGATCGTTCGACTGAGGCGATGGTTCAATACCCGGGAGCACTTTCAGCAACTGCATCCCGAACCCACCGGTCGCCGATCCGGTTTTCTGTTCTGACCTGCCCATGGTTGGCAATCCGGATTATCCCATGGCAGAGGCGGTGCGGAAGGCGTACCGCGCAGGCCAAGACGACGAGCAGATGGAGCCGCTGGTCATGGCAGACACCTCGGGTCGTCCGATTGGCCGGGTTCAGGATGGAGATTACCTGGTTTTTGCCGACCTCCGGGGTGAGCGTGAAATTGAGCTTACCCAGAGCCTGACCGAACCCGACTTTTCTCATTTTTCACGTCCCTCTATCTGCATCCACGTCGTTACCATGATCGAGTACGACCGAACCCTCAGGGTTCGGGTGGCATTTCCTCCCTTGGACCGAATCCGGGACGCCCTGCCGCAGGTGGTGGCCTATCATGGGCTCAGGCAGGCCAAGGTCGTCGAGACGGAAAAGTCAGTTCACCTGACCTATTATCTCAACGGCAAGAGCGACGAGGTATTGCCGGGTGAAGAACGGATCATCATTCCCTCGCCCCATGTATCGGACTATGGTTCGGTGCCCGAGCTTTCGGCCGCCCAGGTGGCAGATGCGGCGCTTGAGGTGATCGCTGATCCCGCGTATAGGCTGATCACGGTCAACCTGGCAAACGCCGACGTGATTGGCCATTCGGAGAACGAGTGGGCAATCCGGCGAGCAGTGGAGACAGTGGACCGGCAGATAGGCCGGCTGGTGGACGCTGCCCGAACTGCAGATGTGGCGATGGTCATCACCGCCGATCATGGCTCGGTTGAGCGGTGGCGGTACCCGGATGGCGCTATTGACACCGGACATACGGATAGCCCAGTTCCCCTTATGCTGGTAGAGTCGGGACTTTGCGCCATCCGGCTCCGAGAAGGTGGGGCACTGACGGACGTTGCTCCCACGGTTCTTCACTTGATGGGTTTACCCAAACCGGCCGCCATGACCGGCGAATCGCTGATTGCGGGCCCGCTGGCCCACAAACCGCGACGAGTATTGTTGCTCATCGCGGACGGCTGGGGAGCGCGCCAGGAGACCTGGGGCAATCTGATCGCCGCAGCCGAAACACCGGTGATGGACGTTCTGGCATCCCAGTGGCCATCCACCTGTTTGGTGGCTTCCGGATTGGCCGCAGGGATGCCGGCCGGGTCGGTGGGCAACTCGGAGGTGGGACACCTGCATATTGGAGCCGGCCGCCGGCTTCCCTCTGACCGGGTGCGAATCGACACGGCGGTTTCAGACGGTTCATTCGTGCAGAACTCTGCGCTCCGCTGGGCGATGAACGGTGCGCGACGAGATGGCACCCGGCTTCACCTACTTGGCATTGTCTCCTTTTACAGCTCACACGGGTCATTGGAGCACCTGAAGGCGTTGATGCAAATGGCTCAGGCTGAGAAGGTACCGCAGGTGTATGTCCACGGGATGCTTGGCCGGCGCGGAGAGCGACCACAAAGCGGTGCCCAGTACGTCCAGTCCCTGGAGGACGAGGCAGCGCGTCTCGGGAACAGCCGGCTCGTCTCGATCATCGGCCGTTTTTGGGCTCTGGACCGGGAACGGAACTGGGATCGGATCGAAAAGAGCTACCGCTGGCTGGTGCAGGGCCGCGGAAAGGCAATATCGGGTGTTCGGGTCGGCAGCTGATCCGAATCCGGTCCCGCTGGATAGTGGACCCGCTCGACGGCCCGCAGGAGCACCTGGAAGGTGCGGCCGGTTTTGCTGTCGACGTGGGCGTGGCCGCGGAAGCCCGATCTGTGCTGGGGGCGGTGTTGGCGTTAGCCGGCGGGTGCGCGGTCACTGACCGGGCGGGCAGGCACACGGCCAACCAACATCTCAGTCCATGCCGCTGATCTCAAATGACCGCCCGAGCACGATCAAGGTAGCCGTCGGAAGCGGGGGCCGTTGGAACGTAACCCGGAAACCAAGCACCCCCCCGGGTTCTACTTGCCAGGGGAATGCGGGGTCGGCTGCCCTCAATGCCAGCGCGGCGCCGCCACACTGGAGGACCACCTCATCGATCATGACGGCGAGTTCCTCCTGGCTACCGTTGAGCACTGTTCCCCACACCGAGAGCAGTGTACCATCGCCTGACAACTCGGCACCCAGTAGAGTGATCTCTGCCATCTGACGCGGGTCAATGACCTCCGATGGACTGGCGAAATCGATCATCACCTTGATGATCCGGTCCGGCAGGTCCAATCTGGAGAAGGACCAGGAAAGTCTGGGCCCCATTAACGGCGCCGGCACCAGATAACCCGCTGTCCCCTGGGCCACCGTATTGGGTGGGATGGTGAGTGCCAGAAAGCCAAAGGTTCCGGCTTGGCTGGCGGGCAGGTTAAGCGAGTAGCTGGTACCCACTCCATCCTGCAACTCCATCCGGAACCGATTTGGGTCCAGCACCTCCTGCGACAGGTTTTCAATCTGGAAATCCAATAGATAGAAAGCCCAGCCGTCGGGCACACGCGGGTCGTCGTACAGATACGACGTTCCCAGCACGGTCACCCGAGTCTCACCCAGCGGTGCCGGTTCACCGACCGAAAAGCTGACTATTCCCGGTTGGCCGCTTTGGTATTGCTCCGCAACGCCCAGGAATTCCCCATACACCACCACGCGTGTTTCCAGGTCGCCGCCCAGCGACACCAACGTCAGGCCTGGGCGGGTCTGATCAAAGAGGTTGATGCCAGCCGATGCCAGTTGTCCCCGACCGACAAAACCGAAACGGTAGACGGCGCTATTAGACATGGTGATGGTGATCTGATCGCCCGGAGCCAGGCTCTCCAGCACCGCCAGGTTCGCTCTGGTCTGCTCAACGCCAATGGCATAGTTGATGATGGTGCCATACACCCAGACCGCGGTACCAGACTGGCCGGCCGGATAGCGCCAGGTTCCGTCCTGCTGGATGGGATAGGGAAGGACTTCGTATTGCAGTCCCTTCATCGTGATGAAAATCGGGACCGGCGACTCTAGCTGGGGCGTCCCACCGTCGGTGACCAGTGCGTCCGAGGTCGGCACCACATACTCCGACAGCGCCGTTGCGTCGGGCGTCGGTTTGATTCCGTCTTTATCCGCATCGCCGCCGAACAACCGCACCGCAAGATAGACAAGAAGGATCAGTCCTATGACTGTGGCCCCAATGATTACCGGCAACGGAAGGTTGATGTGGGCCAGAAATCCAACCTGGTGCTCCGGCGGCCAGGGTTCCGGGCAAGCCTCCTCTAGCGATGGCCAAATGACCGGGGCCTGCGCGGCCGGCCGATCACCCGCTGTGTGTTGTGCCCAAGGAGAACCCCCCACCCCTTCCGCCTGTTCTACCTCGGCGGGAGGTTCCCAAGGAGAATGCACCGGTTCCGCGGGCGGACTTCCCTTGATGGGAGGGGCCCAGGGAGAACGTTGTTGCTCCTCCGGTGGTCCATCTTCGGTGGGTCGTTCCCCCGCAGGCTGCACTGGTTCCACCGGCTCAGCCCAGGCGCCAGAGTCCTCGGGCGGTTCTCCAATGACTGGATCGGGAACGTCGTTGCTGGACACTATCGCACCCATCAAGGAATGTTGGCAGGCAACGGTCGGGGCGCAATCCGGATCTCTATCTGTTGAGCGGGTCCAGTCAGGCGCCGACTGTACCCCAGGAGCGGGATTTCCACACGAACCGTCCCGGTGACACTCAGTGGGCCTACACGCAGTCCGCCGCTTTCGTTCGTATACCCAAATGCCAACAGCTCGTTGGTTGCAGTGCTATAGACTGCGACCGCCACGTCTTTCACCCCTTCGCTCAACTCCGGGTTCATATTCTGGTTTGCGTCGTAATAGATCAGCACGTCCACCGTGACGACCTGGACCGCCGGGGCAACCGGAGTCGGAGTAGGCAGGGGCAGAATGAAAAGCGGAATGGGCGAGCGGGTGGCAGTAGGAAACGGCGTGGCGGGGAACGCGGTGGGCATGTATTCGGGCGTTGCCTGGGGCCCGCCGTCCACCGTTGGGAATAGTGTGTAGGTAGGCAGGGGCGTATAGGTGGGCAGCGGTGCCGCCAATGTCGGCGGGCGAGTGGCAGTCGGCGCCGGAGCGGTCGGTGTGGGAGGCTGCCCGGTGGTACACTTGAAGCTATAGGTGAATGGCGCGAGTTGGGTGGGCGGAATGCCCGACCAAACTGGGCCGACCAGGATGTAGAGCCAACCGGTATATGCCGAGTACCAAACAACCCGGCTGCTAAAGTCACCTGGTGCGCGATCGTCGTTGCCACCGATCCCCTGGTCAAACGAGGGTCCGGAGTACAGTATCATGTTGGTGTCAGTCCCGGCCGAGAGGTTAAAGGTCTCGCAGGTGTAATAGATGCCGGGCTTGACCCAAATTCGGTAAAAGTCGTTGTCCGGCTGGAGCGGGTCGCTGCCGGTCCACGGGACAAAGTTGAGGTTATCGTACTGAATGCCGGCCGCCAGGATGGTGGCATGGGCAAAGTCATAGTTGGGCTCAAAGGGATCAGCCCCCGCGATAGGAGTAAGCGTCGGGGTTTGGCTGGCGGCCGGTTTGGGGGTGTTGCTAGGTGTCGGCGTGGGAGTGGCCGTTCCGGGCACCAGGTCCACGCTGAGTTGGTAGGTCCTTCCAGCCGGAGGCGGGGGCCCAACGTTGGTCAACTCTACGTAGAAAAAGCCTTCCTCGGCGGCCGTAAATGTGACCAGCGATCCCAGGTCATCGCCGGCCGCGTCGTCGTTTTCGCCAATAAACTGGCTGGCCTGCCGCGGGCCGAACACCCGCATATACGAGTCAACGCCCGAGTCCACCGTAGTCCTGACCCTGTAGGTGCGGCCGACCTTTCCCCAGAACTTGTAATAGTCGATGTTGCCTCCCCAGAAGGTCAGCTGGGTGAGGGTGCCCGGCGCGGACATCGCGGTGGCCGAGTTAAAGTCGTCGTTGGGCTCATAGAGATCGGCGTGGATAGGGGTTGGGGTGGGTGTGGGCGTTTTGGTGGGTGTGGGGGTCGTGGTTGGTGTATGGGTAAACGTGGCCGTGTTGTCTTGCGCGCTCGCTGACCCAACTCCCGCGGCTGCAAGAAGCACGAGCAATCCCCCAATGAGGCCAGCTATCAGCAAGGGAATCACAAAAACGGGTATCGTTTTGTCGTTTCGGGTGTCGCCCATAAGGTCTACTATAGCACAGAGTCCGGCCCACGCAAATCAGTGGGCGCGCCGCCACAGCAGCACAATGGTCGCCAGAACCAGAGTGAACAGCAGCAGCCAGAGAACCGATCCGCGTGTGTTCGTCAGGGACGCTGAATCTGGCAGAGGGGTAGGTGCGGGAGAGACCACAAAAGGAGTTGGTTCCGTTGATCTTGATGGGCTGCGGGTGGTCGGAGCAGTGGTCAACCGGTGCATCGAGGTACCCGACGGCTTGACCACCGGCGTATTGGTGCCGGTATTGGTTGGCGTAACGGTGTTCGGAGATGATGGCGTGCCGGTTGGGCTCGGCGTTCTTGAAGGTGAGGCGGTCACAGTCCGCGTCGCCGAAGGAGAAAAAGTGGGCGGCTGGGTCGCAGCGGGTTCGGCGGGCGCCGCCGGATCTGGTGTCACGGGTGCCAGAGTGCCCGAGATTGCCTCGTGGCCGCCTGGATGACCCTGCACCAAATAAAACGTAGGACCGCCGATGATGCAATAGTCTCCAGCGGACTGGCTGCACGGAGCGGCCGGCAGTTGAACGGCAAAGGAACCATCCTGGGCAGTCACAGTCTGCCGGTTCCCCCACATGTCGACCAGCACCGCTGTGTTGGCAAAGGCAGGCACCTGGGCAACGCGCGGTCCTGGCACGCGCGAAAAAAGGACCGTGGTGGTGCCACCCGGTTGTTCCACCGTCACCAGCCCGATGTCGTCCCAGCGATCGCGGGTCGTCCGACCTGCGCCGTTCAGCAGCTGAGTTGCGACGCGATAGGTGGAAAAGGCCGGACGGGGACTGCCATCGGCGCGGATCAGGCCAAACGGTTCCGGGTTGGCGGCCGCATCGCCCGGCGTGTCCATCAGCTTGTAGATGGCGATCCGCTGGGCGCCGGCAGCCAGTCCCAGGGCCAGGGCCTGTGGCATATAGGCAGCCTGCTCGTCCAGCGAGATGTGAAATCGTGGCTGTGCCACAGGCCACGCTGGGTCCATGGAGGGAGCAGCATTGGTCTCCACGATCCAGATGGGTTTCCAGATACCGTACGAGCCCATGAGCCCGTAATAGTAGGAGGTTAGGTCAAAGACGAACTGGGGTTGAAAGTACAGATGAAGGGTGGCGACGTCAAAGTAATAGTTGTTACCTGCGGCATTCGAGTCGGCAACCAGGGCCTCCAAAAAGCGCTGGAAATAGAGCTGCCGGCCGTATGCTGCGTCCCACCAATGAGTGACTGCCGCTAGGTGGACCACAGCCTGGGGGTTGGTCTCCTTGGCGGTTACATAACCGACGCGAGTGAGCTGAACAAAGTCGTTCACGCTCCCGCCCCAGGTGTGACCAGCATGGTTGGCGTCCCATACATCTGGCTCGTTCCACAGAATCCAGTGATCGATGCGCCCCGCGTACCGTGCTACCACCGTGCGGACGAAAGTCGCCCAGGTGTTGCGGGGATCGGTGTGAGGTAGTTCCAGACCGCGTGGAATGCCGTTTTCATTGGCCCAATCTGGGATTCCGATGAGCAGACCGACGAGCTGTCGTCCGGCAGACAATTCACGACCGAGCAAGTCGTCAGTCAGGTCGCCGCTGTTCCAACTGCCCTCGCCCCCGGCCTGTATCTCTGCCCAATGGAAGCGCACCCGTTCCCATGCCACTCCGGCCTGGGAGGCGGCGGCGGGGGCGGCGTAGGCTTCCACCACGCCAAAGCGAACGTCCGGTTGCGCCGCGGCAGACTGGCTGCCGTAACCCGCGAACAGAACAGCAACGGTGCATGCCAACAGAACCCAGCGGCTGGAGGAGTCTGAACGCAACACCATGTGACAAACGTATCGGGCTGACCCACAGGTCAGGCGGCAGGCTGAGACAGGGTGGCCGGGAGGCGCTGCTCCAGCACCTGTGTCAGAGCAACAAAAGCCTTAGGTTCCAGTTCCATGCCGGTGACCCACCGCTCCCGTTCGGCCGCCCAAACCTGACCCTGTTTGCCTGAAAGTAGGTCGGCCGGGATAGAGGGACGATCCGGGTAACTCATCCGGTTCAACAGACCGCCTTTGAAAAGCGTGGCTATCTCAATGACCGCGTAACGCGTCAAGTTGGGAACCGACTCCGCCCGGTTGGGCGGCATAAAGCTATGGATGATCACGACGGTGTCATCCTGGAGCAGGCGACAAGCCAGCAGATAGTGCCCGGTAGGGACCCGACGCTCCCGCCCGCCGCGTGGATAACCCTGCATCGAGTAGCGCCAACGGAGGATGTTGACCCGTCGGTCCCAGTCGATCCGCATCGGCGGCTGCTCCTTGTTCTGGACAATGAGCCCTTGCGGATCGAGCTTCAGGTAACGTCCGCTGCTCCACCAGCGTTTCAATAGAGCCTCCGCGCCCCCTCCTATGGATACGGCCAGGACAATGGACAAAACCAGCCTCAGAAAGGGCCTGAGATCGCTCCCGGGTCCACCTCCCAAAACTGGGTGCAGGACGAGGCGGTCGATGAGGACAAATGTCAGAATGCCAGCCGCCAACATGATCAGGGGCACCGCAAATTGAATGCCGCCATGTTCCACGTCGGCGCGGAAGGTGCCTGAGCCTGGTGCAGGGGGCGTGGGTTGGTGCACAGCGGTTCCGCGATGGGGGCTCAACCCCTCTGCAGTTGTATGGCACGCTGGTACAACTCGACGTAGGTTCGGGCAGCAGTGTCCCAGGAAAAATCGGCTGCCATGGCGCGCTGCTGCAATTCTCGCCAGCTTTCGCCATGGCGGAAAGTCCCTAGCGCCCGACTCAGCGCTCCCCAGCATGCATCCGTGGTGAACTCGGCAAACGTAAAACCGTTACCCGCGTGTTGGGAAAGATCCAGATCCGCGACCGTGTCGGCCAGTCCACCCACCGCTCGCACGACGGGAACAGCGCCATACCGCATGGCAACCATCTGACCAGTGCCGCACGGCTCATAAAGTGACGGCATCATAAAGATGTCGCAGGCCGCAAATATCCGGCGGGCCAACGATTCGTCGAACAGGTAAAAAATGCGAGACTGTTGGGGAAAGTCTGCCCCAATGGCACTGAACATGGCGTGGTACTTGGGCAACCCCAAACCCATGAGAACAAACTGCGCCTTGCCGGCCTCCCCGCCCAGCAGACGACGAATCGTGGGGCCGGCCAGGTCACATCCTTTTTGATCGACGAGTCGCGTGATCATCCCGACCAAGGGTATGTTCTCGTCTACCTCCAAACCCATGGCGTTGAGAAGCGCCAGTTTGTTCTCTACTCGGTTTTCGATCGTGCCCTTGTCGAACCGTGCAACCAAGTTCGGGTCAGCAGCCGGGTTCCACAATTGATAATCTAGCCCTCGCAGCACACCGACGAGGCGGTCGCGACGGGTACGAAGCAGTGGCGCCAACTTTCCTCCCCACTCGTTGGTCAAGATCTGACGTGCGTAGCTGGGACTGACCGTGGTGACCAAATCGGCGTGTTTGATGCCGCGGGCCATAAAGTTGAATTGACCAGGCTCTTCCACCCCGTCCATCAGCGAGAGAGACTCGTCCAGACCGGCAAAACGTATGATCGCTCGACCGGCAATTCCCTGATAACCCAGGTTGTGGATGCTAAAGACCGTCGCAATCCCGTGAAGGAGCGGGCTGTCCGGGCAGGTCGAATCCAACCAGATGGGTACCAGCGCCGTGTGCCAATCATTGCAGTGGATGACGTCTGGTTTCCATTCCAGCTTCTCGATCAGCCTGAGGATGGCCCGGCCGAAGAAGGCAAAGCGCTGAGGATCGTCATCAAAACCATAGACACCGTCGCGGTAAAAGTAACGATCGTCCCAGATGAAATAGACAGGCACGCTGGTTCCGGGCAACGTTGATTCCAGAGCAGCCACGCGTCGTTTCTCCGCACCCATCTCGACCCAGAACAGCCCTTCCACCCGCTTCAGGCCGAATCTCTCACCGTCGATCTGGCGATAGCGTGGTAAAGCGACGCGCACGTCGTGGCCCAACTTTGCCAGGGCATTCGGCAGCGCAGAGGCCGCCGCTGCCAAGCCGCCCACCTGCGCAAAAGGCGCCACCTCAGCTGATAGTACCAAAATCTTGAGCCTGTCAGTCATTTCAGCCGCTCCGCAGAGACTCCTTCCTGTTCCAGAGCGTCAGGCATCATGCAACCACAACGAGATTATACAGAGCCCGGTACAGGCTGCAAGGGTCACGCGTGAGACTTGGCCGGTTGGCTAGCCCGTTCAGGGTGTCCGGGCTCCGCCGACCACCGAATTGACTCCGTCGGCTCAACGAAGCGGCCAAATCGGGAGGCGAAGGCGGCCGACGACCGCGAGGGGGTTATTGCCGGCGCAATTGCGGTCAGACGGAATGGCGACTGCTGTCGGCCTGGGACTCGACGGGGAAAAAGTACTGCGTGATAAGGATTCCCGCCACCAGGCCAATGGGAATCCCGACCAGGACCTCACCCAGCAACCATGTGCTCTGTTGGCCCAGGATCTGGACCGTAAACGGCTGGTTGCTGACTGCCGGTCCAACCACACGCACAAGCGCACCGAGAGGTGCACCCAGGATGCCGCTTCCCAATAGGCCAATCACACCGCTGGTTCCGTTCCCAAATACAACCCCACCCGAGGCCAGCCATACGGTGATCAGTGCCCCGATCAGCGCCCGGTCCATGACGGCGCCGGCCGAAGGCCTTGGGAGGACATCTGCTCCCCCCACGGGCAAAATCTGACCCGCAAGGGAGGTAAAGAGAGTCACGCCCAAAACGCCTATCAACGCGCCTGCCGCCGCCCACACCAATAGCTTTTCCCAGTATCGGATGAGCAAAAACATCACGAGCATGCCCGGCGCCGCCAGCATTCCACCCAACAATCCGCCAGTAAAGCTCCAGTAATCGAAACGGCGGGCAAGGATTCCGGTGACCGCTCCAAAGGCCGCTCCCGCAATGACCCAAAACACAAACCCGCTCCACGTTCTGGTGGATGTCATCGCCTTTTTCGCCACCGGCCGAATTCCGGGCCACTGCACGCCGAGCCATTGATGGCGGTACCGCCTTGGCCATCGCCGGCTCGCAGTCCCTGTTCTACTGGCCGGGCTGTGGTAAACTATCCTCGATAACAGTATAATGCAACAATGGCAGTCTGGTCAATAGGAGAACAATCGACCAACCCTCTGCCCACAGATGCGGTGGTAACGCGCGTTCCAATACCTGATTGCCGGTCCTCTAAATATCCTGCGGGACCGGCCGGTGGGTGGCGGGGGTATGTCCAGGCATTGCCAGCGCGATACCAGAGCACGCGGTTAGGACAAAGGCCAACATGATGCAAAAGGAAACCGTAGCGGTCGACAGGATAGAGATGCCGGCCGCAGAGCCCGGTGCCAAGCGATCGCAACCCCGTGGGCGGGTAATCGTGTTCAGTAAATGGTGCAAACAATGCGGACTGTGTGTGGCATTCTGTCCTCGGCATGTGTTGGGCCAGGCCGAAGATGGCAGTGTCGTGGTAGTCAATCCTGACGAGTGCACGGCTTGCTCGTGGTGCGAGTTGCACTGCCCGGATTTTGCCATCACGGTGCGCCGGATCGACGAATCAACCGGTGTCTGATATCAGAGTGAATGTTTTTGGAGATATGGGATCCGTGCGTGCGCGCGGAACGGGCGGAGTGTAACATGACGACCCCAAAGATGATGCAAGGAAACGAAGCGTGCGCTGCCGGCGCGATTGCCGCTGGCTGCCGCTTCTTCGGTGGCTATCCCATCACCCCATCGACCGATATCGCCGAGTATA
The DNA here is from genome assembly GCA_002328075.1 of Anaerolineales bacterium UBA2181. Classification (GTDB taxonomy): domain Bacteria; phylum Chloroflexota; class Anaerolineae; order Promineifilales; family UBA4811; genus UBA4811. The sequence goes on along the minus strand of DCVT01000031.1, from coordinate 107,955 downwards.
TGGCCCGCGAACTGCCAAAGCATGGCGGCGTGTTCATTCAGATGGAGGATGAGATCGCCGGGCTGGCGGCCGTGATAGGGGCCTCCGTGGGGGGAGTCAAGGCCATGACCGCTACCTCTGGACCGGGTTTCAGCCTGATGCAGGAGAACATTGGGTATGCGGCCATGGCGGAGATCCCCTGTGTGATTGTGGACGTGATGCGCCTGGGTCCCAGCACCGGGCGGCCAACCAGTCCATCGCAGGGGGATGTGATGCAGGCTCGTTGGGGCACCCACGGAGACCACCCGATCATTGCCGTGGCACCCTCTTCGGTGGACGAGTGTTTTGGACTGACGGTTCGCGCGTTCAACCTCTCGGAGCGGTACCGGACGCCGGTCATTCTGCTGATTGATGAGGTGGTGGGACACCTGAGGGAAAAGGTGACTCTCCCGCCGCCAGATCAGATACGGGTTCTGGAGCGGTTGCGGCCGACTGAGCCGCCCGAGTGGTACAAGCCGTATGGCAGCGCCCCGGGCGACGTTCCAGCACTGGCCCCATTTGGTTCGGGTTACCGCTACCACATCACCGGGTTGCATCACGACGAGGCCGGATTCCCGACGGAACGGGTGGATGAAGTGCGACCATGGACGCGCAGGGTTTTTCGCAAGATCAAGGGAAACGTTCAGCATATCGTCCGGTACGAGGCCGAAGGGGTGGAAGGGGCACGGACCATTGTGGTAGCCTATGGGGCTGTGGCCCGTTCCGCACGGGAGGCGATCAAGATCGCCCGCGCCAAACGACGCAAAGTGGGGCTCTTGCGGCTCCAGACACTTTGGCCCTTCCCCACCCGTGTTGTGTCGGAGGTCTGTCGCAACGCGCAACGGGTCATTGTTCCCGAGATGAACCTCGGTCAAATGGCCATTGAGGTGGAGAGGATTGTGGGGGACCGGATCGTCCGCCGGGTGAACCGCATCGATGGCGAATTGATCACGCCGCAGGAGATCCTCGAAGCGATGGAGACCAAGTGAGATGGGCAACGAAAAACACTCGGCTTACGACTATTTGCGCCACAGCAAAAAGTTCCCCAGCGTGTGGTGCTCCGGTTGCGGCATTGGCGTTGTCATGGGCGCGATCATCCGAGCGGTAGACAGCATGGCTTTGGATCCCAATGACGTGGTAGTCATTTCCGGAATCGGGTGCACCAGCCGAATGCCGGTCTACCTGGACTTTAACACCATGCATACAACCCATGGTCGTGCCCTGGCCTTCGCCACCGGTCTCAAACTGGCCCGGCCTGATCTGCAAATCATTGCCGTGATGGGAGACGGAGACGCGCTGGCAATTGGCGGGAACCACTTTATTCATGCCGCCCGGCGCAACATCGGTATCACTTCCATTGTGGTCAACAACAGCATCTACGGCATGACCGGCGGCCAGGTCTCGCCTACCACGCCTATGAACATGCGGGCTTCGACCGCACCGTACGGCAATATCGATCCACCGTTTCGCATAGCTGAGCTGTCAATAGCCGCCGGAGCCGCTTTTGTGGCCCGGTCCACGGTCTACCATTCGCAGGAGTTGGAGAAATACGTCCGCATGGGAATGGAAACCCCTGGCTTTTCGGTGATTGAAGCGGTGAGCTATTGCCATACCACCTTTGGCCGGCTGAACAAGTTGGGCGGAGCGGTAGAGATGATGCGGCAGATCAAGGATGCGAGCATCACCAAGCAGGCAGCGGACAAGCTCTCGGCCGAGGAACGTGCGGGACGCATCGTGCGTGGCATCTTTCACCATGATTCCAGCCGCAAAGAGTACACTGAACTCTACCGGGCCATACAGGAGAATGCAGGCGGGGCAGAGCTGGCGGATGGGCGCATCCAAAAAATGGAGATGACCTTCTGATGAAGACCGAGATCGACCGGTACGAGATCAGGCTGGCAGGTGCCGGCGGACAGGGACTTATCCTGGCGGGCATCATCCTTGCCGAAGCTGTGGCTATCTACGACGGCAGAAACGCGATTCAGACCCAGAGTTATGGACCCGAGGCCCGGGGAGGCGCGAGTCGGGCGGAAGTCATTATTAGTGACGGCCCCATTCACTATCCCAAGGTGATGCATGCCGATGTGTTGCTGGCGCTCAGCCAGGAGGCGTGCGACAAGTACTTTTTCGACCTCAAGCCGGACGGCATCCTGATTGTGGATTCGGGGCATGTAGAGCGTCTGCCTTCCAGTCAGGCCCTGCGGTTGCCCATCATGCAGATGGCGGTGGAGGCCACTGGCCGGCCGCTGACCGCCAATATGGTGGCGCTGGGGTTCATCAGTGGACTCACCCAGATTGTCAGCCGGCCGTCGTTGGAAAAGGCGGTCACCGCCCGGGTTCCCAAGGGGACGGCCGAGGCAAATCTGAAGGCGCTTGCGGCCGGGTGGGATGCCGCAGAAGGGGCCCCAAAACAGCGTTGAGTCGGTTGGAGGAAATACATGATGGACTCGTTGCTTCGCACCCTTTTTCTCTGGTTAGCCCGCAACCAGTGGCTGCGCCGCATGGCGACCCGCTTTCCACTGGCATATAGGTTCGCCCGACGTTTCATTGCGGGAGAGACAGCGACTGAGGCCCTGGTGGCAGTCCGAGAGCTTGGTGCGGCCGGGATTCTGATCACCCTGGACATCCTCGGAGAGGAGGTTACCAGGCGAGAAGAGGCTCTGGTTTCCCGAGACGGCTACCTGGCGCTCCTGGATCAGATTGGTGCGAACGGCGTCGCTTCAGATATCTCGCTGAAACTGACTCAGATGGGTCTGGACATTGACGCCGAGTTCTGCGTGCAGAACGTCAGTGCCATTGTGGCGCGAGCGCAGCAGATGGGCGTTCTGGTCTGCATCGACATGGAAGATTCACCCCGCACGGAGCGGACTCTGGAGGTCTGGCGGCGGATACGGACCCAGTATCCGAATGTGGGCATTGTGATCCAGGCTTACTTGTATCGCAGTGAGGCGGACATTCGAGCCCTGACGGAAGCGGGGGCAACCGTGCGGTTGTGCAAAGGTGCTTACAAGGAACCCGTTGCGGTGGCATTTCCGCAAAAGGCGGATGTTGATGCTAACATGATCAAGTTGATGCAGATCATGTTGGATGCGACTGCTCGGATGCCGGCCGGGTCGCGGCCGTACCTGGCGATGGCGACCCACGACGAAAAGATGATCCAGGCAACTCGCGCCTATGCAGATCGGCTGCAAATGCCGCGCGATGCTTTCGAGTTTCAGATGCTATATGGAATCCGCCGGGATCTGCAGGAAGAGATAGCGGAGTCAGGGTATCGGGTGAGGGCCTATGTGCCTTTTGGCACCCACTGGTACCCATATTTCATGCGGCGTCTGGCAGAACGGCCAGCCAATGTCTGGTTCCTGCTTCGAGCGCTGATCAAAGAAACTCCCGGTGCCAGCGCTGCTGTGGCGGCGATCGGGGTGATGTTGGTCGCTGTGGTTGTCTGGGGGTTGACAAGCAAGAAGCACCGGTGCTGCTAGTCAACTGCTGCCAACCTTGTTAACTGGCTGGTTGGTGTCCAGGATGGCTTTTCGGCCGCGGTACCCGTACACCGCGGGCGGCAAAGCCGCATGATGGGTAAGACAACCGTGCGACGAACGCCGTTGGCCGGGCTGATGGTGCTGCTATTGACGGGTTGTGGCAGCATGCGTCTCACTCCGATTCCCACGGCGGTTCCCTTGGTCACTGCGCGTCCGCCCATAGTCCATCTGCCCACTGCACAGGTGCAGGTGCCAACTCGGACCCCGACGGTCAACAAAGCGCCGTCTAGTCCCACACCTACGCCTACGGCGCTGCCGCCAGTGCTGGTGGCGGTAGAGCCTGGAGCGCCGGAGTTGCTCCAGACTCTGTTGCAGGGCCTGGTGGACGCGTTTCCAGGCGAATACAACTGGACTACTGCCAACTCGACAGATCCCGCCGGCACCGTCGTTGCCGGGTTCAATCCGGACCGGCCGTTGGGTTATTGGGTGTACGCAGCAGTCGCCCCCTTTTCCACGCTGACGGACGGCGTAACGCTGGCAGAACTAATGGGGGCCTCTGGACCGCTAGCCGGTAGGCCATTCCTCGTCTCCTCAGAGGTTGCCGCCGTGTTGCAGGCAGTATGGGGTGCACTCCCGCCCGGTGCCCAGGTGACTGAGGAATTGACCCTGATCGACGATGCTTGGGCTCTTCGGCCGGCCTTCAGCATCGTTCCATTTGAGGCGCTGGAGCCTCGCTGGAAGGCTTTGCGCGTGGACGGTCTTTCCCCGCTAGATCGCCCGCTCGACCTGACGACCTATCCGCTGGCTTTTGCGGTTGGCCTGCGTGGACCAATCGACTCAGTCGAGCGCATTTGGTCGGCGCTTGAGGTGCTGAACACCGTTGTTCTTCCGATCACCAACCGCGACGAGAGCCGCATGACAGTGGTCGCAATGACGGGTGTCACAGCGTTGACCCGTGCCACTGCCTACCAGATGGAGATTCAGGGGCTTACGTACCCAGGCGAGGAGGTGGCGGCTGTGCTGCAATCGGCTGATCTTGCCCACATCAGCAACGAGGTCTCGTTTTCGGCCAACTGCCCCTATCCCAATCCATCGCGGCAGGAAAGTAACCTGCTCTTTTGTTCGGACGACCGCTACCTGGCGTTGCTGGACTATATCGGCGTGGACGTGGTAGAGTTGACCGGCAACCATGTGAACGACTGGGGCACGATTCCCTTCTCGCGGACACTCGGATTCTACCGAGAGCGTGGATGGAACACGTTTGGGGGCGGAGCAAATGCTCTGGAAGCAAGCCTCCCGTTCACCGTCACCCACAACGGCAACCGGATTGGGTTTGTTGGCTGTAACCCGGTGGGGCCACAAAATGCCTGGGCTACCAACGACCTCCCTGGCGCTGCTTATTGCACCATCGAATCCCTGACGGAAGCGGTCGCAGCCCTGGCCCAGCAGGTGGATGTGGTGGTGGTGGGGCTTCAGTATTGGGAGTACTATTCGTACACGGCGACCCCACTACAAGTGCGGGATTTTGCCAAGGTGGCGGATGCCGGCGCACACATCGTCAGCGGTAGCCAGGGGCATCACGCGCAGGGCTTTGCTTTTCCGGCCGGTCGGTTTGTACACTATGGCCTGGGCAATCTGTTTTTTGATCAGATGGATCAGTTGGGTACCCGGCAGACTTTTGTCGATCGACACGTGATCTATGCCGGCCGGCATATCAGCACCGAGTTGTGGACCGGCCTGATGGAAAACTATGCCCGTCCCCGGCTTATGGACGAGTCCGAACGCGTCGACCTGTTGCAGACGGTATTCTCGGCCAGCGGGTGGTAGCGCCAGAGCCCCCACCTTCCCGCGACATCGAGCAAAGCTGCCGGCGAATGCGGTACAATAGCCTGCGAGAATGTTGGCTAGAAATTCGGTTGTTGCATCATCATCATGAATCTGAGCGTCTACGCAGTCGCCGTCATGGGGTGGTTGTTGAGCACTGTGACAACCGCCCCGGTCTCATCGTTGGGAGGGATATGCCTGGCCATGCGGCGGAACGGCCCGGCCCTGTGCCCAACAGATCGGGTTCAGCAGATCTCCGTGCCGCGGGCCGTCGTCCTGCCGGTGCTTCAGGTCCAACCGGTAGAGTACCCCAGTTTCACCGGGGACGACATGATGGTGACTCCGGACGTCTATGCGTGGGTCGATGATTACACACCGGTATACCGCCATCCGGCCGAGGCGAACGCAGGGCTTCCCCCCGTCCGTGTGACCCAACCCGGATTTACCTATGTGAGTCTGGAGGGCGAGACCAGGTACGAGGGACAGCACTGGTACCAGGTGAACGTCAAGCCGTCGCGACCATCCACACTGACTGAGGAGTGGGTACTGGATAGGTGGGTACATCTGGTCAAGCCGTCCACCTTTGTTGGCGCTCAACTGGCGGAACAACCCACGAACCCATTTGCGTGGGTGCTGCGCAACGTCCAGCCCAGCAGCGTTCCGGGCGGCCCCCCGATTTCCAGTTACCCGCTGCGCACCCGATACGAACGTGTCATCATCTATGGCCTGGAAAAGGTGGGAACCAGAACCTGGTATCTGGTGGATGCCAACCAATGGATCCAGCAGACCTACCTGGGAATTGTTGACGTGAGTGCCCGGCCGGCCGCCGTCAGTCCGGATGAAAAGTGGATCGAGGTGGACCTCTACGAACAGACTCTGGCAGCGTATAAGGGTGACCAGATGGTTTTTGCCACATTGGTCTCCAGCGGCCTGCCGCAATGGGAGACACGCCGCGGCCTCTTTCGAATCTGGGGCAAGGTGTATATCGCCAAGATGAGCGGACGAGAGGGCAAGCCGGACTATTACCATCTGGAGGATGTCCCGTGGACCATGTATTTCGACGGCGAAATCGGCTTGCACGGCGCATACTGGCACGATGGTTTTGGGTACCGACGCAGTCACGGATGCGTGAACCTGGCTCCAGTCGCCGCGCGCTGGCTCTGGGATTGGACCGACCCCCACGTTCCCGAGGGGCTGGATTGGATCAGTTCGACTGGGACCTGGGTGTGGGTGCATTGAAGTTGCAGCCTGACAACCTGGCAACTGCTCTGGACGGCTCGTCCTTGGTCCAGGGTGCTGTGGATGGGCTGACTGTCATCGCGGACGCGCCCAGCTTGTCGGGTCTCCGTCGGAGCCCCAGCCGATGACCGAGTTCTTCACACCAGGCCTGCCGGAAGTCTTGGATGACGCCCTGGCCATTCGATTCTGCTCCAACTCGGCCGACGTGGAGGAGGTGGTGGCGCTCAACGCATTGGTTCACGGGGTGACTGAATCCGAGGCAGTCCGGCGGTGGCTCTGTGATGGGCATCCGCACATTCGCCGCGAGGGCTGGCTTTACGTCCAGGAGCGCAGCTCAGGTCGGGCGGTCGCCACGCTTGGCCTGATGCCCCTGATCTGGCGATACGCGACGGCCTCGCTGCCGGTAGCCGAACTCGGTTTCGTCGCCACCCACCCGGACTACCGCCGGCGCGGTCTGCAGCGGGTCCTTTCGGCGACGTTTGATCGCCTCGCCACTGCCAACGGGTACACGCTGGCAGCTATTGAGGGCATTCCCTATTTCTATCGACAGTTCGGGTACGAATATGCCTTGCCGCTGTCTGACAGCCGTTTTGTTTTTGCCCTGGAACTGCTACCGCCGCGCCCGGCCGACACCTATCGCTTCTACCCGGCCGCTAAATCCGACGTGCCGCAGTTGATGGCCTTTTACCAAAAGCATTCACACCCACTCGCTATCACCACCGTCCGGCCCCAAGTGATGTGGCATCATTACCTTAACCTGAACCTGGCGTCGGCCGGCTCGCCGGTCCCGGCAGGAGAGCTTGCCGGCCTGCGGCCGTATTTGGTTCAAAACAGGGGCAAGGTGTCCGGTTATGTGGCGCTCACCCCGAGTGGTTGGGCCAACCGGCTCAACATCGTCGAGCTGGCCGCTGATGACCGAGAGACGATCATGTCAACCCTGGCGTTTGCCCGCAACCAGGCATCAGAGCTGGGGCACGAGGCGGTCGGTCTACAATTGCCCGCCTGCCATCCGGCCTGCCAGGTGGCGGGCTATCTGGGCATCCGGCCAGAGCGAGAATATGGCTGGCAGATGAAGGTGTTGGATGTGGTCAGATTTTTGCAGACGGTTTCTCCTGCTTTGGAGGAACGGCTGAATGGATCGGTTCTCCGCGGCCACAGCGGGTCCATGGTCATCGATCTTTACCGGCAAAGGGTAGAGTTGTCTTTCGACGCGGGCCGGGTCACGATCCGTCCGGCCAATGTCGAGGCGGAGGAAGATGTGCGCTTGCCCCCTGGAGTGGCCACACAACTCTGGCTGGGATGGAAGCCGATGGATGCGTTGGTCGACTGGCACCGGGATGTCTGGGTGCGGGATGAAATGCGGCTCCTGGTGGACATTCTGTTTCCGCCGGCAAGGGCGCACATCTACCTGGGGTATTGAGCCGCTGCCTACCGGGATCGAGGTGTCAGATGGACCGGCACGAGTTTGAGCAACTGGTAGCTGAAGCACTGGATGGGTTGCCGGAGGACATCCAGCGAATGCTGGAAAACGTCGAGGTGACGGTCGCCAACCTGCCGTCGCCGGCCGATCTGTCAAGTGCCGGTCTGCAACCGGGCCAACTGCTGTTCGGTCTCTACCAAGGGGTGCCTCGCACCCACCGCACCAGCCATTATGGTCTGGTGCTGCCGGACAAGATCACCATTTACCAACAGCCAATCGAACGGGTATACCGCACACCAGAGGCGATCCGGACGCAGGTGCGCAAAACGGTGCTCCACGAGCTGGCGCACCATATGGGCATTTCTGAAGGGCGCCTGCGCGAGTTGGGCATGTAGCCGGCCGCGATGCGCCTGCCGGCTCAGCCACTCAAGTCGGGAAAGAGCGCTGCCAGTTCACGGACCAACTCCAGGTCAGGAGCCCGGATCACCAGGGTTTCCTCGCCGGAGCGATAGAAACAGATTGCGTCGGCGCCGCTCCAACAGGTCTGGCTGACCGGCGGTGACCCAAAACGAGCGTTGGCGTAAAGGGTATAGACGTCGGCAAACTCAGCTGCCTCGACTTCCCGGTCCCACGCAGTGCGCCAAACCAGTACGATGTCTGAGGTGCCCGGCCGAGTGTACACGGAGTACCAGTCGCCGCCCCACCCGTCGGCCGCTTTGGCAGCCAAAGCCGGGTCAACCTGCTGCTCCAAGTACAATCTCAAAGTATACTCGCCCAACACGTTTGAATCCACCCAGTGCCACCCGGCACCCAGTGTGTCGGTAAGTGGGGGCAGGCTGAGTATCCGAGGCAGCTCTCCGGCCAGATATCGCTGCGGATGGAGTATCTGTTCCGTAGATTGGGGCGGATTGCGAAAGGCTTCATCTACCGCCGCGAAACCACCCCGCGAATGCAAGGCCTGAACGAACGCCAACCCGCTCACATAAGGAAACAACAGCTGCTCACGGATCACCATAGGCGCCTGGTCCAGCGCAGTAGTCTCGACCATCTGCGATTCGGAGAGCAATTCAAAGATCTCCTGTGGGCTTAGGTGTTCGTACATGTACTGCTGCATCACCAGCATCGCGTCGCCCTCGATCAACCCAGTAACCGCCAGCGACGCATCGTCGTTGGAGTCGCCTGGATCCAGTGAGTCCAGATCGTAGTGTTGGTCCTGAAGGGCATGGATGAACTCGTGCGTGTAGGTTGCCTTGTCCAGTGGTCCCAGCGCGTCATCGTCGTCAATCAGGGCGAAGGATGCCGTATCCGTGTCATAATACCCTGCAATCTGCTCGGTATAGAGTTCCGCCAGCAGTGCACGGAGGTCAGTGCTGGCAGGTAAGAAATCGAACGCAGCCATCTCCACTGCCGTAGCCGTTGCTTCGTCGGGCGGCAGGTCCCTGTCCAGTTCCTCTAGCACCTGCTGCCGTAACTCGGCTCGCGAATAAACGGCAACCGTGATTGGTTGGAGGGGCGCCAGGCCGCGCAGAACTACTGCCTGACGTTCGATCTCGGCCATTGCTGCCGCGATTTCCGGTGCGATGGGTTTCTGCCGGGTGCCATCCGAGATCACCTCAATCTCAACGCGCACCCAATCGCTCTCTAGCCCCTCCGTATTGGAGGCACGAATTTCCAGCACGTGAGAACCTGTGCCGCTTGCCTCCCAGGTGAACCGACCCTCTATCTGGGTCTCGCCGTCAAAATCGGTTCTGACGACCAAAGACCCGTCCACCAGGAATTGCGCCCAGGCAAGTTGGTCCTGGCTGTGGGTGGTCCATCGCACCACAACGACCTCGCCCTCCTTGAACCGATCACCAGGAGCCGGGCTCAGAATCTCCACCACCGGGCGGTCAGGGGAGATGGGGTCGGGTGAAGGTGTGCTGGAGAGATGTGCCTCCAGGGTCAGCATCTGCCGTTCCGCCCGCCGCAGGTCGGTCTGCACGTTTCCCAACTCCTGCTCGAGGCCAGCTATCCGGGTAGCGCGGGCCTGGAGCACCGCCTCGGCCTCGTTCTGTTCCATCTGATGGACAGCGTAAAGAAGGACATTGCCGGCCAGGGACGCCCCCAGACCCACAACAAGCATGACAATGATCAGTACAATCACAAAGCGGCGCACAGGTTTCTCCAAGGTCGGTAGCGGCACCGGCTGCGGACTGCCCGCAGTAAACGGTGGAAGGCGGATGAGACCTGCTGATGCTACCATCGCCGCGGCTGGGTGTCAAACCGGCGGAGCGCTACTTCCGAAGCGTCCAATCCCCCAGTGGAACCCAGGGAGCGCTGACCGCCAGGCGTTCATCCAGAACAGGAACGCGCGCACCGGTAAAGGCATCGTACAAGGCCAGAGCCCCAATCACCCGACCTGATGTGGCTTGCTCCGGCACCTGGAGCACCCGGCGATCGATCACCCGTGACCCAGAAATCCATTTCAAGGTCGGAATCGCTCCTAAAGCAGGAATGCCATCATCCTGGTCGCGCCAGGCCCATGTCTGGTCTGCGTTGAGCCCAATCAGTGATGATGATACGACATAGTCACGCCAGATGGGGCGGGAGGCGGCAAAGTATAGAGCCGGCCGGAAAACCTGGGATTCCGGAAACTGGCTCAGGCATGATTGCCGGCTTCCCAGAAAGATGATCCCGTCACCCAGTGGCACGTACTGCTCCCCCGTGCGCGGTGGCGGGACACGAACCGACCAGTGGCCCGGCGCCGGAGACATCAGAGACATCAGAGACAACGCTTCAGGCAGGCCGGCCAGCGTGTGGACGGTCGTCTGATGGCCACCCCTGGATATCCCGGGCAATTCAACTGTCTCGAAGGTTGTCCCGACTCCCAGCAGTTGGAAACGGAACGGTGCCGTCGACAAAAGTGCCTTCCAATGCAGATACAATCGCGGCTGCTCCGGCCGGGTGAGGTCCCAGTCCACGCCAACCAGAGCCAGCCCGCCGTCAGTCGCTTTCCGCCTCGGCCGCGAGGTATAGAGTGCCGTCCGCGAAGGCACCATTTCAGTGCTCTCCAACTCAGTCTGCACCTCCTGTAGCGGGGAAAGCAGAGCTGTGTCTCCGGTGTAAGCGCCCACCTGGACGCTGTACCGCCCGGGAAGCGCCCCTGGTCGGGCCTCCAAACGGAATCGGGTCAGCGCCACGTCGCCGGAGGTAAGGTGGCGCGTGTCCAGCGGCACGTCTTGCTGCGCGTACAGCCCACCATCAAGCCCAACCAGGTGGACAAAGAGGGTGATCGGCGCCGGATCGTCGCAAAGTAAGGACCAACCAATGGTCACAACCAGAGGCCGGTCCGGAGCGATGGTCGGCTCTGCTATCCGATAACCCCCTATCACCAACTGGTCCCCCAAAGTCAGGTCGGCACGGTCCCAGCCATCAGGCAGTTCCGACCGGGGCGCGGCGCGTACGTGGTAGGCTCCTCCCATCGGTTCCAAGATTGCCGGGAGGGCGGCATAGGCCTGTTCTTGGTAATGCGTGACGACGACCGGCCGGAGGGGCAGCTCTTCCCCGACTCGCCGGGCCCAGGTCTCCTCGTACGGTTCGGCCGTAGGCGCCACATACTCGATGGTCAGGTCGGGCCGGAACCCTTCCACTTCCTGAAGGTAGCCGAGCGGGGTATACCAGTGCCAGTCGGCCAGCACAATGGCGCCCTGGGGAGCTTGCTCCAGAATGGGCCGGGCGTATTCGCGGGCGTCGTGGCTGGTCGCGAGCGCTCGGTAGCTGGGCCAGTGGTTGAGCCCTTGCGCCAGCCCGGCCAACAACATGAGCCCGGCCGTCAACAGGTGTAGCCCGCCCTCAAGGCGGGCAGCGTTTTCCCTGACAGGGTGGTCTGCCCGGGCCGGCTGGTGCGGAGTCCGGATTCCTCCAATTCCACAACCCAGCAGGACAGCGAAAAGCACATAGGCTGGCAGCATGTACTCCACCGTCTGAGGTGCACGGTACGTTGCCGTGAGCAGCGTATGGGCTGCCAATCCCCCCACCAGCAACACCGCCAGGCGCCCACGTCGGCGCAGCAGAACCAGGGCTCCAGCGACGCCCCCCGCCAGCAGCAGCGGGTGAAACTGGAAGGTCAGTACGTTGAGCATGACCTGTAGGCGGGTTGCCAGCGCGGCCGGCGCAACGTAGTAGAACAGGTCGCCGGAAAAGCCCATCGCCAGGACATAGTGGAGGAAACTGCTCCATGTTCCAGCGCGATCCGGCGCCGTCAACGGGATGTAGGCCAGCGGCAGCAAACAGAGCAGAGCCACTCCGACCGGTGGCCACCACCGGCTGGGCTGCCGGAGGAGAAGCGGATCGATCAATACCAGGAATAGGACCCCGCACAGCGCTATGGCCAGGAGCGATCCATGATGGGTCAGACCCAACGTCAACGCGGATGCTGCCAGCAGCAAGGTGTTCTTGCCGCGGCTGGTTTGGCCTGCAGCGCGGTCGGTGACGGCTGTCTCGTGCCGGACCAGTGCGTAAACCACCAACGCCGTAAAGAACGCTGCCATTGTGCGGACGTTGGAGACGGTCGCCTGTGCCCAGAACGTGGTACTGCTTCCCAACGCTACCGCTGCTCCGATGCCAGCCACCTTCCGGCCGGTTAGTTCTAGGACGGTTATGCAAATCACGCCCAGCGTCCCGGCCGCCAGGATGGCCGACAGCAAATTTATCCGCCAGGCAACGACCCCTAACGGCAGGCGGGATATGGCCATTCCCAGCAGGGTATGGAGAGGGAATCCGGGCGGATGGGCCAGGCCGCCGGTGGCAGCTACCCACTGGAACTCGCCGTTGTCAGCCGGCAGGATGTCCGGGGCCAAGGTGACGACGTACAGGGTCAGAAAGGCTGCTGACAGTGCCAGGCCCGTCCACCCGAACTGTCCAAGCCAGCGATCACGCCGGCCGGTAGGCGTCTGCACCAGCACGCTCATTCCCTGCCTGCCCTTCTCTGGGGAAAGGTTGGGCAACGGTTTGCCCCGATCAGAGTTCCTCGCCGAAGCGCCAGTTATACCGCTGGAAGAACCAGTATCCGATGGCAAGCACAGCCAGCGACGTGATGGCAGTGCGCAGAATAAAGTCCCAAGCGATCGAGCGGCCAAAGTACATTGCGTCGCGATAAGCGGCGATGATAGATGCCATCGGGTTGAGGACATAGACTATCCGGCTGATAGGCAATTCTATCCCCAGAAGCGTGTGCGTCGCAGCAAACGTTCTCGTGATGTCGTAGAAAACCCCAGAGACGAAAAACCAGGCGAGGATGAGCGTCTCCATCACGATCTGCATATCGCGGTAGAAAACGTTGATGGTGGCGGTGATCAGCGAAAGGCCAAGGGCAAAAATCGCCTCCAGCACGATGATGGCCGGGAGCCAGAGCAGATGGGGAAAGAAAGAACCACGTTCGGCGCCGGGAATACCCATGATGATCGCCAGGGCAAAATAGATTGGCAGCGCAATCAACAGGTGGACAAGGTTACTCAGAAGGACGGACAGAGGTAGGGCCTCGCGCGGGAAATAGACCTTTTTGATCAACGTGCTGTTATCCACCACGCTGTTGGTGGCGGCGGTCACCGTTCCGGCGAAAAAGCTCCATGGAAGCAGCCCGGCCAGGATAAACGCTGGCGGGACGGCGACTCCCTCCATCCTGCCGGCCAGGACGGTAAACACCACCGTGAAGACCATCATCATGAGGAGTGGGTTCAACATCGACCAGGCGATGCCCAGCACCGAGTTCTTGTAGCGGGTCTTGAGGTTGCGGGTCACCAGGTTGCGGATCAGGTCGCGATACGCCAACAGGTCACGTAGCCGCGCTCCCAGTCTCAATCGTTCGTCTGTGGCAATCACAATGCTCTTGCTCGCTGTTTTCTGCCGCGCCGGGATCCTTGGTACAGGTGGTGGTAGAGGTCCACGATCTGCCGGCCGGTCTGGTCCCAGGAAAAGTGTTCCTCAGCACGCTGGCGCAGGGCATGTCCGAGTTCTGCCCGCTTCTCCGGGTCGTCCAGCAACGCGCAAACGCCGTCTGCCAGGCCGTCCACATCGCCCGGGGCAGCGTATACGCCCAGGTCACTCAGGTACTCGCGCTGCACCGGCGTGTCAAAGGCCACCGTAGGTAGCCCCATGGCCATGTAGTTCAGAACCTTGCCACTCCCCTCAGTGGCGGAAAGTTTGGGCGCTATGGCAATATCGCCCACCGAGAGGTAACGTGGTGCCTCCTCGTAAGGGATCCGGCCGGTAAAGGTGACTCGGTCCCCGACGCCCAAGTCCTTCGCCATGCGAGCGTACTCCGGGTGATTGGGGTAGCCCATGATCAGCCAGTGCGCATCGACTGCCCTCTCCTTGAGCCGTGACGCGGCCTGCAGGAGGTGCGGAGTACCCTGATAATCGGCTAACAGCCCCAGGTATACGACCACCGGCCGGTCCGGCGATATGCCCAAATGCTGCTTGAGCGCTGCCCCATTGGTTGGTGAGCCCGGATTGGCAGGCCGAAATACCTCACCGTCGACACAGTCGGGCAACGGGTGGATCTTGACCGGCGGTACGTCAAAATCCTCCTCCAGCATCTGACGGGCGTGCTGCGAGCTGGTCAGTATCGCGCCGGGCAGCCGGGTGATCCACCGCTCCAATCGGCGGACAGCCGAATACCACGGACCGTCCGGCCGTAGAAAGCGGTGGTCGATCATTTCGCCGGTCAGGCTTCCTTGCAGGTCGAAAACCAGCGGGATGCCCAATAGCCACGCCAGCGGCGCTCCGATGAGCGCTCCCTCGTGGATGTGTCCGTGGATGATGTCCGGCCTGAGCCGCAGGGCCACGGTCAAAGAAGTGAATGCCAGGTACAGGTCAAAAGCGATTTTGTGGCGCGATGAGCCAACCTCATAGTCCGCCCGCCAGGGCAAAGGCGGCGTGCGGATGATCTCCAGGTCGGCTACGGGTCGTCCCATGTAGTAGGTTACGATGGTCACCCGGTGACCCAAACGCCGCAACACCCGTGCTTCCTCCAGAATGCGGATATGACAGCCATAATCCGCAAAGAAGGAAGTGGGTGCAATCATCAACACATGATATCCGTCTTTCTGACTGCTCACTGACTGTCGCCGGATTGGGCCGGCTTGCGGGGAGGGCGAAAGCCAAGGAGCTGGCCAAACAAACCTCCGGCGGCTGGAATCTCGGCCGCCGTCGAGTTCCTTTCCCACCGGTTGAGTCTCCACGCCGCCAGCCACTCGTCGCGCATCTTGAGGGCCATCTCCAACTGCTCTGTCAGCGCAGCGCTGTTCTCCTCAGCCACCCACGAGCGGATCATCTGCAGCCCCGTGAGCGTGATGTCCAGCCAGTTGAGTGTGCTAGCCTTATTGAGCATGGCGGCCTGCGCCAGAGCGGCACCGCCGTCTTCCAGCGGCTCGCTTAGGTTGAGGAGATGGGTTGAAGAGAGACGTTGCATCTCGCGCCAGCCGGGCGACGCCGTCGCCGGAGCGATGAGTGCGGCCGCAGTCAGTGCAGGCATCAGGTGGACGGCAGTCGAAACACCATCGAACTCGGCCGGGTCCAGAAAATAGGGGTCTGCTTTGAGCAGGAGGGCAATGTCTTGGGCGGTTTTGACGGCCGCCGGATTGACCGTGGCGGCTGGCATGATGCAGCATGGGCTGTTGGCAAACAGGTCCGCCCGGGCCCCATCCGGGCCGTGGGTCTGATCCTGCATGTGTTCCGGGTTCCTTCCGAGCGCAATCCCCACCAGATGTGCCCCGCTCTTCAGGTGCTGCTCGGCCCAATGCAGTCCTGGCAACGTGTAAGGCGATGTATCCAGCACGACGCAGCCTTCCCTGATGTCCTGGCCGATGGCTTTGAGCGTAGGCTCTACCTGGTCGAACGGAATGGTGAGGATGATCACGTCGGCCGTTTCGCAGGCGGAGATGAGGTTCCATGCAGTTGTGTGCACCGCCCCCAGGCTACGTGCCTTCTTGGCCACCACCGCTTCTTTGTCGTGACCGATGACCTGAAAGTCCAATTCGGGTGCCCGGAGGGCCAGGCCAATCGATGATCCCCGCTTTCCCAATCCCACAATCGTAATCGTCGCTTTCGCCATCTCGTTCTCCTTTGTCCGGGCCGGCTGAGGCTCCGGTTTAGTGGGCACCGTCCGCCTGTTGCAGATCGCGCAAGAGCATGTCCTCCGGGTCGTCCATGGGCGAGGTCGGGGGCAAGGGATCATGGTGCCGTCCGATGAGGCGCCCGGTCAGGGGGGCGCACCCGGCAGCCGCCGCCATCTCGGCACCCCATTTCGGGTGATGTTGGTATAGCACAAAAGGCCGCCGCCAACCCCACGGGTCTTGGCGTTCGTCGCTCCAGCGCTGGAACCAGCTCGGCCGGAGGACTCGGGCGAGCACCACCAGCGAACGCTCCCAGAGGCGCAGTGGGTAGAGGGCCTTGCCGACGTCGTGCAACAGGGCAGCCGCCAGCAAGTCCTGGTTCCCCGCATACTGGCGGGCCAACGCTCGCATCACCTCCAGGCCATGCTGCTGGTCGTGGTTGGCCATCTGCCGAAACAGCGCCTGCTGCGCGGGCGACAGGACCACAGCTACCTCATCCCATTCATCCAGGCCCAGCGACCGTGCGCCCAACGCGTGTATGAATTGCCACGCCCGGTAGGCTGGCAGACGAACCAGGGACGCCGTCTTGATTACCATGCGCCGGTGAGCAACCCCAACATGCTCTGAGCTGGAGGCACGATCAGTTTGCCCAGTAGATTACCTCCCCACACCATGAGCAGCACCAGCAGCAAATTGCCGTACTGGGCCAGGGGTTGCACGCGCACGGCCACGGGTTCCGGGAGTAGCCCCAGGAGTACCTTGAAACCGTCCAATGGTCCGACTGGGAGCAGGTTAAAGACCGCCAGCAGCAGATTGATCCAGACCAGTGCCGAGAGGACCAGGGCTAACGAGGGAATGACCTGGGCCGTGTCCAGGAACCGGTAGTCGAGTGCGCCGTAGTGGAAATCCAGCAACCCAAAGCGGAAGGGAAGGGCAAAGACAAATGCCTGCAGGACATTGCTCAGTGGGCCGGCGGCAGCGGTGAGGGCCATGCTGCGCAGCTTGTTACCCCGCAGGTTGTAGGGGTTAACCGGCACCGGCCGGGCCCAGCCAAAACCCACCAGCAGCATCATCAGCGAGCCCACGGGATCCAGGTGCGCCAGCGGGTTCAACGTCAGGCGGCCGGCTCGTTGCGCCGTGTTATCTCCCAACTGGAGCGCGGCCAGGGCGTGAGCAAACTCGTGCAGGCTCAGCGCCACCACCAGTGCGATGATGCGCCCAATGAACAGCGCCGGGTAGTTCAGGATCCCAAGCATCTCACAGTAATCCTAGCCGTCGGCCGATAGCAGAGCGACTGCCAGTCGACCACGGGTATTATACCATTTTTCCCGACTGACCGTTGGCAGCCACAGTCCTGCCCCTTTTGCCATCGACCCGATACCTGTTATAATCTTACCAGTAGGCTTTGGGGTGCGTGAAAACCGGCCCCGTGAGGCTCGTAGGTAGGAGGCAATAATGCCATTGGAAAAGGCAGAAAAGACAGCCATCATCCAAGAGTATCGGCTGGCGGATGATGACACCGGGTCGCCAGAAGTGCAGATCGCTCTGTTGACTGCGCGAATTCGGTCGCTGACCGAGCACCTCAAGGTGCATCGGCACGACGAACACTCGCGTCGAGGGCTGATCAAGCTGGTGGGTCAACGGCGGCGGCAACTCGCCTATCTCAGGCGGGAGGTGCCGCAGCGGTACCAATCGCTGCTACCGCGGCTCGGTCTGCGCAAATAACCAGTCGGTGAGAGGGTGGGCGCGGCCCACCTGTTGTGGTTTAGGCAGGTTTGTCAGGAGAGCAGGTATTGGAGAGTGTTTCGTAGATGCCCGGACATCTACGGGCCAGTCTCCAGTCCCTGACCTCCTGTTGCTCCGCAAGATGGGGGCGCCTGCCCATGCGGATCCTTGGTGACGCACCAAGGGGCAGGTTGACATGTTGTTTCGGAGGAATTAGTGAAACAGGTTCATACTTTTAGCGCGCCAATCGGCGAGCACATTGTAACGTTAGAGACCGGCAGGTTGGCCGGTCAGGCAGGCGGCGCAGTCACTGCCCGGGTTGGTGACACGGTCGTATTCGCGGCCGCCACCATGGCGCCGAACCCCCGGCTCGGCATCGACTTTTTCCCGCTCTCGGTGGATTTTGAGGAGCGGCTGTACGCCGTTGGCCGGATTCCAGGCAGTTTCTTTCGCAGGGAGGGCCGGCCGCATGAGCGGCAGATACTGGCCTCGCGCCTGGTGGACCGTCCCCTGCGGCCTCTCTTCCCCAAAGATCTGCACAATGACGTGCAGATCATCCTCACAGCGCTCTCGGCCGATCAGGAGCACAACGTAGATGTGCTGGGAATCATCGCAGCCAGCGCGGCGCTCACCATCAGCGACATCCCCTTCGGGGGTCCGGTTGGCGGCGTGCGAGTGGGGTACATCGACGGTCGGTTTTCCTTTGACCCGTTGATTGCGCACATGGAGGACAGTGACCTCGATCTCCGGTTGGCGGGCACGGCGGATGCTATCCTCATGGTGGAAGCCGGCGCCCATCAGGTGAGCGAGGCAATCATCCTGGAAGGCCTCCGGGTGGGACACGAGGCGATGCAACCCATCATCGAGTTGCAGAACGAGATGCGAGCCAAACTGGGCAAACCCAAACGGGCCTATCCACCGTTCCAGGTGGATGAGCGTCTGCGACAGGTGATTGGTGCGCGGGTTCGGGCTCCCCTGGACGATCTCCTTGCCCAGGTGACCGAGCGCGAGGAGCGCAACGCGGCGGTGGATGCGCTGCGGGACGAGGTGCTCCAGGAGTACGCCGATAGTGATTTCGGCGAGCAGGACATCCGCGAGGTGCTCAATGATGAGTTGCGGTCAGAGGTGCGCCGGCGCATTCTGGATTTGGGAATCCGGCCCGATGGACGCACTCTGGACGAGATCCGAGCTCTGTACGCCGAGGTGGGCCTCTCGCCGCGGGCGCATGGAAGCGGGCTCTTTGAGCGCGGGCAGACGCAGGTGCTCACCATCGCAACCCTGGGATCCCCGCGCGACGAGCAAAAGCTGGACGACCTCTTTCCGGAGGACACCAAGCGCTTTATGCACCACTATAACTTTCCTCCGTACTCGACCGGAGAGGTGTGGCCGTTGCGAGGTACCAAACGGCGGGAAGTGGGCCACGGCGCGTTGGCCGAGACTGCGCTCCGGTCAATGATTCCCCCGGAGGAAGAGTTCCCGTACACCATCCGGTTGGTTTCGGAGGTCATGTCCTCCAACGGCAGCACCAGCATGGCGAGCGTCTGTGGCAGCACGTTGGCGCTCCTGGATGCTGGAGTGCCCATCGCTGCGCCGGTGGCCGGCATCGCCATGGGTCTGGTCAAAGACGGTGAGCGTCATGCGCTCCTGACGGACATCCAGGGGATGGAAGACCACCTGGGAGATATGGACTTTAAGGTAGCCGGGACCCGGCAGGGGATCACCGCCCTGCAGATGGACATCAAGGTGAAAGGGTTGTCGTACGATATCCTTTCGCAGGCGCTTTCACAAGCGCGCGATGCGCGCCTCAAAATCCTGGACGTCATCGAGGACTGCATCCCAGCCCCCCGGCCGGAACTCAGCCCCTATGCGCCGCGGATGACCAGCATCAAGGTCAACCCGGACAAGATTGGCGCCATCATCGGCAAGGGCGGCAGCACGGTACGCTCCCTGCAGGAGCAGTACGATGTCACCATCGATGTGGGCGACGACGGCACCGTCCTCATCGCCGGCGTGGACGGCGTCAAAGCGGAGCAGGCCATCCAGGCGATTCAGTCGTTGACTGAAGAAGTGGTTGCCGGCGAGATCTATACCGGCAAAGTGGTCCGACTGACCGACTTTGGCGTTTTTGTCGAGATCCTGCCGGGAACCGATGGCATGGTGCATATTTCGCAGCTGGCGGATTACCACGTGGAAAAGGTGGGTGACGTGGTGCAGGTGGGCGATGAGATCATGGTCATGGTGACCGACGTGGATCCTCAGGGCAAAATTCGACTATCGCGCCAGGCCGTGTTGGAGGGTTGGACACTGGAAGAGGCGCGGGCTAAGGACCGACCGCGTTCAGGTGGTCGGAATTCGTCGCGAGACTCGCGCGGCGGCGACCGGGACCGCGGACCGCGGCGACGGTAAACCAATGCTGGTGGAGGGCCTGGCCGGCAGCGCCGGCCAGGCCCCTGTTTTTTCTGCAGACAACCGGACGCTGACGGCAGGTGGTCCAGCGTCGACCGGCGGCACCAGGGCCGGGTCGTGACTCCAAAAGTGGAGGACTGTGCGGCCGGCTTGGACAAGGCGATGTATAACACCACCAGAACAGAAGCCGAAGAACACCTTTTGAACCGCAACGCCGGGGTTGGAAACTGACCTGATGAGATTGCTGCCCGTAGTCCGGGCAAGGAGTGTAGGATGACAGAGAACTTGGACGCCGACTTGTTAGCCGAAACCGAGAATTACATGGTCTGGACCTCTGAAGTGGATGGCGAGCCGCTGTTCCACATTGAACTGGGCGAGGTCAGCCTGCATTTGCCCAGTGAAGAGTGGGAAGAGTTCGTCACCTTGATGAAACTCGCTTCTGAAAAGTGACACCCGGTTCTGAGCTGTCCTCCTAACCGCCGTTTCGATATCACAACTGAATAGCCTGTTGGCATCCGGCCGCGGTACCGGCTTACTTGCTATGGATTAGGAATCGGTATATGATGGGGTTGGCATGACCAACACATCGCCGGGGTTCGCCTTCCAGAGCCGCCCGCTCTCCGGGCAGGCAGTGCAGTGTACTGCTTGCGAGCATTGGTGTGCTGTCCAACCGGGTGAAATGGGCAAGTGCAGCGTCCGGATGAATCAGGAGGGACAGTTGGTCCTGCTGGTGTACGGGCGCGCGGCGGCAGCGCACGTTGATCCGGTGGAGAAGAAACCTCTCTACCATTTCCTCCCGGCTCAGTCCATCTTTTCCATCGGCACGTTGGGATGCAACTTTCACTGCCGGTTCTGCCAGAACTGGCACATCTCCCAACCTCACAGACTTGCCGCAGTACCGGAGCGCCTGGGTGATTACCTGCCCCCCAATGAGATTATCGCCTTTTGTCGCGCTCGGGCGATACCCATGATTGCCTACACCTACAACGAACCGACAGTGTTTTTTGAATACACGTATGACACTGCGCGGCTGGCGGCAGAGCACAACATCCGGAGTGTGTATGTATCGAATGGATTTCTCACGCGAGAGGCTGTTGACACTATTGCCCCCTATCTGCACGCTATCAACATAGACCTCAAGAGCTACTCGGATGCCTTTTATCGGGATACTTGCGGCGGCCGGCTGGCTCCTGTTTTGCGCAACATCGAATACTTGGTTCAGAAAACCACCATCTGGGTTGAGGTCACCACACTGGTGGTGCCGGGCATGAATGACTCGGACGTCGAGTTGGGCGACATTGCCCGTTTTCTGGCTGGGGTGAGCCCCGACATACCCTGGCACCTTTCTGCGTTTCATCCGGATTACCAGGTGCGGGACCGGGGGGGAACTCCGCGTCCGACATTGGAGCGTGCTCACGCCATCGGTCGAGAGGCTGGATTACAGCACGTCTATGTTGGCAACCTACCGGATGCAGAGCGCTCCAGCACCTATTGCCCACAATGTGGGGAGATCTGTATCCAGCGGATGTGGTATCAGGTCTCTTCATCCTGGCGGGAGCCGGGCATCTGCCCGGCCTGTGGCACGGCAATTGCGGGGGTATGGAGGTGAAAATGGGCATGGTACGCCCACCGGCCGTCGCCGGCTTGTTCTATCCAGGTGGTTCTGCTGCCTTGGCCCAGGCGGTGGACGAGTACCTGGCGGCGGCTCGGGTTCCGGTACTGCCGAACGTCCGAGCTGTCATTGCTCCCCACGCCGGCTACATCTATTCAGGCCCGACCGCGGGGTATGCCTTCAAGAGCCTGCAAAGTGGCCTTGCTTCCGGCCGGACCACGGTCTATCTGTTAGGCCCGTCGCACCGTTCGTGGTTTCAGGGGATTTCTACGGGCGATTTTGACTGGCGCACGCCACTGGGAACAGTGCCCATGGCAACCGAGGCGGTGCAGGCGCTATGGGCGTTGGGCGCCCGTTACAGGCCGATGCCTGAGGCCCACCGAGATGAACATAGCCTGGAGGTGCAGCTACCATTTCTGCTTCGTGTGGCTCCCGACCTCCAACTCGTCCCCCTGCTTTTTGGCGAGGTGGACCCCCAGGTGGTGGGCCTTGATCTGGCTGCCCAGTTGCGCGACCAGCAAGACGCGCGGGTGGTCGTGAGCAGCGATCTGAGTCACTTTAACGAATACGACACCGCGCGGCGAATGGACCAGTCATTTCTACAGCAGGTGCTCGAGGGGCAGGCAGCGGCCGTGGAGAGAGCTCAGTACGGTGCCTGTGGGCACACACCCATTGCTGCGCTGATCAAGGTTGCCGAAGAGCTGGGATGGACACCGCATCTGCTGGATTATCGCAATTCCGGAGACACGGCCGGCGACAAGATGCGAGTGGTTGGCTATGCGGCCGTGGCTTACACTGAGACACCGAGGTCCTGAATGAAAGAAGGCAGCGATCTATTGACGCCTGAACAGGGGCAAGCTCTGCTGCAACTGGCACGGCAGGCGCTAGAGACCCGTATTCGCCAAGGAAAACCGATTTCCACAACCCGGCTGACTGAGGCGGTTGATGCGCGGCTCTCCGAAAAGGGCGCCACCTTTGTTACTCTGACAACTGGTGGCATGCTGCGCGGTTGCATCGGCACCCCGGAGGCGCGCGTCCCGCTGGTTGAGGACGTGCAGGAAAATGCGGTACGGGCTGCGACCATGGACCCTCGCTTTCCTCCCGTCTCGGTCGAGGAACTGCACAAACTGCGGATCGAAGTATCCATCCTGACACCACCCCGTCTGCTCGACTGCCCGCCCGAACGGCGAGCGCAATGCGTCCGGCCCGGCATCGATGGGCTCTTGCTCGTATCCGGGTACGCGCGCGGCCTCTTGTTACCGCAGGTGTGGGAAAAGATACCAGAACCCGAAGAGTTTCTTCGCTCCCTCTGTTATAAGGCTGGTCTGTCTTCCTCTGCATGGCGGCAGCCTGGCACCGAGCTTTACACTTTTCAGGTGCAGGCATTCGAGGAGGCGGAGTAAACCGTGGGTTTTCTGCCGAGACTTGGGCGCGACAAGGGGCGACCAACAGATCCCGACGGGATCTATTTCTACGTCCGCTGTGATCATTGTGGCGAAAAGCTGCGCATCCGGGCAGACAGGCGACACGACCTGTTGGAGGACTATCAGACTGGAACCTTGGTGTGGAAAAAGGAGATCATGGACAGCCGTTGTTTCCGCATCATGTATGCCACCGTTGTGTTCGGACCGGGACTGCGGGTTCAATCTCAGACGGTTGAAGGTTCTGGCCATTTCATCTCCCAGGAGGAGTTCGAGCGGTGATTCTGCCTCTCTCCGGTCGTCGGCGACTCGTTGGGAAGCTGCGCTCGAGGCGCACAACGGTTGTATGGGTGTTCGCCAACAACAGATAGGGCCAACAGGGAGCAAGCTGAACCGGCAGGGAGGTTAGCGATGAACCGCGGCGAATTGGTTGCTTACCTGGACGAGTACCTGCGGGTCGCGACGTTTGAGGACTATGGTCCGCAGGGTTTGCAGGTGGAAGGGCGTTGCGAGGTCACGCGAATCACGAGTTCGGTGGACGCTGCGCTTCCGGCGTTGCGGGCAGCGGCCGAGGCCGGCTCTCACTTCCACCTGGTGCATCATGGGTTGTTTTGGGGAGAGCCTCAGCGCTTGGTCGGTGTCCTGGGACGACGGGTGCGAACGCTGATGCAGGCTGATGCGAACCTCTATGCCGTCCACTTGGCGCTGGATGCGCATCCGGAGGTGGGTAACAACGCGGTGCTTGCCCGCCAGCTGGGAATCCGGGTGGTTGACTCGTGGTGCCGAGCAAAGGGCAATCTCATCGGTGTGTGGGGGGAGGCGCCCACGGGCCTGGAGTTTGAGCCGTTTGTTGCCCGCGTGAACCAACTACTCGGGGGAAAAGCACGGGCCGCAGCGCATGGACCTGGCGTGATTAGGCGGGTGGGCATCGTATCTGGTGGCGCGGCCGACGAAATCGAGGCGGCCGCACAGTTGGGCATAGATACCTATGTGACTGGCGAGGAGTCCCACGGCCATTATTGGGACGCGGCCGAGTGCGGGATCAATGTGGTTTTTGCCGGTCATTATGCCACGGAGGTGGTGGGGGTGAGGGCTTTGGGTGAACATCTGGCTGCTCGCTTCGGCCTTCCGGTTGAGTTTCTGGACTATCCCACCGGCTTGTAGAACGAGCCGAATCAACCCCCAATCCGGCTGCCATTTCCCGACAGCGCTTCCTGGAAAGTGAAAATGAAGTTTCTGGTCAATGGCAAGGAACACGATCTGGTTGTGGCGCCTGACGCCACGTTGGTCCACCTGTTGCGGGATCAGTTGGGGCTTACCGGGACCAAAGTCGGGTGCGGCGATGGCCAGTGTGGCGCCTGTACTGTGCTGGTGGATCGCCGACCGGTCCGATCCTGCGTTTTCCCGGCTCGGCGTGCTGCCGGCAAGCGGATTTTGACTATCGAGGGGCTGGCTGCCACCTGGGGAGAGCCGGCCGAACTGCACCCGCTGCAGCGGGCCTTTATCGAGCACGGTGCGCTCCAGTGCGGATATTGCACACCCGGCATGTTGATGGCGGCCGCGTCCCTGTGGGAAAAGATGGTGAATCCCGAGGAGGAACTGCCGCCCATCACCAGCCAAGTCATCAGACACGTGTTGGGTCGCAACGCGTGTCGCTGCACCGGTTACAGCAGCATTGAACGAGCGTTCTGTTCAGCCATCCGCGAGTACCAGACCGGGAACCCCCTGCCTCCACCGGTCATCGAGACGTTAGGTCCGTTGACGATTATTGGGCATTCGCCCCCTCGGCCGGACACGGCGGCCAAGGTCACAGGCGCCGCCAGATATGCGGATGATTATGTCTTTCCTGGCATGCTCCACGGTGCGACCCTTCGGGCTGCCTTCCCTCACGCGCGGATTGTCAGCCTGGACACCGGTTCGGCTTCGGCATTTCCGGGTGTGCGCGCTGTTCTGACCTACCGAGACGTGCCTGGAGCGAATCGGCACGGTATTGTGTACCAAGATTGGCCGGTTCTCTGCCAGGCTAAAGTCCGGTACATGGGGGATGCAGTAGCCGTCGTCGCAGCCGATACTCCAGAGATCGCCACCCGGGCGCTTGAACTGATTCAGGTTGAGTATGAGCCACTGCCAGTCGTGGATGGCCCTGAGAGCGCTCGCCGGCCGGACGCCCCTCTGGTCCACCCGGACCGGAAGGATGGCAACCTCCTCGAGCACATCCAGGTCCGCTGTGGTGACGTGATCGAGGGGTTTTCCCAGGCCGACGTGATCGTGGAACGTGAATACCGCACGCCCATCTATGAACACATGTTCATGGAACCCGAGTGCAGCATTGGCGTTCCGGCCGGTTACGACGCCGACCACCGCAAGCTCACGGTCTATGCGGGCTCTCAGATTCCGTACGCAGACCGTGACCAGATTGCGTCTGCGTTGAACCTTCGCCCGGAGCACGTTCGGGTGATCGGCACCACCATTGGCGGAGGTTTTGGCGGCAAGGAAGATATCGCCGGCCAGATACACGCCGCGTTGCTCGCTCAAGTGACCAACCGTCCGGTCAAGATTCTCTACAGTCGCGCTGAATCCATGCTGGTTCACCCCAAACGCCATGCCACCATCATTCGAATCCGAACTGGCGCCCGATGGGACGGGACGTTGACGGCAGTTGAGGCAGAATTGCTCGGGGACGCCGGCGCCTATGCCAGCCTCTCCACCAAGGTGCTCACGCGAGCCACTACCCACGCAACGGGCCCCTATGAGGTGCCGCACGTCAAAATTGACTGTTATGCCATGTACACCAACAATCCGCCTGCGGGTGCGTTTCGCGGCTTTGGGGTCACCCAGTCCGCCTTTGCGGTCGAGAGCAACATGGATATCCTGGCCGCGGAGCTGGGTTTGGACCCCTTTGAGTTGCGGCGCACAAACGCATTGCGAACAGGGTCAACCACCGCCACCGGCCAAGAGCTAACCGAGAGCGTTGGGCTGTTGGACTGCCTAGATTGGGTGGAGAACCGGGTGAACGCGCTGCAAGCCGATCACCCGGAACCGACTCGCTCCGGCGAGAAGGTCGCATGGGGAATGGCTGCCGCTTTCAAGAATACAGGGCTGGGAGGGGGCGCAGATGACGCTGCTGCGGCAGAAATCGAGGTCTATCCCGATGGATCCGCCGAGATACGCAGCTCATCGGCCGACATGGGCCAGGGTTTGGACACCGTCGTCGCGCAGTGCACCGCTGAGGAGTTGGGACTGCCCCTATCGCGAGTGCGAGTTCGGCTGTCTGACACCGACCTGACCCCGGACGGTGGACCAACGACCGCCAGCCGCCAGACGTTTGTCACCGGCAACGCGGCCCGCCTGGCGGCGCGGCATATCCGAGATCGGCTGGCACAGGCCGCTGCCCGGGTTTGGGGTACATCGCCGGACCGGATTCAGTTTGCCGAAGGCCAGCTGACGGCGGAAGGTGGCCCATCCGGCTCTGCTTTCCCGGGTGGCCCGGTCCAGACAGTGTCTCTTGGTCAAGCTGTGCGGTGGCTGCAGGACCAGGGGTTGCCTACCCACCTTGCGGTCCGGTACCAGGCGCCGCCCACGCGGCCGTTGGGACAGGGTGGCGATATGCACTTTGCCTACAGCTTTGGCGTCCAGGCGGCCCAAGTGTCGGTGGACACGGTTACCGGTCGGGTCAAAGTGCTGCGAATGGTCACCGCCACAGACGCCGGTCGGGCTATAAACCCACAGGCTCTGGTGGGTCAGATTGAAGGTAGCCTTCTGATGGGCATCGGCACCGCACTGACCGAAGAATATCGGATGGAGCACGGCGTGCCGCAGACGCGTCGTTGGGCTGACTATCAGACCCCGCTTATTCAGCAGATGCCAGAGATGGAGGTTCGCTTGATCGAACACCCGGCCTCTGCCGGTCCGTATGGCGCCAAGGGCGTTGGCGAACTACCGTCCATTCCGACCGCAGCGGCCATCTGCAACGCAATCTACCAGGCCACGGGAATCCGGGTTTACAAACTGCCGGTTGTTCCGGAGGGACTCATGGAGTCGGGCAGGTAGTGCGAGATCGCTGCCGGCTGGGAGAGAATTGGCGCACAGGAGATCAAGATGCTGATAACCCATGGGACCGTAATCACCTTTGGCGATGCCACCAAGATCATCCACGATGGCGCTGTGCGCGTCCAGGGCCCGTTCATCACCGACGTGGGCGACGCCAGACACATGATCAAAGCTTTCCCGCAGGACCCAATGGTAGACGTCGGCGGACAACTGGTGATGCCAGGCAACATCTGCGCCCACACCCATTTCTACGGCGCATTTGCCCGCGGAATGTCGATTGCCGGAGATCCACCGCGAGATTTCCCCGAGATCCTGTCCAAGCTCTGGTGGCGGTTGGATCGGGCGCTTCTGGAGTTGGATGTCAAGTACAGCGCACTGGTCTGCCTGGTGGACGCCATTCGGCACGGAACTACGACATTAATCGACCACCATGCCAGCCCCGCAGCGGTGAATGGCAGTCTGGATTATGTGGCCGAAGCAGTCAGGCAGGCCGGCGTGCGCGCCAGCCTATGTTACGAGGTGACTGACCGAAACGGCCGCGAGGGTGCCCGTGCCGGCATCGACGAGAACGTTCGCTTTCTGCACACCCTGAAGGAGATCGGCACACCCGAGTCCGGTGGTTCGTTATTGGCGGGATCCTTTGGACTGCATGCTTCGCTAACGCTGTCGGCCGAGACGCTGTCGGAATGCGTTGCCGCCGGTGCGGGGCTGGACAGCGGGTTCCACATCCACGCCGCCGAGGGAATTGCCGATCAGGAGGACAGCCTGCGCAAGAGTGGAAAGCGGGTGGTGGAGAGGCTTGCCAGCGCAGGCATTCTGGGCCCCAAGAGCATCCTGGCGCATTGTGTGCATGTGGATCCATGGGAATTGGAGATAATCCGCGACACGGGCACATGGGTGGTACACCAACCGCGTTCGAACATGAACAATGCCGTTGGAGTAGCGCCGGTGGAGGCCATGTTGCGTGGCGGCATCAGGGTAGGGTTGGGAAACGATGGGTTCTCCAACAATATGTGGGCTGAGTGGAAAGCCGCCTACCTGGTTCACAAGCTGTGGCACGGTGATCCACGGCGAGCCAATGGATACGACATCCTGCGCATGGCGGTGACCCATAATGCTGCCCTGGCCAAGGTTTTCTGGCCACAGGCGCCGCTCGGCGAATTGACGCCCGGGGCATTTGCCGATCTGATCCTGGTGGACTATCGGCCGTTCACTGAGCTGACGGTGGGGAATCTTCCGTGGCATATCCTGTTCGGTTTCGAGGCGAGCAGCGTGACCGCAACCATGGTAGCTGGGCGATGGTTGATGCGCGAGCGGTCCCTGTTGACTTTGGATGAGGAGGCCATCACCTCCCGCGCCCGCGAGCTTTCGGCTCAGGTGTGGCAGCGGTACCTGGAACTGGCTGATTAACACCTTAGCCGAGCGAACTCGGCAGCAGAAGCCATGATCATCGCTGTATTGGGCGGCACAGGGGAGCAGGGGTCAGGACTGGCGTTGCGCTGGGCAAGGGCCGGGCATCAGGTCATTCTGGGTTCGCGAATGGCCGAAAAGGCCGAACGGGTGGCACAAGAACTATGCGAGCGCCTCGGCGGGCAGGTTCACGTCACCGGCGCCGACAACCCGAGCGCTGCGGCCGTCGCCGATGTGGTGGTGCTATCGGTGCCGTACTCCTCGCAATTGAGCATCCTGAACAGCGTGAGGGACCAACTGGTGGGCAAACTGCTCATCAGCGTGGTGGTTCCGCTCCGGCCGCCAAAGGTGAGTCATGCCTGGCGCCCCGAAGCGGGATCGGCAGCCATGGAAGCACAGAGTTTCCTGGGGGCAGATATCCCGGTGGTGGTGGCCTTTCAGAACATCAGCTCCGCGCACGTGGCCGACCCGGCCCATGAGGTCGAAAGTGATGTGCTGATCTGCGGCGACAAGAGCGAGCACAAGGCCGTCGCCGGCCGGCTGGCTGCCGACGCCGGCATGCGGGCGGTGGATGCGGGGCCACTGGCGAATGCCAGCGTCGTTGAGGGGCTCACGGCGGTGTTGATCGGCATCAACATCCGGCACCGCGTTGCCGGAGCTGGCATCCGGATAACCGGGCTGTCCGGTTGATGGACTATGGAGCGAAGGCTCTTGCTGGTTGCTCTGCCAGGCATTCCTCCGGTCCGGCCGGGCGATGCCGTGGGCGGCCTGATCATTCAGGCTATTGCCGCGGCCGGTGTGGAGCTGGAAACGGGTGATGTGCTGGCCGTCACTTCCAAGATCGTGTCCAAGGCCGAGGGGCGCCTGGTGGGGCTATCTGATGTGCAGCCGTCGCCCGAAGCTCGTCGGATCGCGGGGCTTTGCCACAAAGATCCTCGCCTGGTCCAGGTCATTCTAGACGAGAGCCAGGCAGTATCACGGGTCCGGCCAGGTCTGCTCATCGTCAGGCATCGGCTTGGCTTTGTCTGTGCCAATGCCGGCGTTGACCGGTCCAATGTCCGGCCGCCACCTGATGGCGATGCCCACCGAGCAGACCGAGAGGATGCGGTCCTTCTGCTGCCGCTGGATCCAGACCGGACGGCCGCAGCGCTGCGCCGGCAAATTCACGAGGCCACGGGTGTCGCGGCAGCGGTTATCATTGTGGACAGTCACGGCCGCCCACACCGGATGGGCACGGTAGGGGTGGCCGTGGGTGCGGCCGGCCTGCCTGCCCTGGAGGATTGGCGCGGCCGCAAGGACCTATCTGGCCGACCACTGGAACACACTGAGGTGGGCCTGGCTGACCAGATTGCCAGTGCCGCATCGCTGCTCATGGGTCAGGCGGCCGAGGGGACCCCGGTAGTGCTGGTGCGCGGGGTTCCATTTGCACCTCGGGATGGCACAGCCGCGGAGCTGGTTCGGCCTCCTGACCTGGACCTGTATGGCTAAAGTCGCCTGGACCGCATCCCGGTTCACCTTGGCGTTCTTCTCTCTACGTGCTAAAATCAGTCATGGGAACTGCGCAGCAGGAACGAGGGTTCAATGAAACAGGTGGTGATCGATAGCATCCGGGTCAGCCTAATGTCGCCGCACCGCGTTATCCTGCTAAAGGAGATGGATGGCGAGCGGCAGCTGCCAATCTGGATTGGCCCGTTCGAGACGGATGCTATTGTGGTGGAATTGCAGCAGGTAGAGACTGCTCGCCCCCTCACTCACGACTTGCTCAAGCGGGTGATTGAGGAACTGGGTGGAAGTGTCCGGCACGTTCTGGTAAACGAACTCAAGGAAGAGTATTTCACTGCCAGGGTGGTCATCGAGCAGGATGGAAAGCTGATTGACATTGATGCCCGGCCTTCTGACGCGATTGCGCTGGCGGTGCGGGTCCAGGTTCCCATCTTTGTTGCCGATGAGGTGTTGGCTGAGGCGGGTGTACTGCCGGAAGAGCCGATAACCACCGATATGGACGAGGATGCTGAGATTCCGCACGGCAAGCTGGACGCGTTTGCCGATTTTGTGGACTCGCTGGACCTGGATGACTGACCGGCAGTTGATGCTGGATTGACGCGCCAGATTGACCCGGGGTGCCGTCGGAGGGATCCGGCGGTGGTTGGTAAACCGACGCGGTAGAACGCACCAACCTTGCATCGATGGAGGATGGCGGGGGCTGATTCTACGGCCCCGCCGCAGCGATAGGTAGGATACGATCAGATGGATGTCTCCTTTGCACCCGCTCCACCGGCAACCGACAAGGCCGAACTCAGCAACGTGGTGGCCGAAGAGGCCGTCCTCGGCTCGGTGCTCATCAACCCGGACGCGCTGTACGACGTTGTCACCTTTCTGAGGTCGGAGGACTTTTCCCTGGTAAAGAACCGGTGGGTCTGGGAGGCGATAGTGGTGGTCCATGATCGCCGTGATCCCATCGACTTTCTCACCATCACTTCTGAACTGGAGAACCGAGGCCACCTGGATGAGATGGGCGGGCCAGCATATGTAAGCCGATTGATGGATGCGGTGCCCAGTTCCATACATGCCGAGGCGTATGGACGCATGGTGGAGCATTTGGCCCTCCGTCGCCGACTGGTCGCTTCTGCCGGTCAGGTGGCGCAGCTAGCGTTCAACCGTCAGGAGAGCATCGAGATGGTGCTGGACAAGGCGGAGCAATCCATCTTTGCGGTCTCGGAGCGGCGGCTCACACGGGATTTGCAGCCCATCAAGGAGATCATCCGGGCGTACTATGACCGAATCCAACAACTTGCCGACCGGGGCTCGGATGTCCTGGGCATCCCCACCGGTTTCAAAGTGCTCGATCAAAAACTGGGCGGATTGCAGCGGTCGGATCTGGTCATTGTGGCGGGTCGGCCGGGCATGGGCAAAACGGGGCTGCTGCTCAACTTTGCCCTTCACGCCGCCCGCCAGTTTGGTTCGCGCGTGGCAGTGTTCACTATGGAGATGAGCGCCGAGCAGGTTGCCAACCGGCTCGTAGCGGCCGAGACCAGGATAGACTCGCAACGGTTGCGCACCGGAAAACTGACGCCCGACGAGTGGCCGCGTTTCTCCGAGGTGTCCGGCCGGCTGGCCGAAACCCGCGTCTATATCGATGATACACCCTCCCTCACCCCGGTGCAGTTGCGCACCAAGGCACGCCGGCTTTATGCCGAGCATGGCATCGACCTCATTTTGCTGGACTACCTCCAGTTGATGAGCGGCGATTACCAGACCGACAACCGGGTTCAAGAGATCAGCCACATCTCGCGTCAACTCAAGGCGCTGGCGCGCGAGCTGGACGTGCCGCTTGTGGCCGCTGCACAACTCTCGCGGGCCGTCGAACAACGCCAGGACAAGCGGCCGATGCTCTCCGATCTCCGGGAATCGGGTAGCATCGAACAGGACTCGGACGTGGTCCTTTTCATCTATCGCGACGACTATTACAGCACGGCTTCAGAAAGGCCCAATATCGCCGAGATACACATCGCGAAACACCGCAATGGGCCCACTGCCACCGTAGAACTGTATTACCAAAAAGAGTGGGCGCGTTTTCGGGACCTGGAGACGCGCCGGTTTGACCAATGAAGGGGTTCACCGGATTCCCGGACGGTCGCCTGAAAAGCATCACCGTCCCTGCCCTCTTTTTCAGCGAGCTCTTGCCGATCATCGATGACCTCGCAGAGCTTCGCGTGACGCTATATGCGTTTTGGGCTCTGCACTATAAGGAAGGGCATATCCGATATCTCTGTCGGCGGGATTTTGCCCAGGACGATATGCTGATGGAAAGCCTGGGCCGGCCTCGACCGGTGGCTGAAGCTGCTCTGACGGACGCACTGGAACGCGCAGTGGCGCGTGGCACATTGCTGCATGTCTCGGTAGAGAGCGCCGCCGGCAGCGAGGATCTCTACTTTGTGAACACCGAACGTGGCCGGGCTGCGGTGGACGGCATCACCAGGGGAGAATGGCGTCCCACCGGAGACCCAGAGATGCCCGTCAGCCTGATGGTCGAACGACCTAACGTCTTTGTTCTGTACGAGCAGAACATCGGAGCGTTGACTCCCATGATCGCCGACCAATTGCGCGATGCCGAGGACGAGTATCCCAACCCATGGATCGAGCAGGCCATTGGAATTGCGGTGGAAAACAACGCCCGGAACTGGGCTTATGTTTCCCGTATCCTGGAACGATGGAAGACAGAAGGAAAGCATGACCCAACCGCTGGAGGAGATTCTGAGAGAGAACGCCGCAAATATATCCAAGGCAAGTACCGAGACCTCATCCAGCACTGATTCCGAATGGCGGACGGCAGTGGCAGCCGAACGGGCTCGGACGGCCCGTCCGCCCTGCCCAATTTGCGCGGGAATGGGGTTTGTCACGCCAGACGTACCGCCAGATCATGACCTGTTCGGACGGGCTGTTCCGTGCGAGTGCCAACTGCAGGCCATCTCGGCGCGACGCCAGGAGCAGTTGCGCTCCATCAGCCAGCTAAACGTCCTCCGAGGTCAGGTTTTTGAGAATTTTTATCCCGGTGGAATAGGGTTGACCGAGGAGAAGCAGCGCAACCTTCGCTGGGTTTTTGAGCGCTGCCGTGCCTTTGCGGAGGATCCGCGAGGTTGGCTCGTCCTCCGGGGAGGGCCAGGTTGTGGCAAGACACACCTGGCGGCCGCCATCGCCAACTTTCGGTTGGAGCTAGGTATGCCCGCCATCCTGCTCACCGTGCCGGATCTGCTGGATTTCCTGCGGGCTGCCTTTGGCCCTGATGCTTCAACCACGTTCGACGAGCGTTTCCTGCAGATCAAGACCGCCGAGTTGCTGATTTTGGACGATTTCGGCACCGAAAGTGGCACCGCGTGGGCGCAGGAAAAACTGTTCCAGATTCTCAATTACCGCTACAACGGTCACCTGCCGACCGTTGTCACCACCAATCGCGAGTTGGAGGAGATCGAACTCCGGGTGCGTTCCCGGTTGGTTGATCCGAGTCTGGTCCAGATTCTCACCATCCTGGCACCCGATTTCCGGCGGGCTGGGGTGGATCAGGAGCAGTCCGAGATCTCCAGCCTCAACCTGCATTTTGAACAGACGTTTTCCACATTCAACCTGCGCCAGGGCGAGTTGCGCCGGGAAGAGCTGGAAAACCTGCAGCGCGCCTTTGATCTGGCTCGGTCCTACGCCGAGGCACCCCAGAACTGGCTGGTGTTGACCGGCACGTACGGTTGCGGGAAAACGCACCTTTCCGCCGCCATCGCCAACCACTGGCGGAAAAACGGCCTCCCGGTGCTGTTCATCAGTGTGCCAGATCTGCTGGATGACCTGCGTGCCACCTTTGGCCCAGATAGCAGCACCAGTTACAGCAAGCGGTTCCGGGAGATTCGGGCGGCGCGTTACCTGGTGCTGGATGACCTGGGCACGGAAAACGCAACCGAGTGGGTTCGGGAAAAGCTCTTTCAGGTGTTCGATTATCGCTACAACGCCCGGTTACCCACCGTCATCACCACCGCAACGCCTATTGACAGGCTCGACACCCGACTGGCAACCCGCATCTTGGATCCTACCCACTGCACGGCGTTCGCGATTCTCGCGGCTAGTTACCGAGGCACGCCCACTCGCGCACCCGCATCCACCGGCACCCGGCGGCGGGCTCGATCGTTGAGTGATTGACTGCCTGCTGCTCGCCGGCCGGACAATGGACAACCGTTACCTTTTCCTGGAAAAGCTCCAGCCATGAACCGAACATGGACCGTCATTCTGCTGGCAGGTGTGCTGCTGTACGGTTGCGCGGCCCAATCCGATCCACCAGCACCGCCCATCGATGATGCCACCCTATCGGCATTGCCGACGCGCACCGAATTGCCGGCTGCCACCGTTACGGCCTTGCCACCACCCTCGCCCCAGCCACTGCCAACCCAACCGGTCATTGTCCCTACGCCAGATCCGACCCGCCCCAGCCAGCCAGAACAGAGCCTGGTTCGGCATGTGGTCCAACGTGGCGAGACGCTTGGCCTGATTGCTCAAACGTACGGCACGACAGTCGATACGCTCCTCCAACTGAACCCAATGAGCGATCCGGACGCCGTGCTGGCGGGGCAGACCTTGCTGGTACCGGCCGGTGAACTGCGCCTCGGACCCTCCGACAAGCTCATACCGGATAGCGAACTGGTGTACGGCCCGGCGTTTTCCCATTTCCAGGTAGACGCCCTGGCGCAGCGTCTGGGCGGGTACCTGATCGCTTATGTGGAAGAGGTAGAAGGTCAGAATCTGACTGGTCCGGAGATCGTCCAGCTGGTGGCGCAGCGCTTCAGTGTCGGCCCGCGCCTATTGCTGGCCTTGCTCGAGTTGAAGTCGGGATGGGTGACTAACTCCTCGCCGTCCCAAGAGACGCTTGACTACCCCATGGGTGAGGCCAAAGATGGCTGGGATGGGCTCTTTATTCAACTGAGTTGGGCTGCAAATCAGTTGAATCGCGGTTACTATGGATGGCAGAGCAACTGGCTGACCAATGCCGAGTTCCCGGATGGCACCGCACTGCAACTGGCAGCCAGCCTGAATGCCGGCACGGTTGCGGTGCAGGTTTTCCTGGCGCGGCACAATTCGGTGCCGGTATGGGAGAATCAGGTACGGTGGGACGGAAGCCTGGCTACGATCTATCGTGCCTTTTTTGGCGACCCCTTCCGCTACGCCATCGAGCCGCTCATACCGGATGACCTTTCCCAGCCTCCCATGGTGCTGCCTTGGGCTGAAGGTGAGACCTGGTACTTCACCGGGGGGCCTCATGGCGGGTGGGGAACCCACAGCGGGTGGGCAGCCCTGGATTTCGTCCCGGCCGGTGACCAATTGGGATGCTATACGACGGACGCCTGGGTTCGCTCCATCTCGACGGGTCGGGTCCTGCGCAGCGAAAACGGCGAGGTGGTGGTTGACCTGGACGACGACGGCTTCGAAGGCACTGGTTGGACCGTGCTCTATATGCACATAGAGCGCCGAGATCGGGTGCCGGTTGGTACCTGGTTGGAACCCGGCGACCGAATAGGCCATCCCTCCTGTGAGGGCGGTTTCAGCAACGGCACCCACGTCCACGTGGCGCGGCGCTACAACGGCCGCTGGATTGAGGCCGACGGCGCCGTCCCCTTCGTGCTGGATGGCTGGGTAACAGTTGGCTTCTGGAGCGAGTATGACGGCGCGTTGGAAAATGGCGACGAGGTGCGTGAGGCCTGTGAGTGCCGCGAGCTGGAGACCAACGGGATCACCCGTTAGCGTGCGCAGTGTATCAGGGGAAGGCGCCGAGCCTGACCAACCGGCGCAGCCGGTCGGTATGGGTCTCTCCTCTGCGCCAGGGCGACCATCGGCGCCGGTCCCCGCAGCGAAAGTTGTACAACGTGAAACCGCCGGGTTGCCTCGCCACCATGCCGCACCAACAGTGTGTCGACCGATTGGAGTCGGACCTCCACTACCAGATACTGGCTGAGCGCAGTGAGGCAATGGGCGCGAAACCCAACCGGCAGTGCGCCGGCCATAACGAAACCCGTCTGCGCCACGACAAACCCCAGCCACGGGGATGAAGTCTCACGGCTTCCCGCCGCGACCGGTACGCGAGAACTCTGCCAGCCACGCCTCAACCTCTGCCTGGGAGGGCGGCTGTTCGCCCGGCTCACTATCAGCCAGCGGGGCTAAGTCCAACTCGGTCGCCAATTCTTCCGAGCGCTGGATCGCTACCCCTGCCCAGGATGCCTCGGCCTGGATGGCGCGGTCTGAACTGACAACCCGCCAAGCAGTTCGATCTTGTATGCGGCGGATGCGGTTAATGATGACTCGGTCGGCCGATTGGCCGGCCGGGGCAAAGATGACCTCTACCCCCGCCCTGGATAATGAGGGACTCGCGCCACCCCACGTGCCGCGGTCAAACACCGCGGTGACCTTGTGACCGGTGCGCGTGGCGTAACGTTGCAGCCGGCTCACCAGTTGCTCCTCATCATCCGGATCGGACAGACTCAAATCCGGCATCTGACCAATCAAGTTGTGACCGTCCACCAGCAGTTTCATCTGCTATCCGGAAGAGTCTCCAGTTTTGCCATGCTGCCCATCAGCCGCTTGAGCCCCAAGCCGGAAAATGCCACGGTCACCACCGAATCGCCATCGGCCGGCTGGCTTTCGATGACAATCCCCTCGCCGAATTGCGGGTGGCGAACCCTCTGGCCGGTCATGTAGATTGCGCCGGCAGCCGACCGCTGAACTGCTCGATCAGACCGTGACAACTCGGCCGGCTCAGGCAGCACGCCGCCAGACCTGGACCAACTCCAATCGGTCCGGGAAGGCCGGTCGATGCCGACGCCGGGCGACCGGCCCACGATCAGCGCCGGCGGGATGTCCTCCAGGAAACGGGAGGGCTGTGTGTACTCGGTGCTGCCCCAGAGACTGCGGCGGAAGCAATGGAACAGAAAGAGACGGCTCTTGGCGCGCGTGATGCCGACGTAAAAGAGCCGCCGTTCCTCCCACATCTGGTCCGGCTCCTCCCAGGAGTGGCGATGGGGAAGAATGCCATCCTCCAACCCAACGATGAACACAATGGGGAATTCCAGCCCTTTGGCCGCATGGAGTGTCAATAGGGTAGGAGCATTGACCTCATCGGTTAGCTTGTCAACGTCCGAGACCAGCGACACCTGCTCCAAAAAGTCGGTGAGGTTCAAATCAGGGAACTCGGCTGCCACTCGACGTAACTCTTGAACGTTCTCCCATCGCTCCTGTCCCTCGGTCGTGCCATCCTGCAAATGACGCTGGTAACCCGACTCCTCCAGGATTACGTCCATGAGATCAGCCACAGGCAGGATCTCGCTGCGCGCAACCCATCCGGCCAACAGAGCCGCAAAGCGGCTCAGCGCCACATGGGCCGTGTTGCTCCCTGGGAATCGGCCGGCGCCCACATCGGATCCGTCGGTCATGTGGGTGAGGGCGTCGCCAGGCGACCGATTGAGCGCGGCCGCCCAGTTCTCCAGGGAGGCGATGGTGCGGGCGCCAATACCTCTCGACGGAACATTGATCACCCGCAACAAGCTAACTGAATCGGCCGGGTTCTGGACCAGGTGGAGAAAGGCTATTACATCCTTGACCTCGCGCCGGCCGTAGAAACGAAGTGCTCCTACCAACCGGTAAGGCATGCCGGAGCGCATCAGAGCCTCTTCAATGCGCCGTGACTGGGCGTTGATCCGGTACATGATGGCAACGTCGCCCGGTCGTGCTTCGTTAGAATGCGCCAGACGCCTGATGGTGTCCACCACCATCTGGGCCTCCTCGTCTTCGTTGTGCGCCTCTTCTACCGTGATCTGGCCGCCACCCTGCCGCTCGGTAAAGAGCCTTTTGTGCGTGCGATGCGGATTCCGCTGGATCACGGCCTGGGCAGCATCCAGGATGATCTGCGTGGAGCGATAGTTCTGCTCCAAGAGAATCGTCTGGCATTCAGGGAAATCATCGCGAAAGCGGCGGACGTTGCGCCAATCGGCGCCCCGAAAAAGATAGATCGATTGGTCTTCATCGCCCACCACAAACAGATTGCCGTGCTCGGCAGCCAACCGTTTGACGAGCGCGTATTGGGCCGTGTTCGTGTCCTGAAACTCGTCCACCAACACGTGCCGGTACCGTTGTTGGTAGGCCTGCATGACGGCCGGTACCGAATCCAAGAGCAGAACTACTTGCATCAAGAGATCGCCGAAATCGTAGGCGTTGCTTTCTTGCAGCAACTGCTCGTACTGCTCGTATACGCGGGCGGCGATTTCTTCCAGATAGCTGCCAGGCTGGACCGTGTCCGGTTTGATCAGTTCGTTCTTGTACCGGTCGATGCGCTGCAACATCTGACGTGGCGGGTACTTTTTGTCGTCCAGGTTCAGTTTTTTCAGAGCCCGGCGAACCAGACTCTCCTGGTCGTCGGTATCATAGATCACATACGAGGAGGTGCGATCCAGGTGTTCCGCTTCGCGCCGGAGGATGCGGGCACAGCATGCGTGAAATGTGCCCAAGGTCAGGCCATCTGGCCGTCCTCCCAACAACCCGGCAACCCGATCGGTCATCTCTCGCGCCGCCTTGTTGGTAAAGGTGACCGCCATGATCCGCCAAGGAGCGACGCCCTGATGTTGAATGAGGTAGGCAATTCGATGGGTCAGCACCCTGGTCTTGCCACTGCCCGGCCCTGCCAGCACCAGGACTGCGCCGTCGGGAGCGGTCACCGCCTGCTGTTGCTGAGGATTCAAGCCGTGCACGACATCCATCGGTCGGCAGAACCTTAGCTGAGGCCCTCTACAAGCGCCTGCAACAGCCCTGCGCCAGGCAGCTCTGGCGGCCATTCGTCGTCGGCGATGAACACCCGCAGGTCCGGCTGCCGATACAGGGGTAAGCCGGCCGGCGGGGCCGGCTCGTGAGAGTCCAGGCTCAGGTGCACGTGTGGAATCGGCCTTGTGGGTAGCTCAAAGGGAGCGTGCAGTGGAGCCCGCTGTTCTCGCAGACGAGGAATGGCGCTTTCCGGGTGCCCGGTCAGGCCGTGCAGTCCAACTCGCAAAGCTACTGCCCCAAAGCCTGCTCGATGGCCTGCTCATAGACCGCGTACGGTTGAGCACCGCTGATGAAACTGCCGCCGACGAAGAAGGCAGGCGTACCGGTGACCCCAACGCTCAGACCCTCGTTCAGATCGGCTTTCACTGCTGCCGCGTGAACTTGAGTTTCCAGGCAGTTGTTGAACAGGGCCGTGTCCAAACCTAACCGCTGGGCATAACCCTCAAAGATCGCGACTGCAGAGCCCGTGCTCCATTCGCTCTGGTGGGCAAACAACAACTCGTGCATTCCCCAGTAATCCCCCTGATCACCGGCACAGCGGGCGGCCTGAGCGGCTGGTTCGGCCTGCGCATGAAAACCCAATGGAAAGTCCTTAAAGACGTAACGAACCTTGCCCGTATCGACGTAATTGGCCCTGATCTGGGGAAATGTCTGCACGCTATACCGGCCGCAATAGGGACACTGGTAGTCCGAGTACTCGATCATCACGACGGGCGCCTCCGGGGAGCCAAGAACGGGCGAATTGCCGACGGGAATCCGGTCCGGCGCCATCGGCGTCGGTGCAGGTGCCTGGGCAAAGGCGTCACTGATCCGTCCCACTGCAGCCAGCGCCAAGGCGAGCTCAAACAGTTCGTACGAGCGTGCTCCCACGATTGGGTAGCCGTTCACAAAAAAGGTAGGCGTTCCCGACACGCCCAGTCGCTGCCCTTCGTCCAGGTTGTCCAACACCGCCTGTTCGTACCGTCCATCCTCCAAGCAGGTCTGCAGCGCAGCCCTGTCCAGCTCCAGTGGGGCGGCCAACGCCACGAAGACGGTCACCAAGTCGGTTTGACCGGACCAGGCTTCCTGGTTCTTGAAAAGCAGTTCGTGCATCTCCCAATAGGCTTGCTGCTCTCCGGCGCAGCGCGCGGCTTGTGCTGCGACGTATGCCTCGGGGTGAAGCTGCACCAGCGGATAATCCTTCCATATGTAACGAACCTGGCCGGTCTCCACAAAGCGCTGGATGATGCTGGGGAAGGTCTCTTGTGCGTACGTGAGGCAGAAAGGGCATTGGTAATCAGAGAACTCTACCAGGGTAATGGGGGCGTCGGGATCACCCCAGGTTGTCATCCGCTCCGGTTCAAACGCGGCCGGCGTCGGCACGACGGAACCTGGTTGGGGGGTCGGGATCCTGGCAGCTAACTCCTCCAGCTGGGCCCGCGCCATCGGCGTGGCCGCCAACGGTGCGGCAGCCGCGGGATCCGCGGCGGCCGGCGGCGCGGCAGTCACCACCTCCGAGGTCTCGGCCGGCAAAGAAGCAGCCGGACTGCTGGTGGTCGGCGCGGTTTTCATGCCCTCTTCTGGTGGCGCTGTTTCCGGCCCGGCGTCTGGCCAGCATGCTGCCACAACAGCCAACGCCAGCGCGGCGGCCAGCGTCAGTCCGGACACCCATTTTGGCACGAATTTCATCTATATCCTGATTCTGCTGTGGCGACTCACGGGAACGGATTATGCCATAAAGGCGCGCCCACGTAAAATCGGCCGCCGGGGCGTGGTGCTGTGCAGATCAACTGGTGCCGCGGACAAACTGGTCGATGGCTTCGGCCACCGAAAAAGGGTGCTCTGGTTGCCGGCCGAACAGATTCAGAACAATCGACAGGTGGTCCGTCGCCTCCATGACCTGTATCTCGACGGGAGCGCCGGCGCTTTGCAGCGCGGTCGCCAGCTCTTCCGATTGCTGGCAGGGCACCAGTCGGTCATCCCGGCCGTGCAACAATAGGAATCGGGGGGCATCCGGTCGGGCGTGGTTTACGGGCGAGGCGACGGGCAGGTTAGCCTTGCCGCCCATAATGGCCGCCAACCCTGCTTCTCCGGCATCCACGCCGGTCCGCGATTGGATATAGTTGGCCAGCGCCGGGAGGTCGTAGGGGCCGCTCATGCCCACTACCCCCTGGATGGCAGCCGGTTCTACCTGCTGCTCAGACAGAAAGCGCGGGTCCAGAGCCACCAGGGCTACCAGATGCGCCCCGGCTGACTGCCCGGAAAGGAAGACGGTCTGCGGATCGCCGCCATGCTCGGATATGTGACCCACCACCCACCGCACAGCCGCGGCTACATCCTGCGCCGGTTGAGGGTATTGATGAGGAGGATAGAGCCGGTAATTGACGAGGATGACGACGTAACCGCGGGCCACAAACTCGCGTGCCACCGCCGGGTACATCCGCTTGTTCCCTCCGGTCCAACCACCCCCGTGCACATAGAGCAAGACGGGGTGGTCGGATCCGGACGAGGGTCGGTAGATGTCCAGTTTTTGCCGGGGATGGGTGCCGTACGCGATGTTCGGGTGGTAGTATGGGTACTGCCTGGCAAACCGGGTACCCTCGGTAACCGCCCTGGCCAATCGAGCCAGTATGCGGGTCCGACCCAGCTTGTCCTCAGGATGTAGTTGCAGGTCCATTCTGGCCAAGCGAATGGTTCCCAGTTGGCGCCGGAGCAGCCAAACCCCGCCGATTCCGGCGGCGATCAATAACCAGGTGCTGGCTCTGCCAATTCTCATGTTTGCCTCAGAACAGAGTCAATTGCCGCGCGTCTTCCTGCAGCCTGCTGTCGGGCATGGAATCCATCTGGGCCAGCAGGTCAGGTATTTTGCGCATGTCTTGCTCAACCTCGGGCCGTAGCGAGGGTTGATGGAGGGCCGCGGCCGGATGGTACATGGGGAAATAGAGTATCCCATCGACCTTGCGAGCATGGCCGTGAACCTGGGAGATCCGCGCGTTAGGAAACGGACGGGCCATGGAGTACCGGCCCAGCGTGATGATCATGTGGGGCCGAATGACCGAAATCTGGCGGTCGAGGTAACTGCGGCACGCCTCAATCTCTTCTGGTTGCGGGTCTCGATTGGCGGGAGGGCGGCACTTGATCACATTGGTGATATAGACATCGGCCCGTTTCATCCTGATCATCGCTAAAAGCTCATCCAGGAAATGTCCCGCCGCGCCCACAAAAGGAAGCCCCTGTTGGTCCTCATGAAACCCCGGCCCTTCCCCAATGAACATGATCTTGGCGTTGGGTGGCCCATCGCCCGGGACCGCCTGTCTGCGCCCGAAATGTAGCCTGCACCCCGTGCAAGCTCTGATCTCTGCATGGATTTGCTCCAGTGTGTCCTGCATTTTCCAAACCTCGCTGCGGCGTCTAGCTATCGATGTATGGACGGCCGAGGTTGGCCTGGTCCCAACCACTACCGGCATCCACTGGTCAATCTGGCTCAAACGCGACCGAATAGATGGCGGTTCTCCTGCACCCAATGATAAAGGACGGGTATTCCGGTCTGCGGTGCAATCTCTGGGCGCCAGCCGAATTCGCGCTCGGCTTTGCGCACGTCGGCCACAAAAACCTTCTGGTCGCCCGGTCGCCAGGGCGCCTGGCGCACCGGGACCGGGCGACCCAACAACTCTTCCACCATAGGTCCGAACTCGGCCCACACCGCAAGCGAGAACTTGGACCCACCACCCAGGTTATAGATCTGACCGGCGGTGACCTGAATGTGCTCGACGGCCAACTCATAGGCGCGGATCAGGTCATCCACCATCAAGACATCTCGTACCTGCTTGCCGTCGCCAAAGATGGTGATCGGCCAACCCAACATGGCGGCAATGAGAAAGTAGGCCACCCAACCTTGGTCCTCGATGCCAAACTGACGTGGGCCATAGATGCAACTCTGTCGAAAAACAACCGACCGTAAACCATAGATGCGGGCATAGTCCCGGGTGTACTGATCCCCCGCACCCTTGGAGCAGCCATAAGGGGAGTGGAAATCCAGCGGAAAGCCCTCCGGCACGCCGTCCGGGAAATCGGCCAGGTCGTACCGGTGGTTGCTCTCCACAATGCCAATTTCGTCCATCCCGCCATAGACCTTGTTCGTGGAGGCGTAAAGGAAGATCGGATCCTCTGCCACGGTCCTTGCCGCCTCTAGCACGTTGAGCGTGCCCATGGCGTTGACCTCAAAGTCCTCTCGCGGATCCAATACTGATTGGGTGACCGCCACCTGACTGGCCAGGTGGTAGATGCGGTCCATGCCGGTTGCAGCTTTCCGCACCACCCCCCAATCGCGTATATCGCCCGGCACAAAGTCGAAACCGGTGCCCAATTGCGCTCTCAACCACGCCAGGTTGGCCTGACTGCCGGGGCGTGAAAGGTTGTCCAGGATGGTCACCTGGTGACCGTCCTGGACCAGGCGCCGGGCCAGGTTCGATCCGATGAACCCTGCGCCACCGGTGACCAGCGCCCGACTCATAATGCGACCTCTCTTGCCGGCTTTTTCCGGCCGGACGCCGCCAGCCGGCCGAACAGGGTTAGGCGCAGCCGGATCAATCGGTCCGCATAGGCATCATCCAGCGGTTCTACGGTCATAATCAGCGCATCCTCATC
This sequence comes from Anaerolineales bacterium UBA2181, assembly GCA_002328075.1. Taxonomy (GTDB): domain Bacteria; phylum Chloroflexota; class Anaerolineae; order Promineifilales; family UBA4811; genus UBA4811. The sequence continues at coordinate 64,294 of DCVT01000031.1, read as the reverse complement.
ATTGTCCGAATAGTATCGCGGGCGCCGGCCGACCTCCACAAAGCCGTATTTGACGTAGAGCTCCCGGGCTGCGAGGTTGGATACTCTGACCTCCAACGTCGCCATTCTCCCGCCGAGTCGCAAGCCCTGGTCGATCAGGGCATGCAACAAGAGTTCTCCGCATCCTCGGCCGCGCCAGCCCGGGGCAACAGCCAGCGTGCTGAGGTGCACCTCGTCCACCACCACCCATATGCAGCCATAACCCAACAGCCTGCGCCTGGCTCCCTCCAGGACGACACAGTGCGAGACCAGGCTCTGTGTGAGTTCGTGCTCGTACGCATGTTGTGGCCAGGGAGTGGGAAAAACCTGGTCCTCTATGCACATCACTCGTGGGAGGTCATCCAGTTGCATCGGTCGCAAGGTATATGGCAGCGGGGGCTGAATCACGGACCAGCAGTTCCGGGTGTACTCAGATAGATGGGCGCCAGGGTAGCCGGGTTGTCACATCGGTTTCGCTTGAATCGCTCCCAGCCAAGTTCGGCCAGAAACCCGGCCCGGCGCAATCCGGAGGCGGGGGAGAGAACAAAGGCGCGCGATCGGCGGCGGCGCAAGAGTCTGGCGCCGTAGGCATCAATCTCGCCCGCAAACAGCGCCGGCGCGTCCATATCCGCCAGGTACCGGTCCCAGGTGGTGTTGATCGGATTGCCCTCCGGCCTCCATTCGCGATCGCGCCAGCGGTATTGACCCACGCAGATGCGATTCCGGCCGGCCTGCAGCACCGCACACAGCGGCAGCTCCTCCGGACCGATGGAAGTCGCAACGATATCCAGCGTTGGTATGCCAATCAGCGGCGTATTGTTGGCCAGCGACAGCCCTTTGGCCACCGCCAGCCCTGTGCGCAGCCCGGTAAATGACCCCGGACCCAACGCAACGGCAATCGCCCTGATCTCCCGTGGTGCCAAACCTACTCGGTGCAACATCCCGCTGATCGTCTGGGTCAGTTCTACCGTGTGGTAATCCATGGTCTGCCAGGTCAGTTCGGACAGCACCTGGTCACCGTTGTGCATGGCCAGGCTCAGATTTCGCGTCGCCGTGTCGATTGCCAGCAGCATCACCGCACCCCGAATGCGCTCCGCCGGAAGGCTGCCAGCAGCTCTTGCGTGCGCTGGCCGTTGGCCTCAAAGCAGAGCCCTCGCTTGGAATCCGCTACCCAGCGCAGTGTGACCCACAACCGGTCAGGCGGCAGGATCGACAAGATCCGTTCCGGCCACTCGATCATGACCACTCCGTGGCAGTCCAGGACATCCTCCAGGCCGATTGCCAGCGCGTCGGCCGGGCCCTGCAGCCGGTAACAATCAATGTGAAACAGCCGCTGGCCGTCGGACGCGCGCGGGTATTCCTGTATCAGAGAAAAGGTTGGGCTGGTGGCCGAGCGAACGGAACCCCATCCGCGGCTGATGCCGCGGGCCAGGCAGGTTTTACCCGAGCCCAGCTCACCCTCCAGGCAGATCAGATCGGCCGGTCGGACCAATTCACCCAGACGCACGCCAAGACGCTCGGTCTGGTCGGCGCTGTTGCTGACAAAATCCAGGGTCTGGTTGTCCAGTATCGGCATGCTGTGGTCACCCTCGATGAGTATTATACTGCGCCCTGTCGGGCGCGCCAAGCGCTGCCCCGCGGCGGCTTGCGATTCACCTCCCAGAATGGTATAGTATCGCGCAGGCTGGTCCGGGATCACGGTATGCGATATTTGGTTGTCTCAGACATTCACGCCAACCAGGCGGCATTGGAGGCTGTGCTGGCTGACGCTGGAGCGTTCGACGGGGTTTGGTGCCTGGGAGATATCGTCGGATACGGCCCCGAGCCCAATGAATGCGTGTCCCGGCTGCGCGATTATGACCTGGTCTGCCTGGCGGGCAACCATGACTGGGCGGCTTTGGGGCGACTCGATCTTTCCAGCTTTAACGGGGACGCCCGCGCGGCCGTGACCTGGACCGACCGCACGCTGCGGCCAGAAGTGCGCGATTTCCTGGAGGGTCTGCCCTCGTACCTCGAACAGGGGGGCTTTACCCTGGCTCACGGCAGCCCCCGGCAACCAGTGTGGGAATACATCCTGGATCCGCTCATCGCCGCCATCAATTTCGCCTATTTCAGCACCCAGTACTGCCTCGTTGGTCATACCCACACGCCCGTGGTCCACGCATTGGATGCCGAAGCCAGCGTTTGCCGGGTTCGTGCGCCGCGTTATGGTGAACCACTGGCCCTGGATGATTCTCGTCTCATCATCAACCCGGGGAGCGTCGGACAACCTCGAGACTCGGACCCGCGGGCCGCCTATGGGGTACTGGATACTGATGCCCATACCTGGGAGCACCGCCGGGTTGCCTACCCGGTTGACGAGACGCAGAACCGCATGCGGCAGCACGGGCTTCCTCATCGACTGGTGGCGAGGCTGCAATATGGCTGGTAGGCCATTCCCGTGGGAACTGATCGGACGGCGCCTTCGTCCTACAATAGGTAACCCATGGAGAGGAGAATACGCAATGTCAGAAGGGTTGTGGAGAACACGATGTAGAGGCGGTGTGTTACTGGTGTTGACGCTGGCGGCGGCGCTTTCACTGGTTGCCTGCGCCCGGGCAGCCGCTCCCATGTTGGAGGGTAATGCTGCCGTCAAGACGGACGAGGCCGATTGGGGTTCGCGTGGATTGCAGGTTGGCGCTGAACAATCCGCCTCGACCGTCGTGGAGCTCTTGCCGACCGGCGAACGGCTGATTGTGCGGAACGCGCAACTTTCCATCGTGGTCAACGAGACGGTGGAAAGCATGGATGCCATTCGGGCGCTGGTGGTTCAGATGAACGGCTGGGAGGTTTCCTCCAACGTGTGGCAATACGATAACCACAAACAGGGCAACATGACCGTGCGGGTACCGGCCGACTCGCTGGACTCATTTCTGGCGCAGGTCCATGCCCTGGCCCAGGAAGTGTCCCAGCAGTCGATGTCGGGCGAGGATGTCACTGAGGAGTATGTTGACCTAGGCGCCCAACTGTCGAACCTACAGGCCACCCGCGACCGGGTCCGCAACTTTTTGGACCGAGCGGCGAACGTCAAAGAGGCACTGGAGGTCAACACCGAACTTAGCCGGCTGGAAGGTGACATCGAACGCATCACCGGCCGGATTCAGTACCTGGAGCAATCTGCGCTCTATTCGTCGGTGTCCATCACCATCATACCGGACGAGTTGAATCGGCCACTGACGATCGGCCGGTGGCAACCACAGGGAACGGCGCGCGACGCCATCCGGGCTCTGCTGACTGCTCTCCAGTGGCTGGTGGACGTTCTGATCACGCTGGTGCTGTTCGTCCTGCCGCTGGGTGTCATCATCGTGGGTCCTATCTGGCTGTTGATCCGGTTTCTGCGCCGACGCCGAGCCCGGCGCCGTGCAGCGGCCGGGTAACGGCCGGGCGGTATGCGCACCTTCACGGTACAAACCCAGGCCTCCATGGACCTGGTGGACGTCACCCACCAGGTCCGGGACCTGGTCCAGGTCGAGGGAATGCAGGATGGCATCTGTTCTCTCTTTGTCCCGCACACCACGGCCGGGCTGACGCTCAACGAGAATTGGGACCCGGATGTTCGGCATGACATTTTGTTGACGCTGGCCCAGATGGCGCCACCAGATCCACGCCACGCCCATCGCGAGCGAAACTCGCCGGCTCATATTCTGGCCTCGCTGGTGGGCAGCAGCCTGATGATCCTGGTGGACAGAGGGCAACTTCAACTGGGCAGTTGGCAAGGGATCTATCTGGCCGAGTTCGACGGTCCCCGGCGGCGTAGCATCTGGGTTCAACTCATAAGCAGCCGGACCTGACGCTGGCAACCGATCGACCAGACCCACCCCTCGTACATAACACTCTTCCCGCACCAAACTCCTATGCTTGATCTAGTCAGACTCCTCGCCGTCCTGGTTGGCATCCTGGTCCTGCTTTGGCGTCGCTGGGACCTGGGCCTTGTCCTGCTCTTGGCCTCAGCGGCCATCGGTCTCCTGTTCGGACGACCGATCCTGGGTCTGCTCCGTGATGGGGCGGATACCCTGGCAGATCCCACTACGCTACGCCTTGTGGGCACGGTCGTGCTCATCCTGGTGCTGGGGGCGCTGCTCAAGTCGACCGCGCAATTGGATGGATTGGTGCGGGCGTTAAAGGCGTTGATGCCTGACGGCCGGGTCGCGCTGGCGTTTATCCCGGCTCTGATTGGCATGCTGCCCATGATCGGCGGCGCGGTCTTTTCGGCCCCCATGGTGGAAGAGGTGGGTAATCATATGCAGGTGGACCGGAACCGCAAGACCTATGTCAACTACTGGTTCCGACACGTCTGGGAATGGGTTTTGCCGGTCTACCCAACGTTCATCCTGGTCGCAGCTCTGGTCAACGTTACCCCGCGCGACCTGGCACTGAGCCAGTGGCCGTTTTTCGTCGCGGCGGTTGCCGTGGGGGTGCCGATTGGCCTGTGGCCTATCCCGCGGCAGACTGACCCTGCATCGTCGGGGCTCAGCCGCAACGGCAACCTGAGACTGTTGATTGACAGCGTGTGGCCTATTGCACTGGTCATCGTGCTTTCCGTGGTTCTCAACGTGGACCTGATCCTGAGCCTGCTGGCGACCATTCTGCTCATGTTGGTAATCAAACGGTTGGGTCCGCGCCGGACGTGGGACATCTTCCGCCAGGGAGTCCAACTCAAGTTGGTTCTGGTGATCGTGTCGGTCATGTTCTTTCAGCAGGTGCTCGAGTCCACCGGAGCCGTGGACGAGATCCCCAATGCACTCACATCGGCCGGCGTACCCAAGCCCATCATCCTGTTCTTCTTGCCCATGCTGCCCGGCCTGCTCACCGGGTTGGCGCCCGGCGCGTTTGGCATCGCCATTCCGGTTGTCTTGCCCCTCCTCACCGCCAGCGGAGTCGACATGGGCTCGGTGGCCCTGGCCTATGCCGGGGGCTTCTTGGGCGTCCTGCTCTCGCCGATGCACCTCTGTTTCTCGCTCAGCCGTGAGTTCTTTGGCGCCGACTGGGGGCCGGTCTACCGCATGCTGGTGCCATCGGTCATGGTGCTGGCAGCCGTTGGTGCGCTGCTGTACGTCGTGCTGTGACCGGCGGCCGCTGCACTATCGCACTTTGCCGCGGGACAACGAGGCAAAGATGCCCAGCAGGCTGAGAGCGGACAGGATCAGCATGTCCACGTGCATGCTGCGGACAAACCCGGGGTACTGCTCGGGCGTGATGGTGCCCTGGCCGATGATCATGGCAAAAACCAGGGTGACGATGCCCATGGACAACACCTGACCTACCAGTCGCATGGTCCCCAAGGTTCCAGAGGCCACCCCGTACAACCGCTTGTGCACCGAACTCATCACGGCGTTGGTGTTGGGGGAGGAAAAGAGCGCAAATCCAAGACCCAGAACCAGCAGGCTGATGATGATGGTTCCGACCGGGGTGGTCCCATCTAGCCAGGTCAGCGAAAAGAGACCGGCGGCCGTCAGTCCCATCCCAACCGAGGCGACGATCTGGGGCTCGACGTGGTCTGAGAGCCGACCCGCCAACGGAGAAAAAAGGGCCTGCATGACTGGCTGCGCCATCAGTACCAACCCGGTTTCCTGCGGACTGAGTCCCTTGATATACTGCAGAAAGAGGCTCATCAAAAAGGTCACTCCGTACGTGGCGCTGTAGTTGATCAGAGCCGCCAGGTTGGAAAAGGTAAAAACACGGTTGCCGCGAAAGATCCTAAGGTCCAACACCGGGCTATCGGAGCGCAGTTCCCAGAAGCCGAATGCACCGAGGGCCAGCACGCCGCCGGCGATCAGACCCACTCCTCTCATCGCCGGCAGTTGGGACAATCCGACCATCAGCGAGATCAACCCAATTCCATAGATCACGCTGCCTACCCAGTCGAACCGTTCACCGCCGGCCTCCGCCCACTCGCCATCTAGCCGGAGGCGCACTAACGCCACAATGAGCAGACCTATGGGAATGGTGGTCAGAAAAACGCTCCGCCAGCCCAGATGCTGCGTGAGGAAACCTCCGATGGTGGGGCCCACCGAGAGCCCCACATAAACCGCAGCAACGTTGATGCCCAACGCCCGTCCGCGCTCATGCGGAGGAAAGACCGAGGTTACGATGGCCGTACCGGTGCCAAACATCATGGATGCCCCAATGCCTTCCAGCAAGCGAGCAGCGACGAGCCAGGATCCGTTGGGTGAAACGGCCGCCAGTAGGGTGGAGAGGTTGTACACCAGGATGCCAGTCACAAAGACCCGCTTGCGGCCGTGGATGTCGGCCAGCCGCCCGGCTGGCACCAAAAAGACGGCGGCTGCCAGCAGGTAGGCAGTCGCCACCCAACTCAGTTGCACGGCGCTCATGTCAAACTGCCGGCCGATGATGGGCAGCGCCACGTTGACCGATGACGCCATGAACGGGGTCAGAAAGGCAGCCATGGCGGCAACCAGCAGGACAATCCGTTTGTTAGGTTCGTGTTCCATCCGCGGCTGCCTCAATCTACCCAAAGATCGACCAGCTTGAACTGGTTGACATCTACCAAGCCCTGATCCGTGAGCTTAAGCGCAGGGATCACCTCCAGAGCCAGAAAGCTGGCGGTCATGAACGGATCGTGCAGCCGGCATCCCAGGCTGGCAGCCGCCAGGAGCATCGCCTCCTGGTCGCGCCGTACCTGCTCCACCGGCCGGTCGCTCATCAAGCCGGCAACCGGCAGAGGCAGTGCCTGCACAACCTGGTCCCGACGGGCGACCACCTCGCCCCCTCCCATCTCCACTACCGCCCGAATTGCGGTCATCATCGATCGGTCGTCGACGCCGATCACCAACAGGTTGTGATGGTCGTGACAAACGGTGGTAGCTAAAGCCCCGCGTTGGAACCCCATCCCGGAAACGAAACCGAGACCCACCCGGCCGGTGCCATGGTGGCGCTCGATCACCGCCATCTTGGCCAGGTCTCGGGCGGCGTCGGCTACCGCCAGTCCGTCCTGCACCGTCGCCTCCACAATCCGGTGTTCGGTCAACAGCTGGTCACCAGCCGCGCCGATGACCCGAATGGCCCGGCCCACCGCCGGAATGCGCAGGTCCAGGCTGTCCGAGCAGACCCGGACGCTGGACCGCACAACGGCATCATCGACCTGGATCATTTTGGAGTCCACCGTCATCTGTCCGGCTTGCGCTACAATCCGGCCGGCCACCATGACCAGGTCAGGTCGAAAGTCATAGAGATCCGAAAAGGCCACCAGGTCGGCCCGCCGGCCGGGCGCGACTGCGCCGCGGTCGTGCAGATCGAACCACTCGGCAGGGTTGAGGGTGGCCATCTGAATGGCGGTTATCGGGTCCAATCCGGCGGCGATAGCGCCCCGCACCAGCGCATCGATATCGCCCTCGTCCAGCAGTTCGGCTGGGTGCCTATCGTCGGTGCAAAAGCTGCATCGGCGGGAAGCCGACGGATTGAGGCGGGCGGCCGGCAGCAAGGCACCCAGATTACGTGCCGTGGAACCCTCCCGGATGAGCACCCGCATGCCGAGCCGCAGCTTTTCTAACGCTTCGTCGGCCGTGATGCATTCGTGATCTGACCCAATGCCGGCTGCCACGTAGGCATTGAGCGACCGCCCGTGGAGGCCGGGGGCGTGCCCATCCATCGGGCGGCCGGCAAAGGCGCGTAACTTGTCCAGCACATCCGACTGACCCATCAGAACGCCAGGAAAGTTCATCATCTCTGCCAACCCCAGGACACGCGGATCGTCCCGCAACGCTTGCAGGTCCACTGCATTCAACGAGGCGCCGGCGGTGCTCATGTGGGTGGCAGGCACGCAGGAGGGGGCCATGGCCAGAATGCTCATCGGTGCCTGGCTACCTGCATCCAGCATGTACCGGATGCCAGCCAGACCGCACACGTTGGCTATCTCGTGGGGGTCGGTCACGGCGGTGGTCGTCCCGTGGGGCACGACGGCCCGGGCGAATTCTGTGGGAACGACCATGGATGATTCCACGTGAACGTGCGCGTTGATCAGCCCGGGGCACAGGTAACCGCCGTTCAGGTCCAACACCCGCTCGGCGGCATAGCCGGGTCCCACCCCCACCACCCATCCCCCGGCGACGGCAACGTCGGTGTTCTGAATTTCGCCGGTGAATACGTTCACCAGTTGGCACCGGGTGAGCAGCAGGTCGGCCCGAACCAAGCCCTGCGCTGCCTGAATCAGTTTTTCCAGCTCCATCGCGACACCTCCTGCAAACGGGCTAAAGAATACCGCAGACCGGCCTGGCTGCCAAACGTGGCTGTCGGAGACCCGAATTCTGATAGGTTGACCTGGCGCGGGAAAGGTTGAGGGGACTCAGCCAGACGGTCTGGTCCGTCTGATGGCCGCCAACCCAAAGGCTGCTCTCGCAACCGATTTCGTGGGATGTGATCTGACCCCAACTGACGGCACCGCGCCCGGCGTCCTGTTGGTGAAGGACGACCCGGCGACAAGGATTGGCACTTGGCCGACGGCAACTACCTGGCAGTGATGCAGCGCCAAGGCGTCGAGTGTGCGATGTCCCTCGACCGGCATTTCCGCCAGGTGGGGATCACGGTGTTGCCGGATCAGCCCATCCTGGCCGGTTGCTACGCTTCCCCTCGAACCAGTCGCCAGGCGATGGCGTTTTGCCGCTCTACGATCGGACCCATCTCGACCGTGGTGATCTCTCCGCCCTCCACCACCACCCGCCCGTTCACCATGGCCCAATCCACGTCCTGCGGGGCACAAAATAGCGTGGCAGCTACCGGGTCGTGCAGTCCCCCGGCGTAGGCCAGCCGGTTGAGGTTGAGGGCGATGCCGTCGGCCGCCATGCCGGCGGCCAACTGCCCGATATCGTCCCGGCCCAGCACGGCGGCACCGCCGCGGGTGGCCATCCAGAGCGCTTCCCGGGCCGTCAGGCCGGCCGGGTTTCCGGTCACCCGCTGCAGCAGCAGCGCCTGACGGGCCTCTCCCAGCAGGTGCGAGGCATCGTTGCTGGCGCTGCCATCCACGGCCAGCCCCACCCGCACCCCCAGGTCCACCATCTGGCGGATGGGTGCAATGCCCGAAGCCAGCCGCATGTTCGAGTTTGGGCAGTGAGCCACGCCGGTGCCGGTCTGGGCGAACCGAGCTACCTCGGCCGGGTTGAGACAGACGCAGTGCGCGTGCCACACATCGTGGCCCAGCCATCCCAGCTCTTCCGCCAACGCCACCGGCCGGAGGCCGAACTGGCGCAGGCAGTAGCGCTCCTCGTCTAGCGTCTCGGCCAGGTGAGTGTGAAGGCGAACGTTATGGGCACGTGCCATGACGGCCGACTGGCGCATCAGATCGAGGCTGACCGAAAACGGCGAACAGGGAGCCAGCACTATCCGCAGCATCGCGTAGGGAGACGGGTCATGATAGACCTCGATAAGCCGCTGCGAATCGCGCAGGATGTCATCCTCGTCCTCGACCGCCTTGTCCGGCGGCAGCCCCCCCTTGCTCTCACCCACGGACATGCTCCCGCGGGCGGCATGAAAGCGGATGCCCAGCTCCTGCACCGCCTGTATCTGGTCATCCAACGTCACGTCGTTGGGATAGATGTACAGGTGGTCGCTCGAGGTGGTGCAGCCGGAGCGCAGCAGTTCGGCCGCCGCCACCAGTGTGCTGACCCGGATGGCTTCCGCGTCCAGTCCGACCCAGATGGGGTAGTGGGCCCGGAGCCAGGGAAACAGCGCCGCGTTCTGCCCGGCCGGTACCGCCCGGGTCAGCGTCTGGAAGAAATGGTGGTGCGTGTTCACCAGCCCGGGCAGAAGTATGTGACCGGTCAGGTCAATCACGGTGTCGGCTGTGTCTGGCAGGTGCACGGTGGGTCCGACGGCCTGGATGACGTTGTCACGGATCAGCAGTCCGCCGTCCGGGATCTCGCGGCGCTCGTCGTCCATGGTGACGACCACGGCCGCATGGCGAACGAGGGTTGTGGTCATGTTTCTCTCCGCAGTTCTGTGCCCGCTATGGCCAAGAGTCAGTCGGTCATTGGTTGCCAGTCTAGCACGCCGTCCACCGGCGCGCAAAGGGAGGCACGCGTCGAGTGCGCGGGTCGGGCCATAACGCCGGGCATCGATGGTTCCATCAATTGAAACGGTTACCGCACAACCCATCGTTGACTGGTACCGGCTACTAGTTTTTAGTTTCAGTTTGCCGATGCGGTGCCCAGCCCCACATCTCCCTGGTCCCAACGGTTCCTCTGCCATTCCAGAAAAGCTGCTGGTGCACCAGTGCGCGGCTTGGGCCGGCGGAAAAGTGCGTTTGCCCTGGCCGGCGGTCGCGACGATGGCGCGCCTTGCGCCGGAGACGGGAGACGGTCATGGGCGAATTCTGCGTGGTGGCCTTGTTTCTGCTTTTTGCATTCGGCTGTTTGTTGGCGGTTCTTGAAGCCAAACCCGCGCCGGCCGGGCCGAGGCCACTGCAGCCGACGGCTCAACGGGCATCGAGGGTGGATTGGGGCGCCATGCTGGCCGGCGCCTATGGCTACCGTCAAGATTCGGAGGATCGCGATGCAGAGGTCGTGCCCAGCGGTTACACGCGAGGCGAGTACAAGGAATGGGGGGCAACGGACGACGACATCGAGGATTGGGGGCTCGATCAGCCCATGGCTCATCCGCCCGAATCCGCCGGTTGGGTGATCTGGGACATGGTGGACGACATGGGCTGGTAGGGACAGCGGCCGGCGCTCCCTCGTGACGCGCCGGCTCCTGCTGTGCCAGCCAAAGCGCCCGCGGCTTAACTGAGGGCCAACATGGCCACCATACCGTGAAAGGCGGCTATGACGTCTTCGCCGGTCCACTCGACCGTCCGCCCACCGGTGCGCCGCGCGCCGGGCAGGCTGCCGGCTGCCTCGGCCTGCAAGCTGTTGACAAAGTCGACGCTGATGGTCACGGGCGACTCGATGACCAGCGGGGCGGGAGGCGACTCTCGTAGCGCCCGCAGCGCCGCGGCGCGCAGCATGCCGTGCGCCCTCTCCGGCGGCAGGCAGCGTACCGACTCGCGGCTGAGCGCCTCCTTGACCGCACAGGTCACCAGGTTCGGACCCAACAACGCCCGGGCCTCCTCGGTGACTGCCCGGTCGCCGGCAACCAGCGCCACCGGAACGCCGAAATGGCCCGCCAACGCGGCGTTCAGGCCCACCTCCCCCAACTCCTGGCCGTTGACCGTCAGGCGGTACACCCTCGAACCGGACCAGGTATGGTCCATGATGGCATGGGGTGTGCCGGCCCTGGCGTGACAGCCGATGAGAAAGGCGACATCCACGCCCGAATCGACCCCGGTCATCATGCCCAGCGGTTTGGGCCAGCCGCTGATCAGTTCCGCCCGGTAGTTCAGCTCCTCAATCAGCACGTTACGCATGCCGCCGTGAGAGTCGTTGACCAGTACCGCTGCAGCCTGCGCCTGCAAAGCACCATCAACCGCCGCGTTGACCTCAGCGGTCATGACCCTGCGAAAACGGGCATACGAAGGCTTGCCGGGGTCCACGTCATCCCAGCAACTCACGCCACTGATGCCTTCCATGTCAACCGAGATGAAAACCTTCACTGTCTGCGTCCTTTCCGCTATCGGTGTGAAAACCGGCCCAAGCGATGGATATGGTCAGAGGTTGAGGACCCTTCTGACCTCTGCCAGGCTGGGCTGAATGTGATGAGGCGTGCCCGCTACCTGCATGGCGGCGCGGATGTCCTTGAGGCCGTTGCCGGTTGCCAGGACGACCACCCGGTCCCCGGCCGACACCACCCCGTCTTTTGCTGCCTGGTCGAGCCCGGCATAAGCCGCCGCGGCTGCCGGTTCGGCAAAGACGCCCACGCCGCGGGCCAACGTGGGGATAGCCGCCAGGATCTGGTCGTCGGGCACGCGCACAAAGGCGCCCCCTGTCTCCTGCACGGCCGCCAGCGCCTTGATCCGGTCGCGGGGCAACCCGGCGCTGATGCTATCGGCCACGGTCTGGGCGACAATGGGCGGTTTGGACAGCACGTCCTCGCCGTGGCTCCAGGCCTGCCATAGATAGTCCGAACCGGCCGATTGCACCCCGACGATGCGGGGAATCCGCTCAATCCATCCCAGCGCCAGCAAGTCCTTGAACCCCTTGTGCACCCCGCCGATGATGCAGCCGTCTCCCACCGGCACCACAACCACGTCTGGCACTCCCCACTCTATCGAGTACCTGCTCCCCAGTTGCTGGCAGAGCTCATACACCACCGTCTTTTTCCCCTCTGTCATGTAAGGGTTGTAACCCGTGTTGCGGTTGTACCAGCCGAACGCCTGGCAGGCCTCTAGGCAGAGCTCGAACGCGTCGTCGTAGGTGCCGTCCACCAGCAGCACCGTGCTCCCAAAGACCAGCAGCTGGGCGATTTTGGCCGGCGGCGCCGAAGCGGGCACAAAGATGACGTTGGGCTGCCCCACGCTGGCACAGATGCAGGCCAGCGCGGCGGCTGCGTTGCCGGTGCTGGCGGTGGCGATCAGCGCTGCTCCCTTTTCCTGCGCCTTGACCACCGCCACGGCCGAGGCACGGTCCTTGAAGCTGGCGGAGGGCTGGCGGCCGTCATCTTTGACCCACAGCTCCCGCAAGCCCAACTCGGCCGCCAGCCGCGGGGCTGGATAGAGCGGGGTATCGCCCACCAACAGCGGCGGCGCCGGCGAGTCCGCCTTGACCGGAAGCAGCGCCCGGTAGCGCCAGATGCCCCCTCCCGTGCCGACACCCGGTATTCCTGACGCCCGGACCTGCCGGCCGATCATGCCGTAATCGTACACGACATCTACGATCCCGTCGTTGCCGTGCCGCGGACAGACGTAATCTATTTCGCTGGGGGCATATTTGGCGCCGCAGATGAGGCAACGCAAACCCAGTACGTGTTTCATGCGCTCACTCCGTCCAAGGCCGGGCGATCTCTAGGCCCTGCCCGGCCTGTGATCCGACTACACCATATAGCGCGCCGGCAGGTAGGGAACCTGCCGGACGAGATTCTGCACAAAACGTTTCTGCGACTCATCCAGCTGCGAGTACCAGATAGCGCCTATGAGAACGAGAAGAAAGAACAGCCTGCAGGTCTTTTTCATCACATCATCCTCTACTCTTGGCTTCCCACCGCATTCTGGGTTCCCCGGCTGCCGGGTCAACCTTCGTGCCGTTCAATCAGACCGGCCGTAATGTAACCTGAGGCGATGGTGGTGGGCACGCCGCCTCCGGGATGGGTGGACGAACCGGTGAGGTACAACCCCTGCACCGCCTTGGACCTGGCAGCCGGTCGGAACATGGCCATCGCCGTCAGGTCCTGCTGCAGGCAGTAGATGGCCCCCTCCGGCAGCAGCAGATGCCGCTCGAAATCCAGCGGTGTCTCGCACGCGACCGTCTGTACGTGATCCTTCAGTCCGGGCACAGCAAAGCGGGAGAGATAGTCCAGGGTGCGCTCCACAAAGCCGGGTTTTTCCTGATCCCAATCAGTGCCGGTGAGGTGATAGAAGCCCTCAGGGATCAGATTGAGCACATGGTGCCCATCCGGCGCCAGCGATGGGTCGGAATGAGTGGGCCAGCAGATCAACCCAATGTTCTCCTCCATCAGGCGTCCCCGCTCCACATGGTCCCACCAGTAGCGGTTGACCCCTTCAGGCGTCACCCCGATGAGACTGTGGTGCGAGTCCAACGGCGGCGAATAATCCAGCCCCAGGTAGATCATGGGCACTGCCTTGGAGTACCGGTAACTCTTGACGCCCTCCGCGACGATGGCCGGCAGATGCTCCTGGCCGATCAGCTTTAGGTACAGAGTCTTGGCATTGATGTTGGATACCACCACCGGCGCCGTCAACTCACTGCCGTCCGCCAGCCTGACCCCCTGTACCCGTCCGTTGCTTACCATCACCTGCTGCACCAGGGCATTCAAGCGGGTCTCCATTCCGTAAGCCGCGCCGCACCGCCGCAGTGCTTCGGGTATCTGGACCATTCCGCCCCGCGGGTAAAAGATGCCCCGATGTTCGCTGTAGGGGATCATGGCATACACGCCGGGGACCAGCGCCGGAGGGTAGCCGATGTAGAGCGATTGGTATCCCAGCGTCTCCAGGATTCTCTCGTGCTTGAAAAAGCGCTGGACCAGATTCTGGTAACTGGAGACAAACGCCGGGGCAAACTTGAGCAGGCGCGGGTTTTTTTTGGCCATCTCCAGCAGGTCGCCCATGCTGTTGCAGGGCATGATGAAAAAGGTGTCCAGCGCCACGTCCATGAGTTCGGACATGTATTCCACAAACGCGTACCAGCCGGCGACCTCCTGAGGCGAAATCTGACGGATCACCTCGGCTGTCCCTTCGATGGATAGCGGATAGGTGATCCGGCGGCCGTCCCGCGCGATGATGGACATGATCGGGTCGCAGGGTATCAGGTCAACCTCGTCCTGAAAACGCGTCCCCAGTTTTTCGAAAACCCGTTCGATCGGCCGGATGACCTCCACAATGGAAGCACCGACGTCGAACTGGTAGCCGTCCCGCTCAAACGTGGAACAGCACCCTCCGATGCGGTTGCTCTGCTCCAGTACAAGAACCCGGCGTCCCTGCTTGGCCAGCAGTGCCGCCGCGCTCAGGCCGCCGCAGCCCGCACCAATCACAATCACATCGTAATCTGGCATCGTTGCTCCTCGCCTATTCGTACCGCTCGACCAGATCGGCCGCAATCACACCAGAGGCAATGGTCGTGGGCACACCGCCACCCGGGTGGGTGGATGCTCCCGTCAGGTACAGGCCGCGGATGCTCTTGGATCTGGCCGCCGGCCGGAAAACAGTCTGGTTGGTGATGTCCTGCCGAAAGGCGTATATGGTCCCCTCTGGCACCAGCAACCGCCGCTCAAAATCCAACGGGGTGGACAGCTCGGCGACCCGGACATGGTGCGCAAGGCCGGGAACGTATCGGGTAAAGTAATCAATGAGCTGTTCGGTGAGCGCTGGTTTGGCCTCGTCCCACGGGTAGTGATAGGGCGCCGGGGTCAGAATGAACGCCAACACATGGTGCCCCGGAGGCGCCAACGCGGGGTCACTATGGGTGGTCCAACTGATGATCCCAAACTGCTTCTGGGGGTCAAACCGGCCTTGCCGGTATTCACTCCACCAATACCGGTTCATCTCCTCCATGGGGATCGTCACCAGCGTGTGGTGCGACCCCAAGGGCGGGGTATAGTCCACACCCACGTAGAGCATGGGGATGGAAAACGCGTACTGGTAGCTCTTGATTCCCACCCGCGCCAGCCAGGGGAGGTACTCCTGGCCGATCATGTTCAGGTAGAGCGTCCGGGCGTTGACGTTAGAAACGACCACGCTGGTGGTGATCTCGGTCCCGTCCGCCAGAACCACGCCGATGGCCCGTCCGCCACGCACCAGCACCCGTCTCACCAGCGTGTTCAACCGCACCTCCATGCCAAACCGTTCTCCGCAGCGCTGCAGCGCCACCGGGATGGCAATCATCCCCCCTTTGCTGTAATAGAGTCCGTTGTGCTCGCCGTAAGGGATGATGGCAAAGAGGCCGGGCGCCAGCTCGGGCGGCAGACCCACGAAAAAGGTCTGGTAGGCCAGGGATTCACGCACCCGGTCGTCGCGGAAGAACCGTTTGAGGACGTCCTGGTAGCTGGAGATAAAGAGCGGGCCGAACCTGGCCAGTTTGGGCGAGCGGGCAAAGATCCGTGCCATGTCTGCCAGGGTGACGGTGGGGCTGGTGAACAGGCAGCTCGCGCTGTCGGCGAAATCCTCCATGTACCCGACAAAGTCGTACCACCGGTCTGCATCCCCTGGTGCCAGCCGACGGATCTCGTCGGCCGAAGCCCGTACGGAGGCCGGGTACCGGACGTGGGTGCCGTCCTTGAGCACCACCGTATAGATGGGATCGCATGGGATCAGGTCCACCTCATCCCATACCCGCGTACCAAGCCGTTCGAACGCCAGGTTGATCAGCGGCGCATCCTCAATGAGCGAGGCGCCGACGTCAAAGTGGAAACCCTGCTTCTCAAAGGTAGAGCAGCAGCCACCCACCCGGCCGCTCTGCTCCAATACCAGAACCCGGCGGCCTTGACGGGCAAGTTGAGCTCCAGCGCTGAGGCCTCCACAGCCCGCGCCAATCACAATCACATCGTAGTCGGCCATAGTACTCCCTTTCATTGGCCGGGAGGCAGCCTGTTCTGATCACCCATCAGGTGGCGCTACTTCGACGCTGGATTTCCCGGTCAAGGGCCGGCTAGCTACCCAGCGACTCCAGGTTCAAATCGGTCACCGTGTCCGGGGTGGGAGCGCCGGTTGCCAGGTCCCAGCCGTATTCGGCATACGCGCCTGCCAACAATGCCTCCACGTTCGGCACATTGCCTTCCGAGCCTCCGCACAGCGGCTGCTGCAGTAGCTCCGGCATTACCTCGTCGGCCCGTGTCAGGCCCAACCGGAGGTTGAGCAAACGTTTGAGGGTGACGATACGTTTTCCCAACACCATCAGCTCTTCCAGCGCCAGGTCCCACCCCGTGATGGCGTTCAGCGCCTGCAACACCCGATCTGGGCCTGGATTCTGGAACTGGCACAGGGTCATGGCGTTGTACAGGTTGCGCCACGCCTGGCTCAGGGCGCTGATCCGCCCTTTTTCCTCCGAGTTGTCAAAACGGTCTCCTGGCAGCACCCCCAGTTCGATGGCCGGGCCCTGTCCGGTGTCCACCATGTACATGTCCCCTTGCATGTGGCACGCGCCGCGCGACGAGAGCACATAGGTAACCGCCATGCCGCTGAACGCCCGGGGGTCGTGCATGGGTACTTCCAACCGGTTGACAGTGACCGCCAGCTCGGGGACGCTGAGTTTTTCGGCCAGTGCCTGGCTGCCGTCTGCCAGCAGGTCGCCAAACCCCTCGCGCCGTCCTATCATCTCAATCAGACGGTGAGCGGTCAGCGCGTCCCCGTAACGGACCTCCAAGCCGCCGGTCTGCTCGGCGGTCAGGAGTCCGCGCTCGAACAGCTCGCAGGCCAGCGCGATGGTGCAGCCGGTGCTGATGGTATCCAGGCCGTACAGGTTGCACAGATGTCCGGCATAGATGACTGCTTCAATGTCGCCGACCATCATCAGGCCGCCAAAGGCCATGATCGTCTCGTACTCTGGCCCATCCACCTGGTCCAGGCCGTAGTTCGGAGCACGGGTCTCACGGCCGCAGACAATGGGGCAGCGGTAGCAGGCGACGCCGCGATTCAAAAACTCCTCGGTCATCAGCACCCCTGAAAGACCGCCCGCGTCATCCCATTCGGCTTGCTGGTAGTAGCGCAGCGGGGCGTCGCCGTACATGAGCGCCATGTCCACATAGCCGGCGGTCCCCGCTAGGCGGATCGACATGGCTGACATGTCCTCTTCCAATCCCTCGGTGATCTCTTTGACTACGGCCCGGAGTCCATCCGGGTCGGCCAGCGGAACCTTGGCCTTGCCGTGCACCGCAATGGCCTTGAGATTCTTGGAGCCCATGACTGCCCCCATCCCGGTGCGACCGGCGGCGCGGCCGTGGTCGTTCATGACCGCCGCCATGGCCGATAGCTTTTCGCCGGCCGGCCCGATGCAGGCCACCCGAGCCTTGGGTTCAGCCAACAGGTCACGCACACGGGTCTGCGTGTCGTAAGAGTCCAACCCCCAAAGGTCGGCCGCCGAGTGCAATTCCGCCTGACCTTCGATGATCGAGAGCCAGACCGGAGTCTCGGACTTGCCGGTGACGATGATCCCGTCAAAGCCGGCAAAACGCAGCTCCGGTCCCCAGAAGCCACCCGAGTTGGATTCACCCCACAACCGGGTGAGCGGCGAGCGCGCGCAGACGCTGAATCGCCCGGCCGAAGGCATCGCCGTGCCCACCACCGGGCCAGTCATAAAGATCAGCGGGTTGTCCGGACCCAACGGTGCGGTTTCCGCGCCTAGCAGGTCAAATGCATAGCGGGCTGCCAGGCCGCTACCCCCAACGTAATCCCGGGCGTATGCCAGGTTGAGAGGCTCGGGCCATACCTTACCTGCGGACAGGTCCACCCGCAATAGCTTGCCCATGTATCCGGTCATGATTGCTCCTCTCGGCTAAAAGTCGACTACCTTGCCATCGTACGCGTACAGGAAGAGCTGTGCCAGCTCGTCAAAAGACGGGCTACGGCCGGCGGTGAGGATGGAAGCGTCGTTGAAGGCCTTGTCCACCAGTTCATCCAGCTGTGCCTGATAGTCTTGGCGCGAGATACCCAGTTGCGCGATGCTGGTGGGGCTTCCGATCTGGGCCGCCAGTTCGCGGATGGCAGTGGCCAGGGAGAAGGCGCCTTCTTTTCCCTCCGCCTGGCTGCACCTCGACGCCCGGGCCAGGGCGGCAAAGCGCTCCGGCGCTTCGGGGGCTATGAACTCGATCGTGTAGGGCAAAAAGAGACCCACGGCGGATCCGTGTGGGATGTGAAAGATTGCCCCTAAAGCGTGGCCCATGGAGTGGGCCATGGAAGCCAGCGAGTTGCCAAACCCCAGGCCGGCGATAGTAGCCGCGTTGTGCATCCTCTCGCGAGCTTCCTGGTCGGCCCCATCGGCCATGACCCGCGGCAGATACTCAAAGACCAACTGGACGGCCTGGACACACAGCCCGTTCGTCAGGTCGTTGTGCCAGCTGCACGAGTACCCTTCCACCGCGTGGGTGAGCGCATCCAGGCCGGTGTCGGCCGTCAATCGGGATGGCATGCTCACGGCCAGCTCCGGGTCGACAATGGCCATGTCGGCCACATTCTCCCGGTTGCCCAGGCTCATCTTCTTCCGGCCCTCGATGTCAGAAAGCACAATGGCCCAGGTGACCTCTGCTCCAGTGCCGCTGGTGGTGGGGACGGTAATCAGGCGGGCCTTTTTCCGCAACCCCAGTTGGATGAAGGGGTTTATCTCGGCTGGTTCCAGATCGGGCCGCTCGTACAGCACCCAGATAGCCTTGGCCGCGTCCATTGGCGAACCGCCCCCCAGACCGATGATCCAATCTGGCTGGAAAGCACGGGCCATCTCTGCACCGCGATACACGGTCTCAACACTGGGGTCTTGCTCGACGGTGTCAAAAACCCGCACCTCCAGGCCGGCTGTGTCCAGATGGGACTTGACTTTATCCACGATGCCTAGTCGGACAAGGACGGCATCCGTGACCACCAGGGCCCGGCTGCCCTGAATATCATCCAGCGCGTTCAGCGCGCCCTCGCCAAACACGATCTGTGGTGAGTTAAAGTACCACATGACTCCGCCTCCTCGCTCTAGATAGTCGCCGGCCGGGCAAGCTGTCTGGCCGAATCAATCGCCAAAATCGGTTTCAATGGTGCTGACGCAGTTCATGATCTCCTTGGCCGCTTTGGGGTACCGCATGACCATCATCATGTTCCCCGACAGCTTGAGCTGCCGGGTCATCATGCCCTGAATGGGGTCGATCTTGCCCTCCACCACTTTGCGCCAGGTACCAAAGGGGGCACGGATGACGTAACCGGCCGGTTTTTCCTCCAGGCTGCTCACCAGCATGGCTTCCGGGCTCTTTCCGTGGTACAGGCCCAGGAACAGATAGACGGTCTCTGGGTAGAGGGCATCCGGCTCACTCACGAACATAAAGTCGCCCTCCCAGTTCTTGGCCGACTTTTCGTATGCCTCGCTGGCATTTAGTCGGCTGCTCAGCTCTTTGATCCATTCGTCCGACGGGAACTTGATTGCCATGACTCACTCTCCTCTGCTAGAAAACTGTGACGGGCTCAATGCCCACATCCGGATAAATCTGTTGCGGCTTGGGCGGCATGGGGTTGTAGACCCAATTGGCCTCCACCCGGCCGCATTGCATACCGCCCACCCGTGCGATGCCGTGATAGGTGCCACGCACGAGTACGTCCTCCATGGTCAGCGCCATCCCAAAGAGCGCCACCTGGATGCCGGCCGGTATCGCCTCTAGCTCGCGCCGGTAGGGCGAGATCGCGAAGATCAGCTCGGCATTCCCCGCTGCCTGGGCCTGTATGACGGGAATGATCACCGGGTGCCCAAGGTGGCCCACGTAGGCCAGGAATTTCAGGTTGTCCAGCTTGTTGAACAGCTGTTGGGTCCAACCGTTCAGCACCTGATCGCCGGTCGTCTTGCGCGACAACGTCCGGGCGACGATGGTCTTGATTGCCCCGAACACCACGCTGCCCATCGGAAGAAGTTGGCGCCCACTGTGTTCCACCAGGTCCAGGTAATAGACCGTGTGGACTCCGAAATAGGAGTTGTAACGGAACATGGGCTGGTTGTTGTACATGTCGAATTCTGTACCGTGCTGCGCCGTGTGAGAGAAGGATGCCAGCCCCCGCCACCACGCCTTGTCCATGGTCATGATGAGAAAGCCAACCCGGGGGTTTGTCTGGATATGCTGCTTCGACAGGCCTTCGGTGAACTGGCCAAACACCAGTTGGGTGGGCGCGCTGGCCTGCAAAGATGCCAGGAGCGACACGTGTGGCAATCCCTGATCGTTGACGGTAGCGACGAGTCCTACCTTCATCGTCGGCCGGAATGCCTCGATCTCTGTCTGATCAAATGCTGTGGTACGTTTTTCTGTCATGCTGTCATTACCCTGTATCCAGCAGCCGCGAGCCCGGACTTTAATCCACCGGATGGGCTGCGCCGGTCGCCACCACCAGATCCGGGTTGACCCCAGACTGCCGGGCCCATTCGGTCAACTGGCGCACCGCGTTCTCCGGCAGCAGCGGCCGATCGGCGAAATCCCACGGAATCCCCAGGCGACGGTACTTGTCGCGGCACAGGTTGTTAAAGGCGCACAGCTCCCAACGGGTGACGGCGCCGTCCAATTCGCGCGCGATCCAGCGGCCGGTTCCCAGCATGTTCTCCTGAGTGTCGGTGGCAGCCGGAATAAGCGGCGTCCGAATCCACAATTGGGTGGTTGTCGCCGCGCCGCGAACGTAGTCCCGCACCAGCAGCAGATTGTTCATGATTTGCCGGTTTCCCTGTCCGGTGAAGGTTCGGTGCCGTTCGGGATCGATCTCTTTCAGGTCAAACAGAATCAAGTCCGTGAAAGGGAGCACGCGCTCCAGTGCGCTGGGGCTGCAAAAGCCGCACGTGTCCAGCGCAGTGTGAACGTCCGACTCTTGTAGGCGCCGGCACAGTTCGGCGGCCGCTTCCGGCTGCATCAGCGGTTCACCTCCCGATAGGGTGACGCCGCCACCGGAGGTGCGGTAAAACGTCTGGTCTTTGAGCAGCACGCGCAGCAGTGCGTCCAAGTCCCAACGTGTGCCCAGCAGCTCCAGCGCGTTGGTGGGGCAGGCGGCAGCGCAGGCGCCGCAACCCTGGCAGCGTGCTCGGTTGATGTTGATCCCCTGATCCGTCGAGGAAAGGCAGCCCGCAGGGCAGGCAGCCAGACAGGTCTCACAACCGATGCACCGGTTCTCCAACCAGTGTATCTGAGGCAGCGGCGAGATGCTCTCTGGGTTATGACACCAAAGACAGTGCAGTGGGCAACCCTTGAAAAAGACGGTCGTGCGAATACCCGGACCATCCTCGGTGGACAGCCGCTGCAGGTGGAGGAGCAGCGCTGAGCGCCCCGGTTCTGACGGCCGATCGGGGGCCTGGCACTCCTCAGATACAGTGGGTTTCACGGGCAATGATCTCGTTCTGCAGCTCCCGCCCGATGCTGGTAAAGTAGGCATTGTACCCGGTCACGCGCACCAACAGGTGACGGTATTCCTCCGGGTGTTCCTGGGCATCGCGCAACATGGCGGCGTCGATCATATTGATCTGGAGCGCCGTGCCGCCGTTTTCATTATACCCGCGAAGGAAGGCCTGGAACTTTCTCCGATGTTCTGGGTCGCGGATCAGCGACGGGCTGAAGGTCATGGTGTGGCTTCCGCCGTTGGGCAACAGGTTCACAAAGCCATCCCAATCCCCATCCCCGTTTTCTGCCCGACCGCCTAACACCTTGCCCACCGAGTTGACGTTGGCGGTGGGCCCCTCGCTGTCGGCGCCGTTCGACGGGCAGAGCGCGTTGGAGAGGAACTGCCCCTGGGGCCGGCCGTTGGGGCTGGCGGCCATGACAAACCCGTCGGAGACCCAATAGTTCCAGCTCAACATGCCCGGGCGGAACTGGCGGCCGGTGGATCGGGTCCTGTGCTGCCAGGTCTCCTCGGTCCACACCTCCATCACCCGTTTGGCCAGCGCGTCGGCCACGTCATCATCCCGGCCGTACTTGGGCGCCTTGTGGAGCGCCTTGGCCTGCAGGACCGGACGCCCCTGCCAGTTGTCCTTTAGCGCCTGGATCAACTCCTGCATGCTGCAGTCCTGATTGTCAAAGACCAGGTATTTGATCGCCAGCAGCGAATCCACGGTGGTCGCAAAGGTCACCGCCTCGATGGTGACGTAATTCAGTTCGGCTCCACCCTGGGTGACGTCTCGACCGCTCTCAGCACACCCTTTGACCAGGCAGGACAGGTAAGGGGTAGGCGAGAAGCGGGCCCGGAGCGCCTCCGACCGCTCATAGAGGTCCACGATCTTTTGGATGATGAACCGCGTCTGGATCACATAGGCATCCCAGAAAGCATCCCAGGAGTAAAACGTGGCGGCGCCACCGGTGGGCACGCCCCACCGCTTGGGCGGCTCGGCCCGGCCGGTGAGGGCATCGGTGAACGGGACCAGGTCATATCCCCCGGTCAGGGCCAGCTCGACCGCCTTGAGAAGATTCAGGTTGCAGTCCACTGTCCCTGACCGGTCGTTGCCGACCATCGTGTTCTCCAGACAGCCTACCGGCGCGTACTCGTGCACGTTCTGCTCGTTGATCAGGTGCTCTACTCCTGACCTCCTGGCCTGGAGCATCAGTCCGGCCATGGACCGTTCGTCAAAGTTGAGCAAGAATGGCGCTCCCTGGCTGGACGCGATCATTTCGATGACCTTTTCATAGAGCGCGTCCGGCGTGTTGCGGTGCAACCGGACGTTGGGCTTGGGCTCCAGAATGGGGCTCATCTCGTCGATCACTTCCAGGATGGCGTAGGTCAGGTCGTTGGTCATATCGGCCCCCCCCGCACCCATGCCGGACAGGGTGATGAGTTGACCGTAGCCGGCGGTGATACCCTGATTTCCGCCGGTCCGGATCATCGCATCGTAGGCGGTGTTGGCGTGGACCCAGAAGCACTTTAGGATTTCCTTGCCAAACTCGCGATCCATCCCGGCGGCCAGCGATTTTTGCCAGAGCGGATAGAGGTACTGGTCGATCCGGCCGAAAGAGACTCCCGGACCGGGGTAGTTCTCCTCGCTCATCACCAACATGTGGGTGAGCCAAAGCGACTGGACTGCCTGCCAAAAGGTCTCGGCCGGTTCCCAGGGCACGTGCCGCAGGTCTTGGGCCATCTGCAACAGCTCGGTACGGCGTTGTTCATCTGGTTCGCCGGCCGCCAGGTCACTGCATACCTGGCTGTAGGCGGCTGCCACATCACGGGCCACGGTTACCGCAGTGCGCATCGCGCGAAGCTGGGCGCCCCTGGCTCCCTTCTGGTCGGCGGCGGGCAGCGCTTCGTAGAGAATGCCCAGCTCCTGGTGGACGTCCTTCCAGCCTCGCTCGATGACGCGGGCATAATCCGGAATCAGGTGGCCGCTGGTGGCTCCCGCATTGCCGTACCCATGGTCGTGAAACCATTTGACGGCCGCTCGCGCGCCGCCTTTGCCGTACACCACCCGGTCATACTCCTGGGCCTCGCGCCGGGAAAGGCAGGTCGAAGTCATCACGTTGAACCGGCCCCCGGCGATGAGGTCACCCGGGAGTACCTCGTGCGGAAGGTAGCGGACCATGACCTCGTGCAAAAACCAGGCCTTGCGCTCGGGCAGGCTCCATTGCCAGAACTCGGACGGCAGCTGGACGGGGCGTGCGGTCTGCCGGAATGCCGAG
The DNA here is from genome assembly GCA_002328075.1 of Anaerolineales bacterium UBA2181. Taxonomy (GTDB): domain Bacteria; phylum Chloroflexota; class Anaerolineae; order Promineifilales; family UBA4811; genus UBA4811. The sequence continues at coordinate 40,369 of DCVT01000031.1, read as the reverse complement.
CGGAACGTCTGAAAGAAGGCATAGGTCTCTGGCACAATGTAAAACGGGAATTCCTCGTACTGAAAGTCCCAGGGCGTTCCGGTGGTCCAGGATGTGAATTCGTTGTTCCACGGGCGGTGGACACCCTGGAAATAGTAGTCACGCAACCACTGGACGCGAGGAGAGAGATTGGTGGGCGCTTTGATCGCATACCTGGGTTTACCGGTGGTTTCTTCGTCCATCAATCCTCCTTGACTCGTCCAGCCTCGGGTGCATTGCAGCAATAACGTGTTGCGCCAACTGCCTAACCTCGTTCTTCTCTCACATAGGGCAGACCCAGAGCGGCCGGCGCTCCTACCCGCTTGCGAAAAGCCTCCCACCAGGTGATTACCACCAACACGATAATGGTAAAGAGGTAAGGCATCATGCCCAGAAAGGCAGCTGGCACCGTGGTGCCGGCCGCTTGCAGGCGGAACTGGACTGCGTTGACCCCGCCAAAGAGCACCGCTCCAAACACCGCTCGCAGTGGATCCCAGGTGGCAAAGATTACCAGCGCGATGGCAATCCATCCGCGGCCGCCGGTGAGGTTCTCGGTCCAACCGGGCGTGTACGCCAGGGAAAGGTGGGCACCACCCAATCCAATCAGCATCCCGCCCACGATAGTGTGGACGTAGCGGGTTCGGGTGACGTTGACCCCCATGGCGTCTGCCGCAGCCGGGTTCTCTCCCACCGCCCGCAGGTGCAATCCGGGCCGGGTTTTGTAGATATAGTAAGCCGCCAAAGGGATCAGGAGGTACATCACATAGACCAGCGCATCTTGTTTGAACAGCGCCTGGCCCAAGAACGGGATATCGGACAGTGCGGGCAAAGGGGTCTTGAGGAATTTGGGGCCTACCTCACCTACCAACGGGCGGCCGCCGGGCCCTAACCGTTGCCCCAGAAAACTGGCCAATCCCCCGCCAAACAGGGTGAGCGCGAGCCCGGTGACGACCTGGTCGGTGCGCAAGCTGACGGTCAGGAAAGCGTGTATTGAAGCCAATAACGCGCCCACCAGCATGGCCACCAGGACTCCGACTAACAGGCTCCCTGAATGATAGGCAGCGGCAAAGCCGCTTACCGCGCCCATGATCATGATGCCTTCCAGGCCCAAGTTGAGGATCCCGGACCGTTCGGTGAGGATCTCTCCCACGGTGGCAAAGACCAGTGAGGTACCAGCCTGAATGGTGACTGTAAGAATGGAAATGAGCAAAGCCAGGTCCATCTGACCTCTCCCTACTCTGCCAGGTCCGCAGTCCGGACAATCCGCGGACGATAACGGACAAAGATCTCGCCGCCCAGCACAAAGAACAGAATGGCGCCCTGGAGGACACGAGCCATGGCCGCCGGCAGGCCCATGGTGATGGTTATCTGATCCCCCCCCACGCTCAAGGCTGCCATGAGAATCGCCACGATCAGCACGCCCAAGGGGTGCAGCTTGGCAAGCCAGGCGATGATGATGGCGGTGAACCCGTCTCCCACTGCTATCCCTTTCTGCAGCCGGAAGGCGATTCCGGCAACCTGGCCGTACCCGGCCAGGGCTGCCAGCCCACCGCTGCACATCATCACCAAGACGATATTGCGCGCCAGGCTAATGCCGGCATAGCGAGCAGCCCGCGGGTTCTCGCCGATGACCCTTACCTCGTAACCCCATTTTGTGCGAATGAGAACTAGCCAGATGAGCAGGGCAGCCACCACCGCGACGACGATGCCCAGGTGTACCCGGCCGGCGCTGAACCATTCAGGAAGCCGAGGGAGGCTGATGATCTCCTTAAAGCTGGCAGTACCGGGAAAACCATATCCTTGCCTGTCCTTCCACGGACCGGTGTACAGATAGTCCATCAATAGGACCGCAATGTAGTTCATCATCAGGGTAGTGATGATCTCGTTGACGCGCAGAAATGCTTTGAGGACCGCCGGAACAAGCCCCCACAGCGCACCGCCCACAAAGGCCGCTACCCCCATCAACACCAGCAACACAGAACCGGGCAACTGGCTTTCCCTGAGCAAAAAGAGCGGCACCCAGGCGGTGGCGATGGCGCCTATGACCAGTTGCCCTTCAGCCCCGATGTTCCAAAATAGCATGCGAAACGCAATGGCCACCGATAGGCCAGTCAGCATCAGCGGAATGGCTTTGACCAGCATCTCAGAGCGGGCATACTTGGTTCCAAATGCACCGTCAAACATGGCTCGATATGTTTCGACGGGGTCAGCCCCGGCCGCCAGCAGCAGAGACCCACCCACCACCAGTGCCAAAATGACCGAAAGAATCGGCACCAGAAAGGCGATCAGTCGGGACGGCTCCAGTCGTCGTTCGAAATCTATCCTCATGACGTGGACTCTCCTTGGCATCCCGAGAGATCAGTTTGCTCGAAAATCCCGTGTGGATCCTTGGGGTCGGTCTTTTCGATTGCCGTACCTGCCATCATCAAGCCGATCTCTTCCACATGGGCCTGCCGGTAAGGGACAATGCCCATGATTCGACCTTCGTACATGACCGCCACGCGGTCGCTCACCGCCAGCAATTCATCCAGGTCTTCCGAGATGAGCAGGACGGCAGCGCCTTTTTGTCGCTGTTCCAGCAGCTTGCGTTGCACCCATTCGGTTGCTCCCACATCTAGCCCGCGGGTGGGGTGGACCGCGATGATCAGGTCTCCGCCACACGCGATCTCCCGAGCCAACAGGGCTTTCTGTAGGTTGCCTCCGGAAAGCGCCTTGATCACAGTCTCTCGGCTGGGCGTGGCGATCTCGTACTCGTCGATCAATCGGTCGGAGAACCGCGCCACCGCCCGCTGCAGGATAAAGCCAAGGCGTGACAAAAGCGGGCGACGGTAGTCCTTGAGGATCAGATTGTCACAGACTGTCATATTGGCGATGAGCCCTGTGCTCATCCGGTCTTCCGGGATGTGGCTCATACCCAGGTCGATGACGCGACGGGGCGACCGATTGGTCACATCCTGATCGCGCAGGAGCACACGGCCGTTACTGGCGGGGCGTAACCCCGTGATCACCTCGGCCAGCTCTCGTTGTCCGTTGCCGGCCACTCCCGCTACTCCCAGTATCTCGTGTTGGTGTACCGCAAACGAAACGTCGCGAAGTGCTGGCAGCCCCTTGTCACTCAAGGCATTCAGCTTTTCGACCGCCAACATCCGATGGGCAGATTTGCCATTCGTATCCGGCCGCTCGTATTCCGACCGGTCCACATGGAATACGACCTCTCGCCCGACCATCTCTCGGGCCAGGTCCACCTTGGTAGTCTCGGCCGTGACCAGATTGGCGACCGTTTTCCCTCTGCGCAGGACGGTCACCCGGTCTGCAAAGGACATGACCTCATCCAGTTTGTGAGTGATAAAGATGACTGCCTTACCTTCCCTTACCATCTGTCGCAGCGTGTTGCCCAGGTCCTCTGCCTCTTGCGGTGTGAGCACCGCGGTGGGCTCGTCCAGGATGAGAATGTCTGCTCCGCGGTACAGCATCTTGATGATCTCGACCCTTTGCTGTTCACCGACCGAAAGCTGCCAGACGTAGGCGGTGGGGTCGACGGTCATACCGTAGCGGGTGGAGAGCTGGCGGATCCCGTCTGCGATGCGCGGCATGTCCAATCGAAAGCGCGGCCGATCCAGGCCGAGGATCACGTTTTCGGCGACGGTCTGGGGTTCAACCAGCATAAAATGCTGGTGCACCATCCCAATCCCCCAACGAGTTGCCTCTCCAGGCGATCGGATTTTGGCAACCCGGCCGTGAACACGGATCTGACCAGAATCTGGCAGGTAGAGGCCGGCCAACACGTTCATCAAGGTGCTCTTGCCGGCGCCGTTCTCGCCCAGCAGTGCGTGAATCTCGCCAGCATTTACCACCAGATCCGCATGGTCGTTAGCCACAACGCCAGGGAATTGCTTGACGATGCCATGCATTTCAACCGCAGGAGTGTCTTGGGGCATAGCCTGTCCTTCTCAGAAACACCCACCTCCGCCGGCAACGGCCCGTTCCACTCCGCGGCGGACGGCCAGCCATTGCGTTTCGATCATTTCGACAGGTCCCAAGATATTTCGCACGGACCAACGTGTTTCGGGACCTGGTACCAATTCAGCGGCGGCGGGTCCACCACGTACTTGAGTACCAACGCGCACCTTGGCCGGTGGTGTGCGCCGAGTTGTTGACACCAGTCAAGCAGCCAACGGGCACCCTCGATGGATTGACTCATCTACCGTGAGCCGTTTGACTCGGATGCCGCCAGGGCTCCGCACCACTAGACGGGAAAAGGCGGTCCCGGTCGGCCTACTGTTTGGCCGACCGGGACCGCTCGAACGATCGACTATTGTGGGATTGTACCCACCACGCCCTCGACCAGCCAGTCAAAGGATAGCTTGTCCTCATCTGGCATGGTTACTCCCTCGGCAATTCGGAGTTGCCCCGTGTTATCCTTGATGGGGCCCTCAAAGACATCGAACTGCCCCGAAAGAATCCGGGCTTGCGCTTGGTCAACCAGCGCCTGGACGTCCTGAGGCACAAAATCGGCGATGGGAGCCAGACTCAAGATCCCCTCTGCCATGCCCCACCATACGGGAGCGCTGGTCCAGGTACCAGCCGCTACATCCTTGACCACCTGCTGGTAGTAAACATCCCAGTGCCAGATGGGCGCGGTGAGGAATGCTGCCGGCGCCTGGTCGCGGGCAACATCCGAGTTGTAACCGATGACATAGATGCCCCGCTCTTGAGCAAGCTTGTCGGCCTCAGCCGAATCGCTCTCGCGAGCGATGACATCGACGCCCAGATCATAGAGCGCCTCGGCAGCTTCGCGTTCCTTGGGTGGGTCCACCCAGGCAAAGATCCAGATGGGGCGGACCTCCACGGCTGGATTGACCGCACGTGCCCCCAGCGTGAACGCGTTCAGGTTTCGCACCACTTCCGGAATCGGATAAGGCGCAATGTACCCCAGCACGTTCTTTTGGGTCATCTTGCCGGCGACCAGTCCAGCGAGGTACCACCCCTGGTAGCCTCTTCCGTCGTAGATACCCACGTTGTCGGCCGTGAGGTACCCGGTGCAGTGCTCAAACACGGTATCGGGGTAGCCCTCAGCCACTGCTATGACCGAGTCCATGTAGCCAAAGCTGGTGGCAAAGATGATTTTGTACCCTTTTTCCGCAAAGTCACGAATTACACGTTCCGAGTCTGGGCCTTCCGCCACCAGTTCGGCGTAGGCTGTCTCTACACCCATGTCTTCCAGCGCAAGCCGGCCTTGATCGTGGGCATAGGTCCATCCGAGGTCACCGGTGGGGCCGACATAGACAAAGGCCGCACTCGGCCATTCTCCGGCCGCTGCTTCCACCACCGGCGGCTTGGCCGGAGCCTCACCCATCACGCCTTCGACGAACCAGTCAAGATTGAGCATCTCGCCATCGGTCATGCAGGTGCCCCTGGCAACCGATAGTTCGCCGTTCTGCCCCTTGACCGGTCCGCAAAAGACATCCCATTGGCCGCTCAGAATCCTGGCTTTGTACTCGTCTACCATGGCGACGGTGACTGGGTCGACCTGCGGGCTAAAGGGGGCCAGATCGACGATGCCATCTGCCATGCTGCCCCAGTACGATTCGGTGGTATAGGTGCCAGCCATCAATCGCTGGGCAATGTCCAGGTATTTGGTGCCCCAGTTCCAGACCGGGCTGGTCAACACCGTGTCGCCCACAAAGGAGCGCATATCCGAATCGTAGCCGATGCTAACTGCACCGCGGTCGGCGGCTGCCTTTTGCGGTTCGGTGGTGTCCTGGTGTTGGGCGATCACGTCACAGCCCTGGTCCAGCAGCGCCTCGGCGGCCTCTTTTTCCTCTGGCGGACCAAACCAGGTATTGGTCCAAACGACGCGCACAGTGGCCTGAGGGTTGGCTGTCCGGACACCGAGGGTGAAGGCGTTGATACCGCGAATCACCTCAGGGATGGGAAAGGCGGCCACATACCCGATCTTGTTGGTCTTGGTAGCCTTGCCTGCCACCAGGCCGGACAAGAATCGCGGCTGGTACATTCGGCCGAACAGAGCGCTGAGGTTGTCCGCCGTCTTGTATCCCGAGATGTGCACAAACCAGGTGTCCGGATACTCGGCGGCCACTGTGACCGTGGGATCCATGTAGCCAAAGCTGGTGGTCAGGATGAGGTCGTACCCTTTTTCGGCAAAGTCGCGGATGACGCGCTCGGCATCGGGTCCTTCGGGCACGTTCTCAATGTAGGCGGTCTCGACCTTATCACCCAGTGCCTGCTCCAATTCGAGACGGCCCTGATCGTGGGCCCATGTCCATCCCAAGTCCCCGATGGGAGCCACATATACAAACGCTACCTTGAGCTTATCTTTGGGCGGGCTGGTGGGCCTGGGGGTCGGAGCCGGCTCCGCACTGGTGGGGGGCTGGGTTGGCTCGGCGGCCGTTTTGCATGCACTCAGAACAACCCCCAGAATGAACAAAAGACTTAGAAGAAAACGCAATCGGGACACCTCTACTCCTCCTATCGACAGTAGCTGGTGAATGGAACACTACTCGGCCAGACCTGTTCACAACATCAGGGAATCAATCCGCGGCACCTCCTTTGTTAGTCCCACATATTAACACTGATGAGCGGTTGCGCAGCCGATCACCGGTTGCCTATCAGTCCAAGTGTAACACGCTCTGTGTAACTCGCAAACCGGTTCTAGGCCTGATATCCACGCGTTGGCGATTTGGGAGGGATCTGCGATCTGAGCTTGCGCATACTCAATTACGGGAACGCCTCTGCTCTCTACGATGATTACCGCAGGACTCTTGCACCGAATGCGTATTGCATCCAATTTCACGATGCGCCCTGGCATCGACGGTGACCCTGTGCCACTTTCCGGCTGAGCGCCTGTGGTCAAGTGATAGAGGTCACGGCGCGGTTCAAAGGAAATTCGGCGGTCAGGTTCCATAGGTTTTCGAGACGAGCCCGCCAACTGGCCCGGTTGGGAATACCTGGCGCACGAGTCCGCGGGAAGCAACGAGGAATGGATCTGTGTCGCTAGGCCTATCCCGACATGCTATAATATCGGTGGTTTGATGACAGACTACCGGGCTACCTTCGTCGCCAACCTTTATTGGACCGCCAAGCGCCTGCTGCCGGTTTTGGGTGTCGCGCTGCTGGCGTTGGTCTGGCGGGCAGCTGCGGCTGATCCAGGTGCTGCTCCCGTCCGACAGGCGATGGTCCCGCCGCCCGTCAATCAGCGGGTAGAACGCCTAGGGCAAACCGGAGGGCTTGTGTTGGACGTGATCATCGAGGGCGACTTGGCGTACGTCGCTGAGGGAGACGCCCTCACCATTCTGCACATGGACCGGCCCGGGACCGGTACTGCTGTCCTCTCCCGGATGAGTCCCGACCAAGGTCGTATCCAGGCTTTGGCTGTGTCGGGCGGAATTGCCTATCTGATCACCCCTATCGGTCTGGCAACGGTGGATGTTCGAGACCCGTACCTTCCACAGCAACTTGGTTTTCTTCCGGGCGGCGGTGAGGCGATCAAGGTGGCTGGGCAGTTTGCTGTCGTTGCGGCGCGCGCGGCCGGTTTGCGGGTGCTAAATGTCTCGAATCCAAAAGAGCCGGTTGTGGTGGGCAAATTGGCGGTGCCGGGGAAATCTCAGGCTCTACAACTAGATTCGGACCGACACCTCGTCTTCCTGGCTGCCGACGACGGAGGCTTGCGCGTCATCGATGTCAGCGCTCCTGATCTGCCCAGCGAGGTCGGGAGTCTGATTATGCCGGGAGGCGTGCAAGATGTGAAACTGCAAGGCAAAAAGCTAGCCGTTTCGAGTGGTGACCGCATCTTCTTTGCAGACGTGAGCTACCCGGAACATCCAGAGGTCGTCGGGTGCTTTGCGCCGCCGCGTAAGGGTCGCCGCGTTGCGGTGGAGAACCAGTTTGCCTACGTGGCAGATGTGGATGGCGGGCTGAAGATCTTTGATGTATCGAGCTCCACACGCCCCGTCTTGATCTATGCGGAAACCGACGGGGAGGCATACGATGTGGTCGTTCGCGGCAGCCGAGCCTATCTGGCGGCGGGTGAAGGTGGACTGCGGATTCTGAACGTTCGCAATCCGGCGAGACCCGAGCCCGTGGCGCAGTTGTCTCTGGAAGGCGGAATCGTGGCGCTGGACATCGAAGGGGATACGCTACTGGCAGTTACCCGCGAATCCGGCTTGGCCGTCATCAACGTAACCAACGAACTGCGGCCGACAATCGTCAGCTCGATCCAGATCCCGGGAGATGCCCGGGATGTCTGGGTCGGCGAGAGCCTGGCGTATGTTGCAGCTGGCCCGGCGGGATTGGTGATTGTCAACCTCACGGACCTGCGAGAGCCAAAACTGCAGAGCACATTGCTCATCGCTGGGGAGGCTCAAGCGCTGAGTGCTGACGGGAACCTGGTCTACGTGGCGGCTCATGATGGAGGGCTACAAATAGTGGACGCCAGCCGGCCGGCGGCACCCAATCTGATTGGCGCTCTGGGGCTGCCAGAGAACCAGCACGCGATGGATCTGGTCGTGAGCGGCCGACGGGCATACCTGGCACTGCAGGGGGATGCACCGGACTCAGTCGGAGCCGGACTGGCAATTGTCGATGTGGGTTTTCGGGACCAACCCGTCTTGTTGGCCCGGGTAGCAGGACCGGCATCGGGGGTTGCATTGTGGGGTGGCAACGCCGTGATCGTCGGCGATGACCAACTCATGTCGGTCGATGTTCGCACCTCCAGCAACCCGGTGGTGATGGGACGTTACCAAGCAATCGATGGTGTTGGTGGATGGGATTGGTTGGGCGCTCTGCTATTCTTTACCTCGAGCGCCAGGGGGCCTCAACTCACCGTTCTGGATACTAGTCAACTGCCATTCCCCCGCGAGTGGTATAACCAGGGACCGTTCAGCGGTGGTGGAGAGGTGGTTGCCGTCGGTGGTTTGGTCTACTTTGCGGCCGGAAGGCATGGTCTACGGGTTCTGGACGCCACTGAAATAGCCAACCCAGTGGACCAGGTCCTGTATGACCCCATGGACACCCTTACGTACCTGTACTCCCAACCAGAAGAGCCGGAGATCCTGTATGGGGCAGGTGAAACCGGTTGGTCGATCACTGATGTCAGCGACCCGCAACTGCCGCGGCCCGTTTCGCATGTGTGGATCGACAGCTCGATCCAGGGTTTGGAAAAGGTAGGCACTCGGTTGTATGCCACCTCATCGACGCTGGGTATGCTCACCTACGACCTGGCAGATATTGGTGATCCCCATCTTGTCGGCCGGTGGACGCCGGGAACACCCCTGGGAGATGTCATGGCATACGGTGCTTACCTCTACCTGACGGATGGTCGGGCAGGTTTGCACGTTGTCGACCCCAGGGCAACAACGCGGCCAAATCGACTCCAAACTGTGCCCTTGTCGGGTGCCGTGAAACACATATATCCGATCAACGACGAGCAAGCCTATGCGACGACCTGGCACGGCACAGCCAGGCTTCTTCTCCTCGACCTGGGCCACCCGACTCTCGGCGTGGAACCGTTGGGCCAGTTTGCCGCTACGGCCAAGACACTCCAGGTGGCAGGACCTTTTGCCTACATCGTGGACGGGAACGCGTTTTCGGTCTGGCATTTGCGTGAGGTCGGTTCAGAGCAACCGGCGGCGGGATTGATGGGGGTGGGCACCGCGGAGCTGGTAGCTCGGCTGGCCATCAACGGAGAGGCTTTGCTGGTGGCCGGAGAGGCCGCATATGTTGGCAGCGACGCGGGTCATGTATCTCTGCTGGATCTATCCAATCCTTTCGGTCCGCGGGTTCTGAGCATGATGGGCAATGGGGGAACCGTAAGGGGAATGGTCGTTCACGAGCATAGGCGGGAGTTGTTGGTGGGCGTGGAGGCCACCTACCGGGAACCGAACTCAAACGCGTCTTACGGGGCGGGCCAGTTTCGGGTGTGGAACCTAGAGGATCCGGGCAAGCCTGAACCGTTAGCCACGGTTGGGCCTCTACCGAGGTTCGTGGCGCTCGAACAGGTACCCGGGCAGGAGAGACTACTCGCGGTGGGTGAAGCCCTTTCGCTGTATGATTTCGGCGGGTCACCGACCGTTACGCTCGTCATGTCGATTCCACTCTCCTCGGCGGCTCGCTGCTTGCATTTGGAGGGCGACCTGGCACTCGTGGGCTCGGAGCGTGGGCTCTTGGTTTTCGATAACATCCTGGCCGGCGCTCCCGAGTTGATTGGCGAACTGCCCCTGGGCCAGGCAGTCCGGGCGGTGACCGCGCGCGGTGAACGCGCTTTCCTCGCGGTGGAAAATCAGGGTGGCTTGGTGGTTGACTTGTCGGATCCGGCGTCACCTGTGCTCATGGCCGGTTTGCCATCGCCGACCGGTGACGCCCCTCAGCAGTTGTACGTGCAGGAAGGCCGGCTGTGGGCCATCTGGGACGAACGGGTGAGTTGGATGGACGTCAGTCAGCCGCGGCCGGGTCCGGCCGAGTTGGCCGTTGTGCTGCCCGATGGCATGGAACCGACCGATCTGGAGGTTGTGGGTACCCTGGCATATGTGGCGGACGCGCATGCCGGACTGGCGGTACTCGATATCAGTGATCCGGCCGCACCGGTGCAGATCGGGCGGTTGGAGACACCTGGCCACGCGCGCGCGATTGCGCTCGGTTCAGACGGATTGGGATACATCGCGGATAGCGAGTGTGGCTTGAGAGTGATCAACCTGCAGGATCCGACGCACCCGGCCGAGGTCGGGTTCTGGCACACGGGTTACGCCCTGGACGTCATGGCGCTGGGTACTGTAGCATATGTAGCCGACATTGGGGAATTGGTGACGCTGGCATTCGATCCCGATGGCATTCCGGTGATGCCTCCTGTACCGCAAACTCCCGAACCGGCAGACGGTACCACGTTCTACCTTCTCCCGTCTGACGGTGCACCAGAACCACGAGTCACACTGGGCTGGGGACCTCTCCCTTTTGATTGTGATCCGTTGTCCTATGACCTTCACCTCGGCACCGAGAACCCGCCGCCGCTGGTGGCTACAGAACTTGGAGTACCCACCATCGAGCTCGACCGATTGGAGCGACGGACCAGGTACTACTGGCGCGTGGTAGCTCGCGACCGGCAGGGAGACCTGACAATCGGTCCCGTCTGGTCGTTTCAGGTGACTACCGCTTCGGAACCTCCGGCTACGCCGGTCCCCACGGAGCCCCCTGAGCTCGCACCACCGGAGCAACATCAGGTTGTTCCGCTGATAGCCGGGCTAGCGTTGTTTGGTTTGTTGGCCGTCGGGCTCTCGACGCGGCAAGGACATCCAGCGTAATGCTGCCGACCGCGTCGGTTGTGCGGTTGACCTTGGCGCAGTCCGGGCATATAATCTGTTCGACAGGCTGACCGCCACAGGAGGTCTTCAATGAGCAATGAACCACCAGTTGTTCGCGTTGTCAAGACGCCGGTTGAATGGAAAATGTTTCTGGGCTTCCCGTGGGTTGTCTACCGGGGCGACCCGCACTGGGTCCCTCCGCTGTATTTTGACCGTCAGGTGCTTTTCAATCGGGAAAAGCACCCATTTTTCGAGTTTGCGGATGCCGAATTCCTGATGGCCTGGCGTGGCGACAAGCCCGTAGGCACCATCGCCGCCATCGTGAATCATCGTCACAACGAGTTTCACCAGGAGCGCGCCGCTCACTTTGGTTTCTTTGAAGTACTTCCAGATCAAGAAGCGGCACATGCCCTGCTTGAGGCAGCTTGCGATTGGGCCCGGCAGCGCGGCATGTCCAAGATCCTGGGACCCTCCAACTATTCCAGCAATCATACATATGGCTTGCTGGTAGACGGATTTGATGGACCTCCCGTCATTGAGATGACCTACAACCCGCAGTACTATGTGGCGCAGATCGAGTCGGCGGGCTTTGTGCCTGCCATGGACCTCTGGGCCTGGTACTTTTCCATTCCAGAGCTTTATGGCCCCCATGGCGAAAAAATGCCACCCAAGTTGGTCAGGGTGGTCGAAAAGATACGCGCCCGCTACCACATCAGCATCCGCGAGATTAACATGAAGGATTGGGACAACGAACTGGTGCGCTTCAAAGAGATCTATAACGCGGCCTGGAGCAAGAACTGGGGCTTTGTGCCGTTGACCGATCGCGAACTGCATCACCTGGCTGAGAGCCTAAAGATGATTGTTGACCCGCGAGTGACGCTGTTCGCAGAGGTCGACGGGAAACCAATTGCTGCTTCTGTCCCTTTGCCCAATGCGAACGAAATCCTGCTCAAGGCCCGGCCGGGGCCGTCGGTCCTCAGCAGTTACCTGGCGGCCATCCGGCTGCTTCTGGAGAGACGCAAGGTCAAGCTGTTGCGTGTCTTTGCGATGGGTGTGGTCGAGGAGTATCGCGCACGAGGCGTGGATGCGCTGTTCTATTACGAGACCGTCAAGCGGGCAATCGAGGCCGGGTACACTCAGGCGGAGGCTTCCTGGATCCTGGCCAACAATGACATGATGAACCGAGCTATTGAGATGATGGGTGGCAAAATCTACCGGACCTATCGCGTCTATGAAAAGGCGTTAGGTTGAGTGATCGGGGTATCCGTGTTAAGATAGCCGCGGGTGGTTCATCCGAGGGAGAAGGCTGATGGCTGCGAGACGCTACGTGCCGTTCATATTGCTCAACATCCTGGTGTCGGCCGCCGTGGTGATGGGGATACTCTACCTGTGGGATCAACGTCAGACGGAGGAGCCAAGCGTTGCCGCCACCACACCCTTCTCTGACACCACTCCCGCGACTACCGCCGAGGCAGCAGCGGCCGCTGAACTCGAGCCTGCGTCAACCGAGCTCCCCTCTAGCTTGGTGGTCCATATTGTACAGGCCGGCGAGACACTGGGCATCATTGCCCAGCAATTCGACGTACCCTGGCAGGATATCGCGACCTACAACAATCTATCGGATCCCAACCAGATTAAGCCTGGGCAAGAGTTGGTTATCCCAGTAGGGGGAATACCAACGCTAACCCCTGAGCCCACTGCCACACCCACCCTTGCCCAACCACCGACGCCCATTCCGACCGTGCCTCCGGCCGCGGGTGAGGCTCGGGTGATCATCCGTGACATCCGCGGCGTCGGCGAACTGGACGCTGAAGTGGTGATTATTGCCAATGAGGGAAGCCGGCAGATCGATCTGGTGAACTGGCGACTGGAGGATGGCCACGGAAACGTCTACATCTTTAAACCCCTCATCCTGTTTGGCGATGGCGTGACACTGATGCTGTACACCAAAAAGGGGGTCGACACGACCTCCGCCCTTAATTGGGGCATCGAGTTCCCGGTATGGGAATCCGGTGAGACGGCCACGCTGCGGGACGCGGACGGAACGGCGCGCCACTCGTATACCATCCCCTGAACCCAGGGTCGAATACAATGAAGGTGCGCTCGAACGCGGATTGGCTGGCCGATCTCAAGGGTGCTGACCGGGATTTGGCTCTGGAGGACCTGCGCGCTCTTTTGCTGCGCGGCCTCACATATGCGCTCGGCCGATCGGGCGGCCTTCACGAAGAGACGATAGAAGACCTGGCTCAGGATGCTCTCCTTCGCATTCTGGACAAACTGGAGACCTTCCGGGGCGAGAGTCAGTTCACGACCTGGGCTCAGAAAATCGCCATCCACACGGCCCTGACCGAGCTTCGACGAAGGAGGTGGCAGGACGTCTCACTGAACGGGATGGCGGATGCCTATGAAGGTGATTTCGTTCCTCCGTCTCTGGCAGACGAAACCGCTGGCCCGGAGCAAATGGCCACGCAGGGATCCTTGCTGAAAACCGTCCAACGCCTGATCCAGGAGGAATTGACTGACAGGCAGCGGCAAGCATTGACCGCCATTGTCGTCCAGGGTATGCCGCTGCCTGAAGTGGCGCGCCGCATGAACACCAATGCCAATGCTCTTTACAAGCTGCTTCATGACGCCCGGAAGAGACTGAAGCAGCGGATGCACCAAGAAGGTCTGACTGCGCAGGACGTCATGGCTGCTTTTGAAACGTGACTGCCGGAATAGCGGGTTGCTCGGTAAGATATGCCCAACCCGCCGCATCGTAGCTAACAGGCTTGATATGACCAACCAAGAGTGGCAAAGCAACAGACCGCATCCTTCTGTTCCTGGCGAAGAAACATCGCCCAAGATAGCTGCAGATCAAAGCACAGGGTCATTTGCCAAATTGAACCGAGAGCAGTTGAAGCGATTGGTCGAGCTAGTGTTTTTTACGGACGATGACGAGCTGTCGTGTGACGAATGCTACGACAAGGTCGATCAGTTCGCCGAATTGAAGTTGATTGGAAAGCAGCCAGCCGAGGCTTTACCCCTGGTCCAGGCGCATCTGGATCGGTGTCCGCCCTGCCGCGAGGAGTTTGAGGCGTTGCTCGAGGCGCTCAAGGCAATCGCGCAAGGCGGTTAGATTATACCACTCCTCGGAACGGATCAGTCCCCACCGGACTGATTGAGTAAATCCAGCAAAGCCAACAGCTCCTCGTTGGGAGGTATGTCCTGCATCGAATGTCCATAATGGGCGTACCGCGCCAAACCGTGCCGATCTACAATCACCTGAGCCGGCATACGACCCAATTTGAAAAGGTTCACTTCCTGGCCGTAGCGTTTGAGCACGCTGTGGTCTGGATCGGGAATGCCCGGATAGGGAAGATCTTCCCTTTTCCAATAACGGGCAAAGGCAGCAGCATTCTCGGGGCCGACTACCAACACTTGGGCATTGCGTTCCACAAACTCGCGGTAGTCTTGGCGCAACTGCGCCATGTGCCGTTGGCAAAACGGTCAGGTAAAGCCACGGTTAAAGACCAACACCACGTGCTTTTGACCTCGAAAATCGGCTAGCCGAACGAGTCGGCCCTCAAAGTCGGACAAGCTGAAATCGGGAGCCGGCTTGTCAATGGTTACCTTGCTCATGGAACATACCTTTCCAGCCAGGAGGTGACTCCTGCCAGAAATGCCTCCGGGCACTCTTCATGTGACACATGTCCGCACGCCGGAATCACCACCAGTTCGGCGTTGGGCAACTCGGGTGCCAAACGGATGCTTTGCTCAGTCGGCACCAACCGGTCATCATCACCCGTGATGACCAGAACTGGTAGTTGTAGCTCGTGCGCACGCTCGAGCAGCGAGGTTGGTCGGCTGGCCACGGTGAACTCCCATAATGCCCGGTCCCAGTTCTGAACCTGCAACGGCTTTCGATACCCCTCCAGCGTCCGCTCGTCGACACGGTCCGGGTTGTGCCAGGCCAGGTCAATGGTCTGTTCGCCCCACGTGGCAATGGAGCGCACCATCAAGGGCCCTATCCGCCGCATCTGCGGTGTGCGCAGCAGGGGGGTGAGCCAGCCGGGAACCGGTCCATGGCTGGAGAGTGCCGGTGAGACAAGCACCAATCCAGTAACCCGCTCGGGAGCCGCCAGCGCCGTCGCGACTGCCACCGTGCCACCCGCCGAATTACCCACCAGGACGGCTTGCTTCACACCCAACGCGTCCATCAAACCGATCGTCTGGGACACCTGCGACGGTAGACTGTAGGGGCTTTCTCCCTCCCAATCTCCCGGCATTGGCCGCTGGGTGAGGCCGAATGCCGGCCGGTCGAAGGCGACAACTTGACCCTGCTCGGCCAGCGATTCCATCACCCGATGCCATGAGAAGAGACTGGCGCCAAAACCGTGCAGCAAGATCAGAGTCGGGTGGCCAACGCCCTCGGACTTGAAATGAACCCGCAGGCCATCAACGTCCACAAACTGGCTGTCGGGATCGGCCAACAGATCGGCTGGTACTGCATCCCTGAGCGGCGGAATCGGCACCAACAGGGGGCCGATCACCACCAACAGCAACAGGACCACAAAAACGACTAACAGGATGCGGCCGAGCTTTTTCATGGCGCATTATGTCAGGCGACGTGGGCCGCCACGCAGGCAAATCCCACGGCTCCTGGGCCGAGATGGACCCCCAACACGGAGGTTACGTCGACTGCCAGCGGCTCGGCCATGGCCCGAAAATGGTGGCGGGCCTGATGCCACAAAGCGTGGGCTTTCTCAACCGCGTTGGTGTGCACCAAAGCGAGTTGCTCGATCTCGCCCAATCCCTGCACCAAATCGATCAGCCGTTGCATGGCGCGGCCGTTGGTGCGCACTCGCTCGGACGACGCCACGCCGTTGTTCATCTTGAGCAGGGGTTTGATCTGCAAGAGATTGCCGAAACCTGAGATCAGCCCATTGACTCGCCCGCTGCGACGCAGATACTCCATGGTGTCCAATACCGCAAAGACGTGCGTGCGCGGGATGAGGTCCTCCAGCAGAGGCAATATTTCGTTCACCGTGTGCCCCTCTGCAGCCGCCCGGGCAGCAGCGAGTACCACAAAGCCAGTGCCCAGGCTCAGCTGGCGCGAGTCCAGTACGGTGACGCGAGCCTCCCTGATCTGGGCTGCCGCAGACATGGCAACATCCAGGATCGCGCTCAGTGTAGGGGAGATGTGAATTGAGAGTACCTCGTCTGCCCCATCAGCGGCCAGCCGGCGATAGACCTGAGTAAAGGCTTCTGGACCCGGGGCTGCCGTCGTTGGCGGCGCACTGCACCCGGGCAATCGCTCGTAGAACGCTTGTCGGGTGATATCGACGCCGTCCAGGTATCCTTGCCCATCCATGTGAATGTACAGCGGAATGACGGTGATGCGGTACTGCTCGACGAGTGAACCAGGCAGGTCACATGTACTATCGGTCACAATCCGTGTGGTCAAACAAGTCACTCCTTGCGCTGATACGTCCTGCGCCTATCGATGTAGGTTACAAGCGACACCTGCCGCTTGACACCAACTGGCGGCCGGACCCAGGTATTTGGGTTATGCCTCCAGGACTTCCACCACTGCTTTGTCGGCCCAAGCTACAATACGTACCGACAATATACCACGCTCACGGTGCCAGGTCAAGGTTTTGTCGACATATTGCACCGACAGCGAGTGCGCCGGCTACTCATTCGGCCCCGCTAGCCCGATCGCGCTTCGGACGTTACCCACATCCGCCGGGTTCTCCAAGGCCTCTCGGGGGCCGTGTGCCAAAGGCGGGCGCTCTATCGGAACAGGTAGCTACAGGTACCGCAACCAGACATAAGCAGTGGCAAGCACCAACGACATGGCGGTCACTGTAGCCCCGTAACCCAGGAACTTGAGGAAGCTGATGGTGTGACCGCTCTTATCGGCAAGGGAGGCTACCACGACATTGGCTGATGCACCGACTAGGGTGGTATTACCGCCCAGGCATGCCCCCAGGGACAACGACCACCATAGCGGTTCCACCGGCATTGCCTGACCCAATTGCTGGACCAGCGGGATGAGCGTAGCTGTGTACGGGATATTGTCCACAATTCCGGAGGCAAGCGCTGAGAGCCACAGTAGCGCGATGGAGGTCAGGCGCACATCTCCTCCAGTCAACCGCAGCGCCGAATCAGCTGCCCACCGGATAATTCCAACCTCTACCACTGCCTGAACCGTGATGAACAAGCCTATGAAGAAGAACAGCGTGGACCATTCCACTTCCTGCAAGAGCCGGTTTGGGTCGGACCGCGTCCAGAGCAACATGACGGTGGCGCCGGTGAGGGCAATAGTTGCCGGCTGGAGATGCAGTGCCCCATGAATTAGAAAGCCGATGGTGACTGCTGCCATGACGACCAACGCCTTGCGGAGAAGCAGACGGTCGGTGATCAACGCTTTCGCCTCCAAAGCGTCGATGACCGGTTTTCGCGGAGACCGGGTTTCGAGGTCGGTCCGAAATAGAACCCTGCTGAGACCGATGAATGCCAGAAAAATGAGCAAGGCAATGGGCCCCATGTTCACGATAAAGGAGGTGAAGTCGATGCCGGCCGCACTGGCAATCAGGATGTTGGGCGGGTCCCCGATGAGAGTCGCCGTACCACCAATGTTGGCGGCCAGGATCTCGGCGACCAGAAAGGGGATGGGACTGACCCTCAGACTGCTTGCCACGAAAAACGTAACCGGCGCAACCAGGACCACGATGGTCACATTGTCCAGGAAAGCAGAGCCGAGCGCCGTCACGGCGCAGAGGATAACCAGGATTCTATAGGGCTTTCCTCGACCCAAACGCACAGCCTGGAAGGCGACCCACTGAAAGAGGCCAGTCTCCCGCAATACATTGGCCAGCACCATCATCCCGGTAAGCAGGAAAATGACGTTCCAGTCGATGGCGTGGAAGGCTTGGTCCTGCGAGAGAAGGCCCAGGTCGATCATGGCTACTCCCCCTAGCAGGGCCGCCACCGTCCGGTGTACCCGTTCGGTTACGATCAGCATATACGTCAGCAGAAACAGGGCTGCAGCAAGCCAGATGGGGTTCATCATGCGCTCTCCGGCTGCGACGAATCCTGCGCCTGTGCTGCCATGAATATGGACATCAACTCCAGGAGGTTGATGAACCCGGTCACATGATTGCAGTCATCCAAGACTGGCAGTCCGGGCAGACTGTGCTGGTGCATGCGTTGGAAGGCGGTCTTGACCGTTTCGCCCCGCCTCACCCACACGGGTTCGCGCATCGCATCTCCGGCCGACCGGATTACACTGCGCTGAGCGAACGCCACCACGTCATCCAGACCGGCGATCTTGGACAGGAATTCCTCGGGAATCACATGGAAAAAGAGATCCTCGGCCACGGTTTTAAGGTCGAGCAGGCCTGCCAGCCTACCATCCGGGTTGACGACGCAGGCCACCTGCACCCGTGGGTGTTCTAGCATGACTCGGGCAACCTCGTCGAGGGGCGCTTCTGGCGTTACCGTCACTGGTTGCAGGTTCATCGAATCGGCAATGGTCTCTATGGTCGTATCTCGCCGGATCATCCATTCGGGTTGAAGTACCTGCGGGAGGCTCTCCACCCGCAACTGCGGCCGGACCTTGTGCATCCCTCTGACCTGCATGATGGGCAGCACCAATAACAGACCGCTGTTTGGACGTTCAAACCCGTCCATCACTCGCTCTGCTTCGGCTATTGCCCGGTCCAGCGCGCGCTCGTCCTCCACTGCCAGCAAGAGCGTGCGCCGGCGCACTTCATCGGCCTCGAAGAGGTGATCTAGCGCGCCAAGGCCGACGCGACTCAACCACGTCGTCGCCCGGAATGCACCCACGCTTTCCAAGATGGTTGCACCCGGCAGACCGAGTGATCGCCATGCCTTTAGCAGATCCGGCATCCGCTTGAGATCGTCCAAGATGAGCACGATAAGGTGAGTCATCGCTGTTGCCTCCCGACCTTCATGAATTGTCTTCAACTAGACCAGCTGCGAGGTCCGCCTCTTGGATCGGTCCGCGGCCAACTTGGGCCAGCGCCTTCGCGGCAAGATCGTCGCGCACAGCGTGTGTCAGCGGAATCCCGATGTGATAGGCGGCCGAGGCCAACGCATGGGCAGTGACGGGACCGGCCAACAGCAACAGCGCGATCACCACAAGACCCTTTCCCAACCCCCGCGGCGTCCAAGCCATGGCTGCAAACAGCAAGAACACAGCGCCGAAAACGGTCACCTTGCCGGTAGCGTGAAGCCGAGTATACACATCTGGCAAGCGCACATAACCGGTGACGCCCAGAACGGAAAAGAACGTCCCGGCCAGCACCAGCAGCATCGTCGCAATCGGTAGGACTTCGGCCATCAAACCCTCACTGTCCCAAGTCGGTCTCTCTGACCGGCCTGCATCCAGCGCCTGACGGTCCGCTGGGGCGAGCGCTCAGAACAATTGATCATCGGCCACGTACTTGGCGAGAGCAATCGTTCCGACAAATCCCAAGGCTGCCAGTCCCAGGGCTACGTCCAGGTAAATACTGTCTCGCTCAATCAGTGCCATCACAATCAGGATGGCCACGGTAAGAATGGAAATAAGGTCGAAACCGGTCAATCGGTCTATGATGTTCTTGCCGCGCCATAGGCGCCACAAAGCAACACTGACCAGGCCAATGTGCACGATCAAAGCGCCGTACAAGGTGATTGCTAGCAGGGTGGTGGCAGTGTTCATGTGGCGGTTAGCCGGGTCCGTGTCACCGGAAGATCTTGCTGAGGAGATGTCGCCGAAGAGCCTGGGTCTGGGCGATAAACTCCGCGCTGTGCGCTGTGTCGAGGGCGTGGGTATACATGACGCCATCTCGGTCGATGGCTATCACCATTTCGCCCGGTGCTAGCGTGATGGCATGTGCACTCAGGGCGGTCGCCAGTTCTGAGGTGCAGCCCGACGGCACAGCAATGATACCTGGCGCAATCGGCAGTTCGGGGTTGATCAGAATGCGCGCGACGCCAATTCCGCTGCGCCAGGCATCCCTGATCACGACCGCTGCATACCGGCCAAGTGCCAGCAGAGCCATGGGAGCCCGGCGCCAGTCTAATCGTGCCGGTTGCGGACGCAGCAGCAGCGTCAGCGCAGTTGCCAGCATCAGGCCGATCACCAAATTGCCTGGTTCTAAGTTGGATGTGAGTGCCAGATACAGTAGCCACAACCCGAGGATCATCCAATAGGCCATGACTATCCTCCCAATACTGCGTGGATATAACCATCGGGGCTGCCCAGCCATGCGGCCGTGATCTCAGCCAACCGGATCAGCGGTTCTGGCCACAGGCCCAAGACCAGGACGGTGCCGATCAACAAGGCGGGTGCCAGCAACCGATCCCCGGCGGGTTTCACCAGGGCCTCCGGAGCCGGGGGTTGCCACCATATGGCCTGAAAGGCTCGCACGATGTACACCAGCGTCAGGATGCTGGCAAGACCAATCAACAACAATGCAGTGTACTGCTCCGCTTCGATCCCACTACGGAACAGCACCAACTTGCTGATAAAACCGTTGGTTGGCGGTACGCCGGCCAAGGCCAATCCGCCGATCAGGAAAAGGAGTCCCGTAAACGGCATATACTTGCCCAGGCCGGTGATGGCCTGGAAAGCAGCGGTCTTGACCCGTGCTCGGCTGGCAACGGTGCCAGCCAGCATCAACATGGCCGACTTGATGAGACTGTGGTTAAACGCAAAAACGATCGCTGCCATCATAGCCAGAGGTGTACCCCAACCGAGAGCGACGAGGATGAAACCGATCTGTCCGATGGTGGAGTAGGCCAGCATTCTTTTTGCATCATAGGTTCCCGTTGCCCCCAAGCCACCATAGAACACGCCAATGATTCCTGTAACCAACAGGATGCCTCGCACGGTGTCGGCTTGCGCCAAAAACAAAAGAGAGGTCATCCGCATAAACCCGTAGAGCCCGAGTTTGACCACCACCGACGAGAGGACCGCGTGCACGGGGGTGGGCGCGGCCGTGTGGAAATCGGGCTGCCAAAAATGAAAAGGCACCACTGCGCTCTTGATCATAAAGGTTGTCATGAGAAAAGCAATCGCCAGGGGGACCAGAGGTTTCTGAGGGTCAGCCATGATCCCGCTTGCCAGGCTGGCCATGTTTGTGGCGCCATAGGACACATACAGGCAGCCCACCCCCAACAACAGGGAGGTTGATCCGACCAGGCTGATGTAGAAATACTTGAACGCCGCCTCCGTGCCATATCGATCATCCGAGCAGGCGGTCAGGATGGTGCCAGAAAAAACCATCAGCTCGGCAAAGACGAACAGGTTAAAGAGATCCCCAGTCAGGAGAGCGCCGGACAGACCGGTGGCCAGTGTGAGGAAAAGCGGATAGAATCCGGGATACTTGACCACGCTGTCATTGCTGCCCAATGCGTACAGAATCCCCATGGACAACACGATCTGACTCATCACGACCAGCGTGACGGACAGATAATCGCCCACCAACGAGATGCCCCACGGAGCGGCCCAACCACCCGTTTGAAACACCACCGCCTGTTGCCCCCGCCACACCTGCAGCAGAAGCAACAAGCTGAAAGCCAGACTGGTCACCATGGCGCACAGTGCCCAAGCTGCCTGCACCCGCGGGCGCCGGCGCAGCAGGAGGGCAACGGCAGAAGCAGTCAATGGGAGCAGAATGGGCAAGAGCACGAGATGGTGGTTCGTCATGGGAGTTAGTAGAATCCAAGAAAGTTGTCCAATGGCCTGGGGGTGGATGTTGACATCGCCGATGTCACCTTTAGTATCGTAGGCCCGTGATCTCGTCCAGGTCGCTGGTGCGGTACCGTGCGGAGACTATGTACAGCATGGCCATCGCCAGCGCCAGCCCACCCATGCTGATGACTATGGCGGTGAGAACAAGTGCCTGGGGCAGCGCGTCGCTACGTTGTGCCAATTCTCCCGCATAAGCCGCCGCGCGACCGTCGTATGCTCCGGTGCTGAGAAGAAAAAGGTTGACCGCATTGCCCAGGAGTATCAAGCCGATGGCCGACCGAACGACATTGCGTCGCAACAGCTGAAAGATAGCCACCCCGAATAGGGCGCCCACTGCCACAGCCGTCAGCAACTCCATCGCCTCACCTCACTTTCCGGCCGACTCATGCTCCGTCGCGCCTGGTCTTCCCAATGTGTCCAATATGTAGGATGCGCTTCCCAAGACGGTCAGACAGATAGCCACCTCAAAGAGGAATGATGTGCTCAGGGCAAAACCCCGCGGCAAGCTGATTCCGATCACCTCGCCCCAATCCACATGTCCCAAGAATGACCCAGTGTGGCAGGCAGCTGCAGTTCCCGACGCGATGGCCAGCAGAAGGCCAGTCGCTATCAATGGCGCTGACCGCAGCCAAGTCAGCTGCCTCCGGACCTGCCGAAAGCCAAAAACAACGTACCAGAAACCGATCGCCAGGCTGATGATGACGCCGGCGGTAAAACCGTCGCCGGGTTGGTCGTGGCCGTACATTATGTGAACCAAACCGATCACCATAGCCAGGGGTAAAGAGACATAAGCCAGCGCATGCACAAAGGAAGACGTCTCCGCACCTGCAATGCCAAATACGTCCTGGGCTCCTGCAATGCTCTGTCGATCCGTCGCGTCTGATTCGTTGTGATCGCCAGCCTTCACAGAAGCGTGACGCAAGAGCGTGTAGACACCCAATCCGGCCAGACCAAACACCGCTATTTCGATCAGGGTGTCGAGCGCCCGATAGTCCACCAGGATGGCGCCCACGATATCTTTGGTTCCAGCCAGCACCTTGGCTGTATCCTCGTAATAGGGTGTGACTGCGCTGGTTCGGGGCCGGGACGTCAAGCCAACCAGTGTTACCAGAGCCACAACCGCACCGGCAGCAACCGCAATCAGGCTATCGCGGACCAGACTTGCTCGGCTCTGGAGAAACATCAGGTCATTGGCGCGCTGGCGCTGGCTGCGAGGCAACCGGGCCAGTGCCAGCACAAGGATGACGACAGTCAGGATATCCGCCACCAATTGCACCAATGCTACATCCGGCGCCGGTTCCAGCACCATCAGGATGGCAACGGCCATTCCCGACGAACCGAGCGCCACAACGGCCCAAAAGTCACGGGGTAAGCCGATGGTGGCTGCTGCGCCGGTCACGACCACCAAAAGCGCAAATATGCGCAGCACTACGATCTCGCCCGTGGTGTCGAGTGTCGGTAATGTCAGTGGTGTTTCCCAGTGCCATTGGGCAAGATCACCAAATCCGAACACCAGCGCCAACATGCCAAGAATGACCGTAGCCATATACGTGCGCAGCTTGCCGCCCTGCAGTCGGGTCGCCACGAAGGCACTGCCGTCGATGAGGCCAACTGACCAACGATACAGCGTGTTCGCGGACCAGCGGGGGTCTGTGCGCGAGAGACGTTCGCGCAGCGGGTGGCGGAGGACAAAAAGCACCATGCCGCTGCAGACTGCGACGGCCGAGAGGAGTAGAGGCACCGTGATGCCGTTCCAAAGTGCCAGCGAGACCTTTACCTTGCTGCCATACACGGCCGCGGCCGCGTTGGCCAAAAAGCTGGCAATTGGCTCTGGCTCGGGTAGGAGCCCGATCGTCAAAGACAAGACCGCCGGTACAGTGGCCACTAGACACATGAACGCAGGCGGTCTGTGCGGATGCAGGCTCTGATCGCGCGGGCGACCCAGGAAGGAATCCCATACGACCACGCCAGCCTGCGCCAATATCAGCGCGCCAGCGATCACCGTGGTGGCGGGTAAAACGACGTTGGCGAGAGGCGGGACGTTGGGATGGGTAGCTGTTGCCAGCAGGGTCTCCTTGGCCAGGAATCCAAAGAGTGGGGGAAGGCCGGCCATCGACATGGCGGCCACGCCGGTGGCCAGGAAGGCAATAGGCATTGTCCTGACCAGACCGCCCAGCCGGCGCAGATCGCGGGTTCCTGTGGCGTGGTCAACGATGCCAACCAACATGAACAGGGCGCTCTTGTACAGCGCATGAGCGAGGATGCTGATAACCAGCGCTTTGAATGCAATCTCGGTATCCTGGCCGATCAGCATGATCAGGACGCCGAGTTGACTGATCGTGGAATAAGCGAGCAGTGCCTTGAGGTCGTTCTGCCGGAATCCTGCGGAGGCGCCGGTAAGCATGGTGATTCCGCCGACGGCCGTGAGAAGCCAGAACCACTCATCAGTGAACCCCAGAACCGGGTTCAGCCGCGCCAAGAGGAAAATGCCTGCCTTGACCATGGTTGCCGAGTGGAGGTAAGCACTAGCCGGGGTCGGCGCACCCATGGCGTCCGGCAACCAGATGTGAAAGGGAAACTGAGCGCTCTTGGTGAAGGCACCCAGTGCCACCAGGGCAAGGGCCAGAAGATACAGCGGACTACTGCGTACTAGATCACCGGCGGTCAAGATGTGTGCGAACTCGCCGGAGCCGGTTACCGAGCTTAACACGAGGAGCCCGAGCAGAAGCGCGACACCCCCTGCCCCTGTGATCAACAATGACTTGAAGGCGCCCTGACGGGCAGCTTGGTCCTGTTGCCGGTAGCCGATGAGCAGGAACGAGGCAACGCTGGTGAGTTCCCACGAGATAAAGAGCGTTAGCACATCCCCGGCCATGACTACGGTGACCATGGCGGCCATGAATAGAAACAGAAAGGCCAGAAACCGCCACTCACGCCAAGGGGAAATGGTTGAGCGCGAAGAGGCTGATTGGTCAAAGTAATAGCCGGCGTAAATCACCACCAGCGTGCCAATCCCGGTTATCAGCAGGCCAAACAGAGCACTGAGATGGTCAAAATAGAGCCCGGCCGTGAGGCCAAGCGAGGGTATCCAGTCCAGTTTGAAGGATTGCGGAGATACCGCCGACAACGATGGCAGCCGAGACAGAATCAGCACAGAACTACCGGCCGGAAACAGTGACAACAGCCAGCCGGCCCGTCGGACGGGGAGGCGCAGGTTCAGTGGAGGGACCGCCAAGAGCACCGACCCTGTCAGACCTACCAGGCACATAGCAGGAATTAGGACCAGCCCCCAATCAGTCATGGTCTATGTGCCAGAACCGTATCGCCAACAGTTCGCTGGGAGCTGTTTGCGTCTGGTGACGCCGGTTGCCATCGTCTGCATGCCGTTAGCACGCCGGCTATCGATCATTCCGAACTGCGCTGCGCTGGCGGGAAGGCCAGGATTCGCTCGAACCAGTCAACGACGAGCCGGCCTCTTTCGTCCGTCAATTCCCGCGTTGCCTGGCAATACTGTCGCAGGTACACCTGCAGCTTGGCCACCGGGAGGTAGTCGTTGGTCAGGATACCCATCACAAACCCGATGTCTGCCCCCAGCAGGTCCATGTCACCAAGCCGGAGCGCACCTTTGATCGCTTCACTCAGATGGAGGTTAGCGCTGGCCAGGACGGAATGGGGAACCGCCAGGGCCGCCGTGTGCTCCCAAAGCCACGATTCGATGTGCGGCTGCAAGTTGAGGTAATGGGCTAGCGCTAGCTGATGGTCGCGCCCGGGTTGCACCGCTGCATCAACGACGTGGGGGGCTTCCAGCATCTGTTCCACCGAAAGAACCACCATATCCAGGGATTCACCCAGGAAGTGGCCGGGAATACGCTGGCGGAGACCAGGCAACTGGTTAAAGATCAGCCCGCCGTAGCCGAGTGGAATCTGTTGTGCGCGCAAACGCTGTGCCACGTCGCAAAGAGTAGACGCAGGGTAAAGCCGCTGAGCGGACATGATAACCAAGTGCGGTCTTACCGACCGTAGTGTTGGTGTCATGCGGTCGTGTGGCACGTTGGCCCCCAGGTAGACCACCTGCAACCCGCGGCGGCGCAGCAGCAGGACAATAACGAGCGAGCTGAAGGTGTGCTCCTCGGCCGGGGGACAGGCAACCAGAACGCGCCCTGGGCGATGGGGCGCCGGTGCTGCCTGAACCAACGCGTCCAGCCGCCGCAGCGCCAGATGGGAGGCAAAATGCTCCTGTTGGACCGTTGCCGCGCCACGACACCAGGCGTCGCCTATCTGGGAAAGCGCTCTCTGAAGCAGTTGCATCACCACGGTTTCCGGCGGGAAAAGGGCGAACGCCTGGTTCAAGACCATTTCGGCGCTCGACTCGTCGTACGCCAGGCAAGCATCTATCCAGAGGTTTCGCAACAGGTCGATTTCCTCACCGGTTAGGAGAGAGAGCTGTGCGGGCCGGTCCGGCCCGGCCGGACCGGCCAGAATCGGATCCTCGCCCTGGTCCAGCATTTGCTTCCAGAGGGCAACGGCACGGCTGACAGCGAGCCCTTCCGCCTTGCGGGCTAGGAGCCACTTGAGGGCGGCAATGTCGCGCTCTGAATAGAGACGATGTCCACCGGGTGTCCGTGCTGGCTCTGGAACCCCGTAGCGACGCTCCCACACCCGGAGCGTATCCGGTTTCAACCCAGTCTCCTGCACCACCGCTTTGAGGTTGAAGGTAGGCACGTCGCTCAACGTGACCATAATCACTCCAGACGCCATCGATCCTTCGCGTTTCGACAATGGTACAACACTGTTGAGGTTTTGTCCATGTTTCAGATGCTAGGAGAGGGGCGTATTCTCAACTGGGTGGTATTGCGCCATCACCGGTTACCCCAGGGATGCAGTCCGGAGTATGAACGTCATAGCGACAAAACATGGACAGATACTGCGAAATGTCGACGATACGTTTAACGCGTTGCAGAAGAGGATATGTGCTCGGCGCTCGACAGCGGGCTGACCGTCTGTTCCGGAGTTGTCGACCAATCTTTGACCAGGGAAACGTGGGGTTCGTGCCCTTTTTGGTCATGGTCCACCCGAAGAATGAGACGACGGGCACTACTGGGAGGCAATCCGGGCGGTTCGCTCATGCGTGATCTTTGTTGACCGTGATCAACACCTTGACCGCTGGCCAATTGGATTACCCCCCACGACTGGGGTGACGATGACCTGTTTTCTGCGGAATCCATCCGGGCGACTGACACCGAGTTCGAGCCGGTGAGTATAGCCATTTCCGACCTGGGCGGAGCATTCTGGGTTGTGCCGGTGATCGGAGTCCTGGACGACGCCCCCCATTTATCCCGAGCGTTGGCCAGGCATCGCGCGGAAGTGGACGGGGGCTAGGAAAGTGAACAGCTACCTGGTGGGGACCCGGACGGGACCGGGGCCCCTTTTGTCGCCATTCCGTTAATCGGCGATTTGGCCGCAGCGACCTTCAGACGGCCCGGCTCATGCAGCAGCTCGGGGAGAGCGGCCGATCAACGCGGGGTGTTCTTGGCAGAGTATTTTTTGTCGGCGTGCGGTTGCTCAACAGGATCCGTGCGCTGGGGGGTAGTCACCATCCGGGGAATGTTGGCGCTGTCAGCTGTTTCACGTGAAACAATCCACATGGTCGGTAATCAGACCTCCCGGACAACGGCAGCCAGCATCACGGTGTCAAAAAGCACATAGGTACTGCGACCGAACCGTCCCATCAGTTCGCCGGGATCCACCAACCACGCACCGGTTGTCTTCACCGAGCGCACCGTGTGGTCGTGACCATGACAGACCAGGTCGTACCGGCCCGAAGCCGCCAGGGCATCCGCAATCTCCGGGTAGTGATTCACCGCCACTTTCAGGCCTGCCAACTCTATTTCGGCCAGGTGCCCGTGCAACGTCACATTGCCGGCCGTACGCGCTTCCTCTGAAAGCAGTCGAGCATCCCCATCGTTGTTGCCCAGAACCGCGTGGATGTGTCCCGGAAAGCCTGCCGCCAACTGCGCCAGCGAAAAGGGAGCGCAAAAGTCACCGCAGAAAAGGAGTACCTCTCCCTCTCTCATCCCTGGCAGTGCAGCCGCCAGCTTCCAGATGTTGTCGTGTATGTCAGAGCAGATCGTGATGATCATTCCTGTGCTTTGACGGCGATCTTGACCTTCACCTGGAACTCGATCTTGCCGTCCCGCACGCCCCCACGCAACTCGACTACCTCGAACCAGCAGGCTTCTTTATGCTTTGCGACCGACAGCACCGCCGACTCGGTGGCCTTGGCAAAACTCTCGGACGAAACGCCGACTATCTCTATCATGTTGTACATCGGGCAAACTCCTCTCCCGCCTAATGAGCCAACACGGTCCACCATCTCATTCTATCAAACCTAACGTCAAAGGCAACGCTACAGCCACTTTCCGAGTATCGCGTCCAACGTGCCGCCGGCGGCCATTGCGGCCAGCGCTTCATTCAGGGCCCGCAGCAGTGTCTTGTCCTCAGACCGGACCGCCACAGCATAGGGCTCCGATGTCAGCAGGCCATTTACCAGCGTCAGACCGGTATGCTCTCGGAGGTAAAGCCGTGCCGCAACCCCGTCAACCATCGCTGCCGCTGCCTCTCCGGACAGCACAGCCGCCATGGCATCGTCAGCGGTGGAAACGGTGACGACCACCATCCCGCTCACTCGTCGTGCCCACCGTCGTGCTTCGGCGTCCCCCTGACTGGCGATCTCCACTGCCACCATCTGTCCGGCCAGGTCCTGCACTGAAAAGCTCTCCCCCACGCTGGACGGCGTCACCAAGACCAACCCCACGTCCACGTAGGGCGTGCTGTAGGAGACCTTTTTTGATCTCCCAGGCTCAACCACCAACGCCGAGATGAGTACATCCACCTGCCCCACCTCCAGCGCATGGTACAGTCCGTCGTAGGTGATCAACACAAAATGTGGCTCGACACCCAAGCGAGCCGCCAGTTCGTGCCCCAGATCCACATCCAGCCCAAACAGGTTGCCATCGCCCGCCAACGCCGCGAAAGGCAGGAAGCTGGGATCAAGTCCAATGCTCAACGTACCGCGCTGCCGGATCTCGGACAAGGTGTCAGCGCGCCCCAGGCAACCGGCTGAAGCAACTAGCATTCCGAGCAGGACTGACGCCAAGCGTGCCAGGTGAACGTCCCGCGTTTTCATGGTTGAGTGTATTGTTGCACCGCGTAGTATACCGGCCTTGGGCTAAACTCCGGGGTCACAAAGCTGTAATAGTCCATGTAGCTGCCTTGCGGCCCCGGAAAACGAAATGCCCATATCGCAATCACCGGAGCCCATGGCCAATTGGCCTCCGCGTATTCGAATGCCCCAACTGTGTACAAAATCCGCTGCCCCGGCCGGACCGAACGGGTCCATCGAGGGTGATCATTCCAGCCGGCTTCGGTCACAAATACCGACTTTTCCGAATCGCCGTATCGATGCATGATCTCTCGCACGAGCTCGACACGCCTAAAGTTGATCACATCCGGAGCAGGGGGGTCGTCCGGAGCGAACGCCCAACCGTAGGCATGGACTGCCAACCCATCCATGTGCTGCCCAGCCCCGGCCTGATACATTCGCTCCAGAAACAGCAAGTCATTCAGCCCGGCAGCGCTTCCCTCCGGTTCCAGCGTCGGGGCCAACGCGCCGCCCAGAACCACGATCTCTGGATTGGCAAGCTTGGCGGCATCGAAGGCAGCTGCGAGCAGCGTTGTATACCCTTCCGGGTCGACCGGTCGAAATCCCCACTCAAAGCTCAGGTTGGGCTCGTTCCAGATGATCACATGGTTGACCTGTCCGCGATACCGAGCGACAAACGTGCCCACGAATGCTGCAAAATCCGCGTAACCCTCGCCGTCCAGATAGTTCCAGGTGGTGAGCATTTGCGCGGGGTCCGGCCTTGCCCACTCGGGCGCTGTCCCCAGGCGGGCTACCACAGTCAATCCCTGGGCCACGGCGTGCTGAATGACCATGTCCGCATGGCTCCAGGTGAACTCTCCCTCCCTGAAAGGCTCAATATAGGCCCAGGGAAAGAACTCCACGATCCAGGGTGCACCCATCTCGCGAACCATCTGGAGGCTGCGCTGGATCTTCCATTCCTCGACCTCATCAGAAAGCCGGGTGTGTACCCCGACAATTGGGTGTGCAGTATCCACCGTCTTGGCAGGGCCGATCACAATCAGCGCCGTGGGCGGCGCCAGGTGCGGCAAGATCACCAAGAAAAGAGCCAGGGCACGCCAACGAACCATACTGGTTATCATACCAGATCATGACATACCGCAAACCAGAGTGCCCTCCTAATCCGAATGGTCTATGGTTGTACTGCGGAGCCCGGCGGCCAAGGCCACGACCCCAAGAACCTGGACCCCGTTAATGTCAGTTGAAGGTCCCGGGTTCTGGAAGGTGTCCATCCGAGTGTCAC
This sequence comes from Anaerolineales bacterium UBA2181, assembly GCA_002328075.1. Taxonomy (GTDB): domain Bacteria; phylum Chloroflexota; class Anaerolineae; order Promineifilales; family UBA4811; genus UBA4811. The sequence goes on along the minus strand of DCVT01000031.1, from coordinate 9,848 downwards.
CGATGGTGTCGACCGGTGCCCTGCAGATCAACGCCGGGGGATGGCAATTCGCAACAAATGAGGCGTAAGCAGAATCAAGTCCGTATGATCACAGGGTCCGATTCCACCAACCTGCCAAGTACTGTTGAACTGCACCCAATAGGCCAACATGATTGGAGTCCCGGGTTTCTCGGACGCCTCAGGCACACCGCACACGAACGCCTTGCGTGAGGCCCGGCCGTGGGTTACACTAGGCGTTCAGACAGCGCATCCTGAGACCCCGAACCTGCTCTGCCAGTACTCTCTCGGCTTTCCCTGGGACACGTGACTGACGTAAGAGGTGCAGAAGCCTGACCGGGAGAGCGGAGCCATTTGGTGCCGGGTTGTCGATCTGCAGGGCAGATCCGATTTCGCGAGGGTATGCTGGCGTTTTTCTGCTCGGAGCGGCGTTCGGCGCAATTGAGGGAGGAGTAGATCATGAAACTGCGACAGAAAATCGCTTCTCTGTTCCGGGCGGTTGCCTCTTCGGGTGCCGGGAGAGATACACCGGCCGTTCGGCCTGGTCGGCCTCTGACTCGGCGCGGGTCGGAAGCAGCGCCTGACCCGACCGAGGCCTTTGGCATCGCATGGGAACCGGAGGCAGAGCGGACCAAGCTGCTGGGCGACCTGATCGAGCAACTTGCGTTAGAGGCGTATTACAACGGCGAGGGGTTTGCCTTCAGCGACCAGGAACTAGAGGCCCGCGTCCTTGCCTTTCTGGACCGCAAGGTTGAGTCCGGCCAGCTCATGCAACGCCACGTGCCCGCCAAAGTCGGCGTTCGCAGCCAGTGGGTCCAGGCGCAGCAGGCCGTCATCGCTCACCTCCTAGCCTGGTGGCGCGCGCACGGTGGTCCGGATATTGAGGCTCAGGTGCTCTGACTTGAAGGAATCGAAGGGTCGACCGATGCGCTATGCTCAGGTTACCATCAACCTGGACGCACCACTAGAAAACAGCTTTCATTATCACCTTCCCGAGGATCTGGTGGATGCGATCCGGCCGGGGCACTTGGTGCAGGTGGAGTTCGGCCGCCAGATGGTTCAGGGATTGGTGGTAGCGCTGGACAACCGGGCTCCTGTCCCGGAGACCAAGCCAGTAATCGCCTGCGTGTTGCCAGATCCTGTCCTCAATCCGTTCCAACTAGAGCTGGGACGCTGGCTCAGCACCGCGTATCTGACACCGCTGGCCGATTGCCTGCGTCTGATGCTCCCGCCCGGCATCTCGCAGAAGGCGGATACCACGCTGGCGCTGGCCCCGGGCGCATCCGGCGAGGCAAGGCTGACGGAAGCGCAGCAGGCGCTCGTGAACCTGCTCCGCGAAAAAGGTGATATGCGCGGCCGGGCCATCAGCCAACGTTTGCCAGAGTCTCAGTGGAGGCCGGCTGCTGAGCAGATGGTCCGGCGAGGCCTGCTTCGGCGTGGTTCCGTGTTGGCGCCGCCACAGGTGCACCCCAAACGTGTCAGGACGGTCCAGGCGATTGCCGGTCCTCGACAGATCGCGGCCCAGCTTCCGAATCTGGGCCGCCAGTCCAGGGCGGCCGATGTGCTCGAATGGCTGGCGGCTAACCCAGACCCGTTACCGGCGCGCCAATCGGTGCTGGACGCTACCGGGGCGGAACCCAAGCACCTGGGAGTTCTGGCAGAAAAGGGATACATCGCTCTGGCTGCCGGCCGGACACTGGTGGCACCGGCTTCGATCCGTGGACGCGATGCCGCCATCCTACCGGACGGAAAATCCGGGAGCCTGGCCGAGAGGGTGGCTGCGGCTGGCGTCCCATTGGTTCGGACTGCAGCGGAATTGGTTCACCCTCAGTCCGGTGCCACCCTGGAATACGACCAGAAGGAACTGCAAGTGCTCTGTGACGCCGGTCAACTGGTCCAAATCGAGGAGCAAGGAGTCGTTTCCTTGGTCGTGGCCCGAGATAAGGTGGCTGAGGCTGCCGCAGAGTTGCGCGGGGCCGCTACCTACCTGGCAATCCTGCGGTTTTTGGCCCGCGAGCCGGAACCGGTAGATGTGAGTTGGGTGTACGCTGAGACCGGCTGTTCTCTCCGTCACCTGAAGGTTTTGGCAGAGGCGGACCTGATTACCCTGGCTGACCGAGAGGTCTGGCGGGATCCGCTGGCGGACCGTGTTTTTGTGCCGGATACTGCCCCCAAATTGACGCATGACCAGGCCGCGGTCTGGGCGGCAATTCGCCTCAGCATGCTGGAGCGCACGGCACCGACACTGACGCCGCCATCGGCGCCTCCGCTCGGTTTCCTGTTGCACGGAGTCACCGGTTCGGGCAAGACCGAAATCTACCTGCGGGCCATCGATCTGGCGCTGGAGATGGGACAAGGGGCCATCGTGCTGGTGCCCGAAATCGCGCTGACCCCGCAGACCATCAGGCGGTTCTCGGCCCGTTTCCCCGGTCGGGTGACGGTCGTGCACAGCCGCCTGACCGACGGTGAGAGGTACGATAGCTGGCGACGTTGTCGGCTCGGAATGGTGGACATTGTGATCGGCCCTCGGTCGGCCCTGTTTGCGCCGATGAATCCACTAGGCGTCATTGTGATCGACGAGGAACACGAAGAGGCTTACAAACAGGATCCACCCGTCCGACCGCCTTTCTATCATGCCCGCGACGCAGCCATTGAGTTGGCTCGCCTGAGCTCAGCAACCCTCATTCTGGGGAGCGCCACACCTGACTTGGTGACTTATCACCGCGCTCAGCGTGGTGAGTTCAAGCTGCTAGAGCTTCCCCGCCGAATCATGGGGCACCGAGCCCGGGTGCAGGCATTGGCCGAACGCTATCTCTCCTCGGCCGGTGTCCTGCCGGGCAGGGCCGCGACGGACGAGCCATCATTGCCTGCAGGCCAAGTCCAATATCGCTCAGCAGAACCGGCCGACGATCTCCCGGAAGCCCTCATGATTGACCTGCCGCCGGTCGAGCTGATTGATATGCGACAGGAACTGCGATCGGGAAACCGGAGCATTTTCAGCCGGAGGTTGGCGAATGCTCTGCAGGAAACGCTAGATAACAAAGAGCAAGCCATTCTCTTTCTCAACCGGCGCGGAACTGCGACGTTTGTCTTCTGCCGTGATTGCGGGCTTGTGCTTAGCTGCCCGCGTTGTGACCTGCCCCTGACCTACCATCATCCCCGGCTCCAGCTGGTGTGCCATTATTGCGGCCGGGCAGAACCCCAGCCTGAGCGGTGCCCGCGTTGTGGCGAGCGTCGTGTCAAGTATTTTGGGCTGGGCACCGAACAGCTGGAGACAGAGGTGCTTCAGCGGTACCCGGCTGCTCGAGTTCTGCGGTGGGACCGCGATACCACCGGCGGGCGCGGCATGCATGACCTGTTTCTTCAGCAGTTCATTGAGGGCAACGCTGATATTCTGATCGGCACGCAGATGATTGCCAAGGGGCTGGATCTGCCGCTGGTGACACTGGTAGGTGTCATATCGGCCGATGTCAGCCTGGGTTTACCCGATTATCGCACCGGTGAGCGAACTTTTCAGCTACTGACCCAGGTGGCCGGCCGGGCGGGTCGAGGGTTGCTCGGTGGACGGGTGTTGATTCAGACGTATAACCCTGAGCATTACGCGATCCGGGCCGCAGAGCAGCACGATTACGCCGGGTTTTATGTTCAAGAGATTGCCTTCCGCGCCAGGTTGGGATACCCACCGTACAAACGGCTGGCCCGGTTGGAATACCGGGATCCGATCAGGGATCGGGGACAACACGAGGCGGAGACGCTGACGGCCGGTCTGCGCCGGCGGGCGTCGGAAGATCGTCTCAGCGGAACAGAGATCCTCGGGCCGACGCAACCCTTTTTTGGTCAGTTGGGCGGGCGCCACCGTTGGCACATCGTTATCCGGGCGCCCGATCCCACTGTTCTTCTGCGGGGTTTCCCGCTGGCAGCAGGCTGGCAGCTAGAGGTTGATCCACTAAACTTGCTGTAAACGGTCGCTCCGCAAAGCCGGTCGTTGCCGTTCAACAGGTTGCCCGACCTCGGGGCCGATGGTACAATCCGGGAGAGGCGACGGTGCCCGGGCAAGAAATGTACCGCCGTTCGCCAGAGGACGCCATGTTGACAGAGAGCATCGATCGGGCCCTTGCCGCCGCTGGCCGTATCCGGCGCCATCATGCCCTGGAACATGCTACCATGCATATCCTGAGTCGGCGGCCGCGCGATGTGACATTCTACGCTCGCGCCAGCCCGCGCGGACTGGTGGTGTATGGGGACCTGCCAACGGAGGACGTGGTCAGTGCAGTAACCGAGGCGTTGGCAAGGTTGCGCAACGGCGAGTACCAACTTGCCGTACATCCCAATTGCGGCACAAACCTGGTGACCGCGGGCACACTGACCGGTCTGGCTGCGTTAATAGTGACGACAGTACCAGGCATGGGCAAGAAGCGAACAAGCCCCTGGCATCTGTTAAGTTCACTTCCTCTGGCAATTCTGGCCGCGACCCTGGCGCTGCTGGTGGCGCAGCCGCTGGGTCAGGCGTTGCAGGCGAATGTCACCACTGATGCCGAGATGAAGAACCTGGTCCTGAAACACATCACCCGACACCAACAAGGGCCTCTGGTGTATCATACCGTGCGAACCGTGGGTTAGGTTCTTCATTCCGTGGCCGAGGCACCCCGCTTTTACGTTTTTCACGGCGAGAACGCTTTCGCCCAGGGTAAGACCCTGGGCGACCTCAAAAGGCGCCTGGGTGACGATCCGGCCATGGTGAGTTTGAACACCATGGCGTTCGACGGTCGAACCGTGAGTCTGGCCGAACTTGAGCACGCGTGCTGCACGTTGCCATTCCTATCCAACCGACGGTTGGTGGTGGTTCGGGGGTTGATTGAACGGCTCAACGAGCCGGGCAACCGGCAAGACCGCGACCGCATCCTGGCATTCCTACCCCAACTGCCGGCGTCAACCCGGCTTATCCTGCAGGAGCCCCACGCCCTGCCAGACGGCAACCCGTTTGTCAGGCTGGCAGCCAGTTCCCCTTTGGGTTTAGCCCGCAAGTTCGACCTGCCCGATGGGCGGGCTTTGGTGCAGTGGATCCGACTGCAGGTAGCTTCGCAGGGCGGCTGCATCGAGCCAGACGCGATCGCGCTCCTGGTGCTGGGAATTGGGAATGATCTGTACCTGCTGGAAAACGAGATCGACAAGCTGCTCAGCTATACCCGGCTCACCCGGCCCATTCGAGCCGCCGATATTCGGCTATTGACCGCTTCTGGCGTCCAGGCCGGTGTTTTTGATCTGGTAGACGCCGTTGGACAACGACTGGAGTCTAAGGCCACGACGTTGCTCCGCAGCCTGCTGGAGGCGGGAGAGGAACCCCTCAGGCTGTCAGGGATGATCACACGGCAGTTTCGCCTGCTCATTCAGGTGAGAGAAAGGCTCGATATGAGGTTCCTGCCCGATGAGATCGGCCCCGACCTCGGCCTCAAGCCGTACCCAACCGGAAAACTGGTGCAACAGGCCAGCTCTTTCACCCTGAAGCGCCTGGAGGACATTTACCGCAGACTCCTGGACAACGATCTGGCCATCAAAACCGGCAACACCCAGCCGATCGTAGCGCTGGAACTGCTGGTGGTGGAACTGTGTAGTCGCTGAGATCGGCCGCTCATTGGGTGGCCTTGGCCACCCCTACCCAGAAATGGTGCAGCAAAACGTTGGGCGCCAGGCGTAGTTCGATGTCTTGCAGCGCTTGGCCGGCGCCATTCGAGGCCGTCCTGGGATTGATGACGCACAGGTTGGGCATCTGACCGTGCTTCTCTCGATAATATGTAGCGGCCCGACGCACCTTTTCCTCCAACGTTCGCTTGTGGTCGTCATCGTACCAAAGCATTCCGATTTCCACCGCTCATACCTCCGCCGCAGATAGAACATTTGTTCCATTATACACCCATAATCCAGAAAAGACAAGGGGGGATTGGGCAAGTCGTCCAGCGTTCCAACCGTCAAGCCAGCAGGCTCACGGTTTCGATGTGGAAAGTCTGCGGGAACATGTCCACCGGCCGGACGGTCATCAGCCGGTACCCTCCCCGCGCCAACCGGCGGGCGTCTCGAGCAAAGGTCGCCGGATCGCAGGACACGTACACCAGCCGGGCCGGATGGATCTGGAGCAAAGATTCAATGATTTGGGGCTGTACCCCCTGCCTGGGCGGGTCCAACACCACCAGGTCGAAAGGTTGGTCAGCCAGCGCCGGGAGCACCTCCTCGGCCGCGCCCACGTACATCTCTACGTTCTCCATCTCTTCCAAGTTGGCCTCAGCATCCGCTACGGCATCCGGGTTGGCCTCAATCCCGACCAGCCGTTCTGCTCCAGCAGCCAGACCCGCGGTCAAGAGCCCAACCCCACTGTGAAGCTCAAGGACCGTTTCCCGGCCGGTAAGCTCTGCCAACTCGTTCACCAGGCCGACCACGCACTCTGCAGCCCATCGGTTGACCTGGAAAAAGCTTCCCGCGCTGACCTTCCACGGGCGGCCGGCGCATCTTTCCCAAAGCACGTTGTCACCGATCAGGTTGGCTGACTCACCGGTTGGCAGCAACATAGCGGCGCTGACCGGAAAGTCGACCGTCAATTCGGGAGGTTCGGCATCTTGGGTCTCAAAAACCACCAGTAGCTCGCCATCCGCACCGACTCTCAGGGTCAGACGCAGTAATCCCGGCAAGTCCAGATCCAAGTCCTGATAGAGGCTCTGGAGGGCTGGTTCAATGATGTGGCACTCATCGATGGGAACGACCCGCTCCTGAGTACGTGACCAGAAACCCAGCCGGCTATCCGCAGCCGGGCTGAAACTGACGCTGTTGCGATACTGCCAGGCAGCCGGACTGGGCAGTGCTGCCTCGACCGGAGGGTTGGTGAACTGCCCTACCCGCTCCAGTTGGTCACGCACGACCTGCGCCTTGAAACCAGGTTGAGCCTCATAGGTCATGTGTTGCAGGTGGCATCCGCCACAGGCACCAAAATGCGGGCAGCGCGGCACCACACGGTGTGGAGACGGTGTGCCAACAATCTCCACCAGCTCGGCGTGAACATGCCGTTCCCTCACCTGCACCGGCCGCGCCCGCACTCTTTCGCCCGGGATGGTTAGCGGGACAAAAATGACGCGTCCGTCGGCATCACGTCCAAGTGCTGCACCTCCGTGCGCCAGCCCGGTCAGATCGATGGTGACGTCTTCCATGTTTCCAGCCTCTCAAACCATGGCCAACCAGGTCGTCCAGGAAGTAATGAACGTATGGATGATGAATGGATACACAAAGGACCGAGTGCGCCAGGCCACCAACCCGAAGCCGGCGCCGCCAAAGATACAACTCATGGTCTCGATCTCTGGTTTTCCCAGATGGGCAAACGTGAACGGCACTGCCTGCAGCCAAATCGCCAAGCCAGGACCGGTCACGCGGGCCAGTGCAAAGAGCATGAAACCGCGCCAGATGAATTCCCAAGCAAACAGGTCAATTCCGCTTTCCCAAACCTCGCGCCAAAAGCCGGACGCTGATTTCAGTTGGTAGTAGGCGATCATCTCCGGGCGGCGCGCCACCACGGACAAGACGACTGCCATGGCGGCGCAACCGGCCACGGTCCACGCCAATCCCTCTTTCCAGTTTCCCCACCGAAAGCCGTAATCCTGCAGGCGTTCCCTGAAAATCACCACGATCACGACTGCCGGCACGACAAAATAGTACAGGAACCGATCATATGCCCTGACCGAAAACACCGTGTGACCATAACGGTCCACCAGGGGCAGCAAGGTTCCCAGGATGATCACCAGTGTGATCTTCAAGTCAAATCGAACGCCGAGAACGGTCAACTCGCACTCCTTACAGTGATCCTGGGATGATACCGAGAAACGTGGTAATCGGCAATTGTCGCGTGGTTTACATTGGCCTGGCGCAGTATATAATACCACCAGCATGCCGGGACACACCTACGCACCAACTCGGTGGCGGCTGGTGACCATGCCGCCCAGTGACGGGGCCACCAACATGGCTTTGGACGAAGCCATATTGGAGGCAGTGTGCGCGAAAAAGGTTGCTCCCACCCTTCGGTTGTTTAGTTGGCAGCCTCCCTGCCTCTCCCTCGGTTTCAGCCAGTCAGCTGGCGACGTGGACCGCCAGGCGTGCGCGGTTCGCGGCTGGGAGATTGTGCGCCGGCCGACCGGCGGGCGGGCGATTCTTCACGTGGACGAACTCACCTACAGCGTGAGTGCACCGGCTGATGAACCCCGCGTGGCCGGCGGCATTGTGGAGAGCTACGGCCGGCTGGCTGCCGGCCTGTTGGCCGGGTTGCGGGTGCTGGGACTGGCGCCGGCCGAGGCGAGGCCGCTCTACGCCCATAACGGAGCCAGGCATGAGGCCAGTCCGGTCTGTTTTGAGGGTCCGGCTCGGTACGAGATCATCGTTCGCGGTCGCAAGCTGGTGGGTAGCGCCCAGTCACGGCGATTGGGAGGCATTTTGCAGCACGGCACGCTACCCTTGACAGGCGACATCACCCGTATTCTGGAGGTCCTTCGAGACCCAGACCCGGTGGACCGGCAGGATGCCCGGAACAGGCTGTTGGATCGGGCAACGACGCTGGAGACGGCTCTCGGCCGCCACGTGACCTTCGACCAAGCCGCAGAGGCGCTGGTAGCCGGCTTCTCCCAGGCGCTCGACCTGGAGTTTGTCGAGTGTGGGTTGGCTGATGCCGAGTACGCGGCAGCTGCCCGCGTCCGAGAGGCCAAATACGCCTGCGATACCTGGACCTACCGCATTTAGCAGTCGATTGACATACCCGTTCCGCGGGGCTAGAATGGCCTTTGGATGTGTCTTGGTCGTATTGGGCGACCACTGGCTATGGCCAGCAGACGCCCGAACTGGGCTTGGAACAAGGAGAGTATTATGGATCCTGAGCGAAGCGTCGTTGCCACCAGTCATGCCCCTGCGGCCGTGGGGCCGTACTCGCAGGCTATCCGCGCCGGCCATCTGCTGTTCGTGGCTGGCCAGATACCACTGGACCCGGCCACCGGCGTACTGGTAGAGGGTGGCATACAGGCGCAAACCCGACAAGTTCTGAAGAATGTTCAGGCTGTCTTGCAGGCAGGAGGGAGCGATCTGGGCCAGGTGGTAAAGACCACTGTGTTCATGACTGACCTCAGCCAGTTTTCCGAGATGAACGCGGTGTACGGCGAGTTCTTTTCTCACCTGCCGCCGGCCCGTGCAACCGTCGAGGTGGGTGCGCTTCCAAAAGCCGCATTGGTGGAGATTGAAGCCATAGCCTTGTGCGGCTGAACGGCTACCCTGGCGTATTGGGACCATCTCCACGGCGCCGCCCATCTGCGCAGGCCGGGGCAATTAGTCTCAGGGGCCGAAACCTGGCCGAGGCCATGAATTCGGGTGCGAGGGGGAGACACACAAAGAGGCCCGCCCTGCTCAGCAGGGCGGGCCTCCTGCAATACGAGAGACCTACCGGGTTTCCCGGTGAAGCGTATGCCGCCGGCAGCGCGGGCAGAACTTGTTGAACTCTAGCCGATTCGGGTCGTTCCGCCGGTTCTTTTCGGAGGTATAGTTCCGCTCCTTGCACTCGGTGCAAGCCAGCGTGATTACAGGACGAACAGCTTTCTTTGCCATCTCTTACGCCACAATCTCGGTTATGACGCCGGCACCTACCGTCAGGCCGCCCTCGCGGATGGCAAACTTGGAGCCGCGCTCCAAGGCTACCGGCGTAATCAACTCCACGTACATGTTCACATTGTCACCAGGCATCACCATCTCTACCCCTTCAGGCAACGTGATCGCTCCGGTCACATCCATTGTCCGGATGTAAAACTGCGGTCGGTATCCCGGGAAGAATGCCTTGTGCC
>DCVT01000001.1 GCA_002328075.1 Anaerolineales bacterium UBA2181 | reverse complement strand
ATGACCGAAACGCGGCCATTCCCTGTAGACCCAATACCTTGGTTATCGCCGCCGTCAGCGTCGTCTTGCCATGGTCAATGTGACCAATCGTTCCCACGTTCGCGTGTGGCTTGTCGCGGACAAACTTTTCCTTTCCCATCACTTCCTCCAACTACCGGTTCCTGCGCTCTAGGCACCTTGCCCCAGAGCCAGGTCAGATGCCCTATAAGGCCGCCTGACCACAGCAAGGTGCCGGGATAATCGTCAAGCCTACAATGGGAGTTGAACCCATGACCCCGCCCTTACCAAGGGCGTGCTCTACCGACTGAGCTATGTAGGCACCAATGGGCCGGGCAGGACTCGAACCTGCGAAGGCTGCGCCAGCGGATTTACAGTCCGCCCCCTTTGCCGCTCGGGACACCGACCCAGGTTATTAACGTTCCACCTCGCACTGCAAGCCGACGATGAGACTTGAACTCATAACCGTCCGCTTACAAGGCGGATGCTCTGCCGCTTGAGCTACGTCGGCGAGTGGCGGAATTATACCAAAACCGCCCGGCCGGTCAAGAACGCCGCAGCAAGCCAGCTTGGGCCACCGACTCTGCAGCCGGTGCCGGAAGACGAGCTGGCGGTGTGACCGGCGAGTCAAACGCCGAGTTGCCGGGGCGGTACGGCGACTCCCCCCTCAAGTCAGAGATGTCACCTGGCTGAGGATCTCACGCGCGCTTTGACGAGTGGCAGTTGTCTCGCCTCCCAGCATTTGAGCCAGCTCTGCCACCTTCTGTTCCTCGGTCTCCAATGGGCGAACATGGGTGGTGGTGCGGCCGCCTTGCACCTGCTTTTCCACCCGGTAGTGGTGATTGCCAAATCCTGCCAATTGGGGCAGATGGGTGATGCAGATCACCTGCCGGAGACCATCAACGTGGCAGAGCCCCCGCAGCTTCTGGCCGACTATCTGGCCTACTCGGCCGCCAATGCCTTGATCGATCTCATCAAAGACCAGAGTGGGTATCTGGTCAGCTTTTGCCAGCACCGTCTTGATGGCCAACATCAGGCGAGATGTCTCGCCGCCGGAGGCGATCTTGACCATCGGTTTGAGCGGCTCGCCAGGATTGGGGCTAATGAGGAACTCAATCCGGTCCAATCCGGTGCCGTCGAAGGCCACGCGATCGTCTCTGCCCGACACACGCGCCCCGAATGGATCCGACCTCCATTGGATGTTCACCTCCAACCGGGAACCGGCCATCTGGAGGTCGTTCAGCTCATCCTCCGCGGCGGCCGTCATCCTTGCTGCAGCTTGGCGCCGCTGTTGCGAGAGAGCGGTCCCTTTTTCCCCTATCTGCTGCAGCAACTGGGCCTCGTGCGCCTCCAGCTCAGCAAGGTGCTCCTCGCTGTGAGTGATCGCTTCCAGCTCGGCGGCGGCACGGTCGGCGTAAACCAGCACCTCGTCCACCGAGTCGCCGTATTTGCGCCGCAGTCGGTGGAGTAGTTCCAGCCGTTCCTCCACTGCTGCCAGCCTGCGCGGGTTAAGCTCGACCTGGTCGCGGTAACTGCGGACCCGGTCGATCAGCTCCTCCACCTGGAAGGAGATCTGCTGCGCCAATTCCCACAGATGGCGTTGGCTGGCATCGATGCGGTCGATCCCGGCCAGCGCACGCTCGGCTGTTGCCAGCAGATCTCGCACGCTTGGCGCATCAGCCTCAGCACCATCCAGGTAGGTATAGGCCTCGCTCGCGGTACGGGCCAACTGCTCTGCGTTCGCCAGGCGGGTTCGCTCATCGCGCAACGGGGTGTCTTCCCCGGATTGGAGGTTGGCGCGACGAATCTCCTCCACCTGATACGCCAGCAGATCTGACCGCCGGGCAAGCTCCCGTTCGTCCTGGCGTAGTCGCTGCAGGTCGGACCGCACATCGTCCAGCTGGCGGACCAGCTGACCCATCTCCTCGCGGGAAGGCTCCAGGCCTGCATAGCGATCCAACAAGGGCAAGTGCTCCCGAACATGGAGGAGTGATAGATGTTCCCCTTGCCCATGTACATCCACCAGGCCAGCGCCGATCTCACGCAGCAGTGCCAGGTTGACCAACCGGCCGTTGATGCGGCTCACACTGCCGCCGTTCGCGCGAATCTCCCGAGCCAGCACCATACGCTCGGGTTCGTCTCCCCACAGTTGCTCCTGGTCCAGGATATTTGCCAGACCGGAGGGCAATTCGGGTAGGGCAAACGTCCCCTCGACCTCGGCGCGGACGGCGCCGGCACGCACCAGCGTGCTGTCGGCCCTGCTTCCCAGTAGCAGATTCAGTCCATCGATGATGATTGACTTGCCGGCACCCGTCTCGCCAGTCAGCACCGAAAAACCCGGGCCGAACTGCAGGCGTAGGTGTTCAATAATCGCCAGGTCCCGGATGACCAACTCCAGAAGCACGGCTGTTTACCTGACGCGGAAATAGGCCGAACTGGCGGCCAACACCAGAAAAACCCCCTGCCAGAGAAGTGAAAAGATCGAGATCGGTGCAGGGAAAAAGATCACACCAAACAGTCGCAGAAACGTACCCGCCAAGCCGCCAACTACCAGGCAGGTGGTCACCAAAAAGGGAATCCACTTGCCGCGCCGTCGTCTGGCTGCCAGCCGAACTGTTTCCGCCACAACCATGCCGGCAAAGGGGGCCACGAAAATGGTCAGCCAGCCGATACCGTAGATGATGTATGCTCCGACCGTTGCCAGCAACAGCGTTACCAGCGTCACTAACACGTGGTCTAGCCGAGTGGCGGAGTAATAGACCTCCTGTTGCTCCCGGACGCAGGCCTTGCAGCGATAACCCACCGGAGTCCGCACGGCACACCGGAGACAAATCGGTTTGCTGCATCGGTTGCAGCGGAGGGGGGCTTGACGATTCGGGTGGTTCGCGCAAACCAGCGTCTGATCCGGATCTGCCTCGGAAGCGGCGTTGCTCGTTGCTTCCAGGCGAGACGAAGCGGCACTCAGCGTCTCTCTTACGGCCGGCGCGGTCTCGCCCGGCGCATGTCTGACCGGTGTCACGCTGCTGATCGGCCGATCCTCGCTCGGTGCGGCCGAAGGTTTCCGAGTGCGGGGGACGGGTTTGGCAGTCCGCGTAACGACTGCCGGGTCCAATTGCACCGCTAGCCGGTGAGCGTCCTCCCGCTCCTGCTCTGATGGTGATACCTGGCTGAGGCCCAGCCAGGCCTCGGCCGACTCTGGGAATGCATCCACCGCCTGCCGGAAGACGACCTCTGCCGCCTGCTGCTTTCCCAGGCGAGCTGCTCGCTCACCTTGCCTCAACAGCGACTGCAGTTTGGGATCGATCATTCCCCTGTGTTCCTGTCGTTGCACTGAGGAGATTCGCTGGGCACCAAACGGGAGAGCAGCGCATGGTAGAAATAGTTGCGCGGTTGCACCCGCACAAACCGGCCCACCAAGCTACTGGCCGAAATCAGCACGCGATCGCCGTTGCTCAAGTCGAACTCGTATTGCCCATCGACCGTCAGGGTAGCCTGGTGGTCAGTCCTTACCTGTCCTTCTACCTTGGATCCCTGCGACAAGACTACCGCCCGGTCCATGCTCAGATGGGGCGCAATGGGTATGATCAGGATGCTTCTGAGCTCTGGGGGCAGAATCGGTCCTCCAACCGCCAGTGCGTAGGCTGTCGAACCGGTCGCCGTGGCCACGATGAGCCCATCGGCATAGTACGTAGTGAGGTATTCGCCGTCCACGTAGGTGGCCAGTTGGATGGCCCGGGCTAGCGTCCCCCGGCTGATCACCACGTCGTTCAGGGCCAGGTGCCGGCCGATTACCTGATCTCCCCGGTGAGTCTCCGCCGACAGCATCATCCGCTCCTCAATCCAGTAGTCTCCGGCCAAAACCTGGGTCAGGGGACCAGCCCAATTATCCGGTGAACATTCTGCCAGAAAGCCGAGGCGGCCAAGGTTGACCCCCAGGATCAAGGCCCGATGCGGAGCAGCCATGCGGGCTGCCCTGAGCAAGGATCCATCTCCTCCAAGGGTAACAACCAGGTCGCTGCCAGGCATTGCCTGGGCGACCTCCTCCTCAGACCAACTGGATGCGACCCAAACCCGACATCCCCGCGCCGAAAGCCACTCTCTCATTTCCTGGGCCAGCGGCGCCGAGTCGGGTTTGTGCGGATGGTATAGAACGCCGATGACGTTCAAGGGGGGGGCGATCAGGCCGCTAGTCTGTTCTGCAACCACGGCACCACATCCGGCAGGGGCACGGGGAATTGCTGGCTGGTTTTCATGTCGCGAACTGAAACCTGTCCGGCCGTAAGCTCGGATTCGCCCACAATGATCACCCAAGCCGCGTCAAGCCGTCCAGCCTCACGCATCTGGGATTTTAGGCTGCGCGGTTCCCAACCAAAGGCCAGTCGGGCTCCGAGGCCCGCATCCCGCAATGCGAAAACGATCTCGACCGCTTTGGCCCGAGCGCCGCCACCCAGATAGGCGACAAAGATGGGTGGCTCAGGCAGAGGCGCAGGCACGATGTTGCTGGCTTTGAGCCCCAGGATAATGCGTTCGATTCCAGAGGCAAAACCTACCCCAGGAACGGGTGGGCCACCCAACATCTCTGCCAACCCATCGTACCGACCGCCGCCACAGACGGCCGCCTGGGCGCCAATCCCTTCAGCCCAGACCTCGAAAACGGTCTTGGTGTAGTAATCCAATCCACGGACCAGCCGCGAGTTGATCACATACGGCGTTGCCAGCACGTCCAAGTATCCGCGCAACTCGGCAAAGTGGGTGCGGCATTCGTCGCACAGATGATCCAATAGGCGGGGCGCTTGAGACAGCACCGGTTCCATGCCGGCGTCCTTGGTGTCCAGAATCCGCAGAGGGTTTCTTGACAACCGGATTTGGTCCACCTCGCCCAGTTGTGCCGCGTAGGTGGAAAGGTGCTCCACCAACCGGGCGATGTATGCTGGTTTGCAGCGGGGGCAGCCCGTGCTGTTGAGCTGAAACGAGAGGCCTCGGTACCCCAGGTCACGATACAGGTTATAGGCAAGCAGCATCACTTCTAGATCGGCTACCGGGTCCTGCTCGCCAAAGATCTCGGCGTTGAACTGCGTGTGCTGGCGATACCGGCCTGCCTGCGGCCGATCGTGCCGAAAGATCGGGCCGATGCTATACAGCTTGACCGGTTGCGGTCCAGCATGGAGACCGTGTTCCAGATACGCGCGCATGACCCCCGGGGTGAACTCGGGCCGAAAGGTGATCGATTGCCCTTCGTCCTTTTCCAGCGTGTACATCTCTTTCTGGACCACGAAATCCGACGCCTCACCGCTCCCTTTCAGGAAGATCTGGGTATCCTCAAAGAGCGGCGGGTCCAGCCGCAGGAAGCCATAGCGCAGACTCAACGCTTCCGCTTCGCCGATGACCCATCGCCAATAGGGTTGGTCTGCCGGCAGAATATCTTGAGTGCCGTAGGGTGCCTGGTACTTGGACATGGTCTCTCTGGTGCCGGGTCTGTTTTGCTCCGGCGGGACAACGCCGGTTATTATAGCGGATATGGAAGACGCTGTCTAATGAGAGCGTCCGCTGTCGGCCGACCCGGATGCGGTGAAACGGGTGTGCGTCGGCCGAGAGCGCCAGTCACACGCGGAAGCTACCCGGTTTCGGTCTGCTCATTGCGGCCGCAACGAGCGCGGGATACGATGCCGGGGGTGAAGCAGAGATTGGCTCACCGCATGGGATTGACCACCAAAATCCTGCTCATTGATGACGCCCGTGACCTGTGCGTCCTGGTAGCCACCGTTCTGGAAAAGGCCGGTTACCGGGTCCGGTCAGCGTAAAGCGGAACAGATGCGATGCCTCTGGCGCCCGAGTTCCGGCCGGACCTGATCTTGTTGGACATCATGTTTCCCGGCGGGAGCGGGTGGGACCTCTGCCAAAAGCTGCGCGGGGATGGCACCCCAATCGTCTTTCTGTCTTCGCGGGGCGCTGAGAGCGACGTTGTGCGCGGCCTGCAGCTGGGTGCGGACGATTATGTGACCAAAGCATGCCGCAGCCAAGAGCTGATCGCTCGCATAGAGGCAGTCCTGCGCCGCTCGCGACGAAATCTACCGAACGGACGAATTACCTACCAGGTTGGGGAGCTGAGCATCAACGAATCGCGGATGGAGGTCCGGCGTGCCGGTCAGATGGTTCACATGACGCCCACCGAGTTTGGTCTCTTGCTCCTGCTGGGGCAGAACCTGGCCGGCCGGTGCCGCAGCGAAAATTGCTGGCCATGGTGTGTGGGCCGGACCAGGTGGATAACCTGAATATTCCAAGTGTACATCCGCCAGTTGCGGACGAAAAATCGAGACCGACCCGGAACACCCCACTCTCCTGCTGACGCGACGCGGGGTCGGGTATATCCTGGTGGAGGCGACTCAAGTCGACCGGAAGTGTGGCTGGGTGGCCGATCCTGGGCGCGACGGGTAAGTCGCGGTGATGCCGGCTGCTATGGACCTCGGTAAAAAAGGCCGGCCACCAACGGGTTCACGGTGCCGTCGGCCCGGAACAGCGCCTGATACTCGAACGTGGAATCCCAACCGCCGCCCGCCCGATTTCCCAAGAGCCAGTAGCTGTGACAGAAGAGGTATGGCTCTCGCTGCGAAAGGTACTGATACTGCTGTCTCACGTGGAGGTATTGTTCGGCCAGGTCGCCGTAATGACCGCCCTCAGTGCCCAGGATGGGCAGCGACCTGCCAAGCTCCTCGAGCACTATCTGGTCAACCAATCGGAAACGCATGAACCCCAGGGTGCTGTCCACCGGCTGGTACTGGGCGTAATTGTGGATGGAGATCCAGCCCTGGTTCAGCAGGTGCCCCTGTTTTCGTCGCTTGAGTGACTGCAGTGCACTGCGCAAATACGCCAGGTCCTCGTATTCGCCGCCTGGGCTAAGTGCGCCAAAACCAGGCAAACCGCCGTTGGCGACGACGATTTCAGCGGCCTCGGCCCAATGCGTGACATACCAATCCGGGTTTGGCACCCGTCCGGCGGCTTCGGCATTCAGGTTGGGTTCGTTGTAGAGCTGAAAGTAGTGTACGCCTAGGCTGCGGTAATGGTGGACTGCGGCCGCCAGATTCCCGTCGTATGAGACCACGCCATGCACGTACAGGCGCATCACCGGCATGATGCCCACGTTGGCCAGCCGCTGCACCAGGTAATCGTTCCTCCCGATGTCGGTGCCGTCGTTCAGGAGGACCAACCACCGGATATGCATCCGTTGCAGCTCAATGACGTACCGGTTGATGGTGTTGATCTCTTGTTGGTAGGTCGGAAACCAGTGCATTCCCCAGCCGTTGTCGGCCGGCGGCCGCGGGTATCGATCCAGCGTCCAGACCTCCTCCGGCGCAATGGTGGGCCAGGGTGTTGGGGTTGCCGTGGAGGTAGGCGTGGCCGAGCGGGTGGGTGTGGCGGAGGACGTGGGGGTGCAGCTGGGTGTCCAGGTAGGCATGGTCGGTGTGGGCGTGCGTTGGTACTGGGTGGCCAGAACCAACGGCGCAGCCGTCACAAACACCTGTTCGGCCGGCCGGGTAGGGGTCCATGTCGCGGGTACCCCGTTGTGGCCGTTGGTCGGCGACGTCTGGAGCATTCCAGTTCTGGGCACCTGGGCGGTCGGCATCAGGGTCGGGACCGCCGGCCGCACCATGCTGCAGGCAGCCACGCCCACCGCTAGGACGGCGGCAAGAGCGACAGACACCCAGATCCTTTTCGTTGCCATCGCGGGAGTATTGTAATGCAGGCGACGCCCAGCGCAATAGGAAGGTTTGGGCACGCACGACGGGATGTTGGTATAATGGCGTCTTGTCCGCCGTGCGCCCGGCCGGTTGCAGCGGTCTGGCAAAAGCCCTGGTGGTGTGGCCCGGTGCCGCTTGGCCGAGGGTCACGGCCAAAGACGGAATGTCCAGGCCGTCGACGAAGGAACGACCGGCCGGATGGTGTGCAACGAAAAGTCGCTTAGTGGGGAAGCCATGCTCTCCAGGGTGACCAGTTGTGCGGTGATCGGGCTGGACGCGACTCCGGTAGAGGTGGAAACTGAAACCGCGCGGGTTTTTCAGGCTGACCATCGTCGGTCTGCCGGGCGCGGCGGTCCAGGAGTCGCGTGAACGGGTGCGGGCTGCCATCGTCAACAGCGGTCTGCGCTTTCCCGGTCAACGAGTGACCGTCAACCTGGCGCCGGCTGCCATCCGCAAGACTGGATCCATCTATGACCTGCCCATAGCAGTGGCCATTTTGACCGCCACCGAGCAGATACCATCGGCCGCTCTGGAAGCTGCGTTGATTGTGGGTGAACTCCCGCTGGACGGCAGCACGCGGCAGGTCAGCGGAGTGCTACCCATGGCAGCCATGGCGCGGCCGGAAGAGTTCTCCGTTTTTTATGTCTCCTCGGTGGATGCACCAGAAGCGGCACTGTTGCCCGGCCTGACAGTGATTCCGGTTGAACGATTGGTAGACCTGGTCCACCATTTCAACGGGCTGACGACGCTTTCGCCTCACACCAACTCGGTTGACCTGCAGGATGAACCGGACACCGGGGCTGACTTTACCTACGTCAAGGGACAGGAGCACGTAAAAAGGGCGCTGGAGGTGGCTGCGGCCTGATCGCACAACATCCTCATGACCGAACCGCCAGGCTCGGGCAAAACCATGCTGGCCCGCGCTCTGCCAACGATTCTTCCGCGGCTGAGCATCGATGAGGCGCTGGATATTACCGGCATCTATAGTATCGCCGACTTTACAAGAGTAGGGATTTTGTCTCTGGCATTGACACCGCTCACCATTGCCTTCATCGCCCCATCTGGGCTACGACGGTTCTGTGCCAGGTGTCTTTTTCCCTCCGTCCTAACCACGGCCAGATGACTTGCACGCGCAAGTGAATCAGCGTATCTTTTGCACATCCATAGTCACCAGGTTTCGACTGAGCCGCAGTGGCTCGGGCTGGCCAAAACAGGTGACCCTGAGGTCTCGGTTTCATGTCTCAGGAGAGCGCCTAATGACTCGTGCCCACAATCGCCCCGACGGTGGCAAAGTGGACGTGCAGATCAAAGAAGTGGTCGCGCTGAAGGACCTCGAGGTCTTTGTCCGCTTTCCACACAACCTCTATCAGGGCCATCCGTATTGGGTGCCAGCGCTGGATTCCGATGAGAAGAACACGCTGCGCCACGATAGGAATCCCGCCTTTGACCACTGCGACGCGCGCTACTGGCTGGCCTATCTGGATGGCCGCATCGCCGGTCGAGTAGCAGCGATCCGCAATCGCCTTGACATCGAGAAGCGGGGGCAGCCGTACCTGCGGTTTGGATGGATCGACTTTGTCGATGATCAAGGTGTGTCGCAGGCGCTGCTGGGCGCCGTCGAGGAATGGGCCGAGAACCTCGGCATGACCGCAGTGCACGGACCGCTGGGTTTCACGGACCTGGACCGGGAAGGGATGCTGGTTGAGGGATTCGATGAGATCGCCACGCTCTCCACCACCCACAACTATCCCTACTACGGTGACCACATGGCAAGGCTCGGCTACGAAAAGGACGTGGACTGGTTGGAGCACGAGATCGCGCTGCCGGCCGAGCTTGACCAGAGGGTCGCGCGTGTCGCGGCGACCGCCATGCGGCGACTTGACGTGCGACTGCTGGAAGTACGGAGTAGGAGAGAGCTGCTACCCTATGCCGCCGAGCTGTTTGATGTGCTCAACGCCGAGTATCGGCATCTGTACGGTGTCGTTCCATTGACACAGACGCAGGTGGATGCCTACGTTAAGCAGTATTTTGGTTTCATCCATCCGGACTTTGTGCCTGTTGTCCTGGACAGGCACGGCCAAATGATCGCCTTTACGATCGCGATGCCATCATTATCGCGCGCGCTGCAGAAAGCAAAAGGCCGACTCTTTCCGCTAGGCTTTGCGCACCTGCTGAGCTCTATCAACAAGAATGATCGGGTGGACCTGTACATCGGGGCAGTCCGGTCGGAATACCAGGGCTGGGGCGTGAATGCGATCATGATGCAAAGGATGTTTGACGCTTGTAGGAGGCATGGCATCAAGACCATCCACGCCAACCCTCAGCTTGAGACCAATCGGCGGGTCCTTAATCAGTGGAAGTACTTCCAAGCCAGGCAACACAAGCGACGAAGGGTGTTCATCAAGCATCTCGCCCCCGGCGCATCCACGGCCTGACCGCCTGCTCCTCGCCTCATCCGACACCCGTGTACCACATCGCTGTGTAGTGCTGGCGGCATCGGCCTTCGATGCGCGACACGTGTCCGGGTTTCCACAGACCAGCGGAACACATATTGCCCTGATCACCGATCACGGTATCCGCTGCATACGCCGCGGGTTGCAGCATGGGGTTCCGAGCGGAGGGTGAAGCTCGTTCTTCCCAATCCAGGGAGAAAAAATCCGACCCCAGCACGTCGTCAGACCGCCTGTGAACGCATCGCTACCTGCGGCGGTGGCTCTACCGGAGAACCGGCGCAAACGGCGAGGGGCCCCATCGCGAACGGCCCCGCTATTGTCGTTGTTGCCCCTTAGCCCATGACGGACTTGTGCCAGGTCAAGCCCCACTAGGAACGGCATCTTGTTGTGATATTTATGATGCTCTTGTGCTGGTCGGCATCCGGGAGCTCCGTCTCGGCAGGGTTCGTCATTGCCCCCTGGAACGGAAAGCAGCCCCCCACGGGCGGTCCTCTCGATGCCCTGCTTGAGCAGCTCTGCCATCAGCCCGTCGTCGTTATCCATCGCGGCCAGCGCACCGCGGGCGTTGTCACCAATGCCCCGGGTTGCAGCCGTGGCCTTGGCAACCACCAGCCGCAGGGCGCGAGCCTCCATGGTACAGTCGTAGACCAGAGACTGCATCTTGACATGCCCCACTTGCCCGGGACGCCGACGCGAGAGCGGACCGTGGACCGCCCAGAGGTGTGTTGGTGAGAGTGGAGACCGGCACATGCGAGCTTCCGTGGTGTTGCCGACTTGATAATCTATTAGTACCATTCTTGACGATGTCTATGCTGCCGCATGATCGACAAGGATACCCTGTTATTCAGGAGGTGGACATGGAATTCATTGCGCAAATTCACGCTGCGGAATCAGATCCACAGCAGTTGGAACAGCTCTTTCAGACCGCGCGAGGCAGCAATCAGGCCAAGGCCTTCCAATCCGCCATGATCGCCTGCTATGAAGCGGCTCCCGAAAATGTGCTGCTGGCCGCTTGGTATTATCGCCTGAAGAACCTCGCTGAGGATATCCGCAAACCAGGCCGGCGGATCTATTGGCTTGCAGCAGTGCCGCTGAGCATCCTCACCGGGCTGATCTTCTGGGCGCTCAGCGATGTGGAAAGACTAATCGTGCTCGGTTCTGTGCCGCAGATCTTCCTGTGGTGGGCACCCATCGCTACCATGAGTGCCTTGAGCTTCATGGCGATCACAGCCAAAAAGGGGTATGGACTTGCCATCGCGCTTGGATTGAGCTTACTTGCCGCCGCCGCCTATGCCCTCCTGCTGGCCCCGGCCTTCGCTCGCGATTGGGCCAGCAAACAATATCTGATCATGGCGATTATCCACATTCCGCTGCTGTGCTGGGTAGCCCTGGGGATTTGGCCTTTGGGCATTCGCTCGAGCACAGCCGATCGTTTTGCCTTCCTGATCAAATCGATCGAGGTGGCGATCGTGGCCGGGTTGTATCTGATGGCGGGCCTGGCCTTTGGCGGCATCACGATTGGCATGTTTGCGGCGTTGGGCATCGAACTCCCGAGAATCCTGCTCCGGTTGATCGCAGCCGGGGGATTCGGTTTGCTGCCGGTTTTGGCCCTTGCCACCATCTACGATCCGACCACTGCCGCATCCGATCAGGACTTTGAGCAGGGCCTGAGCAACTTTATCGCCACGATGATGCGCCTGCTGCTCCCGCTGACTCTGATTGTGTTGGTGATCTACCTGCTGGCTATCCCCTTTTACTTCTCCGCGCCGTTTGAAAATCGGGACGTGCTGATCGTTTACAACCTGATGCTCTTCGCCATTGTCGGCCTATTGATGGGGGCCTTGCCGATCAAAGGCGGCGATCTGTCGCATGACCTGCAAAGGGTTCTGCGAATCGGGATGATTTTGGTGGCTGGTCTGGCTGTGCTGGTCAGCCTGCATGCGCTCTCAGCAGTCGTCTATCGCACCTTCCAAGGCGAGCTGACCCCCAATCGATTGACCGTCATCGGTTGGAACAGCATCAACATCGGCATCTTGCTCTTTTTGATCGTCACGCAGATCCGCACCGGCCGTGAGGGTTGGATCGAGGCGCTTCAGGGGGTCTTAAGCCGGGCGACCAATGCCTATCTAGCCTGGGGCCTCTTTATTCTGATCGCCCTTCCGATCCTGTTTTGACCTGGGTGCTCCGCCGCGACCTCACGAGCGGGTATCGATCACGGGGGGGCGCATTGGTTTCTCAGCGTTCGGGCCTCCCGCAGCGTTGATGAACTAGTGTCCAGCGAACCGCCGGCGGCGGTCAAGCCGGCGTATTCTTTCACGCAAAAATGCTACCGAAGGGTCCTGGTTCCGTCATCTGATAGTGTTACCCCAGGTGGATGAACGGTGACGAATGGATGAACCTGGACAGCCTCTAGCATCTGAGGTTGATGGGTAGACGACATGGGAAAGCGGACCGCACTGAGAAAAAGCGGCTTTTGGCTGAAGCCGAGGTGATCACAGGGCTGCACCGCAAAGGCCTGATTCACCGGCTGAATGGCGATCTGGCACAGAAACCGCGCAAACGGCAGCGAGGTCTTTCCTACGGGCCGGCGTTGCCGGCTGCTCGCCGAGTGATCGGAGAGAGCGCGGCACGAATCTGTACGGAACGCCGTCAGCCCAATCTAGTCTGGAAGGCTCAACACCAGGCAGGGCATGGGGAAATGGAGGTCACACCCGAGCTGCCGGCGCATCTGGGTCGGATCAGCATCTCCACGGTGCGGCGTATCCTTGGTCGCTTGGGTCAGGGTCGACCGCGGCTGCCGCGCCCAGATTCGCCTGCCGTTTCCTGTGCGACACATCCGTACCGCCCACCATCCGGGCGGCAACTACGGCCTTGGCCGCGCCCAGCGCGGCCGGGTTCAAAACCTACCGCCGGCCGGACGACGCGGGCAAGGAACTCATGCGGGCGGCCATGCAGCAACTGGGCACGGACGACTGCGCTGTGCGGCCGCGCCGTCGTTTCACCGCACACGGAGCACACAGTCAGGCTGGCTGAGACCGTGTGAGGATTTCGTCGCTAAAGTGCTGGCCATCAGGCAGACGGTTCTACTCCAGCCAGTGACAATGCGTGGTGGCAGACGCTGTCACTCAAGAAAAAGCCGGCCATCTGACGGAGCGCATCCAACCGTGGACGCAGCAACCTGAGGTGTCCGCTCGCCCTGGCGTCCAATCGGACACCGACTACGCCGATGACGGCCAACCCCATCCGCTGCGCAGCGCAACGTCCCTCTCGTTTGTCCATCAGCAGCAGGTCTGCCCTCAATTCCAACGTCAGTGCAATGCTGTCAGCTTCGCCCCGGTCCAAGTCCCCCTGCATGCATATGCCATGGCCTCGTCGGCAACCGTGTGCCGGTCTACCCAACCAGCCGTAGCAGCCTCGTTCCAACCAGGCCAGTGGCGGCCGCTGGCGTTCAGCTCGTCCCATTCACCATCCGCTTTTCAACTCGGTCGCTGTGAGGCGGGCCGAGTCCAGCACGTCGCGGGGGATCTCCAAGGTCACTTGGCTCACGTTTCGACTCCCATCGGCTGGCATGACAATCCCGGGTACACCGCCGGTGCCGGGAGATACGAAACCTGGGACGGGGATGGCAAATTGCCCGTTCCTCTATATACTGGCGCCTATGATCTTGGGAGTGCTCATGATAGGTCTTGTGCAGATTTTGGGTGGGTTGGCGCTGTTTCTCTTTGGCATCTCGATGCTCAGCTCAGGCATGGAGAAATTGGCCGGAGATCAGATCCAAAAATGGCTTGACCGGGTCACCAACAACCGGATAAAGAGCGCCGCCTTCGGCTCGGCCGCAACCGCTCTCATCCAAAGCAGCGGTCTATTGATGGTGACGATGATCGGCCTGATTAACGCCAACCTGATGACCGTAGAGCAAGCCATCAGCGTGATGCTGGGCCAGGAAATCGGCACCACGTTGACCGCCCAAATCGTTGCCTTTGAGATTGGCAACTTCCGGTTGATCCTGATCATCCTGGGGTTGGGTTTTCTAGAGTTTTTCCCCAAGCGCGATTGGAGCAAGTTCGGCGAAATCCTGATGGGCCTGGGCATCATCTTTGTTGGGATGAGCTACATGGCTAGCGCGCTGGACGCGCTGGTCGAGATCTCGTGGGTTGCCAGCGCTCTTTCCATGATGGGTCAGCATCCCTGGCTTGGTATTGTGGCAGGCATGGTGGCAACTTCCATTACCCAGAGCAGCACGGCGGTGACAAGCATGGTCGTCGCCATGGGGATAAGCGATACGATTACGTTAAAGGGAGCGGTAGGGATCATCTTGGGAGCCAATATTGGCTCGTGTGCCACCGGCTTGATTGCTGCCCTGCGCCTGTCTCCTACCGCCCGGCAGGCGTCGGTGGCCCAGATCTTGATCAACGTCGTTGGTGTGCTGATCTTCCTGCCGTTTATCTCGCAATTTGCCGACCTCATCCAGCACACATCTGCTGTGTTGCCGCGCCAGATTGCCAACGCACACACCGCCTTTAACGTTGTTGTCAGTCTTTTGCTGTTCCCGTTCGTCCGGCAGATTGCCCAGACTGCCAGGAGGCTAGTGCCTGCCGAGTTAAAGGAGGAAAAGCCAAAGGTCACAGTGTACATTGATGAGATGCAATATGCTGTGCCAGCAGTTGCACTCAACGAGGCGGCGCGCGAACTGGTCCGGTTGGGAGAAGTAACCGCCGAGATGATCGAGTTGAGCTGCCAGGCGCTGATCGAAGGAGACTTGTCCAGTGCCCAGCGTGTACTGGTCCTGGAAAGACAGGTGGTCGATCCGGTAACAAAGGAACTCGAACGCTTTATCAACACGCTGATGCGCTCAGACTTGAGCCACGTCCAACAAAAGCGCAGTTTTCAGATAAAGAACTTGCTGACCGATATCGAGCGCGTGGGCGACATGGCAGAGGACATTGCCCAATTCGCCGACGAGAGGGCGAACGCCAACGTGCCCTTTACCACCGAAGCCATCCAGGAGCTCGGACAACTGTGGCGTTGCTCCCACTCGATCTACAGCCAATCCATAAAGGCCTTTCGAGACCGAAACCGGGAGCTGGCATGCGAGGTCTGCGATGCGGAGAAGAAATTCGACAGCATGTACTGGAAAACCCGCCAGATGCACATAGAACGTCTGGAAGCCGGTTTGTGCCATCCAGAAGCCGACGTCATCTTTACCGAAACACTGCGCCTGCTGGAGCGAATCAGCGATCACGCCGATAACGTGGGCGTAAGCGTTTCACGCAGCTAGAGCCAATCACCCACTACAACCGAAAAAGGCTTTCCGCAATTCTCAAGCCGAGATGGGTAGGAATCGGTCTTTGGGCGTGTCAGCGCACGTCCATCCACCGATTGTTGCCCATTACTCCCCTGCTCTTCGGTTGGCCAACCAGATGGAGCAGGGACTGTTCGATCGCTTGCTGCTGGGCACAATTCAGGGCGACCGTCAGGGTGGCCCGATCTTGGCCGACGATGCCTGTTCGTGAAGTTCTGGCCGATAAACATTTCCGGCTCCGGAACGCGTGACCGACGTGCTCAGATGACAGATCGTCACCAGATCCCGGGGATCAACCGAAAACGCACCCGACTGGCATAATCGCCGTAACCCTCCAATTCAGCCTGCAAAGTCCTGTCCTCCAAGTAGGTGCGAATGACCACGATGATCGTGATCAAGACCGCTGGTATCAAGGCCCAAGACGAATTCAGGAAAAATGGGGTAGCCAGAAACGACAATGCTCCTCCGGCATAGCCAGGGTGGCGCATCCAGCGATAGGGACCACTCGAGACGACCTTGTGACCGCGCTCGGTTTGGATGCGCACCATACCGGAGAAAAAGCGATTTTCGATCAAAGCGTAGGATGCCAGGACATAGCCTGCCAGGATCAAAGCTAACGAAATGATCTTTTCAGGCATGCCGAAAGCGGGTGACCAGCCAAGCAGTTCATCCAGTCCAGCTGCCAGCGGTACGAGTCCGCTTCCCACTCCAACCAGGGGGGAAAGTAGTCTATCCCACGGTTTGGCGTCTGCATTTTGCAGAAAACGCGAGCGTTCTACCAACAGGTCGGGATGTTGGCGCGCAGCCAAAACCCGGCTGGCGGCAAAGCCCAGTATGTTGCCGATGGCGTACACCCAGGCTTCCCACCAGCTCCAGCGCCGCGAGATCAGCAGTGGCAAGAACGGTATTACCACCAAGACGAACAAAAATGAAATGACGAATCTGAAGGAGAAAGCGATCTTTTGATCATTCATAATCACCTCAAGTTGGTGTTCGGGCGGCCAAGCGTTTGAGCGGCTTGCTGTTGCCCGAATCCCTAGAAGAACCGGAAATAGCGCGGCACCTTTTTCATGTAAACCCGATATGATTCGCCATACTATGTCAAGCATACCTCTTGCTCGGCCAGGATGCCATGGTGCTGAAGCACCCTGGAGGTGATAAGGGTGAGAAGAGCAATCCATGAGCCATTGGCGATGCAAATCTCAAAGAACAGGACAAACAATGCCACAAGCTGGGGGTGCCGTGATATTCTGTAGACTCCCTTCGTCACCGGTTGGCCAGATGACGTATCCCTAAAGTTAAGCATGGCGACCACAAGACCGGTTATGCCAAAGGCATTAAGAATCAGGCCGATGATGAAAACGTTCCAGGCGAATTTCAAGGATGTCAGGATGATCAAGATCAGGCATACCAGAGAAAACACTTTGCCCATGATGGTAAACGCCTTTTGCTACACGCTCCATCCTGATCGGTCAAACAAGCGGGATACCACGCTTCTTGGAAAGAGCAGCAGCAATGATCCCTGGATCAGAAACTCAAACGCCAAAAGTATCCATCCGTTGAGCCAGCCCATCTGAAGTTGGGGAAAAAACTCCCCAGACTGACCCGAACTGCCCTGAGAGCCTGCGGCTGACCAGCACGTCGAGAGCCAGTCCGCGCCCGGTCGCCCGGTCGGCCGCGGTGGGCGTGCCAGCCATCGTTAATCTCGGCCGTGCCGATCTAAGCCCTAGTCTGCTGCAGAAGTTGGACGTGGAACAAGGCCGCACACTTGTACCCTGGTTTGCGAGCGCCGGGCGCCCTTTGATCGTCGATCCCGGAATCCGCGGTGCACGCTGCGGGCTGCGGAATCGGCTGTGGACGATCAAGACGTTGCGCCTAGTCGATGAACTTGTAGCCGTGCGCCTCCAGGTATTTCCTTTCCTTCTCGCGGTGCAGCACGGACAATTGCGTCTTGATCTCCTCCCACTTTTCACCGGCCAGAGGGTAGAGCGCCAAGGCGAAGAAGCAGATCAGCAGCAGGAAGCCCGTGGGAGCCACCCAACCGACCAGAACGCCGGTTTGTGCCGCTGCAGACTGCAGTCCTTTGGCCAGCGTCTGGTCATAGCCAAAGGCGGTGATGATAGCCAGCAGCGCCCACTGGGCCATGCTGATAGCCGGCTTGGTGATGAACGAATTGATCCCGGCATACATGCCCTCGCGACGCAGACCTGTCTTGTGCTCGTCATAGTCAACCACGTCGCCGTTCATCAGCGGGATGAGGTACATGCCGCCGGCGAACCCAAAACCGAAGCACAGGAAGCCGAAGGCGGCTGGGATGACATGACGACCGCCCAGCAGTAGGGCAAAGCAGCCAATCGCAAAGACCAACGCCATAGTCCGAGTGCTCGCCTTGATCCCCCATTTGTCGCGGCGGTTGATCCACAGCAGCACACCGCCGACAATGCCGGCGGCCAGGGCGACGTAAAGCGGCAGGCCGGATACTTGGAGTTCATCAAAGTACAGCCAGATACCCTGCATAAGTGCCGTCTGGGCAAAGATGACGGTGAAGGAGATGGTCTCGAAAACAACGAATGAACGGTTGGTGAAACACTCCTTTATCGCGGTTAAGAACGCCGGTTGTTTCTGCTCCTGAGCGAAATGCTTCTCTCGGTAGAAGAAAGTGCTGACAAGGATCAGCGCGGACATCCCGACCCCAAAGCCGACCATCAACCAGCGGAAGGACGCAATCCCGGCCGCGTCGCCAACATCCGGTTTGAAACGCTCAAGTGCCATGGGAACGATGATGGTAAAGACCATGAAGATGATCTTCCACACGTAGATGGTAGAGCGAGCCTTGTTCGAGACTGCCATCTCATAAGGCATGATGTAGATGTTGGTGGCGATGGCTGTGTAAAGTGTATCGTAGAGGAAAAGGGCACCCAACATCTGGATGAACAGCAGGGTCTGGTTGCCGTCGCTACCGGGGATGTCTATCCAGAACAGAATAAAAGCCAGGGCGAATAGGGGCGCACCGTAGCGGATGTACGGCAGGCGGCGTCCGATCTTGCTCCTGGTGCGGTCGCTAACATAGCCGAGCAAGGGGTCGTTTACTGCGTTCCAGATGCCGAAGCAGAGCCAGACGATGCCTGCCAGACCGGTCTCTAGTCCGCGCAGCTTGACAAAATAATAGGTCAGCGCGCTGGCAGCCACCAGGGACTGCAGAATGCCGGTCGCTGAATCCGCGATGGAGATCCAGATACGGCTCTTGATAGGGACGTGCTCTTCCTGAAGTACAGAGGCATTATTCACTGAGAACTCCTGGTTTTGGTATTGACTGACGATCGTTCTGCCCAACCCAGGTGGACTGTATCCCGACGCCCACCGGCCGTCAAGTTGTCACGTCGGTCATCGGCACCGCAGCCGCTTGATCGCCAGGTGCGCTGCGGCAACCTGCGTCCCGACGCCGTGCTGCCAACCTTCGCCTTCACCACCCCAAATGCAAAGGTGCGCCAATGACAGGCCGAGCTCAACCCGAAACGGCACCTCAATGTGCCAGCTGTGGCGCTTTTGTGCTGGTCGCGGCCGAGAACAAGGCCTACTGTCGGCCAGACGACCCCGAACAGCAACTCATGCCGGCTGCCTTGCAGCTTTTTGGGCATGCCCGTACGCAGCGTGAGGCCGCGCCGGACCCCGGCATCGCTGAGCTAGCATTCCAGGACCGTCAGGTCCCAGATACTAGAGCATTTCCAAAACTGCTCCGTTTTTGCTATAATCCTGGCTGAAAAGACCCGGGGAAGTGTCGGAACTGGCAGACGAGCGTGACTTAGGATCACGTGGGGAAACCCGTGCGGGTTCGAGTCCCGCCTTCCCCATCGGTCGGAGGTTGAAAGCTGGTTGGGAAATGCTCGGGTTTCACAGCCGTCTTCCAACCTCCGATTTCTGAATAGCGATGGAGCAAAGACGTTGAATTACGAGATCGAACAACAAGAGACCGACCGTCGTGAACTCAAACTAAAGGTGCACGTCAGCGAGACGCGCGTTGAAGAAGCGATGCGGGAGGTCGCCCTGAAACATGGGCGGAAGGTACGCATCCCCGGTTTCCGACCCGGCAAAGCCCCCTACCGAATAATCCAAAACTGGGTCGGCCGGGACGCGCTGCGCTCGGACGCGGTTGAGTTGATTGCGGATACGGTGTACCGGGAAGCGCTGGAGCAGATCCAGGTCGAACCGTTTGCACCAGCCGCCATGGAGGATATCGACATGGAACCGCTGGTGTTTCACATCACGGTACCGTTGCGTCCTTCGGTGGACCTGGGCGATCATCGCAGCGTGCGAGTCGAGGTTCCGGCCGTTGAGGTGTCGGATGACGAGGTGGACAAGGCCATGCAGGCTATCCAGGAAAAGCATGCCCTTGTAGAACCGGCTAGCCGGCCGTGCCAGGTGGGTGACCTGATCGTGGCGGATCTCACCGCCGTTCAGGGTGGCCAGAAGCTGATCGAGCGGCAAAAGGCCGAACTCCTGCTTGACCCGGAAAAGCTCTTTCGCGACCAGCCCTTTGTGGATCACGTGGTGGGTATGTCCGCCGGCGAGACCAGGGATTTCGAGATCAACACCGCGCCCGAGGATGCGGAACCTGCCTTGGCAACGTACACCGTGATGGTGCACGATGTCAGGTCGCGTTTCCTGCCCCCGATCAACGACGATTTGGCCCGGACAGATGGAGCTGGAAGTCTGCTAGAGTTGCGGCTGGATGTGCGGCGGCGCCTTGCGGAGGCGGCTCAAAAACGCGCGGATGACGAGTACGCGGACCAGGTCTTCAAACAGATCCTGGCAGGAGCCAAGGTGATCTTTCCACCGGCGGCGCTGGAACACGAAATTGACCAGCGGGTGGAGGAGATGGAGCAGCAGTTCAAACGACAGAACTGGAGCCTGGCGGATTTCCTCAAGATGGAGGGCCTGACCCAGGAGACCTTCCGCGACAAATTTAGGCCCGAGGCTCAGGCGGCGCTAGAGCGCAACCAGGTGATGCACGCGCTGGTTGAGGCTGAGCAACTCAGCCTGCTGCCCGGCGACCTGGACGACTACACCGACCAGCAGATCAGCGAGATGAGCAAGCTGAGCGAGGAATCGGCGGGTCAAATGCGCGAGGCGTATTCGACCCCCGAGGCGCGGGCGTGGCTCACCGGCCGGGCGCTGACGGCCAAGTTCGCCGAGCGGCTTCGCGCCATTGGCCGCGGCGAGGCTCCTGATCTGGCCGAACCGGTCGCGCCTTCTGAAGAAGAGGAGTAAACAGAATGCAAATGCCTCAAGCGTTGATCCCCTTTGTCATCGAGACTACCAGTCGTGGTGAGAGGTCTTATGACATCTATTCGTTGCTGCTCAAGCAGCGGATCATTTTTCTGGGCACCCCCATCAATGACCAGGTAGCCAACGTCATTGTTGCCCAATTGCTGTTCCTGGATTATGACGATCCCACCAAGCCGATCTCGCTGTACGTCAACTCGCCGGGCGGCGGCATCTACGCCGGAATGGCGATCTATGACACGATGCAAAGCCTTCAGGCGCCTATCTCTACTATTGCCGTCGGCTTTACTGCCAGCTTTGGCACCGTGTTGCTCACCGCCGGCAGTAAGGGGTACCGTTACGCACTTCCGAATGCCACTATCCACCTGCATCAGCCGTTGGGCGGGGCGCAGGGTCAGGCCACCGACATAGAAATCCAGGCCAAGGAGATACTTCGACTTCGTTCACAGCTTAACGAGATCCTTAGCCGTCACACGGGCCAGGCAGTGGACAAGATCGCGGACGATACCGAACGCGATTACTACATGACCCCCGAACAGGCCAGGGCCTATGGGTTGATTGACGAGGTGCTCAAATCGCCGGCGCGTGAAGAGGGAAAGGCGGTCAAGGAGGAGGGACAAGCAACAACCACCGAGTAGCCGGTCGTTCGCCGGTCTTTTCCTGGAGTTCAGGCGGCGCCGGCGGTCAAGCGCACCTACCCGGATAGCTTGAACGACTCATTGACAGCCCATCACGCCTGTGCTATATTGCCCTCACGGCGTGATGTCTGGTTCATCCAAATCGTCCAGTACAGCAAGCACGAGATCAAGCTTGCCGATTTCTTGTCGGTCCACCGCGTGCCACCTGACAGCATGCTTGAGAAACGGGGACCTTTTTGGCATTTGATTCCGGCCACTATTACCCGGTCGAGGCCCACTCTGTGGTGGCCCCGGTCAAAGGCTGTTCGGCGCCCCTCACCCTACCGCCATGGCAAATTGCCTGAATTCAAGGGTTCCAGAAGCATCACATAGTGAGGTTTATCGGTGAAATACTGGCGTAAACCCCTAGACCTGGCGGGGATTCGGATTCCGCATGGTATCATTCACATCCTGCAGGAGCGCTGCAAAGGATGCGGTTTCTGCATCGAATTCTGCCCCCGAAGGGTGCTCGTTGTGTCCGATACCTATAACTCCAAGGGGTATCACCCACCGGTAGTGACTGACAGCACCGGCTGCGTGAGTTGCGGGCTCTGCGAGTTTCTCTGTCCAGAGTTTGCCATCTATCGGGAGGAAGAGATGCTGGAGGTGCAAAGCCTATGAGTTCTCTGGGCGCCCTACAGGGCGAGTTCTTTATGTTGGGTGATGACGCCTGTGCCGAAGGCGCCCTCTCTGCCGGCTGCCGATTTTTCGCCGGCTACCCCATTACTCCTGCCACCGAGATTGCCCAGCGGATGGCCTACCGCATGCCTCAGGCAAACGGTGTATACGTCCAGATGGAAGACGAATTGGCGTCCATGAACGCGATCCTGGGCGCGTCCTGGGCAGGCGCAAAAGCCATGACCGCCACCTCCGGTCCCGGCTTTAGCCTGATGATGGAGAACCTGGGGTTGGGCATCATGATGGAGACCCCATGCGTAGTGGTCAACGTCCAGCGAGGGGGACCTTCCACCGGCCTACCGACCCTGGTTGGGCAAGGAGACATGATGCAGGCCCGCTGGGGATCACATGGCCCGTACTCGATCATTGCGTTGGCGCCCACTTCACCTCAGGATCTGTTTGACCTCACAATCCATGCCTTCAACCTTGCGGAGGAGTACCGGGTTCCTGTACTGGTGATGACCGACGCCGAGGTGGGACACATGACCGAAAAGGTGGTCATTCCACCGTACGATGAGATCGAGCGGGCGGAACGCAAGAGGCCGACGGTTCCGCCGGAGGCTTATCAACCCTACCTCTGCGAACCGGGCGAATGGGTGCCTGCCATGGCCAAGGCAGGCACAGGATATCGCTTCCACACGACCGGACTGACCCACGATGAACGAGGTTATCCGTCCACCGCAGACGAGCGCGTGCATGCCCGGTTGGTTCAGCGGTTGGTG
Organism: Anaerolineales bacterium UBA2181; assembly: GCA_002328075.1. Lineage (GTDB taxonomy): Bacteria > Chloroflexota > Anaerolineae > Promineifilales > UBA4811 > UBA4811. Next base: position 65,632 of record DCVT01000001.1, on the reverse strand, counting down.
GACAAGATCGAGCAGAACCGGGACCGAATTGTCCGCACCGAGTCAATGTATCTGGACGATGCCGAGGTCGCGGTCGTTTCCTACGGCATCGCAGCTCGCACCGCTTTGTGGCCAATTCAGATGGCTCGTGAGCAGGGGATCAAAGTGGGGCTTTTGCGGTTGGTCACGGTGTGGCCCTTTCCCGACCAAATGATTCGCGAACTGGCCCGTCACGTACGGTCAATTGTGGTGCCGGAACTTAACATGGGACAGATTGTCCTGGAGGTGGAGCGGTGCGCCGCCGGTCAGGCGTCGGTTACCTGTGTGCCGCACGCCGGTGGGGGAATTCACAAGCCATTGGACGTGTTGCAGGCCATTCGGCGCGCAGCGGGATGGGAGTAGAACCGATGGATTCCGAGGACACACAACGGGCTAGCCGCTCCGAGCGGGTGAGGCGGCAGGAATTGCACCTGGACGGCCGTGATGACCTGGCGGCGCGCGCCGAACGGCATCCGATGGACGAGATGCTGCGTGAGGACCGCCTGCCCCACATCTGGTGTCCCGGTTGTGGGTTAGGTGTCACGCTTACCTGCTTTATCAGCGCCCTGCAGAAGTCCGGATTGGATTTGGACAAGGTCTGTGTAGTCTCGGGCATCGGCTGCACCGGCCGGGTGGCCGGTTACATCAAATTGGACTCGTTTCACACCACGCACGGCCGCGCCATCCCGTTTGCCACCGGGCTCAAGTTAGCGAATCCCGATCTGACGGTAGTGGTCTACAGCGGGGATGGCGACCTGGTGACGATCGGAGGCAATCACTTTATCCATGCTGCCCGGCGCAATGTGGACATTACTGTCATCTGTGTCAACAACTTTAACTATGGTATGACTGGAGGACAGGCGGGTGCCACGACTCCGGTGAATGCCCGAACCACCACCACGCCTTACGGCAATTTCGAGTATCCCTTTAACGTCTCCTCGCTGGCCGCAGCCAGTGGCGCGGTCTATGTGGCGCGATACACGGCGCTGCATGTCCGGCGGCTGGAGCAGGCTATGGTCGAGGCCCTGCTGAAACCAGGTTTCAGTTTTGTGGAGGTGATCTCGCCGTGCCCGACGGGTTACGGACGCTTTCAACAACAGCAATCTGGCCTGGAGACCATGCGCTACTACCGTGATCGTGGACGCTTGCGGTCCGAGGCGGATGTGCACCAGGCTGGCATTGTGCTGGGCGGCGACATCATTGAGGGCAAGTTTGTGGATCTGGAGCGGGACACGTTTGGCCAAGCCCAGGAATCCGGGCTAAAGCGTGCGTTCGACAAACCGGGGAGAGATGGACGATGAGCCGTCGCGAGATACGATTATCCGGCTTTGGTGGCCAGGGGATCATCCTGGCCGGCAATATTCTGGGCAAAGCAGCCGCCATCCACGACGGCAAGTATGCCACGTTCACGCAGAGCTATGGTCCCGAGGCCCGCGGCGGGGCCTGCGCTGCCGAGGTGATCATCGACGATAGCCCGGTCCATTATCCCCACATCGTCGATCCGGATATCCTGGTGGTCATGTCACAGGGCGCCTACAATCGATATGTGCCTGAGCTGCGCGCCGACGGCTTGCTGATCACTGATGCTGACCTGGTGGAGACCGATGAAAAGGTGGCCGGTCGTCGGTGTCTTGCTGTGCCGGCTACGCGGATAGCGGAAGAGGTCGGGCGCAAGCTGGTAGCCAACATCGTCATGCTGGGTTTTTTGGGCGCCGTCACCGACCTTGTCTCGGTGGATGCGTTGCGCGATGCCGCGCTGAGTTCCATCCCGCCCAAGACGATCGAGATGAACCGCAGGGCTTTTGACTCCGGACTCGAGTTTGGGCGCAGACTGATCGAGGAGCATACATTGTGAGCAGGGGCGCACTTGTGGTCGGCGGCTGCTTCTCGGCGGTGCAGGCGGCGCTCGACCTGGCGGAATCTGGCATTCCAGTGACGATTGTCGAGCGCTCACCGTTTCTGGGTTGCTGCCTTGGGGCCGATGCCAGTGCTAGCGGTGGCTCCCGGGAGAATCCGACTGATGGCACGACGCGGCTGCTCCAGGTCATCAAACATCCCAATATCAGGGTGATTACCCAGGCCGCGGTCACGGCCGTACAGGGCCGCAAGGGAGATTTCCACGTCGAAATCGAAAGGTCTCCCCGATATGTGGACCTGCTCAAGTGCACGGCCTGTGGCGACTGTGTTGTTGCCTGCCCCGTCACAGTGCCAACTGCTGAATTGGCGGGTGCCGAACGGCGCACCGCGATCTTTGGCGGTGGTGATGGTGCCGTGCCCAACATATATGCCATCGAGAAACGCGGCGTGGCGCCCTGCAAAGCCACGTGTCCCGGGGGGATTCACGTTCAGGGTTACGTAGCGCTCATTGCCCAGGGTCGTTTTCGGGAAGCGTTGGACCTGATCCGGGAAGCAGTCCCTCTGGCTGGGGTTCTGGGACGGGTCTGTTACCATCCCTGCGAAGATGGTTGTCGGCGCGGAACGCAGGTGGACGAGCCCGTCTCGATTTGTGCACTGAAGCGTTTTGTGGCGGATTTCGAAGTGGCTCATCCGCCGCCGGACAATGACAAACCGGCCCCGGTCGCGAAGGGGACCAAAGAGACTGGCTCCCGGGTTGCGGTCATTGGAGCGGGACCCTCTGGCCTAACGGTGGCCTATTTCCTGGCGCGGGCTGGGGTGCATTGTGATATCTTTGAGACGCTGCCCATTGCGGGAGGCATGTTGTCGGTCGGTATACCCGATTATCGCCTGCCGCCGGAGGTGTTGCGCCGGGAGATTGCTGCCATCGAAGACCTGGGCGTGACCATCCACCTGAATCACCCGGTGGACGATGCGGAATGGTCTCGCCTCCAGGCTGATTACGATGCGGTCTTCGTCGGTGTAGGCGCGCACCGAGCACGGGCGTTGGACGTGCCGGGCGAGGGGTTGGATGGAGTCCGGTCAGGGGTGGATTTTCTGCGCGAGGTGAACCTGGCGAATGCTCGGGGCCGAACGCTGCCGACCGTCGGCCGAAATGTGGTCGTCATTGGCGGCGGCAACACGGCCATCGATTCGGCCATGGTGGCACAGCGGCTGGGAGCTGAACGGGTGACCATCCTCTATCGCCGTTCTCGATCCGAGATGCTTGCCAATCCGTGGGAGATCGCGGAAGCTGAAGACGAAGGGATCCAGTTTCACTTTCTGGCGTCACCGGTGCGGGCGCTGGGCACGGACAATCGCATTGTGGCGCTGCAATGCGTCCTGAACGAATTGGGTGAGCCGGACCAATCCGGCAGGCGTCGCCCGGTCCCGATTCCGGATTCCGCCTTTGCTATTCCGTGTGATACGCTGCTTTCGGCCATTGGTCAGACGGTGAGTTGCTCGTTTGACGGACTGGAAGTGTCGCGTGGGGGGAGCATTTTGGTTGACCCGGTGACGCTGCAGACCAACCTCGCGGCCGTCTATGCCGGGGGTGATGCCGTGATCGGTCCTGCCAGTGTGATCGAGTCGATTGGCGATGGCCGGCGCGCGGTGGAGTCCATACTCCGGTATCTGAATGGCCAGGACCTAGTAACCGGACGGACTGCCGCACGAGTCGATACCACCCACATTGACTATTACACGCCGGCCCCCCCCATCACTCGGGCTCGGGCTCAGATGCCCCACATATCGCGGGAGAAACGGCGCAGCTTTGCCGAGGTCGCTCTGGGACTGAATGCAGAACAAGCAGTGCAGGAAGCTGAACGCTGCCTCTCCTGCGGCGTCTGTTCGGAATGCCTGGCCTGTGTGGCTGTCTGCCAGCCTGGCGCCATCGACCTCAATCAGCAAGGAGAGCATCTGATCCTGGAAGCGGGGGCCATCATTTGGTCGGATTCGGCCGGCGCGCCACCGCCGCTCACGCGGGGTAACATTTACGAGATCTATGGCGGCGATCTGCTCGCTGCTTCCGCAGTGGCGGCGCGAGCCATGGGTGACCTGGCGGGTTACCGTCAGAAACGTCCGGTGCCTCAATGGGCCGCTTGTGACAGCCAGTCGCGGATCGGCGTCTTTGTTTGCCGTTGCGGCGACCGGATCGGTGGTGTGCTGGATGTTGAAGGGCTGGTCGCTGGCGCATGTCGGCAGCCTGGAGTGGTTTGTGCGGAACCGCTGGACTTTGCCTGTCAGCCGGATGGGACAGCGCAAATCAGGGAGACCATGGTTCAGCGGAGCCTGAACCGGGTAGTATTGGCAGCCTGTTCGTGTTGTTCGTTGGACCAGGTCTGCGATAGCTGCACATACCAGCGGGTGCGCTGCAAGAGCAACTTGCAGAGTATCCCGATGGACCTATTGAACCTACCGGCCGAGTTTGTCAACATCCGAGAGCAGTGTGCCTGGGTCCACCGAGACGATCCCGTCGGCGGGACCGCCAAAGCCAACCGCATGATTGCGGCCGCGGTAGCCAAAGCGGCAACGCCGAACCTGGCTCTGCGCGAACCACCTGCGGTGGCGTACCTGGATGGCCGCGTGGTGGTGGCAGGACCTGGCCTGGCTGCAGATTATTGTGCTGACGCGCTACACGCTCAGAACCTGGCGGTTTTTCGCAGCACCGGAATGCCGCAGGCGTTTGCCGGGACGCTGGGCCAATTCAGGATCACGCTGGACGGGTCTGGCGTGGATTGCAGCGCTGTTGTCCTGGCACCTAACCACATGGCAGAGGTGGACGGCCTGACAATGCAAGCAGGCCTCTTTGTCTGCCCGCCGACCGTGGACCCAGAGATGGTGGGAGCGGCGACCGCAGCCCGGGTCGGTGCGTCGCTGGGAGCTAGCCGGGTGGTGGCGGCTCCGATTGCTGCCTGGGTCGATCCCGCCCGTTGCCGTGCCTGTGGCACGTGCGAATCTCTTTGCGAACACCTGGCCATCCGGGTGTTGGAGATAAACGGCCGACGCTGTGCCCGAGTAGATGCCGTTCTTTGTCCAGGATGCGGTGCCTGCGTCGCACGGTGTCCATCTAGCGCGATTGCCGGGGGCTATTCTACAGACGAGCAAATCGGGGCCATGCTGGAGGCGCTCCTGGGGTGACATGTCCATGAGCCTCACCGAACCGAGGATCATCGTTTTTACCTGTAACTGGTCTGCCTACAGCGGCCTCGAATCGGCTGGCGCCGAAGGGTTGTCCTATCCCGCGTCTGTCCATCCTGTCCGTGTGATGTGCCTTGCTCGGCTGCACCCCGGCCTGATCCTCCGGGCTTTTGAGCTAGGCGCGGCCGGTGTGTTACTGCTGGGATGCCCGCCCGGCGAATGCCATTATGGTTCAGGCAACTCGCGAGCGGCGGAGATGTTTGAGGAACTTCAAGCTCTCGCCCGGCTGCTGGGGGTTCGGGACGAACAGCTTCAACTCGATTGGGTGACGACCGGGCAAGGCGCTACCTTTGCTAACAAAGTCCGAGAATTCGCGGACCGTTTGATGCTGGTACCCGCCACGTGACGGGAGAAAATTACCTGGAGGATGAAACATGGAACACCGGGAAGGTCAGTTTGCAGGCGTCGGCAACCTCAGCCTGTATTACCAGTGCTGGAGGCCGGAAGAGAGAACGCGAGCCGTGTTGGCGATTGTGCATGGCCTCGGGGAGCATAGTGCCCGTTATGACAACGTGGTTGGCAGCCTCGTTCCGCGCGGGTACGCGGTCTATGGCTTTGACCTCCGCGGACACGGCCGCTCGCCTGGCAAGCGCGGGTACATCAACCACCTTGCCGAATTCCGAGGAGACGTTGGGGCGTTTCTTGACCTGGTTCGAACGCAAGAACCGGCGGTGCCGCTCTTTCTCATGGGACACAGCTTGGGAGGTCTCATCGTCCTCAACTACGTACTGCATGACCGTCCAGAAGGGCTATCTGGCATCATCGCCTCTGGACCCGCCCTGGCCCAGACCGGGATTTCGCCTTTCTTGATGTTGCTCAGCCGGGTTCTCTCACGAGTGCTGCCGGATATGTCGGTCAAGACCGGTTTGGACGCTAACGCGATCTCGCGGGACCCGGATGTGGTCAAGGCTTATCAGGACGATGAGTTAGTGCACGGCCTGGGCACGCCCCGACTGGGCACCGAAGCAGCGCATGCCCAAACATGGACCCGTGAGCATGCCTCAGATTGGACTCTGCCGCTCCTTGTCCTCCACGGGGGTGATGACGAGATCATTCCCCCGGCCTGTAGCCGGGCTTTCTTTGAGCAGGTGCCGGTCGGAGACAAGCAGCGAATCGAGTACGAGGGAGGCTTTCACGAGCCACACAACGATGTGAACCATTTGCAGGTGACCAATGATCTGGAAAGCTGGTTGGCTGCCCACCTCGCGTGAACCAGGGATCGATCTCAGGGCGTGCCGATCTACGAGTACGTGTGCCGATCCTGTGGCTGCCGCTTTGACCGCCGGTTTAGTTCGGTCAACGTGGCGCAGGAGCAGGTCACCTGCCCGGGGTGTGACGGTGAGGACGTGCAGTGGTTTTTGTCGGCGCCGGCCGTCCCCGGATCGCGCCGGCCGTCCGGACCGGAAATCCCGGAGGTGAGGGGCCCATCCAACCCACCCCCGTTTGGCCGGCAAGAACTGACCAAAGCGTTGGCGAACAAAGGGCGGTTGGTATACGAGTTGTAAGCTGAAACAGGAGATCGGAGCAACAGCGTATGCAGACCGAGAGCATCAAAGAGGCAATCCGGACCCACCGCGCCCATTATTGTCTGGATTGCGGCAAATGTACCTCGGTGTGCCCTATCTCCTGGCGAGATCCCAGTTTTTCGCCAAGGGCTCTGGTGGAGTCCTGCCGCCTGGATGCCACCGGAACGGTGCTGAGTGACGAGCGTATCTGGGAGTGCCTTACCTGCGGCCGCTGCAGCCTGGTCTGTCCATCGGACGTCCAGTTTGTCCGTTTTGTGCGCGAATTGCGGTCAGTCGCGCGCCATGCGCACCAGGAAGGACACTGCACCCACGGGGCCACCATCCAGACCTGGATGCGCATGATGGCGGATCCGGAGATCAAGCAGGAGCGACTGGGCTGGTTGACCGGGGACCTGCGCACAGCTGCCAAATCGGACACGGTCTATTTTGTCGGCTGCCTGCCTTATTATGATGTCCTCTTTCGCAACACTGGTGCACAGGGAACCGAGATAGCCCAAGGCGCGGTCCGGATCATGAACGCGCTCGGCATCGAACCGATGGTCCTATCGGATGAACGTTGTTGTGGCCACGACCTGCTTTGGGAGGGCGACACCGACACGTTTGGCCGCCTGGCCAAGCTCAACACGGAGTCGTTGCGGGCTACCGGTGCAAGGCGGGTTGTGACCACCTGTCCCGAGTGCGCCTACACGCTGCGAACGGATTACCAGTTGGGCATGGAGGTGGTGCACATCACCGAATTGCTGGCTGCCCGCTGGGACAAGTTGGCGGAGTGCGTGACCGCACAGGAGTCAGAGCAGCCGTTGACTGTCACGTTCCAGGATCCGTGCCGGCTGGGTCGATACATGGGAGTCTATGACCAGCCGCGCCAGCTTTTGTTGAACCTGGGTCTGCAATTGGCCGAGATGGATCATCATGGTAGCCGGAGCATCTGTTGCGGCACCAGCGCCTGGACCCAGTGTGGCGCGACTGCCAAATGCATCCAGGTGGATCGGCTGCGCGAAGCCCGAGCCACCGGGTCCGACCTACTGGTCACCAGTTGCGTCAAGTGCCAAATTCACTTCAAGTGCGCTCAGAACGACCCGGTCCTGGAGGATGGACTGAGGATTGAGGTTCGAGACCTGGTCACCTTGGTGGCCGAGCGGTTAAAGGAATCGGCCGGATCCTGAGCGATCCGCAAGAGGAGGTGTGGATGGAACAACCGCGAATCGGGGTGTTTGTTTGCGATTGTGGGACCAATATCGCCGGAAGTGTCGACACCGAGGCGGTGCGGGCCTACGCTGAGACTCTACCCGACGTCGTGGCGGCAGTCCGCAATCGGTATACCTGTGCTGACCCGGGCCAGCAAGAGATCAAGCGGGTGATCGCGGCCGAGAGGCTCAATCGCGTCGTGGTGGCCTCATGCTCTCCTCGCCTGCATGAACCAACGTTCCGCAATTGTGTCCAGGAAGCGGGCCTGAACAAGTACCTTTTCGAGATGGCAAACATCCGCGAACATTGTTCGTGGGTGCACGTTCAGGATTCCGAGGGCGGTACCCGAAAGGCAAAGGACATTGTGCGCGCGGCAGTGGCGCGAGCGCGTTGGCTCTACCCGCAGGACGAGGAGCAACTGCCGGTGACCGACGCAGCGTTGGTGATCGGCGGCGGCGTGGCAGGCATTCAGGCCGCGCTTGACCTGGCAGATGCGGGTCACCAGGTGTACCTTGTCGAAAAGGAACCGTCTATTGGTGGGATCATGGCCCAATTGGACAAGACCTATCCCACCATGGACTGTAGTATATGAATTCTTGGGCCCAAAATGATGGATGTCGGTCGACATCCCAACATCAAGCTGATGGCTTATAGTGAAATCCAAGACGTCAGCGGTTACGTGGGCAATTTCCAGGTGACGGTGCGCAAAAAGGCGCGGTATGTTGTGGCCGAGGAGTGCACTGCATGTGGCCAATGCGTTGCCGTCTGTCCGGTCCTCCACCCGGATGAGTTCCAGATTGGCCTTGCGACCCGCCGCGCCATCTATATGCCTTTCCCGCAGGCGGTCCCTTCAGCTTACCTTATTGACATGAACCTCTGCCTGGGTGATAACCCCATTGCCTGCGGCAAGTGTCGCCAGGCGTGCGACAAAAAATGCATTGATTTTGACATGCAGGACGAGATTGTCCAGTTGAACGTAGGCGCGGTGATTGTAGCGACCGGAATGGACGTATACGATCCGGCGCCACTGGACGAGTACGGGTATGCGCGCTTTGATAACGTCATAACCAGCATGGAGTTCGAGCGATTGATCTCAGCCGGTGGACCGACCGAGGGTCACCTGGTCCGACCGTCGGACCTCAGGCGGCCGAAGCGCATAGGCTTTGTTCAATGCGTCGGCTCGCGCACTGCGCACTCGAGCCACAATCCCGGCGGCAGCCGAGGCAATCCGTATTGCTCCAACATCTGCTGCATGAACACGGTCAAGGATAGCCTCCTTCTCAAAGATCATCACCCGGACACGGACATCACCGTCTTTTACATGGACATCCGCGCCTTCGGCAAGGGCTTTGAGGATCTGTTCATGCGCTCCCGAGCCGAAGGGGTCAAGTATATCCGTGGCTTGCCCGGTGACGTGACCTGTGACCCGAACACCGGAGACTTGACCGCCTATGTGGAGAACACCACGACCGGCCGGCTGGAGGCTCATGCGTTTGACCTACTGGTGCTCTCTGTGGGTGTCATACCACGTCTTGAGACTGAACTGGTGCGCCAGCTCTTCACGCTCTCGCGCACTGGTGACGGCTTTTTGATGGAGGCGCATCCCAAACTCCGGCCGGTCGACGCGCCCACCAAGGGTGTCTATATTGCGGGATGCGCCGAATCTCCCAAGGATGTGAAGGACTCGGTGACCCAGGCCAGTGCCGCGGCCGCCCGCGCTGAGATCTTGCTCAACTCACCTGTCATCCGGGTGGAAGCAATCACCGCCGTCGTGAACCCCGACGCGTGCAAACAGTGCGGCCGTTGTGCTGTGGTCTGCCCTTATTCTGCAATCATCTGGGAAAAAGGGGCGGTAGCCCAGGTCATTCGGGCCGCGTGCGCTGGCTGTGGCACCTGCGCTGCCGAGTGCACCTTTGAAGCCATCACGATGCGCCATTTCACTGACCAGCAGGTCTATGCTCAGATTGACGCGATCCTGGAAGAGGATCCATTAGAACGGATCCTCTGCTTTGCCTGCAATTGGTGCTCCTACGCGGGAGCCGATACCGCGGGCACGTCGCGCTTCCAGTATCCGCCCAACGCACGGCTCATCAGGACCATGTGCTCCGGTCGGGTCAAACCCGATTTTGTCTGGTATGCCCTGCAAAAGGGAGCGCCGGTGGTCCTGGTGTCTGGCTGCCATTTTGCTGACTGCCATTACATTAGCGCCAATCGCAGCACTGTCCGACGGGTAGACGCGTTGTGGGAGGGGCTGGAGAAGCAGGGGGTGCGCCCAGAGCGACTGCAACTGGATTGGTGCAGCGCGGCCGAGGGGCAAAAGTGGGCCAAGATCATGCGCGAACTGGAGGTGTTGCGTTTAGCCGTGACGCCGGATGAGGCGGAGTTCACGCGCCAGTCACTGACCGGGAAGCGCGTGCCGACCGCCAGCCAGGTCTGGCGGCTCAAAGAGCCCCGACTGGCCACCATGCACTGCATGCGGTGCGGCAAAGAATGGGCATCGGTTTTTGACCCAGCCGCCGATCAGGAGCGGATGTGCCCGGAATGCCGGAACAACGGCGTGAGGGTCCTACTGGACGGCCGCCAGTGAAGTCGCTGCTACCCATTCAACAGGCATTGCTGCGCTGGTGGAAACAGATTGCCATCCTGGTGGCAGTCCTGCTTTACCTGGCGTTGACTGACAAATTGACAATTTGGCACGTCCTCGTGTTCTCGGTCTTGGCGGGCGTCTGGTTGGCCAGACTCGACCGCCGGCGCTGAGCCGGAGCCGAGAGGTGCACAGACAGGATTACCAGAGATGAGGTGCCCAGCCTGGATAACGCAAATCAATCGCGGTCAAGTCTACCGCGTCCTGTTGTTGACTCTGTTTGCCGTCATGGCGCTGGTGGGTTGTGCTCGGTCGGAGGGGCCGACGATGGAGATAGCCTCGGTGGGTCCGCCGACCGCGACTCAGGTCACCGTTCCTCCCGTTCCCACGCTGCCGGCAACGTTTACGCCCAGTCCTCCGCCGCCCACAGCCATCGCGACCAACACTGCCGCGCCCACGCCAACCCCGACCGCCACTCCTTCCCCCACCCCCACTGCGACGCCGACGCCGGTCAACCTGTCAAGCCCGGCCGATTTTGTTGGGCGCAACCCGCTGACCGGGGTTCTGGTGGAGGATCCAGCTGTGCTGGAACGCCGACCGCTGGCAGTCAAGATCTCGAATTCACCTGCCGAGTGGGTGCGACCTCAAGCAGGCCTAAGCCAGGCGGATCTGGTTTTCGAACATGTGACCGAGGGGCCAATAACCCGGTTCACTGCCATCTTTTACACCCAGACGCCGCCGGCCGTCGGCCCCATCCGCAGCGCTCGGCTGATCGATTTGGAGCTATGCGCCATGTACGATGCCGGTCTGGTCTTTTCCGGTGCCAGTATCGGGGTCAGCAGGCGGCTCTATCAGAGTGACTTTGTGCGGCGGTTAATCCCATCGCAGGAGTCCGGTTACTATCGGACCGGGGAAGATAAACCCTACGAACATACCCTGTACGGGGATGTCCAGGGTTTCTGGGCAGCGCTGGAACGCAAGGGTGAAAACCACGCGCCTGACCTGGGCCCGCTCCTGGTTTTCAGCAGCGATCCGCCGGACGGTGGTCAGGCTGCCTCTGCCATCAAAATCAACTACCGCAACTGGACGGTGGTGGATTGGGAGTACGACCCCTCCACCGGCCGTTACCTCCGCTGGGCTGACGGAGAGGTTCACAGTGATGTTAACACCGGCGATCAGCTTTCGGCTGAAAACGTGGTGGTGATCTTTGCCGTGCACCAACTGGATGAGTCCATATGCGAGTTCCAGCAGGAAGACAAGTGCCTGGCCGGTTCGGTGCACATCAACTTGCTGGACTGGGGAGACGCCATCGTTCTGAGGGATGGAATGCAGTTTGATGCCCGGTGGCAGCGGAGGGCGCGGGCGGACATGCTGACCTTGTACGACAAACTTGGAAACCCGTTGCCCCTTCAGATTGGGCCCACGTGGTTTCAGGTGGTACCCTACCATTATGACGAACCTGTTACCATTCTTCCCTAACCGTGTTGTCAACCGTTTGCGCGACGTGTGGATCGGCTATGGATGGAGGCGATGGGCTCCTAGGGAAGCTGGTGACCCAATGGGAAGAAAGCTAAAGGGCACCTCTCGCATCCCTGGTTCCCCGTTGTGGTGGGTGCGCCGTGCAGCGTTGATCGCCCTGGTAAGCCTGGCAGCCTGCCAGCCGCCGCCGACCAATCGGGTGCTGCCTACTCGCACACCTTCGCCGCCCTCTATGGTGTCCGGCGGACCGACGGTCACGCTGGGACAGCCAAGTGTCACGCCTATACCTACTTTTACGCCGTCAGTGACACCGACGGCAACTGCGACCAACGCGCCAAGTTCGACCCCGACGGCAACTGCCTCTCCCACCGCAACCGACACGCCCACCGAGTCACCCACACCGGCTCCGACTCTTACCCCCAACGCGGTGTCTACGCCCACCGTCGGCTTGACGGCTCTGCAGATGCCAACGCTTGAGCTGGTTCCGTACGCGCCGCAGCCCTACCTGGCCACGTTTCGGCTGGTGACCTATTACGGGAGTCCTATGGGATGGGGGTTGGGCATATTGGGTCAGAGTGGGCGTGATGACATGACCCGAGACCTGAAGCAGTTGGCATTGCGGCACCAGGTTCTTTCCCCTGACCGGTTCATCGTGCCCACCTACCACATGGTAACGACGGTTGCTGACGCTTTCCCGGGCTCTGACGGCGACTATAACCACCATGTGGCCATGGGAGTCCTGGAAGATTGGATTGACGCCGCCGAGGCAGCCAACGTGGCTGCCATCTTGGATATCCAGCTAGCTCATGGTGATCTTGAGGTCGAATTCGAGCGCATCAAGCCGCTGTTGTACCGCCCGCACGTGCACCTGGCGCTGGACCCCGAGTTCTTTATGGATGAGGATTGGCAGATTCCGGGCCAATACCTGGGCAAGATCACAACCGATCAGATCAACTATGTACAGGCTCAGATGGAAGTCATTGCCCTGGAAATCGGTCTGAACCGGGTGCTCATCATCCACCAGTTCGAAGACCGGATGATCCCGGACAAAGACGGAATCACCGACTATCCGCACGTTGAATTGGTGATCGATGCGGACGGCGTGGGCGGCAAGTGGAACAAACTATACGACTACAATCAGTATCGCAATGAGCCAGGTTATGAGTACGGGGGCATCAAGATTTTTTTCCGTGAGGACGCACCGCCTTTGCTGACGGTCGAGGAAGTCATGGCGTTGGACCCAGTCCCGGCAGTTATTGTGTACCAGTAATCGTCCGCGGCACGCCATCGGAAACATAGTATCGGTCGGGACTCCAGGCCATGCTGGGGAACCAGACGTCCAACTGATCCTGTGAGGCGCGGATCCGGGGAATGCGGTAGGCGTCAAAATCCGGCGATAACGGTGATGGTGCAGGTCCCGCGCCCACCTTGACGGCCGCAAGATACCGGTATCCTAATCCAGCAGCTTCCGAATACCCGCGTGCAAGCAGGGTATCATCCTGGGGGGTTCCTCCTTCGGGCAACGCCAGGGTCGTAACAGAATAACCGGGCACCATGGCCTCAATCTCATGCTGTGAGACAGCAAGTTCCCACTGAACCACGTCTGAATCTACCACGCGCAGGTTCGGGTGATGAACGGTGTGGCTTCCCACCTCCATGCCCCATTCGATGAGTTGTCTCACTTTCTGCGGGCCAGACGTGGTCTGCCCGAACAGGAGTGAACCGGACTGATCCAGTGGCGTGATGACAAAAAAGGTGGCGTGCAGGGGCCAATCTGTGCCGTATTGACGGTGCATTTCCAGCAAAATGCCAATCGCGCAGTCTGGGTCAACCGTCCCGTCATCCCGTAGCCAAAACTGCCCGGCGGTGGAATCGTCAAAGGTGAGTACCACTGGCCGGCGGCCCACCGGAACCTGGTCCAGCCTACCCAGGACCACGTCGATCAAGTTAACGGGGTAGAACCCATGGCTCACCAGGAACTCCAGGTCGGAGCGAAACGATTCGGGCGTGCGGGTCCAGGTGTCTTCTGGGTATCCAATGCGGTGATACATCAGGACGGGAATGTCCCCCGTAGTGTTGGGTGGGTAGGTGGGAATCCGAGGGTCAGGTGTTGGGGTGGGACTGGAGTAGACACGGTTGGGCCCGTTCCGCAGCCGAAGCTCGCGGAGGTCAATCAAGTCGGCCAGGTTGGGAGGGGTCGCCAGTTCCGGCCGGGCGGAGAGCAGCGCTGTGGGGAACGGCGAGGGTGCGTGGGAGGGCAACACGGTGGCAAACGCAGATGGCTCTGCGGTCGCAGTCCGCACGGGCAAGGGCAAAACGCGGACCGTCTCGGTCGGCAAAACAGTTGATTGGGCAGCCGGGGGTTCCAGTGCCGCGCCGGCCGGCGCTGTCATAGCGCATCCACTGGAAGCGATGATCGCCGCCAGCGCCAATGAGAACCAGCCAAACCAACTGTGTCGTTGCCGTGTCTTCATAACTTCATGAACTGACTTGCGACCGGGTCATTATACCACAGGCGCGTTGGGCGGCGGGAATTTGCGAACCAGTCGTTGACTTGACTCAATTTCGGCTTTAAAATCGTGTCGCTCTATCGTCCAGTCGATATTATCAAGTGCGAATTAGGAACGGAGTTCTATCATGGCGAACGTGAAGCGCACCAAGGGCGTCATCGCGATCCTAACCGGTGGGGGAGACGTTCCTGGGTTGAACCCAGCAATCCGAGCAGTCACTATTCGGGCCCTCCGCGAGGGGTATGGGGTCATTGGCCTGCGCCGGGGATGGGCCGGTCTAGTAGATCTTGTGCGCGACAAATCAGCCGATAACTCGGAGTGTTTCCAGTTTCTCACTGAGGAGATAGTGAACCGAGCCGGGCGAACTGGCGGGACTTTTCTGCATACCTCCCGAACGCGCCCTAGCCATGTCCGAAAAGATGATGTGCCCGCGCACCTGAAAGAACGCTACGCCGACGAGTCAAACGACCTGACCCCGGAGGTGCTCAAGAACCTGGATTTTCTCGGCGTGGACTATCTCATTCCCATCGGTGGAGATGACACGTTGAGCTACGGCGTGCGGTTGTACCAGGAAGGAGCAAGAGTCGTAGCCATTCCCAAGACGATGGACAATGACGTTCCGGGCACGGATTTGTGCATTGGCTTTAGCACATGCGTCACGCGCACCATCCAAATGGCCAACAACCTGCGGACTACCGCCGGATCGCATGAGCGGTTCCTGGTGTTGGAGGTGTTTGGCCGATATGCCGGTTTCACGGCCATGCTGCCGACCATGGCGGGTGCGGCCAACCGGTGCGTCATTCCAGAATATAGGTTCAGGATCGAACACCTCACCGAGTTGCTCTGCGAGGACCGTCACAAGAACCCCAGCAAATACTCGATTGTCTTGGTCTCTGAAGGAGCCATGTTCGAGGGTGGCGAGATGGTTTTCCAGAGCACCGAAACAGATGCCTATGGGCATATGAAGTTGGGCGGGATCGCCGACCTGCTATCGATCAAACTGAGGGAGCTATCGCCTCAGTTCAACGCTGGAAAGCCGGTTAACACCATCAATCAACGGTTGGGATATCTGGTGCGGGGCGGAGACCCCGACGCCATCGACTCGATCGTCCCTATGGCGTACGGCAACCTGGCGCTGGATCTGATTCTCAAGAACGTCCACGGCCGGCTGGTCGCCCTGAGAAGCGGTCGGTACGACAACCTTCCTGTGGACGTGGTGACCAGTACGAAAAAGGTGGTCAATGTTGAAAAGCATTACAACACGGAGCGGCTGCGGCCCCATTACAAGAGCTTTGAGATGCAACCGCTGTTCTTCATGACCAGCGATTGAGAAGGCCGAGAACCCAGCTTGGGCCGAGTATGAGGCGGCTGTGGTGCACCGCGCGAGCACCACAGCCGCCTTTTTGCTTGGCTGGCGCCGTTGGGTGGTTGACATTGACCGGGGTTAACCCTATAATGATGGAAAAATACTGACCGGGGAGCCTGAAAAGCAGGCTGAGAGGAGGGCGAGAGCCCTCGACCCGTGAACCTGATCTGGGTAATGCCAGCGGAGGGAGTTCTGCGCGAGCTTCCTCCAACGGAAGCTTTTTTGTTTTATGGAAACCAAACGGGCAGTGATTTTTGCAAACGGCGAAATGCCGGATGAGGCTGCCATCCGGGCCCGGCTGCGGCCCGGCGACTGGATTGTGGCGGCCGATGGCGGCACACGCCATGCTCTGGCCTGCGGCCGGGTACCCAACCTGATCATCGGTGACCTGGACTCCCTGCCACCCGGCTCTCGGAAGGGCTTGGAGCGCCAGGGGGTACAAATGATCGTGCATCCGGCTGACAAGAACGAGACCGACCTAGAGTTGGCCCTGCTAGAGGTGGCGGCAAACCAGGTGGGCCAGGTGTTGGTAGTTGGGGCTCTGGGCGGCCGGTTGGACCAGATGCTGGCCAACATTCAGTTACTCAGCCGGCCGGAGCTAGCCCACCTGGATGTGGAGATGACGGATGGCCACCAACATATCCACCTAGTCCGCCCAGAGGTCACCATTGAAGGAAAGCCCGGTGACCTGGTGTCGCTCCTGCCGCTCTGTCAATCCGTCGAGGGGGTGAAAACCCAAGGTCTGGAATGGCCTCTCGACAGCGAGGTCCTGCATTTTGGGCACGGCCGCGGCGTCAGCAATCGCATGATTGATCACGCGGCCCATGTACAGGTAAAAGGAGGGTTGCTCTTGTGCATCCATGCCGACCAGCATGTGTCCGAGGTTGTGGTGGGCGGCCCAGAACCAGTAGACCAGACAGGTTGTTCGATAGTGGATGCAGGTAGCCAACCCGGGCGGGGATGACGATGAAAAGATGGATATGGATTCCAGTGCTTGTGCTCTTGGTCTCGTGCGGCCAAAGCGGCCAGAACACGGTACGGTTGATGACACACGATAGCTTTAGCGTCAGTGCGGAATTACTGCAGTCCTTTGAAGAAGAGGAAGGCATCAGGGTGGTGTTGCTCCCCTCAGGCGACGCCGGAGCCGTGCTGAACCAAGCGATTCTCAGCAAGGGAAACCCGCTGGCGGATGTCTTTTTCGGCGTGGACAATGCTTTTCTGAGTCGGGCGCTCGCCGCCGAACTATTCGAGCCCTACCATTCACCCAGATTGACGGAAATTCCCGACGGACTCCAATTGGACCCGGAATACCGATTGTTGCCAGTCGACTATGGCGATGTGTGCCTGAACTATGACAAGGCTTGGTTTGCGCAGCGAAACCTCGCCCCGCCGGCCAACCTGGAGGACCTGATCAGACCCGAGTATGCTGGTCTGCTGGTGGTGGAAAACCCCGCCACCTCGTCACCCGGGCTGGCGTTCCTGCTTGCTACCATCGGACACCTGGGGACCGGCGGTTACCTCGACTATTGGGCCAAGCTGCGCGCTAATGACGTGTTGGTTGCCGACGGGTGGGAGGAGGCTTACTGGGGCCATTTTACCGCCGCGTCGGACGGCACCCGGCCGGTGGTGGTCAGCTACGCCAGCAGCCCACCGGCCGAGGTGTTCTACTCGGAAACACCCCTTGAGGAAGCGCCTACCGCCGCCATTGTGGCTGATGGATCTTGCTTTCGTCAGATCGAGTTTGTGGGTATCCTCAAGGGAACCAAACAAAGGGCAGCAGCTCGAGCGTTGGTGGATTTTATGTTAGGCTGGCGATTTCAGGAGGAGATTCCTTTACAGATGTTTATGTTTCCTGCCAACCTGAACGCGGTGCTGCCCGAGGTGTTTGCCCTGTATGCGGCTGTTCCGCAGCAAACGGCTGAGGTCGATCCGATTGACATCGAGGTCCACCGCGAGGAGTGGATCGAAGCCTGGACAGAGGTCGTGTTGCGCTGACTCTGGTTGCCAGCCGGTCTACTTGGCCGTGAAGGCAGCGAACCTGCGGCCGGCTTGCGTTGATCGATGCCACACCGTCTTGGTCGAATGCTCTTTTGGGTGCCAATCGTCTTCCTGGCGCTCTTTTTCATCTATCCATTGCTGGCCATCTTTTGGGTTAGCCTGCTACCAGATGGCCAGTTTGCGTTGGAGGCCCTGAGGGAACTGCTCGCCCGTCCGCACTATATGCGGACTGTCTGGTTCACCATCTGGCAGGCGGCTTTGTCCACTTTTCTCACCTTGCTGGTTGGATTGCCAGGCGCCTATGTGTTTGGGCATTATCACTTTCGGGGCAGACAGATTCTCAAAGCCTTGACCACCGTTCCCTTTGTGATGCCTACGGTGGTAGTGGCAGCGGCATTCCGGGCGTTGTTGGGGCCAAGCGGCCGGTTGAATCAGCTCCTGCAATCGCTGCTCGCATGGGAATCGCCCCCAATTCAATTAGAGCACTCCCTGTGGCTGATCCTGCTGGCGCACGTCTTTTACAACTATACCGTGGTGATCCGGATTGTGGGCGGATTCTGGGCCAACCTGAGCCGTCATTCGGAGGAAGCGGCAGCCGTCCTCGGTGCCGACCGTCGACGGGTGATGTGGCACGTAACGCTGCCCGCCCTGGGGCCCGCTTTGCTAGCAGCGACGTTGCTGATCTTTCTTTTCACGTTCACCAGTTTTGGTGTCATCCTGATTCTCGGTGGGCCTCGTTTTTCCACGTTGGAGACCGAGATCTATCGGCAAGCAGTGGTGTTCCTGAAATTCCCGGTAGCGGCCGCGCTGTCCATTCTGCAGATAGTGTTCACGTATGGCATCATGTTGGCCTATACCCACTTTCAGCGGCGGATCACGGCGCCCCTCCGCTTTCAATCCCAACAGATGACCTTGCGGCCCGTCGTCACTCGCCGAGAGCGGATTCTGGTGACGGCGAACGTGGTGCTGATGGTGATTCTGCTGCTGGCTCCTCTGCTCGCTCTGGTCGAGCGGTCGTTCGTGGGCGCCGATGGACGCTTCACACTGGCGTACTATCTCGAATTGCCGGTCAACCGGCGTGGTTCTGTTCTCCATGTTGCCCCCTTGCAGGTGGTGGTAAACTCACTGCGTTACGCAGCGGTGACTGTTCTGTTGGCGACTGCCCTGGGAGCGCTCAGCGCCTGGCACCTGGCGAGCGAGGGTTCCCAGGGGAAGCGACGGCGTTGGGCGGGCTGGCTCGACTCGCTGTTGATGTTGCCGCTGGGCGTCTCGGCGGTCACATTGGGCTTTGGCTATGTTGTGGCTCTTGGTTGGCTGCGTACCTGGGAGGGCCTCATTCCGCTGGCGCACAGCCTCATCGCTTTCCCATTTGTGGTGCGCAGCGTGCTGCCGGTTCTGCGCGGGATCGGGCCGCACCTCCGAGAGGCCGCGGCCGTGTTGGGGGCATCCCCGGGCAGAGTCCGGCGAGAGGTGGATCTGCCAATCGCCGCAAGAGCACTGGTGGTGGGAGCCATGTTCGCTTTTACCGTTTCTATGGGCGAATTCGGAGCGACATCCTTTATTGCGCGTCCAGGCGCCACGATTACCCTGCCCATCGCCATCAACCGCTTCCTGGGGCAGCCGGGTACGCTAAGCTTTGGGCAGGCCGTCGCATTGAGCACCATCCTGATGCTGGTGTGTGCCGGCGGTTTGCTGGCAATCGAGCGGTTCCGTTATGGCGACATCGGCGAATTCTAGGTTGAGGCCTCATGACCGACTCTGCTGACGCCCTGCACGACCCGAAAGAGCCAGCCCACCCCGGGGAGCATCTGCTCGAGGTCCGGGGCGTCTGCAAACGGTACGGCCGGACCGTCGCGCTGCAGAACTTGACCGTGTCCGTGCGGGATGGCGAGATTCTCTGCCTTCTGGGGCCCAGCGGATGCGGGAAAACCACGCTCCTGCGTCTGATTGCGGGCCTGGAGCCACCCGATTGCGGTGCTATCCTGTTTGCCGGCCGGAATTTGGCTGGGGTGCCCGTCCACCAACGCAAATTCGGCTTTATGTTTCAGGACTTTGCCCTCTTTCCACACAAAAACGTTGCCCAAAACGTGGCCTTTGGTCTGCGTATGGCCGGTTTGGCGCGCGCGGAGATTGAGCAGCGAGTTAACCAAGTTCTGGCATTAGTGGACCTGGACGGAAAACAGAATCGGTCGGTGGATTCGCTCTCCGGAGGAGAGCAACAACGGGTGGCTTTGGCGCGCAGCCTGGCTCCGAGCCCACGGTTGCTTCTCCTGGACGAACCTCTGGGGTCATTGGATCGGGCGCTGAGGGAGCGCCTGCTGAACGAATTGCGCTCCATCCTCCGCGAGGTGGGAGTGACTTCAATTACGGTCACTCACGACCAACAGGAGGCGTTTGCCCTGGCAGACCGTGTTCTGGTAATGGACTCGGGCCGTGCGCTGCAAATAGGGACACCTGACCATGTCTACCGCCGGCCGGCGTCGGCCTCGGTGGCGCGCTTTCTGGGACTGACCAACCTATTGCAGGGAAGATGGGTGAAAAAAACACCGCCTCAGGTCCAGACGGCTATTGGCACCGTGGAGGTCGACCGTGCCGACGATGAGCTCCTGGGCCAGAAATTGGTCACGGTGCTGTTTCACCCCGAAGCGGCTACCGTCTGCCCAGGCCCGACGACGTTCCCGCTGACTGGCACGATAACAGCCTGTTCGTTCAGAGGAGGGCACTATCAGATTGAACTGGAACACGTGGCCGGGCCCCGGTTGACTTTTGCGCTGCGGGCTGCTCCGGGTGAGATTCCTGTGCTGGGCGAGAGCATGCAGGTGCACGTGGACACTGGCGCCATCAGCCTGGTGGCTGATGAGCTAAGCCTAGCGGGCCAAGTGACGGTGACCAAGCTAAACGTGGAGGGTGAACCGGTTCTCAGCTACCTGGGCCAGGTTCTGTTCCGCACTCCTACCAGCATCACGCTGGCAGCACCATACGGGTCCAGTTCGGCCCGCATGGGCGGAACCACAATGGAACCCGGCGACCGCCTGGTCGAGCATCATTTCTCCAACCGTTGGTACAATATCATGGAGGTCTATGACGGCCGCGATGGACCGCTGAAAGGTTGGTACTGCAATATCACCCGGCCGGCCGTCATCTCGGAAGAGGACCTGGCAGCGGAAGATCTGGCGCTCGATCTGTTCGTCAGCCCACAAGGCGATGCGACGGTGATGGATGAAGAGGAATTCTGGGCTGCCCCACTGACCCCTGATGACCGCGCGGCGGCGCTGAATGCCCTCCGTTTTTTGCAGGACCTTGGGTGCTCGGACAACCTGCCGCGCACTGGACATGAATTTAGACTGGACTAACAAGCGTGATCGTGATTTCTATCCCCGGCCGGCCAACGCTTCATCTCGAACACCTGGTGCTGGATGTGAGCGGCACGCTGGCGCTGGACGGCAACCTGTCGTCGGGTGTGGCAGAGCGACTGGCGAGTCTGCGGCGAGATCTCACGGTGAATTTGTTGACGGCCGATACCCACGGTGGGCAGGAGGAGGTCGATCGGTCGTTGAATCTCAAGGCAACAATCCTGCCGCCGACTATGCCCGCTGTCACGCAACAGGCGCTCAAAGGGGCGTACGTGAGTCAGTTGGGAGCGTCCACCGTGGTAGCCATCGGCAATGGGAGCAATGACGCCCTCATGCTGTCAAAGGCTGCGCTCGGAATTGCCGTCGTGGGTCCCGAAGGTCTGGCTGTACAGGCGCTGACAGCGGCGGATGTGGTCTGTGCCAGCATCAACGACGCGCTTGACCTGCTTCTTTTCCCGGATCGGCTTCGGGCGACGCTCCGCATCTAGCAGTCCGCATCCTGCACCGACTCGGGCGTTTGCGTTTTCCTGCGCCGATGGTAGACTTGGACCATAGGGGTTTTCGTTGAAACGGACCAGGCAGGCGAGGAGTTGCTACGTTTTGATCGAACTGCTGGCGTTGTGCGCAGCGCTAGTCCTGTTCGTGCCGCTGGCGTATGCTCAGAGCAGAACCCCGGATGGTTCAGTTGGGGTGAGGGCGGAGATGAAGGTGGACCCGCCGGCCGTCACCCCTGGCGGCTCGGTGACGTTTACCCTCAGTTTGGCCAACCCAGGGCCGACGGACAGACAGGTTTTTGTTGAGGCAAGCCTGCCTGCCGGATTTGAGCTGACTCTGTCACGGCTTCCGCCCGGTGCCGCGTACCAGGTGAGGTCGGGCATTATCACCTGGGTTGGCCAGGTCGGAGCGGGCAGCAACCGCGATCTGCGGTTCGCCGGGCATGCGCCGGCCGAGCCGGGGACCGACGGTCGACTCATTGCTTATGCCGCCGTGGCAGACGAGTTGAGAGTATTCCATCTCACAGCCTCCGGTTGGGCAGGGGTGGCACCAACTGCCGGTTTTACCTACACGATACAGGCAGACTCATCGGTGAGTTTTGTTGATCTGAGCCAGGGAACCGGGCCGCTCGGACTGTGGTGGGAATTTGGTGATGGCACTGTTGCCGCCGGAAAGGCTCAGGTACATCCGTATCCGGGCGAAGGCGTATATCAGGTACGCCTAACAGTGGCTAACCCTGGAGGCGCGAGCACAGTCGTGTTGCCGGTCAGCGCCCCAGCCTCGACACCGCCAGAGGTTCAACCGCCCCCACCAAGTGTGCTGGTGAGCGACGAAACCCCGGCCGTGGGTCAACCAATCGAGTTCCGCTCCCTCTCGGAGCCGATTGCCACGGTCCGTTGGAGTTTCGGCGATGGCACCACCAGCGACGATCCCAATCCAGTGTACCGCTTTGGTCAACCGGGCACCTATACGGTTTCACGCATTGTCGGCGAAGGCGAGACTGCGGTTCAGTCCTCCCACACGGTAGTAGTGGACTTGGCCCCAGAGGCTTCGATCCAATCCTCGCTCACCAAGGTGTCACCGGGCGATCTCATCACCTTTACCGCAAGCACCTCTGCCGGGCAGGTGACCAGCTACTTTTGGGATTTCGGTGACGGCAACACGGCGAGCCACCGGCATGTGGCGCACAGCTACGGCTCGCCCGGAGATTACATAGTGACCCTGGCGATCGGGAACGATTTCGGGGTCGCGCTAGACACTCTCTCGGTGCACGTGTTTCCCTACATGGTCTACCTTCCTTGGATGTCTAGCAACGCGGGCGTGGCGTTTCCAGATGCCGCAGCACCGACGGACGGGAACGGACCGGACGGGCAGCAACCGGACACGGCTCCTTCGCTGGCTACGCAAACCCCGGATGACCCGGCGGCTCAACAGCTGCTGCGAGCCATCAACGCGGAACGACAAGCTTCTGGTCTTGCACCGCTGGTTTGGTCCGATCAACTGGCTCGGTCCTCGCAACATCACAGTGCGGACATGTCTGCTTATGGTTTCACCGGCCACTATGGGTCAAATGGCAGTCATCCGGCGGATCGTTTGATGCAGGCAAGCTATCCCGGCGATTATGCTGGCGAGGTCACTGCCTGGGGTTTCGCCGAAATTGCCGACGCAGTGGCCTGGTGGATGACCAGCCCTCCACATCGGATCATCATCCTATCCACCGTCGCCACCGAAATGGGAGGTGGTTACAGCTACAATCCGAATGCCCCCAGCGTTCATTATTGGACCATTGACTTTGGCGCCCAATAGGCGTTTTGGCAACGTGATTCCCCATGGACATGCCGATCAGCCACATCAACACCCGGCTCTTTGCTCTGCTGCCGCCACAACTAGACCTGGGGCTGCTGTTTGCCACCGGGACGGTCAGCCAGATCATCTGGACGGGTGGTGGAAGGCCCATTCAGTTCACCCTCCGGGACGCCGGCTACGCACTCCGCTGCAAGGTTGCTCGTAACGTCAAGCCCGATTTCGAGTTGGCTGAAGGACAGCTTGTACGGGCAACTGGACACCTGAGCTTTTCCTCGCAGGCTGCCCGATTCCACCTGGTTTTGCGGGACCTGGAACTGCTGCCGGACCTCGAATCCGGCCCGTCCCGGACGCCGGCAGCCGACCACCCGTCCGGCACTCCCCGAGAGGTTGCGTCGGAATCGCTCCGTGGCACCCCGGCCGTGGATGTGCTGGCAGCGATCGGAGACATTCCGGCCTGGGTATACCAGCTGGCCCCCCGCGAGGTGCGGAACTCGGTAGCGGGTTGGGGAGTACAGCGAGTGGAGAAGGCCATCGAAGGTGGGCTGGTCGATAGCTTTGGCGGGCAATACCAGGCGGCGGCTGACATGCGCTCCAAGGAGAACGTGGGCCTTTTGGGCTTTCTCCTGGGTGCCCTGGAACGCAGCGAACGTGAGGATGTAGAGCTTTCGGCCGAGGTGTTGGACCAATACCGTATGCGTTCGCCAACTTTGCCAGTTTCGCCGCCAACGACCAGAGTCGCTGCTGTTGAGGCCGGCGCCGTACCGACCTTTGTGACCAGCAAGTGGTGGCTGCGGCTGGCGGTGGTGGCTTTTCTGCTGGGCACCGCGCTGATTGTGATTCACTTTCTTCTTCGGTTCGGCATCCTTTGATGGGGACTGCCCACGGGCTGTGCCCTCTCGGCTCTTAACTGAACACGTCTCTTGCCGACCGGTTTCCAGCCAGTATAATCTGCCGGAGCATGTGTGCCGGCATGGGAGAATTTATGGATCAACACCAGACCAGCTGCACCGTTCTGGAGAACGGCCTGACCGTTCTCATCCGTGAGATGCACCACGCCCCGGTTGCCACTTTTTGGATCTACTACCGGGTTGGTAGTCGCAACGAGGCATCTGGCATTACGGGCATCTCTCACTGGACCGAGCATATGATGTTCAAGGGCACCCCGACCTTTCCGTCCGGTGAGCTCGACCGGGCCCTTGCCCGATTGGGAGGTCAGTGGAACGCGTATACATCGTTCGATTTCACAGCCTATTATCAGACGATGTCGGCGTCCGACATAGGTTTGAGTCTGGTGATTGAGGCTGACCGTATGCAAAATTCGCTGTTCGATCCCGCTGAGGTGGAGGCTGAGCGTACCGTCATCATTTCCGAACGTCAGGGGTTGGAGAACCATCCCACCTTTCTGCTGTCAGAAGAGGTCCGGGCGGCCGCTTTCCGAGTGCATCCCTACCACCATACTGTCATCGGCAATATGGCGGACCTGGAGACCATCACCCGCGAAGACCTGTACCGGCATTACCGTTCCTATTACTGCCCCGGCAATGCCGTAGTCGTTGTGGCAGGCGACCTGAATGGGGAACGGATGTTGGCGCAGGTCGAGGAGCGGTTTGGGCGGCTGGAGCGCGGCCCGACCATCCGGCCTGTGAACAGTCACGAACCTGAACAGCGTGGAGAACGGCGAGTGAACGTGGAAGGAGATGGCGACACGGCCTACTTGCTCATGTCGTATCGGGCACCCAACGTCAGCGACCCGGACTATTTCCCTCTCGTCGTGCTCGGTTCTGCGCTGTTGGGGGATTCGGACGGCGTAGCAGGCGGCAGCACCACCAACAAGAGCTCGCGCTTGTACAAGGCGCTGGTGGAGACCGAACTTGCAGCAGGAGTGGATGGCGGCTTGTCACCCAGCATCGATCCGGCACTATACAGCATCTCCGCCACCGTGCGTGCTCCAGAACGCGGCCGGAACCGCTCTCCGATTGAGAGGCTGGATCTGGTGGAGTCGGCCATCGATGCCGAAATAGCACGACTCCTTGAGAGCCATCCGGTGACCGAGACAGAATTGGCGTGCGCTATTAAACGAGCCAAAGCGTCTTTTGCGTTTGGCAGCGACAGCGTGACCGATCAGGGATCCTGGCTGGGTTTGAGCCAAGTTGTTGCGGGATCCCACACCTGGTTTGGAGGCTATCTGGACAACCTCCAAGGGGTCACGCTGGACGACGTTGCCCGTGTGGCCGCTCGATACTTGGATCGAAGACGCCGCACGGTTGGCAGGTACATTCCCGGCCGATGAACTATCGATGCGACAGCCGCCAATGCGGCTGCCTGCCGCGACCATGTGAATACACCTATTGACCAGGAGAAAGATGATCCGCGTCGCTGAAAACCAACGGCCACAATCCGTTCCCGGTCCGCAGGACGTCGTGCGACACGAGTTGCCCAACGGAATCGTAGTGCTGGTGCGCGAAAACCATGTCGTACCCACGGTGTCAGTGGTTGGGGCGCTTCAAGTCGGATCCATTAACACACAACCCTCAAAAGAGGGTCTGGCTGGCTTTACCGCCGCGGCGCTTATGCGCGGTGCGGGTCAGCGGACTTTTGCCCAGGTTTTCGAGGCTCTGGAGTCAGTAGGAGCCAGCCTGGCCTTTGGCGCCGGTTCGCACGCGACCACCTTTTCTGGTCAGTGCCTGGTTGAGGATCTGGACCTGCTGTTGGACCTGCTGCGAGACGCTTTGTACACGCCAGCTTTTCCGGCCGACCAGATCCGAAAGCTGCGCGGCGAGATCATCACCGGGCTGCAGATCCAGGCGCACGACACCCGCCATGTGTCGATGAACGATTTCCTCAAGCTTGCCTACCCGGCGGAACACCTGTACAGCCGCAACCCCGCCGGCTCCGTCGATACCGTGAGTGCCATCACTCGCCGGGATATTGTCAACTTTCACCATCGCTACTACGGTCCGCGGCGAATGATCATCGTGGTTGTCGGCGACGTGCGGGCAGGGGAGGTGTTGAAGAAGCTGGAAGCCACGCTGGGTCGTTGGTCGGCCGCTCCGGGCGCGCCCGACTCGCAGCTCAGTTTGCCGCCGCTGCAACCCCTGACTGCTGCCCACGAGAAGCACGCTTTTGTGCCGGGAAAGAGCCAGTCGGGCCTTGTGCTGGGTGCACCAGGGCCATGCCGTTCGGACCCAGACTATCGAGCAGCTCGTTTGGCTAACACCATCCTGGGCGTATTTGGTTTGATGGGCCGGTTGGGCAGCGAGGTGCGTGACCGTCAGGGTCTGGCCTATTACGCCTACAGCGTATTGAGGGTAGCCCCCGGACCGGCACCCTGGTTCGTGACAGCCGGCGTCAGCCCGGACAATGTCTCGCGCGCGGTTGCCAGCATCCGCGACCAGGTCCGTAGGATGCAGGACGATATTGTGCCGGCCGAAGAGCTGGCCGATAACCAGAGCTTTCTTGTCGGCTCGTTGCCACTTGACCTGGAGACCAACGATGGAGTGTCATCGCTGCTGTTGACCATGGAGATGTACAACCTTGGCCTGGATTACCTGCAGCGATACCCCGATATGATGCGCGAGATAACCGCTGAGCAGATCCAGGCAGCAGTCCGTAAGTACTTGGATGCGGACCGCTACGCCCTGGCAGTTGCCGGGCCCGAGGCGGCTGCCTGACTCAAGTTAGGTAAACCATCGTCCACGGTCATACTCCCTCTCATCCCAGCCGTGGACGCCGATCAAAGGCACAAACATGACCGGGATCGATCGCTCGACATGCCAGGTTCGGCCGCGATGTTCGAGCACCTCCAGCACCTGGTTGTCCAGCCTGCCTACCGGGGCCACGATTCGGCCTCCAGGAGCCACCTGCTCCTTGAGTGTCAGCGGAATATCTGGCGCGCCAGCGGTGATGAGGATCCCGTCAAACGGAGCTTCGGCCGGCATCCCGACGCTTCCGTCTCCGATGTGCACGCGCACGTTGTCATACCCCAAGGCCTTTAGCCGTTCCCGGGCCCGGTCTGCCAGCACCGCATGACGCTCAATGGTCAACACAGATCGGGCCAATAAAGCCAACACGGCCGCCTGATATCCGGACCCACATCCTATCTCCAACACCTTCTCGTCACCCTGCAAGTGCATAAGTTGAGTCATGAGTGCCACGATGTAGGGTTGCGAGATGGTCTGTCCCTCGCCGATAGCCAATGGCCCGTCCCAGTAAGCCATGTGCACCAAATCCTGCGGCACAAACAGGTGGCGGGGCACCGTTCGCATAGCCTCCAAAACCCTCGGGTCGGTGATGTCGCGGCGGCCAAGTTGGTCCTGAACCATCTTGAGGCGCAGCGCGTCCAGGTCCGGGGTCGGTTTGGACATAGATGGCTACTCGGTGTGGGCTGAATGCCCCCCTGGAGGGTTCGCCGCGCAATTCCCGCACAGGCCGCGAAAGGTCATTGAACCCAGATCCACCTCAAAGTTAAACTCGCGCTGGATGTGATCCGACAGGAGCTGCAGTTGAGACGCATCCACGCGCGTAAGCCCCCCGCATCGATTGCACAGGAGATGATGATGGAGCGCAGACCTGCCGACAAATTCGTAGCGACGCTGTCCGTCACCAAGATCCAACATAGAGATCATCTGCAGCTCAGTCAACAGATCCAGCGTTCGATAGACCGTTGATATGTCCACCGCGGAACTGATGTGCCGCACCTGCTGATGGATGGCCTCGGCCGTCACCAACCCCTCCGTCTGGTGCAACACCGCCAGGACCATCTCGCGTTGGGGAGTCAGACGGAATCCCCGCTCCCGGAGCTGTTGCGCAAACGTCTCTTCACACGACATGAGCCACCCTGCTTACCATCGCGGCGCCGTCACCGGTATTATGGCATGATTGTACCGACCGCGCAATATGCAGACACGACCGCCACCGCGTTTCGCCATATTGCGATGGGAACGCCCACGGTTGGCCGAGATAGGGACGGCACGAGGTAACCGTGGCCGGCTGACGCTCATCCTCCGCGCGTTGCTGCACAGATGCCCCACCATTTCCCGGCCGTTGTGTCCCAGTCCCTTCGTCCGGCCGGGCGCCCAAAGCTCGTGGCGGGACCCAACCTACGGCCCAGTGCGGTTGGGCGCTGCGCCGCGCAACGTGAGGGCTACCGTGATTTCTGAACGGTCATGAAAGAGTTGCCGCGCGCCGACCACAAAGTAACGCGGACGAAGGATGCGAATCGCCCGAATCGCGATCTCGGCCATGTCCCGTTGCGGCAACTTGAGGGTTACCAGGGCCCAGCCATCACGGCGCAAGCGGTCGGCGGCCATCACCATGAGCCGGGCGGAATCTCGTGCATCCATCCGCGCGTCACTCAGGATCACGTCGAACCGCAAATCGGCGTATCTCGGGTTGGTCAGGAAGCTGTGCGCCAGTTGACGCACGTGTTCCACAACCGGGTCCGAAGCCAGAATCGGGTGCAGCTGCGCCGGATCGACAGCCACCACCCGCATGGCGTGGCGCCGCATCACCCGGGTCCACCCTCCCGGCGCAGCGCCCAGGTCCAAGCCCTGCCCACCGCTGGGAAACTCTAGCCCGAACAGCTCCATGGCTTCCAGCAGCTTGAACTCGGAACGGCTGACCTGTCCCTGCTCGCGTTTGAACCGTCGCTCGCCCCCTGCCCAATCACTGAGGTTGTCTGCCGTCTGAGAGAGACCCAGGTAACCCTGGTCTAGCGTGCAAACCACCGAAAGGACCTGAGCCGGTTGGCGCACGTCGATCGCTGCCCCGTCTGCACTCAGGACGGCCGCCAGACGCTCGTTCACGTTGAACCGGCCGTACACGGTTTGGTCCGCCAGGATTCGGGTCTGGACCGAGAACGAGAGGGATGGATTCAAAGAGGGCTTCAGCGTAGCGGCCGCATCCGACAACAGGTCTAGATCCTGCCGGGATCCTGCCAACCGGACCGTCACCTGGACCGGGCACACGTGGCGCACGAACAGGGGCGGCCGCCGTCTCAGCGTGGCTGCCAACCGGTCCCACTCTAGATCCGTGGCTGCACGGCCGATCCCGGGCGCCAGCCAATCCAGCAGACGGGCCTTTGGGTCGACCCGCTGGATCTCCCGGAATGCAACCAGTGCTGCCTCCGGCGCGGCGGTGAACACAAACTGAGAGGTGCTGCCGTCCACAGCGTTATTGTACCAGAGACATGGCTTGGGGGTGCGACGTGGGGGCCGACCGTCCTGTCGATGCGTCTCCATTGCGGTGCTTGATAGGACAGAGAGGGCAGTTTAGCAGGCTCATGCTTCCAGGGCGTGTTCAGCCCACGAAGGTGCTTTGCCACCAACCGCGGCATGGGCTACAATTCCGGGCAGAAGGAACGGGCGCGCTCCGGCAGGCTGATCGGCGTTGAATCGACTGCGGGAAGGACTCTGCGTCGGATGGAGATACGAGCGCTCAGTTGGGGTTTCGGCCCCGTTAGGAACTAATGAGAACCACAGTTCTCGCCGGTGGAGTTGGCGGTGCCAAGCTTGTCTGGGGTCTGGCGCAGGTATTGGCTCCGGAAGAGCTGACCATCCTGGGGAACACTGGTGACGACCTGACCCACCTCGGTCTCACGATCTGCCCCGACCTGGACACCGTCATGTACACGCTGGCAGGAATGGCGGATCCGGACTCTGGTTGGGGTGTGAAGGGCGATTCCTTTGGCGCCATGGAGAGCGTTGCCCGGTACCGCGGCTCTACCTGGTTTCGGTTGGGCGACCAAGACCTGGGAACCCACCTGGCGCGGACCGAGTTGTTGGCAGCCGGGCTGACGCTGACGCAGGTAACCGCCCACCTGTGCCACGCTTTGGGAGTCCGACAGCGATTGCTTCCCATGGCCGACCAACCTGCCCCTACCTTGGTCGACACGGCGGAGGGGGTCCTGTCTTTTCAAGAGTGGTTTGTACGCCGCCGATGGCAACCCGCCGTCCGGAAGGTGATCCTTCCGCTACCCCGACCAGCTGCCTCGAGTCAGGTACTTGAGGCTCTGGATATGGCCGACCTGATCTTGATTGCGCCGTCCAACCCCCTGGTCAGCGTGGCCCCGATCCTGAACGTGTCTTCCGTCAGGGAAGCGCTGGAATCCAGACAAAGGATGGTGGTGGCGGTCAGTCCCATCATCGGAGGTCGGGCTGTCAAGGGCCCGGCCGCCAAGATGATGGCCCAACTGGGCATGGAAGTCTCGCCACTGGGGGTCGCCCGGTGGTACGGGGCCGGCCTGTTATCTGGCTTGGTTCTGGACCAGGCGGATGAGTCGCTGACGCCGGCGATCGAAGCGCTGGGCATTGCTGCGTTGCCGGCCTCCACCTGGATGCGCACTGACTCGGACAGGATTGGACTGGCGTCGTGCATCCTGGACTGGGTGGGATCGATGCGGCCCGACCTGAATCAGAAAGGCGCCCGGTGACGGTCTGGGGCATCGTTCCGGTGAAGGAGTTGGCGCGGAGCAAGACCCGTCTGGCAGCGGTGCTTTCCCCTGCCGGCCGCCTGGCGCTGAGTCGACAGCTCTTGGAGAGAACCCTTCATGTCCTCCGAATGGTCCCTGGGCTGGCAGAGATCGCAGTGGTCAGTTCCGACCCCCTGGCGCTGGAGGCGGCGCAGGAGCAGGGTTGCCGACCGGTTCACGAGGACCAGCCGGCCGGATTGAACCCGGCGCTGCAGCAGGCGTCTGCGCAGGCGCTGGCCTGCGGCGCCCAGGTTGCCATGGTGGTCCCCATTGATTTACCGTTGCTCCAGCCGGAAGACGTTGAGTGGGTCCTGTCGCTGGTAGAGACCCCAGGACCAGGCTGCAAGCGGTTCATCGTTGCGACGGATCGGCATGGCAAAGGGACGAATCTGTTGGCCTATCATCTGCCGCCCGGCATCGAATTCCAGTATGGAGAGGATAGCTACCGAATGCACCGGGAGCAGTGCTACTCGCACCGTCTTGCCTGTGTGACGGTGCATCACCCTCATCTGGCCCTGGACCTGGACGTTCCTTCCGATCTTGAATGCCTGAGCGCGCATCACCCCGCCGGGCCGGATATCTGCGCTGTCGCCGGCCGGCACCCGGCCGGTGAAGCAACCAGTTGACTCCACGGCGCCGGACCGGGTATACTTGCTATCCGTGCTTGAACGTTGTAGGATAGGTCATGGCAGAAGAGCGGAGAATGGCACCCAACCGAGGGGCTCTATGTCCCAAAAGTGGATAGGTGCTACCGGTCCGCAGACGTTAGTGCTGGAGGGAGAGATCGCTAGCCGAGTCCCGCTCAATGATAGGTTCTCGCCGGCATACACAGCCGCGGCCGTAGCGCACCAGGTGCTTACGTGGCCTGCGCCTGAGGAGCAAGTCGGGCGTGCCGTGGCGTCGGTTGCTGACGGTGTGGTTGACAGGGTGAGCGCCAGCGCGACCGCCGACGAGGGCAAGGACCGGGAGAACCAGTGCGTGGGGCGCGGAGCCAACTGCCGGGTCCTCTGCCCGTTCGGCGAGGTTAGGCCCATGAATGACGTTTTAGCTGTGGGGTTCAACCGATGAGAAGACAGCCAACCTCGAATCACTGCTTTATCTGCGGCCGCCAGAACCCGGTCGGACTCAAGATGGAGTTTCACAGCGCAGGCTCCGGCGAGGTCGTTGCCGAGTACACCGTACCGGATGTCTATCAGGGTTACCCGGGCGTGGTGCACGGAGGAGTCACGGCGGCGATTCTGGACGAGACGGCCGGTCGTTCGGTGATGACCGACGATGATGAACAACGCTTCTTTGTCACCCTCAAGCTGGAAACCAGGTACCGGCGTCAAGTGCCCACGGGCACCCCGCTGCGGATTCTGGGGCATCTCAAGGACCTGCGCGGCCGGAGAGCCGTGGTCCACAGCGAAATCCGGCTGCCGGACGGGACGGTGGCGGCCGAGGCGGAAGCAGTCCTGGTGGAGCTGCAACCCCACATGCTGCAAGCGGTTGACACGGAAGCATTGGGTTGGGGAGTGAGAGATACCTGACGTGTACGGCGCGGTGGATCGTCGGCTGCTGTGCACCGGCTTGGCGATTGAGCCGCTGCGGAGTGACCTACACCATGATCCGGCGGAGGACGCCGGCAACAAACTGGTTTGGGATATACGACGGGTGAATTAGCATGGCACGCAATTGGCGTCTGGCATCGGTGAGCTTGAGTTGGATCCTACTAGCCGTCCTGCTGACATCCTGTGGCGGCAAGGCGGTGTATGGCCATGAGGAGGTCTTGATTGGACAGGTACATCTGAACTGTGGCAAGGAGTGCAAGGTTCACGGTTCGTGTGGCGTTTCGCAGGAGACAAAGAACGAGGTGGTCCTGTTGGGCGCCGAACCCGCTTTTCCGGTGACCGGAAGCGTTCTGTTCGTGGGAATGGAGGCGGGCAGCGCGGTAGATATCCTGGACACCATTGTGGTCGCCGGGGTTGAACAGCGCAGCAAAGAGGCGGTAGAGATACGGTTCTATTTGGTTGAGGATCCGGGCGGCGAGTCCGGTGGTTGGGTGCCTGGCTTTTGCATTGCCAGTCAACCCAAGTAAGTTGACCGGTTCGACTATCCGGGCAGGTGATGAGCAATCAACAGGTTTACCGGGCGTTGGTCGAGAAACAGCAGCGGGGTGGGACTGCGGCCCTGTGCACTGTGATTCGGACCAGGGGTTCCGTGCCGCGCCGGGAGGGCGCCAAGATGCTGGTTTACCCTGACGGCCAGACCGTGGGAACCATTGGAGGCGGCGAACTAGAGGCGCGGGTAGTTGCCCGCGCCATGGACGTCGCGACGCGGCGGGAGGCGACCGTCCTGACCATACCGCTGGTGGACCCGGCCAAGGGCGACCCTGGCGTGTGCGGGGGTGAGATGGAGGTATTCATCGAACCAGAGTTGGCGGAGCCCACCATTCTGGTGGTCGGCTGCGGCCATGTGGGCAAAGAGGTGGCGTTTCTGGCCAAGTGGCTTGGCTTTCGGGTGGCGGTCACCGACGACCGCATCGAGTTCTGCAGCCCGGAATGGCTACCCGGGGTAGATCTGTATCTTCCCGGCATCATTCCCGATGCCTTGGCCAATTTCGAGGTGACCGACCAGACCTATATTGTGGCAGTGAC
This sequence comes from Anaerolineales bacterium UBA2181, assembly GCA_002328075.1. Taxonomy (GTDB): domain Bacteria; phylum Chloroflexota; class Anaerolineae; order Promineifilales; family UBA4811; genus UBA4811. The sequence goes on along the minus strand of DCVT01000001.1, from coordinate 32,111 downwards.
GCGGGGTGTTAAGGCGGACACGGAAGCGCTGCCGCACCTGCTGGGCTCGCCCGCCTGCTATGTGGGCGTGATCGGAAGCCGCCGGCGCTGGGCAGTTGCGGTTCAAGAGCTTCTGTCGATGGGCGTGCCTGATGAGTTGATCCATCGAGCCAAGACGCCGATAGGACTGTCCATCGGCGCCGAGACCCCCCGGGAAATCGCGGTGAGCATCATGGCTGAGGTCATCGCTCACCAGCGCAAGAGAGGCGACTTGTGAGCCGTTTCAGTTCCGCCGACGCCGGCCGGTTGATGGGATGATCCGGCGGTCATGGTTTTGCGCCAGGCAGAGAGATTGGCATGTGGCAGACCTATCATACGCCCACTAGTTTGGAACAGGCGCTGACGCTGTTGGCTGAGGCTTATCAGCGGAACGTGCCAGCACGCATTATTGCCGGTGGAACCGATCTGATCATTGAGTTGGAGCGCCAGGTCCGCCGGGTGGCGACGTTGATTGACGTCACCCGGATTGCCGACCTGGACCGCATCTGGTTGGGGGACGACGGTACCCTGCACCTGGGTGCGTTGGTGACACACAACCAGTTGGTCGGGTCACCGGTGGTGGTGGAGCGAGCGTTTCCGCTGGCGCAGGCTGCCTGGAGCGTTGGCGCGCCGCAGATTCGCAACCGGGGGACGTTGGCCGGGAATCTGATCACCGCCTCGCCGGCGAACGACACCATCACGCCGCTCTGGGCGATGGATGCACGACTCTGTTTGCGCTCATCCAGTGGGGAGCGCATCCTGTCGTTGCCCGAGTTCTTCCTGGGGGTCCGGCGCACGGCCCTAGAGCCCGACGAGATGCTGACTGAGGTGCTGGTGCCACCGGCTGCTGCCGGCACCAGGGGTACCTTTGCCAAATTGGGACTGCGGCGGGCGCAGGCCATCTCGGTGATCAATTTGGCGGTGGTGCTGGGCTGGAGCAGCGATGGGGTGGACCGGGCTCGAATCACGGCGGGAAGCGTCGCGCCGACCATTATTCGCGCGCCGCAAGCTGAGGAGTACCTGCTGGGCAAATCACTGACCGACAAGGTGATCCAGCAGGCTGCGAGATTGGCGGGCTGCGCCTCCCGGCCGATCGACGACATCCGATCCCCGGCCGACTATCGAGCGGACATGGTTCGGGTGTTGACCCGGCGGGCGTTGACTGCCCTGCGCGATCATGCCGAGCGGCAGGATTGGCCCGCGAGCCCTGCCATGTTGTGGGGCAACACGCAAGGCAGGTTTCCTGTTTGGGCTGAGGGCGCCGGTGTGACCCATACCCACCCGGGGACGGAGCCGATCGAAACCCGGGTGAACGGACGGCCCCATACGGTGCACGGTGCTAACGGCAAGACGCTCCTTCATCTGCTGCGGGATGACCTGGGGTTGATCGGGAGCAAAGAGGGGTGCGGCGAGGGGGAATGTGGCGCCTGCACCGTGTGGTTGGACGGCATCGCCGTCATGTCCTGCCTGGTGCCGGCTCCGCGTGCGCACCGGGCAGAGATCATCACGGTCGAGGGCCTTGCGACTCAGGAGGGCCTGCACCCGCTGCAACAAGCGTTTATTGACCAGGGGGCGGTCCAGTGCGGGTACTGCACCCCCGGATTCCTGGTGGCCGGGGCCAGCCTGCTGCAAGAACACCCGCATCCCAGCCGCGAGCAGGTTGCCCAGGCGATCACCGGCAACCTCTGCCGGTGCACCGGCTATGCCAAGATCGTCACGGCGTTTGAGCAAGCAGGAGATGTCGAGTGGCAGGGCGAACACTGAAGGACATCGAAGAATCCCGGGTGCGGCAGCGGCAGGGGCTGACCGGCCGGGCGTTGGCTGGCTGCTTTTCGCTGTTTGTCAGCCTGGGAGCGGCCTACCTGGTTTACGGCTGGATCGGCGAGCGCAAACTTCGGCGTCTTTTGGTCATTCCAACAGACTGGCCCGATCCGGTGGTGCAGATTCTCTTTGTGTTGCTCCTGTTCATTCTGATTCAGGCCATGTTCATCCTCCTGGGAGGGGTGGTGTGGAAGTTGACCGGCCGGGACAAAAAGGTGCGCGACAAGATGCGCGACCTTTACGATCAGTGGGACGAGCATTGACAGAAGGTGGTTGGACGGACTAGATGGACCGAGCTGTTCCCCGAACCGGCAGCGACGAAATAGAGCTCTATATTCGCACGATTTACTCACTGCTGCGCAGCACGGGCGAAGTGCAGCTGGAAGCGCTGGTAGAGGCGCACGCCAACATGAACTCGAGTCTGCACGCGCAGGCGCGCAGCCTGGAGCCGGACGTCGATGCGCTGGTGTACACGGCGTTGCGCCTGCCAGACTGCATTTTCCAGGCCCGGCTGGTTGTTCTGGGACAGTCGCAGGACGTCTTTGTCTGGCGCAACTACCCCGCGGTGGAAAACTGGCAGGAGGTCACGGCCATCGGCCGGCGCCGGCGCATGTTCTTTGACGGCAATGAGACCCTGGCGGCGTACATTGCCAGCCGTTCGGACATTGACGATCTGATTCCCATCCTCACCGCCTTCCAGATCGAATGGAACAAGCTGCACCATCTGCTGCAGGGCAGCCAGATCAGGCACTGGTTGGACGATATTCAGGGTCAGTGGCTGGATGATGATGACCTGGCAGCGCTGGCAGCCGGAATGGGCATCGATTTTCAGCAGATGGGCCGGCTCCGCCGGCTATGGGGAACCAACCTGGCGGATCGCTTGCTGCGGATCGCTGCCGACCGAAAGCGGCTGGCGGTTCACTTGCTGGATAGCTCCCTGGCTGCATACCGCAAGGCGATCCGTCGCTGGTGGGCCAACATCGAGACACAGCTCTCCGGCATTGACCTCCTCGAACGGCCGATCTATTTCGTCTCCAGCAATACCCATAGCGTCACCAACCTGTTGTCCGGTTTTACGCGTTCGAAAAGCGATCTACTGTTGGCGCATCTCCACCGGTCGGGCGATGCCGATCTGTTGGCGGAACACCAACGGCTGTCGACCCATCCATCGCGGGGCGGCCTGGAGAACCTGCTGTACTACGTCCAACGCAGCTACCTCTCCACCGCTGAAGGCCGGCATCTGGCAGCGGACAAGCTGGCCGCGGAGGAATCGGCCGGCATCCGCCGCGTCGGCAGTTCGCACAGCTTTGATGTGGAGGCCCAGGTCATCGAGATCTGTCGCCTGGATCCGCAGGTGTTTGACACGCGCGTTTCCGTCCCCGGCCTGGAGGCGCTCCAGCGCTCCACCGCACTCATCATCAACATTGACTACCCGCTGGGCATGGCTGCCTATCAGATCCTGACCGAAATTGCCCGCAGTATCCACTTTTTCAAGGGGATCCATATCCAGGGCAAGGCAGCCACCCTCAACGGCCGGATTGGTGACGTGATGGTGCCTAACGTGGTCTATGACGAGCATTCGCAAAACACCTATCTCCTGCCCAACTGCTTCACGGCGGCCCACCTCGCTCCGTTTCTGACGGCCGGCACCGTGTTGGACAACCAGAAGGCCATCACCGTGCGGGGCACGTTCCTGCAAAACCCGCGTTACATGGAGGTCGTCTACCGCGAGGGCTATACCGACATCGAGATGGAAGCCGGACCCTACCTCTCGGCCATCACCGAGTCGATTCGGCCTCGCCGGCACCCCCAGAACGAGATCGTCACGCTCTACAACGCGCCGTTTGATATTGGCTTTATCCATTACGCCTCGGACAAACCGATTGGCCAGGGTCAGACGTTGGCGACCAAGCGGCTAGAGTACCTGGGCATCGAGCCGGCGTACGCGGCGTCAGCGGCGATTCTGCGTCAGATCTGGCGTCACGAGCTGTCCGACCTGGGTTCCGGCGCTGGCGGATAGGATTACAGATGGCGGTCTATCACGCAGTCGGAGCGAGTGCACCCCGAACAGACGCACTGGGCAAGGTGACCGGCCGGACGCCCTTTCCCGGCGATCTGGTCATGGAGGGCATGCTCCATATCAAGATCCTTTTTGCCGGCCGGCCGCACGCCCGGATTGTGCGCATCGATACCTCGGCCGCCCAGGCCGCGCCGGGCGTGGTCGCGGTGCTGACCGCCCGGGACGTGCCGGTGAACGAATACGGGCTGATCGTGCCGGATCAGCCTGTCTTGTGCGGGCCGGGCAGCAGCAAGTCGGGGGCGGACGTGGTGCGATGGGAAGGCGACCAGGTGGCGCTGGTGGTGGCCGACACCGAGGAGCAGGCGGCGGCCGGGCGGGACCTGATCTCCATCGAGTGGGAAGAGCTGCCGGCCGTGTTCTGGGTGAACGAGGCGACCCAACCAGGCGCTCCCCAGTTGCACCCAGGCAGTCCCGGGAACCAACTGGTGCATTGGCTTATCCGCTGGGGAGAGATGGAGGCGGGCTGGGCGGCGTCGGCGGTGATTGTGGAGGGAGAGTACCAGACCCCCTTTCAGGAGCACGCGTACCTCCAACCGGAGGCGGGCCTGGGTTACCTCGACGAGTCCGGGCGGGTCACGGTCCAGGTCGCCGGCCAATGGACCCACGAGGACCGAAAGCAGATCTGCCATGCACTGAACTTGCCCGAAGGGCAGGTGAGGGTCGTCTACCCCGCCATCGGGGGCGCCTTCGGCGGCCGGGAGGACATGTCGGTCCAGATCGTGCTGGCGCTGGCGGCCTGGCGCACCGGCCGACCGGTCAAGATCGTCTGGAGCCGGGAAGAATCCATCATCGGCCACCCCAAGCGACATCCGATGACCATCCGCACCCGTTGGGGCGCCGACCGCGACGGCCGGCTCACGGCGGTGGAAGCGACCACCTGGGCGGACGCCGGCGCCTATGCGTCGACCACGACCAAGGTTCTGGGCAACGCCAACCTGATGGTCACCGGTCCTTACCGGGTTCCCAACGCCCGGGTGGACACCTATGGCATCTACACCAACAACCCACCCGGCGGAGCGTTTCGGGGCTTTGGCGGGCCGCAGGCCGCCTTTGCGGCCGAATCCCAGATGAACAAGCTGGCTCAGGCGCTCGGGCTGGACCCGGTGGAACTGCGGATGCGGAACCTCCTGGAGGACGGGGACCTGATGCCCGTCGGCACCCCGCTGCCACCCGGCGTGACCATCCGGCAGGTGACGGAACGCTGTGCGCTGGAAGCGGGATGGAAACACGGCGACGACGGGTGGTCCAGACCGGACCTTGCGGGCCCGGCGCCGCAACGGGCTCGCGGCATCGGTATCGGTTGCGCTTTCAAGAACGTCGGTTTCAGTTTCGGCTACCCGGAGCAATCCTGGGCTAAGATCGAGCTGATCGGAGGCCGCCAGATCGAGCGCGTGGTCCTGTACCAGGCCGGCGCAGACGTCGGCCAGGGGGCGCACACGGTGATGATGCAGATGGCGGCCGAAGCGGTGGGCGTTCCGCTGGAGCGGGTCAGACTGGTGCCTTCGGACACGGCCACGTCGCTCAACTCGGGCACGACCTCGGCCAGCCGGCTGAGCTTCATGTCCGGCAACGCCATCCGTGGCGCGGCCGAGCGCGCCCTGGTTGCCTGGCAGGGGGAGGAACGCCCGGCGGTGGGTGAGTACCTGTACCGGGCGCCCGCCACCACGCCCTATGACCCCCAGACCGGGGCGTGCGAACCCAATTTTGCCTATGGCTATGTGGCTCAGGCGGCCGAGGTGGAGGTGGACCTGGAGACCGGCCAGATCCGGCTGATCCGGGTGATCTCGACCAACGACGTGGGTCGGGCGCTGAATCCTCAGCAGGTCGAGGGGCAGATCGAGGGCTCGGTGGTTCAGGCCCAGGGCTATGTGCTGCTGGAGAACCTGGTGGTGGAGGGCGGCCGCGTCCGGACGCCGCACCTCAGCACCTACCTCATTCCCACGGTGCTGGACGTCCCCGACGAGATCCGCACAGTGGTGCTCGAGCTGGCAGATCCGCGCGGGCCGTTCGGCGCGCGGGGTATGGCCGAGATGCCGTTTCTCCCCCTGGCGCCGGCCGTCACCGCAGCGGTGCACGACGCGGTCGGCATCTGGTTCGACTCGTTTCCGCTGACGCCGGACCGGGTGTGGCGCCGGCTGCAAGCGTCCGAGCATTGCCGGCCCAGGCCATGAGCCGCGCTCCGGGGGCGAATTCGGCCGGCGGCGCGGCCGTCTCGGCGCCGTCGTGGCAGCCGCGCGGCGCAAGGCGGCGAGCGCATTGATAGCCCACCCCTCCCCGAATCCGTGGACCCTTGCCACCGCGCTGGAGATCCGGCGCGGCGACGTGGTGGCGCTGGTCGGCGGCGGCGGTAAGACCAGCACGCTCTTTCGTCTGGGGCGTGAGCTGGCGGCCGGCGGTTGGCAGGTGCTGCTGACCACTACTACCCATATCGGCCGGTTAGAATCCGCGCTGGCGCCCCACCACCTGGTGGTCCATGCCGCCGACCCGGCCGGCGACCACCCGCCGGCCGCCGGCGGGTGGTCGCCGCTGCTGGTCACCGCGCCGCCGACCGAAAACGGAAGCAAGTGGGGAGGGGTCCCGCCGGATTGGATTGCGCGCTGGCAGGCGGATGCGGTCCTGGTCGAGGCGGATGGCGCCAAGGGTCACCCGTTCAAGGCCCCGGCGCCGCACGAACCGGTGGTCCCGGCATGCACCACCCTGCTGGTGCCGGTGGTGGGGGTGGACGCGGTGGGCCAGACCGTGGAAGAGGCGTCGCACCGGCCGGCATGTGTCTCGGCCATCACCGGCCTGGCCGGCGCCGACCGGCTGACGCCCGAGGCGATGGCAACCGTCCTGGGCCACCCCAGCGGTGGGCTCAAGGGTATTCCGGCCGCAGCGCGGGTTTCGGTTTTGATCAACAAAGTGCAGAGCCGGTCCGACCTTGCCGCCGCGAGGGAGATCGCCCGGTTGCTGCTCCGGCCGGGGACCGGTGTGCGGTCAGTGGTGTTGGCCGCGGTGGCGGCCGACGCGCCGGTGCTGGAGGTGCACCGCCGGGTGGCGGCAGTGGTGCTGGCGGCCGGGCAGTCGGTCCGGATGGGCGGGGAGGTGCCCAAGCAACTCCTCCTCTGGGGGGGCAAGCCGCTGGTCCGGCAGGTGGTGGATGTGGTCGCCGGCCTGCCACTCGACCCACTGCTGGTGGTGACCGGGCATCAGGCCGGCGCGGTGGCCGAATCCTTGAGCGGAACGCGGGCGGAGTTGGTCCACAACCCGGCGTACGCGGCCGGCGAGATGATCTCCTCCCTGCAGGCGGCCGTCCGGACGCTGTCGGTCGAGGTGAGCGGCTGCTTGGTGGTGTTGTGCGACCAGCCCTGGCTGGATGCGGCCGTGGTCCGGGCAGTGCTGGAGGGGTACGCCGCCGGACCGCACGGGCTGGTGGCGCCGACGTTCGGGGGCCGGCGCGGCCATCCGGTGCTCATCGACGGGCGGCATTGGGCCGAGTTGCTGGCGATGGGTCCGGGACTCTCGCCGCGCGACCTGATCGGCCGGCATCTGGACGACCTGCTGCTGCGTCCGGTCGAAACCGAGTCGATCCTGCAGGACCTGGACACCTGGGATGATTACCAACAAGCGCTGACTGGCCGCTAGCCGGCCGGGTTTGGCCGGGTGACGGCATGACCGAGTTGCCGATCTGCGCCCACTGCGAACGGCCGGCGCTGTACCAGGACCGCACCACCGGCGACATGCTCTGCCTGGACCATGTCCGGCTGGAGGTGCGGGGACCCCGGGCGCCGGTCGGCGCTCGGGCGGAACAACTGCGCTTCCGGCGCAGCGAATCGGCCGACCGGGAGGTGATCCGGCAAATGTGGGAGCACTTTTGGGAGGACACGGCGATGGACTGCTTTGGCAAGCTCTACCAGGCGGCCGACTTGCCGGCGCTGCTGGCCTGCGACGGGGAGCAGGTGGTCGGGCTGTTGAGCTATGCCGTGGAGCGAGTGTGGGACGCGGTCAACCTGGTAGCGCTCAACGTGCTGGCCGGATACCAAGGGCAGGGGATCGCTGCGGGTCTGATCGCCCGGCTGGAGGACGAGGCGCGCCGGCTGGGCATCAACCGGCTCATCGTCGCCACCGCCAACGATAACCCGCTGGCCCTCTATTTCTACCAGCGGATCGGCTTTCAACTGACCGGGGTCCAGGTGGGCGTGATCCCACCCGACGGCGGCGGCGACGCGCTGGTGGGGCTGGCGGGGATACCGGTGCGGGACGAGATCCAACTGGAAAAGCGACTCTGACCGGCCGGCGGTCATTTGACAAGTGGCCGGCCGTGTGGCAGAATAAGCCAAGATTCATCGAGCCCCCATAGCTCAGTGGATAGAGCGCTGCCCTCCGGAGGCAGAAGCCCGTGTTCGAGTCACGGTGGGGGTACTGCCTCTGATTACCCATTTGGCAAACCAAAAAACTGCCGGTAGTACCCGGCAGTTTTGTTTTGTGCCCCCACGGGGGCGCCGTGCGCCCACGGATCCTGCGTCCGAGGGCCCGGCCTACAGCAGCTGGGAAATTGTCTGCCACAGATCCGGCCGATCCAGGGCCTCACCGAACTGCTTGATCCAGCCCCGAATGCGCTCCCTGTCCAGATCGGGATGGTGGGCGGCAACGGACTGGATGTCCAGCAGGTCTTTCGGCCGATTGGCCACAACTTTCATGATGATCAGGTCTTCCGGCGTGGGCAATCGCAGCTTGATGGAACCAATTTCGACCACCCGGCTGCGCTCCACCATCTCGAGCTCAAACGGCAGGATGCCCAGCGAAATATCAATGTTCGTTCCACTGGCAACGTGTCGCAGCAGCAGTACCCGGCTCTGGCGGGCAAAGCCACAAGGGTCAGGGTTTCGCGGCTCGATTCCTCGTTTGGCCGCCTGGGCAAGGAGCTCGGGGATGTCCTCCAGGTTCAGCAGGACGACAGCATCCAGATCAACGGTATAGCGAGGTGTGCCCAGGAGACTGGCCGCCACCCCGCCAATAAGCACCCCGCGGTCATCGAACTGCGAGAGCAGGCTCTGCAGAGCCTGGATAGGGGCCAGCAGAGGGGTTACGGGTTCGGGAGCAGACCGGCTGCTCTTTCCTTCAATCTCGCCCATGTTTCGAAAACGCCGGCTTCGCTGGCGTCCTCTTTTAGCAGTCCCAGACCTTTTGCCATCCCGTAGGCGCTATTGAGCTGCTGCCAGCGCAACTCCAAAGAAGCCGTTCGTCGCTCTTGTTCTACCACGGCCTCTACCTCAGCCCAGCGGGCCACGTAGGCTCTCAAGTCGTCCTGTAGCGCCATGTGATCATTATAGCACGGAGGTCGATGATCACAACGGTTCAGCGGCCGGCGAGCTCGTCTGGCCGGAATAGGACCCGATACCGTTGTGAATTCGCGGCCTGAGGCGATGTCGTGGTCACCTGCGTGGCCCTTGCCGGCCGGGGATCTAGTGGTGCTCGTCCGCTTCGGCTTCGGCTTTTGTCTTGTGCACGGTCCCAGCTGCGTGTTGCGGCGGCGAGTAGATGGTGTACAGTCTCACGTGTTTGGTTGCGGAGGCGTTGATCACGTTGTGGTGGGTGCCGGCGGGCACAACCACGGCATCTCCGGCGCCGACGAGGTGTTCCTCCTCACCGTTGAAGATGAATTTGGCTTTGCCCCTTTCGATGCGGAAGAACTGGTCAACGTCCGGGTGCACCTCGTTGCCGATCTCTTCCTCCGGCTGCAAGCACATCACCACCAGCTGCAGATACTGGCCGGTGAACAACACGTTGCGAAAGTGATGGTTCTTTTCCGTGGTTCTTTCGATTGGTCCTACGTAGCCTGTCATGGTCTTGTTCTCCTTGGGTTTGAGATCCTGTTTGGACGGCAGACATAGATTTCCCATCTGCCCCGTTCCGTTGATTATAGTCGCCCCCCGTATCCGGTCAACGTGAGGCAGAGGCTGGATCCACCACCCGGTTGCGTTCCCCACATCGTATTCGGCCGTCCCGCCTCGATGTTGTGCGGCCGAAGACGATCTGCCTCCGGCGCTGGCCTTGCACCGTTCCTCAGCACCGTCGAGGCGTGAACCGGCGAGGCACCGGCAGCGATCGCCGTCGAAGCGGCCGGCAACTCGGGCCAACGTTCGGCCGCGGCCGACATCCGCGATGAGGTCACCGTCAGCTATCTGTCAGCCGGCCGGCAGCGGATCCTGACCACCGGCGCACCACCGGCACGTATAGTGGGTAGTTCAGAGTGACCGGATGGTTGCATCCGGCGCGTGACGGAGGTGCAAACATGGGACTGATCGAAGCGATTCTTGGTCTGATCACCGGCATCGTCGGGCTAGCGGTCGGGCTGGTCGGCGGCGTCATCGGGTTGGTGTTTGGCCTGGTGGGCGGCCTGATGGGGCTGGCAGTTACGGCCGTGGTGGTCCTGTTGGTCCTGGCGCCGCTGGCGCTGCTGATGTGGCTGATCTTCTAGGCGGCCTGGTCGGTCCGCGCGTCCTCGCGTGGCCGTCTCCAGGCTGGCCGGCGCCCTCACCCGGAGGAAATGGATCCGGCGGCCTGGTCGTCTCCGGTTTCGGCGACCGCAAACAGCGCCAGCACGGCCGCGTTAACCCGATCCACCAGCGCGGGGTCGTCGTGCAGGCTGTGGCCCCCCTCCGGGATGAGGAGGGTGCGTGCACCGGGAATCTGGGCCGCCAGTTGCTCCGCCTCGCGGGTGGCGGTGTGCGGGTCTTGCCCACCGTGGATCACCAGCGTTGGGCAGCGGATCTCGACCAACCGGCCGTCGTATAGGTCGCCCGGCCGCTGGTAGAGCAGCCGCCAGGCCTCGGTCCACATCCAGAGAAGGTACTGCCAATAGTCGGCTCCGTGGCCGGCCGCCAGCGCGGCCTGCATCTCCTCGGGGAGAGTCTCAGGCCGCTCCCGCACCCGCTCCATGAGTGCCCGGCCTCGGCTGGCGTCCTTGCGGGCCAGCAGATGCCCCCCCTCAAAGGCCAGAGCCCGCACTCGGTCCGGCGCCCGGAGCGCCATCCAGGCGCCGACCACCGCCCCGTCGGAATGGCCCCACAGAAAGGCGGTCTCGGCGCCGGCGTGGTCGAGCACCGTCAGCATGTCGGCCGCGGCTTGTCGGTGATAGTCAGGGCTGAGCTCCTTCACGCGCGATGACCGGCCGTAACCGCGCCGGTCGGGGATCAAGAGTTGGAACCGGCCGGCCAGCCCGGCCAATTGCAGCTCGAACCCGTTGACCGGCGTTCCCCAGCCGGCGTGCAGCAACATCAGCGGCCGGCCGCTGCCGTGAACCTCATAGGCGATGGTGGCATCCTTCAGCTCGACTTTAGGCACAGGCTTTTTCTCCCATCGGCCAGGCGCCGGATGCAGCCGACGCCCGGCCGGCTACCTGGCCCGCAGTGTACCGGATTGACGGATTCCGGGCAAGTTGGTATAGTCCGGTTGTTCACGGAGGGTGCTGTGACTCGCCTACAATCGATCATCCTGGTTCTGCTGGGCTTGGGAATACTGGCCGTGATGGCCGGCGTGGCCTACCTTTTGTTGCAGGCGCCGGCGCCGGATTCGGCCGGCGTATTGCCGCAGGCCACGGTGCCCCCGCACCCGCTGCTGCTGACCCGCGCGCCCCTGTGCCGGGACGCGGTGGGCGCCGAGCTCGCTGCTCGGGGATGGGCTGGCACGGTCGAGCTGGACGCCCAGAACGCCCAGTTGGTGGTTGCGCTGGATCCGCTGCCGGACGTCGGCCCGGATGAGGTGCCGGCGGGCCAGATCTGGGGCGCCTTTGAGGCGGCGTTGGTCGGCGGCAGCGCCTGCGGCGGCTATGAAGCGGTGGTGGTGCGCGTGTCCGGCTTTCGCGCCCAGGTGGCGGCCGACGACCTGACTGCCTGGGCTTCTGGCGCGCTGGACGACGCGGCATTCAGCGACCGCGTCCTGTTGACGCAGCCGGCCGAGTGACCCGGCTCCAGGCGCCCGCCTGGATGCAATTCGGGTCTAGTCTGGCTCTTTCCCTTCGCCTGACCGCAGGGTTCCGGCCGCCATCTCTAATAGCGACTGGATGCGCGGGGCCATGGCGGCCGCGTTGGGATGGATCCCCTCGATCAGCAGCCCATTCTCGTAGAGCTGCTCGATGGCCAGGTTGATGAGGGGCTCCTGCGGCCGGTTGACCACCAACCAGGCCAGGTTCTGGATCAGCGGGTGCCGAGGATTCAACTCCAGGATCTTGCGCGGAACCTCGTAATCCCGGTTGAGCATCCGGTAGACCCGCTGCATCTCGCGCGAAGGGGCGTCATCCGGCGAGACCAACCGGCAGGGGCTGTTGCGCAACGCCCGGGTGTCGCGAACCTGCGCGATGCGGTCCCCCAGTACGTCGACGCAGCGCTCCTTGAGCCGGTCAAGGTCCTTGATCGGCAGGGGTGACTCGGACGTCGCCTCATCGAACGAGGGAAGCTGGGTGTTGGGGTCGTCCGCTCCCTTGAAGGGTTTGCCCCCATAGTCGGGCAACGACGCCATCATCAGCCCATCGACTGGGTCCACCAGGTAGAGGACCTCCAGGTTGTTGGCCCGGAGCGAGTCTAGGTGCGGGCTGCTGGCCACTGAGGTCAGGTCCTCGCCCAACAGGTAATAGATGGCGGGTTGATCCTCCTTCATCCGGCCGACGTATTCTGCCAGCGAGACCAGTCCGCCGTTTTCCGAGCGGGAGGAGTGAAACCGCAGCAGGGGCATCAATCGGTCCCGGCCGGCCAAATCGGTGGTCACGCCCTCCTTGATATAGACGCCAAACTCCTCCCAGAACCGGGCATAGCTCTCGGGTGCTTCGTTCGCCAATCGGCTCAGCTCCTTGAACACCCGGTTCTCCAGCACCTTGCGCACCCGTTCCATCGCCCGGCTGGACTGAACCGTCTCGCGGGAGACGTTGAGCGGCAGCTCTTCGGTGTCCACCACCCCTTCGACAAACCGGAAATAGGGCGGCAGCAGGTCTTTGGCCTGTTCCTGGATGAGCACCTTCTTGGTATAGAGCCGGATTCCGTAATCTGTCTTGACCCGGAACGGACCGGTGTCACGGCGGGATGGGATGTAGAGGAGCGCATACACCTGAACCGGGGCATCGGTGTTGAGCTGCATAGAGGCCAGCGGTTTTTCTGTGTCCAGCGTCAGCTGCCGGTAAAACTCGTGCTGTTTCTCCTCGGTCACCTCGGCCGGCATCTGGCGCCAGAGAGCGGTCTTGAGGTTCACCTCGCGACCGCCCAGGTAGATGGCGAACGGCACATAGTTGGAGTGCTTGAGGATGATCTGCTCCAGCTTCCACTGGGTGGCAAACTCGGCCGCGTCCTCCTTGAGCTTGACCACCACGCTGGTTCCCCGCTGCGCCGCTCCCTCGCCGGGCAAGTTGGCTTCGACGGGAGCTATTGTGAAGCTGTTGCCGGCCGAGGAGACCCATTCGTAGGGCGTCGCATCCGGCCGGTAGGAACGGGACCGTACCCGGACCTCGTCCGCCACCATAAACGCCGAGTAAAAGCCGACCCCGAACCGCCCGATCAGGTCGGCCGCCGGGCCCTGGGCATCCTGCACCGATTCCAGAAAGGCGGCCACGCCCGAATGCGCGATGGTGCCCAGATTCTCAACCAGCTCTTCCCGGGTCATGCCGATGCCACTGTCGCGCACGGTGATGGTGCGGGCATCCGGGTCCACCTCCACGTGAATGGCCAACTCGGACTCCGGGCTGGTCACCTCGCGGTTGGTGAGCATCTCGAATTGCACCCGGTGCAGTGCGTCCGATGCGTTGGAGATCAGCTCCCGCATAAAGATCTCGCGGTGGGTGTACAAGGAATGGGCCAGTATGTGGAGCAGCTGCCGGATCTCTGCCCGGAACTCGAGCGACTCTGGTTGCGTCTCTGTCATCTTGCCTCCAAAGCTATCCGATGCGTCGATTGGCCGGGCTTGTCCTGCCGGCCGGACAGTAGCATACCAGACGAATGTAAAAGGACCATAAGAGGGAGGCGCCACTGTTTGGCCGGGACACGGTTGCCCGGCGCCGGGCGCGGCCGATGGTCGACGCCCCCGGCCGAGGCCGGGGGGGGTGACGCTGCCAGGCTTCTGGGCGTGCATCCGCCATCGACCCCCCCAACGATTGGCAGCTGGGCGCGCGCCCCTTCTGGCTGACGGATCCTCGGCCGGTGGCAATCCTGGTCGGGCGACCGTGGGATGGCGGCCAACCGTTAACCGCCCTGTCTGGTTTGCCGGACGTCCTGCTCGATGAAGCGGATGTGGCCCCGGCCGAGCCCGCGGACGGCGCAGCCCAGCTCCAGGTAGCGGCGGATCTCGTGGTCGGACAGGATGCCATAGCAGTCCACCACTGCGAGTGGCTGGCCGGCCCAACCGACCACCTGGTCCGGCCGGAGGTGCAGGTAGGGCTGGTGCGGCACTGCCAGGACCATGGCATCGACCCCGGCCAGGGCGGCGCCCAGGTCTTGTTCCACCAAAAGCTGAGCCAGCGGCTCCTGGTTCAAAAAAAAGCGCTTCCATGACAGGCCGGGTGCCGGGTAGTTCTCCTGATCTGCCAGCTCAGGCCACTGGGTGACGTACGGGTCGTGAACCCGCATCCGCGCGCCCCGGTCGGCCAGGCTGCGGATCACCAACTCGCTTCCGCTGTAGCGCGTGTCGGCCACGTCCGGCCGGTAGCTGGCGCCGCACAAGAGCACGGCCGCGTCGGTCACCGGCGTTCCCATGGCGGCCAGCGCCTCGGCCACCAGGTCGGCCGCGTGCAGGGCGCGCCGGTCGTTGATGTTGATGGCGGCCGGAGTCAACTGGAACACCTGATCGCCGTCGTCGAACCCCAACACATTCCCATAGGCCCAGTAGCCGAGTCCGCCGTCCTTGGGCAGGCAGTAGCCGCCGATTCCCGGACCGGGGAAGAGGATGTTGCTGTGGGTCGGCCGTCTTCTGATCGCCTCGATGACCTTGGTCAGGTCCACCCCGGTTCGCTCGGCAAACAGGCACCACTCGTCCATCAGCGCAAGAACCGTGGCGCGGTACGTGTTCTCCAGGATCTTGGTGGTTTCGGACTCGATGGGCCGGTCCATCACGGTCAGCTCAAATTCGGCCGTGTTGAGCACCTGCCGCAAGAACTGCTCGGCGCGAACCCGCGCCGGCCGGTCGCAGCCGGCGCAGACCCGCCAAAAGTCGCGAATGCTGGCGACATAGTGCCGGCCGGGCATCACGCGCTCAAAGCTGTGCGCCAGCAGGGGGACTGCATCCAACCCGCGACGTTCAAAGGCCCGCTTGAGGATGGGCCAGGCGATGAGCTCGGTGGTGCCGGGGGCAACCGTCGTCTCGATGAGCACCAGGCAGCCCGGCGGGATCTGGTCGCCGATGGTTTCCACCGTGGACACGAATGCGTCCATGTCCACCGTGCCGGCCTGGACGTTGCCCAACTCGGGTTTGACCAGGTCGCACTGGACGTCCACCACCACCACGTCGGCCAGCTGGAGGCAGTCGCTGTGATAGGTGGCGGTGAGGGTCTGGCTCTGCCGGACGGTGCGCGCGACGATCTCTGCCACCTCCGGGTCCTCCGCCTTGACCGGGGGCTCGCCGCGGTTGATGATGGGGATCTTCCAGTAGCTGCGGGCGCTGGGGCGCTGGCAGCCGATCACGAATTTGGTCGGCCGGCCCTGGGCGTCTCGCGCGTCGGCGATGATGGCGGCCATCACTGCCCCCACGAATCCCAGTCCCATCACCACGACGACTTCTCTGCCCTCGGCCCGGGAGGTTGCCGCCAGCGTACGGAGGCGCGCCATTTCCGCAGCATATTGGTCCGGAGAGGGGACCGCAAAACGTTCGCCGGACGGGCTGATCGAATCGGCCGGATCTTCACTTCCCGGCGCGGTAGGCGTGATGTCGGTAAACACGGCATCTCCTTGAGGTGGTCTGCTCACCTAAACCTTGACTGGGTTGCTCCAGGGAGGACCCTGACCGGGGAATTATAGCAGCCGGCCCATCGGCCGACAATCGGCGCGGAGCGCTTGACAAAAGCGGCTGCTGGCGACTATTATCCTGGGATGAAGGAGACCAAATCATGAAAGCACTTGTCTTTGAAGCATTTTCCGGGCCGCTGACGATCCAGGACGTCCCTGAACCGGCGGTGCCGGATGACGGCGTGGTGATCCGCGTCGAGACCACCGGCATCTGCCGCAGCGACTGGCATGGGTGGATGGGACACGATCCGGACGTGCGGCTCCCCCATGTTCCGGGGCACGAAATGGCCGGCGTGATCGAGGCTGCCGGCCGCGACGTTCGGCGCTGGCAGCCCGGCGACCGCGTGACGGTCCCGTTTGCGGTGGGATGCGGCCGCTGCGCCCAGTGCCTGGCGGGGAACCAGCACATTTGTGATGATTACTATCAGCCTGGATTCACGGCCTGGGGCTCGTTCGCTGAATACGTGGCCATCCCGCACGCCGACGGCAACTTGGTGCGGCTGCCGGAAACCATGGACTATGCTGAAGCCGCCAGCCTGGGCTGTCGCTTTATCACCTCTTTCCGGGCGGTGGTGGTACAGGGCAGGGCGGCGCCCGGCGAATGGGTGGCAGTCCACGGGTGCGGTGGGGTGGGGTTGGCGGCGGTCACAATCGCCCATGCCCTGGGAGCGCGGGTCATTGCGGTGGACATCAAGGAGGATGCGCTGGCGGTGGCGCGTTCGCTGGGCGCGGACCATCTTCTCAACGCCCGGGTGCAGGCGCACCTGGTGGAGCAGATCCGTGAGCTGACCGGCGGGGGAGCCCACCTCTCCATCGATGCGTTGGGCAGCGGCGAAACCTGTCGCAATTCGGTCCTCTGCCTGCGGAAACGGGGTCGGCATGTGCAGGTGGGCCTGATGGTGGCGGATTATCAGGAAGCGCCGATCCCGATGTCCCGGGTGATCGCTAACGAGCTAGAGATCCTGGGCAGCCACGGGATGCAGGCGCATGCCTATGGGCCCATGATGGAGATGATCGTGGCCGGGTCGCTGCAACCCAGACGACTGATTCGCCGAACGGTTACGCTGCAAGAGGCCCCGGCCGAGTTGCAGGCCATGGGCGACTTTGGCATCTTGGGAGTGACCGTGATCCATCCGGGCGGTTGAGGGATGCGTTGGTTCGGCCAACCGCTTGTGATAGAATAGTGCCGAGAGGGCTGAAAAGCGTCCGGAAGCTGGCCCGCCGACGGAGTCATCCAGTAAGGGAAAGGTGAACCATGAAAGGGAACGAAAAGATCCTCGAACAACTAAACTACCTGCTTGCCGACGAACTGACGGCGATCAACCAGTACATTGTCCACTCGGAGATGTGCGCGGACTGGGGATACGATCAGCTGCACGAGGCGGATGAAAAGCGGGCGATCGATGAGATGAAGCACGCCGAGTCGCTGATCGGCCGGATTCTGTTCCTGGAAGGCATTCCCATTGTCAGCAACCTGAACCCAATTCACATCGGCGCGGAGGTAGAAAAGCAGCACAGCAACGACTGGGCTGCTGAGCACGGCGCCATCGAAGCCTACAACGCCGGTATCCGATTGGCGGTAGAGGTGGGCGACAACGGGACCCGCGAGCTGTTTGAGTCCATCCTCAAGGACGAGGAAGCGCACATTGACTGGCTGGAATCCCAAATGGATCAGATCAATCAGGTGGGCATCCAGAACTATCTGGCTCAGCAACTGAGTTAGCAGGCCGGCAATTCGTGGTTCCGCCCGCGGGACCGGACAAAGACATCAGAAGGGACTGGCGGCCGGGATGATCGCCCGTTTGGCCCCCCTGCCCGAACTGACACCAAGTACGGGCGAAGGCGATCCTTCGTCCGTACGGCGGTGGCTCCGGCGCGGCAAGAGGGCATGTAGTGACCACCCGGCCGCCGGTTGGCGCAGGTTGCCCTCCGACGTCAGATGTACACGTAGCCTTCCAACATATAGTCCGCCCGCAGATCGGCCGGCTGGGGCGTAGGCGCTGCCAACGCACGGACTGTGGCCATGGCTGCGATGACGCTGTCCAGCGCATCGCCACCGGGGTCTTCCAGGCTTCGGGCCCGCACCCCGGCCGATACGAATTCGATCAAGCCCGTCTGTTCGATCCCCTGCAGGATGGCGGCCCGCACCTCTGCGCCGGCGGGTCCGCTGCGCTTGTAACCCGACCCCGGCAATCCTAGGTCCTTGAGCGTGGACGCCGGGCAGATCTCTAGCACCCACGGTCTGCCGGGCGGGCCAGGCTGCATGGGCAGCACCCGGGCGCGGCCGTAACAAACCAGCGGGTGGAGCAGGTCGCGAATCCCATAGAAGGTCTGCCGGAAAAGGCGCAGGTTATAGGGCGAAAAAGGGGTGTGACTCAGTTCATCGGTCGCCCGCTTGGACTCCTTGCCTCCGGCACGGTCATGGCAGGCCCGGCGGAATGCCTCCGGGGCGACGTATTCGTCCGGAAACGAGCGCACGAACTGCTGCCAACTGGTGCCCGCCCGCAGGTGACGACGTGGCAGGCCAAAGGGGAAATCGAGCCCGAAGGCGGCCGTGGCGGTCTCTCGATCGATCAACTCCAGCAACGCTGCCAAGCAGCGCACCCGCTCCCGCCCGGAGCCCGGTATCTCGTCGCAACGCAGGCAGCTTTCGATGCGCAGCCGGCCGTCCTCCATTACCCCGCAAGATACCCAGATGCGTCTGCCGGCGTCCTTGGCGCCGCTGAAATCAACGCCATATACCCGGTTCGGTGTGGTGGGTTCATTGACCCTCATGGCTCCCTCCGTCTGGTCGGCCCGGCTGGCGCCCAGCTAAAAGATGCTGCGCAGCAGCAGCAATAAGCCCATCAGGGCCAGGGGCACGCCAACCGGTGCGGCGACCAGCGTGACCGTCAGTATCAGACCGGCAATCATCAACACCAGACCCAGTACGGCTGCCAACAGCCGGCCGGTCAGTCTGAGAATCCATGCCAGCAGGTCCGACACAGCCTTGAGAGGCCACAGGAACCAGGGCGTTCTGTTTGGCGATATGTTCTGCATCCATTCCTCCTTTCTGTTCTCATTACGTTGTTGCCCACCAAAAGGTGCAGTCGGCCAACCGGTGTCGCTGGCAGTCCACCCGCACCTACTTAACATCAACCAGACGCTAGTTGCCGTGATCTGAAAACGCGCTATACTCAGGGGCGAACCGTCAGCGAGGAGCAGCAAAATGGAAGACCTTACCGGTAAGCAGTTCGGTCCGTATCGCATTGTTTCACCGCTGGGCGAGGGGGGAATGGCAGCCGTCTACAAGGCCTACCAGGCCAGCGTGGACCGCTACGTGGCCCTGAAGGTGCTGCCGCGCTATTTCGCCAGCGATCCGGCGTTTGTCGGCCGCTTTGTGCAGGAGGCCAAGATGTTGGCCAAGCTGCAGCATCCCCGCATCCTGGCGGTGCACGACTTTGGCGAGAGCGAGGGGTACACCTACATCGTGATGCCCTTTGTCGATAGCGGCACCCTGGATGACATCCTGCGAGGCAATCCGCTACCCATGCCGCAGGCGGTTCAGATCGTCACCCAGGTGGCCGAGGCGCTGGATTATGCCCACTCTTTCGGGGTCGTCCACCGTGATGTCAAACCGAGCAACGTGCTGCTGGACCGGTCGGGTAACTGCCTGTTGACCGACTTTGGCATCGCCAAGATGGTCGAGGGGACCAGCCAGTTCACGCGGACGGGCAGCACGATCGGGACTCCCGCCTACATGTCGCCGGAGCAGATCCAAGGGGAACATCTGGACGGCCGCAGCGACGTCTATTCGCTGGGCATCATGTTATACGAGATGGCCACCGGCCGGCCCCCGTTTCGGGCCGAGACTCCCCCGGCCGTTTTTGTGAAACATCTGCATGATCCCCTTCCTCCACCGCATATCTATCAACCGGGCATATCGGAAGCGGTGGAGCGAGTGATCCTCAAGGGGTTGGCCAAAGATCGCGCGGAGCGTTTTCAGACCGCGGGCTCGATGGCAGATGCGCTGAATCGGGCGCTGGCGGGACAACCCACCGAGTTAGCGGGGGTGCCGGAGGTCAAGCGGATGGCTCCCACGGAGGCGGCGCCGATCATCAGGCCCAAGCCGCGCACGCCGGTGTGGCTCATAGCCTTGCTGGGCTTCCTGGGCCTGGCGGTGCTGGGCTCGTTGGTTGCCGTGGTGTTAACCTTTGCTAACCGCCCCGGCCGGGAGGAGGCGGCGCAGGCGACGGAGCCGCCGCCGATTGTCACGGAACCTCTGGTCGCAGAGCCCACGCGCGTCCCGCCTACCGAGACACCGCGACCAACCCAGACGGTCACGCGAGTTCCGGCAACCGCCACGCGAGCGCCGGCAACCGCCACTCCGCTGCCGGCCGTTGCACCTACGCGGGGAGTTCCCGATCCCCGGGGCGAGCTGGTGGTCCAGCCGGGCCAACCGATCCGTCTGGCGTTTGTCGGGGCGCTGTCGGGAATACAGGCCAATATAGGCCAGACGCAAAAGGACGCCTTTATGATGGCGCTTGAAGAGGCCGAGCCACTCTACGGCTTTGCGTTCAGCCCGGAGGCCGCCCTGATCGGTGATAGCGCTTGCTCCGAACTCGGGTTGGAAGTGGCCCGAGAGATCGTCGCTGAGGGCAATTTGGCCGGCGTGGTGGGTGGCACCTGCTCTCCTTCGTGCCTGGCAGCCGGCCCGTATTACGAGGAGCGTCACCTGGTGGCGATTTCCCCTTCGTGCACGCAACCCCAGCTGACCGAGATGGGGTGGGAACACTTTAACCGGGTCTTGCCACGTGATGACCGTGGAAGTGATGTCTTTTCTGAGCAAGTAGCTCAGAGCCAGGAGTACCAAGATTTCGCCCTCCGCTACCAAGATCGGTACAAACAACCGCTGACGGCAGCTCCCCATGGTGGTTACGCCTATGATGCAACGCGCATCCTGATTGGCGCCATCCGCCAGGTGGCTTCGGTCGACGAGGCGGGCAACTTGATTGTCGGCCGACAGGCGCTGATGCGGGCGGTGCGCGACGTCCGCGAATTTCCGGGCGTCACGGGCCCCATCAGCCTGAACGAGCAGGGCGACAGGATGCTGCCAGCAGAGATGGCGGAATCGCCGGAAGCGTGCCAACCAGGCGAACTGCGGATTGGTCTGGTAGCAGACACGGGCGGGATGACCGAGGGCTCGCTGAACGTCCGAGTGTGGGATGGAATACTGCGGGCGACCGAGACGTTGCCGGTGTGCGCCTACCTGGCCCTAACCCAGCAGGCAGAGGATTACGAACCCAACCTGGCGCGCCTTGCCGACGCCGGGTACGACTTGGTGATTGTCCCTGGTTTCACCATGATCGACGCTCTTTCCAATGTGGCCCGACAGCATCCCGAGACCCGATTTGTGGCGGTGGACTTTGAATTGGCGCCGGCGCGGGACAACGTGGTGTCGATCCTCTATCGGGTGGATCAAGCTGCATTCCAGGCTGGCTACCTGGCGGCCGCCTGGGCTGAGCTCAAAGACCCGGCTGATGCACGGGTTGGCTACCTGGGCGGAATGAAAATCGATCGTGTCGAGCAGTTTACCGCCGCATACCAGGCGGGCGTGAAACACTATAATCAGCAGCGGGGTTCGGACGTTTCAGTTCAGGGGGTTTTCGTGGGCCGTTTCGACTCACCAGATGAGGGTCACGCTGAGGCCGTCAAACTACTAGATGCAGGAGTGGACGTTCTCTTTTGTGCTGCCGGCATGACGGGTTTTGGCGGTTTGCAGGCGGTTCTGGAGCGGGGCAAGTGGGGGATCGGGGTGGATACGGACCAGGCGCTGACCGTTCCCCGGGCGCGGCCGATCTTGCTCACCTCAGTCACAAAACAGGCTGACACCACCGTGTACCTGCTGATCGACCTGCTGGTGCAAGGTGAGTTCCGCGGTGGTCGCGTGCATGTGGGCTCAATTGCCGACGGCGGCGTCAGCCTGGCGCCATTTCACGCTTTTGAGAGTCAGATACCAAACATGCTCAAGGTTGAACTGGAGGAGATCCGGTCGGAGATCGTTGCCGGCACCATCCAAACCGGCTGGTAGTTACCCCCTGATCCGGGCCCTCAGGTCGTAACTATGACCTGTGCACGGTGTTACCATATCAAGCGGGCCGGTCCGGGGCTCGCAGTATTCGCCTGAGGAGGCAACATCGGCATGAAACGACCCAAGATCATCGTAAACCCCATCTCCGGTCGCGGCCGGGGAGGGCGTTCCATCGCAACCATCGAAGAGCTGCTTCGCGGCCACCAGCTGGATTTTGACCTGGTCTGCACCGAGCGCCCCTGGCACGCTGCCGAACTGGCGCGATCGGCCGCCGAGGATGGTTTTCGCTGCGTGGTCGCGGTGGGTGGCGACGGAACGGCCAACGAAGTCCTGAACGGGCTGATGTGGGCCAAAACCGCCGGCATCGACGGCGTGACGATGGGCATCCTCACCGTGGGCCGTGGCAACGATTTCGGTTTTGGGATGGGGGTCCCGGCCGATCTGGAAGCGGGCTGCCGTGCCCTGGCCCAGGGGCACCGACGCCCGGTCGACGTGGGTCGGGTGGAAGGAGGGCTCTACCCTGAGGGGCGCTACTTTGGCAATGGCGTCGGCATCGGATTCGATGCCGTGGTCGGGTTCGTCGCCCAAAAGATGACCCGGCTTCATGGCTTTGTCTCCTACCTGGTAGCCGCTCTGAAAACGATCTTTCTCTATTACCGAGCTCCGACCGTTCGCATCGAGTATGGTGACCGCACGGTCATCCATCCCGCGCTGATGGTCTCGGTAATGAACGGCCGGCGCATGGGGGGCGGATTCATGATGGCGCCGAACGCCGCGATTGACGATGGTCAGTTTGACCTGTGTATCGCTGGACAGGTCAGCCGGATGCGGATTTTGGCGCTCATCCCGCGGTTCATGAATGGTTCGCAGGCGACGCACCCGGCCGTCAGCACTGACCGCACCAATCGGGTCGTGGTGACGGCGGTGGAGGGTGTGCTGCCGGCGCACGCCGATGGCGAGACGTTGTGCACGGACGGTACGCGCCTGGCGCTCGATTTGCTGCCGCGTCAGATCGAGATGATCTACGCACCCCCGGAGCACACCTCATGACACTGGCATATCAGCTGTTCACCGGATCCATCAAGGGCATCACCCAACTCTTGTGTGAGATTGACGGCGCCGAACTGGGGCGTGTTCCAGCCCAGGGGCCTCTCATACTGGCGGCCAACCATGTCAACTTTATCGAGGTGCCCATCCTGTACACCCAATTGCTGCCTAGGCCGGTAACGGGTTATGTCAAATCCGAAAACCAGGGCCAACTGATCGGTCGGCTGCTTTTTGATCTGTGGGGTGGTATTCCGTTGCGCCGGGGAGAGGCAGATGTGGAGGCCGTGCGCAAGGGACTGGAAGCGCTGGAACAGGGCAAGATCCTGGCCATTGCTCCAGAGGGCACGCGCAGCGGCGACGGGAGTTTGCAGCGGGCACACCCGGGCATCGTGCTGTTGGCGCTGAAGAGCGGCGCGCCGATTCTACCGCTTGCCTATCATGGCGCCGAAAACTATCGCCAGAATTTGGCTCGCCTGCGGCGCTCACCTTTTCGCATCACGGTCGGCCGGCCTTTCTACTTGCACGCCAACGGCACCAGGGTGACCCGAGAGGTGCGCCAACACATGGCGGATGAGATCATGTACCAGATCGCCGCTTTGTTGCCACCTGCCTATCGGGGAGTTTACTCGGATGGTTCGGCCTCCCCACCGCTGTATGTCCGCTTTCGGGACCAGTCAGCAACCGAATGACTGGTGATCGCTGGCAACAGCCTCAGCGGGCGTCGTTGGCTGATGACAAACGTCCGGCGTCGATTCTGGACCTGCGAGACCATGCCTATTGGGCCCTGCCTGACCGTCTGTTGGCCGGCGAGTACCCGGGAAGCCGGCAAGACGACCAAGCTCGAGAAAAGTTGCGCGCTTTTCTGGCGGCCGGGGTCACCTTTTTTCTTGACCTCACCGAGCCACAAGAACATGGCCTTAGACCTTACGCCAGGCTGCTGGAATACGAGGCTGCAACAATGGGTGTCAGGGTGACCCATTGCCGCAAGTCCATCCCTGACAATCAAGTCCCTACCCGGGATCAGATGGTGCAGATCCTGGCGACCCTGGACGAGGCGCTGGCGGCCGGGAAGACTGCCTACGTACACTGTTATGGCGGCATTGGCCGGACAGGCACCGTAGTTGGCTGCTTCCTGGTAGAACGGGGTATGAGTGGGATGGACGCACTGTCAGAGGTCGGCCGGCTGCACGCAGCAACCCCCGACGGTGACCGGCCGTCACCCGAAACGCCGGCCCAGCAAGACATGGTGCTCAACTGGGCCGCTGTTCGCTGACCGGCCTTCTGGGCTGGTGACCACAGGACGGGGGGCAAGACCTCAGCTTGATGCCGGCCGTCGGTCCAAAGGCGGTCAAATCTCCGCCGGCAAGCTCTCCAGGAGATCCCGGTTGGTGGGGTACCGCTGCAACAGCCGGAGCAGGGTGCTCATGGCTTCCTTGGGCGACCGGCCAGCTAACGCCCGCCGCAACCGGACAACCGGGCGGAGCTCATCCTGGGTGTAGAGCAGGTGTTCCTTGCGCGTCCCGCTGGCGGCGATGTTGATAGCCGGAAAGATGTGCGCCTCGGCCAGCCCCCGGTCGAGAACGATCTCGCTGTTGCCGGTCCCCTTGAACTCTTCGAAAATCAGCTGGTCCATTCTCGAGTTGGTCTCAATCAGCGCGGTGGCGATGATGGTGACCGAGCCCTCGTGCTCTATGTTCCGGGCCAGGCCGAAGAACCTCCTCGGTATCTCCAGCGCGCCTGCTTCCAACCCGCCGGAAAGCGTGCGGCCGCCCCTGCCGGAACCGGTCTGTAGATTATAGATGCGCGCCATCCGAGTGAGGCTATCGACCAGTACCAGGATGTCCCGACCGCACTCCAGTTCGGTTTGGATGTGAGCCAGCATCAGTTCCGCCAATGCCACCTGTTCTGACGCCCTTTGGTCGCTCGAACTGGCAAAGACCTCGGCCGGCACGGTCCTCCGAAAGTGAGTCACCTCTTCGGGGCGTTCGTTGATCAGGACGGCAATGATGCGAGTTTGTGGGTCGGCCGCATGTGCGGCGACGGCAATCTGCTCCAGCAGGGTCGTCTTTCCGGCCTTGGGGGGCGAAACGATAAGGCCGCGGGTCCCTTTGCCGATGGGGGCAATCAGATCCACCACCCGCATGGCCACGTCTCCGCTGGCAGGCAGGTTGATCCGCTCGCACGGGTCGACCGCCACTAGGCGCTGAAACGGCTTGCGCGCCCGAAAGCTCTCCGGCCGCTGGTTGCACACCAACTCAACATCGGCGAGCATCGGGCCGCGCTTGCCATGGCGAACCGGCCCGCTGACGACCGCGCCATACGGCAAACTGTGTTTTCTGATCAGTTCGGCGGGCACGTAAACCGACTGCGCCTGTCGGTCCAGATCGAACAGGAAACCCGCCCCCTGTGGTGCGGGTTTCAGTATACCTACACCTGTGTCGGGCATGGGACGACTCCTAATGGGGCTCGCGGGAAAGCAGCAGCCCCTGGCGCGTTACCGGGAAGGCATCGCTGTGACACCACCCATTATGACGCGTTTTCCCCAAAACGCAAGCGGAGCGCCTGGCCCGGACGCCATCCATCATGCCCTTGGGGTGTCGAAAGGCGGTTGCGGGACGACTGATAAGATGGTACAAAAGAGCGGTATCACCTGGACAGGACGCAATGCTGGCGTGGCCGCGATGTGCCGATGGGGCGCAAGACGGGAGCGAAAAATGCAGGGATTGGATAGCCTCAGGCAGCGATGGTGCAGAGAGACCGTAGAGCCGGCGCTGCGGCGATCTCCTGAACGTCGGGAGTCGTTCGAAACTGGGTCAGGTATTCCGGTGGAACGCGTGGCCTTGCCGACTGGCCTAAACGCGGAGCAGCAGTCTGAATACATGGAAGAGCTGGGATTCCCCGGCGATTACCCTTATACGCGAGGGGTGCAGCCGACCATGTATCGTAGCCGGCTGTGGACCATGCGCCAATACGCCGGGTATGCCACGGCCGAGGAGTCGAACCGCAGGTACCGTTTCCTGCTGGAGCAGGGCCAAACCGGTCTTTCGGTGGCGTTCGATCTGCCCACTCAGATCGGGTATGACAGTGATGATCCGATGGCGCTCGGCGAGGTGGGCAAGGTGGGGGTCGCGATCTCATCACTGGAGGATATGACCACGCTATTCCAGGGAATACCGCTGGACAAGGTGAGTACCAGCATGACCATCAACGCCCCAGCCGCCATCTTGCTGGCGATGTACGTTGCCGTCGGCAAACGTCAAGGAGTCGATCCGACCAGTCTGCAGGGCACGGTGCAGAATGATATCCTCAAGGAATATATCGCCCGGGGCACCTACATATTTCCCCCGCAACCCTCTATGCGGTTGATAACCGACGTTTTTGCCTTTTGCAGAAAGGCCGTTCCGCGGTGGAACACCATCAGCATCAGTGGTTACCATATTCGTGAGGCGGGGAGCACAGCGGTTCAGGAGATTGCTTTTACCCTGGCGAACGCTGTTGCTTATGTCCAGGCGGCGATTGACGCGGGATTGGCGGTGGATGAATTTGCCCCGCGCCTGGCTTTTTTCTTTAATGCGCACAACAACCTGTTGGAGGAGGTAGCCAAATTCCGGGCTGCTCGCCGTTTGTGGGCCAGAATCATGCGGGAACGATTCGGCGCTCAGGATCCCAATAGTTGGCGACTTCGTTTTCACACTCAGACTGGGGGAAGTACGCTTACTGCGCAGCAACCGGAGAACAACGTGGTGCGGGTAGCTATGCAAGCTTTGGCAGCGATTTTGGGAGGGACGCAATCGCTGCACACTAACAGCCGGGACGAGGCGCTCTCGCTTCCCACCCAGCAATCGGTCCAGATAGCCCTTCGCACTCAGCAGATCATAGGCTACGAGTCCGGAGTGGCCGACACGGTGGATCCCTTGGCAGGCAGTTACTACGTCGAATACCTGACCGACGAGGTTGAGCGGCGGGCGCAGGCCTACATGGACCATATTGACGTGTTAGGCGGAGCGCTGGCTGCCATCGACGCAGGTTTCATTCAGCAGGAAATCCAGGACGCTGCTTACCAGTACCAGCGGGCCGTAGAGGACAAGCAGGCGATCGTCATCGGGGTAAACCAGTTCCAGGTGGAGGAAACCAGCCGCCTAGAGGTGTTGCGAGTGGATCCGGCACTCGAGGAGGCGCAACGTCGTCGGCTGGCAACCCTGCGGACCAACCGAGACGCCGTCCGGGTATCAGAACTCCTAACCCACCTGGAGATGGGCGCCCGGGGTAAGCAGAACCTGTTGCCTCTCCTGATTGCCTGCGTGGAGGGAGATGTTACCTTGGGCGAGATATGTGGCTTGCTCCGCTCGGTATGGGGTGAGTACCGGCCGGCAGCCTGGGTATGACGGTGACCAACAGCTGCCGTCGGCCTGTTTGGCGGTATCCACTCCATGCAGTTTGACCTGTATGTCCCCGACACCGGCTGGGTACACAGACTAGATCCGCGTACCAAACTGGCCGCAACTCTGGCGGCCTTGGTTGCGTGCCTGTTATACGAAGAACCGTTGGTGCTCGGGGCGGTAGTGATCAGTGTCCACCTTTTGCTGCTTGCCGCGCGCATTCCCTGGAAACGCCTCGGCTGGGTCTGGAGAAGGATGCTGCCACTGACCATCATGATTCTGATCTTGCAGCCGTTCTTCTCCTCGGGCGCCGGCGGCGCGATCATCTGGCAAGTGGGCCCCGTGCGCTGGACAGTGGGAGGAGTGATGGCAGGCGTGGTTTTCGCTTTGCGGGCCAATGGCATGGCGTTTGTTGCCGCTAGCCTCTTGTTTACGACTGAGCCCGCGCTCCTGGTCCGGGGGCTGGTCAAGCTGGGGCTGCCTTTTGAGTGGGGACTCACACTGAGCCTGGCGCTGCGCTATCTTCCGACCACGTATGGCCTTTATCGTTCGGTCTACGAGGCCCAACAAGCGCGTGGTTGGGACCCCCGGGAAGGTGGGTTTTTCCGGCGGATGCGTGCCTACGTGCCCATGCTGGTGGCTGTCATGATCGCTGCGTTGCGGATGGCGGACAACCTGGGCATGGCGCTGGCCGCGCGCGGTTTTGGTGCGCCTTTTCGCCGGACGATACTGCACGATATCCGGTACCGTCCGGTGGACTATATCCTTACGGGCTTGATGCTGGTGACGCTGGCAAGCCTCGTGGTCTTGCGCCTGGTCTAGGGTGTGGTGGGAGTGCTGCCGCGGTCGGATGTCGGCGCGGCTGGCAGCAGAACGGTGAACCGGGTCCCCTGTCCTGGCTCACTCTCGACCTGAATCCGGCCGCGATGGGCGTCGATGATGTCCCGCACGATGCTCAGCCCCAGACCGGTTCCTGGCAAGTCCTGCGCAGTGCTGGCTCGGTAGTACGGTTTGAACACATCAGGTAGTTCGGACTGCGGTATGCCCCGGCCGGTGTCCTGGATATCTATGACAACCTGGTGGCCCTCCTGGCTGGCCCGGCAGCAGATGTGCCCGCCTACCGGCGTGAACTTGCGGGCGTTTTCTAGCAGGCTGCGAAATGCCTGTTTCAACGTATGGTTGCCAAGCACCCACAGTTCGGGCTCGACCTGACAGTCGAAAGACAGACAATCCTGGTCCGCCAGGATGGCGGTCTCGCGGGCCAATTCGATCACCAACTCGCTTAGATTCAACGCGGTTTGCTGCCGAACAAGCAACTCCTCCTTGACCTGTGAATACTGCAGCGTCTGCCGGATCAGGGATTTGACCTCCTGCGCTTGTTGGTTGATCATGCGCAGGATCTCGGCTGGGTCCCGTTCTCCCCGATTATGGAGCGATCCGGTCAACAGGACGGAGAAGGCGCTGATCGCGTCCAGTGGGGTCTCTATGTGGTGCCGAGCCTCGCTTAGCAATTCGGTCCGTCGGCGGTCCAGGTGGTGAAGAAGAGTCACGTCTCGTAAGCTGGCCAAAACGCCAATGGATGTCCCGTCGTGCCACACTCGGGCCGCATGCACCTCAAGGATCATGGGCGTACCACCAGTGGCATGGTTGACGGCAAAGGAGAACCGGGTTTCATCCTGATCCGCCAGACCAGCCAACAGCACGGCCTCGAGCTGGCTCCAGCTCGGGGCATTGGTGCCACCCGGCTCACCCAAGTACAATTTCGCACGGGCATTGGACATGAGTCTTTGGCCGGTCTGGCCCACGAGAAGGATGCCATCGGCCGCGCCATCCAACACAGCCTGAAGACGACCAGTCTGGGCCTGCAGGTCGCTGAACAACCGGGCATTGTCCAGGTATAACCCCACCTGTCGGCAGAGCGTGGTGAGCAAACCGGCAAGATGTTCATCCAGGAGGTCCGGTGATTCGAAGTTGACGACGGTAAGGCTGCCGATTGGACGGTCCACTGCGGTTATGGGCACCCCAAGCACTCCGAAGCTTGGGTGACTACGGACCAGGTGCAGTAGTTGCTCCGGAAAATCGGACAATCCGTACTGAGGATTGTTCCAGTCGGTCTGACCGACAGCGAGCCTCACTGGCTTTTCCTGGCGGAGGGCCTGAGCGCCGACGCTCCGACTCGGCTGGGTTTGGGGTCCAACAAGGGCTTGAAAGTAGGGCATACCGTCTGCAGCCACGATGAACGAGGTAGACTGCTCTGGTCGGTATAGGGAAATGAACGCAGCGTCCACCTGCGAGAAAGCGCTGCGAATATGCTGGAGAAAACGTTCCAACATGTCATCAAGCCGGAGTCGGCGGGAGAGGTCTTGCGCGATCAGGTCGATGAGCGCCCGGTCTCGAACTAGGCGCTGTTTCTCAGCTGCTCGGCGTACGGCATCCGCCAACCGTAGATCGGGATCGATCATCTTTTCCAGATAACCATCGGCCCCCAACTCGATGGCCCTTTTGGCCGACGCCAGGTCGCCAAAGCCGGTGTACAAGATGAAGGCTATCCGGGGATCGGTTTCCTTGACTCGTTGCAGGAGATCAAAACAATCCAGACCTGGCATTCGGATATCCGCCACGACAACGTCCGGCAGTGTCTCCTGGAACGCATGCCAGCCGGCCGTCCCGTCGTGGGTTACCTGCACCGCAAATCCCGCATCAGACAGTGCTTTCCGCAGTGAGAGCGCGATGATACGCTCATCCTCTACCAACAGCACCTTGGTTTGCATGCGGCTCCTTGTCTGGAGAGTCGGTACTCTGCCGCGTGACTACAGCGTTCGGAGCGCCTCCGCTATCTGGTCCAGCGCTAGTTGGATCTGCTCTCTCGAATTCGAATAACACAGTCGCAGATAGCCCTCACCGAACTGGCCGAAAGCGGTTCCGGGCAGGACCGCAACTCCGGCCCGGTCAAGGAGGTAATCAGCAAGTTGGTCGGAAGTCAGGCCGAACCGTTTCACGTTCGGGAATGCATAAAAAGCCCCCTGGGGCATCTGACAAGTCACACCTGGAATGGAGTTCAGACCATTCACCATCAGGTCCCGACGCTTCTCATATTCGCTTCGGACCGCTTCGACCTGCTCTTGCGGACCGGTCAGGGCCTCAATGCCGGCAAACTGGGTGAACGCGGCCGTGCAACCCACCGAGTGCGTCAGCAGCAACCCTACCTTGTCGGCCAAGGGCTCGGGCATGATCCCGAAACCAAGCCGCCAACCGGTCATAGCGTAGGTCTTGGAAAAACCGTCCATCATGATCGTCCGCTCGGCTGCCCCGGGCAGTGCAGCAATGCTGGCCACGGGTTCGCTCCCGTAACTCAGCCGGGTATAGATCTCGTCCGAGAGAATCCAGCAGTTGACGCGCTGGGCTGCCTGCAGAATGGTCTGCAGATCCACCGCGGGTATGATACCCCCGGTCGGGTTCGAGGGAGAGTTGAGAACGATGAGCCGCGTTCTGGGACCCAGTCGGGAATGGAGTTCGTCCAGGTCGAACGAGAACCCGTTCTCCTCCAACAGAGGCACCGGGATGGGCACCCCACCCGCTAGCTGGATGATCGCGCGGTAGCTGGGAAAACCGGGGTCTGGGTAGATCACTTCGTCGCCCGGCTCCACCAGAGCCATGATCGGGAAATAGATAAGGGGTTTGGCGCCGGGACCCACTATCACCCGTTCCGGACTGACCTCCATGCCCCGTTGTTCGCCAGCGTACCGGGCGACGGCCGCCCGCAAAGCCGGAATGCCGGCCGGCGGCGTGTAACGCGTTTGTCCTCCGGCGATAGCGCCGACGCCAGCCAGGCTGATATTGGGAAACGTCTGGAAATCAGGTTGCCCGATTTCCAGGTGGATCACAACACGACCTCGAGCCTCCAACGCCTGTGCCTTGGACAACACGGCGTAGGCTCCTTCTTCGCTCAAGTGAGCGATGCGTTGGGCGAACCGGTGCAGACCTTTTTCCAAGGGACTGGCTCCTTTATGCAATCTTGATTCTCTGTCGAGCGGCATCCCGCCGCCCCGGCTTCTTGATGTGCTTTCTGACACCACGCTGGAGTGCCCTGAGAGCCAGCACGGTTTCCTCGCGCGATGTGCGGGCGTGATCCCAGAACGATGCTGGCAACAGACATTTCAGCATGGCCTCGGTTTCGCGGCGCGCGGCTGTGGCGTGTTGGCGAGCCTTTTGAAAGGCGGAATATTCGTTCTCGGGCAAGGGTCACCTCCCTGGGTAATTGCAGGCCCGATTATACGGCCGTTGGACTGAGCTGGCAATTGGCTGCTATGCGACGTCCAGCATCATTCTCCCGGGTATTGCATTTGTTTCTTCATTTCAGTCACACCTATTGATACATATGGATTGGTGTACCAATATATCGCTATGAAATCGAGCGGGTACGCCCGCCAAGTTGGCGTGTCCTATGGCACGGCCTGGCGCTGGTTCAAGAGCGGTCAGGTGCAGGGCTACCAGGTTGAGACGGGCACCATCATCATCACCGAACCACTGCCGCAGGCCATGGCGCCGGCGCCCATTCAGAAGGTGGCTGTCTATGCGCGTGTCTCGGCCGCCGGGAACCGGGACAACCTGGAGTCGCAAGCCAAGCGATTGCTCGACTACTGTGGCGCGAAAGGCTACCAGGTGGCGGCGGTGGTGAAGGAGATTGGCTCAGATGTCAACGACACCCGCCTGAAGCTCTCAAGCTGATCACCGAT
>DCVT01000062.1 GCA_002328075.1 Anaerolineales bacterium UBA2181 | reverse complement strand
TCTACTACCGCCAGGGGCGGTACGGCGAGGCGCTGGACTACTATCAGCAGGCGCTGGCCATCGGGCGCGAGGTGGGCGACCGGGCGGGCGAGGGTGCCACGCTCTCGAACATCGGGCTGGTGTATGGCGACCAGGGGCGGTACGGCGAGGCGCTGGACTACTATCAGCAAGCGTTGGCCATCGGGCGCGAGGTGGGCGACCGGGCCGGCGAGGGGACCACGCTGAACAACATCGGGCTGGTGTACTACCATCAGGGCCGCTACGCCAAGGCGCTGGACTACTATCAGCAAGCGCTGGCCATCGTGCGCGAGGTGGGCGACCGGGCCGGCGAGGGGACCACGCTGAACAACATCGGCGCGGTCTACCGGGGCCAGGGGCGGTACGGCGAGGCGCTGGACTACTGTCAGCAGGCGCTGGCCATCGTGCGCGAGGTGGGCGACCGGGCCGGCGAGGGGATCAACCTGAACGACATCGGGCTGGTGTATGGCGACCAAGGGCGGTACGGCGAGGCGCTGGACTACTATGAACAAGCCATGGAGGTTTTTGAATCGTTGCGCACCGTCGCCGGCAGCGAAGCGGGGCGGGCCGGCTTTATCGCCCAATACGCCGACCTCTACCAGCGCACCGTCGCGCTCTACCACCAGCAGGGCCAGGACGCCCAGGCCTTCCAGACCAGCGAGCGGGGCCGCGCCCGCGTCTTTCTCGACTCGCTGGCCACCGGGCACGTGGAGCTCTCGGACCAGCAAGCTGCCACTCTGCTGGCCCGCGAGCAGGAAACCTACGCCGCCCGGCAGGCCGCCCAGGACGCGCTGGCCGCCGCCCGCGCCTTCGTCCCCCCGGACCCACCGCTGGTGGCGGGCCTGGAAGCGCAACTGGCAGCCGCCGAACAGCAGCACGCCGCCGCCCTGGCCGCCATCGAGACCCGGGGCGACCAACTGGCCGCCCTGGTCCCCGGCCGGGGCGCGGTGCCGGAACTGGCAGATGTCCAGGCGCTGCTGCCCGACCAGACGGCACTGCTCTCCTACCAGGACTTGAGCGACCAGGGGACGCTGGCTTTCATCCTCACCCGCGACAGCTTTACGGTGGTGAATCTGCCCCAGGCCACACCGACCAACCTGCGCACCGCAATCGACGACCTGTACCAATGGCTCAACCGAGACAACCCTCATCCCCTGCCGCTGCAAAAGTTGCACGCCTGGCTGGTGGCCCCGCTGGCCCAGCACCTGCACACGCCGTTCGTGGGCCTCATCCCCCACCAACTGCTTCACTATGTGCCCTTTGCCGCCCTGACCGATGGCGAGACCTACTTCGGCCAGCAGCACATTCTCTTCACCTTGCCCTCAGCCAGCGCACTGCCTTTCATTCAGGCCAATGCCTCGGACACACCGGGCACTGGCGCACTGGTGTTCGGCAACCCTGAAACCGAGGAACCCGGTCTGCTGCCGTTACTGCGCTCGGCGGCAGAGGCGCAGGCGGTGGCCGAAGGGCTGGGCGCGGCGGTCTACACAGGAAGGGAGGCGAGTGAAGCTCGACTGCGCCGCCAGGTGGGCGGCAGGGGCGTGGTGCACCTGGCAGCCCACGGCGGGTATAACGTGGTGGCCCCCCTCTACAGCGCCATCCACCTTGCGCCGGGCGACGGGCAGGACGGTCGGCTGGAGGCCCATGAGGTGTACGGTTTGGACCTAGGGCAAACCGATCTGGTAGTCCTGAGCGCCTGCCGGAGCAACGTGGGGGAGCTGTCGGCCGGGGACGAGCTGGTGGGGTTGACGCGGGCCTTTTTCTACGCGGGCGCCCCGACGGTCATTGCCAGTCTGTGGTCGGTCGATGACGCGGCGACCGAGAAGCTGATGGTAGCCTTTTACCGGCAGTGGCGGGAAGGGATGGGCAAAGCGGAGGCGTTGCAGGCGGCACAGGCCGAGGTACAGAAGACCCATCCTGGTCCTTTCTACTGGGCGGCCTTTGTGCTGAGCGGGGATCCGGGCCAGGTATCGCCAACCGCACAACCGACGGAGCCAAGCCCCACACCTTCGCCCACCCAACCTGCTCCCACCCCGACAGGCACACCATCTGCAGGCAAGGGGGACGGGCTTTGCGGTTCGACTGCGATGCTCCCGCTGGCGCTCATCTTGCTCGCCTTTACCCAGGACCGTGGTTCGCGGAAGCCCGGTCAACCGAGACACATGAGATGAATGCCAGCCAGGTCGGGTTCTTGGTGCTGCTGGTCTTGCCCTCATTGCTGGTGGCAGGAAATCCTTCTCTCGTCAACCGGCTCGAGACAATCGAGGAAACAGCCGAAATGGTCACATCCCGAGGCGGAAAAGGAATCTACGTCCAGGTTGATCACACCGACAGAGGTCAGGTTGAGACACTTTTCGAACGTATCCGGCATGAGCAGGATGGCCGCTTGGATATCCTGGTGAACGACATGACCGGCGATGCGTATATGGAGTTCAAGCCATTCGCAGAGCATTCACTTGAGAAAGGCTTGAAAGTACTCGAGAACGGATCTCTTTCACACATCATTACCAGCCATTTAGGCGTTCCGTTGATCATTGAGAATGGAAAGGGCCTGATTGTCGAAGTCACTGACGGCATCAACTATGAACTGCGCGAGTTCAACTTCTACTACGACCTGGAGAAAGCCATCAACATCCGCCTAGCGCAATCCCTCGCGCACCAACTCCGCAAGCACAAGATAGCGGTCGTGGCGTTGACGCCAGGCATGCTTCGGTCAGAGGCAATGTTAGGACACTTTGGGGTGACCGAAGAAAACTGGCGCGATGGAATAAAGCACCAAAGAGATTTTGCCTATTCGGAAACTCCCTTCTACATAGGCAAAGCTGTGGTAGCGCTTGCCTGTGACAAGAGGATTATGAGTAAGAGTGGACAAGCCCTTGTTTCAGGCAAGCTTGCCCGAGAATATGGATTCACAGACATCGACGGAACGCAGCCCATTTGGCACTATGGAATGTGAGGCTGCGGCTAACCCCAGTTGGAGCCGACTGGGCTAATCTCGGCGCTTTTCGACTGCTCCACGCGCTTTCAGGGCGTCTTGCAGCAAAAGCTCTTGCCCGCACCCGCCCAGCGGCTCAACCAAATAGTTATGTGTGGGAGGCGACTTCGCGCAGACGGACCTGCAGCTTGCGTGAGCGACAGGAGTCCCTCCCCGCGGTGGAGCGGCTGCGTGTCTGATGCGCCGGAGTGGCATTCAGGCCAAGCAGAAACGGCGCTTCCGGACGACCACCCAGCGCAACAAGGCCCATCCGGTGGCTCACTCGGGTCGGCATGTTTGCCGGTCTGCGCCTGACGGTCTGTTGGTATAATGGGATCGTGAGAGACCTGCGGTGGTCCTTCCTGGTGGCGGTGGCGCTTGCCGCCGGGGTGCCGGGCCTGGGCGCAGCACTTCACGGGCGTTGGCCGGTGATGCTGCTCTTCCTGGCGGCTGGGGCCCTCTGGCTCGGCGCGCACCGGCGCCGGTGGCTCGCGGGCTGGAGCTGGGCACTCAGCCTGGGAGGCCTGGTCGTGGCTATCCGGTTGGGAGTGGAGATGGGCTGGTTGTTGCCGGGCATGGCGGGGGCTCTGGCTGCCTGGGACCTGGATGCTTTCACCGCCCGGCTGGCGAGCTTTTCGCACATCGAGAACGAACAACGGCTGGTCCGTGCCCATCTGAGACGCCTGGGCGCGGTCAGCGGGATCGGACTGCTGCTGGGTGGAGTGGGGCTGTTCATCCGGATGCAGCTCAGTTTTGGGCTGGCGCTCATAGTGGCGTCCCTGGCGGCGCTGGGAACGGCTGGTGTCTTGCACCAGCTCGGCCGGGAGCAGGAAGATGAGGGCGGCCATGTCACACCGCCAGCGTAACCGACTGCTCGGAGTCTGGGCCGCCACGCTCGCGGCGCTCCTGGCGCTGATCGCCGCGCTGCCGGGTCTCAGGCTGTTGCCCGAACGGACGTATGATGTCCTCAGGCGGGAAGGCTCTGCCAGACCTGTGCTGGATCTGACCTGCGTTTATGGCGTCGCGCTCCTTCTGTACGTGATCGGCCTGGTCTTGATCGCTCACCGAATACCGCGCATCCGTCTTGTCCATGTGATCATGGCAATGGCCATGCTCGCCCTGCTCATCGCGGGGCTGATGGCGCTCGTTGCCGCGGTGGACCTGTATCCCGAGCTTCCTGCCTCCGCGCCACCGCTTCGCCCGACAACGGCGGCGTCAGAGACCACCCCCGAACCTGGGCTGATGGCGGAGATCGCCACCTTTGCCCCGCCGCCGCGCTGGATGCGGGTTGTTGCCGCGCTCGGGATCGGGCTGATCCTCGCTGCCGGGCTGCTGGGCGCTATCTGGCGGTTCTACGTCCCACAACCGGATTTTGAGGAACCACCGCTGGCGCAACTGGCCGCCCGCGCGCAGGCGGCGCTCGATGAGCTGTATGCCGGCGAGGACGCCAGGTTGGTCATCCTGCGCTGCTACTTTGAGATGGCGCGGGTGCTCGACCAATCCCAGGGAATACAGCGCCTCGAGACGGCGACACCGCGGGAGTTCGCGGCGCAGCTGACGGCACTGGGTCTTCCGGCGGGCGCCGTGCATACGCTGACCCAGCTTTTCGAGGACGCTCGCTACGGAACGTCGATATCCGGCGACGCAGCAGCGGAACAGGCCATTGCCAGCCTCAGGGTGATCGTCGATGCCTGTAAGGAGGACGCATGAGCAGGCGCCGGCGCTTCCGTCTGTTTCTGCTGGCGCTGCTGCTGGTTGTGCTGGCGGTGCTGGCGGTGGTGTGGCTGGCATGGTACGACTGGATCCGAGAGGTGCTGGTGGTGCGCGCCGCCTACCATCTCTGGTTGATCGGACTTGCCATCCGGAGCCGGCCCCAGGGTCTGTACTGGTCGCTGCCGATTGTGGCAGGCGCCGGAGCGATGATCCTGTTGCTGGCGCGCCAGCTCGCGGTTCCCGGCCGCGTCCGCCCCCCGTCCCTGGCGGTGGGGCGTGTGGCCGATTGGGCCCAGTGGTTGGACCTGGCAGCGGCGGCACCCTATTTTGAGAAATACTTGCGCCGCAGAGTGGCGCGACTGGCCGAGCGCGCGTTGCAGCTGGAACAAGGTCCGCATGGCGAGCGCGGGGATCAATGGGCGCCGGTTGTGATGCCGGCGCTGCCCCCCGAAGTGAAGGCTCTGCTACACCCACGACACCCGCCGCCGCCGGGCACGACGAACGACGCGCAGGCCAGGGCTTATGAGGTCATCGTGGACTATCTCGAATCCGCGCTGGAGGTTGACCATGACCGTTAAGGAACACGCCGTAGCCGATTGGTGCTCTCGGGTGCTGAACCAGGTGGAGCGGGCTATCGTCGGAAAGCGAGACCTGCTGGAACATCTGCTGGCGGCGATCCTCTCGCCGGGCGGGCACGTCCTGCTGGAGGACTATCCCGGCCTGGCAAAGACGCTCACCGCATCTTGCTTCGCCACCACCCTCGGACTGGCCTTCAAGCGTATCCAGTTCACGCCCGATCTGCTGCCGGGAGACATCACCGGCGGCTATGTGTACGACCGCAACGACAACCGTTTCGTCCTGCGGCAGGGTCCCATCTTTGCCAACATCATCCTGGCCGACGAGATCAACCGCGCCTCGCCGAAAACCCAATCAGCGCTCCTGGAGGCAATGCAGGAGTACCAGGTCACACTGGAAGGGGATCCCCTGCCCTTGCCGCAACCCTTCTTGGTCATCGCGACCCAGAACCCCATCGAGTACGAGGGCACATTCCCCCTGCCGGAGGCCCAGCTCGACCGCTTTATCATGAAACTCTCGGTGGGCTATCCTGCGCCTGCGGAGGAGCAGGAGATCCTGCGGCGGCGGCGCCTGCGGGGTAGCGACGAGGTCATCCTGCAGCCGGTCACGTGCGCCGAGGAGCTGCTAGAGATGCGCCGGCAGGTGGAGCAGGTCCACGTGGATGCCGACGTTGAGCGGTACATGGTGGAGCTGGCTGCGATCACCCGCAGATTTCGGCAGGTCGCGGTGGGGGCCAGCCCGCGCGGCTCGTTGGCACTGCTCAAACTCACCCGTGCCTGGGCCGCCATGCAGGGGCGCGACTATGTCCTGCCCGACGATGTCAAGCATTTCGTTCGGCCGGCGCTGGGCCACCGGCTGATTCTCGACCCGGAGTTGTGGATGCGGCGCGGGGCGATCGACGAGATATTGAGCGAGGTGTTGCAGCTGGTGCCGGTGCCCGTACGCCAGGAAGGATAGGATCCGGTGCGGCGCAGCATGGCGGTTGGGTTGGCGGCCTACGGCCTGCTCCTGACGGGGCTGCTCGCGGTCGACGGCCGGTTCCTTGTGCTGGCGTTGCCGCTGTGGGTCTACCTCGGCGCGGCGCTGTTCGCCTATCCCGCAGCGCCCAGGCTCGCGGCGACGCGCTCCATCGACCGGCCGGTGGTCACCGAAGGACAACCCGTCACCGTGACGCTGCGCCTCCGCAACGACGGTGCCCGCGACGCGCTGGTGGCCGTTACCGACCTGATCCCCCCGGAGCTGCTCCTATGTGACGGAGTTTTGGACTGCATGGCGCTGCTCTCGCCGGCAGAGACGCTGACGCTGACCTACACCCTCGCCACCCGCCGGGGAACCTTTCGCCTGGACGGCGTGGCCGTCGCGTCCGGTGAGCCGCTTGATTTGCTGCATCACGCAGACCGGCTGGTGCTCTCCACACAGCTGGTCGTTCTGCCGCGGGTGGACAAATGGCGTCCGGTCAAACTGCGGCCCTCGCGCACCCTGGGCTTTACCGGGCCGATCCCCTCGCGGCGGGGTGGCGCCGGGACCGACGTGCACGGCGTGCGGGAATATCACCCCGGTGACCCCCTGCGCCACATCAACTGGCGAGCCACCGCACGCTATCACGACCGCGCTTTCACGACCGAGTTCGAGCAGGAACGCATCACCGATGTCGGCATCATCCTGGACCTCCGCCGGCAGTGCGCGCTGAAAGCGGGCAGCGAGTGCCTGCTGGATCACAGCGTTCGCGCCACCGCGGCCATGTCGGAGACCCTGCTGCGCGCCGGGCACCGGGTCGGCCTGCTGATGTACGGCAAAGGGCAGCAGTGGGTTCTGCCGGGTTACGGGCGCGTGCAACAGCTCCGGATATTGCAGGCGCTGGCGGCGGCGACGGTGGCAGAGGGGACTCTGTTTGACAGCTTGCGGTATCTCTCCACCCGCCTTTTCCCGGCCCGCTCGCAGTTGATTTTCGTCAGCCCCTTGATGCCGGACGATCACGAGATCCTCTTTCGCCTGCGCGCGCACGGCTACAGCGTGCTGGTGGTCTGCCCCGATATCGTCACCTTCCAGGCGCAGGCGGCCGACCCGCCGTTCGCGGCGCTGGCGGTGCGTCTGGCCCGGGTGGAGCGCGCGTCCCTGCTGCGCCAGCTGCGGCAGGGCGGCATCGTGGTGGCCGATTGGCCCGTCGACAGCCCCTTGGAGGAGAAGCTCAACGCGGCCAGCGCTGCCGGGCGACCGTAGGTGAATTGTTTCCGCCGGAGACGGCCCGCGCTGCGGCGGCGCACACACGAACAGGCGCCCGGTCCGGCATCACCGACCCTGTCAGTTGATCCATTTGTCCGTCTCCGTCCCCCACCCACCTCTGGTAGCGTCGAGATCCACCGGGCCGCTGAAAAGGTTGAGGACCTGAGCCGGCATGAGAACAGGAAGGTTGGCACCTGCGGAATCGGCGGCGCGGTCGGTGCTCCGCTGCCACGGTTGCCGCCTCCTGAGCGGGATCATCGTCGCCACCCATTCCCGGCCCGGCAGGCAGGGTTCACTGTGCGCCGGGCACCAGCCTGTGCGGTGTCATTCAGGACCCACGGAACCGCTTCTCAACTTTGGCGGAAGGGGACTCTACTGCTCTGAGCCGACCCACAGTCTGTCTTGGGCTCGTGCCAATCTTCCCGGTAGATGGACAGCGAGGGACTCTTCATTCCCCTGGGTTAGCCGTAGTATGGCGGGTCTCTGAACTCGAGCCCCATTTCCCGCAGGGCCGCGCGGGCGGTCCGGTAATGCTCCAGCGTCTCTGCCCTGGGCTGCCGGCTTTCCATGTCAAAGCACTCCTGATAGCGCAATCCCAGTGGAGGCGCCTCCAGACGGGGTTCGTACTGGTCCAGCATCTTCCGGACAAGCACGTTGACGTCCTTGCGCGACATCCCCACAACGGAGCGGCCGACCTCAGCAGCAAACAGAGGCTCCATCGGCGACAGGTAGTCCGAGCGTGTGGCGCTTGCTGTGGGACCCACCTCAACCGAGCCGCCGGCGGCCACACACGAGGCGGCCATGGCCGCCTCCTCATACAGGCTGATGCCTGTGGCCGGGCCGGCGCTGTAGACACCTGATTGGAGGATGGGCACATTGCTGTGCCGAGTGGATGCCTGGATCGCCAGCGACGTGGTCCAGATGACATCGCGATTGGCGGCCGTCTGGAAGCGGAAATGGCTCACGTAGGGGTGCACGATGCTGGCGCGCTGCACCAGGATTGCGAAAAAGTGGTATGCGCAGAGGGAGATAGCGGCCCCGGCCGGGCCTCCCGCATAGCCGCCAATCACGACGCCCGTGCCTCCCAGGATGGTCCGGCCCTGTCTCTGCATGTACGCAATCTTGCTCATGCCGTCAAAGTCCGTCTTCAGGTCAGCGGTGTGGCCGACCTCCATCAGGTCGCATGGGTGTGCCGCCACTGCGTTGCCCGCAATGTGTCCCTGGGAGCGGACGCCCGTGGCCACGGTGTTGGCGATGCCCAGACCGAATCGGTGGGCTCGCCGCGTGGCTTCACGCGTCATCAGCACGGTTCGTATACACCCCTCGATCTCCAACGGGCTGCCCGCGACGATCTGAAGGCCATCCACATGCGTCATGGCCGGCGAGGCCACCGCGTCCGCATATGGCAGTTCGGCGTATGCTTGCGTCAGGCTCATGAAAACCTCGTCGCTTGAAACCGGGCCGCCGCACGCGCCGAGGGAGAAGAACGGAGCGATGCTGCTTTCTGGACGGCGAACAGGAATGCGCCGCGCGAACTGGCCGAATCCGACGACAACCTCCCTCGGAGCCTGGGCAATGGCCTGATCAAGTTCTATCGGCTCGAAGCGGATGATCCGCTCTGTGTCGACGCAGTAGACGCCCACCTGCAGAATCAGCTCACGGCCCGCCTCCCACACCCTGTCCGCGAGGTTGTCATCCGACGGAACGGGGGTTTCGGGATCATACTCGACGCCGTACTTCCTGACCAAACTTCGAACAGCGGGTACGAACCGCTTGAGGTCATAGTCCTTCTCGCTGCAGATTTCGCCGGTCGCGGCCCGGCGATAGATTTCCAAATTGGATAGCATGCTCAACTCCTTTTGAGCCGGTTGAGATATCCATCGGCAAGGGCCACGGCATCGGCGGCGGTTGCGCCGTACCCGTCGGCTTTGATCTGTGCGGCCCATTCCTGCGTGGTGCAGGCTCCGCCGACCATCACGTAAAAGTCCTCCCTCTTGTTGGCAGCGAGGAGGTGCTCGATGACCTCTTTCTGCTGGGGCATCGTGGTGGTCATCAGTGCGCAAACCGCGATGATCTCAGCGCGCGTCTCCACGGCTTTGGCGACGAACCTGGACGCCGGGACGTCCACGCCCAGGTCGACAACGTCGTAGCCGGCTGTCTTCAGCAGGGTCGTCACGATGTTCTTGCCGAGGGAGTGAATGTCGCCTTTCACGGTTCCTATGACCACCTTGCCCTTGACCTGCTGAACGGGCCGGCCGGCCATGAGCGGTTCCAACAGGTCGATGCCGGCCTGCCAGGCTTCGGCTGCGAGCATCATTTCGGGCAGATAGACTTGGCCGCGGCGAAACTGCTCACCGACCTCGCGGATGCCGGCCACCAGGCCGTCGTCGAGGAGGACCTGCGGCTCCAGTCCGGCGGTCAACCCCCGTTGGACGAGTTCGGGAACCTGGTCAAACTCGGCACCGACAAAGGCCGCAACGACGTTCGCGAGGAGCTCGTGTGTCTGCCTATCGCGCATTCTGTGCCTCCGATCGCGCGGCAAGGGCGCATCCAAAAAAACCGGACGAGGAGAAATCCGGACTTGGTTAGCAGTTTAGCACGGATGGCTCCTGAATGCACCAGGCCACAGTATAGCCGTGGTATTAATCCCAGGGCTATACCGGAGTCGGGTGCGCCGGCGGCAGAACTTGGATACAATCAACAGTGGGAGGCATGCCAGATCAGATCCAGAGTCGCAGGAACGGATTGGCGACAGCAGTCGGGCCCGACCACGGCCCGGCACTGCACCAAGACCGGTGGCCGCCGGC
Source organism: Anaerolineales bacterium UBA2181 (assembly GCA_002328075.1). GTDB lineage: Bacteria > Chloroflexota > Anaerolineae > Promineifilales > UBA4811 > UBA4811. Next base: position 276,530 of record DCVT01000062.1, on the reverse strand, counting down.
CCGGACCTGGCCGAAGGGGTCGCGAACGGCAGGCGTCCTGACCTGGGATTGAAAGGAGTGCAAGATGTCTGAGAACACCGTCTGGGATTACCGAGACCCTCGCGAGTGGATGCGGCGCGTAAGAACCTCCAGCCTTCCGCCCATGATTGTGGCCTGCGCCATCACCGGCGGAGTTCAGGGCAAGGAAGCGAACCCCAACCTTCCGGAAACGCCGGAGGAGCAGGTCGAGCAGACCTATGATGCCTACCGCGTTGGAGCTGCCATGGTGCACACCCACGTGCGCGACCCGAAGCAGCGATTTGACTGCTCTGGCTCTTCGGAGGAGTACAGACAGGTCAACGCCATGATCCGCGAAAAGTGCCCGGATATCATCATCAACAACACGACGGGCGGATCGTGGGGAATGACTATCGAGGAGCGGCTGACTGTCCTGGATGCCAACCCCGAAGTGGCAACACTGAATATGGGGCCGGACATGGTCAAGATGACTCTCAAGGAGCGCAAGGCGCCTCTGGAACACCCCCGGCCGGCAGTACACATCGACACCTGCTTCCCCACGTCGTATGCGGACATCACGGCTTTCGCGGTGGAGATGAAGAGGCGCGGCATCAAACCCGAGATGGAGCTGTACAACACAGGTCAGTACTGGGGCTTCGACGATCTACTCGCGCAGGAGCTGCTCACCCCGCCGTATATGATCCAGTTCGTCACCGGATATCCTTCTGGTACGTATCCGACGCCGGCAAACCTTCTGTCGTGGGTCGGCGAATTGCCGCATCCCTCGGTCTATTTTGTGGCGGGCATCGGGCAGTTTCAGCTGCCTATGGTCGCCATGGGAATTCTGCTGGGCGGCCATATTCGGGTGGGAATGGAAGACAACGTGTATGCACGACGGGGGCAATTGCTCAAGAGCAACGCCGAGATCGTCGAACGGGTGGTTCGCATCGCTCGCGACCTCAACCGGGAGATCGCCACGCCCGCGCAGGCCCGGAGGATGCTGGGCCTGTCATCGGCGCCCAGCAAGTACTAACGCTGACGCCAACGCGCGTTGTCCGTGTCTTCTCCGGCAGAGGCAGCCCCCACTCACCGATCTCAGCGGGTGGGGGCCACGTCCTGGCATAAGCGTACCTCCTGGCCGGCTGGGCCTTGACGCCGTCTCACGTCAGGCGCACGGCCGTCGATTCGATATCCTTCCGGTGCTGGATCCTGCCATGGTTCTCCCGCCCCTTTGACCTGAGATGGAGTCGCTGTATAATCTTGGTGGTTCGAGGCCAATCACCTTCTCTGTCGGGAGCGGGTTCCCGAGTTCACGTTGCCGGCGCCGTCACCGAGGTTCACAGTGACCGACAAGATCATGGAACAGCCAGAGCACGGATCCACCAACATGGTGGGGCTCCTGACATCCATCCTCACCTGGGCGGTTGAGATCTTGGGCGTGGACACGGGCGAGATATACCTCTATGATGCGCTGGAGCAGGCGCTGACCCTGCGAGTGGCCTGCGGTCAGATGGTGGAGATGCATCTGGGGATTTCGCTCAAACCAGGCGAAGGCCTGGCCGGCAAAGTTTTCGAGTCCGGTGCAGCAACAGTGGTGGACGACTACCGCCTGTGGGAGGGCAGGTCGCCGGCCTTCCGGGACCCACTCTCCTGCTCGGAACTGGCGGTTCCTCTGGTGTTCGAGTCCCGCACCATCGGCGTGCTGATCTTTGCCACGGATGCGGACCGGCGGCATTTCAGCCAGGACGACATCCGATTGGCCACGCTATGCGGCAATCTGGCGGCCGTCGCGATCGAGAATGCGCGCCTGTACGAGCAGCTTCATAATTCGGTGCTGCGGCTGCGGCGCACCCTGGAGGAGGAGATAACGGAGCGCATGGGGGAACTCGCGCACCGCGCAGTGCAACTGGAGAGCGGTTCGGCGATTGTGGAGGATACGGCGACCACACCAGACATCGATGAGCTGCTTGGGCGGGTGATGGAACTCAAGATTGCCCGCAAGGTGCTGGATGAGGTCACGAGGATTCCCGTGGACCCGCTCTCAGTTGACCACTTTACGCCGCGGGAAGTGGAGATTCTGACTCTCGTTGCCAAGGGCTTCAGCAACAAGGAGATCGCCCGCCACCTGAGCATTGCGTTGAGCACCGTCAAGTTCCACGTCAGCAGTATTCTGGGAAAACTCCACATCAGCGACCGCACACGCGCGGCGCTGTGGGCCGTCAACCGGGGGCTCGTCAAGGCCGACGAAGCACGTCTTCTGCATGACGAGGCTCCCAGACTCTGAGCGGCAAGTTCGCATCTCCGGGAATCCGGCCCTACCAGATGTCCCCCATGACGAACCCTTCCTGGAAGGGATCTTGGGGGTCAACCACGTAATTGCCGAAACCCGTGATCCAGGCCTGACCTCCAATGGTGGGCACGACCGCCGGGTACGGTCCCACTCTGGTTTCCTCAATCAATCGGCCGGTGAAAATCGTCCCGAGCAGGCCCTCGTGACGAAAGTCCTGGTTCAGGCCGAGTTTTCCCTTGGCATGAAGCGCGGCCATCTTGGCGCAGGTTCCCGTGCCGCATGGCGAGCGGTCCAGGATCCCTGTCCAGGTTGCCGGGCGATCCCAATCCAGGGTGCCCGTCGAGACGGTGACCGCGTTCTTGGCGTGGGCTTTGGGATGGGTCGGGGGAGCCGAAAGCGCGGAAATCGTGATGCCGGCGAAGTCGGGGTTTTCTGGATGGGATACCGGCAGTTGCTCCCTGGCGGCTGCCTTGACCATCTCGCCGATGCGGACGATGTCACGTCCCTCATCGGGGGTCAGGCCCAGTCCCAGCGGCTCGGCGTCGGTGATGACGTAGAACATGCCTCCGAAGGCCACATCCACCTTCACTGTGCCCAGAGTGGGCACCTCTACCTCGGTGTCGAGATAGACCGCAAACGCGGGTACATTCTTGAAGGTGACCTGCTTCACCTTGCCATCCTCGCAGTCGGCCCGAATGTGAATCAGACCCGCGGGCGCTTCCAGGACCAGGTCCGTGACGGGTTCTCTCATCGACACGAGTCCGGTCTCCAGCAGCACGGTGGCTACGCAGATGGTGTTCGTCCCCGACATGGCCGGGTACTCGGTCTGCTCCATGATGATGTAGCCCGCCTGAGCCTCCGGCCGGGTTGGAGGCAGAACCAGGTTGCAGCAAACAGCGGGATAGCCGCGGGGTTCGCGGAGCATCAGCTTGCGCAGCCAGTCGTGGTGGTCACGCAGGTACACCATCTTTTCGAACATGCTGCCGCCGGGAATGTCGGCAATTCCCGACGTGATGACCCTGCCTGGCTCGCCGCCGGCATGGGCATCCACAACCGTGATCAATCGTGAGAACCTCATGTGATTGCACTCCTTGTTGGATCCTTGCGGCGGGACTCCTGTCGGGCGAAGGATTCGGTGTGCCGGGTCCGTCGCCGGCCGAGACTTCGCCGCTGTCGGCGCTGCGCCGGCTCACCGCTGGGCAAACCAGGGATCAGCGAAATAGCGCAGGAACGGCAGCGCCCTTTCCGCGCTTGGGAATACGGGCACGCCCATTTCAACAATCCTGCGTTTCTCCACCGCTTCAACGTCGCCGCCTCCGGAGAACTCGACGATGATGGGCTTATCAGTTCGGTTCCTGAACGCTTGTACAGCCTCTGAGGCTCTTTCCACCGGGTCTGCGAAGATGAGCCAGATCAGGTCGTACTGATCCAGAACGATCCGTTCGGCGACCCTGATGAAAGTGTCCGCGCTAATGGCCGCGATGTCCAGCGGGTTGCTCACGACTGCGTGAGGGGCCACGACCTGGCGGATCGCAAACTGGTCCTCTTCCGCCAGGCCGGGCAGCTCGAGGCCGGCGCTGGCGATCTGGTCCGTGGCGATAATGCCCACGCCGCCGGAGGTCTCCACCACCAGAACTGCCCGGCCGGTGACGCGGCCCAGACAGGCCAGGGCCTTGCTGAGGTCGTAGAACTCCTCGCTGGTCTCCGCCTGATAGATCCGGTGCTGCTTCAACACCCCGGCCATCACCTTGGTGTTGGTCGCGAGCGAGGCGGTGTGCGATTGCGCCACCTTGGAGCCCAGCGAGGTACGGCCGGTCTTCATGACGACGATGGGCTTGCCGGCGGTGCGTATCACCTCCATGAAGCGGGGGCCGTGGTGGAATCCTTCCAACTGCGCGGCAATCACCGTGACAGACGGGTTCTCATCCAGGAAGCGGATGAAATCCGCCTCGTCGGTGTCCAGTTTGTTCCCCGTTGGGATGAATTGCGTGAAACCCAGGCTGTCTTGGCCTGCGTTCTGCAGGAATGCCGAGGCCACAGACCCGCTCTGGGTGATGAGGCCGATACCGCCCCGCTTGAACTTGGGCACGAGCGTCTCAATGGCAAAGGCCGCGTACAACTGGATATCCGCGTTCAGCAAGCCCATCATATTCGGGCCGATGACTCTCATCTCCGGGTACTGGCCAAGAAGCGCCGCCAGCTCGTCGCCGCGCGCGCGCCCGCGCTCGCCCAGTTCGTCGTACCCGCCGGTGGTAATCGCCAGGCCCTGGACGCCTTTCTCTCCGCACTCTTTCACCGACTGGAGGACGTGTTCAAAGGGCACGCACACGAGCGCGAGGTCCACATCCCCCGGGACATCCAGAATGCTTTTGTGCACCGGCAGGCCGAGGATCTCCGGCGCGCGGGGATTGATAGGGTACACCTTGCCCGTGTATCCGCCCTCCAGGATGTTTCGCACCAGCATCCAGCCGAATTTCTCCGGGCTGGCGGACGCGCCGATGATGGCGAGGCTGCGGGGGTAAAGGAGGGGCCTCAACGCAGCCGGGTCGCGGATGGGGCGGACGGGTTTGGCGGGCGCGCTCTCCCGCCTCACCAGTTTGGCGTCCACCACCGATAGCCCGTCGCTGCGCACGATGACGGGGTTCAGGTCCAGTTGCCCAATCTCGTCCGCGCGTTCCATCCCCAGGTCGGACAGCTTCAGAAGCAGATCGACCAGCGCCTCGCGGTCCACCTGCTGTCCCCGAAAGCCCTCCAGAACCCTGCGGGCCCTCAGTTCGCCCAGCATTTGCTCCGCGTCCTGGCGGGTGATGGGAAGGGCGCGGAAAGACACATCCTCCAGGACCTCGGCCCAAACGCCGCCCAGCCCCAACATGATGCACAGGCCGAAGTTGGGATCGTGGATCAATCCAATAATGACTTCCAGCCCGTCGGGCTCCATCGTCTCCACGAGAAATCGGGCGCCGGGAAACCTGCCGCGCATCTCAAGGAATACTTGCACCAGCGCACCGAGATCCGGTATGCCCAGCTTCACCCCGCCGGCCTCGGTCTTATGCAGGATCTCGGGCGAGCATACCTTGAGCGCCACGGGATAGCCGAACGGCAGTCGCGCGATTTCCTCCTGGCAGCTGATGACGGCAAACCTGGGTGTGGGGATGCCGTATTGGTTGAGCAGGCTCTTCACCTGGTCTTCCGTGAGAACTCGCTGTCGCGATCCAGTACCCGGCTGCGTCAACTGCGCCATACCTTTGCTCCTGTCCGGTCGTTCATCACACACGTGACTGCCCTCGCCCGGTTGAGTGCCCCGGTCGGTTGATTGCTCGGTGCCAGGTGAAGGCCTACACGACCCCGATCGCTTCCCTTCACGCCAACGTGTAGCTGAACTCCGAAACCGCATCTCCCCGTTCCATCAGGCGGGGGATGGAGACGGAAATGCCGGGGTTGTAGGCCTTCGCCTGGGCCGGGACGGACTCCTCCCAGAGGATGGCTGCCCGACGCCCGGTTGCCAACGCGGCAAACCAGTCAGACCAGGGCGAGTCGGTGATCTCAAGGTGATACTCGGAAGGTGAGACCCGCACGTTTTTTGCCAGCCAGGCTTGTCCGGCTGAGGGATCATCGTGGTAGAGGGCGAAGGACTGCAGGTCAAGCGGCCACCCCCTCTCGAGGTGAACCTTCCGCATTTCCTGGCCGCGGTAGGTGCCCCAGGCCGCCAGCGCGCGTCGCAGGACATCGTCGGTCAGGGCCGGTCCGGCGGCGTCCAGCAGCATGTCGGCGAAAAAGTGGTAGACAACGGCGATCTGCCGGACCACCAGGCTGTAGGCTGACCTCAAGTCGTCCAGGCGGCGCGGCTGGTCAATAACCGCGGCACGGAGGGCGGCCTTTTCGGACTCGTCCGGCGGAATGCGCAACCGGAAGAGGCAGCGAGCCTCGCCGCGCGGCATCAGGGCGGGAAGCCAGAACTCCATCGCGGGGTTGTAACCCTTGAAGGCGGCCGTGTGCATCGCCACGCAGTGCGGACCTCGCAACTCCGGGTCGTAGAGAACTCCATAGACCTCGGCGAATGGGCAATTCGATACCTCGTAGCTGTTGAAATCGGGCGCCAGGTCGTCGTTCTCGCGTTCGTCGTCGCGCGCGTCGGTGACGGGAAGGTCCCACCATTTCCACATGTTGGGGATGTCCGGCGCAAGGCCCTTGGATTCCACAGTGCGGCGGATGCACTCGCCGCGATAGCGGCCATAGCGGGCGGCCGCCTCCACCACCATTCCCTTGGCGTGCTCGCCGAAAGCGGCTTTGATCTCGTTGCCCAGGCAGGCTATGAGACTGGCCTCCAATCTGACCAGTGCCAGCCAGGAGGTGGACGGGGTCGCTTCCCAGCGTCCGCCCTGTCCGATCTTGAGCGGTTTGCTCAGCACTACGTTCATGATGGGTCCGTAGAAAGCGGGTACGTGTGCCATCTCTCTCTCCCGGGTCTGCATACGTGCTCTCAGGTGTGCCTCAGCACCTTGCCGGCTTTGATGCCGGTGTGCTTCTCATGCTCATAGGCGACCTGCCCGTTGACGATCACCAGTTCCATTCCATCGGTGGGAAGCGCGGGCTGTGCAAAGGTTCCCGTCATGCGGATGCGGCTCAAATCGAACACGATGACGTCCGCGAATGCACCCTCGCGGATGACGCCCCGATCCTTCACCTGTGCGATGGTCTGCAATGGCTGGAAGCAGGCTCTGTGGACGGCCTCTTCCAGGGTCAGCACAGATTTTTGCTTCACGTACGTGTCAATGAAGTGAGGAAAGCCGCCAAAGAACAGGGGGGCTTGCGCCATGTCGGGAGGAGCTTCCGCCGGCATGGAGAGGCTGTCTATCATCGGGAACGCCGCCGGATGTCGGAAAAAGACCTCGAGGGTGACCTCGGTAAAACGCTTGTCCAGAATGAACTCCCAGGTGGCGGCTGGATCCTCAACCAGAATGTCAAAAACAGCCTCCACTGCCTGGTTGTACACCGCGTCCATCGCGCGGTGCGGGCTGCGCATCCGGACGATGTCGCCCATGGTCTTGCCCTCGTACTGCTTGATCGCGCAGTCCGCGATCCGGAAGCAGTCCACCCAGTAAGGATCGGTGCCGGGCGGGATCATCCCGAACTTGAACGTCCCGGAGAAAGCGAGGTCCTTCAGGCGGTCTCGGAACGCTCGGAACTTGATGCGCTCCACGAGAACCTCGCGCGGCGTGTTTCGGAGCCATTCGGGGATGCTGAGCAGGGTATTGTAAAAGGAGTTGATGATCTGGGTGCGGTAGCCAAACGCCATGGGCATGTCGTTGAAGGAGATGTCCACACCCCGGGACCGCGGCCGGTCCACAAATTCGTCCAGGGTGGCGCGGGCGGCGGCTTCTTCCAGGTAGTCTGGATGCGGCTGGAAGATGGCGTAGGCGATGGGAAAGTGGGCGATGTGGGTGCGGATCTTGTTTGCCAGCGTGGCAGTCTCCACCGCTTCGACCACGCCATGGTAACGGCCCAGCCAGGCGTCCTCCTTATGGAGATGGGATCGGCCGTAGCCAAAGTCCTCCGGGTCCGGAACCCACACACGGTAGTCGAGGTTCCGCGTGTGGGGCGCGAAGATGCCGTCTCGCTCCTGCACCAGTTTGAGCAGTTCCACCACCTCGGCGTCCGGTTCGGCGAGTTCGCCTTCGTAGTCCATGCCGGCCGACATGCCAAAGGCTCCGCTGTCCAGCGCCTCTCTGACGTGCGCTTTCATCTGCCGTACTTCATCTCGGGTGGCTTGCCGCTTAAAGTCCTCACCCATCACGGCCAGCCGGATGGCTCCGTGGCCCACCAGGGGAACAAAGTTGACCGAGAGCCCCGCGGTCTCCACGCGGTCCAGGAACTCGCCAAACGTTCGCCAGTCGGGCACGACTCCCTCAACCGGGCCGGCGCCGATGTATTCCATCCACCGGGAAGCATAGGCGGTGTTGTGGAGCGGGGCCCGGCCGTGTCCGCAGTTCCCGCCGATGAACGTGGTGACGCCCTGCATGATGAGATTCTCAGCCAGCGGATACTGCAGGATGTTGAGGTCCGCGTGCGAATGGGGCTCGGTGAAGCCGGGCGACACCACCAGACCTTCGGCGTTGATGTCACGAAGCGCGCTGCCCGGCACGTTCCCGACAGCAGCGATCTTTTCGCCGATAATGCCCACGTCGCCTTTGAATCTGGACCGGCCCGTGCCGTCCACGATGCAGGCATTCCTGATCAGAATGTCATATTGCTCGGGCATGCGAACCTCCTATGGCACATCTGCACGATCAGAGCGGCAACCAAGTGCCGATGCCTCGCTCAACCGCACGACGCCGCAGAAGCAGCCCGAGGTTGGCAGTCATGATCGGCTCGGCCGGCATCGGGCATCCCTGTTTCTGCCCGGGTCGGCGCATGCCGGCGGAATACCCGGCTGCTTCACCGCCGGCGCGCCGGGCGGCGACCCAGGCGCAACCCTTGACCGAGATGGCGCCTCCGACGTCGGGCCGGCCGACACCCAGCGGGTCGCCGAGGCCGGGCAATCCGCCCACCGCCTTGTCCGGCAATCCCCCGGCCCAGGTGCCGCTGCAGGTCTCCGGGCGGGGATGCAGGCGGGTGCGGCCTGGATCAAGTTGTCTCCACCGCCCGGACGCATGGCGTGGCTTGGTCGGCATGGCCATGCGGCTCTCCGCTTTCTCTCCAGTGGCGGTGTCGACCGCTTTGATGACCTCTGCCATGGCCAGGCCGGCGGCTTTCGATTCCGCCTGCGGTAGGTCGAGCAGGTTGCGGTGTGACATGGCGGCCACCTCTGTGAACGGCACCGAAGATGGTGCCTGGGCGCGGTCAAAAAAGGACAGCATAAGCGCCTGACCAGATCAGTATAGCATGCCTGACGCCGCCGGGCATCCACCCGGGGTAGAGTAAGGGTATTAATACCTACTCTGTTCTCTGGTTGGATGTAGGACACCGTGTTAGCGGCTATAATGTGAAAGTAGGGAGTCGCACTCTATGCCGGTAGGCGCCGGTTGTTGACCCTCCGAAGGAACGTGGCCGATCAGCCCGTTGCCCTTGGGACGACACCGGTCAGTGATGCCGGTCTGGAGGTGTTCGAGGATGGACGCCAGAGGAAAGGTTCAGACGTTTTTCGACCCACTCCACTCGCAGTCCCCGGGCAGGACCTGCACCCACGAGCATCTCCTGGCGAACCCCGGCGTTAGCCCGATGTCCCGGGCGACAGCTGCTGCCGACGCCTCTCAGGCGGGACCGACCCCTCAACCTGGCCAACCGCTGCGGGGCGCGCCACGAGGAGCCCCCGGACGACATCGAATACGACTTCGAAGAGGCCGATGTGGCTAGATCGGCGCGGGGCAGCTTCTCCGGCGGAATGGCCGGCGGACGCCGGGCAGCAGGTGAAGCAAGGGCGGCACCGGACACCCGGGAGCAGCGGGTCGGGCCAGGCATGGTGGATGAGGCTGACCTGACCCGTCCAGTGCATCCTGGCGCGGCCAGAGGACTCGAGTCCGGCGCGCGAGCCTCCGTGGGGAGCGGGCGAAGCTTGACGATCCACCCCGGGGCGCAGCCGGCACGCGCCCCTTGACGCGGTGGGTGGAGGATTGCGGTGATGCGCGACCGGGGCATGACCCGGCGCGAGAGCCATCACATCCTGATTGACAACCCGGAGCTTGTACCATTGAGCAGCTGAGGAGGTTGGGAGACCGTGGCGCGTAAATCAGTGAGTCTTCTGGATCAGGCAGCTCTGGAGCGCATTCACAGCGAATCCCTGCGCATACTGGAAAATATCGGCATGCGGGTGGATGATGCCGAATGTGTAAAGATCCTGCGCCAAGCCGGGGCAAGGGTGGTTGGGCAGTCCAACGTCGTCTTGTTGCCGGCGCCCATGGTGAATGAGGCGATGGCGCAAATCACAAAGCAGTTCGAGCTGGTGCAGCCGACCGGCGAGCGTTTCCCGGTTCCCGACAAGGCGCCCAGAGTGGGTACTCGCGTCAAGATGCCCAAGATCCTCGATTACGGCGCGTTGAAATGCCGTCCGCCGTGCCGGCAGGATGTCATCAACCTCGGCCGCATCACCAACGCTCTGCCAAAGAACGAGTTCACCGTGCCCATTCAGTATCCCTCCAGCGACGTGCCGGCGGAACTCAGTGTGGTGGATTCGATGGGACTGGCAATCGCCGTCACCGGAAAGTTGAGCGTGGCACCGCCCTCCACCGTGGAAGATGCCAGAGCATGCATTGACCTGGCCATGGCTGCGCTTGGATCCGATGACCTGGTCAACGACCCGGCGACCTGGATTGCCGTGAACAGCACGAGTCCGCTGTTCTTGGGCGAAAGGGAAGGCAGCATCATCCGGCACGTTGTGGGGCGTGGAGTCCCCATTGATGTGGAGCCCATGCCGGTGGCGGGCGCGTCCACGCCGTTCACGCTTGCCGGCACCCTCCTGGTGGGAAACGCGGAGATGCTGTTCCTTTGCACGCTGGCGAACGCCATCTGGCCCGGCGTCAAGATCATCCAGTCCACCTGTGGTTCATCGATGAACATGAAGACCGCCAATCTGTCCATGGGCGGACCGGAAACGTGTCTCATCAGCAGTGGCGAGATCGCCCTGGCGCAGTTCTATGGCATGGCGACCTTCCGCATGGGAGGCTACAGCGATTCGTGGTATCCAGATGTGCAGGCGGGCATCGAGAAGGCGATGGCGACTCTGATCCTGGCTCAGAGCGGAGCAGATCTGGTGATCATGGGCGGGCCCCTCAACTGCGCTGCGCACTTGAGCTACGAACAGGTCGTCATTGACCATGACATCTGGGAATTCGCCATGCGCTGCGTCCAGGAGATCGAAGTCAACGATGGCACTCTGGCCTATGATACGGTGGCGAAGGTGGGCCAGGGCGGCTCTTACATCGCCGAGGACCACACGCTGCGGTTCGTGCGAAGCGGCGAGCATTACTACGGCGGGTCATACAACCATACCGGACAACCCGGCGAGGAGAACACGATGCTGGTGCGGGCCCACGAGCGGGTGGAGAACATCCTGGCGCAGCCGTTCACATGGGGAGCGCCGCCCGCTGCTGTGGAACGCATCAGGCAATACGTTTGCGATTACGCCAGGTGGCTGAAGGTCCCGGTACCGGACTGGACAGACTAGCGGTACATTCTTGCGCCGGCAAGAGAAAGGAGGCGTGGGTATGAGATATGCTGGGCGGGCAATGGGACCTGCAGACTGGTTCGCTGCTGGTCGCTGCCCACCGCGATTGGCGAATGCTGTTGAGGAGAGTCTGTTTCGCGTCTGATGAAAAAGGAGAGAAAGCAATGAAGTCCCTGCGAGTTGTGCTGTCGATTCCCGTCTTGCTGGCGATCGTGCTTACCCTGTTCGGCTGTGGCGCTACCCCGACTGCTGCGCCCACGACCGCTCCGCCCCAGGCGGCTGCACCAACTGCCGTGCCCGCGACGCCGGTGCCCGCACCTATGACCATGACGTTCTGTGCGGGTGCCGACGCTGTGCGGCTGGACCCGGCAGACCTGGATGACGAGCCGTCCTGGCTTCCTGTGGACCACATCTTTGAAGGCCTGACTGTCGTGAAAGACACTTCCGGGCAGCCCCAGCCTGCGCTGGCGGAACGGTGGGAAGCAAGTGCCGACCTTAAGGAGTGGACGTTCTACCTGCGGAAGGGAGTGACCTTCTCAGACGGAACACCACTCAACGCGGAAAGCTATCTCTGGAACATCTACCGCCAGTGGGACCCAAGTCACCCCTATGCCGACGCGTCCAAGTATGCGACCCTCGGGTACTATCTCTTTGTTGACTACTTTGCGCTGGGAAAAAAGGGTGATGCCAACGCCGGGTTGCAGGAGGTCCAACAGATCGACGAGTACACGATCAAGTTCGTCCTGAAGGACCCAAATCCCCTGTTCCTCCAATACACACACGTGGTCCCGTTTGAGGCCGTCGGCAAGAGCTCGTTTGAGACGTACGACACGGAAGCCTACCAGCACCCGGTTGGCACCGGACCCTACGTGTTGGAGGAATGGATCAAGGACGACCACCTCACACTGGTCAGAAATCCGAACTATTGGGACAAGGCGTCGTGGCCGCTGGACAAGATCGTGTTCAAGATCATTCCGGATGCATCTGCCCGGCTTCTTGCGGTCAAGGCAGGCGACTGCCAGGGCATGAACCTGGTCAGCCCGGACGATGCTGCAGCGGCGGCCGGGGATCCCAACCTGCAGATCACGCTGCGGCCTCCCGCGAATGTGGGCTATGTGCGTTTCAACATGAGCATCGCACCGCTCGACGACCTGAACGTACGCCTCGCTCTGGCCCACGCGACAGACCGGCAATCCATCGTGGACAACCTGTACTCGGGCCTGGGCAAGCCAGCCGAGCAGTGGATGGGTCCGCTGTATCCGGGACACAATCCGGACGTCAAGGGTTACCCGTTTGACTTGGAGAAGGCAAAGGGCTACTTGAAGGCCGCCGGGCTGGAGGACGGTTTCACCATTGACTTCTGGTACATGCCGGTGGCGCGCCCATACTTCCCGAATGCCAAGGTAGTGGCGGAAGCGATCGCGGCGGACTGGGCCAAGATCGGGGTGATCGCGAACCTCCAGACCGAGGACTGGGGCCAGTACAAGCTCGACCTCGCCGCCGGCAAGCTCCCCATCTTCATGTTCGGGTGGACCCCCGACTACATCGACGGGAGTCTGCTGGACGTGTGGTTCAAGGACGTTCCTCTCGGCAGCGGCTCGCAGAGTCAATGCTGCGGCTTTGCGAACGAGGAAGTCAACGACCTGCTGATCCAGGCGGGAGCCATTCTGGATGAGGACGAGCGCATCGAGATGTACCAGCGCGTTGCGGTCATCGTCAACGAAATCGTGCCTGGTGTCCCGATTGTGCACACTTCAGTGCCGAACATCTTTTCCGCGAAGGTTCAGGGGTTCGTCCCGGTGCCGCTAAAGACCGACATTCTGAGAGGAGTGTCGATCGCAAAGTAACCACACCTCGATCCGGTCGGCCTATCTCCTGCCCCGGATTCGCCGGGGCGGGAGATACCGGGAGGGCCCCTGCGCATGACTCGATACCTCATCCGAAGGCTTCTGGCAGCCATACCCACGTTGCTGGGAGTCTCCGTTGTGGTTTTTCTCTTCATACACCTGATCCCCGGCGATCCGGTCCGTGCCATGACTCGTGACAACGCGCCTGAGGAGGCGGTTCAGAAGATTCGGGAACGGTTGGGTCTCACGAGGCCACTGCATGAGCAGTACATGATCTTTATGCTGGGGAACGACACAGCCGCGCGTCTTCGCTACGAGGTGGCGCGCCTTACCGGCAATCCAATTCCGGTGCCGGTGGTGACCCAGCCGTTCAGGGGGATCGCGCGGGGCGATTTCGGCAATTCCCTGGTGACGGGCAACGCCATCGTGTCCGAGCTCAGCACTCGTCTCCCCGCCACCATGGAGCTCGCGTTGGCAGCAGTTCTGTTTGCCATTCTGATAGGCGTTCCCATGGGCATCTTGGCGGCTATCAAGCGGGGTACGTTGGTTGACACGGGCAGCATGCTCGTCGCGCTCACGGGCGTTTCCATGCCCATCTACTGGCTCGGGCTCATGGGCATCATGCTGTTTGCGGTAACCCTTCATTGGGTGCCTTCGGGGTCGCGCCTGGGTGTGGATATTGCCCTGGATCGGACCACCAACTTTTATCTGCTTGACAGCATCATCTCCGGGAATTGGGTAGCGCTGGGCGACGCTCTTCGGCATCTGATTCTTCCCGCGCTCGTCCTCGGTACCGTTCCCATGGGGGTGTTCGCCAGGATGACGCGATCCAGCATGCTGGAGGCCCTCAATCAAGACTACGTGCGGACGGCCCGGGCCAAGGGGCTTCGCCAGTCCGCTGTGATCCTGCGACACACCCTGAAGAACGCGCTCCTTCCCGTGGTCACGGTGATCGGCCTGGAAACAGGATACTTGTTTTCCGGAGCGGTGCTCACCGAGTCCATCTTCGGGTGGCCGGGGCTTGGGCGATGGCTTTACCAGTCCATCATCTACCGAGATTACACCGTCATCCAGGGCGCTACGCTGGTCATCGCCGTCATATTCGTATTCGCGAATCTGCTGGTGGACTTTTCCTACGCCCTCATCGATCCCCGCATTCGGTACACTTGATCGCCGGGACGTGTCAACCGAGTTTCGCAAGACCAGGTCGCTATGTCAGAGTTGGATGTGCATGCACTGCAGGACGAGTACGTCCTTTGACCCAGGGAGCATAGATGACGGCTAGCACTCCGGCTGTCGCGGACGTCTTCTCCCACAAGCAGTCGTCACTGTGGACCGACGCGCTCCGGCGGTTGCGGCACAGCAGCAGCGCCAAGGTGGGCATGTCCCTTGTCGCCTTGCTGCTGTCCATCGCGCTTCTGGTGCCGGTCGTGATGCCTTACGATCCGCGCACAGACAGCGATCTGTCGTCCCGGCTGAAGCCGCCCAGCCGAGTTCATCCGTTTGGCACGGACGACCTCGGAAGGGATGTGCTGAGGCGCGTGCTTCACGCGTCGCGTGTTTCGCTGCGGATTGGCCTCATCTCAGTGACCATTGCCCTGCTCTTCGGGAGCACCCTGGGGCTGACGTGCGGCTTCCTGGGCGGTGCCACTGACATCATCGCAATGCGGATCATCGATATCATGCTGGCTTTTCCCGCGACGCTGCTCGCCATCGGGATCGTGGCAGCGCGGGGCCCGGGTCTCAACAACGCCATGTTGGCCATCGGGATCGTGCAGATTCCTGCTTACGCGCGCCTGGCGCGTTCGGTGGCCATTTCCGTCCGGGAGCGCGAGTATATTACGGCCGCCCAGTGTGTGGGGGCAAGCAAGATGCGGCAGTTGACGCGCCATGTGTTTCCAAACTCGCTTTCGCCGATTATCGTGCAGTCGACTCTCTCCATCGCCTCGGCCATTCTGGAAGCCGCGGCCCTCGGCTTCCTCGGGCTGGGCGCCCAGCCGCCGATACCCGAATGGGGAGCGATGCTGGCTGACGGCTACAAGTTCCTGACCATCGGCGCATGGTGGGTCTTGCTGTTCCCCGGCGTGATGATCATGCTCACGGTCCTGGGTTTCAACCTGCTGGGGGACGGCCTTCGCGACGCACTGGATCCCAGTCTCAAGACCTAGACGGGACGGGTGATGAGCGGCACGGATACCAATCCCCCAACCATGCTCGGGTCTGCTGTGCTCGAGGTGACGAAACGGAAACCTCGCAATGTGGGGGAGCGACGTCCCCCTTGGTCATCGGCAGGTCGCTGGCAGAGATGAACGACCCAACAACAAGGAGGGCTCTATGGGAAGTCAGTTCACCGCGCTTTCAGAGATGATTGTTGAAGGAAACATCGCCGACATTGTGGTGGTTACGCGGCAGGCATTGGACGACGGCGCTCAGGCACACGAGATCCTGGAGCAAGGTCTGCTGCCCGGCATGGACGTTGTCGGCCAGCGCTTCAAAGTAGGGGACATGTACATCCCCGAAGTACTCCTATCGGCGAGGACGATGGGCGCAGCGATGGAGATCCTCAGGCCTCTGCTGTCGGAAAAGGATGCTTCCGGGGCAGGTACGGTGGTCATCGGCACCGTCGAAGGCGATATCCACAACATCGGCAAGAACCTGGTAGCGATGATGTTTGAAGGCGCAGGTTTTGCCGTGATTGACCTCGGGGTGGACGTCAAGCCGCAGGCTTTCGTGGATGCGGCCAAGCGGCACAGGCCGCAAATCCTGGCCATGTCGGCGTTGCTGACCACCACCATGCCCAAGATGGCGGAAACGGTGAACGCGCTGAGAGAGGCGGGCATTCGAGATCACCTCACGATCATGGCAGGCGGCGCGCCTGTCACCGAGGACTATGCCGAGCAGATTGGCGCCGACGGCTACGCGCCCAATGCGGCGGCAGCGGTGGACAAGGCGAAGGCCTTGATGGGAAGATAGTCTCGCGGCCTCCACGCTCGCACTGGCTGGCGAGAGGATCGGGGCACCTGGGAAACCGAGTGAAGGAAGGTGTGGAATGGCAGACGGTAAGGCACAGAAGGTGGCGGACGCAATCCTCGACAGATACCGGGCGAGGACTCCGCTATCAAGGGAGCATCATCGCAGAGCCAGGGAGTTCATGCCCGGAGGGGATACCCGCACAGCCATCTATTACACGCCCTACCCAACCTACATGGAGAAGGGTGAGGGCTGCCGCATCTATGACTGCGATGGGAACGTGTACACGGACTACCACAACAACTACACATCTCTGATTCACGGGCATGCCTTTCAGCCGGTGGTTCACGCTGCGTGGGAGCAACTGCAAAAGGGTACGGTATTCGGCGCTCCCGGCCAGGTGATGTATGAGCATGCCCAATTGCTGCGCAGCCGCGTGCCGAGCATGGAGCGGATCCGCTACACCAACTCTGGAACGGAAGCCACCTTGATGGCGATGCGTGCCGCTCGCGCCTTCACCCGGAAGGATGTCTTTGTCAAGATGGATGGCGGCTATCACGGTTGCCACGACTTTGTTGAGGTGAACGTTTGGTCCGACCCGGATGAAAAGGGCGTGCCCATTCCCCGGCTGACGGCTGCGGGGGTCCCGGTCGACGTGGTGAGGAACACCCTGGTCGCTCACTATAACGACCTTGAGGGGCTGGAAGCGATCCTCAAGGCCAACAAGGACAGGATTGCGGGGATTATTCTGGAGCCCATGCAGGGCGCAGCGGGAGACCTGCCGGCCCAGCCGGGCTACTTGAGGGGAGTCCGTGAGCTGGCGACACGGTATGGGGTGCTGCTCGTCTTTGACGAGATCGTCACCTTCCGATTCAGCCTCGGTGGGATCCAGGCGATCGAGGGTATCAAGCCGGATCTCACGACACTGGGCAAGATCATCGGCGGCGGATTCGCAGTGGGCGCGTATGGCGGGCGAGAGGAGATCATGGACCTCTTCAACCCGGAGAAACCGGGCTCGGTGTCCACTTCGGGCACCTTCAATGCCAACAACATCACCATGGCCGCAGGCATTGCGAACCTCAAGGCCTACGACCAGGCAGCGATTGACAGGATCAATGCGCTCGGAACGCGGCTGCGGCAGGGGTTCAACCGCGCGTTCAGGGCGGCGGACCTCCGGGGGCAGGCAACGGGCCAGGCCTCCATGTTCACCATCCACTGGACCGATGCGTCGCTGGCAAGAGCAAGCGATTCCGCGCAGCACTTGATACCTGCCGCCGAACTCGTAAAATTGCTGCATCTGGAAATGCTGAGCCGGGGTTGCTTCGCTCCCCGGCGCGGCCAATACGCGATTTCCACGCCGATGACGGACAGACACATCGACCAGACACTGGAGGAGCTCGCGGCGGCTCTTGAATACCTGCGGCCGTACATCGTTGAGCGGACGCCACACCTGTTGGGCAGCTGAGCGCCGTCTTGCGTGGCGGTCACCGGGAGCAGCATCTCGCGACGGCGGCCGGCGCTCCCCTGGTTTCTCTCCCGACGGTAGGCCTGACCGGTCGGGGACTGGCCGGGGGTTTGCACCGGCCGGCATCACGGCGCGCCCAGGCGATTTCGCGATGAGGGAGGTTCTATGACCACCATGCTGGAACGAGCAAAGGCGCTTGCTCCCCGGTTGAGCGCAATACGCCGCGACATCCATCGACACCCGGAACTGAGTTTCGAGGAAGTGCGCACGGCCCGGTTGGTGGCCGACACGCTGCGCTCCCTCGGGGTGCGAGTAGACACGGGTGTCGGCAAAACCGGCGTTGTTGGCCACCTGGGGACCGAGGGGCCCATCGTCGCCTTGCGGGCTGACATGGACGCTCTGCCTATGCAGGAATTGAACGAGGTGGAATATGCCTCCCAGGTCCCCAACGTCATGCACGCATGCGGCCATGACGCCCACGTCGCCTGCCTTCTCGGGGCAGTCATGCTGTTGCGGGACCGGGAGTTCCGCGGACAGGTTCGCCTTCTGTTTCAGCCCAGCGAGGAAGGCATGGATGCCGAGGGCAAGAGCGGCGCACGGCGGATGATTGACGACGGCGCCATGGATGGGGTTGAGGCAATATTCGGCCTGCATGTGGAGCCGCTGCACGATCCGGGCACAGTCCATCTGTCGGAAGGCCCGATCGCGGCGTCCCTGGACGATTTCAGGCTGGTGGTCCGGGGCGTGGCTGCGCACGCGGCCAGCGCCTACCAGGGGATAGATGCCATTCTGGTGACGGCCCAGGTGGTATCAGCACTTCACACGATCGTGTCGCGACGCATACCGCCCGTGAAACTGGCCGCAGTTTCAGTTGGCACGATACACGGTGGCACTCGAAGAAACACCCTCGCGGACTTGGTGGAAATGGAAGGTACCGTGCGATGCTATGACCCGCAGGTGCGGGAGACCCTGCTGGCCGAAGTGAGGCGGGCGGCCGAATTGGCCCGAACCTTGGGCGGCGATTACGAGTTGACCTTCAGCGGCGGGTACCCGGCGGTCGTCAACGACACCGCCCTGACCGCTCTCGTGCGGTCGGTCGCCGTGCAGCTCCTGGGCGAAGATGCGGTGCATCCGTTGCCGCCTGAGCCGGGTTCCGAGGACTTTAGTTACTTCCTGCAAAAGGCTCCGGGCTGCTATTTCCTATTGGGCGTGCATGCGCCGGGAGGGACCCGGCGTGTCCTCCACAGCCCGCACTTTGACATGGATGAGTCGGTGCTCCCGGTGGGCGCTGCGCTGCTCGCCCAGGCAGCGCTGGCGTACCTGGAGAGTCAGCAGAGGGCTCACCGGACTTGAGCCCACCGCGACGGAGGCAGTAGATGGAGATCTCGGTTACCAGAGCCGGTTCGCTGAAACCACATCCCGATGAGTCCCAGCTGGGATTCGGGTTGTTCTTCACCGACCACATGTTCAACATGGACTACCACCCGGATCGCGGCTGGCACCATCCTCGCATCGAGCCGTACCGGCCATTGGCCATGGATCCCGCCATGATGGTGCTGCACTACGGGCAGTCGGTCTACGACGGGCACAAGGCGTACCGCACACCGACCGGCGCGATTCAGCTTTTCCGTCCCCGCGACCACATCGCGCGAATCAATCGGTCGGCGCCGCGCCTGGCGATTCCGCTGGTGGACGAGGCGCTGCTGCTGGCCGGCCTCAAGCAGCTGATCGCGCTGGAGAAGGATTGGGTTCCCAGCGCTCCCGATACGTCCCTTTACATCAGGCCCAACGTGATCGCCACCGATTGCTGCCTGGGCGTGCGGGCGTCCCACACCTACCGCCTGTACATCATCCTTTCTCCGGTCGGGCCATACTTCCCCGAGGGTTTCGAGCCGGCGAAGATATGGGTGTCCACCGAGTATGTGCGAGCGTTTCCTGGCGGACTGGGCGCAGCCAAGACGCCGGCCAACTACGCGGCGAGTCTGCTGGCGGGCGAGGACGCGCGCCGGGCAGGCTACTCGCAGGTCCTGTGGCTGGACGGCACCGAGCGCCGCTATCCGGAGGAGGTCGGCGCCATGAACATCTGTTTTGTCATGGACGGCGAGCTGATCACGCCGCCGCTCGCCGGCTCGGTTTTGCCCGGCATCACGCGGGACTCGGTGCTGATCCTGGCGAGATCCTGGGGCATGCCCTGCGCCGAACGGCGGGTCAGCATGGAGGAGCTCCTGAAGGCGAACCGGGAGGGCAGGCTTCAGGAGGTATTTGGCTGCGGCACGGCGGCCGTCATTTCGCCGGTTGGAACGCTCAAGTACCGCGATGAGGATATCAGGGTGGCGGACGGCAAGGTCGGTCCGGTGGCAGCCAAGCTGTACCATGCACTGACGGACATCCAGTACGGAAGAGCGACCGATCCCTTTGGATGGATGGAACCGGTGGATGCTTGAGGAGACGGGGTCCATGGAGATACTGGACGAGGGTGCGGGAGAACTGGTCGGGTGGCGCGACCCCGACGAAAACCGTGAGTGGGTGCGGGCGAACAAGTCTCGCGCCCTGAAGGACAAGCGAATGACGGTGTCCGACGCCGTTCGCCGCTTTGTGCGGGACGGCGACTATGTCGCCATAGGCGGTTTCGGGCACGTCCGCGTCCCGATGTCCCTGGTCTACGAAGTGGTCCGACAGCGAAAGCGGGATCTGACGGTGGCGGGCAAGACGGCGGTGCACGATCTGGACATCCTGATCGGCGGCGGATGCGTCAGCCGCGTGGAGGTGGCCTACTCGTTCGGTCATGAATTGCGGGGGCTATCGCCGTGCGGGCGGCGCGCCGTGGAGAGCGGCCGGTGCAAGGTGGTGGCCGAAACGAGCAACGCGGGGTATCAATGGCGGTTCCTGGCGGCCGCCATGGGGGTGCCGTTCGTTGTCTCGCGCAATCTCCTGGGCACCGACACCTTCAAGAAGAGCTCGGCCAAGAAGGTGCGGGATCCGTGGAGCGGGAAACCGGTGTGCCTGCTGCCGGCCTGCTATCCGGATGTGGCGATGTTCCACGTGCCCCGGTGTGATGCGCACGGCAACGCTCAGATTGACGGCATCATCGTCGAGGATTTTGAGCTGGCGCGCGCCGCTCGCAGGGTGATCGTCACCACCGAGCAGGTCGTCAGCGACGATCTCATCCGGCGCGAGCCGCATCGGACGGTGATTCCATTCTACGTGGTGGACGCCGTCTGCGAGGTGCCGTGGGGCGCCCACCCGGCCCAGATGCCGTACGAGTACTACTTTGACGAAGAACACATTCGCCTTTGGCTCCAGATGTCGGCCTCAGAAGAGGGAACCGAGGACTACTTTTCACGGTACGTCTTGGGGGTCCAGGACTATGAGGAGTACCTGGAGCGCGTGGGTGGAATCCGGACACTGAACCGTCTCAGGCAGATCGAGCAGTATCGACCGCCACTGCCGGAGCAGGAGTAGCGAGATGGCAACGACCTATACCGAGACAGAGCTGCTGGCGTGCGTTGCGTCTCACATGCTCGCAGACAACAAGTCGGTCTTTGTGGGCACGGGGCTGCCGATGATCGCGGCGATGCTGGCCCAGCGGACGCACGCGCCCAATCTGTTGCTCATCTTTGAAGCCGGCGGGGTCGGCCCGCAGGTCCCGGTCCTGCCCATCTCGGTTGGCGACTCGCGCACCTTCCACCGGGCGGTGGTGGCCTCCACGATGCACGACGTCATGAGCGCGCTGCAGAGCGGCTACGTAGACTATGGCTTTCTGGGCGCGGCGGCCATCGACGCGTATGGGAACATCAACACCACCGTGATCGGAGACTGGGCCCGACCCAGGGTACGGCTGCCGGGGAGCGGCGGCGCCAACGATATCGGCTCTCTGTGCTGGCAGACCATCCTGATCCTGCGGCAGGACCGAAAAAAGTTCGTGGAGAGACTGCCGTTCATCACGACTCCCGGCTACCTGTACGGGCCCGGGGCGCGGGAGGCAGAGGGGCTTCCCGCGGGAGGCGGCCCGTATCGGGTGATCACCCAACTGGGCGTGTATGGGTTCGATGAGGAGACCAAGCGGATGGCACTCGTGGCGCGGCACCCCGGGGTGACGGTGACCGAGATCCAGTCGAACAGCGAGTTTGAGATCATCATCCCGGCCCAGGTAGCGCAGACCGAGCCGCCCACCGGGTCGGAACAGCGCATATTGAGGGAGATCGATCCCACCGGATTGGTGGTGGGGAGGTAGCCGAATCTCTCGAGGATGGCGACGCTTGGGACAGGACAACTGGAAGATCAAAGAGAAACACGCGCTCGCTGCTTGTCGCGGGTTCAACGAGCTGGGGCGTGAAACCACCCCGCGAGAAGAGAGCAAAGGTACAACGGATATCGTTCCAGTTCCTGCACCAGGCGCGACTTGCGCTCAAGCTCGCGCAGGATATCCACCCCCACCGGTCGGATGGTCCATTTGCATTCGCCCAGCATGGTTCAACCCTGGCCAAGAACAACCAGGTCGATCTCCTCATTGATCCGCCACCAACGGCCAGCACCCAGCGGCAGGAACGGCAGCCTTCCGGCCAGACCCTGTTGCCAGATGAAATGCCGACAGATGCCCTCGAATACGGGCGCCACCAAGGAGTGCAGCTGGGGGATGACCAGTTGATCGAGCACCACCTGGCCACGACCCCGCTCCAGCACCGTGCGATTGGCGTGCACAAAGCCAACCAGAAGCGGAAGAAGCGGTCACGCAAAAAACAGATGCCGCGGCGGCTATTGTGCGGGCTGCTCTGGCTGACCGGCACCTCACGATCCACCGGATGCAGGCCTTGTAACGTGGTCAAGTAGGCGGTGGCGCCGTCAAGACCGGTGGCTTGATTTCGTTGAGCCGGGTTCGGCCTGATGCGATGGCCGCGAGAATGGCATAGCTGCGCCGCTCACGCAACTCCTGCTGGAAAAGCGGACCTCATCGGGCAGAAATCTGCCCCGCTGCATACCGCCGTGGGCACATCCGGTTGCAGCGAATCCAGAAGGCAAACCGGCGCCAGATAAGCCGCAACGGGACTGCTCCCACGGACGTGCCGAGATCACCATCGGCCGATCCGGTATCTGGGACACCGGGCCGGTTCGGTAGCATGTAAACTGAAAGAATCCGGGCACTTGCGTCTTGCACCAGTTCTGGATATGCTACACAGCAGCTCACCGTCACGCGCGCCGTGACGGGTTCTCATTGCCTCGCCAATCAAGGAGGTACACGCCTATGCGGACGAAACGATGTCATCTCGGCGGTTTCGCGCGCCTGGGGTCGGCTTGCCTGTGCGCCGGCATCACGCTCGCCGCGCTGATCTGGCTGGTGTCGACCGGAGCGCCGGCTGTGACCTCGTCCGCTGCCGGGGCGGCGGAAGACGGACTCCCGGGGTTCGCTGGCGCGCGGGAGGAGGCCCAGAACCGCCTCCTCGCCGACCAGTTCGAACCCTCCTCCGTGGCCTCTGCGCCCTTCCTCCCGGCGGATTCGCGCTCGACCATGGAGTGGTTGTGGAACGCGCCGGCCCCACCGCCGACCGCTACCGCGCCTGCCTTCCGGACGCGGGATACCTCAGAGCAAGTCGTTCTCTCGCGCCCCTCATCGGGCGGGAGCGCTAGGGGCTCCTATGCGGGCTTGCTGCCGGAGGTCTGCCCACCGGGTGTGCGCGACGCCGCTTCCACCGCATCCACCGGACCGCTCACCTCAACGCCCATTCGCCGTCCACGAACAACAGGGCGCCGGTGGCGGGCTCCATCTCGGTCAGAAAGATGACCGTCCGGGCCAGATCCTTCGGCGCGCCGACGCGCTTGAGCCGCGTGTGCTCGATCACCCGCCGCCGCCGCCTCTCGCCGTGGGCGAGGGCGGGCGGCAGGATGGTGCCGGGGGCGATGGTCACGCAGTGCTTGATCTTCACAACCGTCCCTTTCGCTCCAATGGTCGCACCTGACCGGCGCAGCAGGGCTTCTGCTCCCTGGCGGCGCGTTTTCGAGAGCGACAGCGGGTCCGGCGCCGTGACCCGGCGGTCGTCCCGCAAGATCCACCCATCGACGAGCATGGTAAGCGCATCGACGCCCCTCAAAGCGCCCGGTCAAAAGATCGGCGGCGTGATCACCGAGATAAAGCGCAGCGTCGTGTCGCCCCGCGACGCCAATCGCCTCAGCAGGGTGCCGTTGAAATAGATGCTGTCGCCCTGACCGAGGAGGTACACGTCCTCTCCCAGTTGGATTTCCAACTGGCCCTGCAGGATGTAGATGTACTCCTCGGTGTCCTGACGCAAGGGGATGGTGATCTTTTCCTCGCCCGGCTCGCGCTCGGCCAGAAAGACCTCCATCTTGCGGTTCAGATCCGGGGTCATGAGCTGATAGGTCAGGTTGGACCCGGGCAGCCGGAGCAGCGCCCGCTCGTCACGCCGCACCACCGGGCTCTTGGCCTCAGGTTCCACCAGGAAGTGAAAGATCGGCACTTCCAGCGCGTCGCTGATCTTGCGCAGGGATTCGATAGACGGGCTGGCCAGGTCGCGTTCGATCTGGCTGAGAAAACTGGCGGTCAGGTCGACCCGCTGGGCCAGTTCCCGCAGGCTGAGGCCCATTTCCTGCCTCCGCGCTCTCAGGCGATTTCCAAGTTCCATTGGCGACTCCTTTGCTCCCAAGGCGACCCTCAGTTGCTCCGGCACGACGAATTCCAGGGGTGATCGGCGCTATGATCGGGCCTCAGACTCCGGAGCGAGTAGTTGTGTGATTCTAGCGCGGCAGCTCTCGACCGACAACCGGACCTCCACTGGTCTGCCCCTGCATCCGGCACTGCTTGACAGCGCTGCTTGCGGCGTCCCTGCCGAACGCATCAGCGCCGTTCGTCGGAACCAACGCTGCCAAAGCGCCCTCCTTTTTCGTCTCCGCGGGATGGGAGGGGGTGACCGCCGCAAGGTCAGTCTGCCAGACGCTCGCCGCCGTCGACAACCAGCACCTCGCCGGTGATATAGTCCGACTCGATGAGAAATCGCACCGCGCCGGCCACGTCCTGCACAGTGCCCCACCGTCCCTTGAGGGTCCGCGCAGCCAACCGATCGATCTGCGCCTGGGTATAGTCCGGCGGCGGCAGAACCGGGCCGGGAGCGACGGCGTTGACGCTGATGGTGGGCGCGAGTTCCAATGCCAACTGGCGCGTCAGGGCCAGGAGGCCCGACTTGCCGACGCTGTGAGCAATATAGCCGGCAAAGGGTTTCCAGGCCGAGAGGTCGATGATGTTGACCATCGCCCCCTCGCCGCGCCGGTGCATCAGCGGCGCCACGGCGTCCGCCAGGTACATCGAGCCGTCCAGCAACACCCCCAACACCCGGCGCCAGCCGGAAAAGTCGCCCATGGGCAGCGGGGTCTTTTGCCAGATGGACGCGCTGTTGACCAGAATGTCCACCGCGCCGAACCGGTCAGCGGCGGCTGCCACCAGCGCCCGCACCTGGCCCAGCTCGCCCACATCAGCCCGGACCGCCAGCGCGCCCACGCCCAGCGCCTCGGCCTCCTGCACGGTCTCCTGGGCAGCCGCTTCCGAGCTCAAGTAATTCACCACCACATTGGCCCCCGCCCGGGCCAACGCCAGGGTGATGGCCTTGCCCACACGGTGGGCGCCTCCGGTGATCAGCGCGGTCTTGCCTTCAATCCTCATGCCTTCCTCCGTACCTTCATCGGGTCAACCGTTCGGTTTGGGCCCGGTTAGCCGACTCCCGGATCGTGAATCCCGTCGGCTGCGCCGTCTGCCGGCCACAACGCGCCCCCGGCCCGCTACTTGGGCCCGAGCCCCAGTCGCTGGAGCGTGGCGGGGGTGGGAACACCGTCGCGGGACCAACCGCGCAGGTGGTAGTAGCGGTCCAGCATCGCCTCGAAATCGTACAGGCGTGCATAGCGCACCGGTTCGGGGAACTCCCGGGACCGGCTATCCGGGTCGGCCTCAAAGTCAAACAGCGGCAGCGCCTCCTCCAAAAAGCGCGCCGGCAGCCGATCGTCGGGGCGCGAGAGCCCCTCCCGCACGTTGTACAGGCGTTCCAGGTTGACAATGCGCTCGCCGACTTCCAGCAGGTCGGCGCCGGTCACCGGTTCTCCCCACAGCGCCGCCAGGGCGGGGCCCAGATCGTCGGGCAGCAGGCTGTACTCCTCGGCGGTGCTGAACTTGCAGATGCCCAGGGCGTCGGTCAGGGCGCAGAAATGCTCTCCGTAGACGACCATGTCGGGCTTGAAGCGCTCATTGTCCGGATCCATCAACTCGGGCACGATCTGGGCCGGAAAGATGCGCTGGGCGACGTCCCAGGCGCCGCCCAGATCGATGGCCGGCAGGCCGTACAGGTGGTCGGCGCCGCGATTGCTGGTGGCGTGGCCCAGGCCGAAACCCTTGGCCACCCGCGGCTCCTGGCGAGGCAGCTCCAGGCCCTTGACGTGCAGCGCATACCGCCCGGCCTGCCCGCCGAGCAGGTGCGCCGCCCGCCGCACCCCGCCGGCCAGCAGGTCGCCGATCCCCTGCCGATGGGCAATCCGCTCGATCAGGCCGATCAGCGTGTGCGCGTCGCCCCAGTTCAGCGAGAGCTCCGGATCATCGAGCAGCCCCTTTTCGTGCAGCTCCATGGCAAAGGCCACCACCACCCCGGTGGAAATGGTGTCCATCCCGTACAGGTTGCACAGATGATTGGCATGGATGATGGCCTCCGGATCGTCAATCCAGCACATGGGGCCGAGCGCGTTGGTGGTCTCATACTCGGGACCGCCGATCTCGGCCGCGTGAGGCCCCTCCGCCACCCGCGACCGGCGGGCGCAGCGGATCGGACAGGCATAACAGCCCTTGTGCTCCAGCAGGTAGCGGTCAAAAGCCGCGGCGTCCACCTGGTCGATGAACGGCACCTGGCCCAACTGGTGGTTCTTGGCCGGCTGATCGCCGCTCAGGTTCTTGGGCTCCATGAGGACCAGGGTGCCATACGTACGCAGCCCGTCCAGGTGCGGATCACCGTTCAGCTGAGCAGTGGCCGCCCGCGCCGCCTCCCGCAGGGCGGGCGGAACCTGAGGCCGGCCGCCGGCTCGGATGTAAAGGGCCTTGAGGTTCTTGCTGCCCATCACCGCCCCCGGACCGCCCCGGGCAGCAGCCCGGCTATGGTCGTTGATGATGGCGGCCATGCCGACCAGCTTCTCCCCCGCGGGGCCGATGCACGCCACCCGGCCGTCGCCGGCCCGGGGCGCCGGACCCAGCAGGGACCGGTGGGTCTCCTCGGTGGTCCGGCCCCACAGGGCGCACGCCTCCTCCAGGCGGATGTCCCCATTCTCGACGCGCAGGACCGCCGGTTGAGGCGACCGGCCGGTGATGAGAATCGCGTCGTACCCGGCGTGGCGCAGTTCGGCGGCGATAAAGCCCCCGCTGTTGGCATAGCCGTAGACGCCGGTGAGCGGGGACTTGAAGGTGACGTGGAGGCGCGCCGAGGTGGGCCAGGGCGTGCCCACCAGGGGGCCGGCGGTGAAGATGAGATAGTTGGCCGGCGAGAGAGGATCCACCTCCGGCCCGACCCGGTCGTACAGCAGCCTGGCGCCCAGCCCCCGGCCGCCCAGGAACTGGCGAAGCACCCCGGTTAAGGTCTCGAGGGTCTCCACCTGGCCGGTGGTGAGATCGACCGTGGCCGTCTTCATCTCAGACGCGGGGCAGATACTGGCTCAGGTCGGCCGGGTCGTAGCGCACCCGGTCCTCGTACCCGCGCCGCTCCTTCTTCGCGGTGGCGTCGACCCCGATCTTGGTGTGCACGCCCCGCACATCGGCCGTCGGGTCCATTTCGTGGCCCTGGGCGCCGGGCACGAAAAAGGCGTCCTGGCTCCAGTCCACCCGGGTGGTCAGCGCCCACAACACGTCGGCCGGGTCGTAGATGTCCACGTCCGGGTCCACCACGATGCACCACTTGATGTTGACATGGGCGGCAAAAGCCGCCAGGGCCACGTTCTTGGGTTCCCCCGGGTTGCACTTGTCGATGGCGACGATGGCGGTAAAGCCGCTGGCGTACGGCGGGATGTGCAGTCCGGTCACGACCCGGGCCACATGCTGGACATGGTTGAGCAGAAGCGGCTCGCGGGGCAGCACGTTGCCCAGATAGACATGTTCGTTCCACCCGGGGATGAGGGTCTGAAAGATCGGATCGTCACGCCAGCAGACGGCGGTCACGTTAAAGACCGGGCTCTCCCACAGCTCGCCAAAGTAGCCGTGGAACTCGGCCAGGGGACCCTCCGGTTGGCGCTCGTGGGCGGCCAGATAACCCTCGATCACGATCTCGGCATCGACCGGGATGTCCACATCCACCGTGATGCCCCGGGTGACCCGGATGCCCTGACCGCGGATTGCCCCGGCGATGCGCAGCTCGTCGTCCGGGTAGCGGGCGCCGGCGGCGATCATGATGGCCGGGTCCAGGCCGATGGCAACCGCCACCGGAAGTGGTTCGTCCTGCGCCTCCTGGATATCCAGGAACTCGCGCACGTGTCGCCACTCGTTGACGTTGAAACCGAACTGGCGCGGGCCCTTGACCTGCATCCGGTTGTATGACAGGTTGCCCCGCCCGCTCACCGGGTCCCGGCTGATGACCACCCCGGCGGTGATAAACGGCCCACCGTCGCCCCGAGCATGGGTAGGAATGGGAAGCTGGCGGACGTCCACCTGATCGCCGGTGCAGACGTTGGCCTGCCACGCCGCCGACAACGCACCGGGTTCTGGCGCCACGCGGATCGGGGCGATGCCATGGACCGGATCCAGGGCACGGCGCATGACCTCAACCACCTCGCCTCGCTGGCAATTCAGCGCCAACGCAGCCCGCGTCGGTCCGGCCACCGCCGACGCAAAGATCGGCCAGTCGGTGCCAACCACGGTTTCAAATAGGGGCGCCGGCTGTCGGCGCCGCTCCAGCGCGGCCGCCACATCCGCCAGCTCATACTCCAGGCTCACCGGGCGCCTGATGCGCACCAGTTGACCGGCGTCCTCCAGGCAGCGGATGAATGAGCGTAGATCGTGTATATCCGGCATCCTCGTTCCTCTCTGGCAGACCGGTCCCATTCTAGCACAGTCGGCAACTGCGCGTCAAATCTTGGTTACCTCCAGGGAGCGGCGTGCAACTCAACTTAACACCTCACCCGCATTCGCCTCGGCCCCCCATGGATGGCGCCTGCTCCACCGACGCCTTGCGGTGAAGAACGATTGCCGTGGCAGCGGTCATGGCCTGACCTGTGTGCCGGAAAATGCGGTCCAATCGCCCGGTCGATGACATGCGCGCCTCACCGTTAGCAGACCTTGACCCCCGCCCGCTCAAAGAGGCGAGTGCAGGCGGCCCGGGCCTCGGCCAGCAACGCCTTTTCGTCCACGCACAGGAGCTGCCGGTTACGCAGGAGCAGTTGGCCGTCCACGATGACCGTATCCACCTCGCCGGCGCCCGAGTTGTACACCAGAGCCGACGGTACCCGGTGCACCGGCGCGGCGCGCGGCGTGTCCAGGTCCACCAGGACCACGTCCGCCTTTTTGCCCACCGCGAGCGAGCCGATCAACCCGGCTGGCCGAAGGCGGCGGCCCCACCGCGACAGGCCATCCACAACACGTCCTCCGGAAGGAGCACCATGGCGTTCAGGCTGGAGACCTTGTGGAGCAGCGCGGTCGTCTTGAGCACCTCCAGCATGTCCTGGCTGTTGTTGCTGCCCGGCCCGTCCGTCGCCAGCGCTACCGGGATGTTCCGCTCGCGCATAGCCGGCACCGGCGCGACGCCCGAGGCCAGGTACATGTTACTGACCGGGCAGTGAACCACCACCGCGCCGTATCGGGCCACCGTATCCAGCTCGTTCTCGTCCAGCCAGACGCTGTGCACCAGTTGCACGTCCGGGCCCAGAGTGTCCAGGGCCGCCAGCCACTCGACGTGACGGCTGCCGCGCTTTTGCAGGTTCATCTCCACCTCGGCCCGCGTCTCGGCGATATGGATGTGGGTGCCCGCGCCCCACTGTCGGGCCAGCGCGTAGGTGCGGCGCATGGTCTCATCGGAGCAGCCCCAGGGAATGAGCGGCCCAAACTCGACCCGGATCCGGCCGCCCGCCTGGCCGTTCCAGCGCTCATACAGGCGGGTGGTCTCGGCGACAATGCGCTCCGGCGTCTCGATAAAAGGCGGCGGGTAGTCCATGTCAGCCCAGCCGCGGGCCAGCAGCAGCCGAACCCCCGTGTCGGCCGCCGCCCGGCAGACGCCGTCGTCGTTGGCGGGATCGGTGTGCACATACTGGTGGTCGATGACCGCCGTAGCCCCGCAGCGCAGGTTTTCCACCAGGCCCACCATCGCTGCCAGGTGAGCTTCCTCCCCCGTCAGGGCATGCGCCACCGGCCAGATGGCGGCCGCCAGCCAGTCGAGCAGCGGCTTGTCATCGGCCAGCCCGCGAATGAACGTCTGAAACAGGTGGGTGTGCGCGTTGACCATGCCGGGCATCACCGCCATCCGGCTGGCGTCCATCATTAGACTCGCCCCGGCGCGCAGTGAATCCGGGGCCTCGCCGGCCCCCAGCGCGGCGATCCGGTCCCCCTCGATGTACAGGTAACCCGGGTCCAGAACCCGACCGCGGTCATCCACCGTGACCACCGAGCCCTTTTCAATCAGAATGCGGTTTCACATTGCTCATCCACTCCTCTCAATGTACCTTGGCGCGGCGGACGTTGGTGGTGATGGACGCTCGCCCATACCGCCAGCGGCAATCCGTTGCGGTCGGTCCGCCGTCCCCGCCGAGCGGCCTTTCACCGGTGCGCAGAATCTCCCCCGCCTCCTCAAGCCGGTCCTGGGCCAGACAATGGCGGAGAAATCGGCACTGGGGATCGGTGCCGAGCACCAGAAACAACCCAGACGGCGCCCCCCGCGCCGGCTCGGAGATGGCCCGTCCGGGCTGATCCAGGACTTGGGAGAAAGAATCCCCGACGCACGCAACAAGCGAGACTTGGGACCCACGTCCGACTGGCAGCCGGCTCCCCTGACGATCCGAACGCGATGCGGAAGGCCGTCGCGTTCGATGTCCGAACGGGCAAGCTCGAGGATCTGCTAGGTGATGTCCAGCAGGATGACCGCCCGACGAATATGTGACATTACGATAGCATTGGTTCCTGGTCCGTCCCCCGCGTCCAGCACGCGGTCAGCCGGGGTGGGGTAGCGGTTGAGGTACTCCCTGGGCCCCTCGGTGTGGAGCGACAACTCCTTCTCCACCCGGTCCTCCCTCTCCGCATTCTCGGTGTATACTCGAAGGAGGGTCGCAGCATCCACGCTCATGGTGACCGGCCGTTTTGTCAACCGACGAATTCCTGACAGGTCGCCCGGCACCGGTCAAGGACCCAGGTGCACTCCGCATCCAGCGCACCGGCACGGTCGACGTAGGTCAACCCGAAGCCGGGCTGCAACCCCATCGCCCGGCCCGGATTGGTCACCGTCTGCTGGGTGAAGTGACTCGGGCAGCAAGGCATGACCAAGACCTGGGGCTCACTGAGCGCCATCCAGTGGCCAAGCCGGGCCGCGACCACGCCCACGGGTGCCGTGGCGCATACGGCGAGCCGGTTGGCGATCCCAAGCGGTTTGGGGGCAACAACGTCCCAGATGGAGAGATTGTCATCGTCCCGGTGCGCGGCAATCCTGATGGGATAGCCGGCGGTAGCGGAACCTCGACGGGAGTTGGGCGGAAACGCCATGCAACACACCTCTGACAGAACCGTGATCCGGTCAAGCTTGAGCCCAAGGGCTGCTCCGTATTATGTCGCAGGCGGCGGGATTGTCAAGTGTGATTTGACATGATAGACGCAAGTGCATCTTTACTACACAGGATCCTGGGCTGAAAGACCTTGGCCCCACAAACCAGATCAAGTCCGGCAAGCCACTCGTCAGAGCTCAGGTTTTCGAGTTTCTGGGTCCTTTCCTGATCGCGGTTCGGTCAACGTCATCCCCTGGTGGCGATCCCTTGGTTCCGTCAGGCTGTGCTCACCTCCCGCTTTGCGAGAGATGGCCCTACTTGCCCGACAGGGCATTGACCAGCATGAAAACCGCCGCAACAATCGTGAGCAGGCCCGAGATGGTTTTCAGGCTTTTCGGTTTTGTTTTGAGCGCGACTTTTCCGCCAAGGATCCCACCCACCACCGCGGCCGCAGCGGCCGGAATGGCCAGCGCAGGATTGAACCCTCCATGCAAGGCATTGCCGGCAAAACCGGTGAGGGCCGTAGCCGCCAACATGGCGGTTGCCGTTCCAACTGCCACCCGTACGGGCACGCCGCAGCCGACAACCATCAAAGGCACCAGGAACGAACCACCCGAGATACCCACCATGCCGGAAAAGAAACCGGTGGCGAGAGTCAGCGGAACGGCGATCTTTAGATCGACAACATAGGTGTCCTCACCTTCCTCCAGATTCCAGAACCACCGACGTGGATCGGCCGTCCGGCGGCCTTGCTTTTCCGGCAGCAGCATGGCAACCCCCGCGATGAACAACAGAATCGAGAGGGCGACTTTCAAGGCAACCCCGCTGAAACGATACGCGGTGAACCCGCCAACAAAGGCCATGGAAGCATTCAGCCCGCCAAAGAAAAGAGCGAGCCGCCAAGACAGGGTCTTGGCTTTGCCGAAAATGAGGGCTCCGGACAGCGCACTGAAAAGAAGGATGAACTGGCTGGTTGTGGAAGCGGTGTGCATCGGAGTGCCGAGCAGCACGAGGGCCGCCACATAAAAGTTGCCGCCGCCGCGCCCGCTCATGATCATGATCACACTCAGGGCGAATATGACCAAGACGACCAGTGCGGTGCTCGACATGTGCCGTTTCTCCTTCAGTATCTGATCGCTGAATCACCGGCCGGCTTCAGCGGGCCCATCCTTCGCCAGCCACCAGGCCCCCGATGCCCGACGCTGCCCTGCTCAGTCGGCTCCTCCCGCCTGGTCGACGAGGAATCGACCCGATCGCCCACCTGGGTCGGCCGCATCGCCAGGGCGTCATCGGCCATGACGCCAGCCGGTCTATTGCGCTGCACAACTTGGCGCCGCATGGCGCTACTCGCGTTGATTCGCACCAATCACTCGACCGCGCCCATGCGCGCGGTCTTTGGCGGGCTCACAGGAGGACGCACCGGATCGATTGGCCCACCATCAAGCCACGGACGGCGGCACCACCTCCGCGACAGAGCGTCACGCCAGGCACGCGCGCCAGCCGCACCCACCTTGGCAGTGAAGGCAGCCAAGTTCAGGCAAAGGGGGCACAACCGCGACGCCGCGCGGCTTGCAGACGACACACACGTGTCGGCTTCCGACGTGGACCGAATGGGCGCGCTGGCACCTACTGCGCTGCGGCAGCGTCTCGCGGCTGGAGACCTGCCAGGGCTCGACGCAGCGTGGTTACGGCCAGTTCGGCACAATGAGCGCTCTCTTCCGGCAAGCCGTCCAACGCCCGAATCACATCCTGCGGCTGGACCTGGTTCGCCTCATCCGGCGTCATGCCCACGACCAGCGTGGTGACCATGTTGCCGCAAGCCACAGCCGGGCCGCAGCCATCGGTCATAAAGCTCGCCTGCCGAATGGCGCCGCCCTGCAGGTGGATCCAGACTTCCATGGTGTCGCCGCACCAACCAGTGTAGCTGGCATGAGCGTCTGCGGGTTCCAGACGGCCGAGGTTGGTCGGATTGCGTGCCTGTTCGAGCACACGGGCCGAGTAGATCGCTCGCTCCTTCTCGTCAATCTCGTTCTGCAGTTCAGACACCAGCCGATCTAGTCTATCCATTTCGGTATGCTCCACAGATTTGGCCACCCTACGCCGGTGGTCAGCTATCCAATCCCGGGCCCATACATTATTCCCGCGTCATGTTGGCGCCACACCGTGGGCATTTGACATCGCAACATGGTTGCCCAACCTGATGGGGCAGCCGGCTGCCGCATTTGGGGCAGATGCAATCGCCGCCCGACCCACCGGCTTTCGAGCCCCCCATGCGGCCAGGACCCTGACCCTCACCGCGGTTCGCGCCGCGGCCCCCGCCCTGTTTTTCACCTCGACCCATCGTCTCATCTCCTTTCAGCCGGACGCCTGTCCTGGCTCGTGGCTCCGAAAGAACAGTCATGCACCTCGCAGCCGTCCACAACCTGCTCTTGGTCGAGAGCGGCCAAGACAACGTACGGGTAATCTCCCAAGCGCGGACCGACCGCGCTACATAATCCGTTATCCGTTCTTATTTTCCCCTGACGCCGGCAAACGCCGCGTCTACCTCCTGGTCTCCAGTCTTTCAATTCGTTCCATGGTGTCGGCCAACTGCTGCTGCAGGCTCACGAGCGATTTGCGGAGCTGCGCCAATTCTGATTCGGCGGGAGCCTCGGGGGCCGCTTTGGGCGGCGTCGCTGCCTGAACCGGGACGTTCACGCCCGCACCGCGCCCCATGCCACCGCCCATACCCTGGCCCATGCCACGGCCCATGCCACGGCCACCACCCATGCCGGCTCCACCGCCCATACCACGGCCCATGCCACGGCCCGTGCCACGGCCACCGCCCATGGCAGCTCCACCGCCCATGCCGGCATAGGCAGCCACGTTGGCGCCCCCCATCGGTTGAACGCGTCCGGCCTTGAACGCCTCCACCGCCTGACGGACCGTGCCCTCCGGAACCTGGTAGTTTCGGACACCCGCTGCCTGCAGGACGTCAAAGGCATTCGGCCCCAGATTGCCACTGAGCACTGCCTGGGCGCCCAGGCCCACCACGAATTGAGCCGCCTGGATGCCGGCGCCCCCACCCTGATTCATCGCCGGGTTGGGCAGGGCCTCAAACTCCATCGTCTCGCTATCCACCAGTATATATGTCGGGCACCGGCCAAAGACCGGACTGGCGGGAGAATCCAACCTATCACCTTGCGCAGAGACCACAATTTTCATCAGTCAAACCCCTTCCTTTCCATTTGCGTTTTGAGCCGCAACCGGCCGTCCCTCCAGGTCAGCGCGGCAAACTTCCTGTCGATGTGCCTGGGTCAAGCTTGGGCGCCGTTTCCGATTGGCCTCCGCCGATGACCAGTAGGCATTACGCGCTTTCATAGGTCGAAACTATATGCATCTTGCCACTATATGCTAATCGACAATAGTGGGCTTGTCAAGGGCGAAAAGCAGCAGATTGGCTGCTAAACGTCAATTGACCAAATGCATCTAGTCGGCTACTATCAAGGCAGTGTGACGGATCGGAGTTGCGCACCCTGCTGGGAACATGGCGCCATCGCGTGAGGAGCGTGCCGGAAAGGTCGTGTAGCGGGCGTTCTGCCCGCAGCGGGCGAGGGAGCCCCTTCCGTCACATGCCTGGAAAAACGCTGTTGACCATGATGCGAGGAGACAGCCAAAGAACGGTATGAGGAACATGAGTTGAGATGAAAAAGATAGGGATCATCATCTGTAACCGATATCACACGTGTGCCGGGGGCAAATGTTTGCGTTCTTTGCGAAACCGGGAAGGGGCGTTCGCCCGGTACCGGGACGAGGATGTTGAGCTGGTGGGCTATACCACCTGCGGGGGGTGTCCCGGCGGCAATGTCGAATATGCCCCGGCCGAGATGAAAAGGAACGGGGCCGAGGTGATCCATCTGGCAACCGGCCTGGTGGTCGGCTACCCACCCTGCCCGCGTTTGCAGGCCTTTTGCGATTTCATCCCGGCCAAATACGGCCTGGAGGTCGTGGTGGGCACCCACCCAATCCCCCAGAACTACTTTACGACCCACGGCGAATTGGGCACCTGGCAGTCCGCCCGGTGGCAGCAGCTTATTGAGGGCGTGGTAACCGACCGGGAAACACGTCAGGCGTACGATTGACGCCGTCAGGCGAACCGGAGCACCGCCCCATCTGCCACGCGACCTGGGGTCGGGCCGGGAGGAAAGACGATTGGCCATCGCCGTGGCGACCGGTTCTGTACCATCGCGGTTCCAGGTAGCTCCTGCGGCAATCGTGAACCCGCCGGCAGCACACCCTTGGCCTGCGCCGTTGGGTTGTACAGCACAGCGCGCGACCCTATCCTGAACGAGCAGAAAAGAGGTAGCAGCCGATGCACCTGCACCAACTTGTCCGGCGCACTCTGGCTTTCACGCAACGCCAGACCCACAACTTTAAGGTCATGTTGGTGCGCCGGACGCTGCACGGGTTGGCCACCAACCTCACCACGCAGTATGGCTCGCTCTATGCCACGTTGCTCGGGGCCAACCCGGTGCAACTGGGATCGCTCCAGAGCGTAGGCAATGCGGTCGGCAGCCTGGCCTCGTTGCCCGCCGGCTGGTTCATCGACTATTACAGCCTGAAAAACGTGTTCCTGCTTGGGAGCGTGATGCTGGCAGCATCCAGCCTGCTCTACCTGACGGCCCCGGATTGGATGTGGCTCTATGCGGCTGTGATCATCTACTACCTGGGATCGCGCATTGTGTGTACCGCCTGTACGGTCACCTGCGCGGCAGAGCTGCCCAACGAGAGTCGGGCCACGGGACGTGGTCTCTGCCGGACGCTGGCCTCTCCGGTCGCCATCCTCGCACCCTTGCTGGCCGCCTGGCTCATCTCGCGGTTTGGTGGTATCCGCCTGGAAGGCCTTCGCCCCCTCTTTGCCATCCAGGCGCTCCTCTTTGCCGCCATACTGGTGCTACTGCTCACGCGGCTGACCGCCACGCGGGCCCCAAACGTGCCGGCCGATGGCCGCCGGGTTCTGGAGGGCTTTGCGCAGGTCTTTAAGCAGGGCCCCGATGTGGTGCGTCTGATGGTGGTGATGGGTTTGATGGAACTGCCCTGGACGGTGGCCCAACCCTACATGCCCCTGTTTGCGCACGAGTACAAGGGAGCCAACGAGTTCGTCCTCGGCGGCATCGGCATGACCACCATGCTGGTCCCCATGTTGGCCGCCATCCCCCTCGGCCGGCTCGCCGACCGACATGGTCGCAAAAAGCTGCTCTTTGCCATCGCGCCGCTGGGCTATGTAGCCAATCTGGTCCTGATCCTGGCGCCCAAGGCCAGCGCAAGCACCTCAGTCTGCTTGTTGCTGTACGGCCTGCTGTTTGGTTTCAACAGCATCGGAATCGGCCTCGCCTCCTCCATGGCGGCCGAGGTCATGCCTCCGGCTCAAATGGGGCGTTGGATCGGCGTCGTCGGCCTGGTGCGCGGTCTGGTGAGCATTCCTGCTCCCATCATCGCCGGGTTGATCTGGGAGCACGTCGGCCCGCAGTACGTGTTCCTGGCAGCCATCGGGATTGACGTCTGCCTGCGCTTGCCGCTGCTGGCCTTTACCCGTGAAACGCTGCATCTGAAAGTGAAACCGCTGGCGCGTCTCGATGGATGAATCCGACAAACCCGAGTCTCGGGGTGGCCTGAGCAACCCCGGCGAATGAAGCTCGCTGCCAGGTACATGATACAAAGGAGGATGCTTCCATGATCGCCTTCGGACCCGTTCCCTCCCGTCGGTTAGGGCGCAGCCTGGGAATCAACAACATCCCGCCCAAGATCTGCAGCTACGCCTGTGTCTACTGCCAGTTGGGGCGAACTCTCAAGATGCGGACGCAACGCGCCGCGTTCTATCCACCGGACGAGGTCGTGAACTCGGTTCAGGAAAAGCTGGGCAGAGCACAAAAGAGCGGACAGATGGTGGATTATCTCGCCTTTGTGCCGGATGGTGAGCCCACCCTGGACATCCACCTTGGCCAGGAGATTGCGCTCCTGAAGCAGCTTCACCTGCCGGTTGCCGTCATCACCAACGCATCCCTGATCGGGCGTTCGGATGTGCGAGAGGAGCTCGGCAGCGCGGACTGGGTGTCGCTCAAACTGGACGCAGTGGACGAAGCCGTGTGGCGGCGGATTAACCGGCCGCAAAGAACCCTGAACCTGTCGTCGATTCTGGAG
Source organism: Anaerolineales bacterium UBA2181 (assembly GCA_002328075.1). Lineage (GTDB taxonomy): Bacteria > Chloroflexota > Anaerolineae > Promineifilales > UBA4811 > UBA4811. The sequence continues at coordinate 238,917 of DCVT01000062.1, read as the reverse complement.
GGCGCGATCGCGTTTGCCGGGGCCTTTGGCGGCGAACTCGTGACCGAGACCATGCTCGTTGCCGGGGTGAACGACGGCGAGCGCGAACTGGAGGCGGTGGCCCGTTTTCTGGGCCGCCTGAGGCCGAAACGCGCCTACCTCTCCATCCCCACACGTCCTCCGGCCGAAACGTGGGCACAAGGCCCGGACGAGTTGGTGATCAACCGTGCGTACCAGATCCTGGCCAATCACGTTGACCGGGTCGAGTACCTGATTGGTTACGAAGGGAATGCATTTGCTTATACCGGCCATGTGGAGCAGGATCTGCTCAGCATCACCGCGGTGCATCCGATGCGGCAGGACGCAGTGAGCGAGTTTCTGACCCGGGCGAACTCGGAATGGTCGGTGGTCAGCCAGCTGCTCGCGCGCGGCGAGCTGGTGGAGGCTGAACACCGGGGGCACACCTTCTACCTGAGAAAACTCAGGGCGCCGCTCGACCCAGGCTGATCGCAGGCCTCGCTGCGGCAGTTACCTGGATGGCTTGCCGTGGGGGCCAACTGGCCGCAGTCAGCCGAGATGCCGCGGCGACCTCAGCGTTCCACCCGGCGCGCCTCTCGCTCGACCACCGCGTGAACATCACGCTGGACGTCGGGCGGCAGCGGTTCCACCTGGTGCTCCTCAAGAATGCGTTCCACCCAGCTGGCCGCCCGCTGCGCCATGTCCAGCTGGCCCTGCTCCACCCAGCGGGAGTGGGTCGCCATGTCCACCAGCCGGGGGTAGCAGCCATCCCGGCAGTGGGCCAGCGTGTGGGGATGAGAGAGATAGTCGCCGGTCGGTCCCAACTGGTGGACGACGTCCAGCGCCAATCCCTCGTGGGTGACATCCACACCGGCAGTCGCGTGGCGGATCCACTGCACCCAGTCGTTGCAGATGGCCATCAGAGGCAGCGAACCCTGCATGCCCGAGTCCATAAAGCCCAGATCATGGATGATATGACCCCCCTCGAGGGTCTGCAGCAGCAGGCTGAACGCAATCTCGGCCCCAGTCTGGACGTCCAGCACCTTGGAATCGGTGCAGCCGGCCATGCCAAAGGTGGGCAGCCCGTAATAGTGCCCCATCGCCAGCGCCAGCCCCTGCCGATCCGCCATGCCATAGGAGCCGGCCATGGTCTTCAGGTTGATCAGCCCGCCGCCCCACCCCGGCACGGCAACCGGGGAGCCCTCGCGCACCAATTGGGCCAGCACTACCCCCAACAGCACGCCGGCGTACTGAAACGCGGTGTTCCCGCCCACGCTGTGCGGGCCGTTGCCCAGCGGTATGTACAGCTGCGGCAGGCCTTTGCCCGCCAGGTACATGCACTTTTGCAGGGCCTCCTGATTGGCAATCAGGCCGTCGGTGACATTGATGTAGCAGGTGGCAAAGGGGCGGCGCTGAAAGGCGTCCGGGCCGCCGGCCACGATCTCCGCCATCTCGATCGCCAGACGGCAGCCGTCAAAATCGGGCGAGACAAAGACGATGGGTTTGGTCGAGTGGTTGAGCATCACCTCCATCTGGTAGCGGTCATAGATGCGGGGATCCACATCGGAAGGCAGAAACGCCGACATCACAAAGCTAAACTCAGACAGTGCGTCCTGCACCGTTAGCGCCTGGACCACATCCTCCAGCATCGCCAGCCGCCGTTGCCCCGTCCGATGGTCGAGCACCTGCAGGCAGTCGGACCCGCCGCCATAGTAGCTGTTGTGCCCCTGGGCGCGGATGGCGATGGCCCCCTTTTGGTCGAACAAGGTCAGGTTCTTGGGCGCCACTGCCAGGGCCTGCAGCACCATGCGTTCCGGAATGCGCACCACGATGCCCTCAGAGCGGCCTCCACCCTTGACCAGCAAGTTCAGTGCCGCTTGGTCATGCACCTGGACGCCCACCTGCTCCACGATCTCGATGCTTGCCCGGTGGATGCGCTCGCATTCCTGGCTACCCAGTCGCGCATAGTGCGCGCTGGTCTGTCGCTGGCCGTGTGTCTCGATCATGTTGGTCTCCTTCTGGAAAATGCGGACCCTGTTGGCGGGGCGGTCACTGACAGGCGGCCAGGGCCCGATCCAAGTCCTCTATCAGATCCTCGGGTTCTTCGATGCCCACCGACATGCGAAAGGTGCCGGGGCCGATGCCCATCGCGGATTTCTCCTCCTGGTTGAGCCAGTTGTGGGTGGAGCGAGCGGGGTTGACGATCAGCGAGTAGACGTCGCCCAGCGAGGTGGCTGGCAGAATGATCTGAAGCGCATCCAGAAAAGCAAAGACCTGCTCCCTGGTCTGGCAGTTGGCCACGTCAAAGTTGAGCATAGCCCCATATCTCCCTTGGGGAAACAGCCGCCTGGCTGTCTCGTGTTGGGGATGGTTGGGCAGCCCGGCATACCAGATCCGATCGACCAGGGGATGGGTCTCCAGGTGGCGGGCCACCTGGAGCGCGCTCTCACACTGCCGCGCGATGCGCAGGGAAAAGGTCTTGAGCCCTCGCTGCACCAGCCAGCAGTCCTGAGGGCTGAGGGTCGCTCCGATCTGGATGGCAGTGAAGAGCAGGTGATCATAATCGCGTCGGTGACAACTGACCGACCCACCAAGTACATCTCCATGGCCCGAGAGGTACTTGCTGAGGCTGTGTGTGACATAGTCCGCCCCGTGCTCCAACGGCCGCAGCAGATAGGGGGTTGTGTAGGTGCTGTCCACAATGACCACCGCGCCGTGGCGATGGGCCATCTCGATGACTGCCGGCGCATCAATGATCTTGGTCATGGGGTTGGTGATGACCTCAAAACAGACGATGGCGGGCTTGACCTCCATCATTAGCTGCTCGAGCCGGTGGAGATCCGCCAGGTCCGCCAGCCGGGTGGGCGCCCCCAACCCGGGCAAGATGTTCTGCACCAGGGTAAAGACGCTGCCGTACACATCGGCGCTGCACAGAACGGGCCGGCCCGGCCCGGCGCCGGCTGCCACCAGGGCCAGGTGGACCGCCGCCATGCCCGACGCGCAGACCCGGGTGGCGTCGGCGCGCTCCAGCGTGGACAGGGCGCGCTCCAGGGCCGATTGGGTCGGGTTCCCGCCGCGCGTATAGATATAGCCCGGCTCCCGGTTGAACAGCCGATCGTCCAGTTCCTCGGCGCAATCGTAAAAGTAGGTGGTCGAGCGATAGATGGGCGTGTTCGGGGTCCACACCCTCGCCTCCGGCCACCGCTCGCCGGCGTGCACGCATTGGGTGGTCAGTCCTTTGTCCAGGTAGCGGGGGTCGGGCCGCCGGATTTCCGAGTTAACCGAGTCCTCTCGAGTCTCCCATTTGGCCATGCAGGCACACTCCTTTTTCCACTGGGCTCGTACGCGATGGTCATTGTACCACATCCATGGCCCGAATTCAAGTAAAACTGGAATTAATATATCAAACTAAAGCCTGAGTTATATTTTCGTACAGCAACACTCTAATCTTTACCTTCTGTTTAATTGACTGTTGACAGCCGCAACCATATCTGATACAAAAGGCCCGGCCTCGTGGCCAAGGAAAAAGCATGATGAACCTGGGAGACCGAATTCGCGCCCGGCGCAAAGAGCTGCGCCTGAACCAGAGCGAACTGGCCCAGCGCGCCGGGATCACCGCCAGCTTTGTCAGTCAGGTGGAGCGCGGTGTGACCAGCCCATCCATTGACTCGCTGTTCAGGATCAGCCAGGCCCTGGAGGTGCCCGTGTTTCATTTCCTGCTCCAGCCGGAGGCCAGGAGCCCGGTGGTCAGGCATCACGAGCGAACCCGCATCAGCTGGCCGTCGTCAGGGCCGGCGCTGGCCTTCCAGTTGCTGACCCCCCGTACCAGCCAGCGGCTGGAAGCCTTTATCACCGAGTGGGAACCGGGCGACCCGGGCGCCGTTGCCGGCTTTGGCGACACGACCGAGGAGTTTATCTACGTGCTGGAGGGCCAACTGGAGATTTGCCTGGGTCATGAGAGTCACCTGCTCGGCCCCGGGGATACCGTCTGCTTTGAAGGGATGATGCTGCGGGGCATGGCGCCCCGAGGGGGCCAGACGGTGCGCTTTATCTCTGTGATCACGCCGCCGGTATTCTGAGCGCCCCAGACACAAGACAGAGTACGGTGGTGGCATGAGATGAGGTAAGGAGCGGCGATGGAATTCAGTTTCTACTCTCCGGTCAAGGTGATCTTTGGCCAGCCGGCGGCGGCGGCGCTTCGCGCGGCGCTCACCGAAAGGGCTCGGTCGGCGAGCCCGCTGCCCGCCGCTTCGCGCATCCTGTTGATCAGCGACCCGGGACTGGCGGCGGTTGGGCTGGTTGACCAGATAACCGGGTCGCTGACCGCTGCAGGTTTCCAGGTGTCTGTCTTTGCCCAGGTCAGAGGCAACCCGACGGTGCGCGACGTGGAGGCGGCGCTGGCAGTGGCGCTGGCGGCCGACGCTCAGGCGCTGGTGGCGCTGGGCGGCGGCAGCGTCATCGATGTGGGCAAGGCGGTGGGACTGCTCCTGACCCACGGCGGACGGTATGCCGATTTTCAGTGGGGCGACAGACCCATCACCCAGGCGGCCCAACATATACCTCTCATCGCCGTGCCGACGACCGCCGGCACCGGCAGCGAGGTGACCCAGGTGACCGTCATCGAGGACGACGAGACGCACTCGAAACGAGGGGTGCGCAGCCCGTACCTGTTTGCCCGGGCCGCCGTGCTGGACCCGGCGCTGACCCTTAGCCTGCCGGCCCACCTGACGGCTGCCACCGGGGTCGACGTGGTGGGGCATGCCCTGGAAGCATTCGTCGGCCGCCGCGCCAACCCGATCACCGACGCGTTGGCGCTGGACGCCCTGCGCCGCGCCTGGCGAAACCTGCCCTGCGCCACCCGCCAGGGAAACGACCTCCGGGCGCGGGAAGAGATGCTCGCGGCCAGCGTGATGGCCGGCCTGGCCTTCGACCAGAGCGGCCTGGGGATCATCCACTCGCTGGCCGGCCCGATCGCCGGGCGTTACGCGCTTCACCACGGCCTGTGCGTCGGCCTCCTGCTGGCGGCCGGTCTGGAATACAACCTCCCGGCGCTCGGCGCCAAGCGCGAGCCCCTGCTGGAGGCGTTGGGCATGCCGGCCTCCATCCGCGATGCGGAGGTGGCAGAGCGGGTGAACGTCTGGCTTGCAGATCTGAACTTGCCGACCCGGCTGAGCCAGCTCAACATCCACAACCCGGACCTGACGTCGATGGCCCAGGAAGCGGCGCGCATGGTTCTACTGCCCAACAACCCGCGGCCGGCCACCGCCGATGACTGCCGGCAGATACTGGAGGGGGTGGCATGATCTGTCTGGTGAGCCTCGAACATCAGAGCTGGCTGGACGATCCGGACAGACGGCACGCCCACCTGGCGTATTGCATGGATGTGCAGCTCAGGGTGGAAGCGCTGACCAACCACCCCTGCCTGGTGCAACGCTACCCCGTCGTGACCCGCCGGCGGCTGCAGGCGCTGGGCGTCAAGGTGCTGATCCTCAGCGGGAACGCGGCCGACTGGTCCGTCTACGACCCGGCCGAACTCGCCGAGCTCTGCGATCTGATCCGCGATGCCGAGCGGCCCATCCTGGGCTTGTGCGGAGGCCACCAGCTCATCGCCATGGCGCACGGCGCACCGGTAGGTCACATGCGCCTCCTGCAGCCCGGCGAGCCAGACGTGCGCGGGCCAGACGGCCGCGTCCCCAGCGCCCCGGGCTACTTGAAGGAGTGGGGCTTTATGCCGGTGAGTGTGGTGAGGCCTGACCCCCTGTTCGATGGGCTCGGCGCCTCGCCGTTGTTTCTCGAGGTCCACCATTGCGAGGTCAAAGCGCTGCCAGCCGGCTTTGACCTGCTGGCCGCCAGCCAGGAGTGCCCCATCCAGGCCATGAAGCGGGTCGACCGATTGGTCTATGGGGTGCAGTTCCACCCCGAGGGTTACACCGAGCGGCCGGCCGACCGGTCGAGCCCGCTGGTCGACCTCGTCTATCCGGACGGGTGCCGTGCGGCACAGCCCGATGGGCGCCATTTGCTGGCCAACTTTTTCCGGGTTGCCGGGGTGCTGAACCTGGGCGGACGGGCGTCCTCCAGCCGGCCTCCGGACGTGAAGACAAAGAAGTGAGGGGTCAAGGAGTCGATGTGAACAATCAAGAGATCGCCAACCTATGCCGGGAACACACCTTTTTCACCTGGTCGGTCCAGAGCCAGGTGCACCCGCTCAACGCCGCCTACAACACGGACCTGCAGCCGGACTGGATCGCAGAACTTGGCCGACAGGTGATCGACGTCGAGCGCGCGTTTAATCGTCGCGCCGGCCTGACTGCCGCTGACGACCGACTGCCGCGCTTCTTTTCGGAGGAACCGCTTTCGCCCCACGGCGAGGTGTTTGACGTGCCGGCCGCCGAGCTGGACTCCATTTGGGATGAGTAAACCCCAGACCGATTTCGAACCCATATTTTCAATCAGGAGTTATTGATGACCCATCCGCCGAACCTTCACGAAGAGCACGTGCCCGTCAAGAGCCGGATCTGGATCTCCGTCGCCGATGCGGCCACCGGCATCTTGCAGTCCCTGGTTGCCGCCAGCGCCCTGACCTACTATTTTGTCAAGCTGCGCGGGCTGGAGACCGGTCTGGCCGGCATCGTCTGGCTCATCTTTGGCATCTGGAACGCGATCAACGATCCGCTGCTCGGATATATCAGCGACCGCACCCGGACCAAGATCGGTCGTCGCCGGCCCTACATCCGCTACGGCTCGCCCCTTTTTGCCCTGGCGTTCATCCTGTTCTGGGTCTATCTTCCGGGCAGCGAGGGCCATCAGAACCTGCTGTTCATCCAGATGCTCGTCGCCCTGTTCCTGTATGACACGCTGTACACCTCCATCGCCACCAATATCTACATCATGCCCTATGAAATGGCGGTCTCGAACAAGGCTCGCTCCACCATCTACATCTGGAAAATCATCTTTATGGTCTTTACCCTCGTGGTTCCCATGGCGCTGGAGCGTTTCAAACCGGATGTAGGCGACGTGGCCGGGATTATCTCCTTCCGCTGGTTGATGATCGGCTTTGGCATTGGAATGGCCGCGCTGATCTTTGCCAGCACCTTCTTCTACCGCGAGAAGCATTTCGCCCAGGAGCAGCAACAGCCACCCTTCTTTACCGCGATCAAGGAGTGTTTCACCAACCGCTCATTTGTGGTTTTCGAGACCATCTCCTTCACCGTCATCTTTGCCCAGACGGCGCTGATGCAGGGCATCTGGCTCTACTTTGACGAACTCCAAGTGCCCGGCCTCCCGCTGTACGTCGCCCTGGCGGTGGGCATTGTCGGCGGGCTGCTGCTGTGGATCAACCGGCGCGACCGGTGGGGCATCAAGGCCAGCACCCGGATCATGGCGCTGGTCTTTGCCCTGGGTTGCCTTGCGCTGCTGCTGGGCGGGCGCCACGTCATCCCGGCCGCCCTGGGCTTTCTCTGCTTCGGCTTTGGGTTCTCCGGCGGCATGTACCTCATTCCGCTGATGAACGGCGACGTGGTCGACTTTGACGAGCACAAGACGGGCCTGCGCCGCGAGGGCATGTACGCCGGCATCAACTCGCTGATCACCAAGCCGGCCATCAGCATTGCCCAGTGGGCGCTCCTGGCCATCATCACCGCCTTTGGCTATGACCAGACCCTGGCCAAGGGAACTCAGTCGGTATCGGCCCAGACCGGTGTGCTGGTGGGTTGGGTGGCGCCCACCGGTGTGCTGCTGCTGATCTGCTTCTTTGCCCTGGCGCTGTATCCCCTGGCTGGACCCGGATGGGAGGAGATCAAGAAACGGCTGTCGGCGCTGCATCGCGAGAAGGAAAAGAGCTACCTGGAGGAGCACGGCTACCAGTTCGTGGAGTAGACGCCCGGGCGCGCGGGGGCGGGTTCATACGTGGCTCTGGACCGACCGGCCGGACCGCCGGCAGCGCTGGCTTTCAACCCAAGGTCGGAATCTCGCCCAGTTCGCCAAACTGGAGATATCGCCCTGTGGAGAGGTTGAGGGTCTGATATCAGATCTTCCAGGCTGCCCTTGGGGATTTTCGGCATGACTGCCAGCGGTTCACCATCCACCGTGACAATCAATACGGACTTGATCAAGACCAATCAATTCGCAGGGCGGTAGCCTCAACCCGCCTCGCGCAGTGTTAGATGTGGGCAAGCACATCCGACGGGGCCAGCGCAATGGCCGCCGGCAGCATTGCTACGTTCGGTGGTTGCCGAAATCCTTGGCTGGTGACAGCATCCAGTGGCAGCAGGGAGCGCGACCATGATTCTGACACACGATGGCCGCTATCAGATCATTCACGAGTTGGGGCGAGATGCCCATCGTCTACCTGGCGCACAACCCACACCTTGACCGCAAGGTGGCGGTCAAGGTCCTGCCAGCGGCCCTGCTGCTGGACCCGTGGTATCGAGAGCACTTCGACAGGGAGGCACGCAATCTGGCCTGGCTAGAACACCAAGCCATCGTGCCGATCTACAATTACGGTGACAATGACGGTTCCCCCTACCGGTTGATGCTGCTAATGACCGGCGGCAGCCTGCGCGACCGGTTGGAGAACGGACCGTTGCCGCCATTGAAAGCGTTAACAGTGTTACAGCGCATCTGCGGAGCACTGGACACGGCGCACCAGGCTGGTGTGACTCACCGTGACCTCAAGCCGCATTGTACGACCTCTCTGAACGTGCGACCGAGCAGCACGCGGGCGACAGCCTGGTAATGAAATGGTTCCTGGGACTGGCAGCTCCGAACCTGCCCCGGATCACTGTACGGGGAGCAAGTTCCGCAACCGGCTGATTCGGAAGGACCAGGGAGCTGCCTTGGAGGAGATACGGGCGGATATTGTCCGGGTGGCAAACCAGAACAGGGGGGCAGTTCGGATCCATCCAGGTCATCGACAGCGTGCACACCACGGCCGACTTCAACACGCAGAAGGATGAGGAGCGGCAGAACAAACCAGGCAAGCCGCGCGGGACGGGAGCGCACAGTGGGGGGCGACGACCTGCCTGAGTGTCAAGCCGGGCAAGGCATGTGATGGTCGTCTACTGCCTGCGTGGCTGGATCACGACCTGGACGTCGGGGTACCAGTAGGCACGGCGTGAGCGGACAAGGTTTACGATGACGGCGATAACCATACGTTGCTGGAGTCCAGAGGCATCCATTCCGCCATCGTGCTCAACCGGTACCGCACCGACAAGAAGGACCCCGGGGCCAGTGTGGATCGATCTGAACGCGAATGAAGCCAGTCAGGCTGGCATTCGGGAGCGGTACAAGATCGAGCGCAAGTCTGGGGAGGCAGTCGGGGCGGTCTGTCCTGCCAGCCCATTGCGGCTCCAACTGGCGGCGCAACCTCAGCCGCGCTGCGGTTCGCAGCAGTGTGCAGCAGCGCCGGCCACCTACTCCGGCGTTATTGATGGCGCCACGTCCAAGTGCGCTTGCTCGGGGTCGTACCAGTCCGATGTGCAGTGGGTCCGGATCTGCTTCCGAAGCTGATTGCAGGGGTGTCAGTCACTAGACCCATTGCGTTCTCCCCAAGATGCTATCGTGGCTACCAGCTCGTCATGCAGTCGGAACTCACGACCATACGGATCCGCCGCGAGTTGTGCCTCCTCTGCCGTCAGGGCGCCCAGGAACCGGAAGCCGTGCTGCACATCCCGGACCAGCTCAGCCGGAGACACCAAACGGTCAGACCGGACTAGCCGTCCCAGGTCGGACCAATCGTACTTGCCCTCCGGCAGACTGGACAGAAAGGCCACGGGGTCAAAGGCATACCGCGTCTCCCAGCATTTGACCACAGCAATACGCCTTACCAGGTGGCGATCGTAGGGTTGGCGGGCTAGCTGGTACAGGTCATAGACGTCGCGCACGCGGCGGCGTTGGGCCGCCGCTCGCACCTTCTCGCCGATCATCTCGTGCAGATCCAGGCAGGGCACGGCCGGTGGCTCGATGCTCAGCCAATCGAAATAGCGCTCGCGGCGTAGGGCCATTGACCTGACGGACAGCAGGGGCTGGGCACGGAAGCTGATCTGCAGGCCAAACCGGCCGTGTGTCACCCAACTGTGATGGTATGTGACCTCAGCACCACACGAATCGCCGGTGGCATAGTAGTCATTGCTTGGGATCGCAAAGGTGAGGCCATAATAGCTCCGCCCGTGCAGCGCAGCGACGAGGTCGAGCACAAATGAGTCAGGCAGCGCTTCGGTGGTGGCGGCAAAATCCAGATCGAGGCTAAAGCGCCCCGATGCACCCAGGTGGATCTTGCGCAGAGCAGTCCCGCCTTTAAAGGCCATCCGGCCAAGCAGACCCTGCTCCGAGAGAATACAGAGCACATAGGTCAAGGCGATCTCCCGCTCGGCGATGTCCAGGTCGACGCCGGCGTCGGACGCATACCATTGCACGAGCCGCTTCTCGATCATCACCGAACCTCAATCTCGGCCAGCAGCTCCTGGCGTGGCACGTTGTCGACGATCCTCCAGGTGGCGTCGTACTTGCCGCCGGTTCCCCATTGTCCTGGCCGGCCGAGATAGGGTGTGCTCTTGCCGATTCCGCTCAGCAGGAGGTCGCGCACCTGCCGGACGACCGGCAATTGGAGAAGATCGAGCAGGTAGCCCAGGCGCTGGATCAAAGCCTGCGACTCGAACCGGCGGCCATACGTGGCTAGTTTGCCCCAGTCCAGTCGACCCTGGCCGCGCTGGAGCATGCCCGCAATCTCGGGGATATCGCCTGCATACTCGGGTCGATCTAGCGCGTCCACGACAGTCTTTTCCGGTTCGGCTATGCGCACCCTGCTCCCATAGGCCTCGACTTCCACAGCGCCAAAGAACTTGAGCGCGGGTTGAAAGACCAGGCGGTACATCTTGCCCCGCACATGATAGAGGCGACGGCTGGTGCGCACCGTGGTGGCGAGGTAGACCGTGGCCGAAGCCTGAGTGGAGAGGCCGTGAAAAAACGCCGCAGTAGCAAAGGAAAAGTAGTGCGGTTCCACCAGGGCACTGCCAATGAACAGCGGATTCGTGTCCGGAAAGGCATGCTCGCCGCGCTCGGCCGGGATCAACTCGTAATTACCAGGGGTCAGCGGGGCCAGCCAGCGGCGACGGGCAAGCCGGTGCAGTAGTAGGCGGGCGTGATCGTATGAACAGCCGAGGATGGCCATCGTATCTTCGATGGTCACCACCGGCTGTTTTTCCCATTCCAGGTGAAGAATCAGTCTCGCTTCGAGATCAGAGAGCGACCGGGACATCTCCAGACCCTCGGTTTCTTGTGCCAATCACGGTCTGTTACTGATTGCGTAACAAATCGTGATCTACGTAAGAAGATTATACCTGCTGGCTACCCCATACGCAAGATCAGTCCGCCACGGTTCCCGTCTCACGCTTGACGGCTCAAGAGCCCATGTTCTCGCATCGGCTGGGCCATTCTGCTCCACGTGTACCCCCCCGCGGCCCCCCCCGGCCGGCTGAGGGCGGAACAGGGGCGACGCTCAGGCTCGGGTCTTTGGTCGGCGCAACCTCCTGACCATGCGTGGGCAAAGACAGCAGCATCTCCGCGGGCAGAGCGGCTTACTCAACTTCATCACCGCTGCATGATCTCCAGTCGATTGAATCCCGTCTTGCTCATGGTCAGTAGTTCGTCCGCGCTTGTCCCTCTTTCCATGGGGGACATTCTGACTTTGGTGAAGGGGGACTCTACTGCTTTCGGCTAACAGCCGGACCGCCGGCAGCGCTGGCTTGACAGACCCGGTCGCGGGTGATACAAGAGCATCACCTGAAAAAGCCCTGTGGCGACGTCATGGCCGGTGGTCTCTGCCCCCACCCGGCTGGCTTCAGATCAGCAGGGATCCTGCGGTGCACCGGTTCGTCGCGCGTCGCGCGCGATGATCGCAGCCCGCGCCAAGGACCGCCGTGCGGTGCAACGTCCTGCGGTGGGCGGGAGGCGGAGCCTGGCCGCCCTGGCGCTGCTGCCGGAGGTAAGGCGGGCACCGATGGCGTGCGGTTTTGTGATGGACTGGGATTTGAGGCGAGGTAACGGCGCTTGGACTGTCCAGGAGGGTATCTGCCATGGAAGAGATGATCGGATACTGTGGATACAGCTGCCACTTGTGCGCGGCACGGTCGGACGACCCAACCGTCCGCCAGCAACTGGTCGACGGCTGGCGCCGGATTTTTGGCCACCAGCAGTACACAGCCGACAACGTCCGCTGTGACGGCTGTCGGAACGGCGCTCGGCTGGCGGACACGCAATGCCAGGCCCGGCCGTGCGCCATAGAGCGGGGAGTCGAAAGCTGCGCCCTGTGCCCTGAGTTTGTCTGCAAGAAAGTGGGCCACCTGCTGGGAAGCCGAGAGGGTCTGCTGATCTTCTGCCGCCCCCAGACGGGAGCAGTGACCCAGGAGGAGTACGACCTCTGCATGAGGCAGTTCGCCAGCATGCCCAACCTGGTGAGGATACTGGCAAAAGCCGGCAAGCTGGGACCCTGGGTGCTGTCCGACCCAGAGGGGATCAAGGGGGCAGGAGACAAGGCTCCGAGGTAGCTGGAGGTCGAGGCTCGGCAACCCAAACAGCGCCGGGCGGCCACGATGCTGACCCGGTCGGAGGGCGCCCACTCGGCTGCTTGCCGGTGCCCGCCGACCGCTCGCTGTACAGTGTCACTAAACTGTCGGGCCGGCGGACGCCATGCCGGATGAGCCAGTCCACATACGCCTGCGCCACCCGTTGGTGCTCGACCGCCAACTCATCCAGCTTTTCGAGTTTGCCCGGATTGGCGTGGTCGAGCTTCAGGTGCGTAATCGCTTTCTTGACCATCCTGCAACTCCGCGATGATCCGCTCGGTCTTGCGTCGGCAGCGGCGTTGCCCATACAGACGCGCACAAAACGAGGTCACAATGCTCACGAAATCCTGAAACAAATCCTCCATGCCATTCTCCGCCAAGTTGATGACTTCGATCCGCCGGCCTTGCATGGCCAACAGCTTCTCAAGGTAGTTGAAGCCGAAGCGGGCCAGCCGGTCCTTGTGCTCAACCACAATAAGACCGATGGTAGGATCGGTGATCAGCTTGAGAGCTTCAGGCGGNNATCTCCTTCACCACCGCCGCCACCTGGTAGCCTTTCGCGGCACAGTAGTCGACGAGTCGCCTGGCTTGCGACTCCAGGTTGTCCCTGTTCTCGGTAGCCGAGACACGCGCATAGACCGCCACCTTCAGAATGGGCGCCGGCGCCATGGCCTGGGGCAGTGGTTCGGTGATGATGATGGTACCCGTCTCAACCTGGTAGCCCTGCAGCTGACCGCTCTTGAACCAGCGCCAGGCTGTGCGATAGGACACGCCAACTTTTCGGGCGTACTCACTCAATTTCATAGCGAGATATTGGCACACAACTCCATATGTGTAGCTAGATGTGACTAAAATGAAGAAACGAATACAATCCCCGCGTTTGCAGGCCGAGGATATCCGCGCAGCCCTGGGCTACGGCGCGCATGCGCTGGCTCTTGATGAGATCTGGCCTATGACCATAGACGCATAAGGATCTCAGCTTTGCGATTCTTGGTTGACGAGTCCGCCGGCGCCTCAGTAGTTCGCTACCTGCGTGAGACCAATTACAGTAGGCGCGATGAACCCCCGAAACGAACTGGCGCAACCCGCTGTTGTTGACCACCATCTGCACCAGAGCCCCCCGCAGGAAGGTGCCCATGAAAAAAGACGGGCGTAGCACCGCACTCGTGAGAGGTCTCGGGGATGCATCGCGACAGGCCGGCTTGGTTCACAGGATCCTCTGTCGCACCCCTTTACGAGTCCACGTACCCAGCGCGTAGCGTCACCTGCTGAAGCGAGCGAGCCCGGTACCCCAACCAAACGGTTTCGACCAACCGCGCCACGGTTATCGCCAGCGCCGCCATAGAGGCTCCCGCCAGGTTGCCCGCGACGGTGATTAGCCAGACCAGGACGGCCAGCACGACCAGGCTGATCAGGGTGGCTTCACCCAGCGCTCCCGTGGCCTGACTACGCACAATCAGCCCCCGCCACCAACTGAGCGCCACGGTCAGCGCGGGAACCAGCACGGATAGACGCAGGGCCGGGATGGCAAACTGGGTCAACTCGCTGTCCAATCCAGCGATTTCCTGAAGCCACCAGGTGACCAGCGGCGTGTAGGCAATCAAAGCCACCATTCCGGCGGACAGAGCCGCCAGCATCAGGGAAAAACGCCCCAGAGCTCGACCGTAGCCCGGTTCCTTCAGCAGGGCAATGACTGCCTCCAGGAAACTGAATCCGAAACTGCTCGCCAGAAACACCTGATTGTTGACCACCGGCCACACCGCCAGCGACTCGATCGGATACGGGCACCGGGTCAGACCCACGTTGATCAGCGTCGGTGACCAGAGCCAGACCATGGAAGTGATCATCAACGGCCAGTAGAACCGGATGACGCTGGAGAGATCCGGCGGCGGAGACTCCTCCACCATCGCCGCGCGTTCGACCTGGCGCACCGCCGGCCGCGACATGACGTGCGCCAGGAGTGCGTCCAAGACGCTGCCCGCCCCCAGAACCAGGGCCCCGGCTGTCGCTCCATCGACGCCGCCCCATGACCAGGCCGCCATGATCATGACGGTGATCACCGCCAGCCGGATCAGCGCGAGCGCTGTCACCTGCCTCGTGAGACCGCCCTGGATCATCAACCCCTGGCAAAAGCGACGGTATCCGATGGCGGCAGGAAGGAGAAGCGTGGCCAGCAGAGCCGGTCGCGCGCGCGTCGCCACCTCAACCGGCGCCCCCATCCATCGCAGCACCAGCAGATCGTAGACCGGGGGCAACATGATCACCACCATGATGACGGTGACCAGAAGCAGCATTGCCAGCGAAAAACGCGTCAAACGGTGCAGCGAGGATTGGTCGCGGGCCAGCGTCAGCGACACGGTGAGCAACCCGATGACAGGGCTCTGGACCAATGTGGTCAGGGACAGGGCAATGCCCAGGGCGGCCAGGTTTAGCCTGGCATCCGGCATGCGGGCAACCACCGCGTTCACCAGGGGACCGGCCAGCATCATGAGGACCCAACTTGCCGCCAGGGGACTCCAGAACCAGAGGATATGCACCATCGGAGGAGTATCCCGGGCAGGTCTGGGCGATTGTGGACGGTTCGTCACGGGTACCGTGGTCGCTCGCAGAGGCACCCGTGCAGCAACCGCGTCCACGCCGTCCGGCGAGTGGTGCCCGTGCAACCGATTGACCTAGTGCGTCAGGGTCACCTTGGACAGCCCGCGCGGTTTTTCTGGGTCGTGTCCCTTGGCGCAGGTCACGTGGTAGCAGAACAGCTGAGCGGGCACGATGGATACCATGGGGCTGATCCACTCGGGCAGATCCATCGGCAACCAGAGCAGTGCCTGGCTACCGGCAAGAACCTCCTGATCATTGGAGATCACCAGCAGATCGGCTCGATGCTCGTGATGCAGACGCAGCAAGAGGGCAACCATGTCGCGCTGTGCCGCGCCGGCCGGCGCCACTGCCAGCACTGGGAACCCCGGTTCCACCATCGCGATGGGACCGTGGAGAAAATCAGCCGACGAATAGGGTGCCGCCACCACATAGGCCAGCTCTTTGAGCTTGAGCGACCACTCATGGGCGGTCGCAAAGTTATAGCCGCGCCCCAGTACGACGCACTGGTCCATCGCCGACAGGCGCCCCGCTGCCCGCGCCACCGCCTCTTCAGAGCGCAGCGCCTCCTCCACCAGACCCGGCACCGCACGCAGGATCTCTACCGCTGCCCGGTCCTCATTCAAGGCCGCAGAAACCATGGCAATCGCCATGAGTTCTGCGGTGTAGGTCTTGGTGGCCGCAACCGCACGCTCCGGCCCGGCACAGAGATCCAGCACGAACTCACTGGCCCTTGCCAGTGGAGAGGCTGGGTCGTTGGTGATGGCCAGCGTCAGGGCCCCCTGCCGCCCGGCTTCCGAGAGCACGGCCACGATGTCTGGTGATTGGCCGGATTGTGAGATGCCGACCACCAGCGCACCCCGCAGGCAGGGAGGCTGCCGATAGACGCTAAAGAGCGATGGAGCGGCCAGCGCCACCGGCAGCCGATTGGCCGCTCCCCAGAGATATGTCGCGTACAGGGCCGCATTGTTCGAGGTTCCACGAGCGGCCACGAGTGCGTAGTTGACGTGCTCCTGGCGCACCTTCGCCGCCACTTGCGCAACCATGCCTGCCTGGCTCTCCATCAGCCGACGGATGACGGCCGGCTGCTCGTTGATCTCGGATATCAGGCTCATGCGGGTCTCCCAGGTTCATCGAGAATACAGCTGACCCGGGTCCAGTTCCTGCCGGATGAGGCGCAGCTCCTGCTCGGTCGGGGGCAGCGTCGTCTCGAGGTCGGGGGCAACCGCTAGGGGCCACCCCACCTCGGCCTGCACCGTCTCCGGCGTGACGCCCGGATGCAGCGACGAAAGCATCATCTCACCAGTCGACCGGTCAAAGCGAAAGACCGCCTTGTCGGTGACCACCAGCTGAGGCCCCAGTCCCGGCATATCCAGCGCGGCACGCTGGCCGGGCTCCCCCGAAAGATGGCCGGGGCTGGTGACAAAGCCTACCCGCTCGACAAACGTCCGCCGGCTCAGGCGCACAATCACGTACACCTTGCGGGCATGAATCGCGATCTCGCACGCTCCGCCGCTTCCGGGAAGGCGGATCTGGGGATGGTGATAGTCTCCGATGACGGTGGTGTTGATGTTGCCGTAGCGGTCGATCTGGGCGGCCCCCAGAAAGGCCACCTCGATCCGCCCGCCCAGCAGGTAGTTCATAAAGAGATCCGCCATGGAGCAGACGGACGCCGCTCCGCTCACCAGCGATGGGTCGCCGATGGACAGAGGCAACCTCGCCGGGCGGGCGCCGAATACCCCGGATTCGTACACCAGCTCCAGGTTGGGGCTGACCGTGTGCCGAGCCAGGTTGCACGCGATGTTGGGCAACCCCACCCCGACAAAGACCACTCGCTCTCCGGCCAGGGCGCGGGCGGAACAGACGATCATCATCTCCGAGTCCGTATACTCCATCGCTCTCACTCCTCATCTACCCGGCCGGCCGGTCGCGCCGGCCGATCATCCGCCATATACGCCGTAATTCACCGGCTCCGATAGAGCGGTCCCCGGAGCCAGCCGCTGCCAGATCTCGGCCTGCCTGCTCTCCAGTTTGTCCAGGTATCCTTCCCAGTCCGGCACGCCGTACACCCACTCCTGGAGCCAGGCGGCGGTCAGGCCAGGGTCGCGCGAGATGCGATCCCACTCCAGGTAGAACTCGCCGTCCCGATCATAGTACCCCTGCACATAAGCCGGGTGCGCGCCCCGCGGCTGGCGCACCACGGCGTCTACCACCAGGTGCGGGATCAGGGTCCGATTGGGGTCGCTCCGTATGACCCCCTCGTCCACGATCTCCTCCACCGTGACGATCACCTGCCGGGCCGCAAAGGCCGCCTCTTTCTGCACCCCGAGCAGGCCCCAGAACTGCGTGTTTCCCCTGGCATCCGCCCGTGGGGCGTGCACGATGGTCACGTCCGGGTTGAGCGGCGGCACGACGCCCACCGGGCCGTCGCCATACGGGCTCTCCACAAACCGGATGAGGGGGTTGGCGCGATGCAGGTCGGTGCCCTGGTAGCTGCGCACCGGGAAGAAGGGAAGATGGGCAGCACCCGCCGTGTAACGGGCCACCATGCCAAAGTGGGAGTACTCTTCGATCTCCAGCGGCCGGGGGATGGCGTTCTCGATGGCGCGCCGGATGCAGTGCAGCGATCCCACCCCCGGGTTGCCCAGATAACTGAACACCAGCTTGCGCACGCAGCCGGCCGCCACCATCTGATCATACAGCAGATCGGGTGTCAGCCGGCACAGGGTGAGCTCGCGCCGGCCCTGTCGGATGATCTCGTGCCCGGCGGCAAAGGGGATGGAATGGGTAAAGCCCTCCAGCGCCAGGGTGTCGCCATCCTTCACATAGGTGGCGATGGCATCCCGCATCGTCATGACTTTCGTGTCTGGTTTCACGGCAAAGGCCTCGCTTTCGTGGGGGAAGTCAGGATATGGCAGCGCCCAGATCGATGCGGTACGAGGATCCGGTGATGGCAGCGGCGTCATCGGAGCACAGAAAGAGCACAAGTTTTGCCACTTCCTCCGGCTCCAACAGCCGCCTGATCGGTCGGCCGCTTAACATCACCCGCTCGATCACCTCGCTCTCCGGGATCTGGCGAGTGCGAGCCTGATCCGCTATCTGTTTCTCCACCAGAGCAGTCCGAGTCCAGGTAGGCAGCACCGCGTTGGCCGTGATGCCGTGCGGGCCGCCCTCCAGGGCCGCCACCTTCGTGAGCCCCAACAGACCATGCTTGGCGGTCACATAGGCCACCTTGAAGGGCGTTGCCCGCTCGCTCTGCCTTGACCCGATGTTCACGATTCGACCCCACCCCTGGCCCTTCATGGCCGGCCAGACGTAGCGCGTCAGGAGAAACGGTGCCGTCAACAGCACTGCCAACATCTTGTCCCACACGTCTTCCGGGAATTCGTCGATGGGATCAATATGCTGAAAGGCGGCGTTGTTCACAAGGATATGCACCGTACCATAGCGCTCCCAGGCTGCCTCGACCAGACGGTGGCAGTCTTCTCTGTTGGCCAAGTCCACCGGCACAAAGAGACCGCCGACGGCATCGGCCACGGCCTGCCCGCCGGCGGCATTCAGGTCGGCCACCACAACGTTGTGGTTGGCCGACGCCAGGGTCTCGGCCACCGCCTTACCGATCCCGCTGGCGGCGCCGGTCACAATGGCGATACGTTCCTTCACCTTGCCTCCATGCATTTGCCGTGGTTGACGCAGCCTGGGTAGCGGGAATTACCTCCCTCGCGTCGACAACCCGGTCTCCAAGGGCTCACGCTCCCGGAACAGCCCACGGGGGCAGCCCGGCACGAAGCTGAGCCAGCTCTCCGTCGGTCATGGGGCGAATCTCGGTGTCGTGCAGGTGGGTGTCCCGGGTCTCCACGATGATGAAGGAGGCGTCACGGGTGGCCACCAGGTTGTGCCAGGTACCCTGGGTCACGTTGTACAGGACACCTGGCTCCATCTCCCGCAGCCCGATTCCGGCCTCGTTGGCGGTGAAAAGCAGCGCCCGGCCACGCCAGAGCACAAACACCTCGTCGGTTTGCCGATGTCGTTCGATCTCGCGAAGATTGGCGGAGTCGAAGATAGGTTCCCAATTCAGGAGCGCGACTTGCCAGTCGCGGTGAAAGACGAGGGGCGAATAGCCTTCCTCCACCCACCGGTGTACCTCGACCGGGTGCTGCGCGTTGGCCTTCGTGCCGGCCGTCAGCATGGCACACCGGCGGCAGCCAGCAGGCGGCATGCCTCGTCCAGTGCCACGTCCATGGCAATCGGTTCCAGTGCGTTTCTGATCGTCTCATACTTGTCCTGCCAGCCTGGCTCCTGGAAGTTGCTGGCGTGGGGCAGATAGCCAAAAGAGTCGTTTGCCAGAGCGACAATGAACGCCTGATCAGAGCCGGTACGGCGTTTCCACTCGGCGCCCACCTCGATCAAGACCTCGCCGGGCAGGGCGACGAAGAAGGCGTCGTTGATGCCCAGGACCTGAACCGGCATGTCGAGGGGAGCCGGAGCGGGATTGATGGCCCGCGTCATGTAGACCTGATAGTGGCAGATGGACGACAACAGTCGGGTCAGGTTTTCCTCGTCCATGTCTTCCGCTATCACCTTGCGGCAGGCATCAGCCCAAAGACCCTTGAGTGGGCTGAGGTTCTCCGGTGTCACGCCGGCAAAGTACTCCTCACCCAGGTATTCGGCAATGATCTTTTGTCGCTCGGCCACTTGTTGCAGAGCCTCTACCGGGTCCAGTTCATAGTGGTTCTGCTGCACCTGGCAGGTGCTGCGCCCGCTCAGCAGCTTGAGGCTGTCTGCCGGCGGAGCCTGTTGCAGGATGTTGACCACCTCAGCCGAAAGCAGAGAACCGATTTTGTCGGCTGCGCCAAAGTCAGCCCCATCGTACCCGCGGGGGTCCATTGAGTTGGTGGGCTTTCTCGTAATCGGGATCATGTTGCCCTGTGCCATGTTAAAAAAGAGCGCGTTGGCCGTGGGCATCTGTTGCTCGATGTACCGCTGGGCGTAACCGGGATAGTCGGCGCTGATCAGGTAGTTTTCGTATCCCACACAGACCGGATGGCAACCGCAACCAAACAGGACCGCTTTGGATGTCCCGGTTGTTGGCTCTTCGACCGACAGGGCATAGACGCGGTCGTCCACGATGTTGGGATTGCCCCTGGTGCGCCTGTTGACCAGGAAATCCACCTTGCCCACTGCAGGGCGCAACCGCGAAGGGCTGGCGTTCCGCACGGCCTGCAGTCCAACCTGGATCAACCCGGCGGTCAGTGCTCTTGTGTAGCGTTGGGTGTTCTCGGACTCGGCCAGGTGCCAACCACGCAAGGCGGGTCCCGAGTGGGTGTGGGAGGCACACAGACAGATCTGCCGGTCTTCCAAGGGCACCTGGCGGGTCACCTCCGCCAGCACCTCCCGGGTGACCGCACCCGGTATGGCCAGCAGGTCTGTGGTGATAAAGAGCAGCTTTTCGGCTCCATCCGAGAGGTAGAGAGCCTTGGCAAACAGCGGGTCATGGGTGCCCAGGCTATCGGTGGTACGCTGTCCAAACCCTCCTTGAAGTATGGGATACGGTGGGGTGATGTCCACCCGTGCGGTTCCAGCCATTATCTCTGCCATCTTGATCTCCTTGTGTCATCTCCATTGGGTGCACAGCTTGGGCGCCATTTTGACGTCAAGCAAGGTCTCGCGCGCACCTCTTCGGGCTCGCCGGGCAGTGGCACGCTGCACTCTCGCGCAAACGTCTGCCTGGCGCCAAAACCGATGAGCCTCAACCCGCCGTCCATCGTGCTCAACAGCTCCGACCACCGGCCGCCGCAACCATCTGGCACCCCTTCTGGACTGCCAGGTCCATCGCCTGCGGTTCGAGGGCGTTCATGATGGTCTCGTACTTGACCTCCGCGTTCGGTTCCTCGAAGTTGGTGCTGTGCGGCAGGTAGCCGTAGGCATCGTTGGCCAGCGCGACGATATAAGACCGATCCGAGTTGGTGCGCTGTTTCCAGTCGAAGGCGACCTCAATCAACACCTCGCCCGGCAGCGCCAGGAAGAGATACTCGTTGATCCCCATGACCTGCACCGGCACATCCAGTGGCACCGGAGCCGGGTTGAGCGCCCGGTTGAGGTAAACTCGATATTGGCAGATCGAGGACAGGAGCGGGATCATGCGATCATCGTCCATGTTCTCCTCGACGACCAGACGACAGGCGTCCGACCAGATGCTCTTGAGCGGGCTGAGGTTTTCCGGCGTGACGCCGGCAAAATAGTCCTCGCCCAGGTACTGGGCAATGACTCGGCGGCGCTCTTCCACCTTCTTTAGGGCTTTCTCGGGAGTCAGGTCGTAATGGTTTTGCCTGACCTGGCAGGTGCCGCGGCTGCTCAGCAGGTCGAGGGTTTCGGCGGCCGGGGCATCCCGCAGCGCCTCCAGCACGGCATGAGCGAGCCGGCCGCCGATGGTGTCGGCCGAGTCAAAAGAGGCGCCGTCATATCCGCGGGGATCCATCGAGTTGGTGGGTTTCCGCGTCGATGGAATCATGTTGCCCTGCGCCATGTTGAAAAAGAGCGCGTTGGCGGTCGGGAACTGGCTCTCGATGTATCGCTGGGCATATCCAGGATAGTCGGCGCACATCAGATAGTTCTCGTACCCCACACATACGGGATGGCAGCCCACGCCGAACAGAACGGCCTTGCTGGAACCCGTGTCAGGATCCTCAACCGACAGAGCGAAAAGGCGGTCATCGACGATGTTCGGATGGCCCCGGGTCCGCCGATTGATCTGGAAATCTACCTTTCCCGACGCGACACGGAGACGCGAAGCCTGTCCATACGCCACCGCGCGCACCCCCACATCAATGAGCGCGGCCAGTAGCGCCCCCATGTACCGCCGGATGGAATCGGTTTCAACCAGATGCCATCCGCGTATCGCCGGGCCGGAGTGCGTGTGCGAGGCACAGAGACAGATCTGTCGAGACTCCAACCCGGTCTTCTGTGTGATGCCCTCCAGCACCCCTGCAGTGAGCTGGCCGGGAATGCTCAACAGGTCGGTGGTGATCCAGAGGAGGTGTTCCCTTCCGTCAGAGAGGTAGATCGCCTTGCCGAAGAGTGGATCGTGAGTTCCCACGCTGTCGGTGGTGCGCTGCCCAAATCCGCCGAGCGCGATGGGATACGTGGGCGTGATATCCACGCGCGCAGTGCCGGCATTGATCGTGCTCATCTCCCGTTTCCTTTCCATTGACCGGTCAATTTCAGCCAGGCGCGACCTGGTCAGTTGCGCAACCCGAGTGCCACGTCGGGATCGAAACACGCTCTGGTGTGCATCTCCTCGGGTTCACCGGGAAGCGGAATGCTGTGTTCCTGGACGAACCGCTCCATGGCGCCAAACCGGTTGACCCGAAAGACCTCTGCCAGCCGGCCCTCGCCCAGATCGAACTCGCGGGCCGCCTCGGAGCAGCGGTCGCGCAGAGACCGCTCCATCAGGGGTCGGATGTCACCCAGGATCGCTTCGTCTATCAACGGCACGCGGCGGCCCCACGTGTTGAGATGCAGTTGGAGTTGGTGGAGCGTGTTTCTGATCTGAGCGTCGTGCGCGCAGAGCGCGTCCACCTTTCTGTCAAAGTAGTCGGTGATATCCTCGGCGTAGTTCGGATCCACCGGAGAGCGGGCGAAATACCACCGCTCGCAGACACAGTGCGGTTGGTACCCCTCTTCCAGGTGCTCCGGGTAATGGAGGTGAAAGTTGGAGACCCAATACGCTTCCTCAACCGCCTGAGCCACCCGCACGTGATCCAGGTTCGGCTCGTACGGGGTGTACGGGTCGAAGGTAAAGACCGCATACGGCTTGTACTTGCGGAACATGTAGACAATCCGTTCGCGAAGTGCCACCATGGAGACGTCGCCCAAGACGTCGGTCACGAACCCCAGGTCCTCCACCACCGACGCCCCGATGATCTCGGCCGCCCGCAGGAATTCCTCGGTGTTGACCCGCTCGGTCTCCTCTTTGGTGGGCAGGTTGTACGAGTCCTTGTCATCGTTGGTCGCCCGGACCAGGATGACCTGCCAGCCCTCATCCGCCCACTTGGCCAGAGTGCCGCCGCACGCGCTGGAAACGTCATCCGCATGGGCAAAGATTGCCATCGCTACTTTGTTCATGTGCATCTCCTCTCCATCCATCCATCATCCAAACGCTGTACCGGATCCGGACGGAAACCCGAAAGTCCCAGAATCTCAGATCTGGACCGATAGCCTCCACCAAGGCCGTGCCTGGTCGCGCCCGGCTGACCACGCTGGTTGGTAGACCCTCGCTCTCCACGTTGGGCGCCCGGGCGTGATAGACCAAGGTCGGCCGGCTGGAACCGCACCCCGGTGCGCGCGAATATGCTCTCCACCCGTTCCACCTGGTTGCGCTGACAGCGATCCATCAACCGGATGCCCAGACGGACCCGTTCGCGGTGCACCCGGCGTTGGCCGGTCCGGGTGCTCCACGTTGTCGGCGAAATCGCGCTTGGACCCTTCCTCCAGTCGGCTGTGCCCGACCTCGAGGCAAAGTGCGTATTCGGCGGCATGCGCCTCGATCAACCGGCGCAGCCCCGCCTCGGTGACCTCCCGGATATCCTCTGCCTGGCCCTCCAACCGGTCCGCCCGTGCCGCCACCCCCCGGGCAACCTCGTCGTCGAGGGCGATCAGTTCCTGGCCGGCCGCGGCCCGCCGGCCCGCGTAGACGGCCATGTCCTGCCCCGTTCCGCCGCCAATCCCCACCACGATCTCGGCCGGTGGCTGTTCCCGCCGGACCTTTTCCGCATGCTCCCGATCCATTGAGGTCACCCAATGGATGTGCGCCGGTTCCGCGCCATCGATCAGGAGGGGACGGGCCACCCGCCAAACCTCAGGCATGGTCACCGGGAGATAGTCACCCCACGCCCAACTCGCCGGTCCCAAAACCCGCCGGCCGAACTCCAAGCGGGGGTGCACGGCCCGGACCATGACCGAACGGGGCATCTCGCCCAATTCACTCATCGCTTTCTCCCCGCCGCCATCCTCAGGCCGCCGGGTGTCTGGGCAGAAGCGGGCTGATGCCCGCCCAGAGACGTTCCTGCAGTTTGGGCGATTGGCCCTTGGTCCTGGCGCGTTCAACCTCGTACCCCCCCTCCCGGTAGGCAGCCTCTGGCACCAGATATCCCTGCCAATCGTTGGCGTAACTGACGAGCCAGGGATAGGGATACCCGAATTCGCGCAGCCTGGCCTTGATCGCCAGCGCGGTCTCCACAAAGACCTCGCCCGGTTGGGACACCAGGGCCCAGTTGCCCACCCCCATGGCCTGGGTCTCTATCAGGTCCTCACCTTGGTCCAACCGGTTCACCCAGGCCTGGGCACTCCAGGGGGTGCCATCCGGCGGCGCCGTCCTCAGGCCGAGGGCAACCCGAGTGACCTCCTGCCCCACCGCCCGGCCAAGGTCTTCAGCTTCGGCAAAGGTACCCCCCTTGCGCTCTTCGATGTAGATCGGGTCCGGCCCCTCACCATAATAGTGCGCCTCGGTCATGGTGACAAACGGCCGACCCTCGGCCAGTTGCCGGCGCACCGTCTGGGTAAGCGGGTTTACGTCGGCTCCGCCCCCGTTGGTAAAGAGGCAGGTGCCGCCCATCACCTTCTCTACCTGGTCCCGGGCGTAGCCAACGTAGTCGGCCGAGATGAGAAGGTTGTCACCACCCAGCACCACCGCGTGCAGACCAAAGTTGACCACCACACCCAGCAGCTCCCCGGTGACGGTGTCAACCCGCAGCACACCCACACCGGGATCAACCGGCCGATCGAGCCAGCGCCGATTGATCGAATGACCGTAGAGCACTCCGGCCCCGCAGGCCGCCTGGGCCGGTCGTCGACCCTCCCAAGCCTCAACGATGGCGTCCGCCACCAGGGTGGAGAAGGGCCGGTTCCAGTTCGCGGCTTCCTGGGCGCGAGGACCGGAGTGGGTGTGAATGGTCGAGATCAGGATCGCTTCGGGCTTCAGGCCGGTGCGCTGCGCCACCTGCCCGCGCACTTGGGCGACGGTCTGGGCATCCACCCCCACCAGGTCCAGCGCACAAAGCGCCCAGGCTGCATCTCCCTGCCGCACTGCCATCGCCCTCGCCCAGAGAGGGTCGTGCACCGCTTGCGCGTTCCCAATTCGCGTTCCGTGCTCCCGCGTCCCGTAGCCCAACAAGGGCAGGTTCATATTGTGCGGGGTGATCTCCACCCGCCCAAACCCGGCTTCAAAACTACTCATCGTACCTCCCTCCCACTTACGCCCACTCGAGAATCACTTTGCCGGTCTGGCCCTGGTCAAACACCCGGAATGCCTCCGCCGCCGCCTCGATGGGAAAGCGGTGGGTGACCATCCTTCCCAGGGGAAGCTTGTGTTCCAGGATGAAATCGACCATGTCAAAATAGAGATAGATCGGGATGACGTACGAACCCAGCAGCGAAAGCTGTTTGACGATCATCGGATGCCAGTCCGAGGGCTCGGTCTGCATCCCCAGACCGACAAACACTGCCCGGCCTTCCACGCGCAAGCACTCGGCGGTCGACTTGCGGCCGGCCGGCTTGCCCGACGTCTCGTAGGCCAGGTCCGCTCCCTCGCCGCGGGTCAGGTCCTGGATTGCGGCCACCACGTCCGTATCGGTGGGATCCAGGGTTTCGTCGGCGCCGAATTCGTGGGCCAGCGCCCGCCGATCGGCGATCGGCTCCACGCCGATCACCCGCGCCCCCATCGCCTTGGCCATGAGCAGGCCGGTGAGACCCACCGGGCCCAGCCCAAAGACCACCACGGTCTCCTCGCCCGAGGCTTTTAGGCGGCGCATGGCAGAAAAGGCGGTGCCGGCCGTGCAGGCCATCAGCGCGCCGTCGGCAAAGGTCAGCTCCGCCGGCAGAGGCATGCAGTTTCGCTCGTCGGTAAGGATATAGTCCGCGCAGGATCCGTGGATCGGCCCACCGTATCCTCGTCGCTCGGGGCACCACATGATGTTGCCCGCCAGGCACTGTTTGCAGTGCCCACAGCCGCGATAATGGTACACCGAAACCCGATCACCCGGCCGGACGCGGCGCACGCCTTCACCCACGGCATACACCACCCCACTGGGTTCGTGTCCCTGAATGATGTCCATGCCGACGCGCTGGGCCGCTGTTTGGCGGTAGCGGTGCAGGTCGCTGCCGCACAGCCCCCCCACCCGCATTTCGACGACTACCTCACCTGGACCGGGTTCTGGATCAGGGAACTCCCGCACCTCAGCCCTTCTGTCTCCTGGAAAAACCACTCCACGCATTGAATTGACCTCCTCGTGAAAATCCCGCCGTCAGGCCCGCTGTCTCAGCGGGCCCCATACCAGACCGGCAACAACCAGATACCCGGCCGACCCTGCGACCCACACCCAATTGAAACCCACCGCTATCGCCACCGCCATGGCCAACACCGAGCCGGCCACCGAGAAAAGGCCGTTGGTCGCCCACGCCAGTGCCACATCATCACCACCCTGCTCAGTGCCGAGCAGACGCAACCCGGCCGGAAAAAAGGTGCCCAGCAGAAACCCCAGGACGGCGGTGAGGCCCACCGCCAGTGCCATACGGGTCGCCAGCCCGGCGCCGTGAAACGCGGACAGCAGACCGGGGAACCAAACCAGATACAGGCCCCCCAGCAGCACCACGGCCGCAGATGCCCGCTGCAGCAGCATCTGCGCCGAACGCCCGACCAGGTGGCGGGTCGCCGCACTGCCCAGGCCGGTGGCGATCAACAGCGCTCCCAACACAACCACCAGACTGCGAACGGGGTGACCCAGGAAGAGGGCGAACCGCTGGATGAGGGCCAGCTCCAGCATCATGAAGCCAAGTCCAAGCGCGGCAAAAAAAGCCCACCAGTACACGCGGCGCCGGACCAACCCACGCCGGACGCGCTGACGGGAGAGATAGACCGCCCAGCCGGCAATAGCCACCATGAGAAGCACGCCCAGCTGGACCAGCTCGGGCGGCAATCCGTCTTGCAGTAGATAGAAGAAGGGCCGGTCATCGGTGGTGGGCCGGCCGTAGCTGGCGCCCAGCTGATGGACAAACTCGTCCAGTTCGATCTGCCCCTGAGCAAAGGCCGCGTAGGGCATCCCCTCGCGCACGCCGGGGACGAAAAAGGGGAAAATGCCTCCCAATTCCACCTGGGCCAGCATCTCGGTTGCCAGCGGCTCCGGCACCGGCGACCGGAAGATCAGGAGAAGGGGGTCCATCTGGGCACCCGACTCCGGATGAGGGAGACCCGCGACGATGACGATCTGTCTCATGGCCTCCGTGGCCGGAAGACCGGTGGATACCAGGGCCTGGAGCGCGGTCACGAACGCGCGCTCGAGATGAGGCTGGTCGTGCAGGCGCATGGCCACGGCCCCGGTGCCGGTCAGGTGGTCCAGGTAGTCTACAAAGGCCTCCTCGGTGTAGACATAGTTCTCCGAGAGAGCGAGGCCCGCCAGATCGGCGGCCTCGTTCGCGACCAGCGAGAGGTAGATCAGGTCATACGAGCGCTCTCCCTGTTTGAGAAAGCTGCGGCCTTCGCCCACAATCAGATCCACACCGGGTTGGCGGTGCAGACGACCGTTATAGTCACCCATCGCGTCCAGTGCCCGGACGATGCCGGGGTTGATCTCTACCGCCGTGACGTCCACGCTGCCCGCGCTCTGCGCCAGGAGCGCCAGAGCAATGTCTTTGCCGCCGCCCGGACCAATGATGTAGACCGAGCCCGGTTGGAGCACCCGGAACGGCAGATAGCCCAGGTCATCGCGCAGATAACTCAGGCTTTCGAGCCCGTCGCTCGCGCGAAAGACGGCCGAGCCCGAACCGCCATCCACAAAAAGCGTCCGCTCGTCCGGCAGGCCAGGATACGCGACCGCGTCGGTACGCGCGTACGGGTCCCAATCGCTCAGGATGACCTCTCCTTGCAGGCCGGCCGGGTCCAGCGCCCGAGCGATGGTCTTGGACGAGTCCGTCCGCGCCAGGTCCAGGTCAACCAGGCCGGCGGTGACGTTCAGCACCAGAAGCGCCATCAGCGCCACCGCAGCGCCCCAGGAGAGTCGACTGGGCCGGTACGCCAGCGCGCCGCCCACGAGCAGCAGCGCGCCCAGAAGCATGGCGTTCACCGCGCCCATCCAGAGCAGGGCGCCGTAGGCCACCAGCACTCCCAGGGCGGCTCCGGTCAGATCCGCCCAGTATAGACGGCCACTCTGCTCCGCCTGCCGGCTGAACACGCCGCTGAAGAAAGCGCCCACCGGGGCAAATACGGCGCACCCCAACAGGAGATAGACGGGCCACCAGCGCTGCGAGACGGTGCCGAGAAACAGGACCATGAGGAGGATCACCTCGCCGGCTCCCACCAGCAGCAGGCGCGAGGGACGACCAGAACCTTGCAGGCGGCGGCGCCACCAGTGAGCCCCCCATGCGCCCAGCCCCAACCCCAGGACAGCCACGGAGAGGAGCAGGTAGACAAATGGATAGGCCAACACCACCGAATAGAGCCGGGTCAGGACGATCTCGACGGTCAGCGCTGCCGCGGAGGCCAGCCCGATTGCCAGCATGGCGCGCCCGCCCGATATTTCGCGGGCGCCGCCGTCCGTGATGCCTCTCGGTAGGCGTGTTGGTCGAGCAGCGCTCCTGGTCATCGTGTTCCCGAGTCGGCCGGGCCCAAAGGGGGGCAGGTTGCAGGAAGGTGTTGTCTATCCCTTGATCGCGCCGGCGGTCAGACCCTGAATCAGGAACTTTTGCAGAAAGACAAAGAGGATCACCACTGGCAGCGTGATGATGGTTGCCTCGGCGATGATCACGCCCCAGTTGGTGGAGGCAAACTGAGACATGGACAGGTTGTACAACTGGACCGCCACCGTCATGGCGTTGATGTCAGAGGTCAGGATCAGCGAAAAGAGCAAGTCGTTCCACGCAATCAGAATGGCAAACAGGCCCACCGTCACCACGCCTGGGATTGACAGCGGCAGGGTAACCCGCAGAAACGCGCCGAGCTGCGTACAGCCGTCGATCATCGCCGCGTCCTCCAGTTCGAGCGGAAAGTTGGCGAAAAAGGCCCGCATCTGCAGAACCGCATAGGGAAAGATAAAGGTGCTGTAGCCCAGCGCCAAACCCGAATATTTGTTGATGATCCCCAGCCTGGTAAAGGTGATAAAGAGCGGGATCACCAGCAGCACTCCCGGGATCATCTGAGTCGCGACCAGAACGCCCATCAGCGCGCGTTTGCGTGGGATGGGGTAACGGGCCATGGCGTAAGCCGCCAGCGCGCTCAGCGGGGTTGCTACGGCGGTGGTCATGAGGGCGACCTGGATCGAGTTGAGCAGCGGCCGGATGAAACGGTTGTTGGTGAGCGCCCACTTGTAGTGCTCGATGGTGAATTCCTTCGGCAACCAGGTGGGCGGAAAATCAAAGATCTCGTGATTCGGCTTAAAGCTCGAATTCACCATCCAGTAAAACGGGAAAAGAATCCAGAACATCAGTACCGCCAGCGCCACATACGCCAGCACGCTCTGCAGGGTGCGTCCCGCCTTGATGCTCTTGGTCCAGGACAGTCTACTCATCGGCTCTTCCTCCCGCCACAGATTGTGACCATCAGTGTTCCAGCTGGGTGCGGCGGATGTAGATCACGGTAAAGACCAACATCGCCATGGTCAGCAGAAGCGAGATGGCGCTGGCATAACCCACCCGATAGAAGCTAAAACTCTGCTGGTAGACGTACGGGGCCATGGTCATGCTCGCTTTTCCGGGTCCGCCCTTGGTCAGCGTCCAGATGGTGGTGAACTCATTCGAACGCCAGATGGTTTCCAGAAGGAAGAGGACCACGATCACCGGTCTGAGTAGGGGCAGGGTGATGTACCAGAACGATTTGAGCGCTGACGCGCCGTCGATCTTGGCCACTTCGTAGAGCTCCTCCGGGATGACCTGCAGCCCCGCCAGTAGGTTCACATACCAAAAGGGGAAATGGCGCCAGAGCGAGACAATGATCAGACTCCACCAGACCACGTTCCTGTCCGCCAACCAGTTGATCGGTTTCTCGAGAACCCCCATGCCGATCAGCGAGTAATTGAGGACACCCCAGCTGCCGTCCAGAATGAAGCGCCACACAATGGTGGCCACCAGCGTCGGCATCACCCAGGGGATCAGCGCGGCGGCGCGCATGATGCCGCGCCCCTTGAACTCACGGTGCAGGAGCACTGCTAGCCCCAGCCCGACCAAGAACTGCGTGAGCAGGCTGAAGATCACGTAGCGGACAGTGTTGAGAACGATGGGTTTGGTGCTGGGGTCGGCGAAAAACTTGCGAAAGTTATCCAACCCGATCCAGGTGGCGCTGTCCATGCCCTTGACCAGGTACAGGTCCTTGAAGGCCAGGCTCACGGCGAACACAAAGGGATAGCCGATCAACAGCGCAATCAACACCAAGCCCGGCAGGATGAGCAGGATCCCGGTCAGAACCTTCCTCTGGCGACCCGGCAGACGGAAACGCGAGGGTCTCCTTGTTCCCGGGGTCCCCTGCACGGAAAGTACGTCGTCTGGCATCGGCATCACCTCCTATTCTCGCGCTAACGACCTGACAGTCAGGGCAGGCGCCGGGGCGCCTGCCCTAACCCCAAAAAGCGCACAGACGTTACTGACCTGGCGCAATGACGATCGGCTCAATGCCGGCCTTGAGCTGCTCGTACGCCTCTTCGGCTGTGATAGAGCCGTAATAGAGTTCAAGCAGAACTTCGGTGTAAATCTGGTTGATCTCGTTGCTGGGCGCATAACCGGGGCGGGCGGCCGGCTTGCAGATCTCCATCATTTCGTACCAGTCTTCCAGCCACCAGCGGACCTCCTCGCCAAACTCGCTGGCGCGCACCCGGTCCTCGAGGGTGATCTCGGTCTTGGGCGCCATGTTCATTGGCCACTCGTTGACCGCCTCGCGTGAGGCCAGGAAGTGGAGCACTTCGGCCGCCTCAGGTTTGTTCCTGGAGGCTTGGAACATCACCCAACCGACCGTGTACCAGGGCACCATGCAATCGTCCATGCGCGGGCCGATGGGATAGGGCAGCACGGCCGATCCCTCATTGGACATGACCTCGGGCGCCTGTCGTATGATGTCCCCCTGGAAGTAGGAGCCCTGAAAGGCTACCGAACAGACACCGTTCATGTAGCAGGTGAGCGTGTCCGCATGTACCCACTGGAGTTGCGCCTCCGGCGAATAGGGGAATAGGTCCATGCTGTACTGAAGGGCCTCGACATAGGCCTCCTTGTTGGAAAAATCGGTCACGTCGCGCAGTCCGTTGGTCAGGAACCAGTACTTGCCACCGCTGATGCGCGGCTCGCCAAAGGCGAATTGCAGCCCGTACTGGTTCTTATCCGGTTTGGTGACCGCCGCCATGATCTCTTTGTACTTGGCCCAGTCCCAGTTCATCAAGTCATCGGTGTCATAGCCGGCCTCGGCAAAGATATCCTTCCGGGCGATCACGCCCAGGCCCGCCAGGCAGAAGGGCATGCCGTAGTACTTGCCGTCGTAGATGATGTCGCTGGCCGATGGATCCCTGATCGCGGGCAAGAGCTCCTCGATGTCCTGCGGCAACCAATCATCCAGCGGCTCGAGCAGCCCACCGTAGTACCACTCCTTGATCATGCTGGGCGCGTACCAGGCAATGTCGGGTGGGTTTCCACCGGCGATCATCGCCGACACCTTGGTCAACAGGTCAGCCCATGCCACCAGTTCGTACTGGATCTGGATGTTGGGATGGCTGTCATTAAAGGCCTTGACCCACTTTTCGTTCCAATCCTGTTCCACCTCGGCCGTGCCGGCGCTCAGGTAGATCACCTTGACCGGTTGGGCCGGGGGCGCCTTGGTCGCCTCGGGGGCCGTCGTCTCCGGCGCCGAAGTCGCGGCTGGCTGGGGTGCCACCGTTGGCGCCGCCCCGCCGCAAGCGGAGAGAAGCACGGGAATCACCATAACCAGCAGCAGTAAAATCGACACTCTCTTGTGCATCGTTTGTCCTCCTCCAGACATTACATACTTCCTCTGTTACCAAACATTACCCTGGTCGACCTGAGAGACTGTTTTGGGGGTCGCTTGGCTCACCTCCTTTCGATACAGCATCCCCCGTCACACCCTGCCGCCGGAGCTCACCCCACTATGCCCGCAAGGCATTGGCGTGCACTTGAATCTTGCGGATGGCCCGCACAATCTCGGCCATCGCAGCCTCGCTGCCCAGCAGAACCGGCTGCGGCAGCCACACCGTCTCCCGGGCACCGCGGAGGGTGTTGAGAAACTCTTCCTGCAAGAAGCCGTGTTGGTCGCCTCGCCGCTCCGGTGATAAGCGTGCCCGGTAGGCCTGGCTCTGGAAGAGGTCCAACTGGTGGATGGGTGGGTAACTGGCCTGGGTGGGAACGCCCTCCGCGTTTAACGCCTGGATGAACCTGGCCGTGGGCAGGTCGGCAAAACAGGCTCGATCGTAGTGAAAGATGTAGGCATAGTAACCCTTTCGCGTGCACCGCTGATCCAGCCTCTGAGGAGTGATCCCCTCGATGCGAGACAGCTCGCTGTCAAGATATGCCGCGTTCCGGGTGCGGATCGCGCCCTGGGAGTCCAGACGGGCGAGTTGTGCTCTCAAGACTGCGCCCTGCCACTCACTCAACCGGTAGTTGGAGCCGTAGATGAAGTGGGCGTAGAACCACTCACCCGGCATGCGGCCGCAGTCGTGGATTGATCGCGCAAGTTTCTCCAGCTGGTCATCGTTGGTGACCACGATCCCGCCTTCGCCGGCGGTCATCAGCTTGCTGGCCTGGAAGCTAAAGGTGCCGATGTCACCGATGGCGCCCACCTTACGTCCTCGCCACTCGCTGCCATGCGCATGGGCGCTGTCCTCCAGCAGGTAGATGCCATGCTGGCGGGCGATCGCCGCCAACCGGTCCAGGTCAGCCGGATGCCCACCCATGTGCACGGCGGCGATGACCCGGGTCCGCTCGGTAACGGCAGCCTCCACCTGTTCGGGGTCGATGCAATAGGTGTCCGGGGTTACATCTACCAGCACCGGCAGAGCCCCCGTCGAGAGGACCGCGCTGGCGGTAGCGACAAAGGTAAAGTCAGGGACGATCACCTCATCACCCGGCCCCACGCCGAGAGCGCCGAGCGCCACCTCCAGTGCGGCCGTGCCGTTGGTGACCGCGATGCCATGCCGGGCGTCGTGATAACGCGCGAACTCCTGCTCGAACTGCAGGGTCTGGGTTCCGGGCGTGCGCCACCAGATCCTGCTGTCAAGCACCTTTTGCAGTGCCTGCTGTTCCCCCTCGTCATATTGGGGCCACGCCGGAAAGGCTGTCTTGATCAGAGGGTCTCCGCCCAGCAAAGCCAGTTTGTCCATCGCATCTCCCATCCACTAGTCGGAAATCTCGACCCACCGCTGCTCCCGGGCGCTCGCCAGGATGTCGTCGCACAGACGGATCATCCGGTGCCCGTCCTCAAAGGTGGGAAACTGCCGAGGGCCGCTCAGATCACCTTCTCTGAGGTAGCCATAAACGGCCCGATTCAGCTGCAAAAAGGTATCGGGATACCCTTCCGCGTGCCCCCCCGGATATCCGGCCACCCGGCGAGCATCGGGGTGCATGAGGGAGGGGTCTTTGAGCAAGAGCTCGTTGGGCCGCTCGCGATGCCCCAGCCACAACTCGTTCGGTCGTTCCTGGTCCCAACTGAGGGAAGCCTTGGAGCCGTTGACCTCCCACCAGAAGTGATTCTTGCGCCCGGCGCTTACCTGGGAGACGAGGAACGAGCCCCGCGCGCCACCTTCCAGGCGGAGCAGGACCGCAGCATAATCCTCGGTGCGCACCTCCACCTCTTCTCCGCCCTCGGCACGAGTCAACTTGCCGGCAAAGGTCTCCACCTCTTTGGCCGGCTTGATCCTCTTGGGCACCATGGTCGCCAGGTCAGCCATCACCGCGGTCACCCGCAGGCCGGTGATCCAGGTGATCATGTCGAGCCAGTGCGACCCGATGTCGGCGACGGCGCGCGCCGTGCCGCCGAGCTCGGGCTCAAGCCGCCAGTTCCAATCGGTGGGAAGGAAAAGCCAATCCTGGCAATACTCACCGTGGACCAGCCGGACGTCGCCGATCTCGCGGCTTTGGACCCGTGCGTGTGCCTCGTGACAGAGGGGATAATAGCGCAGGTTGTGGTTGACCACCGCCACCAGGCCGGACTTGGCCGCCAGCCGGGTCAGTTGCCCGGATTCTTGGCTGTTGATCGCCAGCGGCTTCTCGCAAATCACATGCTTGCCGGCCCCGAGCGCCGCCATCGCCATGGGAGCATGGAGATGGTTGGGCGTGCAGATGTGAACCACCTGCACCGCCGGATCGGACACCAGCTCTTCGATGTCGCCGTACACCCGCGGAATGCCCAACCGGTCGGAGGCCGATTGCCCCTCAGCCCGGTCGATGCCCAGCACACCCACCACCTTCACCCCCATCCGTCGCAGCGCCTCGATATGGGTGATCCCCATGAAACCCAGTCCTGCCACCGCGGCGCACAGAGCTCCCATGCTTCCTCCAGAGACTAGATTAGCTGGTTGACAACGACGTGTTCAGTCGTGCCATACATGACCAGCATGATGGCACCCATCACGGCCGCACGGCGTCCCAGACTGGAGGCCACCAGCCGGGGCGGCGAGGGTACCACCCCATCGAGCCGAGCCAGGATCGGCTCAACCAGCAGGTCGGCCGATCGCGCCACTCCGCCGCCCAGGACGATAATCTCGGGGTCCAAGAGCGCACTGACTGTCGCAACTGCCAGACTCAGGTAGTCAATCGTCTCA
Source organism: Anaerolineales bacterium UBA2181 (assembly GCA_002328075.1). Lineage (GTDB taxonomy): Bacteria > Chloroflexota > Anaerolineae > Promineifilales > UBA4811 > UBA4811. The sequence continues at coordinate 203,969 of DCVT01000062.1, read as the reverse complement.
TCCACCACCTGCCGCGCCCAGCATTCATCCCGGCGTGCGGCGGCAAAGACCTGCTGCGCGTCCAGTACCCCGGTCGGTGGCAGACACCCTCCCTGCTCCAGCAGCTGGCGCGCCCGATCGGCAATCCCCGTGCCGGATGCCAGGCTTTCAAGCGCGCCAAACCCGTCGTAACGCCGGCCAAGATACTTGACCCCGGGGAGGAGATAGCCGATCTCCCCGGCTGAATGGCGATAGCCCCGATAGGGAGAACCACCCAGGATGATCCCGGCGCCGATGCCCGTCCCTACGGCTATACAGACCAGGCTCTCGCAACCCCGGCCGGAACCAAACCCGTATTCGCCCAGGGCAGAGAGGTTGACATCGTTGTCCACCATGACCGGCACGTCAAACCGCTCCGACAGAATCGCTTTCAGCGGCAGGTTGCACCAACCCAGACTGGGCGCCCAGGATACGATACCCTCTCGACTGAATGTGACGCCGGGCGCCCCAACGCCTATGCCCTTTATCTTTTGATCGGCGGGCCGGGGAGCCGCCATGAGGTTTTCGATCAGCTGGCAAAGTTCGGCCAGCGCGTCTTCCGATCCACCGTCTTTCCAGGGCACATAGGTCTCGTGCAACAGCTTGCCATCCAGGTCGGCGATCGCTCCGACCATCTTGGAACCGCCGAGATCAACGCCAATGGCGGCGTACGCGCCGCCGTTGAACGCCATCATATGGCGAGGCCGGCCGCCAGTGGCTTCCACGCAGTCCAGAGGTTTCACAAGATCCTCCTGGGTGAGCAAATCAACGATGCGCATCACTGTGGGCATGCTGATGCCCAGGCGACAGGCAATCTGCGACCGCGAGATAGGACTGGAGGTCCGAATGAGGTCCAGGATGATCGTCCGGTTGATGCTTCGCATGAGCCCGGCGGTTACCGTCCGTTTGTCCATGCAGTTCCCATCTCAACTGGTTTCGAGGTCTCCGGTTGGTCTGGTCGCGTTGCGCTTGCGACAACACCCCGGCTGCTCACGTGGCGCACGGTGAGTGAGGGGCCGGGGATACATACAGACAGTTAGAAAGTATTATATGGAGGAATCATTGTTTGTCAATACCCAATTTCCTTGTAGCCTGCTCTCGGCTGATCGCGGCCCCGCCGGGAGATCCCCGGCAGAGGAGATCCAGATGCATGCGCTCATGACGACCTCGCCTCACCAGCGGCTGCCGGCGGAAGCAGCCAAGCCGACCAGGTGCATCGCACGCAGGCGGGAGTGCAACCTCCCCATCGCAGGTTGCCGGCCCTGGGTGATCAGGGCACCGGCCAGGCCCGACGGGCCACCAGACCGCCAGAACCTGGCACGACGGAGGATTAGCCATGACCCTGCCCACCAAGATCGTGGTGATCGGCGCCGGTAGCCCCTCGTTTGGCGAAAACACGACGGCAGCCAAAGGCTGCGCGGCTCGACCCTGGCGCTGGTGGCCCGTCGGTTGGGCGCCCCGGCGGTGCGCGCACCGGTCGTGCTGAACGACCTGCTGGCCACCAACCGGCTGTGCCGGCCGCAGCTCTTTGGCCGGCCGGCGCCAGGGTCGAGGAGGAATCCGCTGAGCGCTCGGGCCGCCTGGCGGGGTGCTTGCCCGTCCTCCGGCCGTCGAGCGACGGCAGATCCCGGAACCCTGCCCTCCCGCGAAGGTGTCAGGTCCGCAGCTGCAGCACCGGGCAGGACGTGCGGGCTGCAATTGACAAGTGGTGGGACGTGGTGCGAAAACAGGGTAAAATACCGCAGCCTTGTGCTTTCGTGGCGGCGCTGATGTTCGAGTGGGACCCGGTCGGTGTCAAGACTAAACGCCGCGTACCGAAGCCACCGCCAGATCGAGCGATGGATGAAACGATGAGCACAACCTACACATCCTATTGGCGCGACGCGCAACGATATCTCACCGGCGGTGTCTCGTCGAATTTCCGCATCAATCCGTTCACCGGCCAGCCCATGTACCTGTCCCGGGCAGACGGGGCTTTCATCTACGACCTCGACGGCCGCCAGTTCACCGACTTCTTCATGGGGCATGGGGCCTGCCCGCTCGGCCACAACCGCCCCGAAATTGCGAAAGCGATGAGACAGGTGTTCGACGTCGGTTTTTTCGCCGAATTCGACCACCCGCTGACCCTGGAACTGGCCAAGAAGATTGTCCGGCATGTCCCCAGCGCCGAGCGGGTGCGCTACACCAACTCGGGCAGCGAGGCGACCCTGCTGTCGATTCGCCTGGCTCGCGGCTACACCGGACGCACCAGAATCGTGCGCGCCGATGGGCATTTCCACGGCGGGCACGATTATGCCCTGCCCAACAACCTGGCCACCTTTACAGACCGCGATAATCCCGGCGACCGGGTGTCCAGAATTGTCCGCTACACCGCCGGTGTCCCGGAGACGATTGGCGAGACGCTGTACCTCATTCCCTGGAACAACATCGAAGTCTTTGACAAACTCGCCCGCAGCAAGGGACACGAAATCGCCGCCATCCTGATGAACCCGATCGACTACAATAACGGCTGTATTGGCTCATCCACAGAATACCTGCAGGCAGTGCGCCGCATTTGCGATGAACACGGGATCATGTTCATCCTCGATGAAATCCTCTCGGGGTTCCGCACCGGGATTTCCTGCGCCCAAGGCTACTATGGCGTCACCCCCGACCTGAGCCTGCTCGGCAAAGCCCTGACCAACGGGGTCCCCCTGGCGGCGATCGTGGGGAAAGAGAAGATCATGGCGAAGATGATGGACCCGGTCGACCCGGTCATCGCGGGCGGCACCTTCTCGGGCAACCTGATGGGCTGCGCGGCCGGCATCGCCTCGCTGACCATTATGGAACAGCCTGGCTTTTTCGAGACCTGGCATGAGCGCGTGGATACCTTTTACGAGACCGTCCAGGCCATCTTCGACGAGCAAGACTTCCCGGCCGTTGTGCAGGGTCTCGGATGCACCTTTGGAATCTATGTCGGATCCCGCGAACCCGTCCGCAATTATCGTGACATGGTGGAAAGCACCAATCCTGCCCTGCGAACCGCGCTATTTCGCAAGTGCATGGAGAAAGGTCTGTACTTCCACACCGATTTCACCGTCTCCGCCCAGCACGACGGCAGACTGCTGGCAGAATCCGCCGAAATCATGCGTGAAGCCGTACGTAAGGCAAAGGAAACATTGTGAAGACACTTTGGAATCTCCCCACCGTAGACCTGGTATCTTTCTCTGAGGTTGAAGAGACGCGCCCCGCCCTGCTGGTGACCTCCACCCCGGCCTGGAATGTTGTCAGCAGCCAGTTGCGCGGCCTGAATGTCGCCGCCACGCTCGAGGCGACGGAAGCAACCACCGACCATTGGGACGCGCTCCGCTCAAAGATCTCTGGTCAGCAACTTGACATCGTCTACGCTGTTGGCGGCGGACTCACCGCTGATGCCGGGAAACACATCGCCGCCAGGCTCGGCCTACCGCTGACCGTGCTCCCGACTGCCCTCTCGGTGGACGCCTTTTTCACCGCCGCATCGGGCATCCGCCGCGATGGGTGCGTTTACTACATCGAGACACAAGTACCCGGCCGTCTGATCCTTGACCTGGACGTCATCGCCGCAGCCCCGGCGGCCATCCGCGCCGCCGGCATCACGGATGTCATGTCCATCGCCACCGGCTGTTGGGACTGGGAATTCGCCCACGAGCAGGGCAAAAACCCGCCGGGGATGGAATTCGTCCCCTGGGTGTACAACAACGCGCAGAGCATCCTGAACGGCGTGCTTGACTGTGCCGACGCAGCCGGGCGCGGTGACCGGGAGGGGCTGAAAACGCTGTACGACTGCCTGGCGATGGAAGTCCAACTCTGCAACCAGGTCGGGCACGCCCGGCCGGAAGAGGGCAGCGAGCACTATTTCGCCTATTGCGCCGAGAACTTCACCGGTCACGGCTGGCCGCACGGCGACCTGGTCGGGCCTGGGATCATGATCATGGCAAAGCTGCAGGGGCAGGACACGAGGCGGTACGAGGCAGCCCTGGAAGCCTGCCACATCCCCCTCGATCGGATTCCCGCCGGTATCACGGACAGAACCTTGAGGGTTCTGCCATCCTACTGCCAGAGGCATAACCTGCCCTTTGGGCTGGCCCATACGCTGTGAGAGGATTTGCTGATTCGCGCAGACGAGAAATCGGAGCCTCATGTACCACCGGCGGCGCCGCACCCTCGGCAAGACCCGCCAGCGCCTGAGGCTGGCAGACCTGCCGGTTCGCGTCAAAGCCACCCCGCGCCGGCCTGTGGCTGCCGGCAACAGGATGGCCCACATCCCGCGTCCCCCATCGCTTCGCATGTGGACGACTCAACGCCGACGGAACTCAGCCTGCCAGAGTGCTTGGGGCGGCTGGATGAACGACTTTGTCCTGAGCACCTCTTTCACCCTTCCTGCCCGCCAGGATGAACCTGTGCCCACCGGTCTCCACCTGCCGCCGGGCGAACGCGTTCCCGCCAGCGCCAAATCGGCCCTCGCGTCACCGACAACTGGTCCCGATAGAGCCCCCGCGGTGGAAGCGGCCCGCGCCATGAACCGGCTCGCGCCAAACGATTCGGGCATCCCGGGTTTGGAACTCCACCAGATTGCGAGCCTGAGAGAGCGGCAGACATGAGAATAGCATTTGCGGGCGCAGGATACATCATCCATGTTCACGTCAGAGCCGCGAGAGCACAAAAAGATGTGGAACTGGCGGCAGTGGCAGTAAGGCACCCCGACAAGGCCGGCCCGTTCGCCAGGAAATTCGGCATTGAAAACCGGTACGAGACGGTCGAGCGGCTGCTCCAAGCGGGCGGCGTGGACGCGTTGGTGATCGGCACTCCGAACTTCCTGCATGCTCCCCAGGCGATTGCCGCGCTGGAGGCAGGCGTGCACGTCATGGTCGAAAAGCCGATGGCCATGAACGTGCGCGAAGCGGAAGAGATGATGGAAGCCAGCGGCAAGAGCGGCGCTAAGCTGATGGTGGCTCACTGCTGGCGCTTCGATGAGGATGTGAACTGGCTCAAAGCGCAGACTCCGCGGCTGGGAAAGATCATCCGCACAAAAAGCTATGGCGTCCACACCAACTGGGGCCCTGCCGGTTGGTTCACTCAAAAGGCGTTGGCGGGCGGCGGCGCGATGGCCGATATGGGCATCCACGCCCTCGATACAGCCCGCTACCTGCTCGGCGACCCGCAGCCGGTCAGCGTCTACGCCAGGATCGGCACGTTTTACCGGGATTTCGACGTGGACGACACCGGCGTGGCGATGGTCGAGTGGGAAAACGGTGCAACCTCCTACATCGAATCCGGCTGGTGGCAACCGCACAGCGACGGCCCGGAGGCCGCGACGCAGCTCTACGGCGTGAAGGCCTTTGGACAGCTCTTCCCCACGCTGCTCAAGGTGCCCAACCCCGCCGCGCAAAAGGTGGATGTGATCAAATCCGGTTACAGGTTTCCGCGCCGGGTACACTGCCCGCAGGCCATGTACAACGCGCAGATGGCGTATTTCGTCGAGTGTATCCGCGAGAACCGGCCTCCTGTTCCCGGCGGCCCGGAGGGCCTAGTAAACATGAAGGTGATCGAGGCGGCATACGAGTCCGCGCGAACTGGAAGGGTGGTAGGAGGGCTCAATGGTTAAGGACTACTCAAGCATCCGCGCAAAGCTCACCACGGGCCGAATGATGCTGTTCAGTTCGGCTTCCATCAGCACCAACATCATGGCCATCACCGTCTCCACGTGGCTGATGTACACCTATGCCCCACCACCCGATTCCGGCCGTCCGGCGCTCGTCCCGATTGCGCTGATCGGTATTCTGATGGCGGTTGGCAGCCTGGTCAACGCGCTCATCGACCCTCTTCTTGGTCACTGGAGCGACAGCCGGCGCGGCAGGTTGGGCCGCCGCCGACCATTCATCCTGGTTTTCTTGCCCCTCTCTGTCCTTCTGATGATACTCATCTGGACTCCACCCCACCGATCTCTCTCGACAACCAATGTGATCTATTTCCTTCTGGTCACCACGTTGTATTACACCGCCCATAGCGCATGGCAGATTCCTTACGATGGTGCGCTCCCGGAAATGGCGGAGGAACCAAAGGATCGGGTCACCTTGGCGGCCTGGAAGAATGTCTTTGCCCTGGTGGGCGTTTTGATAGGCGCGCTGGCTTCCGGTGTCCTCTACAACTCAGCCATGGGACCATTGGGAATGGGCATCGCAGTGGGTGTTGCGGCTCTGATCGGTGGTGGAATGACCTTGCTCGGCCTGCGAGAGAAAAAGGTCGAAGAACTTGGCCAGGCGCTTCCGGTGGCAAAGGGGATTCTGGCTACCTTCAAAAACAGGCAATTCATCGGCCTGTTCCTCGCTACGCTCTTCGTGCAGGCTGCCTATGGCATGCTGATTGTCAACCTGCCGTATTTCGTCACCCTGGTCTTGGGCATGCCGGAAGGCAATGTCGCGATCGTTCAGGGTGTGGTCATCATCGTCATGGCTTTCGCTGCCATCTTCTGGAACCGGATTGGCCGCAGGCGGCTCAACCGCGGTCTGTGGCGCACCGCCACCTTGATCTTGGGCTGTCTGTACGCGGCTGGCTTCCTGATCGGCATGATCCCGGGCACCGTCTCGGTGGCGATGACCTTCGTGCTCTTCCCCCTGATCGGTTTCATGCTGGCGGGCAGTTCCATGTTACCCTATGCAATGATGGGGTCAGTGGCGGATTACGATGAGATCAAGACCAGCACCCGCCGGGAGGCGATCTACTACGGTAGCTTTTCGCTGGCAGTCGAGGGGGGGCCAACCATCTCGACCCTGTTGCTGCCTGTGCTCTACCAGAACTTTGGCTACACCGTTGACAATCCCTTGGGTGTGCGTCTGGCCTACTTGGTCATCGGCGCGCTGGTCATCATCGGCCTGCTGTTTTTCCGCACCTACAAGTTGGGTGACACCCCTGAGGATGTCAGGCGGTTTGTGGAAGAGAACGAGGGCGGGGTATGAACGCCCTCGAACAGGATACCCCCTGCTTGGCGTTGGAGACTGCCGAGCGGATGGTCGAGGTGTAAGGAGAGAAGGCATGGATGCCCGAGAACGGATAGATCAGGCACTGGAAGACTTGCGTCCTGAAGCGCTTTCCTTGCTGCAGACGCTTGTGCGAATCCCGACCTTGCCGGGCGAGGAAAAGGGCGCCCAGGATGTCATCGCAACGAAGATGAGCGAAATGGGTCTGGAACTGGACATCTTTGACCCGGTGGACCCCGGCTTGCGGTCTCACCCAGCCTACGTGCCGAGCGACATCCCCTATGCCGGGCGACCTAATGTCGTGGGAACGTGGAAAGGGTCCGGTGGTGGGAAGAGCTTGATATTCAACGGTCACGTGGATGTGGTTCCAACCGGTGAAGAACGGAAATGGACTCATGCACCTTGGGGCGGAGACTATGTGGATGGCCGAGTCTACGGACGTGGCGCGGCTGACATGAAGGCCGGATGCGTCGTCAACCTGATGGTGGTCAAGGTCCTGCAGAAAGCCGGGTTGAGACTGAAGGGTGACATCGTCCTTCAATCCGTCGTGGATGAGGAGAGTGGCGGCAACGGGACGCTGGCGTGCGTGCTGCGTGGTTACACCGGCGACGGCATGGTGTTCACTGAACCCAGTGGGGACTCTGCTCTGGGGATCGCCCAGCGAGGCGCGCAGTTCTTCCGGCTGAAAGTCGCCGGCATCGAAGGGCCGATTGAGCACAGACATGAACTGGTCAATCCGATTGGAAAGGCTTTGCAGGTCTACCAGGCGGTGGAAGCCTATTCACTCTGGCGCGAGTCGACCGTATCCCATCCGCTCTATGACCCGTACTACCAGACAAAAGTCCCGTTGGCCATCTGCAAGATCCTTGGCGGCGAGTGGGCTTCAACCATCCCGTCTGCCTGTTATCTGGAAGGCTCGATCGAAGCACTGCCGGGCGAGGATATCGAGACGGTCAAGGCCGATTTCAAGAGTTACCTGGCGGCTTTGAGGCTCCAGGACGGCTGGTTCGAGCAGCATCCCATCGAGGTGGAGTGGTGGGGACTGCGCCTTGAGAGCGCCCAGATCGACATAGAGCATCCTCTGGTGCAGGCGATGGCCCGGGAGATCGAGAGGGTGATCGGGCATCGGCCCATCATCGGCGGGGGCGGCGGTTGTGACTTGCGCCTGCCGGTTCTTTACGGGAACACCCCAGCCGTCATCTATGGACCACGCGGTGGGATGGTTCACTGTGTGGATGAGTATGTGGAGTTTGCTCAGGTTCTGAACTGCACGAAGGTGTTGGCCAATCTGGCGACGAACTGGTGCAGCCTGGCGGATGAGTGAAAGGAGGTAGGCAGGAAAACGACCATGGCACTGACAGGATTCGTCAATGGCGCATTTGCGTCGGTTGTCATCAACCCATTTGGCGGTCTCCCCGATCAGCTCGGCCCTTCGCGCGCGCGGCTCGTGCTGAAGAGCGGGTATTGGGCGATGGCCTTTGTGTCCGCACCGTTGGGTCATCCAGTCCACCCCAAGCACGCCGCACGCCTGCAGCGCCAAATGCGGGACCGGCGTGAGACGATGGTGGGAAAGTTGTGACATACCTGGCAGACGAAGGAGACAGTTGTGACCATCGACACCATCCTCCCCACCCCTGATCTGTTTGCCGCCCGGCGGATATTGTGCATCCAGCCGCATTACGATGACAACGACATTGGCGCGGCAGGAATTCTGGCCCAGCTTGCCCGAAACGGCGTGGAGATTCTCTATCTCACCGTCTCGGACGACCTGATGGGCGTCGTCGACACCTCGCTTTCGGACCGGGCCGCCGCCGAAGCCTTGAGGCGTGACCAGCTCGCCGCCGGCAAACTGGTCGGGGTGAAGGAACAGATCTGGCTCGGCTACCCGGATGCGGGCGAATACAACTACTTTGACGTGCGACGCGACCTGCTCCAACACATCCGCCGCATCCAGCCCGATTTTGTCTTTACCTGCGACCCCTGGCTGACTTACGAAGGCCACCGCGACCACGTCCAGACCGGGCTCGCTGCCGCCGAGGCCGTCATGTTCGCCGGCATCACCAAAATCCCCTCCGGTGACCCGGCAGTGGACGCCACCTATCGCGGGCATATCAACGGCATCGCTTTCTACTACACCCGCGAGCCCAATGTCATCGCCGACATCACCGCCGCCTGGCAGACCAAACAGGCCGTCGTGCGCTGTTACCAGGCCCAGTTCGACCCGGCCGGCCTGGACGAGCTCGTCTTTGGGCTCGACGTCAAATCGCGGCAGGTGGCGCAGGGTAAGGATTTTGAGCATGGTGAGGCTCTGAAGGTACTGCATCCAATCGCGTTGCATTGTGGAATCTAGCTCTGCAGATCATGGAGAATACTATGCCAAACAGAAAACTCCCCTTCTGGCGCGTCGCCCTCTACTCCAGCGCCTCGGCGGGGCTGAACATCCTCGCCATCACCATCAGCACCTGGCTGTTGTACTTTTATTCGCCGCCCCCCGACTCGGGTCGGCCCACCTATCTGCCTGCGGTGACCATGGGAGTCCTCCTCCTCGTCGCCACATTCTGGGACGCGCTCATTGACCCCTTTATCGGCCACTACTCTGACACGCGACGCTCGCGTTGGGGCCGCCGCCGTCCCTTCCTCATCTTCGCCTCGCCCTTCATCCTGCTGGGCGCGATCCTGCTCTGGACCCCGCCGAGCCAAACGAACTATGCGCTCAACGCTGCCTATTTCATCGTCGTCATCCTTGTCTATCACACCAGTTACAGTCTCGTTGGAATACCATACGACGCGTCCATGCCTGAGATGGCGCCGGAGACCCACGCCCGTCTCGGCCTGAGTTACTGGAAAGGATTCTTTGGCATCATCGGCGTGCTGATCGGGTCGCTGGTCGCCGCGCCGCTGTTCGAAAGCATTGGCGCGGTGGCAATGGGTGCGGTCGTCGGTGGTGTGGGAGTCGTGACCATTTACATCACCCTGTTCGGCTTGCGCGAGACCGACCGCCCGCTCGGCGAGACGATGCCTGCGCTGGACGGCCTCAAGGCCACCTTCCAGAACAGACAGTTCCTCATCCTGTTCTTCTCCACACTCGCCGTCCATGTGGCTTACCAGATGGTGCTGGCGAACTTTCCGTATTTTGTCACCCTCGTCCTGCGGCAGACCGAGGGCCACGTGGCCGTCTACCAGGGCATCCTCATCGTCTTCATCGCGCTCACGGGACCCGTTTGGACCTGGCTGAACCGAAAACATAGCCAGCGCACCCTGCTCAATGCCAGCATGCTTCTGCTCGGAATCGTCTTCTCGTTCGGCTTTTTCATCGGCGCGATCGACCCGTCCACCATCACCATCCAGGCCTACATCTTTGTCGCGCTGGCCGGCGCGGCTCTGGGCGGATACCTGATCCTGATCTACGCCATGATGGGCAACATGGTGGACTATGATGAATTGCTGACCAAGCGCCGCCGCGAAGCCATCTACTATGGGACGTTTTCCTTTGCCATTGGTCTCGGCACCTCAGTCGGGACACTGATTCTGCCCCTGCTGCTCGAGAACTTTGGCTACACCCAGGCCAATCCGCTGGGCGTCCGCCTGGCCTTCCCTGTGATGGCCGTCTTTATATTTGTGGGCTATCTGGTCTTCCAGAGATATCGCATAGGCGATACCACAGAAGAGACGTGCATCAACCTGGGAATGATCGGAACGCCAGGCGAAAAACACCAGGAATCATCATGACCGGCTTGCCCTCCCTATCCGCCGGCATTGGCCGCCGCGTCATCAGCCCGCCAAAGGGCATCCTGCTCATCGGCTACGGCGACCGCGCCAAAGGCAACATCGGCATCCACGATGACCTGACCGCCACCGCCCTCGTGCTCAGCGATGAGACAACGCGAGTCGCCATCGTCGCGCTGGATATCCTGGCCCTCAACGAGTTCATCGTGGACCGCATCCGCGCCCGTCTTGCCCCTACCAACGTGCTGCTGTGCTGTTCGCACACGCACTCGGGCCCGATTGCCTACGCGGACGAAAAATCGCCGCGCAAGAACCGGCAATACATCGCCACGCTGGTGGATAACGTCGTTGCCGCGGTGCAGGCTGCTGAGTCCAATCTCCGGCCGGCGCGGCTAGAGTATTCGTACGGCGAAGCAGACGTGGGCATCAACCGCCGCGAGACAATGCCCGATGGTCATATGGAGATCGGGCGCAACCCGGCCGGTGCGCGCGACAGGTCGGTGCAGGTCGTGAGCGTGTTCGCTGATGACAGCCAGGACCAGAATGACAGGACCGGGATGAGGCTCGCAACCCTGGTCAATTATGCCTGTCATGGCACGGTGCTCGGACCCGACAACCTGCTGGTCTCCACGGATTGGATTGGGGTCATGCGCGGGAGAGTGGAGGAGGAACTGGGCGGCCTGGTGCTTTTCCTCCAGGGCGCAGCGGCGAACATCAATCCCGACATGTATTGGAAGGACGCGCGCGCCTTTGAGATGGCGGCCGAACAAGGCCTGCGAGTGGCAGACGCTGTTTTGACCGCGGTTGGCCGTGGGTCGGCAAGGATGCGGGGAACGCCCATTGGGATCGAGCGCGATGAAGTGTGGTTGCCCACCGAGACGCGCGCCACCACATCGCGTCCCCCAAAAAACTACGGCAAACCGCTATTGTCGCTTGCCAAGATGCCGGGGTTCATGGCCTTGTTCGCGGACGTCCTTCTCAACCAACGCTATCCGTGGAAATCGACGATCAAAACGCGAGACGGATTCTGGTCGGTGCCAATGCGAATCAGCGCCGCGCGCCTGGGCGACCTGGCGCTCGTCACGTTCGCGGCCGAAACGTTCACCGAGATCGGGATGAAGGTAAAGGCGGCCTCGCCCACCACGCGGACGTTGTTTGCGAGCGTGACGGACGGCTGCATCAGCTACCTTCATACGGAGGCGTCACACGCCGAGGGTGGCTACGAAGTGGACGTGGCGCCGCTGGCGTACCGTTATCCGGGACGACTACAGGCAGGGTGCGAGCAGGTCGCACTGGAGGCAACAAAAACCATGTTAGGTAGATTGTGGGGTTAATATGACCGCGACAACCGCAGCTCCCGAGTTCCAGACCAGCCGCAAGACCCGCATCATGTATTCGCTTGCCAGCCTGGGCGTCGCCACCCTGGCAGAAGCCATTGCGGGGGTGATTGCTTTTTACATTGTGGATGTGAAAAACCTGCCGGTGACCTGGTACTCCATCTTCTGGTTCTTTTTCACCATCTACAATGCGCTCAACAACCCGCTGCTGGGTTTTTTCTCAGATCGCACTCGCTCCCGTTGGGGACGGCGCATCCCCTATGTGTTGTTCGGCGGACTGCCCTACGCGGTCGCATTTGCGCTCATATTCACCGCGCCCTTTGACGGCAAGGATAATCCGGTAGCGCTGTTGCTCTACTTTGGGACGATGATTGTCCTGTGGGAGGGGCTGTACACCGCGCTCGCCACGGGCTATTACGGCCTGTTGCCCGAGATGTTCCCAACCTACCGGGAGCGCACTGATGTCGCCGCCAAGATGAACATATTCCAAACGGTGGCTTTGGTGCTGGGCGCAGCCCTGCCGCCCATCCTGTCAAGCATCCTGGGCTGGTCGGGCATGGCGATCTTGCTGTCGGCCATCTCGGTCATCGCCATCTATGTCGGTTACCCGTTCCTCTTTGAGAGGAAAGACCTCCAGACCGACACCAACCTGCCCTTCGGCGCGGCGATCAGGGCCACCTTTTTGAATCGCAGCTACCTCACCGCCGCCGGAGCACAGGCCATGCGCTTCTTTGCCACCGGCTCGCTCCAGACCGGCATCCTGTTCTATTTGAAATACAGCCTGAAAGTGGATGAAGGCCTGGCGACCGTCATCCTGGGCGTCGCCTTCCTGGTTGCCATGCTTTCCCTCTATCCCTGGCGCAACTGGGTCGCCAACAAACTCGACAGCCGCCGCACGCTGATGCTCGCCAATCTCGTCATGATTCTGGGCATCGTCCCTATGGGCTTTTCGCCCAACATCAACTTTACGTATGCAACCGCGGTCATACTGGGCATTGGCCTCGGCGGCCTGGTGCTGATCGGGGATGTCATCATCACCGAGGTCGTCGACGAGGACGAAGTCAAGACCGGTCACCAGCGCGCGGGCATGTACTTTGGGATGAGTGGATTTCTCATCACCCTGAGCGGGCTGCTGGTGTCAAGCGTGTTCGGGTTGCTGATGCCGGCCTTCGGCTACGACACCCTCCTGGATGTCCAGCCAAGTACGGTGGACATGGGGTTTCGCATCTTCCTGACTGTTCCCACCTCGCTGGGGTTCCTGCTGGCGATTTTCCTGCTCTGGCTCTACCCCCTGCACGGGCGGCGATTGACGGAGATCCGCCAGGTACTATCCGAAAAACGTGCGGGCACCGAATGATGTGCATCGGGACTGCCTGACCGTCGCAGGCGGCAAGAAGACCCAGAGATAGGCGAACTGCCAGAAACAACGTATGAAGCGGCGAACAACGGCGACGACCCCAGCGGCGCCGGTTACGCCTGCGCCGTGCGCGGCTGCCTGATCAAAAACCCGGCCGGGGAGGTGTGCGTCCACCGGCTGGGCAATAACCCGATGCTGGTGCGCTCCTGCATCGACCTGACCAGATTGGGCAAGTCCGACTGAGCCGATCGGACGGGGTGGCCGCCGCCGGCTTTCCGGGCCGGTCGTCTGAAGGCCTGGTGATCCCGATCGGCGACCAGCCCGAGTACACGCTGCGCAACTTGACCACGGTGGAGCAGCGCCTCAATACCTTTTACGCGGTGGTGATCCGCCTGGCCAACCCCGAAGGGCTACTCAGGATGGGCATGCCGGCCGACGCCACGTATTGACTCGTCTCCCATCTCGTCGATGGGATCCCGCCCACCCGCAGCCCGACTCCGGCGAACAGGGGCCTGGAAAATGGGGCGGGGGCCGGGGCAGCGCGCCCTCCTCAGCCGCTCCGTCAGCCCGTCAACCTGTGACCTGGGGAATCCGGCTGCCGACCGGCGTTCTCCGGCGTGCCGGGGCGGCCTGCCCCTCGGTCCCCACCAGCTCGGCCACGCGGCGCACCCCCATCTCCTCCATCCGGCGGACCAGACCCTGGTTGATCACCCGCACCAGCGCCGGACCCTGGTAGATGAGCCCGGTATAAACCTGAACCAGACTCGCGCCGGCCTGCAGTTTTTCCAGCGCGCTCTCGGCGCTGTCCACGCCGCCCACGCCGATGATGGGCACCGCACCGCCGGTCTGCCGATAGATGTACCGGATCACTTCGGTGGATCGCTGACGCAGGGGAATGCCGCTCAACCCGCCGTACTCGGCCGCCAGCGGATGCCCGCAACTCGGGCCGCTCCGGCCCAGGCCCGTGTTGGTCGCCACGATTCCGTCCACCCGGCTTGTCTCCACCGCTGCCAGGACATCGTCGATCTCGGCGTAGGTCAGGTCGGGGGCGATCTTGACCAGGACCGGCACGCCGGGACAGTGTGCGTCGCGGCACGGCATGATCTCGCGCAGCAACGCTCCCAGCATCTCTCGGGCCTGCAGTCGGCGCAGGTTGGCGGTGTTGGGCGAACTGACATTGACTGCCAGGTAGCTGGCATGACGCCCCAGCAGCCGCACCAGGTGGCAATAGTCCTGGGCAGCCGCCTCGAGCGGCGTCGCGCGCCCCTTGCCTATACTCACCCCCAGCACCGTGCGGAGCGGTCTCTGTCTTGCCCGCACCAGGCAGGGCAGCATGGCATCTCCGCCCAGGTTCGGAAAACCCATCCGGTTGATGACCGCCTCCTCCTGGGGCAACCGAAAGACCCGCGGGGCGGCGTTGCCGGGCTGGACTAGCGGGCTGACCGTTCCCACTTCCACGTGGCCGAACCCCAGTGCGGCCAGCTCGCGGATGGCCACTCCATCTTTGTCGTACCCGGCTGCCAGCCCCAGCGGGTTATGGAAGCGCAGCCCCAGGACCTCGGTCTCGAGGCGGGCGTCAGCCCAGTCAAGGCAGGCAGCGAGCCCGCGCATACCCAACGGGACGTGGCCGGCGGCCGACAGGGCACGCAAGGCCACCCGGTGCGCGGTCTCGGGTTGGAGCTGAAAAAGGAGGGGGCGGATCAGACGGGTATAGATGCTCATGGCAGTTCCTCCATCACGGCTTGGTACTGGTCAGGGGTCACGACCCCCATGTCTCGCCAGGCCGGCAACAGCTCGGGCAGCGTGGCCACCGCGTGCAGTCGGCAGTTCGCCGCCGCCAGTTCGCCGGCTGCGGCGGCCTGGTGGCTTCGATCGATCAGCACGAGCACATCCTGCACCCGCAACCCGGCCGCCCGGAGCTTTTCGATGGTCTCCAACTTGCTCTCCCCCGTGGTGATGAGGTCGTCAACCACCAAGGCGACCTCGCCCGGGTGATATACGCCCTCCACCACCGCCCCGGTGCCGTACCCTTTGGCCTCGCGGCGCGGGAAGATCAACGGCCAGTTGCCCTCCAGCGCCAGGGCGGTGGCAATGGGGAGCGCCGCATAGGGGACCGCCGCCAACCGGTCGAACGTGAGCTCGCCAAGCCTCCCCGCCAATAGTCGGGCCGCCACGCGCAGCGCGGCCGGGCAGGAGGCCAGCTTGCGCAGGTCTAGATACAGGGCAGACTGGCGGCCCGACTTGAGGGTAAAGCTGCCAAAACGAACCGACTCTGCTTCCCAGAGCGCGGCGGCCAACCGGATCGCATCGGCGTGTGCCGGGTGCCGGTCGGCTATCGGGCGCCGGCGCACCCGGTTGATGGCATCCCGCAACGCAGCGGCTGCGGCCGCCGGATCGGGGGCGGACGCCAGCGACCGAGAGACATTGACCAGGACTCCGGACCCGTCCGCCCGGAGACCGGCCTCGACCGCTGCTTCCAGTTCGGCGCCCTGAGCGCCGACACCGGGTACCAGAAACCAGAGGTTTGGCGCCGAGGCCCTCACCCGCCCCAACGCCTGAGGGTCATTGGCGGCCACCACCAGGCCGAGGTTGTTGTGGCGGCTCCAGCCCTGAACGCGCCGGGCGATTTCCAGGTACAGGGGAACGCCGCCGAGCAGTTCCAGGCCCTGAAACGTGTCAGCGCCGCGATTGGAGGTCTTGCAGAGGACGAACAGGCCCCGCTCCGGTCGGGCCAACAGCGGCTCCAGCGAGTCGCTGCCCAGGTAGGGGCTGGCCGTGAGGGCGTCGGCGCCCAACCAGTCAAACGCGGCGCGGGCGTATGCCTGGGAGGTGCTGGCAATGTCGCCCCGTTTGGCGTCGAGTATGACGGGAATGTCGTCCGGAACCGCGGCTATCACATCGCGCAGCGTTGACCAGCCTTCCGCACCCAAAGCCTCAAAGAACGCGCTGTTGGGCTTGAAGGCGCAGGCATAAGGAGCCAGACGCTCGATCAGATCCAGGCAGAATCGGCCGGCGGCCGCCGCTGTGGGCGCGGCCGGCAGGCCGGGATGGGGGTCCAGCCCGACGCACAGCAGCGAGTCGCACTCGGCCGCTCGGCGTTCCAGACGGGCACAAAACGAATTATCCATGGCACTTCCGGTCAACTGGTGCGCTGCGCAAAAGCGGGCGACCGGGCGCAGGCAAAAAAAAGGAGCCTCTGGGCTCCTCCGGCGGGGGACAAGAAAAAGA
Source organism: Anaerolineales bacterium UBA2181 (assembly GCA_002328075.1). GTDB lineage: Bacteria > Chloroflexota > Anaerolineae > Promineifilales > UBA4811 > UBA4811. The sequence goes on along the minus strand of DCVT01000062.1, from coordinate 187,305 downwards.
GCCTTTCGGCTCCCGGTTGAACGGCTTGAAGAACTGAACCGCCTGCGTCCCCGAGGCTCGGCTCGGGGGCACCCGGCGCCCCACAACACTAGCCGTTCGCTTCATCTTTCACCTGGCCATATTGTACCCGGAAACCGGTGAGTGTCAATAGCCAGGAACGCATCCGGCTAATAACGCGCCGGCTGCATCAACCAACTCGACGGCAGTGGAGAAGATCCATTCCTGGCCGGGGTGGCTTTGCGGTACAATGGATATTCGGCAGCGTTTGGGTCCGAGAATGCCAGTGTTTGGGCGGGAGGTCATGCGATGATTACCACATACTACCAGCCACCCGCTGGAGAGTACCAGTCGGGGTTGAGCATGGATCAACTGGCATCGGTATTGCCCCTTGCAGGCGGCCTGCTGTGGGTAGACCTGCTGGACGAACCCCTGGAGTCGTGCCGGAGATTGCTCCTGGAGACTTTTGGCTTTCATCCGCTGGCGGTGGACGATGCATTGGAAGAGCAGCACGTGCCGAGGGTGGACGATTGGGGCAACTACCTCTATCTGGTGCTACACACCGTGCTCCTGGCGCAGCAGGAGACGACAGAGATAGATACGTTGGAACTGGACATCTTTCTCGGGCACAACTACCTGGTCACCTATCATACCCAACCCATTGATGTGATCAGCCGGGTTCAGCGGGCTTGCCAGCGGGATGATCGCCATCTGCGCCGGGGCGCCGGTCACCTGCTGTACAAACTGATCGATGAACTGGTGGCCGATTACATGCCGGTGGTGGATCAGATCGATGAGGTGATCGATCGGGTGGAGGATCAGATCTTTGACGACACCGGCACGGTCCTGCTGGAAGAGGTTTTCACCCTCAAGCGGGGGCTCTTGCACCTGCGGCGGATCATAGCGCCGCAGCGAGAGGTGCTGAACAAGCTGGCGCGCGGCGATTTCGCGGTGATCCGGCCGGAGGACCGGGTCTTTTTCCGCGATATCTACGATCACCTGGTGCGGCTCTATGACATCACCGAGGGTTTGCGCGATCTGGTGGGCGGGGCGCTGGACACGTACCTCTCGGTGGTCAACAACCGGATGAACGACGTCATGAAAACCCTGACCATCATCACCACGCTGTTCATGCCGGTGTCGTTTCTGGCCGGGTTTTTCGGAATCAACTTTTTCCAGGCCGTGGAGCCGTTGGCGGCCTGGACCAGCCGGCCGGCATTCATCGCGATGCTGGCGGCCATGACGGTCACGCCGCTGGTCATGTACCTCTGGATGCGCCGGCGCAGATTGGTCTAGTTCTGGCTCCCCCCTATCCGGGCGCCGGATAGCGCACCTGCACCGTCTGGGTGGGGTAAGGCATTTCAATTCCGGCCGCCGCAAAAGCCCGCACGATGGCTCGAAGGCCGGCATCCTTGGCGTCAAGGAGCGAGCTCACCCGTGGGTCGATCCAATAGTGGACGGTCAGGTCGACCGTCGACGCCCCCAGGTTCGCGATCAAAACCACCGGACCCGGATCCGGCAGCACCCCCTCTACCTCGGCCACCGCATCCAGCGCCGTCCGCTTGACCAGCTCCAGATCACTGTCATTAGCCACCCCGACCCCCAGTTCGATTCGCCGGCGCAAGGCACGCGAGTACTGGACGATGGCGCTGGTATACACGTCCGTGTTGGGGATCAGCACGTGGACGCCGTCCAGCCCGCGCAGCTCGGTGGCCCTCAGGTCCACGGTCACCACCGTCCCCGTATAGCTGCCCACTTGGATGGTATCCCCGAGGTCAAAGGGCTGCTGGAGCAGAAGCAGAACCCCGGCAACCAGGTTCTTGCTCACATCCTGGACGGCAAACCCGACGGTGAACCCCAGAATGCCCAGACCGGCCAGAAAGGCGGTCAGGTCGAAGTTCACCTGTTGCAGGGCGACAATGCAGCCGAACACCAGGGTGGTCCAGCGGGCCAGGCGCGTCAGCAGCAGGGTCAACTCCGGGGTTGCCCGCCGGCGTTTGAGTGCCCGGGCCACCAATCGCGTGACGGCGCCCGTCGCCACCAGCGTGATCACAAAGATCAGCAGAGCCGCCACCAGCCTGGGCGCCAGGAGCAGCAGGCGGGACGCCAGTTCGTTCCATGTTCCGGTCCATGCATCCATCATCACCTCCGGGACTCCACCCGACCCAGGGATTGTAGCACAAGCGGGCAGCCGGCGCAGCGGCAGCCAGGTCAACGCCTCGGATTCGGAGCAGCGAGTGGTGGCTCACGGGCGCCCGACCCCCCGGCTGCCGCCGCAGCCTGTGCGGGATCTTGCCACCACCCTCGGCCCGTTGCGAGGTGGCGGTGTGCAAGGCGACACTGCGACCGATACTAGCAGGAAACCCGGGCGTTGTTCTGGTGCCGCTGTCGGCCCCGGGCTGCTTTTTTGGCTCTGCTGTAGTACACTAGAAGGCAAGCGCCTTGCCGGATGCACGGCGCCGATCATCAAAGGATGAACGATGACCCTACCAACCAAGATCGCCGTCATCGGGGCGGGCAGCGCCTCCTTTGGCGAGAACACGCTGGCGGCCCTCATGCGCAGCCAGAAGCTGCGCGGTTCGACCCTGGCCCTGGTTGACCACAACCGCAAAACGCTGGATATCGTGCACCGTCTGGCCCAGCGGCTGAACCGCGAGTGGTCCGCCCAGATGAGCATCACCGCCCATCCCCACCACGCTGAGGCGCTCGACGGCGCCGGGTTTGTCGTATCGGCCATTGAGGTCGGGCCGAGAGAGAAACTGTGGAAGAGCGACTATGAGATCCCGCTCAAGCACGGCGTGCATCAACCCTATGCAGAAAACGGTGGCCCCGGCGGCTTTGCCCATGCCGCGCGCAATATTGGCCCGGTGATGGCCATCGTCCGCGACATGGAGCAGGCCTGCCCCGACGCCTGGTTCATCAACTTCACCAACCCCATGATCCGCATCTGCGACGCTGTCAACCGCCACAGCCGGATACGGGCGGTGGGACTCTGTCACCAGGTCTTCATCGGGTACTGCATGGTGGGCGTCGCCATCGGCGCGGACCTGGGCGCAGAGATTCCGGCCGGCATCACCGGCATGAATTCCGATATCCGCCAGATTCCTCTGCAGCATCAGGTCATCCGGCAAATGCTCCCACTGGTGGAAATCCGCGCGGCCGGGTTGAACCATTTCACCTGGATTCTCTCCATCCGTGACCGCCGCACCGGCGACGATCTTTACCCTCTCTTCCGGCGGCGTTGGGCAGAAACCGATCCCGCGCTGGAACCGCTGACACGGCGGGTCTTTGACGCCCTGGGCATCTTTCCTGTGCCAGGCGACACGCACCTTTGCGAGTATCTGCCGTGGCTGAGCAATCCACTCACCCTGCCGTGGGAAAAGTTCGGCATCCGCCTGTATGATTGGGAGTTGTGGGCCGCGGTGCGTAACCTGCAACTGGACGCACTGGAGCAGATGGCCAACGGCGCCGCCACCATCGACCACCTGCAGGAGAGCGACTCGGAGGGTGCGCTGGAGATGATCGAAAACATCGCTGGCGCCGGCACCCATTACCACCTGGCAGCCAACTGCCCCAATCAGGGCCAGATACCCAACCTCCCCCTGGGAGCAACCGTCGAGACCCCGGTGGTGGTGGATGGCGCGGGGGTACATCCGGTGCACACGGGTCCCCTGCCCGAACCGGTAGCCGAGTTGTGCCGGCGGGAGCTGACCGCCACCCAGCTCTGTGTGGATTCGGCCATCGAGGGAAACCGGCAAAAGGCGCTCCAATGCCTGCTCCTCGACCCCGTGATCACCGACATGGATGACGCCCAGCGGATACTGGATGAATACCTGGTCACCTACCGCCCCTACCTGCCGCAATTCTGGACATAGCCGGCGCCGGGGACTCTGGCTTGCGCCTGCCACGGCTGGTGGTTGTCTTTGTCTGCTCGGCATGTGTGGCGCAGGGACTATACGCATCCGCCCCGTTGGGCAACGGTCTGGTAGTGGACACGGCAAGTGAGGGTGACAGGAGGACTTGGCCAGTGGAGACGCTCAAGATCGCAGTAATCGGCGGCGGATCCACCTACACTCCCGAGTTTGTGTCGGGCCTGCTGGAGCGGCACGCAGCGGTGCCTATTCAGGAACTCTGGCTCATGGACATAGACCCGAACCGGCTGGCGGTCGTCGGCGGGTTTGCCGAGCGCATGGTTGATGCCCACGGGCAGCCGTTCCGGGTGATCCTGACCAAAGATCAGCGGGCGGCAGTGGAGGGAGCGGCCTACGTCGTCACCCAACTCCGGGTCGGCGGCATGGCTGCCCGCCGCGCCGATGAGTACCTGGGCCGCCGACACGGCCTCATCGGGCAGGAGACCACCGGCATCGGTGGCATGGCCAAGGCGCTGCGAACCATTCCACCCATCCTGCAGATCGCCGCCGACGTTCGCCGCAGCCCCCCGACCGGCCGGACGCCGCTCCTGCTGAACTTTACCAATCCGGCCGGCTTGGTCACCGAGGCGCTGGCCCGCCACGCCCCTGACATTCCAACCGTGGGGGTCTGCAACACCGCCATTGGCGTCAAGATGGCAATCCTGGCTGAAATCAACCGGCGCAGCGGCACGGCCATCGAACCCGAACGGGCCGTGCTGCTCACGCTCGGTCTAAACCACCTGACCTGGCACCGTGGGTTCACGATTGACGGAGAGGACTGGTGGCCACGCCTGTTCCCCCTGTACCTGGACCACCTGCGCCGACAGCCAGAGCCACCGTGGGAGGTGGAGCTGGTGGAGACCCTGGGCATGATCCCGAACGACTATCTGCGCTACTATTACTACACCGGCCGGATGCTCCAGGAGCAGCAAAAATGGCCCCCCTCCCGGGCGGAACAGGTGATGGAGATCGAGAAGTCGCTGCTGCTGCAGTACGCCGATCCCAACCTGACCACCCCCCCACCCGATCTGATGAAGCGGGGCGGTGCGCACTATTCCACCCTGGCCGTTCGTCTCATCGATTCGCACTTGAACGACCGCCGTCAGGTACACGTCGTGAACATGCAGCACGGCGGCGCGGTGGAGGACTGGCCAATCGACTGGGTGGTCGAAATGCCGGTCCAGGTGGACCAGGCCGGCATGCATCCCCTCCCGGCCGGCCCCCTTCCACCGGCCTGTTTCGGGCTGGTGGAACAGGTCAAGATGTACGAACTGCTCACCGTGGAGGCGGCCGTGCGCGGAGACCGGCAGATGGCCGGCCGCGCGTTGCTGACCCACCCGCTCGGTCCCAAAGCCGACCGCGTCGAGGCCGTGCTGGACGACCTTTTAGCAACCAACCGCTCTTATCTGCCGCAGTTCTACGACTGTCGGGCTTGACGAACGGACAGGGGAGGTCAATCGCCAGATTCGGGCAGGCGGAACGCATAGCACCGTCGCCGGCAGGTGCGGTGCAGCCGATCTCTGGTAGAATAACCGGTGGCTGTCAGTCATCCCGACGATCGGACGCCGTCACCGTTGCTTGTCCGGTCGGCACCGATCCCGGCGATGTGCGAAAGGAGGAGAAACATGAACTCGGTTGGCGACCAGAACCGCCTCCAGGCTCCGGCGAGCGGGCTCCACAACACCAACACATTTGCGCGGGTCACGCTGCAATCCATCGAGGAAATCGCTGGCAAACGCGGGGTCAATACGGTGTTGACGTTCACCGGGCTGACCCACCTCATCGACAACTATCCTCCGCACGACCGGGAAAAGGCGTTTGATTTCTGCCATTACTCGGCGCTGATGCGCGGGCTGGAGGAGATTTACGGCCCACGGGGTGGACGGGTGATGGCCTTGCGCGCCGGCCGCGCCACCTTTGCCAGCCTGCTCAAGACCTATGGCGCCATGGTGGGGGTGGGCGACCTCGCCTTCCGTTTGGTCCCGCTGCGCGTCAAGATGAACATCGGCCTCAACGCCATGGCCAAGGTCTTTAACATGGTCAGCGATCAAAAGACCAACGTCTACGACCACAAGGAATGGTTCTGGTACGCGGTCGAACAGTGCCCTGCCTGTTGGGGCCGGGAGCATGTGACCGTTCCCATCTGCTACACCCAGGTCGGTCTGCTCCAGGAAGGGCTGAGGTGGCTCTCTAACGGCCGGGAGTTCAAGGTGGAAGAGGTCCAGTGCCTGGCCATGGGCCACGACCGGTGTCTTTTCCGGGTCAACAAGGAACCTGTTCGCTGACGGCTCGGCATCGCAAGCGGATGACCCCACCTCGGCCCGTGATCGGCAGGCCCCTTCGAGCCGACCGGTGCGACTGGAGCAGCGCCTTACGCATGTGGAAAGCGTTTCCGATCCACCTACGAAATACTACCCAGCGGCCTGTGACACGACGTGGCCACCGGGCAGTCCCCGTAATCGGACGTTAGATGCAGAGGGAGTAGCAAGTTGGAATCCGAGTGGCTACGCAAGTTGCTAGAAGCTGTGCAGACCCAGCAAGTGAATGTGGACGAGGCCCTGAACCGTCTGCGTGGATTTCCCTATGACGACCTTGGCTTTGCCAGGCTGGACAGCCACCGCGCCCTGCGCAAGGGGTTCCCGGAGGTGGTCTTTTGTCCGGGAAAGACGACGGAGCAGATCGTTCGCATTGTGGACCGCATACGGGAGCGTGATGGCCGGGTCATGGCGGCCCGGGCAACCCCCGAAGTGGCTCAGTCCGTGCTGGCGGCCGTGCCGGACGCGCACTATCATCCCGTCGCTCGCATAATTGTGGCGGGAACGCCGGCTTCGCCCTCCGGTCGGGGGACGGTGCTGGTGGTCAGCGCCGGCACGGCCGATATCCCGGTGGCCGAGGAGGCGATTGTCACTGCCTCCACCTTGGGAAGCCGGGTGGAATCGCTCTTTGACGTGGGCGTGGCCGGAATCCATCGCCTTTTTGATAGCCACGAACGGCTCTCGTCGGCCAACGTGCTGGTAGTCGTCGCCGGGATGGAGGGCGCGCTGGCCAGCGTCGTGGGTGGGTTGGTAGGCCGGCCGGTGGTGGCTGTGCCCACCAGCGTGGGCTATGGCGCCAGCTTTGGCGGATTGGCCGCGCTGCTGACCATGTTGAACAGCTGCGCGCCTGGAGTGGCCGTGGTCAACATCGACAACGGCTTTGGCGCCGGTTACCTGGCCCACCTCATCAACCAGTGATTGCGGAGGAAACCGTTCCATGAAGGTAGCCTACCTGGATTGCTTTTCCGGCATCAGCGGCAACATGATGCTGGGCGCGTTGCTGGATGCCGGCCTGGAACAGAGCCGCTTGGAGACGGAATTGGCCAAGTTGTCAGTCGGCGGCTATCAACTCCGGGTGAAACGGGTGCGCCGCAGCAACCTGGCGGGCACCCACGTCGAGGTGCTGATCGACGAGACGGGCATCGAACGGCACCTGCACCACATACAAGGGATCATCCAGGCAAGCGACCTGGATCCGTCCGTGAAAAAGACCAGCCTGCAGGTGTTTAACCGGCTGGCGCACGCCGAGGCCGCGGTGCACGGCGAGCCGGTTGAGCAGATCCATTTCCACGAGGTGGGTGCGCTGGACGCCATTGTGGACGTGGTCGGATCGGTTGCCGGGCTCTGGTTGCTCGGAGTGGAGACGGTCTACTCGTCACACGTGCACATTGGCCGGGGAACCCTCACCTGCGCCCACGGCGTTCTGCCCGTACCGGCGCCGGCGACCGCCGAACTGCTTCGGGGCGTGCCGGTGTACGGGCGGGACGTAGAAGCCGAGCTGGTAACGCCCACCGGCGCCGCCTTGCTGACCACACTGGCAACGGGCTATGGAGCAGCGCCACCCATGCGGGTCGAACAGATCGGGTATGGCGCAGGGACGCGCGACCTGTCTCTGCCCAACCTGCTGCGGATCAGCATCGGCGAGGCGCTCGAGGGCAGTGAGGGATACGAGCACGATGATGCCACCCTGATCGAGACCAACATCGACGACATGAACCCGCAGTTTTACGGGCATGTCACCGAAGCCCTGTTTGCCCGCGGCGCGCTGGACGTCTTTGTGACGCCGATCCAGATGAAGCACAACCGGCCGGGAGCCCAACTCAGTGTGCTGGTGGCTCAGGATCAGCTGGAAGCCATCCTCGAGACGCTGTTCGCCGAGACGACCGCCATCGGCGTGCGCACCAGCCTGACCCATCGCTGGAAATTGCCCCGTGAGAACTTGGCGGTCCAGACCCCCTATGGAAGGATCGCGGTCAAGGTTGCTTCCCGCGGCGGACAGGTGGTCAACCTGTCGGTCGAATACCGCGACTGCCAACAGGCGGCCGCGCAGCACCGCGTCCCGGTCAAAGAAGTCCATCAAAGCGCCATGGCAGCCGCGCGGGCCCTGTTGTTGGGACCTGGCGGGAGCCGCGGCCCGGCCTGAGCCCCGGCGCAGAGGACACCAGGCGCGCGCCCTGGAGGGCCGCCCCCGGAGCAACCAATGGTCATATGAGCCGGGTGCGGCACCTGAGCCGGGCTGCCCGGTCACGGGCGCCAAAACGGTCGGCGCCGGCCGGCCAATGCGTCTCCCCGGCACTTTCACGTCGGATGCTATGGTATAATCGGCCGCCATTGGTGCCTCCCTGTGAAGAGCTTGATTGTCCGGCCGGAGATCTGCAGCGGCTGCCGCGCTTGCATGATCGCCTGCGTGGCTACCCACGAAGGCCGTTTTGGCACCTCGGCCGCCCGGCTGCAGGTCATTAAGAACGAGCCCCTGGGACTCGACATCCCCCAGGTCTGTCGTCACTGTCCGGATGCCCCCTGCGTGGCCGCATGCCCAGAACGTGCCCTCCGGCAGGACCCTGCCAGCGGCGCGCTCCTCCTGGACGCCGACCTCTGCCAGGGGTGCGGCGATTGCGCGTCCGCCTGTCCCTGGGGGGTTCTGGCGGTCCGGGCTCCGGACGGCGGCGCCGATGACCCCTTGTGGGGCCTGCCGCTGGTATGCGACCTGTGCGGCGGTAACCCCGCCTGCGCCCGACGGTGTTCGACGGGCGCGTTGCAGTACACCCAAGACGGTTGCCAGCCATGAACCGATCCCCCGATCTTCCCAGCTACGGGGGGGCGGTCTTGCGTGCGGACCTGACCGGCGGCACGGTTGGCCGTCATCCCACGGAGGAGCATCTGGCCCGCGCCTACCTCGGCGGCCGGGGACTGAACATCAAGCGGCTCTGGGACGAGCTGCCGGCTGGGACCGGCGGGCTGGCGCCGCAGAACCTGCTCCTGGTGGGCGCCGGACCGTTGGCGGGCACCTCCTTTCCCGGCGGAGCCCGGTTCAACATCAGTGCCCTCTCGCCCCAGACCGGCATCCTGGGCGACTCGAACGCCGGTGGTTTCTTTGGCCCCGAGCTCAAGTTTGCCGGCCTGGACCAGTTGGTCATCACGGGCCGGGCCGATCACCCGGTGTATCTTGCCATCGCAGATGATCGGGTGGAGGTGCGCGATGCCCGCCACCTCAGCGGGCAGGACGTGGTGCAGACCACCAAATCGCTCCGCAGCGAGTTGGGTGACGCCGACGTCCAGGTCGCTGCCATCGGACCGGCGGCCGAGAACGGGGTGCTCTTTTCCGGAGTGTTTGTCAACCTGGTGCGGGCGGCCGCCCGCACCGGCATGGGCGCGGTCATGGCCTCCAAAAACCTCAAAGCCATTGTGGTGCGCGGCACCCGCCTTTTCCCGGTGGCCGACATGGCCGGGTTTGAGCGGATAATCGACCTCATATATGACCGCATCTATTGCCATCCGGAGTACGCCTTGAGGGTCCGGTTGGGCACCACGAAACTCCTGCGGGCGCTGGACGCCATTGGCGGCCTGCCGACCCGCCATTTCCAGGCCGGCCGTTTTGAAATGGCCAACGAGGTCAGCGGCGAGGCCATCGAGGCGCTCTTCAAGGTCAAGAGCAAGGCCTGCTTTGCCTGCAATATCCCCTGCAGCCGGTTCCTGCAGGTGGACGATCCCCGCTTCCCCGGCCTCTGCCTGGAGGGTCCAGAATACGAGCCGCTGGCCGGTTTTACCGCCCGGGTTGGAAACGGCGACCTGCCACTGGCGCTCCACTGCATAGACCTGGCCAACCGGTACGGCATGGACGCCATCTCGCTCAGCGAGGTGATCGCCTGGGCGATGGAGTGCACCGAGCGCGGTCTGCTCTCCCGCCGGGAGGCGGACGGACTCGAGCTGGTCTGGGGCAACGGCCAGGCGGTGGTGGCACTGGTGCACAAGGTGGCCCAACGCGAGGGGATTGGCGACCTGTTGGCGGATGGGGTTGCCCAGGCAGCCCAGCGCCTCGGCCGCGGTTCGGAATCCATCGCCTTTCACGGCAAAGGGCTAGAGCTCTTTCAGGCCGATGTCCGGGTCATGCAGGGGTACGGGCTCGGTAACGCCGTCTCCAGTCGCGGTGCCGATCATCTGCGATCGGAACCCTGGTTCGAGTTCTCGGGTGACGCGGCCGAAGGGTTACGGCGCTTTGGCAGCGCGGAATCCGCGTTCCGTCTCGACCACCGCGGCAAGGGGGTCTTGGTCAAGCACTTCGAGGAGATGGCCGCCATAGCCGACGCGACCGGCGTGTGCAAGAACACCTACAACAACATGGAGGTGCTGGACTGGGACGAAACGGCCGGCCTCTTGGAGGCGGCGACCGGCTGGCCGCTCACCGGAGAAGATGTGCGGCAGATCGGCGAGCGGATTGTGAACCTGGAGCGGTTGTTCAACGCGCGCCTGGGGCTCGATCGATCGGCCGACACCCTTCCCCAGCGCTTCCTGGTTGAACCCTCTGCCAGCGGGACTGTCCTTCAGCTTGAACTGATGTTGGACGATTACTATCGTGCCCGCGGCTGGGATGTAGCGACCGGCCTGCCCACGGCCGGGAAAAAGCGCGAGCTGGGGTTGTGACCGGCCGCAGTGGGCGACGGTGGCGCACCAACGCAGGTGCGCCGGAACCCAGGGTCGCAAACGATGGGCGTGTGTCTTGGTCTCCTGGCGTCCGTCCAGCTTGGTGTGATGTTGAGTTTCCTGGGGCTTTCCGCGGGCCCCGCGAGGGCCGGGCGGCGTTGGCGGCCCGGGGCGCGATTTCCGCCGTCGGGTTACCTGCGGTATAATGGCGCCAGTCGGCCCCTCATGGCCCGGCGCAAGGCCGGCCCGGTAAGGCCGTCGACGAGAGGTACACCATGCGCGTCCTGATTACCGGCGGAGCAGGGTTCATCGGCAGCCACCTGGCTGACCGCTTTCTGAGCGAGGGGCACCAGGTGGTGGTGATGGACAACCTGCTCACCGGCACCACCGACAACATCGCCCACCTCAACGGCCGGCCGGATTTCAGCTTTGTCCGGCACGACGTCACCAACTATATCTACCTGGCCGGCGGGCTGGACGCCGTCCTCCATTTTGCCTCCCCGGCCAGCCCGGTGGACTACCTCCGCTTTCCCATCCAGACCCTCAAGGTGGGAGCGTTGGGCACCCACAACGCGTTGGGGCTGGCTATGGCCAAGAACGCCCGTTTTCTGCTGGCGTCCACCTCCGAGGTCTACGGCGACCCGCTGGTCCACCCGCAGCCGGAGGATTATTGGGGGAACGTCAACCCGGTGGGGATGCGCGGGGTATACGACGAGGCCAAACGGTTTGCCGAGGCGCTGACCATGGCCTACCATCGGTATCACGGGGTGGATACGCGTATCGTTCGCATTTTCAACACGTTCGGCCCCCGTATGCGCCTGAACGACGGCCGGGCCGTGCCCAATTTCATCACCCAGGCCCTGCGGGGCGAGCCGCTCACCGTCTATGGCGATGGCTCGCAGACGCGCAGCATCGTCTATATTGGCGACGAGGTGGAAGGCATCTACCGCCTGCTGATGTGTGAGGCAGCCGAGGCAGCCGAACCGGTGAACATTGGCAGCCCGTTCGAGATGACGGTGCTGGAACTGGCCGAGCTGATCCGCGAGCTCACCGGCAGCCGGTCGCCGCTAGAACACCGCCCGCTGCCGGCCGACGACCCCAAGGTGCGGCGAGCGGAAATCGGCCGGGCGCAGGCGCTGCTGGGCTGGTCGCCACTAGTCCCGGCTCGGGAGGGCCTGCTGAAGACCATCGCCGACTTTCGGCGGCGACTGGCGTAGCGGGGCGGGCGGTGATCGACGACCGCCGGCCGGATGGTCAGAACGGTTACCCGGCCGGTCAGCGCCTCAATCCGCCTGTTCGGTCGAGTCGGCGGCTTGGCGGTCGGCCTCCATCTTTTTCCGTAGGCTGAGCGGTCGCATGTCGGTCCAGACCTCGCCGATGTAGGCCAGACACTCGGCCTTGAGTCCGGCCTTCCCGGCGTCGCGCCAGCCCAGCGGGTTCTCCCGATCAGCCGGCCAGATGGAGTACTGCTCTTCGTGGTTCACCACCACCTTGTAGATCGTCGTATCTTCTCGTTCGTCGCCGTTCATGGAGTTCTCGCCAATTTCCATCCACGCTCCCCACACGGGGAGCGACCTGTCCCTATTGTATATCACGATATCGCTCTGGTATTTCAATCCACGCTCCCCACACCGTGAGCGGAATGTAGTCACGCAGGGGCACGCCGTCGGCAACGGTATTTCAATCCGCGGACCACGCCCGCGTCAGCGTCTCCAACACCTCCACGTAGACCGGGCCGTGTCGCTGGGCGGCGCTGTCCGTCACATCGGCCGGCAGTTGCACGTGACGGCTCACCAGCGGTGCCAGTTTCTCCACCGCCAAGTCTGGCCTGCGGAGCACCGCCGCTGCGTACGGGTTATGCTTGTCGGAGTGGCCCGCCAAGAGACGCGACGCCAGGTGCATTGCCATGGCCTCGTGCATCGTCACCCGCAGCGCCACCTGGTAGTCGTCCCGGTTGATCCCCAGCCGGTTCCCATCCTCCCAGATTGGAGGCCGCCGGCTTCACTCGTCCCCATCGCGGCCGATAGTCGACCGGTGGACTCCCAACCGCCGGGCAATCTCCGCCCTGCGCAGGCCGTCGGGACGGGCTAGGAGCAGTGTCTCCAGTTGCTGCAGTCGTTCCGCCTTGTTGGCAGCTCGTTCCATTGCAGGTTCCCCTCTGCCAGGCAGCTTTCACCAAACGCAGTATAGCTCAGAACCCGATGGGTGACCACGACCCTCGCAAACGCTTGTCACCGTATGCCGCAGGCTTTTGGAAAAACGAACAGCGTTGCAGGTAACGCAACACCGGGTCACTTGATACCCGCGGGCCGCACAGGAGGCGCCGATTCAGCCCAATTGACCCGGATACGCCCGGCAGCTGGACAGAACGCCTCCCAAATGACCTGAATGGCACCTGGGGCCGGTTACCTCAGCGTTCACCTGATCTGCGGGTACGCCGTGATCAGGGCCGGCCGAAGGCTGCGGTCGGCGTGCTTGGGCCCAACCGGCAGCCCCGCCGGGCGCCGTCGACTCGCCACGCCTGGCGCAATTTCGCCTCCGTAGAAATACGGAGAACCATATAAGAATGTAAGTAAATCCCTTGACACAGAACCAAGAGGCCATATAATGATAGGCAGCATACACTTCGGTGTATGTCCTCGACTACCGCTGGTGTTCCCCCCGCATCAGCGGTAGTTCTTACCTCTTTTGGGGTAACCCTGGTTTCCAGGGCTTACCCCGGCTACGGTGGCGTTCCCCCACGCCGCTGTAGCTTCCCTGCTTGAATGGGCGACCACACAAAATGGCCCTAGTGGTCGCCCCCTCTTTTTTTCAACCCCGGCCGGTTGACCCGACCCGGCTCCCATCGTATACTGATGATCATGACCGCGCTGGTGATTGTGGAAAGCCCGGCCAAGGCCAAAACGCTGCGAGGGTACCTGGGGCGCGATTTCCGAGTGCACGCGTCCATGGGTCACGTGCGCGACCTGCCACCCAGGGAACTGGGGGTGGACCTCGACCGCAGTTTCCAGCCCACCTACCGCTTGCTCCCCGGAAGCCGCAAGACGCTGCAGGCTCTGCGAACTGCCATGAGCCAGGTTGACACAGTGGTGCTGGCCACCGATCCGGACCGCGAGGGCGAGGCGATTGCGTGGCACATCCAGGAGGCATGCCGCGCCCAATTGGCGGGCAAGGCGATCCGGCGCGTCCGATTCCACCAGATCACGCCCGCGGCCATCCAGGAGGCACTAGCCCAACCGGGGGCCTTGAACATGGACCTGGTTTTCGCACAGCAGGCCCGTCGAATCCTGGACCGGCTGGTGGGCTACCAGGTGTCGCCACTCCTCTGGCGAGCGATCTCCGGCCACAGGGGGCTGTCAGCCGGCCGGGTTCAGTCGGTGGCCCTCCGGTTGGTGGTGGAACGAGACCGGGAGATCGAGTCCTTTGTCCCGGAGGAGTACTGGACAATAGACGCCGAACTCGCTCCGGCGGCCTCGGGCGTATCGGAGGACGTCGCAGAGTCATCCCGGTTTTTTGCCCGCCTGTGGCGGGTCGGCGGAGAAAAGCCGGTCTTGCGGTCGGCGGCCGACGCCGGCGCGGTGATCGACGGGCTCCAGGGTGCGGATTGGCGGGTTGGGCAGGTGACCCACCGTCGACAGGTCCGCCGACCATTCCCGCCGTACACCACCTCGACCCTGCAACAGGACGCCGCAAACCGGCTCCGCTGGCCGGCGAAAAAGACCATGCTGGTGGCCCAGCAGCTCTACGAGGGGGTCGATCTTCCCGGCGAAAAGCGAACCGGGCTGATCACCTACATGCGCACCGACAGCACGGCCGTTGCGCCCGAAGCCGCCGAAGAGGCTCGCCAGGTGATCGCCCGTCTGTATCCCAGCAGCCTTCCGGAGCGGCCGCCGGTCTACCGGACCAGGGTCAAGAACGCTCAGGAGGCCCACGAGGCCATCCGGCCGACCCGCCCTTCCCGACTCCCGGCCGAGATTTCGGCCGCGCTTTCGCCGGACCAGCAGCGGCTCTACCTGCTCATCTGGCAGCGCTTCATCGCCAGCCAGATGAAACCGGCGATCTATGATGTGACGACGGTGGATGTTGAGACCCGGCGGAACGAGACCCCCCTGCCCTACCTGTTCCGGGCCCGCGGCCGGCAGTTGCTTGAAAGCGGTTTCCTGGATGTCTATCAGGTGGCCGAAGAGGAAGAGGAGGGCCAGGCGCCGCTGCAGAGCCTGCCGCCGTTGACGACCGGCCAGCCGCTGATCTGCTTTCAGCTTTTGCCGGAGCAGCACTTTACCCGGCCTCCCCCCCATTTTACGGAGTCGGCCCTGATCCAGGCGCTGGAGAAAGCGGGAATCGGCCGGCCGAGCACCTTTGCCGGCATTCTGGACACGCTCTATCGCCGCGGTTATGTGGTACGAGAGCGAAGCGCATTGCGCTCCACTCCGCTGGGCATGACCGTCATGGACTTTTTACTGGCGCACCTGCCGGAGGTTTTCGAGGTCGCCTTTACTGCCCGGATGGAGGACCAACTGGACCAGGTATCCAACGGTCAACAGCACTGGCAAGCAGTCGTGCGGGCCCTATGGGAACCGCTCTCGGTGCAGGTAAATCAGGCCGCCGTAGCGGTGGCAGCACAACCCAGGCTGCGGGTGGAGGCTGTCGAAGGCCGGCCCAGCGCACCGGCTAGCAGGCGCCGGCCGCGCGGCCGGCGGCCCGCGCCTCAGCCGACCGGCCAGGACTGCCCGCGGTGTGGAGCTCCACTGGTGAGGCGGAGCGGCAAGCGCGGCCCGTTTGTGGGCTGCAGCCAATACCCCACGTGCCGTTTCACGCGCAATCTTGGCCCGGATGAGGGGACCGGTTCGACAGAGAGTGTCGCAGACGGACCTCCCGGCGGGGCGGTGGGGTCGGATACGGTCCAACCCCCGCGGAGCTCCGGCGCTCGATCCCGGCGGCGGACTCCTCCGACCGAATCCCGGTAGGCGTGTCTGGGCCGGCAGTCCGGCCCGCAGCGCAGTGACGATCGGTCGCAACGGTCAAGACAGGAGCCGAATGTCCACCATGGCAACCGAACCCAACCCAACCCAGCGCCACCGATGACCCAACAACCCCCTCGGATGCGCCGACTGAAACCCTACCTGCTGCCCCTGCTGTGGATGGCAGCGATCTATGTCCTATCCAGCATCCCCAGCCAGCACATCCCCAAGGTCGGAGCCTGGGACTTTGTGCTGAAAAAGGGAGCACATATGGGGGCCTATGCCGTGCTGGCGTGGCTCTGGCGGCGGACGCTGCCGGCCAAGCGGGCGGCCGGCTGGCTGGCGCTGGCTATCACGGTGCTATACGCTGTGACGGACGAGTTCCACCAGACCCTGGTGCCCGGCCGGCTGGGCAACGCGGCGGACGTGTTGGTGGACACTGCGGGCGCGCTTCTGGGACTGGTGGTTTGGGAGTGGCATGCGCTGCGCAAGCGGAGGACTGCAGTAGCTACCACGGGCCGTACGCGCCACGCCGCCGGCGACTAGTGACGTTGCAGTGCCTACGTGGATCTGGAGACACCTCCGGCGGTGATCGATGGGGCGTGGCGTCGTCCCGGCCGCGGCATTTGACTGTTCGACGAAACGGGCGTATAAAGGGCGCCAGCATAGACTGGTTCTCGCGTTCGACGGTGCGCCGTCTCCGCCACAGGTCCGGCAATGACCCGTCGGTGGCAACGGTGACGGGCATAGACCTGACGAATGCCGGTCAGGCTGCGCCTGGCCGATCTTGGAGCACGCTGTTATGACGTTTCTGACCCACCTGGTGTGCGCACTATGCGGCCGGCAATTCATCGCAGACGCACTGCACAACCTCTGCCCGGACTGCCAACGGCCGCTGCTGGCCCGCTATGACCTGGCGGCTCTCCGCGCCTGTTGGGACCGAGAGCAACTGGCAGTCCGCGAACCCACCCTCTGGCGATACCGCGAGGTCCTTCCCATGCGCGACCCGAGGCAGGCGGTGCAACTGGGCGAGGGTTTCACGCCGTTGCTGCCGGCCATCCGGCTCGGCCAGCAGTTGGGCCTGCCGCACCTGTGGGTCAAAGAGGAAGGGATCAACCCGACCGGTTCGTTCAAGGCGCGGGGTCTCTGTCTGGCTGTCTCACGGGCCCGCGAACTGGGTGTTCAGGAGGTGGTCATCCCCTCGGCCGGAAACGCAGCCGGGGCCATGGCCGCCTATGCCGCTCGTGCGGGAATTCGGGCACACGTCTTTATGCCGGCCGACGTTCCCCTGCCCTTTCGGCAGGAGTGCCAGGCCCTGGGAGCAACCGTCACGCTGGTGCCGGGCCTCATCACGGACTGCGCTCAGGCAGCCCGGCAGGGAATCCAGTCCCACGGCTGGTTCGACCTTTCCACCCTCAAGGAGCCCTACCGGTTGGAGGGCAAGAAAACCATGGGTTATGAACTGGCGGAGCAGCTGGGCTGGCATCTGCCGGACGTGATCATCTATCCCGCCGGCGGGGGGACCGGGCTGATCGGCATGTGGAAAGCGTTTGCCGAGCTGGAGGAACTGGGCTGGACCAACGGCCGCCGGCCGCGGATGGTAGCCGTCCAGGCCGAGGGCTGCGCCCCGATTCCGCGCGCTTTTCACCAGGGCGCCGAGTTTGCCGATCCGTGGGTGGGTGGCAAGACCGTCGCGGCCGGTCTGCGGGTTCCCTCGGCCGTGGGCGATTTCCTGATGCTGCGGGCGTTGCGGGAGAGCCAGGGCACCGCGGTGACGGTGACCGACGACGAGCTCCTGAGCGCCCAGCGCCGGTTCTCGCGCTCTGAGGGCATACACGCGTGCCCGGAGGGAGGGGCGGCACTGGCGGCCCTGGAGAAGCTGGTTTCGGCCGGTTGGGTGCAGGCCCAGGAACAAGTAGTGCTGTTCAACACCGGCACCGGGCTGAAATACCCGGAGGTGGTCGGGGGCTGATGACCGGCCGCAAAACGAGCGGAGCGCAGTCACGTGTGTCACTGCGCTCCGCTCGCATGCTGTGGTCTTGCTGGCGAATGCGCCTAACAGCCGTCTTGATAGGGCGCGACGACCGCTACCACGTCCGGGAAATCGATCCCCAACTCCCGCAGCTTGGCCATGGTGGGCACGCCATCAGGCGTCCAGCCTCGCCGTTCATAGACCGCGTCGGCCAACCGCTGATACTCGGCCTCGCGGAATCGCCGCAGCGCGGCCCGCTTTTCGTCAGTGGTCATCGTCTCCGGGTTCAACCCCAGCTTTTCGCGCAATTGCTTGTCGTATCGCTCCGCTCGCGACTCGTATTCCTCAACCGTCACCGGACCAACCGAACGGTAGGGAATGGCGTCGTGCTCCCGCCGCCCGAATCCCATCCGCAGGTTGAAGACCCGCTGGAAATTGTAGACCCGCTCGGACATGACGATCAGGTCGCTCTTGGTCACCTCTCGGCCGGTCACCCCGGAAAAGAACTCTACATAGTTGTCCACGTGCTCGGGCACCTTGGCCGGCTCTGGGGTGAGCGCATTCTCCTCCGGCTCTACATCGTTCCAGATGACTTTGCACAGGCCGTTTAGGCCGAACCAGGTGCGCCACATGGGGAAATAGTGCAGCGCCTCGGCCTTGTCCTTGAAAGTGGGGATCTGGTTGTTGACCATATCCATGAAGATGAGCCAGGCCTCGTCGTGCTGGGGTCCCTTGAGCGCCAACCCATAGCCGCCCTGCATGGCCAGAGATTCCTTGGTGATGTACTCCGAGTACTCCAGCCCCTTGGCTTCCATCCCGATGTCCTGCAGGAATTGAGGGTCGGCGCCGTACTGCTCCGCGAAAATCTGCTTCATCCGGCGGATTCCCTGGCCAAAGATCAGGCCAAAGCCCTCGCCGCGAGCGGTCTGGTGCAAGAGCTCGGCCGCCGCCGCCGCATTCCCAAAGTGGAGTTCCAGACCCCCGGTGATCTCTGCATTCAGGACCCCCGCCTCGTAGCACTCCATGACAAACGCCATTGCGGTGCCAAAGGAGATGGTGTCCAGGCCGTATGTGTCGCAGTAATAGTTGTATTCTGCCACCCAATGCGGATCAAAGACGCCCAGGTTGGAGCCGCAACCGGCCAGCGTCTCGTATTCGGGCCCGTCCACCGTCACGGTCTGACCCCGATAGGGGCCGCTGCGGAGCACAAAGTTGTCAATGCCTTTGGAGCAAGCCATCGTACAACCGTACCAACAGCCGTCCACGGTGTGCTGGGAAAAGGTCCGCAGGTAATAGTCGGAAAAGATGTTTTTCGCGTCGGGATGGCACCCATACTTGAAGTTGTGGGTGGGCAGCAGATCATAGTCGTTCATGATCTCCACCAGGTGGGCGGTGCCCACGGTCCGCATATGGCATTGGAGATGGTCCAGGTCGTGGAGCTCGCGATGCATCTTGGCGCCCACCTTTTCCACCCGGGACCGGTCGTCGGGCACATTGGATTGCGAGTCGATGCCCGACTTTTTGACCACCAACGCCTTGATCTTCTTGTCGCGGAGCACGGTGCCGATACCGCCCCGGCCGGCCTGCTTGAGCCGAACCCGACCGCGCCGGACATCGTACCAGCTGAAGTTGAGGCACCCAAAGAGCGCGTGATCGGCGCCGGTGCCGGCGCTCACGCTGGAGACGTCCCGCCGTTCGCCCTCGCTGTCGGCAAACATGGCAACCACCTCTTCGCCGACCGGGTAGCTGTCGGTGGACGCGCCGGGAGCCTCTTCGATGGTGATGCGGCCGCTGTTGCCGTCAATGAAGACGATGACGTCCCGCGCGGCCTTGCCCTGCACCTCAATGGCGTCCCACCCGGCGAATTTGAGCAGCGGGCCAAAGTACCCGCCCACATTGCTATCCACAACCGACTGGGTCAGCGGAGAAAGGCTGACACAGAGCGATTTGCCCGAGCCGGGAAAATTCGTTGTGCCTCCCAACGGTCCAGAGGAGATGACAATCTCGTTTTCCGGGTCGTTCCACCGCGTTTTTCCGGTCACCGCGTTCCACAGGCGCCAGAGGCCGAATCCACGACCGCCCACAAAGATCTCTTTCATCTGCTCGGTCACCGGCCGGGATTCGATGGTGTTGTCCGTCAGATTGATGTACAGCGTTCGTCCGGCGTACCCGCGGTCAAGCGGCGACGGCTCGTAAGCGTACTCGGCCAGCACGCGGTGGGCGGCGCGCATCGCTTTCATCTTTTCCACGTCAACTGCCATGGGTTCCTTCTCCTGTCTTGAATCGAATCGATCGAGTCAGCTCGGTGACCGGCTCCGGAACGTCCACTTCCATCAGGAAAAGCGCATCGGCCGGGCATTCCTTGACGCAGACTCCACACGCAATGCATTTAAAGGGAACGGTATCATCCGGGTGGACGTACATGACCAGGGTGGGGCAGAACCCAACGCACGCCAGGCAGCCGGTGCAGTCCTGTCGGCGAAGGCGGATGATGCCGTTCTTGGCCCGGTAGAGCGCCTGGGTTGGGCAGACAGCGATACACTCGCCGCACTGGTCACAGAAGGCAATCAACGGGTCGGCGCGCTCGGGTGATACGGAGATGCGGATGGCCGAGCGGTCACGCTCGGGCACCTTGAAAAACGCCATGGCGCAGGATTCTTCGCATGCACCGCAGGCTACACAGAGTTCCGGTCGGGATGCTAACACCTTCATACGCTTCCTCACTATTGATTTGACCAACTACTCTCCCCCGGACCGCCCGGGTGACGTGGCCAACCTGAATGTCAGAAACCAACAGACGCACCCTCTGCCGGGGTCAGCGTAGCGCAACTGGCCCGGAACAGCGAGTGTCAACAATCATCAACGCCTTGTACTGGATATCACGTCTGCAGTCCGCCTGGCTACTCAACCGTCACGCTCTTGGCCAGGTTGCGTGGTTGATCAACGTCCAGCCCCAACCATGTAGCCATGTGATACGCCAGCAGCTGCAGCGGAACCACGTTGACGATGGGCGCCAGCAATGGCGGGGCAACCGGAACGGTCACCACATAATCCGCCTTCTCTGCGATGGTCTGGTCCCCCTCGTTCGCTAACGCCACCACCAGGCCGCCTCGCGCTTTGGCTTGTTCCACCTGGCTGAGCATTTTTTCGTACACGCGATCCTGGGTCACGATGGCTACCACCGGCATCTGCTCGTCGATCAGCGCGATGGGTCCGTGCTTCATCTCGCCGGCCGGGTAACCCTCGGCGTGGATGTAGCTGATCTCCTTGAGTTTGAGCGCACCCTCCAGGGCGACCGGGAAGTTGATTCCCCGACCAATGTAGAGAAAGTTCCGGTATCGCGCCAGCCGGATGGCCAACTGGCGGATGGTTTCGTCCTGCGCCAGCACCTGGCTCACCAATCGGGGCAATGCCAAGAGATCGTTGGCGCGAGCGCGAATCTCGGTTGCCGAAAGCGTGCCCCGCTTGGCCGCCAGGTAGAGAGCCAACAGGTACTGATCGGCCAGCGAGGTGGTGAAAGCCTTGGTGCTGGCTACCCCGATCTCCGGCCCGGCCTGCATTCCGATATAGCCGTCCGCGATCCGCATCGCCTGGCTTCCGATGGCGTTAACTATGGACCACAGCCGTGCCCCACGCCGCCGGCCCTCCTCCATGCTCACCAGCGTGTCCACCGTCTCACCGGACTGGGTAATGGCCAACAGCGCGGTCGACCGGTCTATGATAGGATCTGTATAGCGGAACTCTGAGCCATAAGCGACCTCCACCGGTAGACGGGCGAGGGACTCGATCATGTACTTGCCCGCCAGGCCCGAATAGTAGCTGGTGCCGCAGGCAACGGTGAACAACCGAGTCAGGTCCCGGGCCGCATCATCGGTCAGGGGGAGTGTCGGAAGAAAAACGCGTCCGGCCTCCAGGTCCAGGCGGCCGCCGATGGTGGCGGTGAGCGCTTCCACCTGTTCGTGGATTTCCTTCTTCATAAAGCGCTCGTAGGCCCCCTTGGCCGCGCTGACCGGGTCCCAGGAGAC
Organism: Anaerolineales bacterium UBA2181; assembly: GCA_002328075.1. Taxonomy (GTDB): domain Bacteria; phylum Chloroflexota; class Anaerolineae; order Promineifilales; family UBA4811; genus UBA4811. The sequence continues at coordinate 165,483 of DCVT01000062.1, read as the reverse complement.
CACCTGCTCTTCAGCCGGTACCGGCTCGCCCGCCAGCGTGGTGACCCGGTATCGGTCGGCCTCCACCACCGCCATCTGGCCCGGCTCCAAGAAGACCATTCTCCGGGTGTGGCGAAGGACGGCCGGCAGATCAGAGGCGATGAACATCTCTCCCTCGCCCACCCCCAGGGTTACGCCGCCGGCATGGCCGATCCGGGCCGCCACCAGGCGATCCGGTTCGTCGCCGGTCATCAACACCACCCCATGAGCGCCGGTGAGATGGCCCAATGCTCGCCGGACGGCGGTTTCCAGCGAACAACCGCTTTCCAGGTATCGCTCCACCAGTTGTACGATGACCTCGGTGTCGGTTTCCGAGGCGAATTGAATTCCCTCGGCCTCCAACTCGGCCCGCAGCGGCAGATAGTTTTCTACAATGCCGTTGTGCACCAGCACAACCCGGCCGTTCATTCCTACGTGCGGGTGGGCGTTGCGAGCGGCCGGGACCCCGTGGGTGGCCCAGCGAGTGTGTCCGATGCCGACCGTGCCGGCGAGCGGCTGCTGCGCAACGAGATGCTCCAACTCCGCCAGCTTGCCCACAGACCGGCGAACATGAATGGCACCCTGTGCATCGATGACAGCGATACCGGCCGAGTCGTAGCCCCGGTACTCCAGCCGCATCAGGCCATTCAGGATGATGGGAGTCGCTTCCTGGGGACCCACGTACCCAACGATGCCACACATTGGCAACACTCCTCCTCGCCACAAAGTGGGGAACACAAGTCCCCATGGGCAAAGGCGGATTGTACCAAAAGCTCGCGGCAGCGCCAAAGTCTTTTGACGCGCCAATCTCGCCGTGCTACAATCGCCCTCCTAGCGTGGCGCGAGGGTCGATTTGAGTATTCGCGTTCTTTTGGCTGAGGACCACCTGATGTTCAGGCAAGCCATGAACATGGTTCTGAGCCGTGAGCGGCAGGTATCCGTCGTCGGTGAAGCCGCTAACGGCCGGGAGGCGGTCTCGGCGGTGCTGGCATTGCGGCCCGACATCTGCCTCATGGACGTTGCCATGCCAAAGATGAACGGCATCGAGGCGACCGGCCAGATCCGGGCGGAGGCTCCGGGAACACAGGTGATCATGCTCTCTCAATACAGCGCGCCGGAGCAGGTGATGGAAGCGCTGCAGGCCGGGGCCCGGGGTTATGTTGTCAAGGATGCAGCCATCGACGAACTGGTGCAGGCCGTTCGCGCGGTTCATCGCGGACACCCATTTCTGAGCGCTGCTGTGCTGGACCCGATCATCCAGGGGTACCTGGCCTGGTCCCGCCAGGTGAGCGCTTCGCCCCTGCGGCGCCTGACACCGCGGGAACAGCAGGTGATGAAGTTCATTGCACAGGGATCCAGCACCCAGGAGATTGCCAAGGTGCTCGGCATCAGCCCGCGAACGGTGGAGACCCACCGTCACAGCCTGATGAAGAAACTCGGACTGCATAATGCGGCCGAGGTAGCGCTGCTGGCGGTCAAGCAGGGCCTGGTCCAGGTATCCGGTTTGTCCGGCACCACGGTTCCGGCAACATGACCTTGGGCGATGTTGGCTGGGGCAACCTTGGTGTTCCTGGCTGAGGAGCGGAGATGGCGGAAAGCAGCTTGCCAGTGGAAGAATCCTCAAGCCTGCTGGGGCAGGGCATAGCGTCGGCGAAACGGGGCGAAACCGAGACGGCTCGCAAGTGGATCATGCGCGCCATCGAGCTGGATGACCACAACGAGGCCGCCTGGCTCTGGTTGAGCAGCGTCGTGGATGGGCCCGGCGACCGGATCCTGTGCCTGGAGAACGCTCTCACCATCAACCCGGATAACCGAGCGGCCCAACTCGGTCTGAAGAAACTCCGGGAGCTCCACCCGGCAGAGCCCTCACCCGTGGGCGAGCCCGAGGTGGCCGAGTGGACAGAGGACTCGCGGGGAGCTGATGACGTCAGCACGGCGCCACCGCCAGTCGAACCGTCGGCCGGCGGGATCCAAGGTCAGCCGGCGGATGACGTGATCTGCCTCCGTTGCGGCGCGACCGTCGCGAGTTGGCGCGACCATTGCGAGGCATGCGGCCAATCGGTCGCTCGACCACCGGTGGCAGCCGACCTCGCTTCCCCAGCGGAGTATGCGCCGGCTGCCGAGCCAGAAGAGGTGGTGCTGGTGGCCGAGTACGACACCCGGCCCCAAGGCCTGTCCACCCTGTTCGCGGCCTGGATGGCAGCGCTGACCTTCAACGGGCGAGGTGCGTACGAATACGAGATCTTTAGCGCGTCCGTCGGGCGAACTGTTTGGGGCCTCGTTCTTGGCGGCGTCATCATTCCGCTGTCTGTCGGTACGCTGGCAGCTGCGCTCGTCACGGTTTCGCTGGCCGCCAATCCATTGGCCATGATCACATCCCTGACCGCGACACCCCTCATATTCGTCTGCGGCGGCCTTGCCGCCGGGGTCGCGGTTGTGGTCCAGTTTTACCTCTGGGCCACACTGGTCTACGGAGTGACCTGGTTACTGGGCGGCCGGGCCAGTTTCGTGGTCCACGCCCAGCTTCTATCGGTGGCCTACGCCGCCGGCAGCCTGGTTGGCGGGTTTCTGGCCGGGGTCGGCTCGCTGATCTGGTCGGTGATGGTAGGACCCAGAGTGGACCAACTGCCGATGAACCTTGTTGCGCTGGTGGGTACGGTTCTCATCGGGTTGATGGCGGCGGGGTATGCCCTGGCAATGTACGGCCAGGCGCTGGCGGTCGCGCACCGCCTATCCTGGCCGGGGAGCGTCGGTATTCTGCTGTTGACCTCTGCCCTGTACGGGTTGATGGCCATCCTGGGTGTCCTGGTCCTGGTTCTTGTGGCCGGCCTGAATCCGGCCGACCTTCAGTCCTTGCCGTTTCCCACGCTGTTTCCTTGAATCCTTCCTTGATGGCCAAGCGCGTCCTGGCGACGCTGTGCTACGTGGTTAAGGACGACCGCGTGCTGCTGCTGCACCGAACAAAGGAGCCCAACCTGGGACTCTGGATCGCCCCGGGCGGAAAACTCGAGTTCGACGAGTCCCCGCAGGAGTGCGCTCTGCGCGAGCTGTACGAGGAGACCGGCCTGATCGGCCGGAACCCGGCGCTTCGTGGGATCATCACCGAGATCTCAACGCGCCACGATTACCAGTGGCTGATCTTTATCTTTGTCGTGCACCAGGTCACCGGCGAGATGCTCCATTGCGCCGAGCGAGCTTGTCCGGAGGGTCACCTCGCCTGGGTGCCAGTCCAGCAGGTACTGCAGTTGCCCATCCCGGGGTCCGACGCCATCTTTTTCCCACGGGTGATGGCGCAGGGCCCGCTCTTCTGCGCCAAATTCGTGTACGACCAGGACCTGGGCATCGTCAGTTGGGAGCAGTACCCCGGCTAGCGGTAGCATGCGCCGAGCTGTAGAACCGGACAGCCGCCAGCCAAGAAAGGCATCCATCACCCGCCGGGCGTTTCTCCGGCTGGCGGTTGCCTTGGTAACGGCCGCGGGAATGCCCGCGCGACGCCTGATCGCAGCGACCAGTGGCCCGGGCGAGCTGGACACGGACTTGGAGTGGAGAACCGGCCGGGCGGTATTCGGCCTTGGGGTGTATTCGGCTCCATCCTACTCGGCTCGCGTGATTGGCTGGTTGCCGGCCGAGGCAACCTTTACCGTCCTGGCGGCGGTGACAGGCAATCACCCACAGAGCCACAACAACGTATGGTTCCTGGTCCCCGACGGTTATGTGCACTCGGGTTGGGTGCAACCCATGGCGGTGCACCGCCCGCAGCCGGTCGAGCGGGACCTGCCGGAATGGGGTTTTTGGGGCGAAGTCTGCCGGCCGCGGATTGCCGCCCGCATCGCGCCGCGGCGAGACGCTGACGTCAAGCACCACCTGTACTACGGTACCGTGCACCACGTCCTGCAGGTCCGGGACGATCCGGCCGGGGGGAGTTGGTACCAGGTCTACGATGAACTGCCGCCGGCTGCCACCTATTGGGTTCGAGCACACCTGATTCGGCGCATCACCGAGTGGGAATTCAGACCCATCAACCCGCATGTCCCACTGGAGGAGAAACGACTCGAGATCAACCTTGCCGGCCAGACCGTGATCTGCTACCAGGGAGATCAACCGGTCTTTTTCACTCGGTGTGCATCGGGCACCCGTTTTCGGTACGACGACGGGCGGGTTGAGGATTTTAGCACGCCGATCGGTGATTTCGCGGTGCTTCTCAAGCAGCCATCGCGGCACATGCAGGGCGGCGAACCCGGCCAGGACGACGCCTTTGACCTGCCCGGCGTTCCGTGGAACACGTTTTTCACCTATGAAGGCGTGGCTATTCACGGCACCTACTGGCACAACGACTATGGCGTGACGCGCAGCCACGGGTGCGTCAACGTCAGTCCCGAGGCGGCCAAATGGATCTATCGCTGGACTTTTCCCATCGCGCCGTACGAAGATGACTTTGTCCAGAGCACGCGACAGATCGGTACTCGCATCGTCGTGCTCTGATCCGGTGGGACGCAGGCCCCTGCTGGCAACGCACAGCGAAACCTGCCGGTCCGCGCCTCCGCGAGGTGCAAGCTGCGTCGTGTAGCATCAACGGTGGTTCCCAATCGACGGGCCGAGGGTGTGGTATACTGAGTGGCGGTGACCGATGAGGCCACTGCCGAGGTGCAAGATGAAACGCGTGCTCTTTGTGACGATGCCACTGGCATTGGCGCTGGCCCTGGTGGTCGCGGGGGTGGCGGCGCTCGTGGGAATCCCGGTCGCGGCGCGGCGCGCGCTGGACAGGTATATTCAATGGATCGAACCGACGGCGGTCTCCGAGGCAATGGTGCGGGCCGGCCGGCCGTGGAATCTCGACCCGGCGTGGCGGTACCCTGTTCTTGGAGACAGCCTCGTTTTCCGGACCGACCACACCTACGAGCCCGCGAACACGCCAACGCTGGTACCCGCGGGGTATGGCACCATCACCTACACCGTGCCGATCATGCCGGCCGGCGAACCGGTGGCGCTACCTTTCCCGCCGGAGGAGGTCTGGTGCGTTGCCTTGCACAAACGGTCTGCGGCGGCCGATTCCGCCGGTCCCGAGAGGGTGCTCCTGATTGCTCGGCATCATGAAGAACCCCACCTCACGGAGTGGGTGGTTCACCAGGGACCGGCAGCCCCGTTTTCGGACGACGTGATGCGGTCGCTGTCAGCCCTCAGTTGCGAGAAGGCATTGGATCGCTGATGGACCTGCAGGCCTTTTTTGTCAGCAAGAGAGGAACTAGGTTGGCCATGTGGCTGGGGCGCAACATGCCGCGCCCGGTGGGCGAAGCCGTGGTCGAGTTGGGCGTCCGGCTGGTTTCTCGCAACAACCGCTCGCCGTTGGTGCAGGGCATTCGGGTCAATCAGAGCGTCGCACGGGGATTGCCGACTGACGCGCCCGAACTGGATCAGGTTGTTCCTGAGGTGTTGCGGAACGCCGGCCGGGGATACTATGATCTGTACCACCGCGTCGGACAGGGGCGAGAAGCAGTAGCCGAGGCTGTCACCTTTGCGCCCGAGTTGGTGGCGATGGTCCAGCAGAACCTGGCGAGCGGCCGGGGTACCATGCTGGTAGGGCCCCATCTGGGCAACTTTGACCTGGCCATGCTGGCGTTTGCCGCGAGCGACTATGCCATCCAGGCAATCTCTTACGGCGTGCCGCCGGGAGGCTACGAATTGCAGAACCGGATGCGGGCCGATGCCGGGTACATCGTCACGCCCGCCAGCGGGCAGGCGGCGCGAGCAGCGCTCCAGCGCCTCCGGGCAGGCGGTGTGGTGGCAACCGGGATCGACCGGCCACCGCCCAATCCGGCTGAAGGCGAGCTGGTCACCTTTTTCGGCCGGCCAACTCACCTATTCACAGGGTACGCTCGGCTTGCGCTTTCCACCGACGCCGACTTGCTGATGATCAAAGCTGAACCAACCGGGAATAGCCGCCTGCACGTGGGCCCGGTTCGCAGGGTGGAGTTGGCTCGCACGGGCAATCGGAAACAGGACGCGCGCTTGACGGCCGAAAGCGCGTTGGCAGTGGCCGAGGAGTGGATCCGCTGCCGGCCGTCCCAATGGATGCTGTTTCACCCGATCTGGCCGGAGCTCATGCAGTAGGCCCACCCCGGGAACCGGCGCTGATCGCCCGCCATTCGTCCGGCGTGTTGACGTTCTGAAACGAGCGCAACGCCGGGTCGAGGCCGACCAGTTCGGCCGGAAGCACTGACCGCACGCGAACCGCGGGAAAGAACGAGATCACCCGACGACGACCGGCTCCGATCGCTGCCTCGATCTCGGGAAGAACGGTCCGGCGGTAGGCCGCGTGCAGCGGCTCCACCATGTCGCCCTGCCGCAGGACCACCACATCGTAACCCGCGGCTGCCTGAACAAACCATTCCAGCACCCGCGGATCCAGAAACGGCATGTCACAGCCGACCACCAACGCCAGGTCGTTGCGGGCAGCCGCCAGGCCGGCGTGAATGCCGGCCAGCGTTCCGACCCCGGCGTATCGGTCGGGCACGCACCGGTCGGCGTAGGGAGCGTAGGTTTGCACATCGTCAGCCGCGATGATCACCTCGTCCACCACCGCTCGCAGTCGTTCCGCGACGATGGCAATCATCGGCCGGCCACCCAGCGGGAGCAGTGCCTTGTTGTTGCCCATCCGGCGGCTGGCGCCGCCGGCCAGGATGACGCCGGACACAACTTCGTCCAGGGCCTCACCCCCCGGCGATCATGTGCAGCACCCGGACGTCGTCGCCATCCTGGACGTGATGAGTGTCCCAATCGCTCTGGCGCACCCAGGTGCCGTTCACCTTGACGATGATCCGCGGCGATTTGAAGGCATGGTCCCGCATGAGATCCCGCACGGTCATCCCCTCCCTCCACTCGGCGTCGTGGCCGTTGACCTTGATCACCGCAGGTCCTCCCCCAGCAGGATCTCCAACACCTGGTTGGCCTGATGGTTGGCGGCAATTCCAACCCGCGGCGCCATCAGGCCACGACCGGGCCGAGCTTCGGACACGCCGTCGCCGCAGATGTAGAGATTCCCCTCTTGCACGGTCTGAATGGCATTGTTGCGTCCGTACCCGGCCATCCCGGAGCCGACCACCAACGGCCGTCCCGGCATCTGGGACATGACCGTTTCGATGATCATCACCTTCATTTCCGCCCGGTCAAACGCTTCCACAATCACGTCGGCCGGCGCGAAAACTGCCGGGATGTTCTCCGGGGTCAGCGTCAAGCGATGGCTCTCGACCTGCACAAACGGATTGGCGCGCGCCAGCGTGGCGCAGAGCGCCTCCACCTTGTATTGCCCGATCTGGTCGACAAAGTATTGCTGCCGGTTCAGGTTGCTGGGTTCCACCACGTCGAAATCTGCCAGGATCAGCCGGCCAACCCCCACCCGCGCCAGCGAGAGCGCCACCGTGGAGCCCAGTCCGCCACAGCCGGCAATGCCGACACAGGCACGCCGCAGCCGGGCATGCACTCCCGGGGTGTGACGGGCCACCATGGCTGCCTCCAGCTCCTCCGGGTCCGGTTGCTCACCGCGCCGGATGAGCACAACGGTGTCGCCATCCGCCAGCAGCCGGTCATCATCCACCGGATGCCCGTTGTAGATCACCAGGTCTGCATCCGGTTTCACGCGGGCCGCGATCTCGCGCAGTCGGGTTCCGGCGTTCAAAGTAACCAGCCGCTCGTTCACGCGCACCGTCATCTCTGCCATGCATCTAGTATGGCACAAAACGGCCGGCCCCACAAGGCATCGGCGCAGGCATGGCCGGCCCGCGAGGACCCCGAGCCACACCCCGGCCCTGATTGTAGAGACACCCACTCCGTGCTACAATATCGGCTGATCAGTGCCGCCAAGTCAGGAGGCCAAATGGGTATGGAAACGCTCTTCAGGCCGGTTCGGTCCGGCCGATATCACCGACAGCTGACCTGCGTTCTGTTGCTGACCGGCATGCTGCTGTCGGCCGGCAGGCTCACGCCGGTGGAGGGATCGACCAACCTGCTGCGGAACCCCAGCTTCGAAGGCGGGTTCTCGGCCTGGGGTGGCATCCCGGAGATCCAGATGGCGCCGGACTGGACGCCGTGGTGGACGGAGCGGCAGGCCTCCGATCCCCTGGGGTACAACCACCGGCCGGAGTACAAACAGGCCCGCGCCGACCTCTTTCCGGACCGGGTTCACGGTGGAGGCTCAGCCCAGCAGTGGTTCACGTTCTATGCCACCCACGTCGCCGGGATGTACCAACAGGTTTCCGGAATCACATGGGGGGCCCGCCTGCGTTTCACCGTCTGGGCAACCACCTGGTCCTCGGTGGAGGATGATCCGCGCCAGTCGGTCAGCGCCGCGGACATGCGGCTGCAGGTGGGAATTGATCCGACGGGCGACACCAATCCCTGGGCAGGCACAGTGGTCTGGTCGGGTACGCAGAATCACTATAACACCTGGGGCCAACTGGCGGTGGACGCGGTGGCTCAGGGAAACAAGGTCACCGTCTTTATGCGATCGGCGCCTGACTATGCCGTCAAACACAATGACACCTATTGGGACGATGCGGTGCTGGAGATCGTCGGCCAGGGCGCCCCCCCTCCGGCCGCCACCCAGGTAGTGCGCGCCACCGCCACCACCGGCACCTGCGGCGCGGTCCCCTCGGGTTGGGTGTCCTACAAGGTTCGCCCGGGCGACTATCTCTCTGGATTGGCGGTCACCCACGGCACATCGCTCGCCGCGGTGATCGCCGCCAACTGCCTGCAGGAGACCACCATCTACCCCGACCAAAAGCTTTGGCTTCCGGCAACGCTGCTGACCACCTTGACGCCGGTTGCCACCTTCACCCCCACAGACGAGCCGACGGCCGAACCGGAAGCTTCCACCGCGACACCTACCCCAGCGGCCACCGATCTGCCGGCGCCGACTCCGTCGCCCACGCCTGCACCACCGACCCCGCTGCCGACCGAGGCCACGGCGATCCGGGTCGCGGCGGCAACCCTCCCGCCAACCGCAACCCCGGAACCGCAGCCGGCTGAGGTAGCCGCCTTGGTTCTGAGCGAGGCGACAGCAACCCCGGCAACCGTCACCATGGCCGGGCCGTCGGGCTCGGCGGGTGGGCAGGTTGGGACCGCGCTCATACCCAGTGTCGCAGTGGCGGCAGTCCTTTCGTTCGTGGCCGGCTGGGTTCTTCGAGGCCGGAGATAGAGATGGGCGTTCTCAACCCCAAGATCCCTTCAGCCGAGCTCGAGCAGGCCTTGGCGTCGGCCGCCGTCCTGATGCCGGCGGTCAGTCAGCGTTTGATGACGCCTGAGGTGTTGCTGTTGGCGCTGGTGCAGCAACCGGACACGGCAGCGCACCGGCTGTTAACCCGGCTGGTGGAGGAAAAGGGATACCGGTTGCCCGATCTGGCAGCCACAGTCGAGACGATGGCCCGCATGCGCGTGGGCCGCGACGTAAACTTTTCCTGGGTCACACCCAACGGGGAGCGCGTCCCACTGGCCAATGAGTTGACGCGTGTGTTGGACCAGGCGCTCACCTTTGCCGAGCAGCGGGACGAGATTCGGGTCAACACGGACCACGTACTCCTGGCGATGGTCCAACCAGGGCACACCACTTCAGGCGTGCTGCAGAGACACGGGCTCACGCCCTCGGCGCTGGAGCAAGCGCTGGTTTCGGCCAGCGGTCGGGGCGGCACGCTGGTGGACTGGGTGGCGCTGGCCAAGGCTGAGCGACTCCCGCCGATATACCTTCGAGCGGACCTCATCCGGGAATTGGTCAATCTGCTCTCACTGACCACCCGCCGGCATGTCCTTCTGGTCGGTCAGGCCGGGGTGGGCAAGCGCTCCCTGGCAGCCGGCCTGGCGCTGCAAATCGCGCAGGGCAACGGGCCGGCCGGGCTGACCTCGCTGGTCCAGGTTTCGGAGCAGTCATTGCAGGAAGACCCGGTCAAGGCGTTGAATGCCGGACTGAGCCGGGCGCGAGGCGGAGGGCTTTTTGTACCCCACATCCACCGCTTTTTCGGCGGCCGGCTCGACGCCGAGTTTTATGAGGCGGGCGCGCCGCTGCGCCGGGCCTTGCTCTCAGAGACGGTCGCGGTGGTGGGCACCACGGATCAGCCCAGTTACGACCGGCTGATGGCCAAGAACAGCGTGGTAGCCGAGCAAACCCATCGCCTCACCGTCCCGCCCGCTTCGGTGGAGGAGACGGTCCACATTCTGCGAGCCCACCAACCGGTGCTGGAGCGAGACTATCAGTTGCGGATTGATCCCGGTTCGCTGGAGGCAGTGGCAACGCTGGCCGGGCGCTACCTCGCAGTGAATCCGCTCCCGGGTGCAGCCGTCACCCTGTTGCACCGGTCGGCCGCGGCGGTGCGCGCGGTAGGACACGCCCAGGACCCGATCCTGGACGTGGAAGACGTCACGTTGACGCTGAGCCAGACAACCGGCATTCCGGTGAACAACCTGGGCACGGATGAGCGCACCCGATACGCGCGAATGGTCGAACACCTGCACCAGCGCATCATCGGTCAGGAAGAAGCGGTCATGGCCGTCAGCCGGGCGGTCAAGACCGCCCGGGTAGGACTCAAGGACCCCAACCGGCCGATTGGGTCCTTTCTGTTTCTCGGCCCGACCGGCGTCGGCAAGACCGAACTGGCCAAGGCTCTGGCCGAATTCATGTTTGGCAACGAGGACGCTGCCACCGAGATTGACATGAGCGAGTACCAGCAAGAGCATTCGGTCAACCGGCTCATCGGCGCGCCGCCGGGCTATGTTGGACATGAAGCCGGCGGCCAGCTCACCGATGCCGTGTTGAAAAAGCCATACTCGGTGGTTCTGTTTGACGAGGTGGAAAAGGCGCACGCCCGGGTCACGGACATCCTGCTCCAGATCATGGAAGAGGGCCGGCTCACCGATGGGCAGGGGCGCACCGCCCGGTTCAACGACGCGGTCATCATCCTCACCAGCAACTTGGGCTCCGAGTTCCTGGTCGACTCGATCATCACCGAGGCGCAGCGCACGCTGGTGATGAGCGAGGTCAAGATACGGTTCCGGCCGGAGTTTCTCAACCGGCTGGATGACATCATCCTGTTTCATCCTCTCTCCGCCGAGCAGCTGGCCCAAATCCTGGACCTGTTGCTCAAGAAGGAGGTTCGTCTGGCGGCCGGCAGCGGACTGGCGTTGCAGATAGGTCCGGACTCCAAGGCGTGGCTCCTGGCGCAGAACGACCATCCGGAGTGGGGAGCGCGGCCGTTGCGCCGCATCCTGCGCCGCCATCTACGGGAGCCATTGGCCGATTTCCTGCTGCGCACCCCACCCCAGCCCGGCACCGTCGTGCAGGTGGACCTGGAGGGGGAGGGACTGCGTTTCACTGCGGCTGCAAGTTCCACTGCAGGATGAGATGACTATGCGTAATTCCGGGGACGGCCGGTCTGCGGTTCGCCCGCACCACCCTACCCGCTTGACACTTGCGGCGTTGGTCATCCTCTTTCTCTTGCCAGCATCGACCGTGTCCGGATCCATCCATCTGGCCGCCAACCCAAAGTCCGACGACCGGGTATCGTCCTGGGTGTGGCGGGCCACCTCGGATGGTGGCCAGACCGATTTTCTGGTGGTGCTGGCAGAACAGGCGGACGTCTCGCCCGCCCGAACGCTCGCCTCCAAGCAGGCCCGCGGCCGGTTTGTTCGGGACATCTTGTGGGAGACGGCCGAGCGGAGCCAGGCACCGCTTCGCGCCTGGCTGGACGCCCGGGGCATTCGGTACCGATCCTACTATATTGTCAACCTGATCCACGTTCAGGGAGGAGACCGAGCCCTGGTGGAGGCGCTGGCCAGCCGGCCGGACGTCGATCGTATTGAGGCCAACCCGGCGGTGCGGGTTTCGCTGCCGCCCCCGGCAACCACGATCGAGCCGGCACTGGCCAACACCGTCGAACCCAACATCAGCCACGTGGGCGCGCCAGGGGTATGGGCGCTGGGGTATACCGGGCAGGCGATCGTCGTCGGGGGTCAGGATACCGGGTACGACTGGGATCACCCGGCGCTAAAGCTCCAGTACCTCGGTTGGAACGGCAGCAGCGCCGACCACGATTACCACTGGCACGACGCGATACACGCGGGCGGCGGAACGTGTGGCGCCGACTCCCTGGAGCCCTGCGACGATTATGGGCACGGCACCCACACCATGGGCACTGTGCTGGGCGACGACGGCGCCGGGTGGCAGATAGGCATGGCCCCGGGCGCCCGCTGGATCGGCTGCCGCAATATGAGCGTCGGCGTCGGGACGCCTGCCACCTACCTGGAGTGTTTCGAGTTTTTCCTGGCACCCTACCCGGTGAACGGGACCCCGGCACAGGGCAACTCCGATTTGGCTCCCGACGTGACCAACAACTCGTGGAGTTGTCCACCCAGTGAGGGCTGCTCCTGGGGGACCCTGCAGGCTGCGGTGGAGGCCCAGCGCGCCGCCGGCATCCTGACGGTGGCCTCGGCCGGAAACAGCGGTTCTGCTTGCAGCACGGTGAACGCCCCACCCGCCATCTACGACGCGACCTATACGGTGGGTGCGACCTATCTGGATGACACGCTGGTCGGTTTCAGCAGCCGGGGACCGGTGACCGTGGACGGGAGCGGCCGCATGAAACCTGACCTGACGGCGCCCGGCAGCAACATCGTCTCCAGCACCCGCGGCGGCGGTTACGGCAGCATGTCCGGAACCTCCATGGCGGCTCCCCACGTGGCAGGAGCGATCGCTCTGCTCTGGTCGGCGGCCCCAGACCTGGTGGCGGACCTGGACCTCACCGAGGCCTATCTGAACCAACACGCGCAGCACATTGCCAGCAGCCAGTGTTCGTCCAGCGGCGTGCCCAACAACCTCTTTGGCTGGGGCCGGCTGGACGTCCTGGCGGCGGTGCAGGCCGCCTTGCAGAGTCCGATGGGGTACCTTGCCGGTCAGGTGCAAACCGAGGAGGGTACCGGCCTCACGGGTGCCACCATCACGGCGTCTACGGAGGGCAAGACCAACTGGACCACTACCACCGGCACAGGAGGCCAATACAGCCTCACTCTACCCGCGAACAACTACAATGTCTGGGCAGAAACAACGGGCTACGAACCCTCTGCAACGGCCGAGGTGCAGGTCACCGCGCAGGCCACCGCCACGCTCAATTTCACCCTGACGGCTATCTGCCAGGTAGCGGTGCCGGCGCTGATCGACTTCGCACCTGACCCCCCTCTGGTGGGACAGGTCGTTTCGTTTACTGCAGCCGTCAAGAGCGGACAGCCGCCCATAACCTATACCTGGGACTTCGGTGACAACGCGTCATTGGCGCTGGGAAACCCCATCACCCACACCTTTCCTGCCACCCGGACGCAGGCCTACACGGTGACGCTGACAGTGGACAACGCGTGTCAGGACCCAGCATCATTGCGGCGGCGAGTGACCGTGTTCCGGCCCGAGGACTTGGGCTTCCTGGCCGGCACGGTTCAGGATGACCAGCACGCTCCGTTGGCGGATATGCCGATCGACATTGCTGGCGCAGGCGGAGATACCTGGTTTGCCAGCAGCGGCCCCGGCGGGGAATACCGGATAGGCCTGCCAACCGACATCTACACCGTCTCGGTGACGGCCGCCGGCTTTGAGCCCTACCTGTTGTCGGGCGTAGGGATCACCGCCGGCCTGACTACCACCCTGGACATCGTGCTTTCGCCCGAGCCACCCTGCGAGAGCCCCGTAGCAGGCCAGATTCTGTTTTGCCCGGTTTGGCCGCTATCGGGTGAGGTGGTGATCTTTACCGGGACCTTGACTGCGGGTGAACTGCCAGTCACATGGAACTGGGACCTGGGAGACGGGAGCGCAATCCGCCCGGGCAATCCGGTGATGCACATCTTTTCGGCCGTCACCTCGCAGGTTTACACGGTCACGTTGACGGTGGACAACCGATGCCAACAGCCGGCGACGATGCAGCAGACAGTCGGCGTCCGACCGCGCGTCCTGTGGTTGCCGTTGGTGCTCAGGTCATGAATCCTGCCAGTTGGGTGACGCTTCCGTCCGCCAGCGTCTTGCCGCGTCTTCCGCGCCAGTCTCTACCTATCCTTCGCGTCGCCGTGCGCAAGCCCTGAGCGATGGGTCCGCGCAGTTTTGATGAGGAGGAAACAGTGCCGGCATTAAGCGAAACGAGACGCCGCTTGGCGGCACCGTGGCTCGCCCTGGTAGGGACGTTGCTCTTGCTGACCTGCGGCGGTGCCTCGGCCGGCGCCCAAGTGGTAGACCCCAACCCGAACCCGCCCGCCCAGACCACCAAGCTCATCTTTGTCCGCCACTCGTGCGGCGAGAACTGGCTCTCCGACGACGACGGCGGGCTGGGACTGGCACTGAGCGAGAACCACTATTTCGTGAGTGACACCAACTATGGTTGGGGGCCGGACAACATCGGTGACCGGACTGACATCACGGATTGGCAGGACTGGTTCACCGGGCCTGATAGCGGCCGATACCTGGCAGCCCTGTACCGCGAAAACGGGCAGAACGCACGGTACACCCGCACGCTGCCCGACCCCGGAGGCGAGAATCAGGTGATCCTGTTCAAGTCCTGCTTTCCCAATTCGAACCTGGAAGGCGGGCCTTACGATCCGCCGGCTCGCGGCGACAGTCTGACGGTCAGCAACGCCAAGGCGATATACTACGAGCTGCTGACCTACTTTGTCACCCGGCCGGACAAGCTCTTTGTCGCCATCACCGCTCCCCCAGTGAGGGACCCAACCTACGCGGCGAACGCCCGCGCCTTTAACACCTGGCTGGTGACCGAGTGGCTGCGCGGATATCCGGAGAACAATGTCGCGGTCTTTGACTATTACAACGTCCTCACCGACCGCGACAACCACCACCGCTACCACGCCGGCGTGGTGGAATACGTCACCGACCGCGGCCGTGACAATCTGGCCTTTCCGACAAGCGATGATCATCCGTCCAGGGCCGGCAACCGCAAGGCGACCGAGGAGTTTGTCCCACTGTTGAACGTCTACGTCAACCATTGGTTGGCGGCGGCGGCGCGGGTGAAACCCCTGCCCACCCCTGCAGCGACACCGACGACGGGTGACGGCGACAGTGCTCCGCCCATGCAACCGACGTCAGGAGAGATCATCATCGTCGCCGACATGGAGAGCGCCGTCGTTGAGTGGTCTGCGTTTGCCGACGATACCGGCCGCACCTGGGTGCACTGCCAGCTCGACGCAGCTCAGGCGCACAGCGGCGCGGCCGCACTGGCCATGGAGTACCAGGTGGCGGCCGAGGGCTGGGCCAGTTGCAGCCTGGTCTTTCCCGGGCCGCAGGACTGGAGCGCGGGAACCGGGTTGGTCCTCCACCTGCACGCCGAGGAGGCCGGTGTCCGGCTGGTTGTGGTCGCCTACGGCGGCGCCGCTGAAGCCCTGCAGCATTTCGAATTCCGCACCGAGACCACGCAGGCGGCGGTCGACGGCTGGCAGCGGGTCGAGGCGCGTTGGGAGGAGTTGCTCCCGCCCGCCTGGGAGGATGGCTCGGCCCGTTTCGACCCGGCCCGGTCGATGGGACTGGCGCTGTTGTTCGAGGGGAGCACCGGCGGTCAGAGCGGCCGGTTGTGGTTGGATGACGCGACCTTGCTGACGCCGGCGCCGACCGACCAAACCGCGGCGCCAACGTCGGAATTCCGCCAGCCGGCGCCCACGCTGCCAGAGACGCCCGAGGCGGAAGCTGAACCGGCCGGCGGGCAAGCCAGGCCCGGGGTGTGCCCCGGCGCCGGGTTGCTGGTCCTGGCGACGGGCGCCGGTGCGGGCCTGGCGGGAGTCAGGGAACGCCGGCGAGGGCGATAGGCCGGTAGGGCCTGCGAGCGAAGATGCTGGAAAAGACATTGGCTGGCATCCTGGAGGCTCAGGTTCGGCGCTATCCGCTCCTGGAGATTCAGGACCTGTACAAGTTGCTTCACCAGGCAAGCCTGGGAAGCGAGCACGCGGTCTCGAACGACGACGGTGTGCGGGCCTGGCTGGACGGCGAGCTGGCGACCATGGGTGCCGGGCCCGAGGAGCCTCTGCTAGACGATATCTCGCCCGACGGCGAGATCGTGCGGGTGCATCTTCGGCCGTACCTGGGGGCGGGACACGAACCGGAAAGGTTGCTGGAGGCTTTTCTGCGCACCGCACGTGAGTATCAGGGCTCGGTGGAGCGTTTCGGTCGGTACGGCGAGGTGGCGGTGCAGGTAGCCTCGGCCGGGAGGCTCAACGTACCGGCGGAGCAGATCAGCCAGTTCATGCAGCAGATGGGAGAACAGGGTTTTCCGGCGATTCATCACTCCGCGCCCTTTCGAGCTCACTACCGGCCGGCCTACCGCGTCGTTGCTCGGGTCTTTCTGGAGCCGGCGATCGCAACCCGCTAGAGATGTGCAGAAGCTATCGCGTGGGCCATTGAACTGCGTCAGGAAGGTAGGAATGCCAGAAACCAAGATCATCACGCTTCGGCTGCCCTTCAGGATGGGCTCGGTCAACTGCTACCTGGTAGAGGCCAACTCGGGCCACGTGCTCATCGACACCGGGAGTTCAAACCGGCGCGCAGAGCTGGAGAGCGAGCTGGCCAACGCCGGCTGCCGGCCGGGCAACCTCAAGCTCATCGTGTTGACCCACGGCGATTTTGACCACACGGGCAACGCAGCTTGCTTGCGCGAGAGGTTCGGCGTCATCATCGCTATGCACCGCGACGACTCGGGTATGGCTGAACGGGGCGACATGTTCTGGAACCGAACCTCGGGCAGCAGACTGGTCGGTCTGATGGCTCCCATCCTCTTCCGGTTCCCCCAATCCAACCGGTTTCGGCCCGACCTCTACCTTGAGGACGGCGACAGTCTCTCCGAATACGGATTGGACGCCCAGGTGCTATCGCTTCCCGGGCACTCCAGGGGCTCCATCGGTATCCTGACCGCCGCCGGTGACCTATTCTGCGGCGATCTACTGGAGAACACCAAGAAGCCGGCGATCAACTCGATCATGGACGACGCCGTCGCGTGCCAGGCCAGTCTCGCGATACTGCAGGCTCTGGCCGTGGGCACTGTCTACCCCGGACACGGCCTACCCTTCTCCATGGCTTCGTTTCCGGCAAATGGTGGCGGTTCGGCCGAGACCGGAATTTGAAACCAGGGAGCGAAAATGGGGGCCACCGCATCACAGGTATTAGTAGCGGGGCTGTTCTTCCTCCTTGTGTTTCTCTCTGGCGCCTGGCTGAGCCGCTCGGGACGGCCGCTCAATACCATCCGCTTGACGGTCCACAAACTGATCTCGCTGGCGACGGCGGCGTTTCTCATCGTGACCGTGCACCGGATCAACCAATCGGCGGGACTAAGCGCCAACGAACAGGCCGCCGTCGCGATCACCGGACTGCTGTTACTGGGCACCGTCGCCACCGGCGGGCTGCTGAGCACCGGCAAAACCACGCCGACGGTGGTCCTGAGACTGCACCAGGTCACTCCGTTCCTCACCGTGCTCGCTACCGCCGTCATGCTGTACCTTCTATCAAGCACAGGTTGAGATGTCAGGACTCGCGAGTCGGCCCGAACCCAACAGGGGCAGCCCGGCGATGTGCGGCCTGCCTCAGGCCTGCCGTAATTCCACGGATGGTGCCCCGTCACCCCTTGCCGGCAGCCAGGAAACGTTCCGGGGGATGCGGGGCTATCGTCAGGTGCCTTTGCCAGAGTTGGCAACTTCTTGAAAAGCGTTGGGAGGTGTTGCATTAAGACTCTGGTAGTATATGACTTGCTGTATGGCAATACAAAGACCATCGCGCAGGCTATCGGCGGTGCAATCCCGGGCGAGGTGGCGGTCCGGCACGTGGCCCAGGTGCAGGCGGGCGACGTGGCAAGCGCTGACCTGCTCATCGTCGGGTCTCCCACCCATGGAGCCTTGCCAACCAGGGCGGTCCAGAACCTGCTGGAGCGGATAGGGTCGCCGGCCCGGGAGGATGTGCAAGCCGCCACGTTCGACACCCGATTGACGTGGGGTTTCCTCGAGCGCTGGGGTGGGTTTGCCGCGCCCAAAATGGCAGCCACGCTGAGGGAAAAGGGATGGACAGTCACCGGCGCACCGAGTGGCTTTTTCGTCAGGGGTCTCAAGAAGGGGCCTCTCAGGCACGGCGAAGCGGAGCGCGCCGTCGCGCGGGCGAAAGGGCTGCTTGGGAACGATGAATAGTTGGAGGAGTAGATGGACAAGCAAGTAGGGATGGGGTAGTTCTCGATGAAAACCTTGGTCGTGTATGAGTCGGCTTACGGCAACACGGAGAAAATCGCCCTGGCCATCGGCCAGGCGCTCGGTGCCCCAGAGCAGGTGCACATAGCCCGGGTGACGGACGTCAAGCCAGAACACCTGGCTGGACTCGCGCTGATGGTCGTGGGCTCGCCGACCCAGAAGTTCTGCCCCCTGGGAACCATTACCCGGTTTCTGAAGACCATCCCCGGCAGAAGCCTGGCGGGCGTCAAGGTCGCTGCCTTTGACACCCGCATGACCGAGGCGGATGTACAAAAGATCCGCATCCTGGCGTTCTTTGTCAGCATTTTTGGCTACGCCGCCAAACCGATCGCGGGTCGTCTGGTGAGAAAAGGCGGAGAGCTCGTCCTCCCGCCCGAAGGTTTCTACGTAGCCGGCACCCAGGGCCCGCTGATCGAAGGCGAGCTGGAACGCGCCGGCCAATGGGCGAGGCGAATCGTCGCCGCTTGTTGAACCGCTCCGAGGGATCTCGAATCTCCGACCTTGACCGACGGTCCATGCGTTCCTGACCAGCACGATGCTGGTCGCGGGGCAGCAGATCTACCGCCGCCGCTCGCGGGAGTGCCTGACCAGCCACGAGGGACTGGACCAACCGGACGTTGCCCGGCCGGTTAGCCGGGTGGCGGCCTTCCCACCGATGGCCCTGCTGCGCCGGTATGTGGTCCGGCGCGTACTGGCCATGCGGCCGGCGAGTTCGCGAGATGGCGCTGGCCGGTGCCCAGTTTTGCCGTACGACCGGCCCGCAGCATTGCCGCCCAGCCCAACCCGTGGAGCACAGGCTGCCTTGATGGCGCCACGTTCTGCTGTAACGATCTATGACTCTTCTGAAAGAACTTCAGCTACTGGACGTCAAAACGGCCCGTGGACCATGTACGGGTCTTGAGCAGCATCGAAAGTGGTTCCAAAGCGCGAGCAAAAAAGAAAGCGTAGCCGGGTAGTCATCGTGACCTCCTCTTTCTGCTCTCTGCAATTCCGTCGCTCTTCGTTTCCCCTGGGCCCTGGCGGCCAAGTGGCGCTGGATGCGCCGGATATTCACCATCGCCGCCGAGCCGATCAGCATGACAGTCACTCGGGATTTGCCGCGCACCGGCAATTGATCATCGCTGAAGGGACGCTTGATCGCGCCCACCGTGGCTTCTACCGCTGCCCGCAGGTTTTGCTTGCTCTGGTGACAGGCGCGGCCGCGCTGCCGGCGCAGGGCACGGTCCAGCTCCGCCTGACTGAATCGCAAGGTCGGGACTGTCTTGGGGGGAGCCGTCGTCCCCTTCCCCTGTGGCCGAAAACAGCCCTCGGGACACGGGTCGTCGGTCCACCGGACAAGGTACCGTCCTGGCTTGCGCCCCGCTTTGACCTCAGCCGCGTGACCATGCGGGCAGGTCACCTGCGTCGGCTTTCCGCGGTCATCGCAAACCAGCGTGCAGTCAGCAAGGGTGGGATGGTCTGCGCTTGGCTGGGAACCACGCATGGCACTGGGCACCTGTTGGATACCCAAGACGCGCAGCGCCTCATCTACCGTCGGTCCGCAGAACCCGCCGTCGGTGTGCAGGGTGTGCAGGGTGTGCAGATCGGTGCGGCTGGCCAGTTCCGGCAAGGTGTCCAGCAACATCGTCGTGTCTTCCGTCGTGTTGGACTCGGCCTGCACTTTGACAATCAGTTGAAAGGGGTTGTCGGCGTCGCAGGACTCGGTCAGATTGCCCACGTACCCTTGGTAGCTCCGGCTGCCTTTCTTGCGGTAGCTGGCTTCGGGGTCATCCGGCGATTGCAGGCTGCTGGGACTGATCTCCTGCCCCGGTCGCACACCAACCTCCGGCTCAACCGCCATCGGCTCTTCAGGCTCCAGACCAGAAATGGCAGCCCCCCCGGCGCCAGACTCGCCGGCGTCACCTGTGGGAGCGCCACCAGCGGTCTTGCCCCGCGGATCGCTTGGACCTCCGGGGTGATTCTCGGGCGACGGAGGAAGCTCGTCAGGCACGGTGAACTGCTCGCCGAACACACGCGCCAGCAACAGGTAAACGGGGTCGCTGGCATAGGCGGGCGCCAGTTCCTCCAGCAGACGGTGCATCAACTCGCCAATCCGCTGCAGGTGCGGTCCGGTTTGCTCTCCCTTGAGGTGGTAGATGTACTGCCCCGAGGAGCCTTTCTGGTAGGGAGCGAGGGCCTCGGCATAGTGGTCCTGGTCGGCGGGGCTGAGCATCCGATGAACCCGTTGGAGCATCTCCACCAACAACTGGAGCCGGCTCATCCGCTGGATATTGCTGGCAACCTGGAAGCTGTCCATTCGCAGGCGACCGGTCTTCAACTGAAAAGCCCGAACCTGCCCGTCGGTGATCTGGGCAAAGGCTCGATCAATCAGGTTCTCGCCCGTTTCGGCCATGTGGGCACTGAGGCGGTGACGGAAGTTGTACACCGTCCGCAGGTCAAAGTCGCCCTCTCCCAGGTTGCGGTAGCCCAGAGCATAACGAACCTGAACGTTATACAGGAAGGCATCATGCATCTCCTCATCGCTCCAGCCAGAGCCAGCCTTGAGTGTCTCCAGGCTGACGAGTACGTTGACCGGGATGTTGGGCCGGGAAGCCTGGTCACTGAACAGCACGGCGAAGGGGGATTCATCGAGGCGGAAGAAGAACTCGCGGTAAAAGGCACCCGCCCACGATTCCTCCAACCGCTTGCGAGCCTTGGGCGTCAAATTGCTCACATCACCGAATAATGAAGACTGCAGATGCTTCTGGTTTGGTCGAAACATGGTCTACTCACACTGATGGATAAGATCACCAATGATAACTCGGTCCTGAGCAAAACGACACGCCTTTTTTCAGGGGAGTCATTCTATGACCGGTGGCGTCCGCTCGACAGCCGGCGCGAACTGGCTCGCGGTCCCGCAGAAGCGCCGCGGTCCAGTGGCCCCTCTCCTCACGCCGGTCACATCCCCGCCATTCGTGGAACATCCCGGCAGGTGGCGGGCGCGGAGGGGCCCTTGCCGCGTAGTCCCGGGACGTCCTGCGACGCCCATGGCGGGCGGATATCCCGGCGGCGGAGGCCCTGGAAGAGGGAGGCCGGAACGAGTGGCCGGACCCGGGGGGCATAGAGAAAGGAGGCCTTATCGGTCCAATTTCGCAGAGGTGACCCAGTTAGCGAACTGCTGCCCTGGCGCCCAGGTGACTGACGATGCACGGCCGCCAGCGCCAGGGCAGGTTTATCGATTGTCCATCAGCTGAAACTATAAGGAGGTTTGCCATGTTGTTCAAGGATACACGCGGAGCGGATCTTTTTGAGTATGCCATCCTGATCGCCGTCGGGTTGGGGATCGCAGCGATCATCTTTGCCTTCCGCGACCTGATCGGGCAGGCTTTTGCCGCCGGCAGCGCCGCACTGAATTGGTAACGGCGGGCGGCATCTGACCGGTCGGGTGGGCGGCACACCTGGCGGGGTGGCTGTCCCCGCACCCCCGGGGAGACCGCCCACCTCCCCCGGCCGGTCGGGCCGTGCGCCAGAGGCGCACGAAAAGGAGAACTGGATGCACGAGCTCATATCGACTTTCAGGGTCCGGGTTGCCGGCGGGAGACCGACCGGGCCAGCGCGATCCTGTCGCTCGGCAGAGACACGCCCGGCTGGGCGGATCTCTCGAGCCGGATTGGGGGCCCGCCGGCCCATGACCGGCTGCAGCCCAGCTGTTCGCGGGTTTGGTCAGAATTGGCAACCCCGGTCACTGCCCGTGGCGGAGATAATGCGTGACCCCGCTCGGCGCGGACATGGTCGCACGCAGCAAGGGGCACCGGGTAGCACTGCCTTCGGCAGCCATGGCCCCGCACCGCGTCCATGGTCCCGCTGGGCGCGGGACGCTGCGCAGTCCCGCATAGCGAGGGAGACGCTGCGCGGCCCTGCCTTTGGCAGGACACTACGTAGCCCCGCTGGACGCGGGACACTACGTAGCCCCGCTGGACGCGGGACGCTGCGCGGCCCTGCCTTTGGCAGGACGCTTCGCAGCCAGCAGGGGCAGGCGCTCTACGAGTACGCCCTGGCCCTGCCGGCTTTTGCCCTGCTGCTCCTCTTCGTGGGCGCGTTCGCCTGGTTCTGGTGGAACCAGTCGGTGGCCGCCGTCGCCATCCACGACGGCGTGCGCGCTACTGCGGCCTACGGCGGAGCACCGGAGGATGGGATGGCCGTGGTCGAGGACCGGCTGTACGCCGCCCTGGGCGCCATCGGATCGGCCGCTTACGACGGCCACTTTTCCATCACCGCCTATCCCCAGCAGCGGAGCATACGAGGGAGCATCGACCGGGATAGCCTGGTCGGCATCCCCTTCCTGGGCCCGCTGGGGTTCCGCGTCCGCGCCTTCAGCTTCCAGCGCGACTGGGCCTTCTACGGCGGGCCGGGAAGCGGCTGGGATTGAATGGAGCTGCCATGCGACCCCACTTCCGAGGACTGTACCAGGCACGAAGACAGGATGGACAGGCGCTCATGGAGCTGGCGCTGGTTCTCACGCTGCTCATGATCATGATCGGCGGCGTGATGGCGCTCGGACCGCTCACCTACGTCCGCATCGCGGTCGATACCGCCAGCTACGACTGCGCCACCGCGGCCGGCCGGAGCCTGAAACCGGCCCGGGGCGCCTACCAGGGGACCCTGGCCGCCCAGGAGACGCTGGACGGCTTTGGGCTGCTGGACCCCGGCCGGGCTGCTATCTCGGTGACCGCCCAGGGCAGCTGGAGCCGCGGCAGTGAGGTGCTCTGCACCGTGAGCTACGCCGTGCCGCTGGGGCAGTTTCCGCTGGCGACGCTCATCACCGGCGAGACGGTGCGAACCGTGTCGTCCACCGCTCTGGGACGCATCGAGACTTTCAAGGCAAGTTGGTGAACGCAGTGCACCAGCCATACTCCTCGCGACCCACCCTCCCCGCTCCGGACTGCCCGCATGACATTCACATGTCAAATGGGCCGGCAGCGCGCGCCGGGACCGGCGCACACCCGGACACCCGCCGCCGGGCATACCCGACGGCTCCGCGCTCCCGCCCGGCAGGATCGCGGCTCTCCCGGGAGTGCCGGGGACAAATCCTGTTCCAGCTGGCTCTGCTCACCCCCCTGCTCCTGGCGCTCCTGGGGCTGGTGGCCGACGGCGGCCTGGCCTATGCCCGCTACCGCCGGGCCCAGAACGCGGTGGATCTCGCGGCCCAGGCTGCCGCGCAGGAGATCGACACGGCGCATTTCATCCAGACCAACCAGGTCCGGCTGTCAGCCAGCCGGGCCACCGCCACCGGCTGGTGGGTCGGCTGGGCCAACGGCCAGGGAGGCGCAGTGCGCATTACGAGCGTCGAGGTCACCCTCCCCCGCACCGTGCGGGTGGTCGGCCAGACCGAGCTCCCGACCCTGTTCATGCAGGCGCTGGGGTTCCCCGACCGGACCATCACCGTGGTAGGGGAGGCCCACAACACCTACGGCATCCGTAACGAGCTACCCTGAAGGAGGCTCCATGTCACTTCAAGAAGATTTCGTCCACAACGACGTCCGCCAGACGAGGACCCGGCCCACCCGCGCCGCGCTCCTGGCGCTGGCGGTCCTGTTTTTCCTGGGCGCGACGCTCCTCCTGACCGCCGGCCGCGAGGTGGTCACCGGCGAGAGCCCGGCCGCCATGGCCACCCCGGAGCCCGACACCGCTCCCGCGACCGGGCCGGTCATCCCGGACCGGCCAGACGGAGCGTTTGTGCCTGCCACCTGTCCATCCGACCCGGCCGGCTGGACCATCCGGCTGACTCCCGGGCCCGGAGGCCAGGCGATCGGCCACCTGGAGCCGCCCTGCGCGGCCGGCCTGGTGCTGGCCGGCTGGCAGGCGGCGATCCGCTGGTATTACGAGACGCCCGACCGCGACCCGGCCGGCGCCTACCGAGTTTTTTCCGACGACCCCCTGGCCAGCCTGGCCGGGCTCATGAGCAGCACCGTGACCAGCCTGCAATCGATTGGACAGAGCTTTCGGGTCGTAGCCAGTCCCCAGGATCGGTTCACCTACCTCTCCAACTTTGACCCGGGCCAGGGGCAGGACACCGAGGCCGGCGAGGACCGCCCTCCCGAGGGTCTCCGGGCAACGGTGGTGGACCGGCTCCCCGGCGGGTCGCTCTTTCAGATCCTCGAGCGCCAAAGCGGCGCCGTGGTGCGCGAGGAGTTCCACCGGGCTCACCTCATGGTCTTTACCCTGACCTACGACCCGCGCGACCGCCGCTGGAAGATCGACCGGATGGCCGAACAGCCGCTGGAACCGGCCGGAGATCCCCAGCTCTATCGCGAGGTGATCCGGGAGCTGGTCGGGGACGAGGCCATCCTCGACCGGGAGGACGCACCATGAAAGCGCGACTCGTCCGACTCGCGGGCGCGGGCGTCGTCGTGCTCGCGCTCTGGCTTGTCGCCTCGGCGACCCCGAGGGACGCGTGTGGTCAGGGAGGCTGCGCCTGCTGCGGCTGCCCGGCGGGTCAGACCACGACCTGCTGCCAGTGTTCGGTCTACCCCGCGGTGGCCAACTGCTGCTGCGCCGTGCCCACCCCACCGCCGCAGCCCACGGCCGCTCCGGGAGGCCCGGCGCCCACCCCTGCTCCCACGCCAACCCCAACCCCCGTGCCACCCTGCGTGCCTCCGGTGATCGTCCGGATGTGCACCAGCGCCGGCTGCTCGTCAGGCCTCAGACCAATCGAGATCCGGGCCGACTGCGAGGGCACTATCCTGGCCGTGGTGCCGCTCGGAAGCTGCGGCACCCTGTTCTGCGCCGCGCCAACCCCGGCGCCGCCCGGGGACGTCGGGCCGTGCGACCCGCTCACCGCCGGTCTGGGCTGGGGGGTGTTCAACTGCGGTGGGGAATATGACCTCTCGGCCACCGCCTATATCCCCGGCTCGACCGTCAACCGCCGGCCCTCGCCCAGGGGGATGGTCAACGTCCCCAACACCCTGGAGCTGGTCCAGCCGGCGTCGGGCGAGATCGGATGGTCGGCCTACGCCCTGCGCTGGCCCGCGTCCGTACCGGCGCCGGACCACGGCGACGCCACGCCGTACCAGACGATCAAGGACTTTCGCTTTGGCCTGCGCTGGCGCCAGGCCCCTGGCCTGCTGCCCTACTGGCAGCTCGGCGACGGCCAGACAGCGGCCGGCTGGCAGGTAACCCACACCTACCCCAAGAGCTCGTACGGCCAGCCCTGCCTCCGCGACGGCCTGGAGGCCTACTGCATCTCGACCTCGACCTGCTGGCTGCTGGACGGGGTCACCGAGTGGGAGGCGTGGGAGTGCACCCGCTGGGAGCACGAGTGCGTCTGGCACAACTGCAACGACGACGGCACCCCTCACCAGTGGGAATGGCAGTGCCCCTACCCCGGCTGCTACAGCGGGATCAACCACCAGCCCTGGATGTCGGGCCATCCCGACTGGCAGCGGGTGGAGGTCTGCACCTACTACGACTGGGTGCACCACGAGGTGTGGGAGCCGATCGACCTGCGCAAGCTCGGCCGGTCGACCGAGTACTATACCTTCACCGGCCTCTCTGACCGGCTGCCGGTCATCGAGGCGCAGAGCGTGATCGACGACCCGCGCCCATGAGGAAACGATGCCACCGTCTCGCGGGAGAGCCAACCATGCACCGCCACACGCTCGCCGTCGCCCTCGCCCTGGCGCTCGCGCTCTGTCTCGGGGGTCACGCCGGGGCGGCCGGACGCGGCGGGGAGACGGCGGCCGGCGGGCGCGGGCAGAAAAGCCTGAGCGCCGCTGCCGTGCCTGGCCGGCCGGCGGAAGGCGATCTCCCGGCGCTGGTGGCCGAAGGGGTGGCCTTCTTCGCCTCGGTCCTGGTCCTCTATCTCTTTACCGGCATCGCCGCCGGCTTCGTCGAGGCCGAGTGGGGCGCCATCTTTGGCTCGCCCGAGAAGGCCGGGGCGCACCTGGCAGGCAAGATCGGCCCCCTGGCCCTGGCCGTGATCCTGGCGCTCCTGGCGTACCCCCTCGTGCACTGGATCGCCGGAGCCCTGCTGGGGGCGATCGGGCCATAGGAGGCGATGGTGTTGATCGCCGTGGCGACTGCGAGCCAGTCCATACACCCCGCCGGGCAGCCCAGAGCCGATGGCGCCGCCCGCGATCTCGGGAGACCGGACCGGGCCAGCGCGTGGCCGGGCCTCAACTGCACCTCGCGCGGCCAGGGGTACCGGCCGGGGAAACGGGTCATGCCCGGCCGGGCAGCGGACGGACTCCGCCGCGCCCACAGCAACCAAGGAGAAAACCATGTCTAAACACATTCTACGAGTCGCACACCTGCTCTTGACCCTGGCCCTTCTGGGCGCCACGGCCACCTCCGCCCATGCGGCGGGCGCCGACACCGCCCCGCTCATCGAGGCGCTGCGCACGCTGGCCAAGGTGGTGGTGGACACGCTCATCGCCGTGGCCGCCATCCTGATGGTGGTCGGCGTGGCCGGCGGCTTTGTCGCTGACCAGCTCCTGACCACCCTGGGCGCCCCCTACGGCGCGTCCACGGCTATGCTCCGGGTGGTAACCGTGATCCTCCTCGCCGTCGGCGCCTTTCTGACCACCGTCATCGCCAACACGGTGATCGACGCGGTGGCCAGCATGGTCCCGGCGACGGAGATCCGTCTGCCGGCTCCCGGCGGGGGAGCCACGAGCTGGTTGCCCTATCTGCCGACGGCGGTATCGGCCTGGCTGGGCTCCCGGCTCGCATGAGACCTGCGCCGCGAGAGAGCCAGGTCCGGGAGCGCAGCATGTCGGGCTATTGGGTTAGCAGACTAGTCCAAAAGATGGGACTCGCGCTGGCGGTCCTGACGTTGCTGCTCGTCCCGCTGCCGGCAACCGCAGGGGAGAGTTCTGCCCGGCCGGGAGGCGGGCCCTGGACGGCGCATGCGCTGCGTGGCGCCATCTGGCTGCCCCGTGACCCGGCCGGGCTGTCGCCCGAGAGGTTGGCGGCGCCGGGCGACGCGCGCCAAAACCCGACGCCTATGCCGGCCGGTCCGCCTCCCACCAGCCCGGTCCCGACCCCCAGGCCCACCCTCGACCCACACGCCACCGCGGTTCCCGCCCCGGTCGCCACCCAGTGGGCCACCGCCGGCCGTCCCACGCCGGTGGTGGCCGGGACCCCTACCGCTACCGCGCAGCCCGGCGGAGTGGTGCCGAGCATCACTCGCGCCTTTTACACCATCCTCTTCCCGGTGGAAAGCCTGGAGGACGCGCTGCGCGGGGTGATGTCCCGCTTTCTATCCGGCTCGACCGCGGCGGCCGAGGCGGTGTTCGCCGAGGCGGTGGACGCCATCGTCTTCAGCGCCCTCCAGGACGAGGAGCCCGCCGTTCGGGCTCCGTGGACCGGGATGCTCAAACTTTCGGCCGCCCTCTGGCCGCTCACCTTTGTCATCGTGCTGGCCGGGGCCGCCCGGGAGTCGCTCTCGTCCTCGGCGCCGGTCGGGTTTGCCGAAACCAAACACGGGCTTCTGGACTGGCTCATCTCGGTGGCCCTGGCCGCCGGGAGCCTGGCCATCCTCACCTCGGTCGGCGCCCTCTTTCGCGAGGTCACCCGGACCGTCCTGGTGGCCGACTGGGGCGTCCTGCGCTCGCTCGACGCCCACGCCATCGCCGGGACCCTCCTCAACAGCGCCATCCTGGGCGGCCTGACCGCCCTCTCCCCCTTTGGCGGGATGCTGGTCGCCTTTTTCTTCATCATCCTGGCGCTTTCCGTGCTCATCTCGCTGGTGCTGGTCACCGTCGCCCGATCGACCCTGCTCTTTATTCTCATTGCGCTGGCGCCGCTGGTGCTGACCATCGGCGTCCTGCCCCCCACCCGCTGGCTCAACTGGACCTGGACCCGCATGGTTCTCCTGGCCAGCCTGCTGGGCCCGGCCAACGCGCTCCTGCTCAAGCTCGCCTCGCTGGCGGCAATCCAGCAGGCCGGCGCCATGGGCGAGCTGAGCCTCATGGCAGCGGTGGTCCACTTTTTCAAGCTCCTGGGGGTGCTCTCGCTCCTCCTGACCCTGAACTACACCGTGGCCAAAACCACCTTTGGGGCGGTGAATGAGGTCAAGGACCGGGCGGTCGGCGCCACCCGGCAGGTGGCCGGGATGGTAGTCACCGCAGCAGCTGTGGGAGCCGCGGCGCTGGGCGGCGCCGCCATTGGCGCCGGGGGGCTCGCGGCCGGGACCGCCGCCGGCGGTGGAGGAGCCGGCGCGGCGGCGGGGGCAGCCGGCAGCGGCACACTTGCTCAGGCCGGCGCCACCGCCTCGGCCGGGAGCCAGGCGATGCGCAGCGCAGTGGCGCAGATGGGCGCCTCGGCCGCCTCCCGCCCACCCGGCCCGGCCGGCAGTGGCTCACCGTCCGGTCAATCAGGGGCCGGCCTCACGTCAGGTCCTGGGGCGACAAGGCACAGCCCCGCGCCTGGCGCCGGTGGTATCCAGGCAGGTACCGCAACGAGCAACAGCCCTGGTGAGACCGCTCCGAACGCCGGCGCGCCAAGCGGCACACTACCTGCCGGCTCGCCCGACAGCCCGGCCAACGCCTCCGGCCAGCCCCCGGCCGCGACCGGGGGCGCAACCGCCCGGCCCGCCGGTCGCGAGGCCGGCACGCGCGGCGCCAGGAGCCTGGCCGGCGCCCTACAGGTGGGCGGCGCCAGCCTCTCGACCATGTCCGGCAGCCGCCTGGGCCGCGGCACGGGTACCGCGGCCCGCGTCGCCGGCTGGATGATGGAGCGGCAGATCGACCGGGAGTCCCGCGCCGGACCGGCCGGCCGCGAGGACTCGGCAGCCGGAACTAGGCAAAGCGGCCGCGGAGGATGGAGCGACCTGGCATCCGGCCTGGGCGCTCTCTCGCCGGCCGGCGCCGCGTCCGTGACCAGCCCGCTGGCGCGCCTTGCCGAACAGTACGGGGCCGGCGCGGTGCGCAGCGCAGCCGGGGAGGCCCTGGGACCGGCGGTGGCGGCCCACCAATTCGCGGGTGAGAGCGCCCCCTCCATGGCCATCCAGGACGGCTTTTACACCCGCGATGCCGCCGGCCAGCCGCAGGCCGATATCTCGGCCTGGATCGGCGCCACGGTCGAGAACCGGCTGCGCACCATGCCCGGAGGCTCGCGGTCCGGCCCCCGCCTCTACCCGGCCGGTCCCCCTTCGGCCCCGGCCGCCACGCACGGCGTGGACCTGGCCCCCTCGCCGGTCGACTACCGCCAGGGCGCTCAGATGGCCGAGGCGCTGGGGTACGGCCCGGGCGACCAGGAGGCGCTCCGCGGCCTGGCCGCCCTGCACCACCTGCACCGCAACCCGCAGCACGGGTTCGACGCCAGGGCGGCTCGCGCCACGGTCGAGGCCGCCTGGAGCGCCGGACCTGCCGCACCCGGCGGAGAGCCGGCCGCCGCGCGAGGGGCTTTTCTGAGCGCGGTGGAAGAGATGGCCCGCGACCGCGGCCACGCCCCGGCCGGCGGGGGCGGCGCCCCCTATCCTACACCCTGGCGCAACCTGGCGGCCCGCATCCGCGCCGAGGCCGGGGCCAGCGGGCCTCACCCATCGGGAGGCCGCAGGCCATGAGCATCGTACACACACCGCGCAAAATCCACTGGGAGACCCAATTCCTGGGCGGGCTCAACCTGCGCTCGCTCCTGATCCTGGCGATCACCCTGCCCCTGGCCGGCGCCCTGCTCTTCACCCCCCTCCTCCCCGGCCCATTCGGGCTGCGTCTGGCGGCCGCGATCGGGCTGGCGGTGGTGGGGCTGGTGCTGGTCTTTGCCCGTTTTGCCGGCCGCCCCTTTGAACGATGGGCAGCGGACGTCCTGGCCTGGCAGCACAGCGGCCGCCGCTGGGTCTGGCGCCGGGGGACTCCGCCCGCGACGACCGACGCCCTTTGGGCCCCCGCACCCCGGATCCCGCCGCAAGAGAAAGCCGCCCGCCGGCCCCATCCGAGGCCGGCCGCCGCGGCGCGGCCCGCGCTCGTCCGCACCGAGGCGATCGCCGTCCCCGAGTACACCGTGCTCGGCCTGACGTTCAACCTGGTCGTCCTCCTCCTGTTGACCGCGCTCACCGTCTACCTGGCTGGCGGGGCGAGCGTCGAGGTGAGCGCCTGGCTGCGGGGACTTGCGGGGAGCTGGTAGGGAGGTTGTCATGCATGTACAAGGTATGGGACAAAATCGGGGCCGGCCGCACCGGCCGACCCAGGAGATGCTCTTTATCCGCGGCCTGACCGAGTCGGGGGTCGCGATACTCGCCGACGGCACCCTCAGCCGGGTGATCGAGGTCGAGCCGGTCGACCTGGCAATGAAGGACCCGGCCGAACGCGAGCGGCTCTACGCCTGGTACGCCGACTGGATCCGCCACCTGCGCCATCCGACGGCGGTCCAGATCGTCATTGCCTCCTCCCCGCAGGACATCTCTCCCTGGCTGGCGCGGTTGCGCCGTCGGCAGGCGGCCTGGGAGGCCGCCGCCGGGCAGGCCGGCCGGGAATGCTCGGGTCCGGCGGCCGGCCACCCGCCGGCCGGGCGCCTGGCGGATGCGCTGGGGCGCCAGATCGCCTTCATCGAGGAGGCCCACGCCCGCATCCGGCCGCTCGTCGCCCGCTACTACGTTGTCGTCTTTCTCAATCCCTTCCCCCTCCGAACCTCCGGCCGGCGCAGCACCATCGACCCGGAGACCTTCCAGAAAGCCGAGGCCGAGCTCGACCGCCGCACCGCCCGCGTGGCCGAGGGACTGGCGCGGGTCGTCGAGGCGCCCGTGAGGGTCCTGGACGCCCACCAGGTGGCGGCCGTGGTGGGCGGTTTCTACCACCGGACCCCCTCGCCGGACGTCTCGACCGGCGAGCCCTATCCCCACCTGGCTCCCTCGCTGGCCTGCGGGCTGCTTCCCGTACGGCCTGAGGTGGGTCCGGGGCCTGGCCAGGGTGGGCCCGGAGGCGCGGCCCCCACAGGCAGTCCGCCGCCCGACGGGGCCGCGTGGCCGCCCTCCGAGGTCTGGCCGGACACCGTGCCCAGTGGAGCGCGGCACACGAGCCCCGCGCACGACCGGCCGGCGGGTGTGGGGCCGGGCCTCGGTGGGAGTTGGGCGGAACCGGCCGGCGGGCCACCGGAAGGTGGGAGCTCGCAACCAGAACTCGGAGGCAACCAACCATGAACCTGCCGGCCATCGGAATGGCGCCAACCATGAGCACCGCACTCGACCGTCTCCTCGGCCGGGCCCGCGGCCGGGCACGCGCCCACGCCGCGGAGCCACCCGATCAGGCCGTGCGCGGCGGAACCACTACCCTGCTCGACGAACTGGCGCCCGCCAGCTTCTGGGAGGATTACCATTGCTTCCAGATGGGGACCGCCTGGGGGCGGGTCTGGTTCGTCTACGACCTCCCGGCCACCTTCCCGGTGCACAAGCTCTATTCCTTCCAGGGCGACCTCTGGATGAGCCAGTTTGTCTACCCACTCAACCCGGCCGAGATCGCCCCGGCGCTGCGCCAGAAGCGTATCTGGCTGCACGGGGAGAACCTCTTTGACCTGCGCCGCGGCGCCCTCACCAGCTTTGGCCGCCAGGCGGCGCTCAGCGCCACTGAA
The DNA here is from genome assembly GCA_002328075.1 of Anaerolineales bacterium UBA2181. GTDB lineage: Bacteria > Chloroflexota > Anaerolineae > Promineifilales > UBA4811 > UBA4811. Next base: position 133,680 of record DCVT01000062.1, on the reverse strand, counting down.
GAAGCACTGGCCCGGCTCGAGCTGGAGGACGAGACGATCTATATGCTGGGGTGGTACCTGGCGCTCTTTGCCCCCGACCGGACCGCGCTCGACCAGGAGTCGCGCCTCCTGGAGGACACCCTGCGGGAGACCGGCGTCCTCTTTTACCGTGCCTCCGCCCGCCAGATGGATGGCGTCCACTCGCTGCTGCCGCTGGGGGCCGACCGGCTGGGCCACGGCCGCAACATGACCAGCGAGGCGCTGGCCCGGATGTTCCCCTTTCTGCGCAAGACCCACCATGATCCGGATGCGCTGCCCTACGGCGTCCACCGCCAGAACGGCAGTTGGGTGGTCCTCGACCCCTTTGACCCGGCCCTGCCCAACGCCTCCTCATTGGTTCTGGGTCAATCGGGGATGGGCAAGTCGGTCTTTCTCAAGCACCTGGCCGAGTGGGCCGTGCTCGCCGGGCAACGGGTCTGCGTCGTCGACCTGGAAAACGAGTTCCGACCCCTGACCGAGGCGCTGGGCGGGGTGTATCTCGACCTCAAACGGCGCTCGGAGCATACCATGAACGTGCTGGACCTCAACCCGGAGTCGGAGGACCCCATTGCCGACGGGCTCGCGGTGATCACGGGCTTTCTGCAGCTGCTGGCCGGGGAGCGGCTGGACGCCATTGAATCCAACGTGATCGTTCCCGATGCCTACCTGAGAGCGCTGGCGGGGGCCGGGATCACGCCCGACGCCCCCGAAAGCTGGCGCCGCGACCCGCCGCTTCTGTCCGATCTGATGGCAGCGCTCCTGGCCATGCCCCAGCCGGCCGCTCAGCACCTGGCGGCGCTCGTGAGCCAGTATGCCCGGGGGTTGTATGCCGAGGATTTCAACCGGCCCACCAGCATCGACCTGCACGGCGTCCCGCGAATAGCAGGACGCTTCGCAGCCCCGCTGGTGGTCTTTGGCCTCTCCCAGGTGCGCGACACCATGCTTCCGGTACGCCTCTGGCAGATCCAGAACTACCTCTGGGCCCGCGTCCTGCCGGCCCGCTCCAGCGCAGGACTACGCAGTGTCCCGCGTCCAGCGGGACTGCGCAGCGCCCCAGCCGAAGGCGCGGGGTTACGCAGTGTCCCGCGTCCAGCGGGACTGCGAAGCGTGCCAGCCGAAGGCGTGGCGACGCCGCTCACCCACGTGATCCTGGACGAGGGGTGGCACCTCCTCAAGTTCGAGGGGATGGGGGCGCAGCTGGGCGCCATGGCCCGCCGCTTTCGCAAGCACGGCGCCGCGCTGCACATCGCCACCCAGCAGGTGGCCGACCTCGCCCGTACCCCCGACGCCGAGGCGATCCGCGACAACGCCGGCACGGTGGTCCTCTTTGGCCAGTCCACGGTAGCGGCCGATCGGCTGGTGCGGCTCCTTGGACTGAACGAGCTGGAAGCGCAGGAGCTGCCTCGCCTGGGCAAGGGGGAGGCGATCCTGATCCGCAAGATCGCCGGCAAGGGCGACGTGCACATCCCGATCTACCTCCCGCTGCCTCCCCACCGGCAGGCGATCTATGGCACGGGGCCCGGCGACCGCCATCCCGGGCGTGGCGGAGCGGGAGTATAGGGAGCGAGGCGCCGTGGAAAAGCGACATGGTCCGACCAGACGCCGCGCAGAGCGGCCGGGTCACCCGTCGCTCCCCGGTTGGCGTTTGTTGGGGTCGTTGGTTCGGGCCAACAAGGAGTGGTTTTCATGAACGTTGGAAATGTTGGACCTGTGTTGGGACTACTGGTCCTGCCGCTGGCGCTGGTCGGACTCCTCGCCCAGGCGGCCGCCCAGGACCTCAGGACCCGGACGGTCTCGGGCTGGCTCACGGTTCCACCCCTCCTGGCCGCGGTCGCCTGGCGGGTAGCGGAGGGGCGGTGGGAGCTGGCGGTTGCCTTCATCGCCATCGCTCTCTTTTCCGAGCGCCTGGTCTGCCGGGGCCGAGGACTCGCTCTGGCCGCGGCGCTTACGGGTCTGGTTGCTCTCCCGGTGCTCCTGCCTGGCTCCCCCGCCTTCTGGCCCCTCGCGGGTTGGCTCACCGCCTGGCTGCTCTGGGAGTGCCACGTCATCGGCGGGGCCGACGTGAAGCTCATGATGCTCCTGGTGACGGTCTACCCTGCCCCCGAGATGGTCATCTCCATCCTGCTGGCCAAGCTGGCTGGCGGACTGGTCGTGACGGCCGCGGTCCACGGTCCCGGCGCGGCGCGGCGGCTCCTCGCGGCCGCCTGGAGCGTCCTGGTGGCTCGCCAGATCCCGGAGCGCGAGACGCTGGAGCGGGAGGGGCTGCCGGCCGCCTTTCTCTACCTCATGGCCGGCGTAGGGTATCTCCTGGTCTTTGTGCTGGCGCCGGCCGGGGTCGTCCCGCCACGGGAGACCTGGGGAGCGCTGGCGCTCGCCTATACCCTGGGGGCGATCCCACCCGCTTTGTATCTGCGAAGCGTCCTGCCGAAGGCAGGGTTGCGTAGCGTCCCCCGCAGCGCGGGACCATGGCCGCGCTCAGCGGGACTGCGTGGCGTCCCCCGCAAGGCGGGACCATGGACGCGCAGAACAGGAGCCTGGCTGCCAGGTGGAACCTTGCCAGCAAAAGGCAAGTTGCCCAGCATGCACACTAGAGGCGTGGCGGCAACCGTGCACAGGAAACCTGATGAAGGTACTGCACCCTGAAGGCCTGTGCCGTATCCGTATACAGCCCGGACCGGATACGAGACGGACCTTCCGGTCGAGGAAACCGGCCTCCTCTGCCGCCGGGGAAGGCCGCCGACCGGCGCCCGCGGCCGGGAGTCGTGACCTGGCCGGTTGCCAATTGGAAAGATGGACAGATAAGTACGTGGAGGAGTAGCGATGCTCGGTAGAATTCTGGCCGCATTGTTGGTTCTGTTGGGGATTGTTGGAACGGCAGCGCTGGGCTGGCTCGTGGTCAGCGGGACCCAGGACCGCACGAGCATCCAGTGGCCGGTCGCCTGCCTGCTCGTGGCGCTCTCCTACATGATCACCTACGGCCTGACCTGCACCCACCATTCGTGAAAGGCAGAGCCGCCGCCGGGTCGCCGCCCGGTCCCGACCGGCAGGGCAAGACGCTCCGGCTGATGAAGGTCGTTTGTGAGGTGATGACGTGGACTTGAAGCGTGTCCTCGGGCTGAACCTGGCGGCCGGCTGCACGGTCGCGGCCGGTTTCGGACTCCTCTTCGTCGTCCTGCTCGGTTTCGCGGTGGACCAGCTCCCCTTCGGCCTCTCCGGCATCGGCTGGGCCTGGATGCAGGGCCGCCTCGACGCAGTCCGGGCGGGCAACGTCGAGATCCTCATCGCCAGCTCCTACTATGGCGACTTTTGCGTCCCGGCCGGCCTGCCCGGGGGCGGCGCCTGGCCGATCACCCAGCTGTTCCACGACCCGGGCGGTAACCCCAACCACGCCGGAGTGGATTTTGGCATCCCAGTCGGAACCCCGATCCAGAGCACCATCGGCGGCGAGGTCACCTACGCCGGCTGGAACGACCAGGGATATGGGTACCTCGTGGTGGTCCAGAACGGGCCCGTCACCACCTACTACGCCCACCTGAGCGGGATCGGCGTCTACCCAGGGGAGCTCGTCAGCCCGGGGGCCCTTCTGGGGCTATCGGGCAACACCGGCAACTCGACCGGCCCCCACCTCCACTACGAGGTCCGGGTGAACGGCGTGCCGGTCGACCCATTCTCGGCGGCGCTGGGCCAGATCGTGTGCGGGCCATCGGCCGCCCAGGCCGCCCCCGTACCGGCCGGCAGCGCCGGAACCGGCGGGGCGCAGAGCGTCCCGCCCATTCGGCTGGAGGGCGACCCGGCCGCCGGCCAGTTCCGCGTTGCCTCGGCCACCGGCCGGCACGACCCTCATCCCGGCGCAGTCTACGGCCGGGTGCTGGACGCCGCGGGTAACCCCCTGGCCGGGGTGCTGGTGCAGCTCCTGTGGGAGGGCAACTCGGCGGAGGCCACCACCGGCCCCGACGGCCAGTTCCTCTTTCAGGTTTTCGAGCCCGTTGTCTCCGTCCGCCTGGCCAACCAGACCGGCCAGGTGGCGACGGACCTCGTTACCGGCGAGGCGAGTTATGACCTCATCTTCAAGCAGAACTCCCGGCCCTGAAGCCAGCCGGTGGTCAGCGCTGCGCGAGCGGCTCTGGCCCCGACCGGCGATCCCGCCGCCTCCCGACCCGGCCGCGGTACGCGTCCTGGCGATCACCCTGCCCCGCGCCAACCCACGCGACCAGACGGCGGTCCTTCACCTGCTCTCGTCGCTCATGACCGGGGCGCCCTTTAGCCTGGAGCTGCTGGGGGACGCGGGCGGCCGGCAGCTCCTCGCCCGCGGCGACGAGGAGACGCTGTGTCACATCCGGCAACAGCTCCAGGGCGCCTACACCGACGTCCACTGCCGCCTGCTCTCCCGCGACGAAGACCCGGCCGGCCTCAATTCACTCGCGGCCCGGCCGCAGGAGGGGCCGGCAGGCGGCGCACCAGGCGGTGAGAGTGCCGCCCATCGGAGCTGGCCCGACCGGACGCCGGCGGTGGCGGCCTGCCGGATGGGGCTGCGCCGGCCCCCCTTTTATCCGCTGCACACCTTTTCCCAGGAAGGGTTCGCCGACGGCGACCCGGTCCAGGCGCTCCTCGGCGCGCTGGTGGTGGAGCCGGGCCAGCTGGCCCACGTGCAGCTGGTGCTCGCGCCCGCGCCGCTGGACTGGGCCGACCGCTGGCAGGGGTACGCCTACACCTCATCAGTGCAGGTCCGCGGTCAGAACTCGCCGGCCCAGACCGGCCTGGCGCTGGCCGCGGTGGGTCAGATGACCGCCGTCGCCGTCGGCCTGCTCCTGGCCCTCGCCCTCTGGCTCGCCGCCCTCGCCCACCCCTCGCCCGCCGCGTGGCTCCGACTGGCGCTGGGCGCCCCCGCACTCTGCCTGACCGCGGCGCTCCTCGCCTGGCTCCTGGAAGGGCTGAAGCGGCGGCTCCGGGTCGACGCCCCCGGCAACCCGGAGGTGATCCGCGACAAGCTCACCCGGCCCGCCTTCTACGCCGATCTCCGGCTGCGGGCGGTTGCCCCCGACCCGGCGGCTGCCCGCCGGTTGCTAGACCGGCTGGCGGCGGCGCTTGCCACCCTGAACCGGCCCGAGGGCAACGACCTGGTGGTTCTGCCCCAGACACCCCGCCCGGTGGACGACCTGACCGTCGAGGGTCGGTACGGCGCCCTCGGCATGGGCCCTCCCATGGTGCTGAACGTCGCTGAGGTGGCCGCCCTCTGGCACCTGCCGGTCGGAGAGCTCCTGGAGGGGGCCGAGGGAAAACTACCGCGGACGATGCTCGCCCGGCCTGACTGGTTCCAGCCTGGAAGCACGCTGATCGGAACCACCGCCCGCGGCGGCCGTCGCGTTCCCTTTGGCCTCTCCCCCGAGATGCTGCGGCGTAACCTGCTCCTGGTGGGCAAAACCCAGGTGGGCAAGTCCAACCTCCAGGTGGTCCTGGCCCAGGCGGTCCTGGCGGACCCGGAGACCGCGCTGGTGGTGCTCGACCCCCACCAGGATATGGTCAACTGGGTGCTCTCGCTGGTCCCCCCGGAGCGGGTGGATGACGTGATCTACATCGACGTGGGCAACGAGGCGCTCTCGGTGGGGCTCAACCTCTTTGACCTGGGCCTGGGGATTCCGGGGCACAAACTGGTGGACGACTTTGTCAGCATGGGGTCCACCCTCTGGCGCGATACCTGGGGGCCGCGGATGGAGTCGGCGCTGCGGGCCGCGGCGGCCCTCATCATGGCGGTCAACAACATTGTCCCGGCCGACAGGCAGATGACCGTGCTGGATATCCCCTACCTCTTTTCCTACCCTCGGGTGCGAAGAAGGCTGCTGACCGAATACGTCTCTGACCCCGCCCTGATCAGTTGGTGGCAGGCCGAGTGGGAGAGCGAGACCCCCTACCGCCAGGCGGAGATCTCCTCGCCGGTCCGGACCAAGATCCATCGTTTCCAGACCGCACCTCCCGTCCGGAACATGGTGGCCCAGCCCACCTGCACCGTCGACATCCGCCGGGCCATTCACGAGCGCAAGATTCTCCTGGTCAACACCGCCACCGGCGCGGTCGGCGAGGAGACCGGCGGCTTTGTCGGCGCCGTGGTGCTCAACTACCTGAACGCCGCGGTCCGCGAGTTTGCCGCTCTCCCCCGCCACGAGCGGCCGAGACTCGTGGCGCTCATCGACGAGTTCCAGAGCGTGCCGGGCGTGAACTATGGGGCGCTCCTGGGCGAGCTGCAAAAGACGGGCGCCGGGTTTGTCCTCGGGACCCAGTCGCTCTCTCAAATGCGGGATGCCCAGGCCGGCGCCGCCCGTGGGGGAATGGACCGGTCGATGGTCGCCATGCTCCTGTCGAACATCCACACCCTGGTTGCCTTCCAGGTCTCCGGTGAGGACGCACGCTTCCTGGTGGACGAGTTCGATGACTTCCTGGAGGTGGCCGACCTCACCAACCTCGACCGGCACGCCGCCTACGTCAAGACCAGTCTGGACGGCCGGCGGCTGCCGGTGGTCCATATCGACACGGTGCTGGCTCCGGCCGGTTCGCCCGAAGTGGCGACCGCCATCCGCAAGCAGGTGCCGCGCTACGCGACGCCGGCCGATCAGGTCTACGAGGAGTACAAGCGCTCGCTGCTGTATTGGTATGAGCTGAACCCGGAACCCGGCGCGAGCGAGATCAAGGCCCGCCTGGAAGAGGCGCCCACCGGACCTGCGGAGGACCATATGGGCGGCGTCGAGCAAACGCACCGCCCTGCTGGCCCAACCACCAGCGCCGAGATGGGAGGTCTCGCGACGGTCAGACCGTGAGGCCGGCAGGTGGCTCTCGGCCGGCCGCCCGGGTGGAGATGGAGGGAGCTGCTCGGCTGATATAGACCGGGGAACCGATGAGTAACCTTGCGGCACTCAAGACGGCTGAGCCGGGCCCCGACGCAGCGGACGAGCCGCTACTGGCAGCCGTGCGCGACTGGCCCGTCGCGACGGCAGCCCAACTGACGCGGAAATGCCGGCTCGACCAGGAGCGGGCGGCCGAGGCGCTGGGTTGCTTGCGGGCGGCTGGATGGGTGCGCGTGGTGGCAATAGCGGGTCGGATGGGACCCGCGTCCGGAGCAGGAGACCGCCAGGAGCTCTATCTCCTCACCGACTCCGGTATGGCGTCTCTGGCGGCCGCCGAGGGGGTTCCGGTCCGGGCCTATGCCGCGCGCTATGGCGTCTGGCGGCAGCGCCACTACCGGGCGCTGATGCAGGCCGAGACCACCTGGTGGCTGTATGAGATGCTGGGCCGGCTGCGAGAGCAGGGGTATGAGCTGGATGTGCGGGCGCACGCCCCGATGACGCTGCCCGGCGGCTCCCGGCACTGGCCGCTGGCGACGGGGGTAGCTGGGTGGTCTTCGCCCGGCGCGCGAGGAAAGGAGTATCGGCCGGTTCTAATCGAATGGGACACCGGCGACGTGCTGGTGGCCGCCTACCGGTCGCGGTTCGACCTCCTCTATCGCTCCTGTCGCCGCCTGACCGAGACGGGCCAGGCGGGCACGGAGTTCCCGGTCACGGTGATGCTGACCACCACCGTGCGGCGGGCAATGCAGCTCCTGGTGCTCTGGGGGAACTGCGCCCTCGAGGAAGGGATCCCGGTTCAGCCCTTTTTCGTCGCCCCATGGCAGGCCGTCCTCTCCTCACCGGCGGTATGGCGCCGGCCGGCCGCGCCGCTCGACGCCGGCCGGCTGTTTGTCGGGGTGCGTGGGGTTGAGAAAGCCGCTCTGCCTGCGGAGATGCGGCTCACTTACCCGACGCAGGGTCAGAAACTGGCGCCGGCCAGGGACCTGAGCTTGGGCGTTCCCCCCGCTCCGCCATCAGCCGGGCGTGCGGGCCGCGGGGCAGCCCCCTGCTCGCTCGACCGCCTTTTGCCCCCCTCAGGGCCCGGGGCTGAACCCAATCGGCCGCCCGGACGCAGACAAGGAGACGGCGCAGCGTCGGTTGCGGAGCAGCTTGCCCTCAGCACCCCCGGCCGGCGCCTTCTGGAGCGGATCGCTGCCTGGCCCCTCCTCTCGTGCGAGGAACTGGCCGCTGTTGCCGGTCTGCCGAAGAGCCTGGTTCAGGAGAATCTAGACCAATTGAGGGCGCTGGGGTTGATTGCCACCTACACCGCCCCGGACGGCCGCGACCTGGCCCACCTGACGCCACAGGCCATCTCATTCCTAGCCGCTGTCCGCGGAGCAAGCCCCGCCTGGTACGCCGCCGGCCGTCAGTGGCCAGTCGAGCGCCTGCCAGACTCCCGCGAGGTCCGACTGCGGCTCGCCGCACTCACCACCACATACGCCCATACCTGCCTAACCCGCTGGCTCTTCGCAGCCTTCCTCGAGACGGCCCGGCATTTCCGCGAGGAGCGGATGCTCGCCCACCGCCTGGCAGTCTGGGAGGAGTTCGAGGCTCGCCGCCACTTTCACCACCACGGCCGGCCGCGGGTACTGGTTCCCGACGCGGCCGGGGTCTACCTCATCGGCGACCAGGCCTACGACTTCCTGGTGGAGAGCGATACCGGAACCCGCCACCAGAAGTCGCTGGCGCAGAAATTCGCCGTCCACCGTGACTACGCCGCCTCGCTGGCTTACCGCCAGGACCGCGTGCGGTTGCCGCTGGTGCTCGTGGTGACCGCGAGAGGGGACGCGCGGGTGCAGGAGCTGGCGGCCGCGGCGGGGTCGGGCATGACCTATCTCATCGCCAGCCGGACGGACCTGGAGAAACACGGCCTGCACCGGCCGGTCTGGCTGGATGCCGCAACCGGGCGTCGCCGCCACTGCTTTGATGGGTTCAGGGAGCCGCCTGAGTCGGCGCGGATGCGGCTGGACCTCCGAGTGAAGAGATGAGATGGTGCGAGGCAGCCAAGACGGCGCAGGGCGTCTTGGTGCTGGTGGCTGGCACCGGTACCAGGGTTGCTTGAGCAAACTCGCTGCGGGCCTTGAGCAGATTGGCAGCGAAGGCGAGGAAGGGGCAAAGGTCCAGGAATACTCTCGGGTTAGTGCCTGCGAGGGCGGTTACCGCCGGCGCATTGGTCTCGCCCAACCGGGCGAGACCCCTTGACGGCGGCCGACCCAACGATGATCGCCTCCACGGTCAGGGTAACTGCCACATACCGGTGGTTCGGAATCGGTGCCCTGGTGTACTGGCAGCACCAGCCGCCCGCTTTTTCGCCAGAACTGACCCCACCCGTGGTGCCAACCAGAGACAGCGGATTCCCGGGACAGAGCCGGAGCCAGAGCGTGAGAGGGGTGGCAAACAAGGAGCCGGTTCAGCGCAAGTCTGCTCTTCAGATAGCGGGGCTTGGATTCGAACCAAGGACCTCCGGGTTATGAGGCGCAATCCTGAAACACCAACCTCAGACCTCGGGGGCCGCCATTTCAGCCAACCCGAGTGACTTCGGTTCAGACGAACCCTGGTTACTACGGTTACGAATATGATACCGCGTTTCGCTTGCGCATGCAAACCACGCAAGATAGTGAGGGCAGAGCCCGACTTGGCACAGGTCCATCATAGCCCAGGTGGGGCGATGAAGGCCATGGTGGGCGGGAGCGTGTTAACTAACGGCGTAGACCCACGAAATCGTCCACGTGCTCCAGCCATGCCGTCAATGAATTCCGAACCAAGCCGATCACCGATTCCGACGTCCCAGGAGTACTGGACACTATCCGCCGGAACGGGTGGTCGGCATGGCTCGGAACGGATGGTCGGCATCCATCGGATTCGATGGTCGGCATGGGCCGGATTATGCAGTCTGGCCCGCGGTCGATAACAGCTTTCCAGTCGTTATCGGGCTCTAATACCCCGCCAATGGATTGTGTCACCAAGCTCGTATGCGAGAGTAATCGACTGCTCCGTCTAGCTGTCTGTGATCTCTTGTTTGTCCCTGTAATGAATATGATTCAATAGACTTGTGGCATGGTCCAGCCAGAGTGTCAGATTGAATGGGATGTGTGCATTTTACGCCTCAATCTGCACGAGCGGCAGCCATCCGTGGTCAAGCAGATAGCGTTGCACCCACTTGGCGGGGTTTTGGATGCAGTGGATCTGTGGTTCCTCGCTGGTGGCAAGCTCCACAACATACAACCAATATTCGTCGCCCCTCGCACGCGCCTCCTCAAACTCGGCACGTGTCACCTGAGCTGGGTTCTGGCTATCCCAGATTCCAGAGAGCGATTTTACCTCGATGTACCGCGCATTGCCTTCTCCGTCGATTGACCGAATGTCAAACCCAGGATTCAGATGAGGCATCTCTTCAGGTTCGCGGCTGTGTTCGATTTCGTGCTCTAGGACATGCGCGATACCGGCTTTCTCGACTCGGATGCGATGCTCGTGGCGGTCCTCAGGCTCTCCTTCGGATGGTTCAGAAGTCAGGTCATCAGGGTACACATAGCTGAAAATGCGCGATTGTTTTCGACGTTTTGGAGTGCGCAACGGGGGTTGTTCACCGCCAGAGGAGCTGGGGGATGCACCGATCCCAGTGGGGCCACCAGGGATGTCCTCTGTTGCGGGGGGATGTCCACCATCTCCCGTCACTGGGGTGGTAGGGGGACTATCTTCCGGATCGGCGAAAACGGGACCGTCTCCCGCATCTTGTGGCGCGTCGGAGCCCCCAAATCCTTCAACGGGAGGCCGTTCGGGGACGGATACGGTCGGGCGCAGACTCAGAGGAGGGTATCCCAGTTCATCAAGTACATGGCTTGCTTCCTCAAGAGAGGTAGGCGCCAAGGCCTCTTTGATCCCCCCAGCAAGGCCACCGATTTCTCCCACAGGTTTGATAGCATAAGCGATTTCACGTGCAACGGCTGGCCAGGGAATATACCCATTGTCATGCTGTACAAGCAGGGTGTCTCGACTCGGTACGAGTTGAGCTTGCACAGGCTCGGGTTCGCTTACGTATGGACGACGATCGACTGTAAGAACGTACTGAACCAACAACGGCTGGGCTCTTTCGAACTGCAAACGAGTCAGAGCAGGTACATCTAGCCCTTCTATGCCTGAGGCCTTCTCTGACTCGATGACCCTCAGAATCAACTCGCGCCGTTCGCTAAACCGACTGGTGGTTGTGTCATCAATAGAAGAATCGGGAGACTCGACCAACTGGACGTCCACCGCCTGCCCCAACAGCCGCACCCCCACTGCCTCCATCGCACGCCAGGCGTTGAGAGGACGCTTTATCACATGGTGCTCCATGTGGAGTCGCTCTTTTAGTCCTGGGCGATCCTCAAAGAAGATGTACTTGGATTTGATCAGCAAGTTTTGATCGTTTGGAATGACCTTGTGCTCTTGTAACGCCTGAAGGTTCTGTCGAAGGGTTGCGTCTTGCTCCAATCTCTGACTCAGCGCTTCCCAGCAGTTCATGACCACCGCGAAGGTCTCCTCATCAAGCACAGCGTGGCGTTGACCAAAGCCTTCACTGATCTCCAGAAGCACCTGGATGTAATCCTGCATGTCGGGTGCTTCACGAACCCCAAGTCTATCAAATAGATCATTGTATTGGCGCAGATCCGATCCGAGTTGATGGCAGAATTGGCCAAATGGGTGTTTTCCCCAAAAGACTTGGTCGGGCCTGACATAGTTGCCATCGGGCAAAAGTAGACATGCGGTACCTTCCAATTGATCGAGGGCTGGGTCTTGAGCGTTGTTGGATAGGAAACGGTATACTTCTCGATTGACTTCGCTGTTCGTGTGGCTGCATGTCAGCAGATGCCTCACCACCAGTGCCACCGTCGGCTTGTCCTGGATTCCCAAGAACTCGATTAGTTTGACTGTCGCGGCTTGATTCTGCAGATTTTGGGGAAAAACAAGAAAGTTCGCCTGGGATTCAAACAGGTAGCGTTGGAAAATCGCATACAACTCCTGCGGTTCGTACCATTGTGACTGAGTCTGTGTACCTGGTAGCCATCCCAGGTGCCGCAGCGATTTGTATCTCTGCTGGTAATCATCTTCCCAACGAGGCCAGCCTTCGACAAGATAACCGAAAATCGTTTCCATCTGCTGCGCTGTCCGCCTGTTTGGCGGAGTGGTGCAAAGCTCCTTGACCCGTGCCAAGACGTCATCTGGGCGGGGCTCTTGTTCAACTCCAAGCCACTGATAGAGCGCAAGGACGGCATCTTTGTTTTCCTGAGGCACTTCTGCGATGTGAACACGGCTTCCCAGAAGCTCCATCACATCGCTGGGAAGATACGCCTGACTGGCAGGATAGAACTCGCCATCTGTGCACTCGACCAGACTCAAGGGTGACAACTTGCTCAGAGTTGCATAATCGTTGATCTCTCCAAAACGTCTAGCCAACAGTTGCACAATCTGACGTCGCTGGGAGAGTGGCAGGCCTGACTGCTCCAACAACACCTTTGGTACCTGTTCTTGGGCATAGATGGTGAAGGTCAGTTCCTGTACCCCCAGGTCTTTGAGGAATTCGCGGCGCCCTCCCAGCGCCTGTAGATCCACCAACCCGGCGATCTTGAACGGATCTTCGAATCCACCTGGGATATACAACCCCTCCAAAGAACACAAGTGACCTGCCGCCGGCCAGATTGGTAGGCACCGTAGCTGGTCTCGAAGCTGGACATCATCCAGGATTTCCTGCTTCCGCGCCTCAAGCCAACAGTACAGCGCCAGTATGTCAAATCCGCCGGTTTTCCATGTAGCTTCCAGCTGCCCAATTGGCATATCGTTTAGGAAGTTGACTGCCGCCGGAGCAGAGAAGAGAGGTACCAAATCAGTTGGGATACCAGGGCTGTCAATCTCTTCAGTAAGCCAACGGATGCTTGGGAAAAGTTGTTGAGTATCAGCCTCACCAGAAAAGAGACGGGCGGGTGACCACAAATGACCCGTTTTATCCATAGCGATTGGGCAGTCGCTTAGCGCCGATTCGGCTTCTACGCGTCCACTCGGGGTCTGCTGAGGCCGCTTGTGCATGGTCTCAAGAGCCAACCAGAGAAGCCGCCAACCATCGAGTGAACGGAGTCCTCTGGGCGCATGCTCCACTTCCAGTCCGTCACGCACTCCACTGTTCGCCAGGGCCTGAACTACATCTTGGACGCTGAGAAGCGGGACACTGATCTCTTTTTGCTGCAGAAGGCCAAAGTGCTCACGCAAGTCAGAATGGACAATTTCGATTCCCAGGCCGACCAAGATCGAAGAAGCGGCGATTTCGTTCTTGCTTTCCAACAGTCGCGCCGCATGCGGCTTGACCCATTCTTTGGTTTCTGCATAGATGCAAGCCCAGTCAGATAATCGCGGCGCTACCCTTTCCCAAAAGGTGGAAAAAACCGGATCTAGTTGCCTTTGCTCTGCCGCACGCCGGCACTCGTTCAGACTGCTAATCAGCCGCCACAAAACATGGTGGCCCAGCAGTTGGGACAGTCTCTCGATGTTGGCCGCAAGCACTTGCGCCGCCGCACGGATAGCGGCGCGATTCCACTCTGACTGATAATCACTCTCCAGGATAATACGCTTGCGGTCTGAGGAAGGGAAAAAGTCAGCGTTGATGTGAAACGGGAGTGGTATTGTTGTATCGCTGGGCAACACAGCATACAGCCGGCCGTTATCCATCGGTTCGTCAGGAATTGCCAGCAATACGTCGCTGCTCTTTTTCCTCTCGATCTGCATAGGGTGGAGTGCGCGCAACCTATCTGCGTCATGCTTGAAAGATCCATGGAAGATATGCCAGCAACAGGTACGATCTCCTTCAGCGACCAGGATTGCATCGTCCCTTTCGGTCAATCGCTCGATCCGCTTGACGAGCCGGCCGGATTCTTTTAGTTCCAGCACCTCAAGGTGTTTGAGGAACAGGGCAGCACGTGAGATCGCTTGGCTGATCTCCTCAACGAAGGCTTGTGGTTGCTCTGGCCGGATGGCCTCAACGCGCAGCCTGTGCCGCACCTCTGATTGTGCATCAAAGGCCCACGGCAACCGGAACCGAGTCCCATGCGTCTGAACATTGCGTATCTCGATTCGATAATCTTCATCTGGTGCATCAGGCCGAATGCGCCAGTGTTTCCCACTCGAGATAATCTCCGGGCTGTCTGTGATCTGGTACACTGAGATGAACCCGATCCCAAAGGCACCGGTCGTCCCTTCCTCTTCGCGCTTGCCGCCACTGGCGATGTTAGCTATGCGATCATAGTCCACGTCGCGGAAGACGCCGTCGTTCTCGACGATCAAGGCGTCGTCACAGACATCAAACGTGATCCGCGTTGCACCGGGCTGCCCCTCTTCGTCAAGCACGTCGTCGGCGTTCTGGATCAGTTCGTAGGCAAGGGTGCCGATACCGCGTAAATCGCGCAGACTTGTCTGGAGTGTTCCCCAGTAATCGGTAGTTTGTCGCCGATATGTGACCTGATCTGACACCTTTTTGCCTCACTTCGATCGTCACAGGCATTCAGCTATCTTCTGTCTACTGTCTGCCCCTATCCATCAGGCGCAACTGCTCCGCTGGCTCTCTCTGCCACCAGTCAACGGTCTGATCAGAGACCACCCGAAAGTCAACACCTATCGTCGCAAAATGCTTCTTGGCGCAGGTGATTTTACGCTTCTCGTGGGGGAATTGAAGAGCATCAAGCTCCGTGGTTCCCTTGGTCTCGCGTACCAGTTCCAGGATGATGCGTCGATCCGGACCATAGCGGGCGATGCCCCAGTCGGGGTTGTAGTTGCCAATGATGCGAGGGAAATCGATACGAAACGTTGGTGGTAATTTAAAGTAAAAGACCACCTCGTCGTCTTCGTTCAGGCGGTAGCGCACAAAGCGCTCCTCCACCTCCGAATCCACCTGCACCTGGTCATAGAGCCCCGCCTGCGAAGCGGGAACCAGCTCGCGTTGGGGGAACTCGCGCTCTGGTGGGAAGAGATCATCCAGATCATAACCCCATTCCGTCGGAGCGGCCGTGATCAGGAACTTGATTCGCTCGGCTACATGGTCGGCTAGGGCGTTGAGAATCTCGCCGATGAACAGCCCGGCAAAGCCCTCAGGATTGGCCAAGAGGGCCTGTTTCTTACGATCATTCAACCGCCTAAAGATCGCGTTGAGAGTGGGGCGTGTTAGGCCCGTTTCCCGGGCAGCACGCTCCAGCAGATTAAAGACAGGGTAGGTTTCGGTAGGAGCTAGCACCGCTCGCTCGCTTGGCTTCTGCCCCTGCTCACTCTGGAAGCGAAGAGGCGAATGCTTAAAGATCTGTTGTCCATTTCCAAAGACCGCCCGCGAGTTGTCCCCGTCTTCGACCACTTCCACGATTTTATAGCCACGGAGACGCTCGTCCCGAAGCGCCTTGGCCAGGTGCGTCTTTACCTCGAAGGCCTGGGTGAATAGGCTGTCGTTCCCCAATGTATCCTTTTTGGTGATACATAGCTTGCAGCTCTCACTGCCCACTGCGAGCAGTTCCAGGGTGTAGTCAGTGACGACAAAGGCACCCTTTTCGACGACAATGACCGCCTGTGGCGACGGCCGGTTATTGATGCGATCCACACAATCCTGGATCAATATTGGCGTATCCACATTGATCTCGTAGGTGGTGTGTTGCTGCAACCTGGCCCAGAATTCACGAAAGACCTGCTTTCCGGAGAAGATGGCATCGTTTCGGCGGGCCTTGATCCGGCCGGCGTTGGTGGGCTTGGGCGGTGGGGCCTGACCGGCCTCCACGTACTCGGCCTGCAGTCGAGATGCGTAGGATTGGTAGCTCTCGTTGGCGATCACAGATAGGACATTGACCTCCTCATCAAAGACGCGCTGTCCCGACTGGTCCACTGCCAAGCGCAGACCGCGTCCGATCTCTTGCCGCTTCTTGATTTCGGATACGGTCTGGTTGAGGGTGCAGATCTGAAAAACGTTGGGATTGTCCCAGCCCTCTTTGAGCGCCGAGTGGGCAAAGATGAAACAGGTTGGCTCGTCAAAGCCTAGCAGACGCTCTTTGTCGCGCATGATCAGGGCAAAGGCGGCCTTTTCGGCTTCGCGCTCGGTCTTGTTGCGGCCGTCAGTATCCAAGGCTGTGCCTTCGTTTTCACCTTTCTTTGGTTTGGCGTGGGCGAAATAGGCACTGCGCACCTCTTCGGCCGCCAGCCCGGCGTAAAAGGGGAAACGCCCCTTTAGTCGCTCAAACTCCTCATCGAAAATGCGGCGGATGAGACCGTCTGACGCGGTATAGTTAGCCACTCGATCGATGAAAAAGAGAGAGAGAACCTTGACATTCTTGCTATCCAGGCGCTCTTGCTGTTCCATGTGCTGTTCGAGCGTCTTCCGAATCTGCGCACGAAAGATCTCGGGGCGGGAGGGGCCAATTGTCTCACGGAGCGTCAATCGAAGGCTGTTCTCGAACTCGACGAAGTTCTCTGCGGCGTTGATCTCGGCCACGCGATAGCCACCCAAGTGCTCCTCCCGGTGGGTCTTGTCGTAGAGGTCATCGCCATGTTTGAGCATTAGCGTTGCCTCTTTCAACCGCCCGTGGTCCTCCACGTAGGTCTTGACCCGCGCTTTGATTCCCCCATTGACGGTGATGGCTTCCAGCCCCAAAAAGGGCTGGTTAAAATTGTCACGCTCGGTGACGCCATAGACCTGTATCTTTTTGACCAGATCAAGCCGGTATGCGTCAAACGGGGTCAGGCGATACACCAGGTTGGGACTGGTGCGGTGGGTGGCGCTGTAGCGTAGAGCACACAGGGGGTGGAGTGTGCGCAATGCTTCCCGTGCCCGCTCCGATTCCATATTCTGTGGTTCGTCCAGTATCAGGATGGGACGCGTCTCTTGGAGATATTGATAAGGCAGCCGCTCGCCGGGCAGTTTTTCCGACGACCTGAAGATGACGTTGGATGCCTTGTTGAACGAATCCAGGGTGATGACTAGCGCTTCGACAAAGGTGGAGGCGGCGAAATTGCGCAACTGGCTCAGCTGGCTGCCATCGTACTCGATGAGGTGTACTGTTTCATTGCTGTAGAGTCCGCGAAAGTGGTCACGGGTGATGTTCACGTTCTTGATGACGCCCTCGTAGATGGCAATGCTGGGCACGACGATAATGAACTTGCTAAAGCCGTAGCGCTGCCGCAGTTCATAGATTGTGCGCAGGTAAACATAGGTCTTGCCGGTGCCGGTCTCCATCTCGATGGTAAAGTTGGGGTAGCGCCATGACTCGGAGCCGGATCCTTCCAGCACCAACCCCTCATCCACGTCCAGCATTCCCGCTAGGTCTGTGCCGATACCATTGGTCTGCTGGACGACGCGCAGGTTGTCGTAGAGCCAGGCTTCGCTGAGCGCCTCATACGGCGTCAGGTTGGGCACGCTCTCGCCGCCCAGGGCAAAGGCGGCCGCGTGGCGCGGCAATCCTTCGAACAGACGGACAACGCTCTCCACCGCGTCGAACTGGTGCTTTTGGTTGGGGTCGAATTGCAGGCGCAGTTCTCGGGACATGATCAATCCTTTTCCGCAGACATTCGCGTTCTATGAAGAAAAGTGTTTATAGAATTCTTCATAGATTGTCCATAGTAGTCCTTTATTCATCCAGCACGTAGCGCGTCCAGCGCCGCGAGCCTTCTTGGCGCAGTATGCTGCGTTCCTGCAGCTTTTGAAGTAGATACGTGGCGCGGTGAGGTTTGACGTTCAGCATGGCCGCACATTCGCTACGTGTGATCGCGCCATGTATCCGAACATAATCCAGGATCGCTCGTTCCTCAGCATCCGCAACCGATGCGTCCGACTCGGCCTCTTGCAGCAACGTATAGAACGTCCAACGCCGTGTGCCATGCTGGCGCAACAGGCCCTGCTGCACTAGATCGGCCAGGTGACGGGTCACCTCTGCCGAATCAAGTCCTGGGTTGAGGCGGCGATAGTCAGCATGGGTTAGTCTTTTTGCGCGCCGGGTGAAGGCAAGCACCAGGCGTTGTGCATCGTTCAAGTCGTGCCCGGCAAAGCGGTTGAGCCATTGAAAAGTTTGATCGTCGAGTAAGCCAGCGTTGGAAAAGGTCAACCGAAAGGTGGTATGGCGGTCGTCAAAGCGCGGCGGCTCCATCCCGGCTGTGCGCAGCATTTCCAACATGGTTGTGATGCCGGTACCCCGATTCTCGCAAACAACTCGACCATCCTCCGCGGGTAGATCTTCCAAGAGACGCATTAGATAGCTATTGCGCGTGGCCAACAAGCCGGCTTCCCCCAGTCGCTCCGGCGTGACTGGCCCAAACAGCCCTCCCGGATTCTCTATTTCGAGCCGGTCGGGGAAAATGCGCACCTGCACCGGCGTTCCTCGCGCCTGCGGTGAATAGTCGCGGTGCGCCAGCGCGTTGACTAGGGCCTCCCTGAGCGCTTCCAGTGGATATTCCCACACGTCCTGACGAAAGAGGCCCTGCACGACGGCCCGCCGCTGCAGGTTGCGGGTGATGGCGCTCATTCCCTGACGCAGGACAGCGATCAACGGACCCTCCGCCTTCACGTTGTCCAGCAGCCGTTCCCCGCGCGCTGAGACTTCGCCGGGCCGCGCGGTGGGATAGCGGACGATTGTCAGGTTCAGGTTGGGGAAGACATCCTGCGGAAAAACGCCAAAGCAGAGGTACCCTGCCAGCGAAGGCACCAACCGGTCGTGGTGTTCCACCAAAATGCGAAAGGTCTGGAGCAAGCGTTGGTGCTCCCAAGTTCGGTAGGGTGCATCGGGATAGGCGCGTAATCGCTTCACAAACGTGTCCAACAGGGCGGGATCTAAATCATCGAGGGATTTGCCGCCAACCGGTTCCAGGTCATAGGTGGGCTGGCCGCGGTTGTCAAGAAAGAGCTGAATCTCGTACTGTGTCAGACGTCGATCGCCATCGGCAACGCGGACAAAAGAGCCGGTCATCAGACCAGCACCTCGATAATAGCAAGGCTTTTGCGCCGTGGGCGCTTCTGGCACTTCGGCTACAATGATCTGTTTCCCTTCCAGGGCATGCACCTGGATCAGGGGCCGCACAGGCGGGTCCATCTGATCGCACAGAGAGGCCAGATCGCTCTGTTGACGAGCCGGATCGGGGATGCCGGTGATCTGGAAACCGCTTTCCTCGTCGATTCCCAGGATGATCACTCCGCCTCCGGGTGTGTTGGCGAAAGCGGACAGGTTCTCCCAAAGCCGCCGAGGAAGTCCGCCTTCCGCCCGCTTGACCTCGACGTGGGTCAGATCGGCGCCCACCTGACGCAGGTTGGCCACCATTTCTTGCAGTTCTTCCAGGGTCATTGCTGCGGCTCCTCGCTCCCAGATTGTTCAGATCACTCGCAAGTGGCAGCGATCCGCCAGGCGCAGCTTGGCCTGGTCATCGAGGGCTCCATCGAGGCAGACCAGGATGTCCTCGGCGCGCGGGTCGAGGGCGGCGAGGGTCGCTTCGTGCAGGTGGGCGTCCAGGCAAACGGTTAGGCTGTGGGCGCAAGAATCAGAGGTGACACGCACGACATGGTTGAGGGGGAAGGCCGGCAATTGGGTCACGCGACTGTCGAGGGGGAAGCCTTGCAGGAGCATTACCTCGGTCAACAGGTCGTGGGGCTGCCAGCCATCAACCAGGGGTGTTTCGGCCTGGTCGAAGCGCAGTTGCAGCGCGGCCGGATCCTCACCTGTGTAGGGCTTCCATGGCCTGAAATTCGAACGTGCTAGTTGGTAGGATCTAAAGCCTAGATCATCCGGAGAGTCGCGGACCTCAAAGTCCAGTTGCCGTGGTTGCGAACTCAGAGCTGTGATTGAGCGGCGGATGCGCTCTTGCGCTAATGCGGAAATCGAATAGAATCCAGCTTTGTAAGCCTCGGACTTCGGAGGGGTAGGCTCAGGGAGCTGTACGCACATGAAGGTGTGACTGGTATCGTTTTCTTGGTTGTATTCCAGTGTCGCATGCGCAGTTGTACAGTAACCTGCGAAGAAATCCATGACAATATCATCTTCACTCGTTGTACCAAGAGAGATTAGGTGCTTCATCAGTTCGATCGGCTTGGGAAAATCAGCTACTTTGAGACCATCGAATAACTCTTTGACGGCCTTCGAGCCATCGGCTGTTGTGCCAACGTCTGTTAGCCACGTACGATAAGGCTTAGCGCGAGGATCTTTCGAACGAATCTTCTCGTAGACAATGAAGGTGCCATCGGGTCTTGCGACGTACTCAACGTCACCACGGGTGGCGATATCCAGCATTTTCTTCTTACCCCATCGCCATCGCCCTTCCGTTCCATCATTCCGAATGGGATAGACCTCCTCCCCATTCGGCCCGGGAATGGGGAAAAACATTGTTGGTCGGTCTTCACGACGTGAACCAGCTCCCCATTTATTCAACTCACGTCCTAGGCGATAGGGTCCCTTATCGTCTGTTTTGTCTAACTCCTCAGCCTCGAGAAGTACTCTGGACAGTGTGTTGTCACCTTTCGCCTTTGCGAAAGCGACCACGTACTCATGATCACTGACGACCCCTGCCTTGTCACTGCCTCCTCCCTTTTTCGACTGCCAGACAAGAGTACCGAGAAAGTTCTCTTCACCGAATATCTCATTCATAATGGCAAGAAGATGATTGAGCTCGCTGTCGTTGATTGAGACAAAAATCACTCCATCATCTCCAAGAAATGAGCGTGCTAACAGAAGACGTGGGTACATCATGCTCAGCCAGTTGGAGTGAAAGCGCCCACTGGCGCGAGTGTTGGTAGAGAGCAATTGTCCCGCTTCATCGGCTTGACCGGTGCGCCGTAAATAGGCTTCCAGGGGCTCGCTGTAATTGTCGGGGTAGATGAAGTCGTTGCCGGTGTTATAGGGTGGGTCGATGTAGATCAGCTTGACCCGGCCGGCGTAGCTTTTGAGCAGGAGTTTGAGCACCTCCAGGTTGTCGCCTTCAATGAACAGATTGCGAGTGCTCTCCTCGTTCACCCCCAGGCCCGGCTGCTGCCGCAGCGTTCCCTGCGGTGGCATGGCAGCCAGCCGGCGCGCCTCCCGTTTGCCAGGCCAAGAGAGGCCAAAGTGCTCCTGGCCCTCTTCTTCCAGGAACTCGCCCAGCGCCTCGCGCAGCGTCTCCCAGTTGATCCGGCCGTCGGCAAAGGCCTCGGGGACAGCGGCGCGCAATTGGGCCAGGCGGTCCTCGGTGAAGGTGAAAGATGGGTGGAGCTTCTCTAGCGTCATGGTATGACTCCTTTTTCATCCAGACATGAATGGTACGGCATCGATACGAGCTCTCCCAGCTCAATAGTCCGCCCGTAGGCCGGAATCATCGGGCGCGGCGTCCAGCCCGGCGGTGCGCCATTGCTCCTGCACGGCGTCGGCGAGTTCTTCGCCATAGATGTGACGCAGCTTGGATTCGGCCACACCTCGGTAGCCCGGCTGCCAGGCATACTGGCGGTAGGCCGCGCAAGAATAGCGGGCATCGCAGTTGCGGCAGACGCGAGTGGCGAAACGGATGCTGCGCGTTCCGGGAAGCACAGTGTTCAGATCCTGCACGGAACGGGGGTTAAAGCGATTCTCCTCGATGCAGTCCACCACGGCACCGAACTCGGCGATTGTCGCTTGCACCCGGTGCGGGTCGTAGGCGATGGGCACTACCGGTTCCCATTGATCCAGGGCGTAGGCCAGGTGGGCGAGGTCTCCGGAGGCCAGCGCCTCTTTGACCGCCTCGGGATAGTCGGTGGCGATCACCGCCATCTCGTCCAACTCCTGTTGACGCAGCTCTTGCCAGATGTGGGCATAGACGTTGAGTTGCTGCTCGTAGAACTTCAGGTTAGCGCGAGCATAATCAGCGTCGTGAGTCTTGATGTCGTACATCACCGTGCGCCCGGCTTCGCGCAAAATGTCCACCACACCCTCGATGGCGTATTCACGTCCACCAGGTGTTTCTTGTTGTGGCAGGCTTAAATGAACTTCGGTGTCGGTCACGCCCTCGGCAATGGCGCGCAATTTGCGCCAGTAGAAGAGTACCTGGTTGAGCGCCGTCTGCCTGACGTCGGGGGCAACCGCTTGACCGGATTCCAGTCGCAGCTCTTCATAGTTCTGCTCGAACACCTGCTGGATGAAAGTCTCTATCTCTTGCTCATAGTTTTCACTCATGGCTTTCCCTCCGGCGGATTAACTCGTGATGCAGATCTTCCAGCGTACGATGGACCAGGCTGCCAAAGAACATCGTCTGCGAGCGCGCCGGCACAAACCCAAACCCACGAAAGATCATGTACTGACGCGGACATTTCTTGTACGTCAAATAGTCCGCGGTGAAAGAGTAGATCTTGGGCAACGCCTCGTCTTTTTCTTGCGCCGCCGGCAGGGCGTTCAGGTTGAAAGTTGGGATGCGCGGAAAACCGGCGTCCAACAGGGTTATGAACGGCGCATTGATGCGCTGCCCTTTGCCCTTGTAATGTGCAATCACCAGTAGATTTTTGGCGCGGGAGAGGGCCACGTAGAACATGCGCATCATGTCGAATTCGGCCAGGCGCTCCAACGGCTCGCCCGGCTCGCGCTCAAGGAAGGGGCGCATCAGTAGCTCCACTCGCTGCGGGCCGCGGTCGTCCTTGCGCGGATTGGCCAGCACGACCACCGGGAACTCGAGCCCCTTGGCCTGGTGGATCGTCAGGAAAGGAATACGACCCTTAGGGAAGGGGTCGTCGGCATCCTCCATCTCTGTCTCACCCCGACGGTAGAGGGCAAAGAGGTACGAACCGAAAAACAGCTTCTGGAAGAGCTTGTCTACCAACAGATCGGCGGTGATGATCGGGACGCGCTGCTCCATGAAACGGGCCAAATATTGGCTGATAAGGCCCAGGTTGGTCACCGGCCCCTCATCCTCCGCACGCTCAGCCAAGTCAAACATTCGCTTAAAGTGCTCAAAGCCACAAAGCCGGTAGAAAAGGTCGAGCACGTTCCAGTCAATGGAGGTGACGCGCTTGAGGATGTAGCCCAGCGTGAACGGTTGCCCCTTGGCTGTGCGCTCTCGTACTACCCGGTCCAGATAGGTGCTGGCCAGCAGCCGCTTTCCTTCATCAGAATAGCCGTGCGCATTGTAGAGCGGCCGTTTCATCCGGTCGGGGTCGTAGGGCGCGCGTAAATCCCAATGGTGGCTCTCTGCCGTGCGCAGCAGCGCCCGATAATCTTGTGCCACGCGCACGAGTTCTGCTCGCCGCTCTTTGACGTATCCGTCCAGCAGCGGATCAGAGTGCATAAGAGCCTCGCCTTGGGCTTCGGCCGACTGGAGCCACTCCATGTAGGCTTGATAGTCGTGGCCACGCAGATCAGCGCGCGGGGGATAGCCAAAGATGTGCACAAAGAGACCGATGAGGTCGTAGGCTTCATCTACTTCCAGAAAACGTCCAGCTCGGGGCGCGTAAACCCGCAGGCCAACCGCTTCCAGCGCTTCTTTGACCCGCCGAACTGAGTCGAGCATTGCGCCGCGGTACTTGAGGCTGGGAAAGAGGAAGGCGATCTGGTTGGGATCGCCCACCTTGCCCTCGTCCAACAGGCGTCGGACGAGAGTTGCAATCTCGGCGCAGACGTCCGTTGGCTCGGCGGGCGTACTGGCCACCACCGCCGGCAGCGGGCTCTGGCGGTGAGCAACAAGATCCTTGTCCATTACCCGGTAAAAGCCATCCTGCCCATCGCTCTTGGCCCAATTTGCCTGCTGCATGAACGCAGTGTAAAAGTCCACGATCCGTTCTTGGGAGCGATAGTTGATTTCCAGTGAAAGGCGGCGCGGAGCACGGCCCAGGTAGGTATGGCAGCGGGCAGGAAACTCGACAAAGTTTTCAACCGTCGCCCCCCGGAAGCGATACAGCGCCTGGTCATCATCGCCAACGACACAGAGGTTGCCTGTCCCGGCCGCCAGTTTGAAGAAAAGGCGTTCCTGGATCGTGTTGGTGTCCTGGTATTCATCGACGATGACGTGCCGGAAGACCTGATCAGAGCCTGTACAGGTTTCCACGATACGGTACGCTTCCTGCTGCGAAAGGGCAAAATCGGTCTGTTCCACACCGTTGCCTGTCCGGAGCGACTCCCGATATGCGGCATATAGGCGAACCAGAAGCGATAATCCCTCACGGTCGAGATTCCAGGTCTGCAGATAGTTCCGCAACGATGAAGCATCATTGTCCAGGCGGTAGAGGGCATGATCCGAGTCAAGGCACTCCTCGGAGAAACGGTTAAAAAGCGCGAGGCAGTTGGTGACGGCAACGTGTCTAGACTCAGACCTCACCCCAAAGATGCCATTGATGATGCCGTTGGCGTCTCCCTCCAGACCTGCACATTGTCTCACCTCAGTCCAGGTCCGGTTGCGAGCCAAATGGAAATATTGGTCCAGTTCATCGAGCAGCGTCGGTGGGCGGTGGCGCTGCCGGTCCACGGAAAAGCGCCGCCGATCAGAGAGCATCCGCCGACAGAGGGAGTGAACCGTGCCGATGTACATCGGCGTCAGGTCGTAGGGTCGGCCGGTCAGGTTCGTCACCAGCCCCAACAGCGACTGCAACCCCTCCTGAAGCTGGTGCGCAGCTTTTTCCGTAAAAGTGGAGAGAAAAACCTCTCCCGGTAGTACCTCGTGAAAGACGATGAGGTTGAGCGCCCGCCAAAGCAATACGCGGGTTTTGCCAGATCCAGGCCCGGCAGTGAGGTAGAGTGGCCCGTCGACATGGATAATTGCTTCACGTTGCGCATCGTTGGGCTGGAAGCGGGCCAGTTCCCAGAGGCGTTCGAGAGAAAGCACCCTACGGGTGATGATCTGGAGGTGCTGCTGAAAGTCAGTCATGCGTTTAATGCCCTCCTGGTGAGGAGATCAAGCACCTTGCCACCCGGCTCCAGACTGATCGCCGTGTACCGGTGTGCCAACGCAATGGGCACTACAGCATTCTTGTAGAGGTCGCTTTCCAACTGGTTGATCAGGGCGATGGCCGTTGGGAGTTGCGGGTAGTGGCCAAACTGGACTTTTTCTTCCACGAAATCCACCCCTGGTTCATCCTTGGAAGGATAGGGGTAGGGAAGCGCAAAGACGAATATTCGGCCGGTGGGCGTCTTGTAGATCAGGTCCTGCCCGTAATAGGTTTCAAATCCAAAGCCGCCGCGGGAGGGCTCGCGCCCAGCTAGGATGTACTTGTAGCGGTATTCGTCGTCCACGGCTAATAGCCGATCATTGGATACATGTCGTTCGATCAGGCTGACGTGATCGACGATTTGACCGGTCTTTTGCAGGCCGATCATCAATAGCGGATGGCAGCCGTGCTTGGCCAATTTGCGATTCACCTCTTGCAAGAAGATCATGAATGACCGGTGCAGCCAGGCTGCCGTTCCAAAAATGGCCAGTGGGCCATCTACGAAGAAGGCCATCTCGCTTAAGGCCAACGGCGCTGTCTTGAATAGAAAGCGCATGTAGTGAAAGGGGACAAGGTGCTCCAATATGAGCATCAGGCGCGACATGACGACTCCATTGGACTGGTATTCTTGCGCTTCTTCCCACACACGCAAGCAGTCAGTTGGGTACACCTCTGCCCCGCAGAAAGGACAATACTGCTGCTCCGGCACGTCCTCCAGTTCTACTGGCCCGTTGCCACACTGTGGGCATTTGTGTATCTTGAGTCGATACGGATCGCCCGTGCCCAAGCCGCCCGGCCGCCGCGCAGCCAGATGGAAAAGGGTTGAGCGCAGGCTGGTGGTAGGATCTGCAGCATTGAAACGGGTGCGGGGGCCGTAGAACTGCTGATCAATCCAGGCGCGAAGGCTTTCGCGTACGGTAGGCTGGTTGCCCCAGCGGATGTTGGCGCTGGGAATGGAGAAAGCGAGCGCTGAAGCCTGGTTCTGCAGTTCCGCCACCCGAAACGGGTCGACATACTTGCCTACCTTGAGTGACCCGTATTGTTGCAGATCAATCAAGACCGCGCCGATCTTGATGTAGCCAATCTTGGTACTTGGTAGTTTGTCGTCGATACTCGATTCGTGATTGCTGCCATCTACCGCAATGACAAACGCAGGTGTCCGGACTTGAGCCGACAGTGGCGGCACGAAGCGAGCGGCGACTGCCTGGCATTCCTCATCAGACGGGGGAGTCAGGTAGTTGCATTCCTGCAAAAAGGCAGTCACATCCGGGTTGCGGATGATCTCGGCGTGGGCTGCCTTGCTGGCCAGTTCACCTGGGTAGGGCATAGGATGACCTCTTATGATCTAACCTGCTACTGCCGACTGACCCTCTGGCGTTCGGCGTCCGGATCGAATTTGTCGATCTGGGTTGGCACGACGAATGGGCTGGAGAGCGACTTGACCCGTGCAAAGCCCACATCTTGGGCGCGAATGAGCGAATTGCTAAAGTCGTCAAAGTCGTAGAACTGGGCTAGCTCTTTGATCTCGCGCAAGTTGTTCAGGTGCGTGATGAACCAATTTTCGGTGTTAGCGAGGATGTTGGGATGTACCGATGAGACCTCTTGTGTGGCATAGACAAGCGCGATGCGGTACTTGGCACCCTCTTTTGCTAGCCGCGGCCATGTCTCTGTCAGATCCATCCCCTTACCGATCAAGTTGTGAGCTTCTTCGATGTAGACGACGATATTTGGCGGTGTCATGCCTTGTAGGAAGACAGCCATCGACCTATCAAAGATGACCCGAGCGATCTGTTTGCTAATTTTTTCACGGAGTTCGGCCTCGCCTACCGAAAGGTCAAGAATGACTATCTTGCCAGCTTGGAGATGCTCATAGATCTCATCGCCTACTTCCTGGTTACGGCGAGGAGAGTGATAGGGCCGTGCATCAACCAAGACCTTATATCCCTTGATAAATGTGCCGCTGTCGTTCCGCTGCTTCATCATATTTAGAATGGCTTTGGTGTCGTCGTCAAGCCAGGCCTTGCCGCTGCTGCTCGTCAGCGTGCTGTTTCTGTTTGCTTCGCGAGCAGCCAGGAACCACCGTCTTGCTTCGTCTAGAGTAAGCCCGTATTTGGGGTCTGAAAACACTTCATCTGCCGCCTCATCCACAGCTTCACGCACTTGCTTGTTCGCGGTGAATCTCACTTTGAAGCCCGCAGGGGCTGGAAAACCTGCCATGAAAAGCATTGCCTGGTAGGCTGCGGTGCGCACCTGCCAGCGGCAATAATCACTGCTGTACTCTTCGTCCGGCTCGTCAAAAGAGGTGTTGAGAAAAACCATTACATCATTCTGGTTATCGTTTCTCCGTTCCTGCACAACACGTCGTATGATGGAGAAGCATTCGTTCAGTTGGATGAAGAAGTTGTTCTGAAGCTCCTCAAAGCCAGGGGTCTCCAGCATTCGATATCGCACTGTGTTGTCAGGGTAGACATCTGCAATCGCGCCCTGGTCCTGCTGGTTCGGGTTGGCATATTCGCCATTGATGTCATAGATGATCTGGCCGATGCGCGCCTGGCCATCATCGGCTACTCGTTTGACCACCGACACCATCTGCTTGATCATGTTCGATTTTCCAGTGCGAGTCATACCCAGCACAGCAGTGCGGCGGGCTAGGAAATCCGAGGGCTGTACAAAAACGGGCACGATCTCGGCACGGGGATCACGGCGGTGCAAGCGATCGGTGGATGTGTAGCGTACAGTCCCAATGCGGAAAGGCTGGATTTCGCCTTGCAGACCGAGCCGTTGGGCATCTTCTTGCGCACTGCGGCGACGAATCGGGTCAACATAGCTCACGATCGTGGCGAGCGCATCACCATGGGGTCGATAGACGCTCAACCGGGAGGCAGTAGCAAACGATTCTAAATCGCTGCCCAACCACAGTTCGCCATCCGACGCGAAAAAGGTTCCGAGTACACGGCACTTTAGCCCACCGAACTGCAACTGGTTCAGGGTGATGTCGTCAATATCACGTTTTTCCTCAGATTCAAACACGCCAGTGCGCTGCTGGAAAAAGTCGATCTTGGTGCGGACAAGGTCGTCGTCTTGAGGTAGCTTGGCCGACCCAATTACTCGCAACAAAACGAGCTCGCGATCAGCCTCTAGCGTGGTGGCATACTCATCTGGGTTGAAGGAAGCAGCCAGTAGAAAACAGTTGTGAGGAATGCCCATCGCCTGAGCTTTCCAAAGGTCGTTTGTCATGATAAAGGCATACTCGTAGTCAATCCCATAGGTCCAACCCACAAAGTAATCCGGCTGGACTAACCGCGCCAGTCCGGACTGCCGCAGCACCTGGTTAACGTTCTGCATCGTCATCCTATCTCCTCGCTCGCTTTTTCTGGGTGTTCACCTCTGGAACGGGCAACTGCTTCAGGTTGGAGATAATGACCTCCTTGCCCTTCCTTCTCTCTTCAGACATGATGGCAAGACTGTAATATAGTTCGACGTCGTGTTTCTGGGTTCCGTTGGTGCGCTGTCTGAGTGCCTTGCCGTAAAGCGCTTCGACCTGCTGTGCCGAGTCGTAACTCAGAATCCACTTTTCCTCTAGATCCAAGAGGTGGTCGCGCAACGCCCGATGATCTTTGGATCCAAAATAATAGCGATACAAGGCCTCAGCCTCTTCAAAAAAGGGTGGATCAAAATAGAAAAAGGTACCATCCGTTGGTAAAGCAACCTGGCCCTGGCGTTCGCGAACGCCAGCAATGGCCTCTTTCCACGAACAGCACCACACCGCCGCTACCTTTTCTTTGTGAGTTGCGGCCTGTTCAATGCGTTTGGTCAACGTATCCCGCATGAACCTGCAGTCGATCTTGTAATCTGATTGTTGAATTCTACCGCCCAAGGGGCCGACCTTGGCCTGCAGAATTCCCGAGAAATTGGTGCGGTTGAGAAAGAAACAGGTGAGCGCTTGGTCGCGTCTTGTTGTCGGATTCGACTGCTTGAACTCGTGCCATTTATCCAGGGTAACCTTGACTGTCCAAATCTGCTCAACAAGCCAATCGGTATCAAAAAAGACTGTCTGCCAAAAACTGGCGATCCAGGGGTCAATGTCCGCCAAAATGACCTGGCCAACCAACCCTTCTTGCATCAACTGCAGCGCCACACTTGCTCCACCGACAAAGGGCTCAACGTAGAGAGCCGGCCGCAGCCCGTTGATCTCCAAAGCCTGCTTGATGTAGCCTACAAGCCGGCGTTTGGAGCCAGGATAGCGCAATGGACTCAGCAGCGGTTTTCCGTGCGCCACAATTTCACCCTTGGTTTCTTGCGGAGTTGTATCATGTCCGGGATCAGGATCACGTTCCTTCGCTTTACTGATCGGTCGGATCCTCGAGGAAGGCTCGGACGGATTCGTACAGAGCCTGCCACTGTCTTGCCGACTTGGGTTCCTGCCCGCGTCGAGGTATGCGCGCCAGTCGATCGACAGTCTCGAAGTTCAACCTCCTCTCCAGTCCAAATTCGCGCAATGCCGTCGGGATCAGGACATCATACTCGTCTGGCTGACCCATCAGGTCACTTGGTGTTGTGTCGAGGGCAATGGCAAGCCGTCCCACTACTTTCATCGACACATTGCGTGCCTCACTTCTCTCAATCAGCGAGACATAGTTGCGGGAAATCCCTGCTTTCTCGGCCAGCCCCCCTTGACTTAAACCAAGCTCTATTCGCCGCTGTGAAACCCGACGCCCCAGTCCTTGGGGATCCATGGATGTCTCCTTTCCGGTGGAATGCGACCCCTCAGGGATTCTATGTCAATTCTCACCTGGTGTCAACTATACTAGTCACTGCACACTGCCCGTGCGCAGGTGCGTGAGTATCGATAAACCTAATCAAAGTAGGCAGTTGGCGTCAATGCTGTCATCGGTCATTTTGTCTGATCAAAATCGGCGATTTCCCGGCCACTTTGTGTGACCCTCGACAGGTTGGCCATCTAGCATAATCTTCTTCGGGCCACTCTCGTTGATCCCTTTTCCAGGCACGCGGTCACGGTCGAGGACCTGGCTAGTCGGCCGGGCTTGACGGTGGTCCCAACACCAGCCATAATCCGACCATCCCAGTAACGTGGCAGCCTGGTCTTCTCTGCCACCCGGTGTGCTGGCGTTGGCACAGTGGCAGTGGTCTGCTTCTTCCGCGGTTCGGCCGATAGCTACCAGCAGGACCATAGCCTCGCCTGGGCCGCCGAGGCTATAGGCCCGTCCTTCTTCCCCCACTGTGGTGCCGAACACGCCTCCATCTTTTGGGGCACCTATCACCGCTGGGTCTATCGCACCACAAACCGCCTCTAGGAGTGCAACGAAAAACCCCACTTGGCGCGTGGTTCTGACCGCGACATGGGCGAGAGGACGCGGCGCAGGCGGCCCCGAATGTTCGCGCCAAGTGCCGCGCGGAGTTCGCTTCACGCAGACGGGGCGTTCATTGCACTCGATTTGGGTCTCGGATTCATCCTGTTGCCATCAATACGTTACGCATCCTGTTCATGTCGCCATGGAAAAGCTTGAACAGCCGCCTGAGATTGACCCCCGCGCCCGTCCACTGGGCTTGCAGAAGGCTCAACGTCGTTCCGATGTACCGGGATTGCCTTGCACCATGTTCGGTCATCTCAGCAATCTTGCGTTCCGCTGCGCAGCGGAGCTTGTAGGTTACTTTGAACTCGTCGGTCAGCTGACGCCTACGGGCAGCCTGCAGCAACTCCTCGTGCCGATGCAGCGTGATCGAACGACCTTGTGTCTTGCTATGAACACACCGCGCGAACATGGGGCAGGCCGCACACACCGTTCGGTCGAAGGTGAAGGTCGGGACCGATCGCCCTTGTTTGTCTCTCGTCTTGCTACTGGTGGTCACCGTATGCCCTTGCGGACAGGAGACGGTTTTGGCAGGCACGTCAACTGTGAAGGCAGTCTTGGCGACCTCAGCATCGCGCGGGATGGCCAATGGCGAGACCAAGTCAATGCCACGTTCGGCACATGTGGCGCGATTGTCACCCGTGCCGTACGCGCCGTCACCGATGACTCGCTCGACCGTCAAGCCTGTCTGTTCTTCGACCTGGTCAATCACCGGCAGCAGGTCTCGGCCATCGCCTACGTTGGCTGGTACCGGCTCGACCCCCACCAGCAGTTCGCTGTTCAATTCTTCGGCCACCTGCAACTTGCGTCCATTGAAGCGTTGCGAGGCGCTCTTGCGGCCGTGTCGCATCTCCAGATCGGTCAGACTCACGATACGGTCCTCTGCCACGCCGTGACCGATCTGTGGGTCCCCTGCGTCGTCGCTCGCCACGTCGTCGCCCAGGATCTTGGTCAGCAGCCATGCCACCGCCCGCACCTCCGGATTATCGGCATGCTGAACTGCCAAATCCAACGTGGCTTCAGCATCCCGCACCAAAACCTTCAATTGCGCTGCCCGCGCCGCCGCGTCAGCCCAGTCAATGTCGGCCTTGCGGTCATTATCGAGATAAGCAGCCAAGTCAGCCGACAATCCGCGCCGCTGCCCTGGGAGTGCGTAGCCAGCCGCCTTCAATACCCGCCGGATGCCTTTGCGGATCAGCGTGAAGGTGTCTTGCACTGCCCCCGCCCCCCGTTGAGCCATGGTGTCAATCAACATCGTGATCTTGTCGGGCAGGAAACCCGCCGTGCGGCCAACCTCAATCATCCTGTTGAAGGCGTATCGTTCTCGTCCATGCTTGACCAAACGACCCCGGAATACACTCAACGACGACGAATGGGGTGGCACAAAGTCCAACGGCAGATTCAAAGCCACTTTCCACCGCAGGTCAAAGTTCAGGCGGGCGACTGCTTCGTCGTCGCTCACATCGTCGTAGTATTGCAGCAGCAGAATTCCACTCATCAAGGATGGCGGCAGGCTGGGCGGGCCGCCCGTTGTTGTCGCAGTACATCCCCGCCAAATCGTCGTCCTCGAACAGCACATTGTTCACCGCGGCCATGCGGGCGTAGAACGAATCCGTTGGCACCCGATGCGGCCAGGCGTGGGCATCAGACAAACTGCGTTGCGGATCACGGCGTCCCAGCATACCTCTGTCTCCTCGGCTCAACAACATCCTATCGTCATTGAGAACACTATTGGCCATGAAAAGACTCGCCGCAGCACGACAAAACGAGTGGCTTTTTCAGCAGTCTCCTAGTCCCAAATGTAGCGACCGCGGTCGACAAACCACTCATTTGGTGCGTAAAAGACAATCCGTTTGTTTCTTTTCACGGCTCTATCTCTGCGCTATACTGTACCCATAGAGTTGCGGTGGGCACTAGGCATCATGACCCCTGGCCACACCTGCGCACCACCGGGATGAGGCGTCCAGGTCCATAGACCTGGGCGCTTGGCGAAGGGTTGGATTATGGATGGAAATCCGACACGGATGCGTCAATTCACTGGTGGGCTTGTGCGCGATGTGGATTCAGGGATTCGTGTGCCGGGCAGAGCCGTGGTACGGATGTGGGGCATTGTGTTGCCTCTAGTGGTTTTGGCTCTGGTTCCCCTCTTTGGCTGGCGGGCTGACCAGATGTGGAAGGTATTGGTCTGGGAGGGTGTGTACCTGCTCTATGTGGTCCTGCTCGAGATGGCCCGATACCGCCTGAACCGGCTGTACGAGGGAGTCCCCTTTCGAGGGTTCCGTGTGATCGCCAACCTGGTAATTATCACCTGGCTGATTGCGATCACTCGGGATGCCAAGCTGCTCCTGGTGCCTTTCTACCTCATACCGATCGTAGCCTCGATCCACTACTTCCACAAACTGTGGGCGACAGGCACTACCTATCTCGGCGCTGTGCTGGGGTTGGTCGTGGGAGGGGTCTGGCTGAGCTCGGTGGCACCCCTCAGTCCCCAGCAGGTCTCGATCATTGCCTTTATCATGCTGTTGATCACCTGGCAGTTTCGCTGGGCGTATCGCAAATCCCTGCTGCTGGAACCGGTGCTCAAGATAGCTCAAGATCTCCGCCAGACCCTGGACCTTGACGAACTGCTGCCGCAGATCGTCAAGGCCGTCCTGCGCGTTGCGGGCGGTGACCGGGCTTTGGTTCTTGTCGTCGATCCCAGAACCCGCGAGTTCGTGGATTGGGCGCAGCAGGGCTTTTTCTTGCAGGAAGGCCTGTCCATAGAAACCGCAGCCGCCGAATGCACGGTACTGACGGCCAGCGAGTCGTTCCTGCACACTCATTTCACGGCTATCTATGGAACTCAGTCAATCTACGCGCGTTTTTTTGACGTTGCACCACAGTCCGTCCTGGCTGAGCCTATTGTCAGTTGGGGAGGAAAGCTCCTGGGGGTGCTGAGCGTCACCCACGATGCTCCCAATCGTTTTGACGCGCAGACCCAGATATCGGCACGACTTCTAAGCCACCTTATCGGCTACGCTGTGGAGGCATGCCTTGCGTACCGTCGCGGCCGCCTGGCGGAGGCGGCAAAGACCGATATCAGCAATGCTCTGGCGCACGCGGGCAACGACGAAGAGATCGGCAGGCGGCTAGTGGAGATGGCACAAAGGACAGTTCCCGCCGCCGAGGAGTGCGCCTTGCATTGGATCGACGGAGGGACGGGTCAGTTTGCCCTGTCCAAGGGCACTTTTTCGGAGGCGGACTCTATGGAGAAAGACGTGCGCCGTCTGTCCGATGTTCTGACCCACCATATGTCCGAGGCCGCGGGGCCGGTGATCGTGCTTGAAGTGGGGCAGCATCCGTGGTTTTCAGGATCGCCCCCCCTGCTGGGGCTCAGAAGCTTCGTGACGGCTCCCATTCACAGGGAAGACACAGGTGTCTTGCTCGGAATCCTGAGTGTTTTCAGCAGGGCGCAGGATGCTTTTGACGACGCGGACAAGCGCAACCTGGAGTTCCTGAGCGACCGCGCCAGCCTTGCTCTGACCCGCGACATGCGCGAGGCCGAAGCCAACGAGCGGGCCACGCTTCTGAAACAGATACTGGCCGCGGCGCTGCAGCTCGGCACGATCACCGACGAGACAACCCTCCATAAGCAGATCACGGCCGTGGCGCGCGGGGTGCTGGGTTTCAGGTTGGCAAGATTGCGCATCCTCGATCCGGCAACCGACGAGCTGATCACCGTTTCCGCCGACGGGGTCTTGGAGCATGACGCACAGAAGCTGATCGGGCACAGGATTCCTTTCCAAGACCTCAAACCTTTGCTCGCCCCCGAATTCCAGGTCCTGCGCTCGTACTGGATCCCGGAGGGGCACGCGGTGTGGAGCCAAATCCCGCGAGGGCATTTTTACGCAGCCGAACGACGGCTCTTTGGGCCCGGTTGGGGGCCCGGAAACGCCCTGTTTTCCCTGCTGGGCACCGAGTCCTCCAAGCCTCTTGGCTTGTTGTCGGTCGATGCACCAGTGAGCGGACACAAGCCCCCCTCACATGTTCTGGACGCTCTCGGCGTTTTGGCAATGGCTGCGGCCTGGGCGATCGAGCGGTTGCGCGATCTGCAGCGCTTGGCCGAACAGCAGTCACGCACCCGAGTGTTCCTTCAGTCCGTGAGCCAAGGACTGGCCAGAAGCCGCGACCTCCGGGCCATCGGAGAGATTGCCGTAGGCGCCGGTTCCGAGCTGGTTGGGGCTGAGGGATGCTCGCTCTACATCGCCAGTGCCGATCTCCTGGAGCTGACGCACTCAAGTCATCTGGCGGGCACTCGTTACATCGGTCGGCGGAAGCCCATTAACGATGCTCCGGGATCCGGGCTCGCGGCGTACGTCGCCGCCACCGGAGAGACTCTGAGATTCCGCGATGGAGAGCATCAATTGCACCCGGCATGGGCCCATGACGAAGATCACTTTAGCTATCTTACTAGCCATGAGTGCAGAAGCCTCCTCTTGGTACCGGTGCTGGCAGGTGAGGGCAAGATTATGGGCGTTCTCCACCTGGAGAACAAAACCGGAGCCAAGGCAGATCAGGGCTTTGATCGCGACGATGAAGAGATGCTCCGTTTCCTGGCCGACCAAGTGGCGTCAGCCATGGAGAAGGTAAGCTACCACGAGGCCGCGGAAAGATGGGAGCGCGAAGGGCTTGAGGACGACCTTCACGAATTGATCAATCTGTATCACTCTGGCGTGGTACTTCCCCTTGAAGTTGTACAGGAGTGGTTGAGGCGAGGGGCCACCGATCGGGCAGCGTCTATGCTGCCGGAGCTGGTTCACAGAGCCCGAACCGGCCTC
This sequence comes from Anaerolineales bacterium UBA2181, assembly GCA_002328075.1. Lineage (GTDB taxonomy): Bacteria > Chloroflexota > Anaerolineae > Promineifilales > UBA4811 > UBA4811. The sequence continues at coordinate 98,714 of DCVT01000062.1, read as the reverse complement.
ACTGAGCTGAAGAGTATCCACACTGCTGTGCATAGTCGGTACCTCGAGGAAGAGGATCTTGAGAAGGCGCTTCGTCGCATCGTCGATACCTGGAAGTATATGACCGGTTATTCAAGCGCAATCAGGCTTGAAGTGGACCAGGTCATTCGCCTGTTGCCGCGGGTGAAGAATGCATTTCTGAAGATTGCCAGCGCAGCCATCGGAAATGCTATCCTACATAGCGGTGTCAGGGAGCATGCATGCGGCCAGATATGGGTCTGTCTCACCCGACACCAGGCTGGGGTTCTGCTGGAAGTAGGAGACAATGGAAGTGGCATCGCGCCCACGATTCCGGATGGTTTTGGGATCGGCAGGATGAGACAATTGGCGAGAGAGTGTGGGTCCGAGCTCCAGATCAAGTCAACCCCCGACCACGGCACCCAAGTCACGGTTCACGCGACGGTTGAGGGGGTGGGAATATGACCAAACTCATTGCCGTTCTGCTGGCGGACGACACCTTGCTCGCCCGCGAGGGTTGGCGTCGCATTCTGGAAACCACCGACGACATCCAGGTAGTCGGAGAAGCGCTGGTTCCCGAGGAAGTGCGCTTTCGAGTGCAGCAGCTTCATCCGGATGTTGTCCTGCTGGATCTGAAATGGAATGGAAGCCAGAAGGCCGGTCTGGCGCTTCTGTCTCAGCTCAAGAGGACAGACCCCCAGCTGGCGGTGATTGCTGTTTCTGCATACGAGGATTTGCTGGCTCAGGCTGGGCGGGCTGGAGCAGATGGGGTTCTTCCCAAGACCTTCACGCGCGATCAGCTCTTGTCTGTGATTCGGGGCGTGTGTTCCGAGCCGCCGGACACCGAATTCCGAGGCGCACGCCTGCAACTAGAGGCTCAAGGATATGCAGCCCGACTCCTACTGCTGCGTCCGGGCCGGACGGACGCGCACCGCTATGAAGAGCTAATGGCCGAAATCCTCCCTTTCCTGCTAAGGGATCACCTTTCCGATTTCGAGTTCCAGCGGAGCGCCCGTGAAGGGGCGGAGCGATGGGATGGCGTTGCCTACAATAGCTCGACAGACGCCTTTTGGACTGACATGCGGCACAAGCACGGAGTCGGCCAGATTCTGTTCGAGTTCAAGAACGTGGCGAGGCTCGGCCCGCAGGTGCTCCAGCTCCTGGGCTACCTAACCCACCCGCTAAGGCACTTCGGCTTGGTCATCACCAGAAACAAGCCAACAGCGCAGGCTACGGGAAAGGCTCGCAGGTGCTTGGATCTGTCTCCGCCGAAGGTAATCCTAATACTGAGCGACGATGACGTTCTGGAAATGCTACGTCAAAAGGGAAACGGCGAAGACGCCACTGATTGTCTGAAGCGCGCCTACTTCGACCTTATAACATAGCAGATGCCTGGCTCTTCTGCGGATGGCAGGCGCGAGTGTGGGCGCAGCTCGTGTAAGAAATGAGGTACGGAGAACGCTGGCAACCTGTCGGAGAGAGACAGTCCCGCCGTAGGCCGGATCGTTAGCATACTGGTTCCCTGTTTTGGTCATTCAAGCGGTCTGACAGAAGGAATTGTGAAAGCTGGCTCGCAGGTTCACGGTGGCCGGACACGAAAGAGCGCTCGAACAGGCCGTAACGACCAGAAATTTGCCGCTACCGGGTCGACTGCCTCGCGCCATCGCCAAGGCAGCATTGTTGCTGGACCTGGGTGACATCTACGTGCACCATGCACACGTGTGGGGCGCAGTCTATGGCCCCGAGATGCTGCTGGGTCTGTTGTTCTACGGCTATGCGATCGGCGTGCCAAGGTCGCACAATATGGTCAATGCGACGTGCCAGTCGATTTCTTTCCAGTTGCTGGCCGGTGGATGGCATCCGGACCACCTTACCCTCGCCCACTCTCAGCGAAGCTTCTGTGTGGAAATCGTTGACCTGCTGGCCCAGGTGCTGGTTATCGCGCACCAGTTGGGGCGGTCGAGGCTGGGCATCATCAGTGTAGATAGCAGCAGGACTCATGCCGATTCGTCCTACAGCCATGCTGTCAGCTACGGTCGGTTGCTGATGCTGGAGCGAAGCCTACGAATTTAGGTAGAGGGATACATGGCCTTGGGAAGGGAAGCCGACCAAGTAGAGCTTCCAGACGGCTTGGAGGTTGGGTTCGAGATGGCTTGGCGGCAGGAAAGTCTGGTCATCCTGACTGAGGAAAAGGCCGTTCTCGAAGCGCGAGCTGAGGAATGGAACATGGCCGAAAAGGCCGAGTACGAGGCCACTTTGCGGGAGCGGGAAGAGAAGGCTCAGCAGACCGGGTCCGGGCAACAAGGCGAACTCTCCAGGCCACCCACCGCCGGGTCATGGGAGAAGGACCAGCGCAGCTTTTCCGACCCGGGCTCGCGGATTATTAAAGGCATCCGCAATCTGGGATTTGATCAGCACTACAGTGTTCAGCTAGTGGTGGATCAGGACTGTCAATCGATCGTAGGCCAGATGCTGCTGAATCACGGCAGCGCAGTGAAGCCGATTCCCACGTTGAAAGCCATTCTGGACACGGTCGGCAAGCCCAGGGTGGCTGCCTTGGAACATGTCTATTGGAACCCGACCAACGCGGAGGAATTGGAGGCACCAGGGATCGAGCCCTACCTTTCCACCGGGCGTTACGGTCATTATCTGAGCTGGCGAGAACCCTCTGCCCAACGACCGTAGCACCCGACCGAAGAGGCAAGACCGATGGTCAAAAAGGGCGTACTAACTGAAAAAGGTCATCGGCAAGGAGATCTGCGGCTTGCGCAGAATGACGGCAGAACCGGTTTTTGGCATGGTTGAGGAAGCGCGGGTTGCTGGCCGCAACTGGCGAATGGTGTCAACTGCGTTTGGCTAGCAGATTGAGGCGGTTGCACATCCTGACGACCGGCCAAAGACAGGTCGCTCCCTCTCTGCACCTGCTGCTCGAAAAGGGACACGAAAGGGGCAAATGGCCTGGTTGAGGCTAGGCCGGAGCCTGACCTGCTATGATCTGGTGCTGAGATGACTGGCTTCACCGTGATTGTTTTCAACTGGTAGGCTGTACTTGGTCAATGACGAGGTGATCCCAATATCCGTTCAGACAGGCTGCAAGGGAGGAGTAAATGAAGAAGATCAGAGTGTTGCTTGCTGATGACACCCTGCTTGCCCGTGAGGGTTGGAAGAGGCTTCTGGAAACCGCTGATGACATGGAGGTTGTGGGCGAGGCGACGTCAGCGCAGGAGGCGCTGCGGAAGGTCCAGGAGTTGTCCGCTGACGTATTGCTGATGGATCTCAAGTGGTACGGAGACAGTACGGCAGGTTGGTCGGCCGTGAAGGAGATCAGGAGGGCAGCAGTACGGGTCAAGATAATTTGCGTTACCGCCTATGAAGAGTTAATCCCTGAGGCTCGCCTGGCGGGCGCCGACGTTGCGCTGACCAAGACCTTCGGCCTGGGTGAGCTACTCGGGCTGATCCGGGAGCTTGCCGCTCGCGAGGAAGCCTTCCCCACGCCTGAACCGCCTTCAACGCTCTTGAATTCGCTGACTCCTCGGGAGTGTCAGGTTCTTCGGCTCTTAGCAGGAGGGCGCACTGACAAGCAGATAGCCGAGGCCCTGACCATTGCCCAGAGCACGGCTAGGGGTCATGTGCACAGAGTCCTATCGAAGCTTGAGGTCACGAACCGAACTCAGGCGGCCAAGGCTGCACGCGATCTCGGCTTTATCCCCTAGAAACCCAGCCGGAAACCCAGATTCTGCAGGCTGCCGGAGTCAAAACACGTCGCCAGATGAGACAAAGATGTTCCAATCGACTGCCCGGGCCACAACGGGCCCCAGGATTAGCCAGAGGGACCCCAATCGACTTGGTGAAAGGCGAAACAAACAAGTCGAGCTGCCGCGACTTGGCGCGAATCTGTCCCGTCTTGGTGGCTACCAAGGTCCAGAATCCGGAGCATGCCGTCCACTGAATCTGAACCAAGGCGACCACCGATTCCGGCGTCTGGCGAAAACTGGATGCCATCTATCGGACCAACTGGTCGGCATGGCTCAGAACGGGTGGATGGCATCCATCGGATTCGATGGTCGGCATGCGCCGGATCATGCATATAGCCTACAGGCGGGGTCGTGAAAAGATGCAAACAGATTGTCTTTTGCCCACCAAATGAGTGGTCTCTCCGGCGCTCAGACACTGCGTTATCTGTTTCGTTCGTGCTCGAGCCAACCGCGTCAGGGCTAGGACATGGGTGCTGGAGGCGGTACCGGCGTGGCGGCGGGGATTCTCGCGCGTACCCGGGCTGCAGGCGAGTACCCCGACTGCACACTGGCACAGTTAGGGCTTGGCAACATGAAGGCCCTGAGCTCATCCACCTCCCAGCCGTGTGGCGCGCCGGCAGCGGCAGTCACCACTCTGGCAGTTGGCCCAGCACGCGCCAATGCGCCACGCTCACGGTGATCACCGGCGCGGCAGGTTAGCCCCCCGCAGCCTCAGGGACAGCAAAAGACCCGCAGCCTAGCTCCGACAGAAGCCACGCTGGTCATCGTAGCGTGTAACAGATAGGCCGCTTGTACGGCTTCTGGCGTCGGCTCGGGTTTTCCAAGATGCGCCTCCAATTGGGCCTTTGACAGGATCTTGCCCAAAAAGAGCCAAACCTGACGATCTGCCCATGGATGATGCACAATCGACTGGATTTGAGACCATGCCCCAGCTGCCGAGGAAGAGCCACGTCGTATGCGCTTGGCCACTTTCGGGTCTAGGACATCTGGCCAGCCACCTTCCCAGGCAGGGAGGTTCGGAGGCTCCGTCTCATTGAACATGCCCAGGTAGTTGATGTTTTTCGTAGCTTGGGCACAGACTTCCTGCAATGCGCTCGCCGAGTAGGGTTTCTTCTCTCTGCTCGCCTTGGCGTGGACAAAGATGACTCGATTCTGCCCCGCTTCTGCCAGAATAAAGTCGGCAGACTCTGTCCGCATGTCATCACAGACGACTACGTCCGGATTGCCAAAGTATGCTCCGAGCCCGACTGCATTTCCCAAATCATCGAGGATACCGAACAGCGAAGATGACTCCCAGCCACTCCGATCTGGAGCGCAAGAAGTTCCCTTCTCCGAACCTGCCATCTCAAGAACAGAACAGGGGACCAGTATCTTGCCCACCTCGAACTCGAGAGGATCAAAGCTAGGCCCGATCTTGAAGATAGGGCGATAGAACCCGCCGAGGACATACACCAGGCCCGACGTGTTAGGAATGACACGAAACGACTGCTCCTGGTTGAGATAGTCCACTACACTCCTGTTGTCGCCAGGAGTCGTGTTGCGATAGAGTCTCTCCAGATCCGGGGAATCGAGCTTGTATCGTTTCTTGCTGCCTTCATAGGCGATCTGCACGCCGCACGCGACGCCGTTGGCCAGCAGAGTAAAACGGCCATCGCGCACTTCGCACGACAGCTCGTCGAACTGCATGGCTTCTCCTCCTGCCATCGCCCCCTTGTCCAACGTTGCGTAACTATCTTCTATGTCAAAGACGTCAAGAAGGATGTGTTTTGGCGTTGGATCGTCTACGTCCGCTTCCTCAGGTGCATAGCGGCGGAACGTCGCGAGCGATCGGTCTTGCCCCTGGATCCTGTCCGTGATGTAGTTCAGCCATTCCAGATAATCTGCGAGCGAACCCCACTTGCCGGACGCCTGGCATACCCGGCCGCGATCGAACCCAACATAGCGCCGTTCGCTCTGCCGGGGTTTCTGTGGATCGTCAACGCTGTAGCCGGTGGCCGTCGTGCAAATCTGCGCGTGGTCGTCAAAGGCGGAGACGGTCTCCTGCATGTTAGCCGCGCTGATGGCGCGGGTCCGAATCGCCCTCGCACCTAGATTTGAATTGCGGAGAGACACATGGGTCAAGCGGCTCTCCAGCTCTCCGGAAAACAGCCTCTTGAGCCCATCGGTGGTAATGGCCTTCCCGAGCTTGGCTTCCTCGTGGTTCACGGGCACGTAGCCATGGCTATCAAAGAAAGCGACCATGCCCCGCAACTCTCGGATCACCGTCACTCCCAACTTGGGCTCCAAAAAACTCATCGTTCGAAGATACGGCGAGTTGGTGAAGGCTATATAGACGAAGACAGTCGTGTCCCGCTCTTCAGCGTAACGCCTCACGAGGCGGTCCTCCTGCTTGTACTCCTGCTCGAGGAGATCACAGCAGTCAACCAGATCGAAACCTTCCAGCTTGCGCAGCAGGTTAACCCGTTGCGGCAGAAGAAGCTCGTCACCGGGCAACAGCGACTCGAGATCAAGAGCGCTCCGGAAGCGCCGGTCGAGGTAGCCAAAGCCCGGCTGAGCGTCAACGAGATCTGCGAACCATGCCTGGCCTACGGCAAGGTTTAGCCCTAGTACGCCCTCCTTGCGGATGTCACTATCATACCGCAGGAATCCTTCCCACAATTCTGTCTGGGCGCCATCAGAATGATCGAGGACATAGCCCTTGGTGCCCCGGTCGCGGCTCGGATTCCGGATGATACGACCGATCTGCTGGATCAGAGGGCGGGCCGAGCGCAACGGCTCGTACAGGGCCAGCATCTGAAAGCGCGAGTCGTCAATCCCTTCGAGGAGCTTGAACTGATGGATCCAGAAGGTGGCGTCCTCTGTACGGGGGTCTGGTACGGTCTTGCGCTCGCGAGGGTCGCTGCCTACGTCCAAGAAGCCCTCGTGGATGGCTACGTAACCTCGGCCCTGATTCTGCAGCACTGCCGCAAGCTGGCGGATCGTCGCCCTCCGATCGCAGCGGATGATGACGCGGGGCTGCTCCTGTTGGCCCAGAAACCGTGAATCATAGAACGCCAGCACGTCATCAATGAAGGTCTGAGGATCCGCAGCCGGCTCTCGCGGAACGATTTCCACTTCCCGGAGATAGCGGTCGTCAACCGCTTCAGAATAGGTGTAGCTGTAGGCATACTTCAGGTCCAGGTCGAACACCTTCAGGTCGTTTCGATAAGGTGTAGCGGTAAAGATGATCTTCGGTACCGAAAACTGCCGGATGGTCCGGCTCCAGGTGAGCGCCGGCTCATAGTGGCCTTCGTCAAACATCACCACGGACACCTGCTCCCTCAAGCGCTCGAACGCTGTGCGGTCTTGGCTCTGCATGCTCTGAAGCTTCTGAATCGTGGACACAAAGACCGTTTCTTTGGTGCGCCCAAACCCGAGATCCCTGAAGGGGCCGGTCAATTCGACAACCTGCTTTGGAAGCTGTGCAGGGTCCGGCGCCACTTCCAGCCGCTCGAAGAAGCGGGATGCGATGTCGCGCACGAGTTGCTGGCGGAGCGCGATGCGCGGCGTAAGTATTAGCGTGCAACAGACCTCGGGCACACAGCGAGCCAAGGTGGCGATCACGCCGGTCTTGCCGCTTCCTGTTGGCATGTGCACCAACGCCGAACCTCTCGTTGCGCCACTCCCGAAGTCTGCGATGTACTGGCACATTTTCGAAACCGCGTCCCTTTGATGGGGCCAAAGCGAGAGCTGGCTCGCTGAGCAGGCGGACTGATGATAGGCTGTCGGCCGTGTGCCATTTGGCACCGCTCCAGGCATCATTTTTCCCTCCTACGGGCCTGCCACATCTGGGGCCTCAAGTAGCCCGGCCTCCAGTGCAATCACCACTGCCTGCGTGCGGCTCCTCGCCCCCAGTGTTGCCCAAGATAGCTGCAACGTGGTTCCTTGCCGTTTTCTCCGATATGGATAGGTCGGCAGCAATCTCTCGGTCCGTCATTCCCTGAGTCAACAATCGCAGAACTCCCCCGCGCTCGTCACGGAGGATCAAATCACAAATGTAGAGGCCCAATCCGGTACCACCGGGCTTGGTGGTGAAGAATGGCTTGAAGAGGTTGGGCCTGGTTTCAGCATCAATGCCCGTTCCATAGTCCTGGATCCGGATTGCCGCTCGCTTCCGTTCCCCATGCAGCCGCGTACTGTAATCGACTCGTTGTCTACGCCTGGACACATCCAAAGCATTCGGCGTCATATTCACCATCACCTGTCGGATCAGGAACTCGTTCAGGTAGACTGGATGCCCTCTTGATCCTTGAGGTGGGCGGTCCATACTGGGATCGAGGTTGAGTTGATACGCGCAGCCGCGCCTCTCGATGGTGCCGTGCAATAAGTCATGGCTGTTCCGAACGACTTCATTAAGGTAGGCCCACTCTTTCTCCGGCTCCCATTCTTGGAACAGGCTATGCAGGCGCATCGCGATCTCGGCCAGGTGCTTAAGTTCTTGCTCAATCCGTTCGGTCTTCTTGAGGATTTCCTTCTGTCCCGGCAGGTCCTGCATGCTCATCACGTGCTCGCGCATGTTGCCTACGGCCAGACAAACGCTGCTCATTGAGTTTTTCAGCTCATGCCCCAAACCAGCGGCCAGGCGCCCTGCCGCTACAGCACCTGCAATTCGTGACGGCCGAGCCTCGAATTCGTGCCCAAGTTCCAATGCTTCTGCACGCTGGCTGGCGAGTGCTCCTTCCAGCGCGTCCCGCTCCTGTCGTAGTCTGTTGTTCTCGTACTCCATCTGCCGCAACCTTTCCTGATTGGAAAGGAGTCCACCAAGGCCGGGAGAGGCTCGTTCATCCTGCGCTCCGACCTCCTTTTTCCACCGGCTGAGGTAGCCTTTGCCGATGCCCAGCTCCTTTTCGAGCCGGGCGGTGTCCCTGCCGCTCGTCTGAAGCAACACAACAGCTTGCTGCCTGAATTGACGACTATAGGCCTTTCTCATGATCATCGCCTCGGCGGCACACACTGGCTTCGGTCAGATGTCCATGTGCTCTTTCTGGGGAGACGTCCCATCCCTTGCAGACTTCGTCGGTCAGCGGCACAGGCCGTATCCGGAATCGCTTGACTTCACAGGGCGGACCCACCAGCGTCTCAACGTTGCTTCCTCTTGCCCTCTACCGGATATGTGACCAAGCTGTAAACCTTTCGGGCTTTGCGATACCCAAAGAGCAACAACGAGGTAGTCATGCTCAGGTATGCTGCCAGAAAGCCGAAACCAGCCACGCCGATGTAGATCCAGACATCGCTCTTCTCTGGCGCCGTGCACCAAAGGTGGATTGAGAGAGCGGCAACCAGCATAATGAAAACCGTGACGACAATGCTAGTGACCAGTGTGGACCAACTGGCCATTTGCGCAGCTTCGTACTGGCATTCCTTGCGAGCCGCCTTCTTATCCTGATCGTCCCCGGATTTGTTCACTTCCCATTTGGTTTCAAGTGCAAGCACATCGCGATACCACTCAGCTAGGTGAATGTAGAAAAACGTTCCAAGCAACCCAACCAACGTTAGGAAGAAGCCAAACACTGATAGAGCATCAGACGACTGAACGCTTGGCATCTCCACCCCCTCTCAACTCAACGATGCGAGCTCGTCATAGATTCGGCGAAAGCAAATCGCCGGTATTCGAATCGAATAAACATTGGCCGCCGATCGAACTTGTGGCGGCGAGATATCGTCCGGATTTCGCTTGAACAATCGCTCAACGATAATCCTCAATTCCAAATAGGCAAGTCTGTCGATGATGATTTCAGCATTGGCCTCGGTGTCACCACGCTCGATCCAGACATTCACATCGGCCAGTTTGGCCTCCATAGCTAGCTTGAGCGCATCCGCCGCGCGTCGCCTCCATCGTGTCAAAGCCTTTTCACTCAAGACGCGGGAGATATACTGCGCCTGTCCATACGGGACATTGAATGAGTTGTACACACGGTCCACGGCCGGGGCTTCGTCGTCCGGCAACAAGTGGACATAGATAGCCTCAAGCCAGTCGGCATGCTGTTCCGTCAACGAGGTGTACCGCTTCGCCCCGGCTAGCCAGTCTATCCACGACGAAACGGCCAACTGCGCCAATTCGCTCGCGATCCTCTCTGGATCATTGAACCGAGCCTGCCGAAAGCACCTCTTGATCGACCACATTTGCTCATCCGAGAGTTCTATGTTGATTTTCGCCACGATGCCACCTGTTTCCTTCTGTTCGAGTTCGCACCTTGTCGAGCCTATGCTGGCCTTATGTCTTCGCCGTTGTTAATGGTCTTTATGTTTGACCCATATCGGCCTTTTTCCGGCCACTTTGAGTAATCTTCGACCGGTAAGCCACCTGGGCTGATCTGCGTCGGGTCACTTTCGACAACCTCCCCTTGGGGTGCAAGTCCACAGCCTACAACCCAGCCGGGCAGTCAGACTTGCGCTTATTTGCTTGCCGACCATGCTCTCACCATCCTAGCAGCGTGGCAGGCTAACCTTCTCTGCCACCGGGCGTGCTAACGTTGGCACGCTGGCAATAGTCTGCTTCCTCAGCGGTTCGATCGATAGTTACCATGAAGAGCATCTGGCCTGCACAGAGGTTGTCAGCCCGAACCGCCGACCCGCTGTGCAGCCGCATCGTATCGATACGCTCCGCCGTATGCGATGTCACTGACACCTTGTTGCATGGTTTCCTGCACGCGTTGCGGCGTCACGCTCTTCCCCACATCCACCGAGCCATCAGCGTAGCCAAACCGGCCACGACTGGCGCTCACCATATTGCCGAACCCCCTTTGATTGTAATCTACCCTCGGGTTGGTGGATGGAATCCTGGGCGGCCGTTGCCGGTCCCGAAGGCGGCCCAGCCATGCGCATATTGTACAGCGGGTGCTGGACCTCGGCAAGGGGTTTGCTGCTCCGATTCCACGTTTTCGGCTGCGGGCCGGGCAGCGATGGTGGCTCAGGCGCCCGGCGTCGCCGTCCGCGTTTCGGTCGGCGTGGGCGTATCAGGCTCAAGCGTCGCTGTTGCTATCGGAGTCGCGGTAGCGGTCGGGGTTGGGGTCAGGGTCGGCGTGTCCACCGGCGTCGCAGTCGCGGTGGGCGTGGGCGACGGGGTTTCGGTCGGCGTCGGCGTGGACGTGGTGGTGGGTGTGGGCGTCGCGGTGGGGTTGACCACCCGGATGTGGACCCGCTGCTCGTATTGGATCTCGCCGCCGTCCTGCCGCGGCGGGCCGTAAACGATCACCCGCAGGGTATATTCGCCGTCCGGCTGCTGGCCGGTGTCCCAGCGGGCCAGCTCGCCCTCCTCCACCAGGCCGGGCAAGCGCCCCTGCACCAGCCCCCATCCCTGCGGGTCCAGCCCCACCCTGTTCTCTACCTGGTAGCCGCGCAGGTTGGGGGCAGTCACCGCCTCTTAGAGGGTGAGGATGCCTGCTACGGTCTGCCCTTCGGTCGGCGCGGTGAGCAGCACCGCCGGCCGGGCCATCCCCGGCCCACACGCCGCAGTGGGGGGCTGCCGCAGCCGGGGCGATGGATCGCCGGGCACCGTCTCGAGCTGGATGCCGCGATCGGCCGCCCACTGCCGGCCGACCGCCGTCTCCTCGACCCACTTCCGGCCGGCCGGGTCTTCGATCACCACATACACCGCTTCTTCCAGAGCCTCCGGGCAGTGCTCGTTGGCCTGAAGACCGGTCCAGAGGTCAATCCAGATTCGCCGATAAAAATCCAGCTCCGGGCCCCACGGCGGCTGGTCTCCGGCAAACAGTTCCATCTTGCGGCGGTCGGCCGGGCACTCCGGTGCGGGCCGGGCTCCTGAATCGGCGCAATTCTCCATCTGGACGATGTTGTCCGACCGGGGGAAATCGGCTGGCGGCAGGCCGGGCAGCACCCGGTCCATGTAACTGCGCCAGATGGGCGCTGCCATCTGGTAGCCACTGGCGCCCGCCGCCACGGGGCTATTGTCGGTGTTTCCCACCCAGACCGCGTCCGCCAGTTGCGGCGTATACCCGATGGTCCACCCATCGGCCTCGTGGTCCGCGTCGGTGCCCGAGGTGTCGGTTTTGACCGCCACCCGCAGGTCAGCGAACTCGAGCCGGTTGTTCCACCCAAAGGCGGGCAGCCGGGCGGCGTTGTCGGAAAGGATCTGGCTGATAAGGTGATCCATGCCAAGCACGCCCACCTCGTTGGCTCGCCGGATGAAATCGTACACCCCCCTACTGGAGCGCCTTGACCGCCGGCAGGTTGTACGAGTTGGCCAGCGCGCCGCGCACCAGCGTGGGTCCGTGGAACTGGTCATCAGAGTTCTCGGGCGTATAGGTCTGCCCCCACTCGTCGGTAACGGTGGTCGGCACGTCCCAGATCAAGGTACTTGGGGTCCAGCCCTTTTCCATGGCCGTGACGTAGGTGAGCGGCTTGATGGAGCTGCCCGGTTGCCGGCCGGCCAGCGCCATGTTGACCTGGCCGCTGATCGCCTCGTCGTAGAAATCGGCGCTGCCCACCATCGCCAGGATACGGCCGGTGCCCGGCTGCAACGCCAGCAGCGTGGTGTTGTTCGCACCTCAGTTGGCCAGGTGCGGCCGGAACTCTGCCACCAACTGTTCCGCGGCGGTCTGTAGGTTCGGGTCCAGCGTGGTATAGACGCGAATCCCGTGGCGGTAGGCGCTCTGCGGGCCGATCAGCGTCTCCAACTCCTGCCGGACGTAGTGGTCAAAGTGGGGGTGGATCATCTCCACGTGGGGCGGGATGAGGGTGGGAATCCGCTCTTGCATCTCGGCCGCGGCCTGTGCTGCCTGAGCGTTGTCTATGTAGCGGGCTTCGACCATCAGGCCCAACACCTGGCCCTGCCGGCCGAGCGCCAGCTCGGGCGCCTAGTAGGGGTCCCAGGCGGCCGGCGCCTGCAGCAACCCGGCCAGCAGTGAGGCTTCGGCCAGGTTCAGGTCGGCCGCCTGTTTCTGAAAGTAGGTCTGGGCGGCGAGGCGCGCGGCTCCCAATGGCCATCATCGTCCGCGAAACTGGCAATAATAGGTCGAGGCAGTTAGCTTCTCGCCTGCCTGGATCACGGTCTCATCGACATCGACCCGGCACACGTCCAGCCCCGCCTGTTCCAGAAACTCTCTGTAGCGCTGCACCACGCCCTCGTCGGGCTCGTCCACGACAATCCAACCTCCCGGTTTGGTGACCCGTATCATCTCCCGGACCGCGGACACGACTGCTTCTTTCCCCTGTTCGCCGAGGATGTGATACAGGAGATGGGAACAGCAGGCAAGGTCGAAATACCGATCAGGCAACTGATAAGGTCTGATTGGATGGGCGATGTCACGCTCTTTCACCATAACCGGAAAGCGTTTTTGTTTCAGGAAAAGTGGTACTTGGTCCTCCCACCAGGTGAGTGCAGCCTGCGATTCGTACGGCAGCGCCAAGATGCTTTCGCACACCCATTGCCTCGCGTTGCACATCGTTTTCCGTGCCTGGTCGATGCTTCTGTCGATTCCCCAGGCCTCACTCGCATCCAGCACCCACATCAAGGCGAGAGTCTGAGCCCCACCAGCGCATCCAAAGTGGGCCAATCTGCAATCAGATAGTCCCAGGGTTGCCAGATGTTGGATCCATGGAGCGCCTGCGCTGTACCGTACCTGTCCCAACAGGCGTTCGAGGTCTAGTTTTCTGAATTGTGGCATTTGCGAACTCCCGTTCCTTCCCCCCGGATCAGTGCTCAATCGACCTCATTCGAATCGGCTGGATAGCCGCGGTTTGAGTCGTTGTGACACAGTTTTCACGCACCCATTTGCGCCGAGCTGACCACCATCCGCGGCAAATCGGTGCACCGCAGCTCGTCGGGGAGAGTGGCGCCAGTGGTCCGCGCCCGGCGTGGACAGTTCACGTTCTGCTGCGCGCCCTGCTCACCCGATTGTCGCAGTCCGACGATAGCTCCGGTCACCGTCTCGAGCCATGACCCTTCTGTTTGCGGCGGGCTCGCGAATCGTCCCGCGCCCCGCGTCCCCTGATGTTGGCCCCCGCCCATTCACCGGTGGGAACCGCGGTTCCAGGCCCAGACAGCGATGTACCGGAAGGGTGACTGTCAAAGAACAGTGCGATCGCTTTCTTGTCGGAGCTGTCCGCATGTTGCAGCATAATCTGCCGCAAACGATCCGATCCGTGCGCCAACCAGGACTCAACCAGATGGTCAAAGTCGGCCGTGTCATTCATGTCAGGCTGGAGCTGTCGCCGGAACTTGTCCGAGACGGTGCCGGGATGAATCCCGCGGCGTCTGGCCACATCCTCCATGACCTTGATCCTGAGGTCTTGCACCTCCGCGCCGCCCACACGCCCGGCATGGATCAATCTGAGCACATCGAGTATCTCGTTGATCCGTTTACTCACGTGTGTCCCTCCGACACGTCGTTCGGCTCAGTCAGGTTCCCAGCACCCTCATTACGATTAGCCTGGTACCACCATTGCCGGACCTGCCCGGCTCTACATAGCCGCGCAAGTACATGCCATTCCTCCGCGCTACCAACTACCCATACGGTATCGTCGGCGGCCTCGCTGCCGGGTCGGCCGTACCGAAGTTTCTAGAACCCAGCCGGACACTGATTGCGCTGCCATGCTGCTTGCACACGGCCGGCTGCCTGCCGAACCGGCTGCCCGCTCACACCCGGCTCAACACGTCGTCAACGGTGGTCGCCACGATGTATTGCGCCGGTTGCTCGCGCACCTGAAGTGCCTTGAAATGCGCCCGGCCGCAGTCGATCTTGGCCTGTTCGCTTGCGCGCACGGCGTCGGGAAAGAGGCCGGCCTTGGTTTCGACCACCAGGTAGAGCCGCTCCCCTCCGTCCGTGTCCACCAGCACCGCCCAGTCCGGGTTGTAGTTGCCCAGCGGGGTCGGCACGGTGAACCAGCCGGGGAGCTTGGCATACACCTTGACAGCCGTGTCCTTCTCCAAGTCATCGGCAAAGGTCTTCTCGGTGCCCGAGTCGTAGATTACCTGCTCGTAGACCGACTTGCAGGCGTCGAGCATGTTCTTCAGGTAGCCGGTGAGCTCTTGCTGCTGAAAGAGCTCCTGGGCATAGTAATAGTCGTCGCCCAGCCGCTGGTACTTGATGCCGTCCACTACCGCCAGCCGCTTGCAGCGGTTGATCGCCTCGGCCGCCAGCTCGATGAACTGCTGCGGGTTGCGCCTGAAATCGTCCAGCCGGCTGCTGCCGGTCAGGATGCGGTAGATGCTGCGGCGGGTGAGTTGCGTCCGGTCCTGCAGCTCCGTGAGCAGGTCGGGTAGCTCGACGTCGGACTCGGCCAGCACGACCGTCGCCGCGCCCTCACGCTCGGTGGCCTCCACGCCGGCCTTGCCGATGGCAATGTCCGCTTTACGCCATTGCAGACGGGTCCTGGCGATGGGCGGCGCGTCGCGCAGCGCTCGCGTGCAATCCTGAATCAGCTTTTCGTTGTCAAAGTGCAGCCGGTAGGTCGTGCGATGCTTGATCCGGTCCCAGAGCGCCTTGAACTCCGGGCTGTCCAGCACGGCCTGGCGCGGCCGCACCGGGCGACGCTCGTCGGCGTTCTTGATCTCCAGCCGGCCGGCCTGTTTGCGCAACACCTGCACAATGAGCTCGCGCTGCGCTGCGAACTCTGGCGGCAGGGCGAGCGTTTCGTCCTTGAGCGCCTTGCGGAGCGAGTCCTGCACCTTGCCGTGGGCGTCGATATAGTTCTGCGCCCGCAGGTGCTGCCACAACGCCTTGGACTGGTCAAAGCCCAGCGGCGCAACCGCGCCGTCCGCGCCGATCACCGCCAGGGCGGCAGACTGGTGCTGCTCAACGACGCCAAAGCGGATGCCGGTGTCATCCTCGATCTCTTTTTGCAGGTTCTCGGCAAACTGCTCGTAACGCTCGGTGGCGACGACGGTCAGCGTGTTGATTTCGAAACCGCGCAAGCGAACCCCCTCCTGGTTGACGCAGAGGCGCAGGCCCCGGCCGATGGTCTGCCGGCGCTCCCGTTCGGTCTGGATATCGCGCAGCGAGCAGATCTGAAAGACATTGGGGTTGTCCCACCCCTCGCGCAAGGCCGAGTGGGAAAAGATGAATTTGAGCGGCGTGTCGAAGCTCAAGAGCTTTTCCTTCTCCCGCATGATCAGACTGTAAGCCCGCTCGGCGTTGTCGCGGCTGGCCTGGTTGTTTTCATCGGTGTCGGTCCAACCGCCTTTCCTGTCGATGGAAAAGTAACCGTCGTGGACCTCATCGGCCGCGCGGCTGAGGTCCACATCCTGGAAGAGCGTGCGATAGTCCGGGTGCCGGGCCAAATGCGTGTACTCCTCCTCGAAGATGGAGGCATAGACGCCCTTGATCGGTTTTCCATCCTGGCTGTACTGCCGGTATCGGTCCACCGCATCGATGAAAAAGAGGCTGAGCACCTTGATGCCCTGCGGGCGCAGCCGCTTTTCTTTGTCGAGGTGCTCCCGGATCGTGCGGCGGATCATCTGGCGCTGCACGGTCAGAGGATCCACGCCGCCCCAGATTTCCCCCCGCGTCAAGTATTGCTCGCCCCCGGGAAAGCGCAGTTCCACGGACTCCTTGCCCTTCCCCACCCGGATCTCGCCGATGCGGCAGTCGCGATAGAGCGCGCGGTGGGTGGTCTGCTCCAGGTCGTCGCCGTCCTGCACCGTCACCACCGTGCGCCGGACGTCCGTCAGGGTCTGCACGTCCAGCTCCACCTGGGCCGAGATGACCCCGTGCCGGTTGTTGACCGCGACCAGCCGCACGTAGGGCTTGTTGTGGGCGTCCTCCACCGTCGCGGCGGCGACCTCGATCTGCTTGACCAGCCGCTTCTCATAGGCGTCCACCGCGTCCAGCCGGTAGACCATGTGGTGCTTGTCCACGTGGGTGGCCGAGTAACGCAGCGTGCAGAGCGGGTTCATGGCATCCAGCGCCTGCTTGCCCGCGCCGGAGAGACCGCCGTCCACGCTTTGCGGCTCGTCCACGATGACGATGGGGCGGGTGGCCCGGATCAGGTCGATGGGCTTTTCGCCGCCGGTCTTTTCGCTGTCCTTGTAGAGGTTGTTGACGTCCTTTTTATTGATGGCGCCGACCGTCACGACCATGATCTGGACCTGGGGGCTGGTGGCAAAGTTGCGCACCTGGCCCAGCTTGGCCGAGTCGTAGATGAAATAGTCAAAGGGAACCCCGGCATAGAGCCCCTTCCAGTGCTCCTCGGTGATCTGCAGCGTCTTGTAGACGCCCTCTTTGATGGCCACGGACGGCACGACGACGACGAATTTGGTGAACCCATAGCGTTTGTTCAGCTCAAACACGGTGCGCAGGTAGACGTAGGTCTTGCCGGTGCCGGTCTCCATCTCGACAGTGAAATCGCCCGACGCCAGCTCGCCCGAGGGCGGAAGGCCGTTGCGCAGTTGTATATCGCTCAGGTTCTGCGCCAGTTGGTCATCGAGCAACGTGAGGCGGTTGCCGATGCCCAGGTCGGTCGCCAGGCCGGGCAGGAATGCGCCGCCCAGGGCGCTCGAGGTGACGGTGAACTCGGTGCGGCAGATCTCCTGCCCACGAAAGAGGTCGCAGACCGCCTCCACCGCTTTCAATTGATAGTCGAGGTTGGGCTCAAAACGCAGTTTCATGGCCGGTTCTCCTACAGGCTCCGGACGTTCGTCAGCCCGTGCTGGCTCAGTATGGCCGCCAGGTTGCTTTTGGCCACGTCGTCGGCAAAGGCGCTGTCGCGAAAGACGCATGCCGTCTCGCCGGCCGGCGCCAGCTCCCGACGCCAGGCCGCCATGCCCAACGCCAGCGGCTCCGCCTCCTCCCGCGCGATGCTCGTGGCCAGGCAGGCCATCAGCACGCCGCCGCCCACCGAGTGAACCGGCTTGCCGGCGATATCGCGCGTGTCGATGGGCACGCACAGGTCCAGCCCCAGCTTGAGCAGCAGCTCGTAGAGGATGTCCGACTCGGTGCGGCCCGGCTTGATATGCTCGACCGAATCGAACAACGTCCCGTCCAGGTCGTCCGGCGCCGGCTCCCAGGCGCGGATGTTGCTGGAATCGAGCTTGAAGACGCGGAAGCCAATGTCGCCAGCGAACATGGGGTTCTCTTCACGAATGTTGTTCCCCGCGCGGCGGAGCCGTTCTTTGGTGATCTCAGCAACGGTGTGGGGCTTGCCCAATTGCGTACAAAAATCTACCGCGGCCTTCTGATCTGCGTTTCCCGAGTCAAGTGGTTCCGGAAGCTGAATGAGGACGTAGCGGCGGTTGCCGCCGTCGACATTGTTCTGCGCTAGGACGGCGTGACCCGTGGCACCTGATCCGGCGAAGAAATCCATGACAACCGAATCTGCGTCCGCACCAACTGTCAGCATACGCTGAATGAGCCGAAGGGGTTTTGGGGTCGAGAACACCTTTTGGCCGATCAGGCCGGCCGTCTCTTTCTGGGCCTCGTCATTGTGCCCGCAGTCCTCGAAAGTCCACCACGTCGGGGGTACGATGCCCTGCTGTACTTCCTTCAGATACCTCAATCTATCGTATGATATCTATAACTGCCGAGGTGTTGTAACACACATACACCGGGGAACGGCATGAATCGTACGCAGCGGGTTCTGGAAGTGGCGCTGCCAGCAGGAGTACTGCGTCCCCGCGACCTGGACCCATACGGTATCCCTCGCGTCTACCTCAACCGTCTGTGCGAGCGTGGCTACCTTCAGCGCGTGGGTCGAGGGCGTTATCTCCTGCCCGACGCCGACGTGTCCGAGCATCACACCCTGGCGGAGGCGTGCAAGCGGGTTCCGCACAGCGTGGTGTGCCTGCTGTCAGCGCTCAGATTCCACGGACTCACCACCCAGTCTCCTACAGAGGTGTGGCTCGCTATTGGGAGCAGGGCATGGCGGCCGCAGGTGGACTATCCGGCGCTGCGGTTCGTTCGCTTCTCGGAACGCACTCTCCAGGCTGGCGTGGAGGAGCACACCATAGAAGGCGTGAGCGTTCGGGTTTTCAGCCCCGCCAAGACGGTTGCGGACTGTTTCAAGTGCCGCAACAAGATCGGGCTCGATGCAGCACTGGAAGCACTTTGCGATTGCTATAGGCAGCGGGCATGTACCAGCGATGAACTCTGGCACCATGCCACAATTTGCCGTGTGGCGACCGTCATGCGGCCATACATGGAGGCGGTCGTGTGAACAAGAGCCAGCCCGTCGATCTTTCGGCGTCCACACGGCAGCGCCTTCTCAACGTGAGAAGGGCCCGTGGCGAGGATTTCAACCTCACCCTGACCCGGTATGGAATAGAACGGCTGCTATACCGATTGAGTCAGTCCGGGCACGCTGATCGCTATGTCCTAAAGGATTACTGCGTATATCCCTGTTCTTGTACGACGCGAATCGGTTGGAGCGATGGCTCCGCAGGTGAGCGCTCCAGGGTCCGCCGTGCGGAGTGGTCGCAAGAACGCTGAGCAGGTGAGGGGGTCGGCTGGAGCAGCCAGCGTGCGGCTGCTGTGCAAAGCCCGAGTTGGTGCGGTGTTGAGGTCGGTCCCTAGACCGAAGCCCCGTGCCGGATCCGGATTCCTCGCGAAGTGGCAACGGCCACTGCCCCCGAGAGGTCCGCAAGATCGTATTCCGCCAAGACATCCTTCAGGAGCTCAAGGAGGGGCCGGATGCCCGCCTCATCAGGTCGCAGCAACAGGATCCCTGCGCGGGTGCCCGGCGGATAGGAACGGATGTCTCCGAAGCCCTTGTCGGCTGTCACCAGGAACCGCCCCTACATCTGCACTGCACTCCACAGAGCGGGATCCTTGAAGCCACCCATCCATTGCTCGATCACGGTCAGTGCGTCGAACCCTCGCCCACGCAGCAGCTCGGCAGCGGCAGATAGCAGATGGCCGCCCGCGCCATCGCCTGCGCCCGTTCCCACGGAAACATCTCCTCGTACGGAACCTTCATCAGGCTGCCTCAACCCGGGAGCAGAAAGACGCTGCGCGTTTCAAGCTGCTCCGGCGACATGGCCGAAGGATCGTTCAGGTAGAACTCGTACGCCACGCCCGTAGGCCGAGGCCCCTCTTGCTCCACAAAGGCGATCAGATCCATTTGCTCACGGCTCAACCAACGTCAGAAGCTCGGCCGGTTCCAGGGCAGGCAAAGGCCCATATCGGTAGTCGGGCACGTTCCGGGTGACCAGATATGCCGCCCCGCTTTGCACGGCGGCCATCATCTGAACCGCATCCTCAAAATCGGGATACGGCAGAGCAAGCGCCCCTCCAATCACCGCCTGGTCTACCGCCGCCACCGAAAGAAAGCTCAGCAGTTGGGAAAGGGTCACCCGCGCCTGCTCGGCCGATTGATGCCTGGCGAGCAAGTAGAACAACGTGGTCAGGCTATGCGCTGCGACCTGTCCCTGGATGGCGCCGGTCTCGGCACACGCAAGAACACCGGCCGACGCCCGGTAGAACGGCTCCCGCCGTTGCAGCACGTCGAGAATGACGTTGAGGTCAATCAGAACCGGGAGCCGGGATGCCATACTTTTCCTCCAGGTAGGCGTGGTAATCTGCCACCAAAGCGTCAGGCGAAAGTATGCCGGAGAGCCGCCGAACGGTGGGGGCCTGGGCCAGGTGATCGGATGGTTCATTCAACTGGCGCAAGTAGGCGGAGACCAGGCGAGTCAGACTGGTGTTGTGCTCCCGGGCGTACCGTTTGGCCCCATCGAGCAGGCCACGAGGCACGCGAACTGTTAGCTTGGTCTGTTCCATGAGACACCTCCTGCCGTACAGGTTATCACGTTTTTGTACGGCAGTCAAGTATGCCTATTGTTCCACGTGAAATGCTACCGAAGGGGCCTCGCTCCATCATTTGATAATGTTACCCTAGCAGGATGAACGGTGACGAACGAATGAACCTGAACGAGCGTTTGAAATATCTGAGGTTGGTGCGGCGCTGACGCGCCTGGGGCTCCTGCTTGGGCCGCCGGCTTCAGGTGCAGATACCACCCGCCTGATCCGTCCGGTGCCCCCTGTTGCCCGCGGTCTGGAGGTGCGGCGCTGACGCGCCTGGAGGTTCGGGATCGGCCCAACTGGCTGGCCACGGCGGCCTGGCAACGGGCACCCGCCCTTCCGTCAAAATCCGCACCGAAACGCCCACGATTGTCCGATGGCGCACTCAGCGCGCAATCCGATCGCTCCCCGGCCGGTCCACGTCGGCAGCCATCTTCGCCGACCACTGCTCCAGGTCGGCCAACAGACTCTCGGTGGCCGGCTGCTCGAACCGGTCGGCACTGCAGCGCAGCAGCAGCGTTGTCCCCTCCCGCCGTTCCTCCACCTCGACCATCCAGTCATAGGTCGACACGGTGAACTAGCCCTCGCCCAGGTCAACACCCGGCGCCTGCGGGCAAATCAGGCGCCCGCGCTGTCAGGGCAAATGAAGACGGTCTTCCATTTGCTCCGCTGCGCCTGCTGGTGACCAGCAACGCCGAGGAATACCTCATCATGATCGGCCCTGCCACCAGGATACCGGCGGTATCGGCCTCCAGTGCGTCTGCCGGCATTCGGTGAACTCGATGTGCTCACACCAGCCGCTGCTGGCCCGAACCTCAGCCGTGCCCCACACCGTTCAGCCGAGTCGTCAACTACAGCGCGGTTTCCGTTAAGTCAGGAATTCTCGGCAGAACCCCAGGTCGAGATCCACGGTTCGGCCAGGGCGTAACGGCGCGCGCGAGTCGAGAGAGCAGGGCAAGCGAGGGATTGCGAGTGTTCGGGGAGGCAGTCAGTTCGGAGGCGACCGCGGGCTGCGCCCGCGCTAAGCGCCGCGTACCACGCCCCCAATCTGCGACCGGTTGAACCCCCGGCCGCGCAGCAGCGGTACCACCTCGCCCTCCAGGTCCGGCACCCAGCAGCGCAGCAGCGTTAGGGAGGGCTCCGGCGCCAGCCGGTAGGCACCCAACCCGGCCGGCAGCACCACCGACGTCCCCCGCCGGAGCGCTGCCGCCCCACCCTCCCAGTTCAGTTCCCCCCGGCCGTCGATCAGCGTGTGGATCTCCAGGCTCGTCCGCCGGGTCTCCAGCTCAACCGGCTCATCCACCTCCAGCCGCTCGACGGCAAAATGGGGGGTGGCAATCAGCAGCATCCGCTCGCCCGTCTGGCACAGGGGAAGCGGAACCACTCTGGCCGGCGGCGGCCGGTCGAAGGCGATCACGTCCAGCGCCTTTTCCAGGTGCAACGGCCGGCCCCGGCCGTGATCGTACACCCGGTAGGTCAAGTCCGATTTTTGCTGGATTTCGAACAGCAGCACGCCGGCGCTGATGGTGTGCAGTGTCCCGGCCGGCACGTGGATCACATCGCCCGCCTGCACCGGTCGCCGGTTGAGCAACTCCAGCAGACCGCCGCCTTCCACCGCCTGTCGGAACGCCGCGCGGCTCACCGGCCGCTTCAGGTGGTAGAACAGCTCGGTCCGGGGTGCGGCGTCCAGGACGACCCACGCCTCGCTCTTGCCGTGGTACCCACTTGTCGCCTCTACCCGGTGGGCGTAGGCGTCGTCCGGGTGGACCTGAATGGAGAGGTCCTGCTGGGCGTCGATGAACTTGGCCAGGAGCGGCAGGTCCACCCCGTAGCGGGGCAGCGAAAGCGTGCCCAACAGCCGCTCCCCCTGCTCCCGGCATAGCTCGCCCAGCATCCGGCCCGCCATCGGCCCGTTGAGCACCTTGTTCTCGTCGTATACCTGCCAGGACTCGGCAATCCGCTCCGGGTGCGGTTCCGGCAGGCCCAGAAAGGGGGCCAGCCGCCGACCTCCCCAGATGCGATCATCCAGGCGGCGCTCCAACAGCAGTGGGTAGCTCTTGTCCATCGTTTGCGGAACCTGGCTCAGAGGTACGTATCGCGTCCCTGCGCCCGGAGCATCTCGACCAGAGTCTTGACCTGCTGCGCCTGGGAACGAGGACAGACCAGCAGCGCGTCGCCGGTATCGATGATCAACAGGTCGCGCACGCCCACCGTCGCCACCAGCTTGTCGCTGCGCACCAGGCAGCCCTGACTGTCCAGCGCCAGGTGCTCGCCCCGCTGCACCAAATTACCCTCCGGCGGCGGCTCGGCCGCCTTTGCCAGGCTCTCATCATAGACCGCGCCCCAACTCCCCACATCGATCCACCCTGGGTCAACCGGCAGCATCGCCACGTTGCGCGCCCCTTCCATCACG
Source organism: Anaerolineales bacterium UBA2181 (assembly GCA_002328075.1). Classification (GTDB taxonomy): domain Bacteria; phylum Chloroflexota; class Anaerolineae; order Promineifilales; family UBA4811; genus UBA4811. The sequence goes on along the minus strand of DCVT01000062.1, from coordinate 75,816 downwards.
CCGTAATCGATCGAGATGGGATGGATCGGCTCCCAGGCCCGGCGCACCACGGAATCCTCCCGCGGCGTGCCCAACGCGGACTCCATCTGGGCCAGCGCCGCCCGCAGGTCGGGTAGCAGGCGCGCCATCTCGTCCAGGATCACGTCGGCGCGCCAGACGAACATCCCGCTGTTCCAGTAATACCGGCCGCTGCGCAGGTACTCCTCGGCGGTGGCGCGGTCCGGCTTTTCCCGGAAGCGCAGCACCGGATAAAGCCCCTGTCCGTCCGGCTGGTCGTCCCGTTCGATATAGCCGTAGCCGGTCTCCGGCCGGTCTGGGGTAATGCCCAGCGTCACGATCCGGCCGCCCAGCGCCGCCCGGCTGGCGGTCTTCAGCGCCTGAAGCAGCACCTCCTCGCGATGCATGACGTGATCCGCGGTCAGCACGGCCATCACCGCGGCTGAATCCCGGCGACGGAGGTGGATGGCGCCCAGCCCGATGCACGGCGCGGTATTGCGCCCGGAAGGCTCGGCTATCAGGTTTTCCGGAGGTAACTCGGGGAGTTGGCCAAGGATCTCGGATGCGTATCGCTCGCCGGTGACCACCAGCACCCTCTCGGCCGGAATGAGCGGCCGGATGCGGTCAAAGGCGATACGGAGCAGGCTCCGTCGATCAAAGAGGTCAATGAATTGCTTGGGTCGAACAGCACGGCTTTCCGGCCAGAGGCGCGTTCCCCCGCCCCCGGCCATGATGAGCGCATAGAGTTGGTGCATAGGACTCCTCGGTGCCAGTTTGGTGCTGATTCTACCGGCGACAGGTCCGGCGGTCAAACGGTCAGCGCGTACTTGTATCTCATTGGGATGCGAGTCAGCCAATGGTATAATGCTGGGCACGAAAGGTTGGAGCAGATGGACCGGGTATGGCAGGAACCTCCCGCCAAAATACGCATTCTCATCGTGGACGACAACAAGGTCACGGTGGATAGCGTGGCGTGCCTCCTTCAATTTGAACACGAGATGGAAGTGATCGGTTGGGCTCCCAACGGGCGAGTGGGGGTTCAGAAGGCACAGGAGCTCAGGCCGGACATTGTGTTGATGGACATCAACATGCCCGACATGGATGGCATCGAAGCTTGCCGGCAGATCGGATCGGTGTCGCCACGCAGCCGGGTAACCATGATGTCGGTTCAGGGCGACATGGCCTATTTCAAACGGGCGATGAACGTCGGCGCCCGCGAGTTTCTGACCAAGCCGTTTGACTATGACGACCTGATACAGACCATTCGCCGGGTAGCCGCGGCTGCAGTGACCCCGCTGGAACTGCAGGCCGAAGCTGAGTTGGCAGCGGTGCAATCGTCCAACGGAAAGGGTCCCTCAGCCCGAGCGCGCGGCCTGCTGATCGCGGTCTTTGGCCCCAAGGGCGGCATTGGCTGCAGCACCGTGTCCGCCAACCTGGCGGTTGCCCTTCGTGGCAGCCGGAGGGCCGATGTCCTGCTGGTGGATGGAGACCTGGCTTTCGGAGACCTGGATGTGCTGTTGGACCTCCACCCTGCACACCGGATGCAGGAGGCACTGAAGCAAGGCGACCCGGAGGACGTCGACCTTGTGCAGCAGATGGAAGTAGCGCACTACAGCGGGCTGCATCTACTGGCCGCGCCTCCTCGGCCGGAAATGGCAGAACTGATCCGGGCCGATGACTTTGTCAGGCTCATGGAATCGCTCCGTCGGGTGCACGATTATCTGGTCGTCGACGTCGGCAGCCGTTATTCCGATTTGGCCCAACGCGTGTTTGACCTGGCAGACCGGGTTGTCTGGTTGGTCACCCCCGAGGTGACAACCATCAAGAATGCCCACCTCTTGCTTACCAGTGATGCGCTGCGCGACTATCCCCCGGACAAGCTGATTGCAGTGTTAAACAAGTACAGTGACGTCTGGGGCGTCACGCCGGATGCGGTATCCAAGGCGATGGGCCGCCCAATCGCCCTGATCATACCGGCGGATGACGCGGCAGCCGTGCTGGCTGCCAACCAGGGGCGCCCGGTGCTGCTCTCCACCCCGCGTTCGCCCATCACCAGATCATTGCTGGCGCTGGAGCGACTGATCCCCAGCAGGCCCGATCCGGAGAGCCGGACGGAGCCAGTTGCCGTACCCAGGATGGACCTGGAACCGGCCTCTCCCCGGTCCCCCCCCCTTGTGGACCGGCTGATTGAGTGGGCGCGTCGCCAGAGCTGGAACCGCTGGTTATCCTACCTGCAAATCCCCTCGCTTCGTAACCGGTTCGGCTTCTGAGCGATGCGTTGGCCCCGACTGGATCATTTCGACCTGGCAGCGCCGTTCTACGAACGGGTCATCTCGCACGCCGAGCCAGAATGGTTGGCCGACCTGCTGGATTTGTCGGCCGGCGGCCGATTGCTGGACGTCGGTGGCGGCACCGGCCGCGTCTCGGGCGCGCTGGCGGAACGAGTGGCCCAGGTGGTGCTCACCGATCCCTCCTGGGGGATGCTGCGTCAGGCACGTGCCAAAGCCCGATTGGAGAGCGCCAACGCCCACGCGGAACGGCTGCCTTTCACGGACGGGGCATTTGACCGCATTCTCATGGTCGATGCTTTTCACCACGTGTGCGATCAAGATCAAACCGTCGCAGAGATGCTGCGCGTTCTGGCGCCTGGCGGCCGATTGGTGGTGGAAGAGCCCAACATCGAAACCGTGTCCGTCAAACTGGTAGCGCTGGCGGAAAAGCTGGCTTTCATGCGCAGCCACTTTGTCCGTCCGGCCGTGATGGCCGGCATGTTTCGGGCACACGGAGCCCGTGCTGAGGTCCGCGAGCTGCCAGGCAACCCAAACAACATCTGGCTCATCGTCGAACACTGAACGATCCCATCTGAAGGAGCTCCAGGTTATGACAGGTCCGTTGACAGGCATTCGAGTGCTGGATTTGAGCCGCGCGCTGGCGGGTCCCTTTTGCACGCAGCTGATGGGCGACATGGGCGCCGAGATCATCAAGGTGGAACCGTCGCCCGACGGAGACGACAGCCGCCGTTGGGGTCCATTTTGGAACGAGCAGAGCTGTTACTATCTGTCCACCAACCGGAACAAACAAAGCATCGTCATCGACCTAAAGAACCCGGCCGGCTTGCGGGTTGCTCGCCAACTGGCGGACAAGAGCGACGTGGTGATTGAGAACTTTCGGCCGGGCGTGGTAGAGCGCCTGGGTCTGGGATACGACTCTCTGGCAGCGACCAATCCCCGGCTGGTGTACTGCAGCATTTCCGGTTTTGGACAGGACGGCCCGAGGGCAAACGATCCGGCCTACGACCTGGCCATGCAGGGCTTTGCCGGTCTGATGGGCATCACCGGATACCCCGGCATGGCCCCGGTGCGAGCCGGCCTCCCGGTGGCCGACTTTGGGACCGCGCTGTTTGCCGCGGTGGGCATCCTCGCCGCGCTGTTGCGCCGCCAGGAGACCGGCGTAGGACAAAAGGTGGAGACTTCGCTCCTGGAGGGACAGCTATCCTGGTTTGCCTGTTACGTCCTGCAATACCTGGCTGACGGGACGATTCCCGAACGCATGGGAAGCAGCCACCATTTCATCACGCCCTATCAGGCTTTTGCGACTCTGGACGGCTACTTTATCCTGGCGGTGGGCAACGACGTGCAGTGGCAACGGCTGTGCCAGGCGATGGCCGTACCGGAACTGGCGCAGGACTCCCGGTTTGCGACCAACGTCGGCCGGCTGGCCCACCGTGCGGAGCTATTGCCCACGTTGGAGACGCTGTTTTCGCGACACCCGACGGAGGATTTGATCCAGACCCTGATGCAGGCAGGGGTTCCTTGCGGGCCCGTCAACACGGTCGACAAATTGGTGGCGGATCCCCAGGTAGTCCACCTGGACGCAATTCCGGCTGTGCCCCACCCAGAGATCCCCGATCTCCGGTTGCCGGCGGTACCGCTCCGGTTCTCCAGTGACCGAGCGGAGAACTGCGAGCCACCGCCCCTCCTCGGGCAACAGACGGACGAAATCCTCACCGAACTGGGCTACAGTCCGGATCAGATCACAGCGCTGCGCCGCGACGGCGCCATCCGCTGATCGGGCGGGTATCGACGGTTGGTCGGCTCAGGGCACCAGTCTCAGCGTTCCCTCGGCATCAGCTTCCACTTGAGCCCTGGTCCAGTGCATCGGATGGAACAGGCCATCTCGCCACATCGGAATCATGTCGTCGTAGTGCGTGTGATACGGGTGCCCGGACTGGCCGGTGGTGTGCACGGCCACCGACTGGTCCCAGTTGGACAGGTCAATGACCTGCCGCATTGAGGGAACTATGTGAACCACGGCCGGTTCACGCGTGTGCCAACCGGTGTTGTTCACGGTGGACGAGCTTCCGCCCGGTTCCACCGGACCACGGTTAAAGATGCGCTCGATGATCGCGATGCCGGATTGACCCAGGGATTGGTTCTCAAACGTGGCGGTGTGGAACTGCCCAAAGCGCCAATTGCGCATCCGGCCGCCCAGCTCATCCTTCAACCAGTCGACACCGTCGGTCAGGGCCTGCTCCAACACGCGGTCGCGCATTTCGATCTCGCCGGGGGTGGATTGGTTGTCCCACCATGGATTCTGGGGATCGTCCAGCAGATAGCGCACGACGATCTGTTCCCAGTTCCCGGCCGGCTGCTGGCCGAGTTCGTCGGCAAAGAGGTTATCCATGAGCGCAACCCAGAACGCCGCATAGATGGCAGCCGGCTGGCTGTCGGCCCGCATGGTGCCGTCCCAGCCGGCCAGAGCCGCCAGCGCCTCCTTGGCGTCGTCGTCCTCCGGCTGAAGCGCCAGCAGGTAGGGCAGCACCTCAACCGCCGAGCCGCTCACACCGTCCATCTGAATGCGGCCCATCTCCTCAACCGAAAGCAGTCCGGCCGAGCCCAGCATGTCGGTGATGCGTTGGGCCCGGTATCCGGGGTCCCAATCCGACGAGATGTGGTATGGATACTCGGGGCCCACCACCGCGTTGTTGGCCGTGACGATATAGCCCTCCGCCGGGTTGAATTGCGTCGGCAGTTCCTCGAACGGGATGGTCCCGATCCATTCATACTCGCCGGTCCAGCCCGGAACCGGCAGGTTGCCGTCGCCCTTGGCGCGGATGGGAATCTGACCCGGGCACTGGTAACCGATGTTGCCGTCCACATCTGCATAGACAAAGTTCTGTGACGGGACGCTCCAGGACTCCAGGGCAATCCGGAACTCTTGCCAGTTCCGCGCTTGGTTGATTCCAAACACGGAGCGCGCCAGGGTGCCGGGTTCCAGGGCGGTCCAGCGAAGCGCCAGCGGTTGCCATCCGTAGCTCCACGAGCGGCCGGGCCCTCCAACGATATCGTTGATGATCGGCCCGTGTCGGGTGCTGCGGACCTTGATGACGACCGGTTCGTCCCGGCCGGCTACCCGGATCGTCTCATAGCGGACTTCCATGTCCAGCCACTGGCCCTTGTACTGGTACCGATCGGGATCATCCGGGTCCACCTTTTCGATGTACAGGTCCTGCACGTCCGGACCCACGTTGGTGACCCCCCAGGCAATGCGAGCGTTATGGCCGATGATCACGCCCGGCATTCCGGCAAAGGAAAAGCCGACGACCTCGTACGGACATCTCTCGCAGTGCAGCCCCACCTCGTACCAGATGGAGGGCATCTGGATACCCAGGTGAGGGTCGTTGGCCAGAATCGGCATTCCGGTAACCGTCCGCTCGCCCGATACCACCCAGTTATTGCTGCCCAAATCGGGGCCACTGCCCAGCGCCAGCCCCCGGGTGACCTTCTCCTGGAGTTGGGCAAGCCACTCGACGCCCGTCGTGTCAAGGCCGGCGGCCGAGGGAACAATCAGCGGCCGGTCCTCGGGGTATTCTGGCCAGTAGTCGGCCAGCATCTCGTCGCCCACCAGCGCCTGCAGCTTGAGCCGGTCGAGCTCCGAGTCCATGTTGCCGCCCAGGTCCCATGCCATGACCTTGCCCCAGGTGAGGGTATCGACCGGCGTCCAGGGCTCGGGGTTGTAACTCACGCCGTTGAGCCGGAGCACGGTGAACTCTAGCCCCAGGCGCCGTTTGCGCTCGGCCAGGTAGGCATTGACACCCTGGGCGTAAGCTTCCAGACCGGCGCGGGATGACCCGTCCAGCAAAGCCACCTCGGCCTCGGCCACCCGGCGCCAGCCCAGCGTGCGAATGAACCGGTCGTCCTCCAGGGCGCTTTCACCCAATATCTCGGATAGCCGGCCGGAACCTATCCGCCTCCAGAACTCCATCTGCCAGAAACGGTCCTGCGCATGGACATAACCCTGCGCGAAAAAGAGGTCATGGCTGTTATCCGCATAGATGTGCGGTACTCCCATCTTGTCCCGCACCACCTCCACCGGGCTGAGAAGTCCGTCCGCCCGCATCTCGCCGTCCACGCGAGGCCAGCCGGACCGTATCTGGGTGCGGACGAAAAGAACCGCCGCCGAACCCACGATGATCAGTACCAGAACAATGACCAGAATAACCCGCAAACCGCGCATCGCACCCTCCTTGAGCAACAACGAGAAACGGCGCTGTGTGCACGCGGCAGTATATCACAAAACGAGCAACCCGGCCTCCTGGCGGTGAGACGGCGACCTGGCACACCGGCAGCTAACCCAGGAGTCCGGGCAAAAATGGGGTTCGGCGGCCGAATTTCGGGGCACAAAATCCACAATTGCTGGTATAATGTTGCCCGTGTGCGTGCAGAGCCCGGACGAACCGGGTAGGTTGTTAGTGATCACAGGAGGTGCAAACGGAAACGACAGACAGAGCCTCGACTCTCACCGACCATTCGACCCGATTCTTATCCGATCAGATTTTGAAGGAGTCCTCTATGAGCAACGGTACAGTTTCGTTTGATGCCTTTCCTCCTGCGGAGATGGCAGCCAAGGCCGAGGGCGTCGGCGTCAAGAAGGCAGGTCTGGATGCGGCGACCATGTTCGCTCTGGCAATCCTGGCAGGCGCGTTCATCGGATGCGGTGCGATCTTTTGCACGACGGTGCTGGCCGGCACAAGCAGTCTGCCATACGGCGTCCAGCGGTTGCTGGGTGGCCTGGTCTTTACCCTCGGCCTCATCCTGGTCGTGGTGGGCGGTTCCGAGCTGTTCACCGGCAACAACCTGATCCTGATGGCTTTTGCCAACAAAAAGGTCCCTATATCCGGTCTTCTCCGCAACTGGGTGATCGTTTACGTGGGCAACTTTGTGGGTTCGATTCTGACGGCCGGGATCATGTTCATCGGCCAGCAGTACAAGTTCGGCGGCGGCGCGGTGGGCATCACAGCGCTCAGCATCGGCAATGCCAAATGCAGCCTGGGTTTCCTGCAGGCAGTGGCGTTGGGGATCATGTGTAACGCGCTGGTCTGCATGGCCGTCTGGATGTGCTTTAGCGCCCGCAGCACCACCGACAAGATCCTGGCCATCATCCCCCCCATCGCGGCGTTTGTCGCCGCCGGATTCGAGCACAGCATCGCCAATATGTACTTTATCCCGATTGCGCTGTTCGTGAAAGGCGACGCCGGTTTTCTGACCTCGCTGGCTGACAAGGCGCCGAACATCGCCAATCTGACCTGGGGCAACTTTTTCATCGCCAACCTGCTGCCGGTCACCATCGGGAACATCATCGGCGGCGCCGGCATGGTCGGCCTGGTTTACTGGTTCATTTACCTGCGCACCCAAAAGAAGGCCTGAGAAGGAGCGGCGTATAGGTCGCCGCAGGACCAGGGCACGAACCGGCGAGAAGGAGTGCCGATTCGGGCCTGGTGCGTCAGAGTGAGATTTGAGGGATGCCGAAAGGCATCCCTTTTTTGGCCCCGGGCCCAGGAGAGCCTGGCGATCTCGCTCGGGGACCAGCGCAAGCTTGCGCACCCGCCGAGTCCAACGCCAGAGCATCCTGGCCCAATTGGGGCTGTGGCTAGAGACGGTCGGGAGCGCTACAGCCGTTCCGGTCCCGGCCGACCAGGGGTCCGGAATCGGCCTACCCCAGGTCGGGAAAAAGAACGCGCGGGGGACTGACCAGCATCTCTTTGAGAACGGCACGCCGCTCGGCCAGGTCAGGTTCTCCCAGCGGGGAACACTGCTCCGGAGTCACCTGCCGGGCCATGAGCTGGAGGGCGAACTGGTAGCAGGTTGCCTGGCCGCAGGCCCGGCAGTTGGTGGCGGGGAGCTGCCGGAATAACCCTCGCCAACAAACACTATGAGCCGGTCCGCCTCACCCACTGGCCGGTCACCGGGTCCCTGTGTCGCTCCGGCGTCTCCCTCGACGGCCTCCGGTGCCGATCCAGCAACTCAACCCGGCCGACCCCCTCCCACCTCTCGACGTTCACAGTAGCCCACCGCTGGTAGGATCGGTGCCGACCACTACTTTGAAGTACGAGCCAGACATCCAGCTCATCCACGAGCGACCGTCGCGCCGCGAAATCCTCGATCTGCCCCAGCACCTGCCCAGCCCCTGCCAGAGCATCCTGCAGTAACGACGTATCCATCCGACGAGCCCGATCCAGGTCCTCCAGCAATTGCAGCCGGCGTTGCTCCGCCAGAGCGATCTCTGCGTGCAACACCCCCTTGCGATCCTCCAACATCTGCAGGTCGAAAGACCCCGCCAGGTACAGGTCCAACAACCGGCCCAGCTGGCGCCGGGCGATCTCGAGGACACCATCGGCCTCCGCAACCTGCCGTTCCAGCCAATCCAGACTGGCGCCGTCCTGTCGAAGCTGATCAACTGCCTCCCTCAGGATCTCGGGCCGGCCCAGCAGATCCACTAGAAAACCGCAAACTTCGTCATCCACCAACTCCGCCGCGAACCAGGGGCTCCGACATCCCGAGGCCGGAGGTTTCTTTCCGGAACAGCGGTAGTATTTGAACGGCAATCCGTCCACCTTTAGCGACCTGGTCACCATGTGTCGGCCGCACTCTCCGCAGAACACTCGCGAGCGAAAAAGGTACTCCTCCACCGGCCGAGCGCGTAGCTGGTCCCGGTTTGCCTTCAGCCTCGCCTGGGCCTTCAGCCAGACCTGGCGATCAACGATCTTCGGGATCTCGACCTCAACCTCCTGAGGCCCATACAGCCAACGGCCGGTATAGGCCTCGTTCATGAGCATCCAGCGGAGGCTGGCAGGGTGCCACTCCCCACGGTGAGCGTTCCGGCCGCGCAGGTCCGAACCCGTGGGGATGCCACGCGCGGAGAACCGGCGAGCGATCTCCCGCAAACTCCCCCCCCGGACATAGGCCTCGAACAGCTCCCGGACCACCTCCGCTTTCGTCTCATTCACCCGCACGCCGGGCGGTTCCTCAATCGCATCGTATCCATAGGCCGGTCCCCCGTGCAGCAGGACCTTGCCCGACCTGGCTGCCAGGTACCGACCTCTGGCCATCCGCTCCTTTATCTTCTCCCGCTCAAACTCCGCAATCACGGCCCGGATCAGCTTGTTGAGACGACCCTCCGGCGAATCCTCGTAATCCGCCAGCACATACTCAACCTCGACCCCGAGATCGCGAAGACGCGATTCGATCAGCAGTTGCTTTACCAGTGTCCGCGAGAGCCGGTCCACCTCCCGCGTAACCACCACGTCGATCGCCCGGTGCTCTGCCAGCGTCAGAACCCGCTGGAGTTGGGGCAGCTCGATCAGTGCCCCGCTTGCCCCCCGGTCATCCTCGGACAACTCTCCGACGATCTGATACCCCCGACCGGCCGCATACTCCCGGGCCATCTCTAGCTGGCCAGCCAGGTTCCGGCTGTCCGTGTCACGGTCATCATACGAGACCCTGGCATAGAGGATCGCCCGTTTCTGCAGGCCGGCCGCCGGTTCCGCTGTCATCACTCGATCATTCCCGATGCTTTGCCCTCGCCGCCTGTTGTCACATATCCAACCGGCTCTGCTTCCCCGTCTCCTTCACCACCTCCGCCGGCTTGAACGTCCGCCATTCCGGCGGCATCTTCACCTTGGCGCCGTCCAAGAGCTCCTGGACCGTCAGAATCTGGATGCGCGGATAGTCCTGCTGCCAGCCGGGCGAGGTGTAGTAGCCGGCCGTCAGCCCCTCTCTCACCATCGCGTCCGTCGGCGATTCCAGCGTGACCACCACGCCCATCGCCGCCTTCTCCCGTTGCACCGTGCCCACCAGGTCCCGAATGTGCGAGCTGCTCACCTTGCCGCTCTTCACCTGCACGAGGACCCGTTTCGCCGCCCCCTTCGCCTCGTCGATGAATGTGATCACCCCGTCGATGCCCTTATCCGCCCCCTTCTTGCCGCGGCGGCTTCCTGGCTCGCCCGCCACCGGCCGCGCCCGAACCAGCGAAAGGGCCCACCACTCGAACTGGAATCGGTCCTGCTCCGCCAGGTTCCGCGCCGCCGCTGCCGACTGCGGCTCTCCGATCACCTTGAATGCTATCCCCGGAAACATCTGCTCCAGCCGGTACCGCTGCAGCGCGATCGCCAGGTGCGTGATGTCGATCCCGATCCAGCGCCGGCCCAGCTTCTGCGCCGCCGCAACCGTCGTGCCGCAGCCGCAGAACGGGTCAAGGACCAGGTCTCCCGGGTTGCTACTCGCCTCGATAATCCGCTCCAACAGGGCTACCGGCTTCTGGGTGGGATAACCGAGGCGTTCAGCGTGCCAGGATCGAAGTGATTCCAGATCCGTCCACAGGTCCTGAGAAGGCAATCCCTTTGCTTCATCAAGGTAACGCTTGATCCGCGGAACACGGTTGCGGGTGTAAAAGATGTGACCTTCGCGGTCAAGGCGTTGCATCGTCTCGGGAGGTACACGCCAGACCCGCCTCACACCTTGCCAATCATACTCATAGCCTCCGCCCTGCAAGCCCGCCGCGCCCAGGTCACCAGACATGAAACGTCGACCTTTCTCGTCAGTGTATCGATAATACCGCGCCACGTAGTCCGAATCGTAGGCTTGATAGGTTTGATTCCATACGAACAGGTCGGATTTGACGTAAAACAAGATGATGTCGTGGACCGAGCCGTAACCCCGTGCGTCGCTGTGGGCGCTTTGTCGCTTCCAGACAATCTCGCTGCGAAAGCTGGCCGGCCCAAATATCGTGTCCAGCACAACCTTGAGATAATGGCTCGCCGTCGGATCGCAGTGCAGGTACAGGCTCCCCGTCGGCCGGAGCACCCGGTGGAGCTCCACCAACCGCGCAGCCATCATCACCAGGTAGGCCATCATCTGGTTCGTCCCGATGAACTGCCGCAGCGCCTCGATCATCCGCGACACCGGCGCCGCCCCCTGGGTCACGAGCTCGTGGTACGTTTCCTCCGCCGCCGCGTTCCAGTGCCACGTGTCCTCAAACGCTGTGATCTGCGAAGCGCTCTCCTCCCCGCTCTCGTCCCGAAAGAGCACATTATAGTTCCGCTGTGAGTTGAAGGGCGGGTCCAGGTAGACCAGGTCCACGGACTCGTCCGCGACATACTCCCGCAGGATCGGCAGGTTGTCACCATAGAAGAGCGTGTTCTCCTTCATCTATCCTCCCCCACGATCACCAATCCTGTCCGCGCGCGCGGATATCACTTCCCCACGCTACCGCTGCAGCTCGCGATCTTGTACGCCCCCGACGACTTCGCCTGCTCCCAGGCGACGCCGTCCAACTCGATCACACACTCGATCGTGCCCCAGTCGTTATCATTCTGCGCCGAGACATAGGCGAACTGGCCCGCCGCCATGGTGTACGTCACCTCCCATGGCACGAGGACATCCCGCTGCTCCGTGTTATCCTGCGAGTTGCTGTACGTCACACTCGCCCGATTCGTGGATCCCGTCACTACATACGTCACCCGGTACGTCATCGATCTGCTCGTAGGCATCTCGAGTTGCAGCCCACCCGACCTCGACCCCGAGCTCGGCCAGATTAGCCACAGCACCACAGCAATGAGGGCCAATAGTCCCAACGCCACTACACCCGAACATCCGCCCCCCTTTTTCGCTTTTTCCGGCTCTCTCTCCGACATTGCCAACCTCCCTCCGCCTCATGGCAGACTCTCGCACGCCTGCCCGTCCCCGTCCGAGTCCAGCTTGTACACATCCCCGAACCCGAGCGCCACGCAGTAGTCGAAACACTCCTGAGCTGCCCGGTGCGTGCCAAAATCCCCGCAGTCGAGATCCGGACCCGAGCACGGGCATGGCGGCGGAGCTGGAACCGGCGTACTCGTCGCCGGCTCTGGCGTCGCCGGAACCACCGGGACCACCGGCTGCATCCGCATCACCGCAGTCGGTGCCCGGGTCCGCGTCGCCGTCGGCCGCCGTGTCCAGGTCGGCGATGGCGTCGGCGATGGTGGCCGCCTGGTCGGTGTCCTGCTCGCCGTTGCTGTCCTACTCGCCGTTGCTGTCCTACTCGCCGTCGCCGTCCTACTCGCCGTCGCCGTCCTACTCGCCGTCGCCGTCACCCGGATCACCGTTACCGCTCCGGCCGGCGGCGATCCGATCACGTCAGTCGGACTCACCCTTCCCGCCCCGCAACCCACGACCGCAATCCCCAGCACACCCACGGCTACAGCCAGCGCAGCCAGCCGCGGACGCCGTCCAACCGCCGCTCGCAACCCGCCCAAAAACCGCTTGACTCCCTTGGCCATTTTGTGCTATAATCCTATAGAACGTCCGTTCTATGTCAGACCGACGCAAAAATGAGGAGCTTTTGGTCCCTCGTCGATCGCAGCCCGCTACTCTGGGCTCTCACTTGGTGGATACTACACCGGCTCTACTCACCCTCACGCGCCCGGCGCCGCCGATAGCGCCACAGCGCGTACTCCCGCAACTCCTGCCTCTCCTCCGGCGATAGCCCCCGAGCGATCTCTATCAGCTCGCGCAGGCTCCCATCCTCCGGCGGCATCGGTGGACCTGGCAGTAAGCCAGCCAGCCTCAACAACCTCTCCGGTGGTTCACCCAGCGCCGTTGCAACGGATGCACAGAACTCGAAGCTGGGCGTCTGCTTACACATCAAGACATTGGAAACCGTCGGGCGCGACACCGAGGCCCGCCGTGCCAGCTCAGACTGCGACCATCCCCTCGCCTCCATCTCCCGGTTTAGCCACTTTACGAATCCGTTTCCCACTCTCACAGTATAAACGACTCTCCTGCTACTTGGCAGACTGTTTTGGTAAACCTATTGACATCTCCAAAGAACCGTGATAAACTGTATGCAGTATCACCAAAACAGTAATTTGGAGTACAGCATGAAAGTCATCAAGACCTACAGCCTACAGCCCGAGACGGCGCAGCGGATCGCAACCCTTGCAGGAGCGACCCGGCGCAAGCTGAGTGCCATCGTAGACCTGGCAGTGGAGCAGTATGCCCTCATTCGCTGTCCGATCTGCGCCAGCCCAACCCACCCGGATCCAGACCGCCCAGGAGTGCGCTTCTGCGACACCTGCCGGCAGCCGGTCATCTTCGAGCGACCACAGTTATCATGAGCCTCGATCCCGAGCTCGTCATCCATCTAGCCAGTGGCCTTGCCCGCTGGCTCGCACAACACTGGACCGATCCGGCTTGTCCGGTGGTCACCGGCCGGCAGGACGATGCTGCCCGCATGGCCTGCCGGCCTCCCTCACTCGTGGCCCCCGTTCCGGTAAACGGCAACCGGAACGCTGTCCTCCAGCCCCTGCCTGGTTCCTCCTCCTTACAGGCAGGGGCTTATATCACGGCCACAGGATAACCGAAAGCGGCCACAACATGCTATTCGGACGCCATCGGGAGCCAATCGGGACAACTTTGGAAAACCATGACCAAACCGCGCCCCTGGCCCAACTGCGCCGCTCAGGCCCGCGACACCTCCATCATGGAGGCCTCGCGCATAGAACGGTCCCTGCGTCCCGTCCTCGACAGCACTGTCAATCAGACCGACCTCTACCGCCGCGTGGGCGTCGCGCTCCACAGCGCCATGACCATTCGCCGCGAGCTAGAGCAATTCAGCCGACGAAAGGAGACCTATGACCCGACACCCCCTGACCGTCGTCCCGCCTCCCTCCCACGATCGGAGCGGGGATAAAGAAAGGCCGGCCCGATCCTGCCACGGATCAAGCCGGCCAATCGCCAATCAAGCAACCCGAGTATAGCAGATAAGGAGATATCATGCCAATCAAGCACCTGACCGCCAAAATGGGGGCCTTCCCCACCATCGGCAAACTTCGCAAAGGGGCCGCGCGGCCCACCAACGGGACTGGACCCGGCCGAGACCTCGAGTACTTTCGGCTGGTCACAGACGATGAACATGCTGCCACGGCCTTCCGTGATCACTACGGGGACCGGCCGGCCAGCGTCAACATCTTCCTCCCCTTCGCCACACCGGACCACGTTTTCACGACCTGGATGGAGGACTGGAAAGCCGGCGGGCTCGTCCACCGGTGCGACGGCGAAAACGTCGTCGTCCAGCTGAACCAGCGTGGCACCTACGACCGCCATCCCCTCGGCGAGGGTCCGCCCTGCCCCGGCGGATGCACCCAGGTCGGCCGGCTGGCGGTCGTCGTCCCCGAACTCCAGCGCTTAGTCGCGCTCACCGTGGAGACCCACTCCAAACACGACATCATAGCTCTTACCGAACAGCTCCGGGGATACCATGCCCTCCGGGGATCGCTCCTCGGGATCCCGTTCATACTCCGCCGCGTACAGCGCCAGGTCTCCACCCCGGACCCGAAAGCCCCCGGCCGCCGAGTGCGCCGCGTCAAATGGCTGCTACAGCTGGAACCTGCGCCGCACTGGGTCGCACAGCAGATGATCGCAATGCAGGCCGCGGCCCTACCGGCCCTGCCCTCCCTGCCCGCGCCGCTCACCGATCGCGACCTCGACCGGATCAACGAGGACCTGTTCGGCATCCCTCCCGACAACGGCCACACCGGCTCCGCCGGCGGCGCCTATGACCTCAACCCCCTCAACGAGCCCGACGCCGAACCCGAGGAGATTGAGCCGGTTGATCCTTTCCCAGCCCCCGAGGGCGCGTTTTCCTCCCCAGCGGCCGCCTGGGACTGGGCCGTCAACGTGGCCGCGTTCGTCAACCCGGAGGAGGCCAAAGCGGCCTACAGCGAGCTGCGTTTTCAGCGCAAGCCGGCCGACGCTGCCGCTATGCGCGACCTATGGGTGACCTTATGCCAGGCCCGGATCGGCACCGTGGAGATGCCCGCATGAACGCCGGCCAGCGTGTTCTCATCACCCCGGCTGGCCGGTCGCAATACCGGCTACTTGAGAACGTCGGAACGGTCCTGCAGGTCCACCCGACCGAGCCCGTTCTACCCTTCACCCGCCAGAGCGCCACTGTCAGGCTCGACAGCGGTGCCTGCTATGAGTTCTGGATCGATGAACTGGAGGCCAAGACCGATGAGCAACCCATACGACGTACCCGACCGTAACCCTGATGACGACCCGGATATCGACGCCCGCCGAGAATACGAAGAAGACGAGTACTACCGTGGCGGTGACTGGGCCTTCGACGAATGGCTGGACGCATGATGGAGAGAGACACCCGCGACGCGATCATGCTGGCAATCATGCTACTGGCGGTGTTTTGGCTGACTGTCATGGGCGGCCTTGAGGTGGTCTACGGCTTGGTGGGACTGTGAGCGACGATAACGCGCCAGGTGGCCGTGACCGGCTGAAGACAGTCGCTGTCATGGCCGCCTGGCAGCAACTGCCAAGCGCTGACCAAATTGCGATCCGCAAGGCCTTCGCGCCGGTGATCGCAAAAATGTCCAAGGGTAGGTTCGCAAAAGTCGGCACGGTGAGCACCATCGAGCTGGCTGGCAAGCTGTCCATGCTCCTGGTCAACGCAGGAGCATTGGAGGAAGAGGTATAGAGAACGGCCGCCTTGTCCGTCGGGGCGGCCGTTGGGGTCACAGCCGTGTCAAGACGCATGATCGATCCATCATTCTGGCGATCCGAGACCACCTCCCGCCTAAATCGGGAGCAGCGTCTCACCCTCGTTGGGCTCATCTCCAACGCCGATGATCAGGGACGTCTGCAGGGACATCCCGCCCTGCTCCGATCACTGATATACCCGTATGACGATATAACCCTCTCCGACATCGAGGACGATATCAGCGCCATCGCCACCGTCGGCACTATCCTGCTCTACGAGGTCGAGGGTATTCGTTTTGTGCAGCTCGTCAATTGGTGGCGCTACCAGACCCCTAGCTTTGCCTGGCCCAGCAAGCACCCCGCTCCCCCAGGCTGGACAGACCGGGAGCGCTACCGCCGAGGCAATCTCATCGTAGAGAACAACTGGGACGGCCATGCCGGCCTCCCCGACGCCGATCCCACTCTGAGCTCAGATCGGGCCCACAGTGACCCCACAGTGACCCCAGAGTGGGCCCAGAGTGACCCCACAGTGACCCCAGAGTGGGCCCAGAGTGACCCCAGAGTGACCCCAGAGTGGGCCCAGAGTGAGCCCACAGTGAGCCCACAGTGGGCCCAGAGTGAGCCCACTGTGACCTTGGCCCCTAACGGTAACGGTAACGATAACGGTAGCATAACGGTAACTACACCGGCGAGTACGCCGGTGTCCGCCCACGCGGACGGGCCCGGGCCCCCTCCAGAGGCCTTTTGCGATTGGCTAAAGGTCATCGAGCAGGCCAAAAACCGGCCGGCATCCCTGCAGACCATGTTTCGGGCCCTCTACCCGGGGAGGAGTCCGCCCGATTACAGCTATCTCGGCCGCGTCGCCCGCCAGGTGGGCGGTGCCGGCCGGCTTGCTGAGCTGCTCTGGCAAAACAGCAGCCGGCCGCCCACCGGCGACATCCTGGCATACTGCCTGTCGACCGGCCGATCCAAACCAGCCGGCCGCACTCGCGGCCAGGTCGACCCACTGGAGATCGTGAGGAAACTCAATGCAAACACCGTCGACAGCAGCAATAGCACCGACCAATCCGTCCCGCTCCCTGGCCCCCCATGAGCCAACCCTCGATCAGATGCGCCAGGTAATCGGCGTTCTGATCACCTTTTACCCTTACACCGTCCGGGATCTCGATGAGCAGCAGGCGGCCCGCCGCATTAATGACCTGGCGATCGCCTGGAGGTCCACCGTCCGGTCCTGGCCCATCGAGATCATCCGCCACGGCGTTCAGGCCTACGCGCTAACCGGCCGCTTTTTCCCGTCACCCGGCGAGGTGATCGCGGCCGCAAAGACCGACCTCCGAAACGGAAACGCTCCCGACGAGGTCGAAAAATCCTATTGGCTCAAACAGGCCCGCGACTGGGGTCTTTGCTCGCACTGCTTCTGTCGGCCCTGCATCTGTCAACCCGAGGACCAAGATGGACGCTGAAGAATGGATGGGGTTGCTGCTAGTTATTCTCATGGTAGTGATGTTTGCATGGACGGCATTTGTCATAATGGATGCAGCGCGAGTGGTAGCCAGGGACTGGCGGACACTGGAAGACTGCGCCCTGTTAGGATATAGGGACTCCATTCGGGTAGATGGCAAATACTGGTGCTTCAAGCCATACTCGGATAGTGCCCCACCGTCAGTGCGGCTAGAGATAGAACAAGAGCAACGGTGACAAAGTCGGAGGCGAGGGAACAGCAGTGACAAGCTGGTCTGGCGGCCTGGTCGAGTGGACAGATGGTGACATCGCATACCTGTCTGTGGTTTTCTCATGGCAATTGCAACGCGCCTATAGTCGCGCCGTCTGGTTGAGACAGCAGGGATACCATGTTCGCGCTGGCGGGCCAGCGGTGGCAATCAACCCGACCTTTCTGTCATCGGTTGCAGAGATCGGCGGTGGGGTCGATGCGCTGGCGCATCATAACCCTGATGCCACGTTCACAAGCCGGGGCTGCATCCGTCATTGTCCATTCTGTGCTGTGCCAAAGATCGAGGGTGATCTAGTCGAACTGTCCGACTGGGAGCCGCACCCGATTGTCTGTGACAACAACCTCCTAGCCTGTAGCCGGGCCCACTTTGACCGGGTGATCGACCGTCTGAAACCAATACCAGGCGTGGACTTCAACCAGGGCCTAGACGCGCGACTGTTGACCAGTTATCACGCCGGCCGCCTGGCCGAGCTGGACCTCCACTGCGTGCGCCTTGCCTGGGATGATACCGGCATGGAGAGGCAATTCCTGGCGGCCTACCAGATCCTGCGCGATGCCGGGATACCAGCACGTAAAATTCACGTGTACGTGCTGATCGGTTACAAGGATACGCCGGCCGATGCGCTCTACCGGCTGACAACGGTCTGGTCTCATGGATCGTTCCCCAACCCAATGCGCTACCAGCCGCTGGACGCTAGCCGGCGAAACGAGTACGTTGCCCCAGCTTGGACCAGCCGCGAACTTAAGCGTTTCAGCAAGTACTGGTCAAGACTCTGGTGGTACAAGCATATCCCGTTCGACGAGTTCCAGGTTTCGAGATCCGGATGGGTGAGGCTCGATCGCCTGGGGGCCTGTGCTCGCACTGCTTCTGTCAACCCGAGGACCAACCATGAACCACTCAACCACCGGTCACCCAGGTAACAACGGGGGCCGGCTTTTCGTTTTGGATTGCGGAGGTGAGAAATGAGTACAACGGAATACAGCGAACGTTTTATGGTGGTGCTTACCGAGGCGGACCGGGCAGCCCTGGACGTGATGGCCCGAGACGACAGCGGGAGCCGGTGTAGCACGATCCGGCGGCTGATACGCCGGGAGGCGCGGGCGCGGGGCATTTGGGACCTGGTGCAGATGACCGGCCGGGTGTATTGGTCCGATGCAGCCAATCCGGACGATCCGGACCAGTGAGCCCGGAACGGGAGGAGGCTACCGCATGAGCATCTACGAATGGCGGCTTGACTGGAGGTTTGACATTGACTACGGCGACGACGGGATCATGGTGGACGCTTCGGTGATGTCCACCATCCCCAACAAGCGGTTCGCTGGCCTGACGCGCACCGAGCTGCTCGCGCTCCGCAAGGCGATCTCCGACGCGCTGAAGCGATACCCGAAAGGGTCCCGGGAGGCTGCCGCATGACCGAGCACATCTGCCCGGACCGCCACGGGCCCCCACATTGAACAGGAGATGCAGAAATGAGCACACACTGGTTCAAGACCAACAACCTCGCCATACTAATCAAGGCTAACGAATACGCCGACGCACGGAGACTGGCCGACCTCCTGAAAGACGGCGTGGAGCAATTCATCGCCGAGCAAAAGACCGGCGCCGAACTGATAGGCGCATGGGAACGCACGTATGCCGAACGGCTAGGCGCATGGGAACGCACGTAATCATCAGGAGAAACCCAGTGGACGTATTGCACCACCGTCACCATAAGTGGCTCACACTTCACCCGCGCAACATGCGGCGGGTCTACCCGGCCGAGCAGGTCCGGCAGATGGCCGAATCGATACGAGAGCGGGGCATCCTCCAGCCCCTGGTGGTCGTCGCTATCACTGACCCACTACCAGAGACCCCCCCTGCGTACTATGTGGTCGCTGGGAACCTGCGCCTCGCCGCTCTGCGCACCCTCGGCGATGCCGCGCCGGTTGTCCCCGTGCTAGTGCGCCAGCGTTCCGAGGCTGATCAGTTGCTCGACATGGCCGTCGAGAACGCGGTCCGGTTTGACCCTGACCCAATCTCAGAAGGCCAGCACTACCAGCGCATCCTACTCCAGCCCGATATGCAGATGGACATCGCCAAGCTTGCCCGGCTCACCGGGATCTCGACCAACCGCATCCGGCTGCGCCTCGCCTGGATCGCGCTGGAGGAGCCCATCCAGGACCTGGTTGCCCACGAGATGCTGCCCCTCGGAGCCGCCACTCCCCTCCTGACCCTCCCGGCCGGTCCCGTCCGGGTGCAGGCCGCTAAACGGTTCGCCATGGGCCACACCAGCGTCCGCTCCATCAAGGGGGCGTGTACCCGGATCTCAAACACGTTGCAGGACCGTGCAGAGGAAGAGCGCGCCGGCCAGGATCCAGCCGGTCCGGCGCTCGGGTTTATCGGAACCCGCGACACCCCCGGCGCCCACGCGACCATCAGCCCCCAGGCCCTGCGACAATCGCTCGCCGAGGCCTGCGCTGCCTGCCCGGCCACTGAGCGGATGAACGGCCACAACCTTGCCTGGACCATCCTAGCCCACGGAGCGGCCGATTCCTGCGCCAGCTGCAACCTGCGAGATCTGACCGCACTCTGTCGTGACTGCCCGCTGGTCATCGCACTCCGCTACGTTGCGAAAGAGCTAAAGAACACTGACCGCTGACACTTGGTGAGGAGACAACATGAGCGGGAATGACGAACTGGACAAGCAACTGGCGCGGCTGCTGGAGCCGGAGCCAGAGTACAGCCATGATTTCTGGCGCTGGAATCAGATGCAAGAGGAGTGGCAGCCGCTTTCCTTTCTATCGGACGACCGCGACTGCTTCCGCGCTGTAGACAAGATGGTGCAGAAGGGATGGGTATTTTGGTGCGATTACAGTCTTGGTGAAGAATCAGCGCCTAGGTGGTGTGCCACCTTTTTGAACTGGCCAGCGGACGTTTCCGTCCATGTCTATGCCACTAACAGGAGCGAGGCACTGGTAAAAGCGATGATCGCGGCACTGGAGGCAGAATGAGCGAGAATAACGAACTGGACGAGAGGCTGGCGATTGCCGCTATCCCCGAGATGGTCGCGGCGCTGCGGGCCGTCGGGCCGCTATGGGAACCGTGGGGCCTGGGCGGTATGCGGTGTCGGTACTGCGATGTTGCCTGGAGTGGCTATGACCTGGATGGAACCGACAATCCAGAGCGTCACGACGACGACTGCACCTGGAGGCTGGCACAGGAGGCGCTGCGAAAGGCGGGGGTAGAATGAACGATGTCCGCAGACACCTCACCTTGGCCCTGGCCGATATTCAGGCCGGGCAATTGCTAACTGCCACCATGCGAATCAATCAGGCGTTGAAGCTGCTGAAGGCAAGCGGTTGGTGTAAGCCGGAAGACGATAAGCCAGAACAAGGCCAGTGGGTTGCAGCATGGTATCAAGGTATAGAAAGAGGGACAGGAAAGATGGTTCGGGTGTTGTATAAAAGCGATTCTGACCTTGGCATAACAACGTGCTGGTGGGGCAATTGGGCGATGGCCCCCGACTGGTGGAAATCGTTGGGCGGGTTGCCGCCGGGAGTGGAAGGATGAGCGACCCAGAGTTCCACGGGACTGAGGAGGAAACATGACCGCACACCGGGTGGACACCAACCAGGCCGGCATCGTCGCCGCCCTCCGCGCCGCGGGCTGCACCGTCGAGTGTCTCCACGCCGTCGGCGGTGGCGTGCCTGACCTGCTGGTCGGGACGCCGGACGGACGAAACCTGCTGCTGGAGGTCAAGTCAGCGGCGGGCCGGCTGACAGTCCATCAGCGCATCTGGCACCGCAACTGGCAAGGCCAGGTGGCGGTGGTGAGGGATGTGGAAGAGGCGATGGCGGCCGTCGGAGCCTAAACGATGAGTCTCTTACTCCTGAATTGTGATGCGATGCGAATACCGCTGGCTGATCAGTCAGTACACTGCATCGTGACCAGCCCGCCATACTGGGGCCTGCGTGACTATGGTCTCGAGGGCCAACTTGGACTCGAGTCGCGGCACGACTGCCTTGGATGGGCAACAGGCGATAGCTGCGGTGCCTGCTACGTCTGCCATACAAGACAGTGGGCAGGAGAAGTGTGGCGGGTGCTACGTGACGACGGAACATTCTGGCTGGTGATCGGGGACTCTTATGTTAGCAACCCAGGCGACCGGCGTAAAGTCGGCGGGTTCCAAGCTAACCCAAGCAGCGAACGCGCCGCAGCAGAATCATCAATGTCCATGAATAAGCACAGATGCGGCCTCAAGCCGAAAAACCTCGTTGGCATCCCGTGGCGCGTAGCGTTTGCCCTGCAAGCCGACGGCTGGTACCTCCGCTCTGACATCATTTGGGCCAAGCCGAATCCCATGCCCGAGAGCGTGACGGACCGACCGACAAAGGCGCATGAGTACGTGTTTCTGCTGACGAAGAGCCAGCGATATTACTATGACCAGGAGGCGATCAAGGAACGTAGCGTATCGGATCATGCCAGCGGAAATGGCTACAAGCGATCCGCTCGATTATCCTACCGTGACTCCAATGGGCCACGGGGAAACGATAATCAGTGGCAGATACAGGCTACCCGCAACCGCCGCACCGTCTGGACTATCGCTACGCAGCCCTATAAGGGCGCACACTTTGCCACCTTCCCGCCCGCGCTCGTCGAGTCGTGTATCAAGGCGGGCACAAGCGAGCGCGGCGTCTGCCCAGCGTGCGGCAGGCCCTGGGAGAGGGTAGTGGAAAAAACCAGCCATTCAACGCCAATTAAAGAACGCCGTGGCAGAGTTGGTCATGTCGGCACACCCCCGCAGCAGAGCGGATGGTTCTGGACGCCGCCGGACGTCCGCGAGGCTGGTTGGCGACCCTCCTGCCCATGCCCACCTTCCGATCCCATTCCCGCCACCGTTCTCGACCCATTCTGCGGCAGCGGCACAACGCTACTGGTAGCACGTAACCTGGGCCGGGACGCCGCCGGCTGCGACCTCTCATGGCCCTACCTATACGACCAGGCCAGAAAGCGCCTAGAACTGGATAGACTGGCAGCCTGGCACAATGGCCCCACCTCACCCCTGAACCTATAGCCCCGGCCGTCGCCTGAGCCGGGGCTTTCCCTGACCAATTTCCAAAACTCGTGTCAAAACCCCTTGACAAGCGTATAGCAATAGGCTATACTATCATCAGTTAATCAGACAGGACACAGGAGACGGAGATGAACATCAGATTGAGCCCCGTACAGAGCGTCGCAGCGTACAATTGCTACGACGAGCGCGAGACCCTGAAGGCCAATGGCTTCCGATGGGACTCAGGCGAGCGGGCGTGGGGCAGGAGCGTCAAAGTGACCGAGCTTGATCAGCTATTGGTTCTGATCGGCGCAACGGTTGACGAAACCGAACGACGGCTGGCGGGAATCTAGGACAACCGGGCCGGGACAGCCACCGGTCCCAGGAGGACACGATGAAGCGCCAACTCAACATCAGGATCAGCGAGCCGGCCAGCCGCAAGCTGGCGGCTCTCACCGCCAAGTACGGCAGCCAGACCATCGTTGCGGAACTGGCGATAGACAGACTGTATCAGAAGGAGATCAAGATGGATGCAAAGATAGTCGTAACCGAAAGCGGGATCAAGGTTCTCGATGCCAACGGCCACGCGGTTGACTTTGACGCCGCCGTCAACGTCATGGACGAAGACATCCGCGAGGCCCTGCACGCAAGGCTCGCGCCGTGCGAGCCGCAGGTTTTCATGGCCGCTTACGAGGCGGCCCACCTGGCCAAGTACGGCGAGGATTTCAACGTCGGGTAAACAGCACCCCCCCTCCCCACCCCAGCCGGCTGGCGTGCCCTCGACCCGAGCCGGCTTTTTGTGCTCCGGCGCCCTACAGCGCCGGGGCCAACTCCCTTTCAAGCTGGTCCGCCAGCCGCCAGTCGTAACCGAACGTGGCCAGCACCGTGTCCAGGCGCAGGTCCGTGTTCAAACTCACCTGCATCTGCCGGGTTCCGTGATCGTACCGCATCGAGGTTATCCGGCCCACCCGCTGGTAGTCGAGGCTCGAAAGGGCCAACCCGTCGTCCGGACCCACGTCGTTGTCGCGCAGGTACCCCCCTCGGATCAGCATCCTCCAGGTGGGCCAGCGGCCGCCGTACCCATCCATGAGCTCGGCTGTCCCAAGGGTAAACTGCCGCCTCAACTGCGGGTTTGACAACCTCGCCAGCTCTGCATCCCGCACCGCCGTCGCTATGGTGGACGTCGCGCCCCGGCCGGAGACGTTGCGCTTGCGGGTCCAATACTTGGTCGTGTTGTTCGTCGCGGCCGCTGTCACGGCCAACGTGCCGGCGTTGCTGTACTGGGCCTTCACCGAGGTCGCCAGGTCACCAATGTCCCGCGCGGCCGTGTTGGATCCGACCATCTTCTGCCTCGACCAGATCTGCCAGTTGATCGAGGCCGTTGTGCTCAAAGACTCCATCATCGCCAAGGGTTTCTGTGGCACGCCGCTGATGTTAAACGGCGCGGCCTCGATCCAGAACACCAGGGGGTTCCCGGCGCCATCACCCCCCAGGAGCATCTCCTCGATCAGCCGCGCCACGGTCAAGCCGCCGGCCGGTAGGGCGAACCCATCGGCGTCCACGGTTGTCGCGCAAATGCCATCGACAACCGTGGATACGATCGAGCCGTGGTTCGTGATCGCCTCCTTGATCACGTCGCTGGTCATCATCTTCGCCGGGGCACTCTCCTCGCAGTCGTCTAGCAGTCGCCACCACGGGCCGGCCGCCAAGAGGTCCACCATGCTCGTGAGGATGTCGGTCGCTATGACCGTGCCATCCAGCACCGGTTGGTCGCAGAACTCATCATGCACGACCAGCCGCTTGCCCTCCCAGGTGGAGTAGCCAATGTACGCGGCCGGACCCTCCCGACGAACCCTCAACCCGAACCGTTGGAGACCACCGGGCTGGCTCCACTCTGCCCATGGCGATACGGGCCCTAGATGGAGTATAGGCGAGGGGGACGCATAGTCGCCATCCCAGAGATCGGCAATCAGGGTCATGGCAACAGCCCCCGGGTCCGAGGCCTGTACTTGAGCGTGAGATCGGACACCCACACCACCCACACCGCGTCGTCGTCCCCACCTCCGTTGTTCGCCGCGTAGGTCCGGAACGCAAAGATCAGCCGGTTCAGGATGCCGGGCTCTAGGGTCCAGACCCCACCCAGGACACTCGAGCACCGCTCCGGCAGCAGGGCAGCATCCTCCCCAATAACCTCCCTCTCCCTCCCCACCACGTGCAGTTTCTCGCCGGCGGTGTACGTCCCGGCCGGGGTCACCAGCATCAGGTTCCCCACCCCGGCCGGGAGGAACAGCCAATAGTCAATGTCCAGCGTGCCCGCACTGATGTCCACGTCGCTCGCCCAGTAGATCTGCTTGGAGGTGAGGACCCCGCTCCGCCAGTGCGCACCTGTCCGGAGATCCACGGTTCCGAGGAACAGCATCTGCCAGCGGTCTGCGACCGAGTTGTACGTCCAATCGCCGTATTGGTAGGTGGTCCCAAAGCCGACCATGCTGCGCTGGCGGTTGTTGACATTGGAGGCTCGCGCCCGGACGAGCACGTGCCACACTCCGTTGTACTTGGAGGCATCCAGGTACACTGCCCTCTGGCCATCCGAGCTCGTCCGGTTGTAGTAACCTCCCGAGCAATACGCGTTGGCGGTGTCGGTTCCTCCGGCCGCATCCTCACCCTCAACGAGGTGTGTGGTTGCCGTCTCTGGCTGCAGGTTCCGCGCCAGGTACAGCCGCACCAGCGCCGTCGAATCGGTGTCTGCGGTCAGTGTCATCCAGGCCGGCATGTCGCCCGGGATCCCCCAGACATCCAGCCGATCTACCCGCTCCGGGTTCGCCGCCGTCGGATCGTTACGGTTATGCACCTGTGGATAGTCGGCCCATGCGACGCGCGTTGCTGGTATAGCGCTCGCGGAGTATTCCAGGTACACACCATCCACGTAAACCGTGGTCGCCTGCGTCGCGTTCCCTGCCGAGCGGATGACGCGCATGAACGTGTCGTCGTTAGGTAGCTGCCCGCTCACGACGATCTTGTGCCAGGTCTTTCCGCAACTCTCTTTCGTGGCCACCGCATTGGCCGCTGTCACCTCGACATCAGAGATTGACTGCGGCAGGCTGCCGTCATACAGAGAAAGATACACGGCGTCGCCGGGCGAATCTACTGCCAACCAGGCATACCCCTTGACATAGTCGTCCGCGGCCGCACTGCCCACCGTGGGCGTCTGGAGATATTGCGTGTTCGCGTCGTCAGTTACCAGCTTCTGTGCCTGGCCGCCGATCAGGAAAACTGACGTGTCCAAACTGACCGTGGGAGCAGATCCGCTCAGCGAAAAGCCCGCCGCCAGGCCGGCCGTTGCGCTCTCGATCAGCATGTGTCCGTTGCGGAGCGCGTTGTTGAGGGTCTCCTCATCACCATAACCGGCCGCGGAGACGGTCACTGCAATCGCCAGGTTCTCCAGCATGATGCTCGGGATCTGGGCCCCCGACAGCAAACCACCAGACCGATCCTCCACCAGCTTGACCGTGAAATATGTGCTAGTCCCTCCACTCGATGGGACCACCTCGATATACACCTCATCTGCCCATGGTTCGCCCTTGGCGTGGGCGTGCGCCTGGCGCACTGTCCGCCGCAACGCGGCCAGCGTTTCGTTCAACAGCGCCATGGTCGTCGCAGGGCCCACCCTCACGGTCAGGTTCCAGCGGCCATCATCATACGTCAGGTCCACGAGGTCGTTCCCGTCCTCGGCCTCGGGCAGGTGCCAGATCGGCCGCGGGGCCGCCTCATCCACAAAGCTGGACGGCCGCGCCGCGATTGGCACCGTTGACGAGGTGTCATACATGAGCGAGAAATCCCGCTCGCCGCCGCGCAGGGTCATGGTGTAGCTCATTAGACCCTCCCCAGCAATCCCACCTGGTCAAACAGCGCACCGCGTTGCTGGCTGTTCAGGTACGATCCGACGGTCACGTTGTACTGCTGGTTGTTGTTCACTATCTGTTGCCTCAACCTCTCGGCCGGGCCCGGGGGCAGGACCATCTCGCCAGCATGGAGTACCGCATACTGCTTTGCGGGAATGTTCCAGGCTCCCGTTTGGTACTCCGGGACGCCGGACCCCCTACCCTCCCTGCGCTGTTGCTCTGCGAACTCGGTCGGGACCTGGCCAATGATGTCCAGGCGGAGCGTGATCCGTTTTTCGGCCGGCAGGTTCTCCAGCTCCTCACGAAACCGGCGCAGTTCCTCCGCGGCCTCGAACACCGTGATCTTGCCCGCCGCCAGGTCCTCCGCCAACAGTTTGGCCTTCTCCGTAAACGCGGCCGCGGTGAGGGCAGCTAGTAACTGTTCCTGGGTATAGTCGCCCGTCGCATAGGCCAACGTGGCCAGGGCCGTCTGGCTCACCCCGGCCGCAACGGCCTGCTGGTAGAGCATGTCCTCCAAACTGTCCGCGCTCTTGAGCGCGTCGTCGAAATTGCCGGCCAAGAGCTGCATGGTACCGGAGAAATCGTAAACCACCCTCCGGTCATCCTTGGTGATCTCGGCCCAGTCGGCCTGTGCCCGGGTGGCATTAAGCACCGCCTGGGTCCAGTCGTAGGTCACCCGGCGGTCATCCTCGATGGCCCGTGCGTGGATGAACTGCTCACGCGTGGCCAGCTGGATCTCGCTCCGAAACCGCGCCATGTCGTGGCCGGCCTCCTCCATGTAAACCAGGTCCTGCTGCTTGTACCCGGCCAGGCGGAGCACCTCGTCAGCATACTGCTCATAGGTCTCGGCTGTTTTGAAAAGCTCGTCCCGGTGGGCCTTCTGGGCCTCCTCGATCCGCTTGTTCCAGTTGATCAAGAGCTCGGCCGTGTCCCACGCGTCTGATACCACCTCCGCAAAGGCCGTCCCTACCTCAACCTTCAGATCCTTGATCCGGGCCTGCAGTTGCTCAAACCGGAGCTTGGTGTCTGTGGCCGATCCTCCCAGCCGGTCCATGGCAATCGCGCCCTGTTCCATGGTCGCGATCATGAAAGCCTGGTCGCGGGTCATCCCCTTGACCGAATCCATGAGCTCGTTGATCCGGTCACGCACCTTGCCACTGGAGATACCGAACGTGTCCAAGCGCGGGATGGACATGTTCGCCATCATCAGGGACCACTCCTCGATGGCCGTGGCAGCGTCCCGGCCGAAGGCCTGGCCCAGGACAACCGCCATCTCCGAGGTCCGGCCGAGCTCCTCGGCGTTGTCGGCCAGCCCCATGCTCATCAGCTTGCTGGCTGACTGCATCATGTCCATCTCGGACAGGGCCCCCTGGGTCGCTGCCCGCATGGCATCCAGGTTGGACCGGGCAACGTCAGCACCCCCGCTCAGGTTGGTGAACGCGCGATTGGCCCGCTCTGCCTCTGCCCCAAGCACTGTTAGATCGGCCGCGGCCCGCACCGCCCCCATGATGGCCAGACCCTGCAGGCCAGACTTGAGCGCCCCGACGGCCTTGTCCAGACCCTTGAGGTCGGTCGCCGCCTCCTTGAGCGCGGTCCCCTCTTTCTTCTGTCTGAGGATCAGCTCTAGAACTGCCATCCTATTGCCCTCGCACCTGGCGCAGGTACTCCAACACAGCGATATCCGCATCCGGCAAGAGGTCCACGTTCCAGGCCGTGAACTGCCCGCTGGCGGTCATCTCGTTGAGCCATCGGGCCAAGAGCATCCGGTACACCACCGGGCTGTGCAGGCGATCCGTGTATCCCCTGGACCATGCCTCTAGCCGGTCGAGACTTTTGGGCCGGCCGTCTCCAGCCGGTAGGCCTCGATGAGCGCAAAGCTCTCCCGCACCACCCAGTCCCACAGGTCGGTGCTGGCATCGTTGTAGAACCGCAGAGCCTCATCGGCGGAAACTCCCCACACCTCCGACCACCACGCCGCCAGCGTGGGGCCAACCCGGCTCATCGCCTCTAGGTCCTTGGTCTCCACAGCCTCGGCGAACTGCCGGAAAACCCCGGCATAGGCCGTCCGGTGCCGCCGCGAGACGTTTACCCAGACCTGGAGGTGCAGTCCCGTGTAGGACGGGTCACACTCCCCCAGATCCAGCGTTCGTTCGATCCGTGGTATCTCTAGCATCCTCTACCCTACGCAAAGGCCGAGAGCGCGTTGACCACCACGAACTGTCCCCGGGCTGTATCGGTCACGCTGTACACCACCTTCAGCGTGCCCGTCAGCCGGTTGATCCCCCGATCCGTCGATATGGCCTCGAAAGAGGTCCACTTGCCACACAGGTCGATGGTCGCTGTTTTGTACGTTGTTCCCCCGATCAGCGAGCCGGTGAACTTGAGCCGCAACTTCCGCAGGGTTCCGGCCAACCAGGCCGCCTTCTCCGCTGCCCCGGTGCCGTCATGGTCGAACGTCAGCTTGAGCTCAGGCCAATGATCCACCTGTTTTACGGTGGAAAAGTAGAGCTGCGCGGAAGCCAGCTCATCCGGCACAAAGCCGGTCGGGAACCGCAGGTCGAACCCGATCAACGTACCGGCCTTGGCCGTGTTTCCAAACGCTGCCCCAGCCGCGTCGATGTAGAGCTGCGCCCCGTTGAACGGGATGGTCTCCACCCCGGCCAGGGTCACCAGGGAAGCCGTAAATGCGGACGCACTGACCTGCCGGCCGCGCCAGGTCGCCGTCAGCATGACCGGCTCGTCGATGGCCCCGGACAGGCTAAACTCCTCGACGAAACAGTATTCCATCTCCTCCACCGCCTGGTTGTCGCCGCTCTCCAGCGTGAAGGTCTTGGGCGTCTCCGCCGTTCCCTCCGAAAGGTCGGCCGTGTAGGTGTACTCCGACGACCCGCCTGGCCCGGCTGCTGTTGCGGCGGCGTTGTCGATCCCGGCCGCCATGATGATCGGCAAGGTCTCAAACGTGGCCGGCTGGCTCGGCATGACCAGCTTGGCCCCTACCGCGACCTTCTGCGTCCGGCCCACGCCGCCGTAGACGCCGTAGGCCTCCTCCAACACCTCAACCTTGGCCAGGTCCTCTATCGCCGCGAACGGCCCCGGCCAAATCTTGGACGCCGCCACTGCCGTCCCGGCAGTGGATTCCGCGCCGTACTGGACCTTGCTCAACGCTCCCACACCTGCCATAGCTCACCTCCGCTAGTCCTTTATCATCGCTACCACTCGGAACCGCTCCGTGCGGTACTGTTCCTTGCCAATCACCAGATAACCGGCCTCACTCACCGCGCCCGGCTCTGGAATGAGCGTGTCCCACACCTTGACCGGCGTCGCGTTGTAGGTCGGTCCAGCGTGGTTCACAATCCACTCCCGGACATCATGCTCTATGGTGTCCAGGATGTCCTCTGCCCCTGCCTCCTCCCAGGCCGTGCCTGGGTCTATCCGCAGGACATAGATCGAGATCCAGAAATAGAAAGCGTGCGGGTTGTACCCGTCACCTCCAAAGTGCGCCTCTGTCCCGTCGCTGTGGACGGTGATGACCGGAGAGCCGCCTCCAATATCAGCCGGCTGGTGGTCATACACGGCCTGCGCTCCTGTGATCGCCGTCGACAACTGCGCCGCCAGATACTCCCGCGTATCCTTCCGGTTATACAGGCTGGTGGTCATGGTGTCCTCTCGAACGCTTGCTTGACGCCAATCTCAATTGTCTGCCGCATCCGGTCCACCACCTCCGGCCCGCGCTCCGTCTCCGTGCGCCGCATGAACGCGTGGGCCCCGCCCCGCGCCTCCTCGTAAACCGAATAGCTCAGGTTCGTCGCGATACCGCCGTAGGCATCGTTGGGCACCAGGTTGACGTATGTGTACTCCGAGTTACGCAGCCGGCCGGTGATCACGTGCGTGATGCTCTGCATGTAGCGGAAGAGGTCGTGCGTCGCGTCCCGCAGCGCCCGCCCCGCCGTGCTCGACGGCTCCAATGCCAGCATCGCCGCCTCGATCCGGCGCTGGGCCCGGCCGATCTCCGCGACCGAGTGCTGGTCGATCTCCACCGTCACCAAAGCCCCGGGGACCCTCATCAGTGTACCTCCTGCAGGACCATCTCGTAGAAGGCCTCATCCGTCGGCCACTTGGCCAGCGCCTCGATGCTGTACTCCGTTGTGCCCACGACAACCACGTCCCGCCGCGTGATGTCCAGCGTCCCCTCGCAGAACGTCTGCCACAGATCCATCGGCGAGTTCAGCCCCAGTCTCTCCTGGGTCCTGCCGTCCACCGGCATCAGGGGCAGGCACCGCTGGTTCACCAGGTGCGTCGTGCGGGTGCCCGACCGCTTGTCACTCGACCCGGCCGGGCTTCGCTTGGTGCTAAACCTCGTCGTCGCCATTAGTGCAAAACTCGGATCTGCCATCTTACCTCCCCCTCCCGACCCAAGAGGGGCCAGGGGAGGGTCTACGTATAATCGCTCGTCTCATCCACCTCAAACGAATCCACGTCATCTGAGAAAGCGTCCACCCGGATCACCCCACTCGCCCCAGCCCGAGCCGCGCCGCCGTGCAGTCGGCGGTAGATTCGCGCCTGATCCCGGTAGCTTTGCGCCTGCTGGAACGCCTGCTGGCGAGGGCCGAGCCCAAGCGACCCGGCGTACCGGCTCCACTCCGCCGCCAGCACCTCAAACGCCCTGGCAGCCGCCCTCCCGACCGTCGTCTCCTGGTCCAGGAAGTAGTTGATTTCCGCGTCCGAGTAGTTCGATCCGCCCGGCCGCGGGCCGCTGTTCTGCGTTGTATCCCCGACCTCCAGCCGAACCTTGGCCAGGTCCGTCGAGATCGAGGCGTCCGAATACGTGAACGTCATCCTACACCTACACCTCCCCCTGGATCTCGCACCAGGCCTCCAGCACGCTCCCCGAAATCGTCGCCTTGCACTCCAGCCGATAGACCTCGCCGGCCGTCAGGCTGTGCACCTTCGGCGTCGTCACATACGTCGTCGCCACCACCGGAGATCCGGTCAGGCAGGTGCTGCTCTGGTCCGTCCCATCACTGTCCTTGATCACCACCGTCGGAGAGCTCGGCGTCCCCCAGTTGGCGAAGGCGAACCGATAGTAAACCTCCTCATCGGCTCCCTGCCCGATCGGCGATTCGGTAACCTTGCGGGTAACTGCAGGTATGCTCATCCCGGCCGCCCTTCCTGTACCGTCAAATCCAGCGATCGCGGGCGCACTGTCAGGTCTAGCGAGCGCTGTACTACCGTCAGATCCAACGACCGCGTGCCGACCATCAGATCCAGCGAGCGCTTGTCCACCGTCAGATCCAGCGATCGCTGCGCCAACGTGAGGTCAACCGTCTTTTGGCGGATGATCTCCTGGACAACCCAGAACCGTATCGTGGGTCTATACAGCTGCCACCGCGCCGCCGGATCCGCCAGCTCCATGATCTCTGCGTCACAAAGCGCCCGGTTGTAGACGCGCACATCAGCGAGCGATCCGTTGAAGTACATACCTGGGCCGGACTTGGCATCCCGGCCCGCGGCCATCCTATTAATTGTGGGCGGGGAGATCGAGGTCGCGCTCGTGCCCTTGTACCTGCCGTTGAGGAACGCTGCCCGGCTGGTCGCATGATGGTAGACGCCCGCGGCGTGATTCCAAACATTCGCGCCATACCCAGCTGAGGTCTTGGCATAGCCGCTGTTCACCCCGCCGATGCTGTAGGCACAGACAGGGTCGCCGCTTATTCCGCCGCCCGCGTAGAGCATCCAGTAGGAGTTGTTTACTGTGCCATCACCAATCCAGACCATTCCCTGGTTGGCCGTGATCGTCGTGCTCCTGAACCAACAGGCCAGAGTCAGCGGCGTCCCGGTCAGCGCGGCTGAAGCGACCTGCCAATACTGGGTGCTGCCGTTGAGCTTTGTGACTTGCCCGTACAGCGGATCGCAGACGAAGGTAGGCAGGTTCCACGGGGTCATATGCGCGCCGCGGGCATAATCATGACCTGCCATCTGCCCATACCCACGGAGTGGCCACCACGCAACCAGTCCCCTCGCCTGCCACGAGGTGGAATTCAGCTCAAAGGGCACGTCGATCGGACGGCTGTGCGGCCAGCCGCTGGCCCGGCTGCGATACATCAGTTTATGTCTCCTACAAGCGGGGTCACGGTCAGCACCTGGTCCGTGCCAACCGAGGTCAACGCTTGCCCGCTCGAGTTGCGTACCACTGGAACCCCATACCGCGCCGGCAGATAAAACACCCAGCTAGCGCGTTGGGGGCTCGTGCTCGCGCTCGCCGACAAACAACCGACAAAATGCAGCCGAGCCGTGTCGCTCTGGGTGCTGTAAGCACCATCCGAGCCGGCACATTCGCCGTCGAAGTCGGTCCCGTCATCGCTCGATGACCAATAGACATCAACCGTATTGCCAGCAGTTGGGGCCACATTGAAATCGATCAAGAGCTCGATCCGAACGCACTCTGGGAACGTCGCGGTAAAATCGTGCTTGTCTCCCTGTCGGCCGGCGGCGTTGGCCAGGCTGCCAAGATCGAGCACATGATCCCCGCCCGATGAGGTCCAGGTCAGGGTGGTCCCCTGGGTTTGCTTTATGCTCGCCATGCTCGCCCCTACTCTACAAAATAGACCAGCACCCCGCTTACCTGGACGGCCCCACTCAACTCCAGGTTGAGTAGCGCCCCGGCCGCCGTCTCGACCCAGGTCACACCTGGACATGGCGGCCAGATAAAACCGTCACCTGCCGCTGCCAGAGCCATGACACCCGTGAGCGCGGTGCCACCGGCCCCGCTCTCCAGGCGGATGTTCACCGCGCCGGCCGCCACCAGCTGCAGGGCCACTACCTTGATCTTCTTCCCTGTCACCGCGGCGACCAGCGTATTGTCACCACTGGTCGCACCCGAGACCGCTGCCCGTTGCAGAGGCACGGGCCACTTTATATCAACGTTCATCTAGCACCTCATCAGGTCTCCTCAGGTCTCCAAATCCGAAAGAGCGCCGCGTCCTGCGACGCTTTGCTCCGATCAAGCGCCATCCGGGCCCGCGCGATCCGTAGCGCCGGCTCCGGCCTCACTCCCCAGCTCATGGACCTTCTCAACCAGTAGCCCAGCAGGTCCGCCCCCAGGAGGGTCGTCTTCCCGCCATAGTTCGGGCCGGACCCTCCAACCACCACGGCCCCGGCCGCCAGGAGGGCCCCCAGCATCGGGCTCTCGTCCAGGTGGCACGACGCCACGAACCAGGTGGACCCTGCCAGGTCCAGTTTGCGGATCTCGCCCGCCGAGAGGGCCACTAGCCAGCTATCACCGTACCAGTACGGCGAGTTGCGCATCCCGTGGAGCTTCACGTAGACGAACTCCCGGCCTCGCACCCAGGTCGGGTTCCAGGTGCCCAGACAGGCGGGCGGCGACAGGATGGGTTCCACCCCGGCCGCCCGCCGGACTGATTCCTCCAACGACGCCGCGCAGATCGCAGCCGTTAGCATGGTCCCTCTAGCTATTGGCCAGCAGCAAGAGCTCCAGCCACTCGCTGTCCTGGTAGACGAACATCACCACGTCGTACTGGCCTATCACAAGTGCTGAACCAGTCGAGGTCCGAATGTTCGTGTCGTTGATCGTGATGTTGTTCGCGTCGTCCCCGATGAGGATGAGTAGCTGACCCTCGTCTCCACTGGCGGCCAAGGTCATCGAGATCGCGCCTGTCGTGTCCAGTGCATAGACCGTATAGGCCGGGGTAAGGGTCTGGCCGGGCGTGGAGAGCGTAAGGTCAGCAAACGACGGTTTGAACAGACCTCCGAGGTCCAGATAGCCCGAGGCCGTTATGGCATCCACGGTCAGGTCATCTATCACCGTCAAGTCTTCCCCTATGGTCGCGCTGTGATCCACGTAGATCGACCTGAACCGCGTGTCAACCGACAGCTCAACCACCTCATCTGGTGCGGCCGGCAGCGGGTACTTGATCCCCAGCCAGGCCGCGATCACCATCGCGAGGATCACCACCGTCCAGCCAAGGTACCTCTTCTTCGTCTCGTTCATGTTTTCCTCGTCTTTCGCCGGCTCGGCGCAGGCCTCGGCGCAGGTGACGGCGCTGGCGCTGGCTCAGGCCCCGGAGAGGGCAGCCTGGCCCCGCACCACGTGCACCGCCATCCGCGGCCGTTCCGCTCCGCCCCGGCCGTCTCTCGCTTGCACTCTTTACAGATCATCGCTATCTCCATGTAGGTGGGGAGAGAGAACGATCCGCGTCCCCTCTCCCCTCTCACGGGCCTCTACCTCGGCCCGGCCTACTAAACTCTAGGTCGGCGTCCCGTCCGCCCAGGTCGAGTTGTTCACGTACCGAGGCGTGCCGGCCGTCCGGTCCTTCACGCCCACGCCGAGCTCGAGGAATAGCATCAGGTTCTGGATCGGGATCGAGCCGTTCCCCGCCCGCGGGTCGGTCATCGCCGTCACCCGCAGCGAGTTCTCGCCCTTGCCCACCCGGATCGCCAGCGGGTTCCGCTGGCTCAGCCGGCCGTAGGACTTGTAGCCCACGCCGTAGTACTGCGGTATCCCGCGCACCTCCCGGATGGCGATCACGCCGTCCCAGGTGCCGATGTACTCGGCGGGGTTCAGCAACGCCACGTCCTGGGTCGAGCCCAACTGCAGGAGGTCGTTCTTGACCGGCGTGAACTTGGAGAGCGCCGTCACCGTCGACCGGTCGCTCGGACCGATCAGGAACTCGAACGGGCCCGAGTGGCCGTGCTCCCGCAGCTCGTCGTAGGCGTCCTCGAACACCGCGTTCGTGAACACCCCGCCCGCGATCGGCACGTAATGCTCGTGGGTGCTGGCAAACGCCGTTCCCTCGAACGCCGGGGGCGTGAAATCCACCGATGTCGAGGCAGCCGTCGTCGCAAAGCCCGGCGAGTAGCCCGAGGTCCCCAGCCCGGCCAGGGTTCCGCTGTCATCGCCGCGCTTCAGGAGCCGGGTCAGGATTGATACCCGCACCTTGTCCCGCGCGTCCTTGATCGCGTCCGCGATGTCCGCGTCGATCTGCTCCAGCCGCGCCTTGCGCAGATAGTTCCAGGTCCAGCCCAGCATCCGGTCATACGGGATCAGCGGGAGCATGTGCCCTTCGGTCGCCGCCCGCTTCGGATCCGCCCGGCCGTACTCGGTAAACTGCTCAAAGCCGTTGCTGGACCCAACTCGGTACTCCACGTCCGGCTGATCGGTCACGCTGAATAGGTTCGCCATCCAGTTGGAGGCGAGCTCCGCGTTCAGCGCGGCCAGCGCGGCGTTTATCCGCGCAACCACCTGCGCGTAGGTCGTCCCATCCTGCAACTGAAACTTTGACAGTTCAGCCGCGTCCCACCCCGTCATCAGTGCCAGGGTGCTCGTATCACGAGGTCCATAAGTCGCCATCTCTCACCTCCCCAGTTAGCTCCGATCAATGAACTCCGGCCGGACAAAGAGAACCGTCGCGCTCTCCGTGATCCCGACCAGCACATCCTTGGTGCCAACGCTCTCGGCCGGCTCGCCCGCCGTGTCGCTCGCGTACACCAGATTCGCCGGCGTGCCCTCCAGCAGGCACTGTACCGGCCCAAAGGTCACCACGTCAACCCGCTCACCGACCAGCGCCGCCTGCAGAGCGATCCCCAGAACCACCGCTCCCGTAAACGCCGCCGTGTTCGCCGGATCAACATAGCCATCCGCCATCATGACGACAATCTCGCCCGCGGCGATAGTCGTCCCTGCCGTAAAACGCCGCACAATCGCGCCCTCCAGCGGCTT
Organism: Anaerolineales bacterium UBA2181; assembly: GCA_002328075.1. GTDB lineage: Bacteria > Chloroflexota > Anaerolineae > Promineifilales > UBA4811 > UBA4811. The sequence goes on along the minus strand of DCVT01000062.1, from coordinate 39,613 downwards.
GATATTCGCGGCCGTTGTATCACGTCCAAAAGACATCTCGCACTCTCCTCGTTAACTCCGATCGACGAACTCCGGCCGGACAAAGAGGATCGTTTCCGCCTCCGTGATCCCGACCAGAACTCCCTTGGTTCCCGCCGTCGCTGCCGGCTCACCCGCCGTGTCGGTGGCGTAGATCAGCGCCGCCGGCGTCCCGCCCGTCAGGCACTGGACCGCCCCCAGCACTACCACATCCACCCGCTCACCCACCAGCGCGTCGCTCAGCGCGATGCCCATGACAACCGCTGCGGTAAAGTCAGTCGTGTCGGCCGGGTCAACGTACCCGTCCGCCATCATCGACACAATCTCGCCGGCCGCGATGGTCGTCCCCGCCGTGTACCGGCGCACAATCGCGCCCTCCAGCGGTTTGATGTTGGCGTCAGTAGTATCTCTCGCTACCGCCATCGCCTCAAACTCCTCTCATCAGCTCTGGATGTTGTTTCAGGAACTCCGCGCTCACCCCCAACCGGGCGGCGAACTCCTGGATCATCTCCGGGCTCACCGATCCCCGCTGGGGACCTGCCTTGGTCGCATCGATGTTGGGCGCTGTCGGCCGGCTGCCGTCCTGAACGAGGTACGGCTTGGCCTCCAACAACGTCTTTAGCGCCTCCTCGACACCGACCACCCGCCCATCAGTCACCTCGACCGCTGCCAGGTCTGCCAACTTGGCCAGGTCGTCCAGCGCCTCCGGCCTCACGTTCAGCCGGTTCGCTGTGAGCCGCACCTCGGCCTCCACCAACCGCGCCCGGGCGCTCGCCTCCGTTTCCTTCAGCTTCGCCTCCAGCGCGGCTAGGCGTTCCCGGAGCCTGGTCTCCTCGCTCTTGGCCGCCTCGGCCGCCTGTTTCTGGTCTCGCACCACCTGCAACATCGCGTCAACCGACGGGTATCCCAACTGCTCGGCCTGCTGCTTCAGCAGGGCCTTGGCCTCACGCGAGAGCCGCGTGTTGAACGAGTCTGCGTCCGGAAACACCGCGAAAGGTGCCACTGCGCCAACCGCTGGCTGCCCCGGTTTTCCGCCCGGTTCTGCGTTATCAGCTGCGGCCGGCACGGGGATCCCCGTCACCGTCGTTTCCTTGTCCACCAGTCCCGTTCCAGTAGTTACAATCTCTGCCATGCTCATCCTCCCCGCCTGTTACCGCCGGCGTCCGCGTTTTTAGGATTCGCTCATCATCAGGACCATCCTCCGGTCCAAACACTCATGTCCTCCCATGGAGGCGTCGAGGGCCAACGCTGCAGGAGGTCACGGTAGTTTTCCTTGATCCTCCCCCGCGTGTCGGTTCCCCAGCCCATCCACTCGTCCGGCACCTCGCCCCTGAGCATTACCGGCTCCCAATCGTGGACGCAGTTCGCGTGGATCGGCATGGGGTTCTCGCGCATCATGTTCTCATCCACCACCCCCAGCGCCATCAGCGCCGGACATGACGGGGTGCTGTTGCACAGCATGTACGGCGGAGGTCCCATTAACCGGTATCCCCACTGCGCCAGCGCGAAAGCCGGCTCCCGCCGTAGAGCGTCAAGCGCTACCTGCCGGCCGCTCTGCCGGGTGGTGACCCCGATCATAGGGTCCTTCCACTTGGCCCGCGCCTGGTAGTATTCCTGGATCGCGCCCCAGACCTCGCCCGTGTATCCCTTTTCCGAGAGAGCCCCGAGGAACGTTTCGAAATCACGGTTCCAGGTGTTGAGGATGCTCACCGCATCCCGCCCGGACAGTTTTGCAATCGTCAACCAGTCGGCCTGGTTCACGTTCACCAGGCGAGAAATGTCCTGTCCCCGGTAGATGTTTCGCAAGAAAGCGTCCACCCTCCCCAGGTACCCCTGCGCTCGACCCTGCGCCAGCAACTGGGCCAGGGCCTGCGCCTCGGTCTCGAACACCGCCGGTCCAAACCGGACCAGATCCAGCGCACCAACCAGATCCGTGCCCGGGGCCCATCTGGCCTCCACCTGGTTTAGCCAGGACCTGTGGAACCCCCGCACCGCGGCGGCAATCGCATCGACCTCGCGCCTCACGGCCGGTTTCACGAGGTCCAGCTCGGTCAAGCCCTTGTCCGCGGCTCGCAAGACCGAGAGAAAGAGCGAATCCGCGGTCACCACGTCCAACGCGCCGCTACCGACCTGTTCCCCCAGCAAGAGCGCCAGGCGAAAGGTAGTCTCGAGTTCAGGCCGACGCACCTGCCCCTCCCTCAATCATCCGGCCGACGATCTGACCGAGCAACTGATCCCGGCTCGCCTCGCGCATCTGGCTCAGCGTGTCCACCTCATCCTGGTCGTATCCCCAGACCTCAACCCAGATGCGCTGCTCGGGCACACCCGAGGCCTTCTTGGCCTCCGCCTCGATCCGGAGCTCGGCCACGGACCGTACCGAGGCCGGGGCCCAGATCGAGTCCAGATTCCCAGCCATGTCGCCGACGGCCTCCCCCTCCTCGCCAAAGGTCTCGGCCAGGCGCCTGGCATACATGAGCGCGTCCTCCCAGACGTTGCCGAAGGTCAGCTGCGCGGCCTCGACCTTGGCAATCAGGCCGATCTCCTGCTGTTTGAGCGTCCCCTCCGCTGCTACCTGTCGCGTGCTCTGAAACATCGACAGCGGCGTTTCTGTCACCCGGGCAATCTCGGAGCCCCAATGGCTGTGCAGGGAGAGCAGAGGCGCCAGATCAGCCGGCTCGATGCTCCCGATCTCCGCCTCGGTTGGCGGTGCCTCCGTCCACACCCAGGACCCGGGCGCGATCTTGAGCTCCTCCCCTGTGGAGGCGTCCTTCGGCTCAAACCCGATCGCCGTGAGGATCCGAAACGCCGTCGTGTCCCCGGCGGCAATCAGATCGATCGTTGCCTTGTTGAGCGCGTCCTGGAGGGGCACCGCCGCTTTGAGCTCACTGGTCCCGTAGGCCGTCCCCTGGTCCCGGTTCCTAAAGTGGAACACCGGGATCCCGAGGGGCTTGCCGGCCGCCGTCACCCACGGGATCGGCCAAGGTTCCCCCTCCGGCTGGTATGGCATCCACTCGCCCCGCGCTTGCTTTGGATCCGAGACCCACTTCTCCACGCGATCCGGGTAGTACAGCGTCAGCCGCGTCAGGTTCCGGTCCCACTCCGGCGCCAGCTCAGTCCAGCGTTTCGAGGCAAACATCGGTTGTGGGATCTGCTCTGAGGTGTAGTGGACCTTCGTCCCGCTCAGGTTCTCAGAGTCGTAGGACACGTTGTGCGTCATCCTCGGCCGACCGGCCTCCGGATCCCAGTCAACGATCAGGTAGGTGTCACCATCCCGCACCGCCGCCAGGTGGACCCTACGCTGCAGGGCATCCGCCCGCACCGATTCCCAGAGCTCCCAGACCCAGGCCGCCAGCGCCTTGTCGTCGCACTTGAGCGCAATCACCTTCAGCCGGTTCACCACGGCGTTCACGACCACCACGCAGTAGTTGTCGCAGAAGGTCGTCCCCGGCTTGACCTGCAGAAACTCCAGCATCCGATCAGTGAGCATCGTGGGATGCTCGCCATCATAGTAATTCCGATAGTGCGCGTACCACGTCTCCCTCTCATCCTCCAGCGCGCTTGACTGGAGTTGTGAGAGGACCCGGTCGGACAGCGTCGTCTCGGACCCCGGCATGATTAGCATCGCCAGTCGCTCCCGTACTTGTCGCCATTTGTCTTTGAGATTGGCCACATTGTCGCCCCGTATCACGTCCCGTAAACGTCCGAAACAAAAAAAGGGGCCGGTCCGAGCTTTCGCCCAGACCGACCCCGTGTTTCACTGTTCCAGAGGCCCCCGCTTTTGGCGGGAGGGTATTCAGTTATCGCTTCGCAGACATCACCCGGCCGCGGTCCTCAGACGAGAACAACAGTTCGCCGGGCAGTTTCGTAAGCAGGATAGCATAAAATCGCCCTGTTGGCAAAGCCTGGATGTACCGCGCCAGTTTGATTGTCTCCGGCGCCAGGTCCGCGGGCAACTGTGTTGCCGGTCCCGGCGCCTCTCGGCCATCAGTGCGAATCATCGGTAGTCACTCCTGCCCGCCCGCCGGCTGCCCTTCGCCAGCTTGTTGAAAGCCCCGGCCGCCGCGTCGGCCTGGTCTCGATACTGACCAGTCGGCACCGCGCAGAGCTCGTCAATGAAGGCGCGGTTCCAGGCGCCTCGCTTCAGCGCCACGTTCCCCGCCTCCACCTGCGCCGCGAACGGTTCCAGCCGTGCGTCCTTGTTCCCCGTCGGCCGGTCACCATACGCCGCAAACCCCGCCAGGTTCCGCAGCGAGGCCTCGATGCTTTCCTTCCCCCCCGAGCCCGGCTCCTGCTCCAGGTAAATCTTCACGCTCCGGCCGAGGTGCTGCCTGTCCAGGTCCGCCGTCGCCCGGATCACCCGCTCCCGCTCCAGCGCCGACCACTGGCCGCGGACCACGTCAGCCGCGTAGAATGTCCCGTTCTTGTGCACCGCCAACAGCACTCCGGCCGTGTATGCCCCGCCGCCGGCCGTGCCCGCCTTGTCCCAGTAACGGACCATCCCCACACAATCTGCCGTCGGGACCGCGTCCACGAATCGCGAGAACCACTCCCGCTTGAACCGGTTTCCCTCCGGCGCCCGTGGCACACCCTGGTACTCCGCCGCCCAGGCCAGCGAGCCGACGTCGCGCCGCAGCGATTCCAGCGCCTTCTTCGAGAACCGCCTCGGGCAGAGTGGCGCCCCCGCCCGCCGCCCGAGCGGATCCCGCTGCCCGCCCGGCAAGCCCAGCAGCCGGCTACACTCGTCCCGCTCCTCCTGGCTCTCCGCCAAGGCCGGGAGCCGGATCACCTCCCACTGCCCCCCTTGTTCCTGCAACAACCGGCCGGCAAGGTCATCCTCGTGCCAGCGGGTACAGATGATCACTATCGCGCCCCCCTCCCAGATACGCGTCCGGAACGTCGTCCGGTACCAGTCCCACACCCGATCGCGCTGGAGCTGGCTGTGCGCCTGCTCCCAGTTCTCAAACGGGTCGTCGATCGCCCCCAGCATGGCGCCGAATCCAGTGATTGGTCCCCCAACTCCCACCGCCAGCATGTAGCCGCGGTAGGGGTGGGCCATCCGCCACAACTGGACCGCTCTGCTATCCGCCCGCGTTGAGACAGCCGGCCGGCTCGTATCCCGGCCCCTTCCGTCCTCGGTCGCTGGAAAGAGCCGCTGGAAACTGTCACTTTCGACGAGCTCGCGGGCTTGGCGCGACTTACTCTCCGCCAGCGCCGCGCCGTAGGATGAGAGAATGACCGGATCATCCGGCCGGTGGGCCAGCCAGAACGCCGGAAAGTGCACCGACACCAACTGGGATTTGCCGCTCTGCGGGGGGGCGAAGATCATCAGCCGTTGTGTCTCGCCACGCAATACCCGTTCCAGCGCACCGGCAATCAGCGCGTGCGCCGGCTCCGCGATGTACTGCGGAAACGTGTACTGCGTGAAGGCCAGCAGGCTACGCCGCGCCGTCCGCCGCTTGATCAACTCCCTCGCTGCCATCGCCGGCGAGGTCGCCGCCGGCCGCGAGGGTAGCAAGCTCATCGTCACTAAGCTCCTCCGCCCGCTTGAACTCGATCGGCCCGCCGCCAGGCCCGCTTTGCTCCACCGCCTGACGCGGTTTATAGTCGCCAGTCATCTCCAGTAACAGCCGCCGGTCCGGGTGCGCCTTCGGGTCTTTCTGCCGCGCCACCGTCACCAGCGCCTCAAAAACGTCCCGCCGGTGCGCCAGGAGGGGCGCCGCCTGCCAATAGGCGATCTCCTCATCGATCCACGGGTACAGTCGCCGCCACTTGCGTATCGCACGGTCCCCACGCAGGCCCAGGACCCGCGTCGCCATCTCCTCCTGCGTCGCCGGCCAGCGACCAACAATGGGCGACGAGGACCATGCCAGGAACGCTGCGATCCGCCAGTCCGCCCGGGCGATCTGGTTCGCCGCCCGCCGCTCCGCCAGGCGCTCCCGGATCGCAACAAAGTCCGCCCACCAGGGGATCTCGCCCCGCCGCCCGGCCGCCTGCAAGGCCGCGTACCCCTCCCGGCTCTCCGCCTGCCCTGGCGCTGCCGCCGGCGCTGGGAACAGCCCAGCTGCATCCGCCGACCCGATGCCACCCGCCCCACCTGGCCCGGCGGCATCCAGCAGAGCCTCCAACTTCTCGATAGCCGGTCGCTCCCCCCGCCGCGCCCGCTTGGTTAGACCGATCAGCCAGTCCTCCCGCCGCGCCAGACCGAGCGCCTCCAGCGACCAGCTCGGATCGTCCGGATTCTCCGTCAACCAGGTCAGCGCAGCGAGCACTGCTGCTTGCGCATCCTCGGCCGAGGGCAGACACAGCTTGAGCGCGATCGTCTTGTACGTCGCGCCCGCCTTCCGCATCTCCAGCGCCAGCCTCTGCTCCTCCGTCGGCATCGGCCGGCTGTCGCCATTCTGCGTCATGAGTTTCCTAGAGTTTCTCCCAAAACCCTTGACAATCCTAACCAAGCAGTATATACTAACTGTGCAGTTAAGTTAAGGGAGTTGCCATGAACGAGATCACCGCCATCGACACAAACGAGATCATCCCCGGGAACAACGACCGGACGGTGTTCAGCCCCGACGCCCTCCAGGAGCTCGCCGCCAGCATCCGCGAGCACGGACTCATCCAGCCGATCACCGTCCGCTGGATCGACGACGCCGAGGCCTACCAGATCATCGCCGGCGAGCGCCGCTACCGCGCCTGCAAGCTCCTCGGATGGCAGACCGTCCCCTCGATCATCGTTGACGCCACCGACGAGCAGGCTTCCGCCCTGATGCTCGCCGAGAACGTTGCCCGCGCCGACCTCGACCCCATCGACGAGGCGATCGCTTACCAGACCCGCATCGACCTGTTCGGCTGGACCGTCCAGGAGATCGCCGACCGGGCCGGCGTCTCCCCCATCCGCGTCCAGTTCCGGCTCAAGCTTCTCCGCCTCCGCCCCGACGTTCAGAAGCTCGTTCGTGACGGCCACCTCTCCATCGGGTACGCGCAGATCCTCTGCGACGCCAATCTTGACACCAACCGCCAGCTCATCGCCTTCCGCTATCTCCGCGACAATCCCGCTCCCACGCCCGGCTGGTTCCGCCGCCAGGTCAATGACCTTCTCGCCGAGCAGTCCCAGGATGCGCTCTTTGACTTTTCCTCGTTCATCGCCCCGACCGAGACCCAGCACGTCGCCATCGAAGAGCCTGCCCACCCGTCGACCACCCGCCCGCCGACCCGGGGAAGCAGCCTCAGAGAGATCCTCCGCAACCAGGCCGGTTTCTGGTCGCAAGCCGCCGAGGCCTGGGACAAGCTCGGAAAGCCATTCAAGCGCCAGGAATGCGAGGCCGCCGCCCAGGCTCTGACCCTCGCCCTGTCCGCCATCTAGAGGAGGTCCAACGTGAAACCCGGAAAACCCACCCAGGCGCAGATGTTCACTGACGGGGCCGACCTGCCCCTCTTCAGCGCAACGCCCCAGCGAGTCGCTCTGCCCCGGCCGGATGCCGCACCTTCCCCAATGCAGGCCAGCTACGCTCACTGCCGCGCCTGCCTCGATACCGGCCGGATCGGCCAGCGCCGCTGCTGGTGCCCGGCTGGCCAATAGACCCAGATCAACGAGGACAACCATGACTGAGATCACCTGCCCCGATTGCCAGCACACCATCAAGCTTTACACTACCGAGGAGACCGCCGTATACCTCGGTCTGAGCGTTGCCGCTGTCAAGTACCACGTCCACGTCGCCCACAACCTCAAGCCCGTGCTTGTCGGCCGGACCTTCCTGTTCACTCAGTCGCAGCTCGACCAATTTCAGTCCACCCGCCGGCAGCAGGGCCGGCCTATAGTCCGATAACGGAGGATCGCCATGCAGCTCTCGATGTTTGCTCAGACCGCCACCCTACCGCAGCCCGCCCCGGTATCTCCGGGTGCCGTCAAGGGCTGCACCCTGATCTACGAGCCCGCCGGTCGGGCCCGCGAATACGCCGCCCTCGCCTGCAACGTCTACAGCGGGTGCGGCCACCGGTGCGTCTACTGCTACGCCCCCAGCGCCACCCAGCGGAGCCGCGACGCGTTCAGCGCGCCGCACATCCGCCCCGGCTTCCTCGAGAAGCTCACCCGCGAGGCCGCCAAGTACCAGGCCGCCGGCGTCACCGGCCGCGTCCTGCTCTCCTTCACCACCGACCCCTACCAACCGATCGACGTGGAGCACGCGATCACCCGCCGGACCATCGAGATACTTCACGCGCACGGCCTGTCCGTCCAGGTCCTGACCAAAGGCGGCCGCCGCGCTCTCCGCGATCTCGACCTCTTCACCGCGGCCGACGCCTTTGCCACTACCCTCACTCTGCTCGACGAGCAACACTCCGTCACCTGGGAGCCCGGCGCCGCGTCCCCCGAGGACCGGATCGCGACCATCCGGGAGTTTTACCGCGCCGGCATCCCCACCTGGGTCAGCCTCGAACCCGTCCTCAACCCCGCCTCGGCACTGGAGATCATCCGGCGCACCGCCGCGTTCGTCGATCTCTACAAAGTGGGCAAGCTCAACTACCACCCCCTCGCCCGGTCCATCGACTGGGCCCGCTTTGCCCAGGACGCCATCGCTCTGCTCCAGCACCTCGGAAAACCTCACTACATCAAAGACGACCTGGCCGCGTTCCTGACCAGGACCGCCGCGTAGTGGGTCATCATCTGCCCGTACCCGCAGTAGTACCCAGCCCAGCGGCTCAGGCCATACCCCGCCTGAGCCGCTTTTTCTGCCAGCATCTCCCGGCAGATTTCCAGGTAGTGATCGTGCAGCGCCCGGTTCCCGTATCGCGCCGTCATCGCCTCCAGCGAGGCCACCTTCCATCCGCCGGCTATCCGTAGGTTTTGCCGCAGCCCGTCATTCACCACCACCGCAATCCGCTCCGGCCACGGCCGCTTGCTCCCGAAAATCGCATCCACCACCGGCCACGGCTCGCCATACGGGTCCAGGTCGAAAAAGCTGACCGCCAGGTGGCCACCCACCCCGGCCGCCAGCGCCCCGACGCAGTCCGCCTCGTACACCGCCCAGGTCGGTCGCTGCCTGCCCAGGACCGCAGCCTTCGCCGGGTCCTTCTCGAAAACGACGCCCTCGGCCACCAGGTGGGCATAGCAGCGCTCGTAGATCGCGCCATACCCGCCGTGGCTCTCCAGCACCACCGGCTTCTCGATCTCCCTGAGCAGATTACGCCTCAAGGAGACTTTCAACGAGAGCGTCGAATTGTCCTTCTGTCCGGCCGCCATGATGTCCCAAAAAATACCGGCAAACCTCGATCAGCGCTTGGCCCCGGTTCTGCTGGCCAGTCGCCCGCAGCGCCCGCTCAAAGACCTCCACCTCCTCCGCGTACAGCACCGGCTTGATCTGCTTTCGCGGGTCCCCGCCCGGATCGCGATCCGGACGCTTCTCGCCGGCCGCGTCCTGCAACCGGGTGGCCAGCCAGGCCTCCAGCTCGTGATCCTCGAAAATCCCCTGGAAGATGTCCTCCCCATCCGCCGCCAGCGCCGCTATCCCGTCTGGGTCCCACTCGCCGGACTCGGCCGTCCGGTTATCCCACAGCGCCGCCCGCTCTGCCTGCCGGCCGGTCAGGTCCCGGCGCCGCACCGCGATCAGCTCGTCCGGCGCCGCATCCACCACCCGGACCCGCAACCCCAGCGCCAGAGCCTGCTCAAACACCCCGTTCCCCGCCCGGATCACTCCCTCGCCATCCACGGCAATAGACCGAAACGGGCCGATCTCCTCCAGGCTCTGCCGGATCATCGCTCGGTTTCGATCCGTGTGCAGCCGGGCGTTTCGCTTGTCCGCCTGGAGTCCCGCCACCGGAACATTCGGAACTTGCGCCATTAATGGCCTCCCCCCGCCCGTCGCGACCGACCCTCTCTATGCGAAGGTCTCCGCCGCCGGGGATCCGCGTTAGCCATCCACGACTGTCCTCGTGACCCGGACCTCGGTCCCGGCCGGGACCACGAGCTCTATGACCACACGTTCCATGGCCCCCTCCGGATCGGCAGGCAGCATGGGCAACCATTTGGCGCGGTTCCGGTCCACGTTGCCAGTCACCCCTGGCACCCTGCCCGAGCTGGTGTACTGCCAGATCGTCCAGTCGGACCACGTTCCGGTCGGCAAGAGCGGCTGGGCGGCTGTGGTATAGTGTGCGATCCAGAGCGGGCTATCCGCGCAGGTCCCCGGGGCCACATTTGGGTTCCAAAACCAGGCCCCGGTGTAGATCACAGGTGGCAGGCCAAACGCCATTTTGATCGCGTTCGCACACTCCGCAACGTTTTTCGAGATCGCGAGGCGATCCAGGTTGTCCGTCAACTCCACGTCCAGAACTGGGCGCAGGTCCAGGCGGAAGGGCGCAACCACCTCCAAGAAATGCCCAATCTGCTTGGCCGGGTCAATGCTCGGCCGTACCACGTGATAGGCCGTGACGTAGATCCCGTTCGCCTGGGCGGCCGCCACGTTTTTGGAGAATTCCGGATCAGTGTAATAGTCCCCCACCGTGGCCCGGATCGCCGCGAACGTCACCCCTGCCTCGGCCACTTTCTGCCAGTCCACGGTACCCTGCCATCTGCTAACGTCAATCCCCTCCCATAGGTTCGTCGCTGGTTCGCTCATCTGCCACTCCTGTTGCACCATCGCCGCCAGGGCGTCCAGCTCTGGTTGCTTCGTCTCAAATGATTCCCACTGGCTCCCACCGCCCGTCGTGAAAAGGCAGAAGCCCTTGACGCGATTCGTGCGGTATGCGTCGGTCTGCTTGACATCGCGTATCCACTGGCGCACGACCTCGACGTACCTGGCGCTGTCGCCACCGAGACAGGTCGGAGACCGCCAGCCGTTGCACGCGCTCTCGAAGGGACCGGCCTCGGTGAAGATCCAGTCCACGTGGATACCGCACACCCGGTATTCCGCATCCATCGTATCCCACAAGCCGCTGCTGGCCGCCCAGTCGTTCGCAGCCCTCACGCCGTCCCGACAGTAGATGTACGGGTGGTAGCCCAGCAGGCAGTCGTAATGCTGCGCGATGACGGCGAACTGAAGCGAAATGCGGTTGCCCTGCGCGGTGTTGCACAGCACCAGCCGGATGTGCGCGTACTCCGGACGACTGCGGTACTCGTCGCGCCAGACCCGTGCCGCCGCCTCTGCCCAGGCCAGCCAGATGCGCTTCTCGCCCAGCGTCTGGCTGTCGGCCAGATATTCGTTGAAACTCTCAATGGCGTCCACGTGCGGCGCGTATTGCGTCCGGAACGTCTCATCTACGAATGTCGCAAAGAAATCGCGAGCACACTGGAGGTTCTCTTCTACGGTTGGGCCGCCCGGCACCTGGTGTCCATCATACCAGTGCCGCAAAATCGTGAACACGTTCGGATTGTGCTGCTTCGCCTCGCGCAGCAGATCCGCGCGATCCACTGCCTTCGTCACGAACGGGAAGGTGCCGGCAATAGCTGCCGGCCAGTTATCAGTCGCTGCCTGGAAATGGATCATCGCCACTCCTGTCCGGCCGGACACGGCGGAAGGCCCGCTGAATCCGACCGTTGTGAAACACGGGATCTACCTCCTCTATCAGTCCTGCTCGAATCATGCGGCCCATTCTGCTGATCGTAGACTGAGCTGACAGTCCCGAGCGCTTGCGAAACATCGCCATCGTGAACTCGTCCGGCTGCAGCAGGCGCTCCTCACTGAGCTCCAGCAACTCATCCAGGATCTTGAGGCGCTGATCTTCCGTCATAGTTTCTCCTCCACCCGCAAATCCAGCGACCGGACCATGGGATGCACCTCCACCCTGCCGGCCGCCAACTCCAGCAACACCAGGCCGTTCGTGACCTCGTACTCGCTCTTGGTCGCCTGGCGCGCGTACTCGGTCATCCCGCACCAACTCGGCAGGACCACCAGGTGGCTCGTCACCATCTCCCCGCCGAACTGTTCCCGCAGCGTTTCCCAGACGAACGTGTGATAGTGACCGCGCAGGTACACGTCCGCCGGTTTCCGGCCTCGCTTGAAATCCTGCCACATCCGGGATCGCAGGTAATGCCGTGCCACGTTGCCCCGCGTCCACTGTCGTATCCCGGCGCCCGGTCCGTGGTGGCTCACATCCAGCACCACCCCGTCCACCTCCAGCACCGAGTGAGCCAGCGGCTGGATGTCGTACTTAGGGTACCGTAAGCTCAAACGCTTCGCCAGCGCGATCTCGGATGAGGCCTCCCCGAACGTGTGGGCCTCGGTTCCACTGATGAACCTGCCCCGCCGAACGCCCGGGAGGTCATATACCGGGCGCATATTCCAGTCGGCGATCTCCATCTGGTCCTCGATCCGCGTCGTGATCAGACCGGAGGCGTGTTTATTGCCGTGCGTGACGTCTCCGTCGTGCACATGGATCACCTCTGCGCGGCCCGCCAAGGTGGCAACCTCCTGGAGGAACGCCATCCGCAGGTCCCAGATATGCCGTTGGTAAGCCCCCAGGTTTACGCCCGCCTCATTCTTTTGGTCATCCAGCAGCACAGCTACCGGATTGCATAACCCGACCTTGTGGCCAGCGTGGGTGTCAGCCTCCGCCAACACCCACCGCCGGCGTCCGTTTTGTTTGCTCATCGGCAATGCGGTCCCTTGCCCTGGCTTAAGCGCCAGCTACTTGACCACTGCCGTTGTGCATCTCGTCATCCGGTGTCCAGGACGGTGAAATTTCGTGTGTTTTCAGTTGTTTCACCAGCCTGCAAACACCTCTCCGCAAAACCGTGTTTTCGCGGGTTAGGTCATCTACCCGCAACCGCAGAGCCCCCACCTCGGTTTCCAGCTCACCTACCCGTTTCTCCAGTCGCTTGACCACCCGGCTGTATTCCTCCGCCTGTGTTCGGTACTGAGCAACGAGCACGGCGGCCGCATCGCTGATCGAATCGGCCGCGGTGCCCTCCGCTTGTTTCGCTTGTGCTTTGGCCACCTGCCTCCCCAGAAGCTGCGCCACCACCGTCGTGATGAGCGCAACAATCACCGCTCCCGCTGCGCTTGCCCAGTCCACGGCTAGCCCCCTTGAGCGCCAGGTTGATGATCGCGAAACAGCAGATTGTAGCTACCCGAGGGTGACAGGCCACAGATAAGGGCCACTATCACCAGGAGGAACCAGTCGTGAAATGTTCGCGGAGCTCCAAACGCGGCGCCGTATAGCCCGGCACCCAGCACCAGCCCCGCAACGATCCCCAGGATCAAGCACCCCCGGCCGTGGTTGCCCAACTGTTTTGAAAACTCGACCAGCGCCATGACGATCCCCACCACGAACGCCAGAGAGATCGCAAGGCCGGCCACTTCACTCGGCAGATCCAGCACGTCGGTCGGCATGTGTGCACCTCGGTCCCTTTCTAGAATGAAAAGCGGGCAGCAAACGAATTGCTGCCCGCATCTGGTAGCATACTACCACGGGGCCGACCGGGCGTCAATGCGTTAGTGTCTGTTGTTCAGTGGTTTGAGCAACGCGAGCGGCGCAGCCTGAGGCCACGGCTCCAGGCGCGGCTGGAGTTGGGCGCGCTGGGCCCATACATCGTTCAGAAACTCCACCAGCCGGCCGGCAGCAGCAGCAGCAGATTCCCAGTCCGGCAGCTGGCTGACGGCCAGCGACCGCGAGCGCAGCACGATCTTGTGCCGCCCTTCGGCCCAGCTGAGCGTCTGACCGGCATGGTTGTAGGCACATCCGGTCAGTTGAGCATTGACGTACGGATAGACCGCCGCGATATCGGCCGGCAGGTCCACCTGGACGCTCACGGTGCTGGAATCATCCTCACACCCGCCGGGAATTCGCTTGAGGGTATACTCTGGAACCAGCGTAGGACTCGGTAGTTGTGTTGCCATGCGTTAAGGTCGACTCCTTGATCGTTCTGTGTGACGACGGAGCGCCATTTTGGTGGAAGGCTTTTCCCGGTTCAGCTTCCCCACCCTACCAGCGTAGCGCTCTGGTACACGATGGCGCCAGCCAACAGCGAGATGACCAGCAACAGGCCGACTCCGGCCAACGTCCATCGCCAGGACCCGGTCTCCTGGCGCACCACCGCGACCGTGGCGGCGCAGGGAACAAACAACATCTGGGCCACCATAAAGGCCAGAGCCGACGCCGCCGACACCTCCGCTGCCAGCGCCTGAGCCAATCCAGACCCACCCGCACCCGGTGCATAGAGCACACCCAGCGTCGCAATAGCGTTCTCCTTGGCGAAAAAGCTGGTGAGCAGCGCCAGGAGCAGCTTCCAGTTCATGCCCAGCAGCCGACCGGCCGGCTCCAGCCACAGCCCCAGCTGGGCCAGGAAGCTCTGTTCCAATGTCGTGCCCGGATAGCTCGAAAGAAGCCACAAAACCACCGACACCAGCAGAATGATGGTGCCCGCCTTGGAGACAAATTCGCGAGTGCGGTGCCACACCGCCAGGCCGATGGTGCGCCAGTTGGGAAGATGATAGAGGGGTAACTCCATGATGAACGCGATGTGCTCACCCTGAAAAGCAACCCGGTTCAGCAGTATGCCGACCAAGAACATCACCAGCAGGCTGAGCGCGATGAGAAAACCGGAAACCCAGGTGGCATGTTCCGGGAAAAAGATGGGGGCCAGAAAGGCGATGACCACCATGCGCGCAGTGCATGGAACCAGCGGCGCCAGCAGGATGGTCAACAACCGACGTCGACGCGATTCGATGATCCGGGTGCCCATGATCGCCGGCACATTGCAGCCAAAACCCAAGAACAGGGGCATGAACGAACGGCCGTGCAGCCCCATCCGGTGCATGAATCGATCCGTGACATAAGCCGCCCGCGCCATGTAACCCACATCCTCCACCAACCCCATGCTGGCGAAAAAGAGCATCAAAATGGGAAAGAACGTGATCACCATCCCCGCGCCACCCAGAACCCCATCCACCAGGAGACCCGTCAGCCAGGTCGGACCGCCGGCCAGAGTTGTCTCCAACCAACTCGCCAGGGGACGCACCACCCCGGTCTCCAGCAGGCCCTGCAACGGCGTGCCCAGGGTGTAAGTAACGCCAAAGATGGCCACCAGGACCAGCACCAGCAGCGCCATCCCCCAGAGCGGGTGGGTGGCAACCCGATCAATCCGCTCAGTGAGCGTCACCTGCCCCGCCCGAGGCTTGACCATGGCGGCGCGGATCATCCGGCCAATCCAATCGTATCGCCCGCTCGCCACGGCAACCACGGCATCCTCGTGCGCCAGCAGGATCTGGTGCACCGCCTCCCACTGCTCAGGCGACAAGCGGTCGCGCACGAGCCGGGTCATCTCCCGATCACCCTCCAGCACCTTGAGCGCCGCCCAGCGCGTCGGATAGGGTTCGGGGACTGCCGGCTCAATCAGCCGGTGCATCTCTTCCAGCACCGCCAGGTGATCTGGCCGAATCTGCGGTAGGCGCGGTTGATAGGGAAATCGTTTGGTCGCCACCGCCTCCACCGCCTCCAGCAACTCGGCCACTCCCTGGTTCCGGGTGGCCACCATCGGGACTACCGGAACGCCAACCGCCGCCTGCAGCACATCGGTCTCGATGTGAATTCCCTCACGCTCGGCCACGTCAACCATGTTGACGCCGATCACCACCGGCGTCGGCAGCGGCAGCAGCTCGGCCACCAGATACAGGTTGCGCTCCAGCGTGGCCGCCCCGATGACGGCGACGACGACGTCCGGTCGCTCCAGGATGATGTACTCCCGAGCAATCAGTTCTTCTGGCGAGTTGGCGGTCAGGCTAAACGTGCCAGGAAGGTCTACCAAGCGATACCGGGTGTCATTGCGCCGGAACGAGCCTTCCTTCTTTTCGATGGTCTTGCCGGGCCAGTTTCCTACGTGCTGGTTCATGCCGGTCAGCAGGTTAAAGACCGTCGTCTTTCCCACGTTCGGCTGGCCAGCCAGCGCGATGGAGAGCTCCCGATCACTCATGGCGCCGACCGCGACGCATGACTCGGCGCCAGGGACGCCCAAATCGGCGGCGGCAGTACGCTGGCTGACCGGCGACCCGAACCCGCACCTTGCGAGCCTCCTCCCGGCCCAACGCCAACCGCCCACCGCGCACCGACACGATCAGTGGGCCGGTGCCGTAATTCTGCACCACGTCCACCGACGAACCTGGCACGAATCCCAACGCCGCCATCTGGCTGATGAACTCGTTGCAGCCACAAAGGCGCTGTACAACGGCCTGTTGACCGGCCGACAATACGCTCAGTCCTACGGTGCAGCCTTCGGCCGATCCTTCTTCCGCCCGGACCAGCGCGGCCGCCAGCAGCCGCGCGTGTTCATCCGGCAGAATGCCAGATCGCACCGGTATGAATTCGACGTCCGGGTGTTCAGCCCGGAGCTCCATGACCGCCTCGTCCAGGGCCGCTTCGAACCGGTCATCGACCGCCGCGGTCAACAGGGGGATCAAGAGAACCCGATGCGCGCCGCTGGCGGCGACGCGCGCCGCCGCCAGACGAACATCTGCCTGCGCCCGGCTGCCGTTGGCGCCCAGCAAACCGATTTCTACGGATCGATAACCCCCCATGCGCTGCACCGTGCGCGCCAGGTCGGGTTCCACCTGACCGGAAGCGATGAGAATCACGCCCGTATCCGTTCCTGCCATATTCGCTCCCAAACTTCGGGCGGCTTGACCCGCCGCCGGCAACATGCTAGAATAAACAGTGTGCTAAGGCTGAGGGTTAGTATACACTAATTCCAGGGTTCTGGCAACCGGTGCGGTGATGGAAAGCAAGAGTTCGCGACCGAGCCCAACCATTGAGGACTATCTGGGCGTGATCTATACGCTGGAGCGGGACGGTCAAACCGTGATCGGTGTTCGGCTGGCCGAGTGGCTGGAGGTATCTGCCCCCACCGTGACCGCCACGCTCAAGCGGATGGTCCGCGACGGCTGGGTGGTGATGGACCCCAGCAAAGAGATCCACCTCACGGCGTCCGGCCGCAAGGCGGCGACCTCGCTCATTCGCCGCCACATGCTGACCGAGTTGTTGCTGGCGCGGGTGTTGGGGATCTCTTGGTCACGGGTACACCAGGAGGCTGACGAAATGGAGCACACCATCTCCGGCGAGACGGTGAGCGCCCTTCTCAGCCGCCTGGACGAACCACAGACCTGCCCCCACGGGAATCCGCTTCCCGGGCACGAGGAGTTGCTCAAGGACTGGGTGCCGCTAACAGAGACACCCAAGGGGTCGCGGGTCATCATCCAGCGAATCCACGAGTCGGTGGAAAACAAGCCCCAGGCGATGGTTTTTCTGGAAAGCCAGGGAATCATGCCCGGAGCGGAGGCCTGGGTGGAAGACGTTATCCCCCTCAACGAGACCATGACGCTGCGGGTGGAGGGGCGGTTGGTGGTGTTGGGTCTGGCCATCGCCCGCGCGGTCCACGTGCAACCGCTGGACTGACAGGACAACCCACAGAGATGGACGAGACGATTGCTCAGATTGCGCGATGGCTGGCAGCCGGTGAGCAGGTCGCGGCGGCGACTGTCGTCCAGGTGATGGGCAGCGCCCCAAGGCCGCTGGGCGCCCGGCTGGCCGTTACCGACCGGGGCGATTTGGTCGGATCGGTCAGTGGTGGCTGCGTGGAGGGCGCGGTTATACAGGAGGCAGAAGCTGTCCTGCGCGACGGGGTCCCACGGCGAGTCCGCTATGGAATCAGCGACGAGCGGGGTTGGGAGGTCGGGTTGGCCTGTGGCGGGATTATCGACGTGCTGATTCAGCCGGCGGAGCCCATCCTGTGGCGACGCCTGGCGGACGAGCAGCAGGCCGGCCGACCGTGTGCCATGATCACGGTGATTGACCCCGACTCAGCGCACTTGGGTCATCAGGCAGTGCTCGATACCTCGACCCTGCCCCGCTGCCTCGTGGAGCGGGGTCCGGTTGCGGAACGCCTGCAAAGCCCGTTGGCCGGCATCGATGTGGGGATAGAGGTTCTCGTTGAGCCGTTCCTGCCTCGGCCGCAACTGGTCATCGTCGGTGCGGTCCACACCGCTCGGCCCTTGACCCGGATGGCACAGATGCTCGGTTTCCGCGTTGTGGTGGTTGACCCCCGCGGACGATTTGCCGATCGAGACCGCTTTCCCGAGGCCGACGAGATTCGGGTCGAGTGGCCCGACCAGGCACTCGCTGAGCTTGCGCTCGATGGGCGAAGCGCCGTGGTTGTCCTGACACACGACCCCAAGATCGACGAACCCGCCTTGCAGGCTGCGCTGCAGACCGATGCGTATTACCTGGGCGCCATCGGAAGCCGCAAGACCCACGCCGATCGGTTCTCTCGGTTGGCTCACCTGGGAGAGGACTGCCTGGCGCGGATCCATGGCCCCATCGGCTTGGATATTGGCGCCCAGTCCCCGGAAGAGCTGGCGCTGAGCATCCTGGCGGAAATCGTCGCAGCGCGCCACGGCCGGCGTGGTGATTCGCTGCGAGACCAAGGCCGGCCGGGAACCCCTGGCGGCGCACCGGAACACGATCGGTAGATCATCGGCCCCGAACACTCTGGTCCGCTGCCGGACCGGCACTCCTCTCTCGGCCACATCCGCCAGGTCCAGCACACGCTGGACGTAGACGCTGTACCCATACCTCATGTGCTGTATAGGATGTCCTGGACACCGCACAGCGGCCCCCCTTGTCACGTCCCTTGGAATCGTGTACCCTTGGTTTCCAAAATGGCCAACTGGAGTGTTCATTACACCTTGCTTACGCAGCTGATCCACAACGGAATCCTGATTCCGCCTCGGCCCCCGGCCTTGGGTCTCGCCCTCCTCATCCGCCATCGGCTGACCGCGTTGACCCCCGCACAAGAAGAGATGGCGATGGCCTGGGCCCGCAAATTCGGCACCGTGTACGTGGAGGATACGGTCTTTGTCGCCAATTTCATGGGTGATTGGAGCGCCGCACTGGGCATTGACCCACCGCTGCTGGCCGATGAGGTCGATTTTGGACCCGCCCTAGACCTGGTAGCGGCCGAACGGGCGGCGAAGGCCGCTCTGACCCGCGAAGAACGCTCGGCGGCCGCCGCCGAGCGCAAGGCTCAACGCCTGGCGCTTCAGGAGCGGTTTGGTCACGCCACCGTCAACGGAGAACGCGTCCAATTAGCCACCTACATGACCGAGCCCAGCAGCATCTTCATGGGGCGCGGCGAACACCCGCTCCGTGGCCGGTGGAAAGCGGGAGCCACGCAGCGTGATGTGACCCTGAATCTGAGCCCCGATGCTCCGCGACCGGCCGGCGAGTGGGCACAGATCATCTGGGAACCCGAGTGCCTCTGGGTGGCACGATGGGAGGACAAGCTCTCGGGCAAACTCAAATACATCTGGCTCAGCGACGCCGCCCCGATCAAACAGGAGCGAGAGGCGCTCAAATTCGACCAGGGTACCGAGTTGGGTCTCAACCTGGACCTGATTCGCGCCCGCTTTCGCCAGGACCTTTCGAGTTCCGACCCCAAGGTCAGGATGGTTGCCACTGCGTGTTACCTCATCGACGCACTTTGCCTCCGGGTGGGAGACGAAAAGGACCCGGACGAAGCCGACACGGTGGGCGCGACCACGCTCCGGCCGGAGCACGTCAGACTTGACAGGAATGGCATGGCCGAATTCCGTTTTCTGGGCAAGGATTCGGTCTTGTGGCACAAAAAGATCGAATTGCCAGCCGCCGTCCGCGACAACCTGGCCGCGCTCATCGAAAACGCCCGGCCTTCAGACCCCGACGGCAAACACCCCACCCGGGACCTGCCGCAGATCTTTCCCGATATCAGCAGCCGCAACGTCAACTCTTACCTTTCACAGATGTTGCCCGGACTTTCGGCCAAGGTCTTTAGGACCCATCACGCCACGCAGGCGGTCCGGCAGAGCCTGGCAACCAGCAAAGTCATAGCCGGCGATCCGGAGCACACCAAGCGAGAGGCGGCCGCGCGGGCGAACCTGGCGGCGGCCGAGCTGTGCAACCATACGAAACAGGTCAGCACCAACTGGGCCAATCGCAAACGAGCTATGCGGGAGAATCGTCAACGGGCTGCCGCGCGCGTAGACCAGATTCGCCAACAGCTGGAGGAGGCGCGGGCCGACCTGGAACGGTTGAACGCTGAGGCCCAGGAGCATTTGGCGGCGGCCGGTGAAAAGGAGCTGCCGAACCTGCGCTCCCGTTACCGCCTCAAGCGGGAGAGATCCCGCCGACGAGTGGATGCTGCGCGAGAGAAATTGCGCCGCGCTCGGTTGGCTCTTGGTCGGGTGGAGTCGCGCAACAGGCTGGCGGCCGATACCCGGATCTGGAATCTGGGCACCAGCCTCAAATCGTACATCGATCCGCGCGTGTATCACCGGTGGGGCCGGACAGTGGACTTTGACGTGCTCCATCAATACTACCCCAAGGCGCTGCACCGCAAGTACGCCTGGGTCTCGGCGGCCGTGGAGCGAGAGGATTCCGGACCAACCGGCGAAATCGGCCCGGAGGAATAGGTGCCACTGCTGGGGCAAGGAGCGGTGCTGCTGTTGCATCCGATCCGATTACGCTACAATAGTGGTTGCGTGCCGACGTTGATCACAAACATCACTCGAGGCGCCGATCTGTGTCGGGCGGACAGTTGACCTCCGGCAGCCGCGAACCTTGACCATGCAAATCATCTGTTGGGGCGTACGGGGCTCTGTCCCGGTTCCCGGACCCGCCACCTGTCGATATGGCGGCAATACCCCCTGCGTAGAGGTCTGCGCGGGCGACACCCGGGTGATCGTTGACGCCGGCACCGGCATCTTTCCGCTGGGCCGGCGACTTGCCCCTAACCCGGCGCATTATGACCTGCTCTTGAGCCACCTGCATTGGGACCACATTCAGGGTCTGCCCTTTTTCGCTCCACTCCGCCACGCCGGTGTCAGCTTGACCATCCACGTGCCGGTTGGCTGCCTGTCGCTGTTGCGCGAGTTGGTGTTCAACGCCAACTGCCATCGGTACCTGGCCGCCCCGTTTGGCCGGCCGGCAGCAGACATCCAGTTTGAGACCTTTGCCTGTCCGGCACCCGAAAACCGGGTTCCTGGTGCAAGGTGGTCCATCGGGGAGATTGAAATCGGCACGGTGAACCTGAACCACCCGGGACACAGTGTCGGCTTTCGGCTCAGCACGGCCGGCCGGTCGGTGGTCTATTACAGCGACACGGCCCCTTTTGACGAGATTCTCTTTGGCTCCGAATATCTTGGCCAGGCACCGCACAAAGACACCAAACTTGCCGGTGCGGAACGGGAAAGGCTGGCGGCGATGCGTCAGGCGGCCATCGACCTGGCGGCCGGCGCGGACCTGCTTATTTTCGACTCGCACCTGACCCGGCAGGAGTACCCCCAGTTTCCCCATTATGGCCACAGCACGCCAGACCATGCCCTGGAGATGGCAATCGCGGCCCAGGTTCGCGAGTTGGTCCTCTTTCACCACGCCCCGGCCCGGTCGGACACCGAGTTGGCCAAACTCGAGGAACAATATCGCTCGATGGCCGGAGCCCACGGCGTGGCCCTGCGAGCGGCTCGCGAGGGCGAAAGGATCAACCTGTGATCCAGGTTCGTTTCTGGGGTGTGCGGGGCGACATAGCGGTGCCTGGCCCCGAGACGATCCACTATGGGGGCAACACGCTGTGCACGACGGTGACCGACGTCCAGGATGCGCTCTGCATCCTGGACGCAGGGACCGGGCTGACCGCCTTGGGCCGGGAGCGGATGGCAACAGTGGGACGCGACCAGGCGCTCTTCCTCGTGAGTCATAGTCACTGGACCCACACACAGGGCATCGGTTTTTATGCGCCCTTTTTTGTCCGGGGCAACACCTACGCCTTTTACGGCCTGGGTACCGATGAGCTTGGATTTCGCGGCTTCCTGGAGGCGCAACTTGCCCCCGCCCTTTCGCCCCTGCACACCTTGAACCACCTGGTGGCTGAGCTGGCGTTTCACGAACCCACCGGAGAGCCCCTGGCGTGGGGCAGCATGACCATCCATCCCTATCCGACCTGGCGTGGACCAGGCGCGCCGGCTGACGAAACGTGGCAATGTGGCCGTCCCGTGGCCTACCGGCTCAGCCAGCCGGACCGCTCGCTGGTTTACCTTCCTCGCATGGAGGATCCAGCCGGGCAGTGCTGGGAACGCCTGGTCGCGTTCTGCCGGAACGCCGACGTGCTGATTCACGGTGCATACCACGACGGCGCCAGTGGTCAGGATGGGACCGGTCACACTTCTGCCCGGTCGGCCGTTCGCCTGGCGCAGCAGGCTGGGGTTCGGCAACTGGTTCTCACCTGCTACAACCCCCTCCACGACGACGAGGCCATCGATCAGATGGTGGATATGTGCCGCGCTCTGGCCGGCAACAGCCCGCTCCAGATCACCGGAGCATGGGAAGGACTGGTCCTCACTTTTTAAGGATACAAAACCATGACCGCACTCCAGCCCGAAACATTTGTCCGGTACCGCTTTCTGTCACACGTTCGCCTTTCACCGGATGCCCTGACGGCGGCCTTTCTGGTTAAGCAGGCCGACTTGAAAGAAAACGACTACCAGTCAGACATCTGGTTGTGCCACCTTCCCAGCGGCCGGGTGAACCAGTTGACGTCCTCCCGCAAGGTGACCGCTTTTGCGTGGGAACCCGACGGCCGGCACCTCCTCTTCTTGGTCAAACCGGACAGTCCCGACAAGGAAGAGACGCAGTTGCACCAGATCGCGGTGGACGGCGGCGAGGCGACCCCGCTGGCGACCCTCCCGTTGCGGGCCCAATCGGTCCAAACCGCGGCCGGCGGCCGTCTCCTCCTGTCAGCGACCATCGACCTGCGTCGGGCATCCGCCGGGCCCGGCGAAAGCCACCAGGCGTTCCTGGACCGTCAGGAGCGGGAAAAGGAGGAAAAGGACTACCACGTGGTGGACGAGGTCCCGTTTTGGCGCAACGGCCGCGGTTATACCAACAAGAAGCGGACTCACCTGTACCTGCATGACCGTGAAACACAGAACAACCTGGAGCTGACGCCCGGCCCGGTGGAAGTCGAATCCTTCGACCTGAGAGGCGAACAGCTCGTTTTTGCCGGTGTCGAGTTCGAGCATGTGATGCCCTTTACGAATGACCTCTATCTGTTGGACCTGCCGAACCCGGTCGTCCGCCGCTTGACCGACGGGAGCCGCTCCTTTGGCCAGCCTCGGCTCGTCTCCCACCCGTCAGCCGACGACCCCGGCAATCTGGTCCTCATCGTGCCGGCCAATGACACGCTCAGGTACGGCCTGAACCAAAACGAAGAACTGGTGGCAGTTCACCTGACGGATGGGCGGCTGGAAACGCTCACACCCGGATGGGATATCAACCCCTCCTCTTCGGTGGGCTCTGATTGCCGCATGGGTCCGGCCCAATCCAACACAACGGATGGCGAACGCTTTTACTTTCATACCACGGAGGGGGACTCGTGCTACCTGAACACGATCGAGCCGGGAGGTCCCTTCCGCCGTCTGGTGGACCGGCCGGGTGCAGTGGAGAGCTTTGATGTGCAGGGCGACACAGTCGTCTATGTGGCGTTCCGGGGAGACCGGCTGCAGGAGCTTTACCGGTGGGACGCCGGTCAGGAGTCGCCCGAAATCCGGCTAACCCACCTGAACCAGGAAATCCAGCTCGCACATCCCCCCCTCCCGCCAGAGCGCTTGGTGGTCCGGCGCGAGGACGGGACCGCGGTTGACGCCTGGGTGATCCGACCGCCTTCACTGGCGGCCGGCCAACGTTGCCCGGGGGTGGTGGAGATCCACGGCGGGCCCAGGACCGCCTCCTCCCACACCTACTTTCACGAATATCAGGTTCTGGCGGGCGCGGGTCTGGCGGTCATCTACTGCAACCCGCGCGGCAGTGACGGCAAAGGGGATGCGTTCGCTGACATTCGCGGCAAATACGGCAGCATCGACTATGAAGACATCATGGCGGTGGTGGACCAGGCGCTGGCCCGTTTTCCCTTTATTGACCCCCAGCGATTGGGAGTGACTGGAGGATCCTACGGCGGGTTCATGACCAACTGGATCATCGGGCATACCGGCCGGTTCAAGGCGGCCGCTTCACAGAGGAGCATTTCGAACTGGATCTCCTTTGGCTACACCAGCGACATCGGGTACCGCTTTATGCCAGACCAGATCGGCGCCACCCCGTGGGAGGACGTGGACAAGGTGTGGCTCCAGTCGCCGCTGCGCTACGCCCACCAGGCCACGACGCCCACCCTGTTTATCCACTCCGTCGAGGACTATCGATGCTGGTTACCCGAGGGTATCCAGATGTTCGAGGCGCTCAAGCTTCACGGTGTGGAGAGCCGGCTGGTCATCTTTGAGGGCGAAAACCACGAGTTGAGCCGCAGCGGCAAACCCAAACACCGAATCCGTCGATTGCAGGAGATCCTTAACTGGTTTGTCAGTCACCTGCTGGACGCACCAGCAACCCCGCCATCCGACTCTGGATAGCCAGACACCCCTGTCGCCCGGGCGGGGGTTGAACCGGGCAGCGAATTCTTCAACCCAGCGATCGGCCGGGCATGCCGGGGCGGCAGCGGATCGACCGGCAAGCCAGGCGGCTAACGCCGAATGCTCGTTCCCTGCATATCGGCCGGGATGGGAAGACCCATGATCTCCAGCACCGTGGGCGCTACGTCCATCAGTTGCGGCGCCGGTGCCAGCCGTTCCCCGCGTCGCCGAGAGCGGGGGTCGGCCAGGATGACCAACCCGTTCTCAGCGTGATTGGCATCATCCGGACCGGTGTCATTTTCCAGGGTGTAGATGTCCCCGTGGCCCATGCTGCCCACCGAGCGCCAGCCCAGGTCGCCAAAATAGACGATGAGGTCGGGCGCGATATTGCGCACCTCTCGGTAAATGTCGACCGGTTTGAAAACGCGGGTGCCGATGTCGCTCCCGTCCGGCGCCGGGATGGAGCGCAAGGCATCCGCCAGCCGGTCGCGAAAATGCTCATACTGGTCGGCCGGTATCACCCCCTGAGGCTCTCGCCCGGCCACGTTCATAAAGACCCGGGCGTAATAACCGCCGGACGCCCACACCTGGGTCTTGCTCCAGTCGACCTTGACGTCCTCAAACTGAACCAGCCCCTCGCTCGGTAGATCTTCCAGCAGGGTCAGGTATCCGTGCCGGCGCAGCCACTCGTTGACGCAGATGCCGCCGTACATCCCTTTCACTCCGTGGTCAGATACCACCATCACCACCGTTTCCGGCGGAATTCGCTCCAGCAGGGTGCCCACTTGCCGATCAAGGTGCACATAGTAATCTCGTATCGCGGTCCGGTAACGCGGGTCGGGATCGTGCTTGGGATGGGTGTCGTCGTGATACTTCCACATCCCGTGGTGTACCCGGTCCACTCCCATGTCAACCAGCATGAACAGGTCCCAGGGTTTGCTGTCCATCAGGTAACGCGCCACCTGGAACTGTTTGTCATTCATGGCGTAGATCTGCCGGAGCAGAAAGTCCTTGTCATCGGTGCGGAATTGGCGCACGTCCACGTCGTACTCCTCGCCGCCCAAGACCCGCTCTATCTCGTACCGCAATTCATGGGGAAAGGTGTACTCGCTCTTGGCGCTGGGCGTGAGAAAGCAGGATACCAGATGCCCGTTGACCGGCCGGACCGGATAGGTCTGGGGAACACCCATGAGGATCACCTGTTTGCCGGCCTCGCCCAGGTAGTCCCATACCCGCTTTTCCTTCACCGCCGCGCCGGTGGCAATGGTCATCTTGTCGTAAGAATAGTCAGCGCGGTTGCGAAAGCCGTAGATGCCCAGCACGCCCGGGTCCTTGCTGCTCAGCATGGAGCTCCAGGCCGGGACGGTGATCGCCGGAATGCTGGACATCAGGTCGCCATACGCTCCGCGCCGGGCGAGTCCGCGAAGATTGGGCAGTTGGTCGGCCCAGCGGTCAAAAACCAGTTCAGGTGCGGCGCAATCCAACCCGATGATCAGCATTTTGGGCGGTTTGCGCCGGCTCCACGGCGTCAGTTTCATGGCTGGTGCTCCGGTGACGGCTGGGAGTCGGTCTGCTCAATACGCCGAATGAAACCGCGCTCCATCAGGTAGTCCAGAATGCGGCGCGCGTTCTCCTCGGCCGAAAAGGCGACGGTATCCAGGGTGACCTCCGGATTGGTGGGAACCTCGTACGGGTCATCGATACCGGTAAAACCGGTCAACTCGCCGCGGCGCGCCTTGGCATACAGGCCCTTGACATCACGCTGCTCGCAAACGTCGATCGGGGTGTCCACAAAGACTTCCACAAAGTGGTCGCGGCCCACCATGGTCCGGACGTCGTTGCGGGTTGCCCGGTACGGGCTCACCGCCGCACAGGCGACGGTTCCACCGTGACGGGCTATTTCGGCCGCCACAAAACCGATCCGGCGGATGTTGATATCGCGGTCCTCCTTGCTAAAGCCGAGTCCGCGCGACAGATGGGTCCGGACCACATCGCCGTCCAGCACCGTCACCTGGCGGCCGTGCTCCAGCAGCAGCGTGGTGAGGATCTCGGACGTGGTGGATTTGCCCGAACCGCTGAGGCCGGTGAACCAGACGCACACCCCTTGCCGGTGCCGCGGCGGGTAGCTCTCCGCCAGGATGTCGGCCACCTCGGGCCGGGTGAACCATTCAGGCAGTTTGCGCCCGTTGTTCAGGTAATCCTCGCGCACCTGGGTGCCGGAAATACTGGCGATGCGGGCGCCGGCCGGAATTCGCGATTCCTCCTCATACCGGGCCTGGTCCGGCAGATAGACATACTGGCGAAAGGGCAACACCCCTACCCCGAGCTCGGCGCTGTGTGCTTCGGCCAGCGCCTGCGCATCGTACGGACCGTAAAAGGGTCTGCCCGTCGAATCTACCCCTGGGCCGGCGTGGTCGCGGCCGACAATCAGATAGTTGGCGCCATAGTTGCGGCGGATGACCATGTGCCACACGGCCTCGCGCGGACCCGCCAGCCGCATTGCCAACGGCAAGAGCGCCAGCAGGATGCGATTCGGGTCGTAATGGTTGGCCGCCAACGCCTTGTAGGTCCGAACCCGCGTGAAATGGTCCACGTCACCGGGCCGGGTCAGACCGACCACGGGGTGGAGCAGCAGGACGCCGCCGGCCTCCTCGGTTGCCCGTTTGGTCAGCTCCTCGTGGACCCGATGAAGTGGGTTCCGGGTCTGGAACGCAACCACATTGGGATAGCCAAATCCGTCGAGGCGGGTGCGTGTCTGGGCCGGGGACAGCCGTAGTTCCTGAAAGTCATAGTGTTTGGGCAGCTGCATCACGCGAAGCCGGCCGGAGACGTTGAGCGGACCCCAGCGATGCATCTCGGCCACCAACGGGTGCCTCACATCCGAGGTGCCAAAGACCTTGAGCTCGGCTTCCGCCCGGTCCCACGGGTAGATCTCTTCAATCAGCAGCAGGGCCAGCAACTCGTTCTTGGCGTTGCGGAGCGCAACCTCCTGGCCGAGCCGGATTTCGGGCCCGGGCTGCACCGGAAGCGTGACCGGGATGGGAAAGAGGTGGCCGCTGGACAATCGCATCTCGTCCAGCACACGCTGGTAATCCTGTTGCCCCATGAATCGGCTCAACGGTGAAAAGGCGCCGACCGCCAGCATCTCCAGATCGCACTCCGACCGGGGTGAAATCTGTATCGATGGCAGCCGCCCGGCATAGCGGTGGAGTTCGTCCAACTGCTCAGGCGCGACCAGCAGGTCTACCAGTTGTCCGCCATAGGGGCTGACGAGGGAATCGTGTTCGGTTGACAATGATATCTCCTTATTAGAAGGGCAATAGATCGCGCATGTCCATCTCCACCGGCACCTGGATACGGCTGAGCAGTTCCAGCATCACCCTCACCCGCTCGCCAGAGGATAGCCGCCGGTCAAAGACGACCTCCAAACCCTCCAGCGGGCCGTGCATCACTCGGACGCGATCGCCCGGCCGGTACCGCTCTTCGGTGGGCTCCTGGTAGGTCTGGAGCCGCTCCGCGATTCGTTGAACGATCTCATCCGGGACGAGCGCCGCTCGAGATCCAAAGGCGACCACCTGGCGCAGTCCCGGCATCCATCGTATATCGGGCAGTCGCTCCAGACCCGGGTTCTTCAGAAACAGGTAGTTGGGAAAAAACGGCCGCCTGGATGGCCGATCCGCCCGCTGGATCCGATTCTTGACTTCGGGCAAAAAGACGGTCAGCCCCTCGTTTTCCAGGTACCCCTTGACCGCATACTCGCGGTGGGGGTGAGTGTAGAGGGCAAACCAGCCCCTGGTTTCATCCGGCATGGCACAATCCCGGTCTAGTCGACCCGGATTCCCTCCCCTTCCAGGACATCGCCGACCAGCCAGGCAGGCTGCCGGAGCGCGGCGCAGCGCTCGACCAACGGCTCCACCTCCTCGGCCGGCACCGCAATCAAGAGGCCGCCCGAGGTCTCGGGGGTATGCAGCAGCATCTGCACCTCTTCGCCGATGTCCGGCGAAAAGGTCACGTGGGGCGCGTACGCTTCCTGGTTCCGATTGGCGCCGCCGGGAAAGAGCCAGTCCTCCGCCAGCGATCGGGCGCCGTGCACAAACGGGAGGGCGTCCAGGTGAAACCGGAAGCAGACCCCCGTCCGGCCGGCCATCTCCCAGGAGTGACCGATCAGGCCGAATCCGGTGATGTCGGTGGCCGCATGGTACACGCCGGCGGTCATGGCACGGGCAGCGTCGCGATTGAGGCGTTTCATCGATTGCACCGCCTCGGCCAGACTGCGCGGTTCGGCCACGTCCGACTTGAATGCGGTGGTCACGATGCCGACTCCCAGCGGTTTGGTCAACACCAGCTTGTCGCCCGGCTCGGCACCCACCTTGACCGCCACACGCAACGGGTGCACCAGCCCCATCACCGCCAATCCGTATTTGGGTTCCGGGTCATCCACCGTATGCCCGCCGGCGATCACGCCACCGGCCTCCAGCACCTTTTCCGCGCCACCCCGCAGTATCTCCTGGACGATCTCCAGCGGCAGATCGGCCGGGAAGGCGGCTATGTTCAGCGCCAAAACAACTTCACCCCCCATGGCGTACACATCGCTCATGGCATTGGCAGCCGCGATGGCGCCATAGTCGTACGGATCGTCCACGATGGGAGTGAAGAAATCGGTGGTGAGGATCACCGCCAGCGAGTCGCTGACGCGATAGACGGCCGCGTCGTCCGGATGCTCCAGACCGACGAGCAGATTGGCGTCAGACTCGGCTCCCAAAAACACCTCTCGCAACGGGCGCATGACCTGCGCCAGGGCCTCAGGGCCCCATTTGGCCGCTCAACCGGCCGCTCTGGTCATGGCCGTCAGGCGAAGCGGTTTGTCCGGGTCCCGCTGGCTCACCGAACAGGTAGTCGCACTCATAACCTTGCTTTCGTTCAATCCGTCAGGTCAGCCTGGGTGATATTGCCTCAGAGCGTGACCACCCGGCCGGCCGATAGCATGGCTTCGGCAATGTCGTACATGTTGGAGACCTGGCCCACGGCCAGCCTCTCCAACACGCCATAGTGACGGAGGCAGGTGCCACAGGCGAGCATGGTCACCCCCTGGTCACCAAGCGCCCGCAGGTCCTCCAGCACCGGCGAATCGTCGAGGGTCAGCCAGACGCCGGCGTTGAAAAAGATGACCGTCTGCGGGCAGGTCCCGGCCTTGCCCAACGCTTCCACCAAGGTGTGGAAAAATCCGCGGATCAGAACCTTCCCCAGTTCGGGATCGCCCCGCCCCATCTGGTTGTCTGATACCACCAGCACCAGGCCCGGCACAGCCTCATGGGAAGGCGGCCGCGTCAGACCGGGCGCACCGCTGATGTGGATCTGGTAGGCGCCGTCCTGGTACGATACGGCAACGGTCCGGCCAACCTTTTCCGCCATTCGCCGCACGTTGTCCCGTGAGGTCTCACTATCGACCAGCGTGACCAGATCGGTTTCGTCCTCCATCGCCTTGCGGGTGAGGATGACCGGCTGGGGGCAAGCCAACCCACGCGCATCAACCACTCTACTCATGCTCATCCTTAACGGGCAGCGTACCGAGCTCGTCTCCTGGAGACGCGACCCGCCGCAACCTTGTTGGCAGCCGGAAACCGCTGCCAGCGATTCATCGGGCCAAGATTGTAAACCAAGATGGTGCTCCCGGCAACCGCGACCTCACGACGATATCCGGCGCAGCCGGGACCACACCACCCCCCGGCCGGGCGCCAGCAGAAATACCAGCAGAAAAACCGCGGTGCAGACCAGGACGATGGCCGCGCCCGATGCCACGCTCAGCCAGTACGAGGCAAACAACCCCACCACGCCAGAAGCAGCGCCGATGAGAGCGGCCAGCGCCATCATGACCGGCAACCGGCGGGTGAGCAGATAGGCGGTGGCTGCCGGCGTGACCAGCATGGCCACCATCAACGCCACCCCGACCGTCTGGACCGAAATCACGATGGCCACGGCGATGAGGATCATCATCAAATAGTCCAGCAGGCGGATGGGCAGCCGGAGGGTTGCCGCCAGAATCGGGTCGAACGAGAGCACCAGAAACTCCTTGTACAGGGCGACGACCACCAGGAGGATCAGGCCTCCCAGCACGGCGGTCAACCACAGGTCAACCGGCCGTACCCCCAGCACGTCGCCAAACAGGAAATGGGCCAGGTCCACGGTATAGCCGCGAACGGTGGAAATGAGCGCAATGCCCAGCGCGAATGCGCCGGCGAAGATGACCCCGATGGCCGTGTCCTCCTTGATCTCGGTGCCCCGGCTGATGGCGCCGATACCCAGGGCGCTCAGCACCGCCGCTGCCAGCGAAAAGACGAGCAGCGGGCCGCGGGCGCCGCCGCCCACCAGGTATCCCACCGCTATGCCGGGCAGGATGGCGTGGGCCAGGGCGTCGCCGAAAAAGGCCATGCCACGCAAGACCACATAGCTCCCTACCGTGGAGCATACGACCCCCACGGCAATCGCCGCCAACAGCCCGCGCACCATGAAAGGATACCGCAAAGGTTCCAGCAGCCACTCAAACATGCTCCACAACCCCCTGGTCACAACAGGTGTCACCCAACGCCAGCAGCCCGTCTTCGGATGGCAAAAGATGCAGGTGTCCGCCGTAGGCCTGCAGCAGGTTCTCCCGGACCAGGACCTCCTCGGGCGGTCCGAAACCCACCAAACGACGGTTGAGCAGCATCACCTGCCGGAACCGCTCGGCCGCCAGCTTGAGGTCGTGCAGCGCCACCATGACGGTGACTCCCCGCCGTTCCAGATCATCCAGAATACGAAAGATGCTCTCCTGCGCAGCCGCGTCCAGTCCGGTGAGCGGTTCGTCCATCAGCATCAATTCCGCTTCCTGCGCCAGGGCGCGGGCAATGAACATCCTCTGCTGCTGACCGCCCGAGAGTTGGCCGATCTGCTTCTGGCTCAGCTCTTCCAGGCCAACCACGCTCAACGCTTGCCAGACGATCTCCCAATCCCGGGGCAGGGCGTGCCGGAGCAATCCCATCCGGCCCACCCGGCCCATCAGGACGACATCTGAAACGCTCGCCGGAAAGCTCCAGTCCACCTGGCTCCGCTGGGGGACGTAGGCGATGCAGATATGCCCGCCGGGTTCGTTTCCATACACCTGCACCGCTCCGGCGGTGGGGGTGATCACGCCCGCGATGATTTTGAACAGCGTGCTCTTGCCCGCGCCGTTGGGTCCCACCACAGCCGTTCGTCCCCCTGCCCGGAGCTCAAAGGACAGGTCTTCCAGCGCCAGCCCTCCGCCATACTGAACGGTCAGGTCGGCTACCTGCAGGACGGGAGTGCCGACCGGGTGTGGGAGGTGGCCCCGGCGCACGTGTTGGGTGGTTCGGCGGATTTCGCTCAGTAGACCCATCGAATGGCCTCTCTACTCCAGTGCCCCTACAATGGCACCCACATTGTACCGGATGTATTCCAGGTAGGTCGCAGCCTCACCCGACGGATCGCTGAGCGAACCCGTGTATACGGTGACCAGCTTAACCCCCGTGTCGCGAGCAACCGCTTCCGCCACCACCGGGTTGACGGTGCGGCCGACCAGAACCGCACGAACGTTCAGTTGGCGAATGGCGTTCTGCAGCTCAGCCAGCTCCCGCGCCGAGGGTTGTGCCAGGGTGCTGAACCCGGGCACCACGGCGCCCACCTGGCGGAACCCATAGCGTTGAGCCAGGTAGCCAAAAACCAGGTGGTCGGCGACGATCTGCCTGTCGGCCGCGGGAATCCGGCCGACCTGTTGGCGCACCCAGCCATCCAGCGCCTCCAGTTCCGAGCGATATGCCCTGGCGTTGGCCTGATAATCCGATTGGTGGGCCGGGTCCAGCGCAGATAGAGCTCGCTCGATATTCTCCACCCAGTGGACGACGTTGTTCGGGTCTGTCCAGGTGTGCGGGTCGAGGGAGTCATGCTCATTGTGTTCGTCCGCGCCGTCCTCCGCATGCTCCTGATCCAGTGCCAGTAACTCGATACCCAGCGAGACCTCAACCACCTTCTGCCGGCTGGCGGCGCTCACCAGGAGGGGTTCCAGAAAAAGCTCCAGCCCGGCCCCATTGGCAAACACCACATGGGCATCAGCGATCGCCGCCACCTCCCGCGGGGTCGGTTCAAAAATATGTGGATCTGTCCCCAGCGGAATCAGACGGGTGAGCTCGATGTGGTTCCCGCCCACATTGGCCACCACATCAAACACCAGGCTGGTGGTGGCAACTGCCCGGAGCTTTTCATCCTCCGCCAGCGAAACCGGCGAGAAATCGCGAATCCCACCGTCAGACTGATCGTTCCCGGCGGCCGGCGCGCAACCGGTTGCGGTCAGCAACAGAACGATCGTCACAGTCAAGACCAGGACCCGTCGCACGACGACGCGGGTCAAACAAGCGGCTTCAGTGTTCAACTCGCTGATCCTCCATCGGCGTCGAGACAGCCGGCGCATAGACCCTCCAACTGGAGCAGGTGATGGCGAACCGCGAAACGGTATTCCCGACCCAACTGCTCGACCAACCGGTCCAAGCCATCGCAGGGAAATTCCTGAACCTGACCACAACCCTGGCAGACCAGGTAGTGCCCTTCCTGCCAGTTGGCGCGGGCGTAACTGCGGCACCCATTGGCGCCATGCACCCTGCGGGCCAGACCCAGTTCTGCCAGGAGTTCCAGGGCGCGGTAGACCGAGACCCGGCCCAGCTTGGGATGGAGCTCCCGGCCAGCAGCGCAAATGGTGGCGGCGTCCAGAACGCCATCGGTCTCGGCCAGCACCGTCAGCACCGCCACGCGTGACTGAGTGACCCGGTAACCCGCTGCCCGAAGCACCTGCACCTGTTGTTCCAGCGTCCGCATGTCTGTCCTCAGTGGGCGGGCGTCCATCGGCCGTCGCGTGGGGCCGTGGCGACGGCCCCGCCCATGGGCTCAATGCTTATTGATAACTTGTTTCAATTGTAACCCACCTGTGCTGCCTGTCAATCCTGGCCGGTGAGATATCACCGGACACCGGTTGCCCGCACCGCCGGCATGGTCTATACTGCTGGTCCATGGATGCCCAGCTGCCAACAGATCTGGCTCACCTGCTGGAACCGGCCGAGCAAGAACGGCTGCAAGCGACGGTGGCGCGACCTCTAGCGCCGGCCATCCGGATCAACACGCTCAAGACCACGGTGCAGGCCGCGGCCGACACCTGGCCAGCCCGTTATGGTTGGCAGACCGAGCCGGTTCCGTTCTGCCCGTCCGGTTGGCGGGTCCGCGCCGGTGGCGAGAACCTGGCTCGTACCGCCGAGTTCAAGCTGGGTATGTTTTACATTCAGGACGCCGCGTCCATGCTGCCCGGCGAGCTGTTCCACCTGGATGCAGGCAGCGAGCTGCTATGGCTGGACCTGGCGGCCGCGCCCGGAGGCAAGACGACCCACCTGGTCAGCCGGATGGAGGATCAGGGGCTGGTCATCGCCAACGACAGCAGCTCAAATCGCATCCTCCCGTTGCGGGTGAACCTGCAGGACTGGGGTGCAACCTGCGCCGTGGTCACGCAGGCACTGGGCGAACGGTGGGGCGCCTGGTTTCCCGAGGTATTCGACCGGGTGTTGTTGGACGCACCTTGCAGCGGCCAGAGCCTCCGCTCGGCCGAGCGGCGCAAGAGTCGTCCGGTCACCCACCGGGAGCTGGAGGCCCTGCAAGCCCAACAGATCCGGCTGCTGGTGAGCGGTTTTCAGGCGCTTCGGCCGGGCGGCGAGCTGGTGTATGCCACCTGCTCGCTCCACCCGGACGAGAACGAGGCGGTGCTGGACGCGCTGTTGGCGCACTATCCCGGGGCGGCCGAGATTGCTCCGATAAGTCTTCTCCGGGCCCCTACCCTGCTCTCCTTTCAGGGCCGTCACTACGACCCGGCGGTTGGCAACGCCTTGCGCCTCTGGCCTCACCTCTACGACACGGCCGGCTTTTTCGCCGCGCTGGTGCACAAGATCGACACCGTACCGGTCCGCCGGGAGCCCCACCCGGTCCGGCCGCTCTCCGAGGCGGGATACCTGCCGCTCCGGCCGCGGGAGGAGTCCGACCTGTGCCGGCAGCTACTGGAGACCCACGGTTTTGACCTGGAGGGGGTCCTCCGCCACCACCGGCTCGCCCTCTGGAAGCGGGGACCCAAGGTGCACGCCCTGCCCGCACTCTACCTGGAGCAGTTTCCCGACCTGCCGGTAATCTCGGCCGGGATCTTGATCGGGGAGTGGAAAGGCCCGGCGTGGGTGCCGTCGCACGAGCTGGTGTGCCGCTTCTGGAGCCGGTTCGCGGCCGGCCGTGTGACCCTTTCGGTGGAAGCCGGCCAACGCTGGCTGCGAGGAGAGGAGCTGCGGGATTTGCCGGCCGGCGTCGCCGGGCCGGGCGGGGTTGTGCTGGTTCAGGACGAAACGGGTCGCCCGCTCGGCCGGGGCAAGCTCTCCGGCCGCCGCCTGCGCAATCTCCTCCCTCGCCGGCTGGTCTACTGAGTCGTCCCGCGTAGCCTCGGAGCGGCAGGACAGCACCTACCCGACGGCAGACCCGGTGCCGTCGCCAACCAGCGGTATTGTGACAACACCGGTGATCTCCGACCGACTTCAAGTCGGAAAAGATCTCCCCATCGTTCGCCGTTCCTGTTGACCGGAGCGCCCAAAATTGGTATAATATCCATGCCGAGAACGGCAATCAGCCGGGCAGTGGCAAAACGCCATCCGATAGAGGGGTGTAGCTTTCCCATCGGTGCGCCCGGCTTCCAACTCCACATAGCACTCCCGGAGGTGAACCATGTTGCAGCCAGCAACCAGGGTCGGGTTACTGCTCATCGCAGCTACCACCGTTGTGCTGACTTTTTTTACAGATGCCGGTTGGGCCGCTCCGGATACGCCGGGTCCCCCAAGCATACCCAGCCAGCCCATTCCCCCGCCAGACGCGGCCCAAGCCTCTCCCAGTACCGAAATCCTTTCGCCCGCCGCGGCGGCCGACGCCCAGCACTATGTCGTCTCGGTCACCGCGATCGCCGATACTTTCCTGGACGTGGCCAATCCGAGCACCAACTATGGCGGCCAGCAGAAGGTCAGGGTCAGCGGCGAAGCCGGCGCCCAGGCATCATCCCTTTTCCGATTCAACCTGACCGGTGTCCTCCCCTCCACGGCGCAGGTGTTCAGCGCGACGCTTTCGCTCCACCACACCGACCCTCACGACTTTTTGATCATGGCGTGGCCGCACGCCATCACCTCAGCGTGGAACGAGTACACGGTCACCGCCAATACCGCGCCCTCTAGCTCATATCGGGGCGACGCGCCGGTCTGGCTGGATGTCTCCGGGTGGCAAAAAATACCGGTCACCGAGATCGTTCGCGCCTGGGTGGCCGGCGAGGTTACTAACCATGGCATCGCCCTGGCGCCCTACATGTACCAAGGTTACCGGTCGTTTCAAAGCCGCGAATCCGACTGTGACCCCGTGCTGACGGTGGCCTATACCGTCCGCGAGGCCTTTGGGGTCACCATGGACACCTATGTGGACAAGCAGCAGGCCAGCACCAATTTCGGCTCGGATCTGTTCGTTCGGGTGGCCGGCGGCACCCCCGCAGTGGAGAGGCAGACGCTGTTGTGGTTTGATCTCTCCTCGATTCCGGAGGACGTTGCGGTGGTGAACGCTACCCTGCGCCTCTACCACTGGCTGAACAAGGCCGGCGAGGATGCGGACGCAGCGGAAGAGCTGCGGCAACCGGTGGGTGGCGCGGCACTCTATGCCGATGCCATTGCCGCCGACCCGAACTGGACCGAAATGGGGGTCACCTGGAACAACCGGCCCGGGAGTGCCTACCTCGATGATCCGCCCACCGAATGGGTGATGAACGGATGGACCGTCTTCGACGTGACCAACATCGTCCGTCAGTGGCTCGAAGAGGGAATGGAAAACGACGGCATCCTGCTGCGGGCCGAAGCCTCATCGGCCGTCTATTCCAGCTTCTACAGCCGGCAATGGTATGATCCAGGCTCGGATCCCGCGCTGATCATCGACTATGGCCCCCTACCGCCTCCGCCCTGCATCCCGGTGACCGATGCCTATATCAGTGGCCCGACAGCGGGGCAACCCGGGGAGGTATACCATTTCTCGGGCACCATCTCGCCCGCCGGGGCCGGGCCGGTGATCAGCACCGGCTGGACCGCCCAGGGCCAAACCGGGACCCAACCGGGAAACGAGGTGGACTATTCCTGGGCAACGCCCGGCCAGCGGCAGATCACCTATGCGGTGGAGCATTGCGCCGGCACCACCTATGCCTACCACTTTATCAACATCCAGGAGCCGCCGCCGGAATGCGATGTGGCGGTCAGCAGCCTGTCCGTGGTCGGCCCGCTGATTGTGCCGACGGGGGGCTCTAATCAGTTCACCGCCGAAGCCGGCCCGCCCGGAGCCACCCGGCCCATAACCTTCTACTGGACCGCCACCGAGCAGTCGGCCGCAACCTTTTCTGGCACGTCCCTCACCAGCAACATCAACTATACCTGGGCACAGGCGGGGACCAAGTTGGTGAATGTGACGGTGGAGAACTGCAGCGGCGCGGCGGTGGCGCACCGCCAGGTGCAGGTGGTCGCGCCGAGCCTGCTGCCCGACCTGGTGGTGACGGCCGGCTGGTACGACAAGACCGGGAACAAGGCGTACGCGGTGATCGAAAACACCGGCCAGACGGCCGCCCCCGGCGAGCATTATGTTGAGCTCAACGTCGACGGCTCAACCGCCCAGTATCTGCTCATGGGAAAACGATTGGAGCCGGGCGCTGTGACCGTCCTGGGCATACCGTACACGCTCTCCTGCAGCGGCGACGCAGTGGTCCGGATCATTGTTGACGCCAGCAACCTGATCGCCGAGATCGACGAGACCAACAACACCTTTGAGGATACCTGGCTGTGTGACCGGTCACCGCCCACGATCATCTCGGGCCCAACGGTCACCGACATCACCGAACGGAGGGCTATCGTCAGCTTTGAAACCGACGAGGAGTGCAGGGGTTGGGTCCAGTACGGATGGATGAGCAACGTCGCACCGGAGGTGGCAGAATCGCCGGACCCGCACACCCGACACGCAATCCTGCTGGAGAACCTGGATAGCGGACACACCTATCACTATCAGGCCTTTTGCCAGGATAGGTACGAGAACACGGTCAATAGCGTCTATCTGACCTTCCAGACGCACCCGCCGGGCTCTGACCCGCCGACCGTCATGGGGGCCACCATCAGCCCCTGGTACAACAATTCCCTGTACGAGTACTATGTGCTGGTGGCCCAAATGCGAAACGATGACACGGTCAAATAGTACGATCGGCTCGAGTTCCACCTGGACGGGGTTCACGTTGGAACCGACTACAACGACTATGTGCCAGGGGGATTGGTCAACCCCAATTGCGGGATCTATATATCTCCCCACCACCTGGGCTACACCCGCGAAACCTTTTTTGCGCCCCACACGCTCGAGGTGCGAGGGTATGCGTCGGTCTCGGGCAACATGAGCAGTTTCACCACCGAGCTGGAGCCCGAGGCAACCGACCAGCCGATCACGTTGGCGATTTTTTCACCCGGCGACGGGCATACCATCTTTATCGCTGGGGATACCGTGCCGGGTGGCACCCTCCTGGACGTCACCGTCAGGGCCAGCGAGCAAGAGTGGGCCTGCACCACCAGCCTCTACAACGAGGGGAGTGTGGTGCCACCGGGCATGAGCCCGGTCCCCTGCGCTGGGCTGGAGGGCCCGGTGGCCACCATCCAGGTGCGCGTGGATGGGGTGGTCAAGCACACGATCAGTAATCCGGTGGGCGACCAGCACAGCTTTTCCATCAACATTGCCGGGCTTTCCCCGGGCGCCCACACGTTCGAGTTGGTTGCGGTGGCGTCAAACGGCGGCGTCCGGTCGATCCAGCAGACGCTGAGCGTCGAGTTCGGTTCTCGGGATCTGCAGCTTGAGCGCAAGGTGGCGCGAGTCGACCACTATCTGGTGATCTCGATCACCGCCAACAACGTAGGGTCGCTTCCGGTGGACCTGCGGTGGATTACCGACAATGTGATTGGCGTCCAATACGTCCGGGGGAGCAGACCCGGTACCCTGGTTACGTACGAGGACGCTGATTGGCACAACTCGCTCCTGGGCGCCCGGCATAACGTCCTCCGTCTCACACCGTGGAATGGCGCATCTAGCGGGATCATCCTATCGCCGGGCGAGAGCGTCACCCTCTCTTACGTGGGGGTGCCTATCCTCCTGGAGGAGCCGTTCATCCCCATCATCGGCCCGGACCCGGTGAAGGTCAGGACCTGGGTCGGCGGCTACATCGAAACAACCTACAACCTGCCGGCCGCCGGCATTCACGCGCCTGACGGGACCTGGCAGACCCTCACCAATGGTTGGTATGACACGCTGATGCAGGCCGACTATGTCGTTGTGACCAACCCCGGTCGCCTCTATTCGCACTATCACGTAAGTGACGGCAAGTTTCTGCTGGAGGAGCTGCTGGCCAAGATGGCCGAGCTGGCCTATCTGAAGCGAGGCGTGCTCGGATACATCGTGCACTATCAGCACTCGGTGCTGGATGACCTGGTGGAGCCCTACGGCTATTGGTACACGCGCCTCAGCGCAGAGTTCCGCGACAGGGACCTGGGGTACATGCTGCTGGTCGGCGAGACCGAGATCATCGCGGCCAAATACGCCGGCACCGACCATTTTGCCACCAGCGTCAGCGCCGACTGGGTTCATGACACGGACATCAACTATGCCGATACCAAGGGCGAGACCGCCAGGCCCGAGCTGGTGGTCGGGCGGGTGGTGGGCAACTCGGCCGGGCGGTTAACCGTCTATCTGAGCAACATCATCGGCGTGTACCGAGACGATCCCGCCCACCAGTTCAACCGCCAGCGCGCCATGCTGGTCAGCGGTAGGGGTGACGGGACCACCGAAAACTTCATTCCGAATATCAACAGCATTGCCGCCACCCTGAATTATTACGGCTGGGAGGTCAGCAAGATTCACTTTTTGGATTATGAAACCAGAGCCGACCGACGCGCGATCTTTGGACAGACCCTGCCCAATCAGGACGTCGTCGTCTATCGCGACCACGGCAACGTGGACACCTGGAACGCGGTAGAGACGAAATATGTCCCCACGTTCAACTTTGGAAGCACCCATCCCTTTGCCTT
>DCVT01000038.1 GCA_002328075.1 Anaerolineales bacterium UBA2181 | reverse complement strand
TAGACAGCCACCTTCTGAATGGGCGCCGGCGCCATGGCCTGCGGCAGTGGTTCGGTGATGATGATGGTGGTGCCAGTCTCAACCTGGTAGCCCTGCAGCTGACCGCTCTTGAACCAGCGCCAGGCCGTGCCATAGGACACGCCAACTTGGCGGGCATACTCGCTCAATTTCATAGCGGTATTGTGGTACAACCATAAATATGTATATATATGTCGCTAAAATGAAGTAACAATCTCAATACCTGCACGACGAACTGGCCAAGGGAGTGGTCGAGACCACCGCCCACCTGGAGATCATTTTCGTCGGCCAGCTCTATCGCTACCACCTCGATTTCGCTGCCGGGACGGTGCCGGCCATCGGGCAGCGCAGCCTCTTTGAGGCCATGGCCGAGCAGTTCACCTATCTGAGGAGTGGGTACTGGGAGTAGAGCAGGCCGGCCGGTTGGGAGCCGTTAGAAGACCAGGTTCACCCGGCTATCCGCGGCTCCGCCAAACCTCTGGCCCGGGCAGGCAGTCAGCGTTCGGAGCAGCCGCCGGGCTTGGCGGTTGCAGTGCTCGCCCACGGCCGGGACACCAGCCGGGGCTATGCCGGGCGAACCGGCCGCTGACCCGGCGTCAAGAACCGGGTCTCACGCCGTAAACGGGTGCGGGTCTGCTCCCCTGCCCGGCAGCGCTCTATTCCGGCGCCGGAGCAGGGAGATGGCTTGGCGCGAGGTCGCACCGGCAGCCCTGCGCCAGGTGCCGGCCCATTTGACCGGCGAGGCGTCCAGCCAATGGCCGGGTCAGACGGGAACCGTGTCGGCCGGCTACTTGGAGAACCGCATCGTCCCGCTGTCGTACAGCAGGTCCAGGTAGAGGTCACCACCCTCAAGAAAGGCGATGACGGCCGCCCCGAGGTCGCGCAGGAAATCGTCGCCGAGCGAGTCCGGCCCACACTCGGCCCGGGTGACGACCGTCAGCTCCAACCTGATGAGGTTGCCCTCCAGGGTGTAACGGCCGGAGGCCCGGTTGCAGTCGGCCAGCACGTAGAAATCGCCGGTCGGCATGAACTGGATGGTATAGTGCTCTGGCCGGCTCACGGTGACGTCGCCCACCGGCGTGGTGGTGCGCACCCAACGCCAACGTCGATCCACGATATCCTGCGAGACTCCCTTGGTTGGGCCCTGACCCGGCAGCCCGGCCGTGTCGCTCTGCGCGGCGAAAACCAGATTTCCCCCATCCATCACCAGGTTCAGGTAGAGCCGGCCGCCCTCCAGGACATAGGTCGCTACGTCCGCCAGGTAGGCCAGATACAGAGTGTACAGCTGGTCCGAGTTGCAGTCGGCCGGCGTGGTGGGTTCGGGATGCAGCGTCAATAGGCTGCCGTCGATGGTGAACCGGCCGGCGCTGCGGCCGCAGGGCGCCACCACCTGATAGGTGCTGTCGGCGAGGAACTCGAGCGTATAGCGGGAGGGGGCGGTGGGTGTGACATGGCCCTTGCCGGCGGTGTCCTCGAACCCCACCCACTGCCACATCCGGCCGAAAAGGCCGGCGGCCGCAGGCGGACCCGGCAGCCGAGTCGGGATCGAGGTGGCGTTGGCCGCGCCGCTCTCCGGAGTCAACAGGCCGACGATCTCGGACGCAACCTCCACCAGCGCGTTGCCCGCCAGCGCCAGCGTCTTGCGCACGATCTGCGTGGGGCAACAGAGGGGGTCGGCCGGGCGGTGCATCACTGCCTCGATGAGAATCTGACCATCCGCAATGGCCACGCTCCGTATCTGGGTGCGGTCGCCTAACGGAAGGGTGGCAACGTGCACCGGCCGCCCGTCCTGGCCGAGCACCGCTTCCAGGGTGATAAATGTCCCGCTGCCGCCCAGGGTGGTTGCCAGGATCACGGCGGCATCGCCCAGGCCATCCGCATCCAGATCGCCCAGGGCGACCGGATCGACAAGCCCCACCTCCAGCCGGGTGGCGCTGCCCTCGGCTACGGGTTGGCCCTGGTACCGCCCGCCGGTCAGCGTGATCTGGCCGGAAGGCTCCTGCTCGGAAGCGAACGTCGCGTTCATAAGCTGCTCGGCGGTGAGGTCGGCCAACCGGTAGGTCAACGCTACGCTGCCCTGTGCGTCGAGCGCCTCCAGCCGGCCGG
The DNA here is from genome assembly GCA_002328075.1 of Anaerolineales bacterium UBA2181. Taxonomy (GTDB): domain Bacteria; phylum Chloroflexota; class Anaerolineae; order Promineifilales; family UBA4811; genus UBA4811. The sequence goes on along the minus strand of DCVT01000038.1, from coordinate 740 downwards.
CGGCCAACCGCACCCGCGAAGCGGCAGCGAGCGCCGTCAGATAGGCTGTCTCCTGGCTGCCCAGGGGGTCGTTGCAGGCCATCAGCGTGGCCCCAATCGGGCCCAGCGCCAGGCGGTCACCGTCCAGTTGGTAGGAGGCAAAGTAGCTGTTACAGCCGGCGCTGCCACTGACCCCGTCGGCGGTGAATTCGGCTGTGATCTGGCCGTCGGCCTGCACAGCTGCGGTCTGGCCCCGGCCGTCGAAGTACGACAGCAGTTGCCAGCGCGTGTTCTCCAGCGATACCGCCTCAGCCGGAGCCGCCGTCGCTTCCAACGTGCCAACCGATTTCGCCGTCGGGGTCGAGCCGACGACGGCGGGCGAGGGCGGCACCTCTGTGTCCGCAGGGCCGCAGGCGGTGATCAGAAGAGCGCCCGCCAGCAGCAGCGTCAGTATCACTGCACTCTTGAAAGTTCTAGACTCGTTCATCATCATGCTCCTTGGGTGCGCGCACTCGCTGCCGCGCGTCCGCAGCCTATTGTAAACCAGAACGATTCCCGGGTCACTCTTGTTCCCTGCTCGGCGGGCCGCGGCGCCACTGGCGGATATCCTCTCGGATACGCTGCCGGATGACGCCACCGCCGGGTCGGAGCCTTCCGCTTGGGCTCGCTCACCATTCGGCTCTCTCGTAGCCCGCCCCTGACCGCGACGGGTTGTTCACCTATCCGTCATCGTCGCACCCTAGAAACCTGGCCGAAAAGTT
>DCVT01000052.1 GCA_002328075.1 Anaerolineales bacterium UBA2181 | reverse complement strand
AGACGTACCGCGGCGCGGAAAAGATGGGCAGGCCACGCAACTCGCCCTTCCACGAGGCGTTCTCCAGGGTCCCGGGGATAAAGTTCTCGATCTCTGGCCAGGCATCCTTGCCCAGGTAACGGTTCAGTGGCGCCAGCTGTTCGCCGTACAGCCCGTTGAACTCCGAACCCAGGTTAATGATATCCGGCCCGTCGCCGGCTGCAAAGTACCCGGCCACCGACTCACCAAAGGTGCTCCAGCTCCCCCAGATGAACTCCACTTTGACGTTGGGGTGGGTCGCCTGAAACGCCGGGACCACCTCGTTCTCGAGCCACACGTCGGTCGCATCGACCTGATAGTCCACCACGTAGACCTTGAGGGTAACGGCCTTGGGAACCTCCGGGGTGGCCGCCGCCGCGGTCGCGGGCACTTGGGTTGGCGGAACCTGTGTTGCTGTTGGACCGCACGCAACCAGCAGCACGCCCACGACAATCAACAGTGCAAGCAATTTGGTACGCATTTTCGGACTCTCCTTCTGACTCCATTTCCCATCACGCACAGCCTCCACCACCACATCACACACGTTGCACTACCCCGCAAAGCGCCTCCTTTCCCATGGCGTGTCGCATAGGTTGTCTCTCCGCGCACACTCCTCCGCCTATGTCGGGTCATCCGATCCGTCTTAGCCGGTCTGCCACGTCCCGAGCAAACCGCTCAATGTGCTCCTGCACAAACGCCTCGATATCGAGTTGGGTATCCCCCACCAGCGGGGTCAGATCCATGGCAAATGTGAGGAGCCGCGACTCATCCACACCGTGCGACTCCATGAAAGTGGCATTTGCACGTCGGCGGCCCATGGTCGCCAGGTCGTAGCGCTTTCCGCCGCCGATCTGCGAATCGAACACCCCCAGCAGGGCGGCCTGCACGTTCTCGTGCGAGGACACATCCAGCGCTACTTTGTCGTCGTCCACCATCCAGTCAAGGTCACGCCAGACCTCGCAGCCAACCACTCGCTGCGGTCGCCCGGCTTCCGGCATCCGTCGGAGCGCTGCAATCGCCTTGACCGCGACCGCGACGTGGGTGTCGTGTTTGTCGGCCAGGTTGTGGGTGTAGAGGAATTGCGGGTGCGCGACCTCCAACAAGGCTGCCAGGTCATCTACTGGCCGCAGGTCTGTCCGGTCCTTGACTGACCGGCTTGGATAGTCAAGCATCGCCAGGGCTGAATACTCACCCACGATCGCCGCTTTTCTCTGCTCCCTGAAACGCACCTCGCGCATCGCGACGTCGGTGTAATCGCGATACAGATCGTCGCGCGGCGAACCGCTGCCGTCAGTCACCACAACCCCGGTGAACCACCGGTCAGGTTGGCGAAAGCAGTGAAGGATCGGCGCGGCTGCCATGATCTCCAAGTCGTCCGGGTGAGCACCTATCGCAAGATGCGTGGTTCGGGCCAACGCCTCCCTGGAAGGCAGCCCATCGGGAACGAATATCTCGGCGGTTTCGCTGTGAAATAGCACGGCTTGCTCCCTAATTCTGGGGCTCTGGATCACTCCTGAACCTTATCGAAGGCAAACTTGCGGCGGCGATCGCTTGACCCACACGCCGGGAGTTCTCGCTGGGCAAATGCAGGTGGATGCGGTCGGCCAATTCGGGAAACTCAGCCTGCAGGACGGCGCGAGCACCCTCCAGAATGAGCAGCCCGCCCCGGCCGGAGGTGCACCGTCCCAGAATCAGCGCGTGCTGGATCGCGTAGAAATCGGCGTAATGCGCCAGCCCATAACCCAAATAGGTCCCCATGCTCTGCCAGATCCTGGTCGCTCCTGGGTGGCCGGCTTCCAGACTCTCCTGCACGGACTCGAGCTTGGCCGCATCGCTCAGACCTGGGGGAGGCGAGATACCGGCGCCGGATGCCAGCCGGAAGACACACTGCTGCGAAAGGTACTGCGAGCCACAGCCAATATCGCCCGACCATTCGTCGGCGGGTGCCCGTGGGGAATAGTCAATCGGGGCAAAGGCGAGTTCGTTCAACCAACCCAGGATGTGCCCATTCAGGTCCACATAGCCGGCCGCCTGGCTGGAACCCAGGGCTATGCCGAGAACGCCGTTGTCTCCAAGAGCCATGGAGCCGGCCAGGGCGGTGACGTCGCCGTCGTTGATCACCTGCAGCGGCACACCCAATTCGTCACCGAGGCGGACAAACAGGTTCTTGATCTCATGGAACCGTTCCTGAGGGACTCCGCGAAACAGCGAGGCCACCATGGGATGGTTGTCGATGTAAATGCCGGCCGAACTCCCGCCGATCGCGTCCACACGGGGCAGGTGGGCTGCGGCTGTCCGGATGGCTGACAGAATCTCGCGGTAGTGGTATTCAGGGTCCGATTGGGTACGCGGCGCCCAGACGACCTCCTCGCTGTACACCGCGTCGCCGTCAACGACTGCGCTCACCTTGCGGTCCGATGCCCCCAAGTCGAACCCAATGCGGCAGCCGTCAAGATGGCGTCCCAGCAGTTTGCCCGTCTCGCATGCGGTGGGCACCTCGGAAGGGTGACACACAACAACGCGGAAAGGCCGCTCGTAGACCTGCTCTCCCAAAAAGCGCCAGTCAAACTCGCGCTCTCCGCCGGGCATGTAGGCGGCGCGAACTCGCTCCCCGACGCTGCTCGGCCCGCCCACGTACAACGTGTGCCCACCGCGCTGCCAGAGCAGGAACTTGACCAATCGCTCGGCATACCGCCAGGTGGCTGCCGCATCCGGGTGGTCGTCGGGCAGGATCTGAGTCTCGAACCGCGATAGCTGTCCCTGCTCACGCTCCAGGCCGAGGATCAACGGTACCCCCTCGCCGGCGACAACCGCCCGCCGATAGGCCCGGTTGGCCAGGGCGGCGGGGCGGAAGCCCGTATCCAGCGGGGGAACCAGGGCGGGGGGTATCAGCTTCATGGGTACTTGAGGGCACTGCGAGCGTTCAACCCGGCCGGGCGCCAGTCGCCCGCCGCCTGCAGCGCCTGCGGTTCATAAAGTGCCGAATAGTTGTTCGCCAGCACGGCCGAGGCCCCCAGGACAATCCCATTCCCTCCAAGCTGGCCCATCTCCACCCGTGTCTCCTGCGCCAGCCGGGAGAGCGATGTCCGGGCCATTGTCTCTCGCACAGCCGCAAGCCACGGTTCGCCAAAGCGGGTCACCTCGCCGACCAGGACTATGTGCTGGATGTTGAGGGTGCCAACCAGGCTCGACACCGCCATGCCCATGTAACGAGCCGCCTCGAGCACGATCTGCCGGGCCACGGGGTCCCCCGCGTGAAAGGCCCGTTCAATCGCGTCCAGCGTGACTGCCTCTGGTGCCGAAGGCGTGGTCGGAGCGGCAAATGGGGCCCCCAGGGCCTGGGCTCGCTTGACAAGCGCCTGGGCGCTCGCCACTGTTTCCAGACAGCCGTTATTACCGCAGCGGCACGGCAGTCCCCCGTCCGGCACAACGACGACATGGCCGATCTCGCCCGCTCCGCCTCCATCGCCCTGAAATAGGCGGCCGTTGATGATCACACCCGCGCCGATGCCATGCCGCGCGTTGATGACGACCAGGTTTTTCCCATAGGAGTGCGCCTCTCCGTAGGTGTATTCGCCCATGGCAGCGGCCTGGCTGTCGTTCAGCACGGTGACCGGCAACCGATAGCGCTCCTGCAACAGCGCTGCCAGTGGCAGGTTGACCCAATCCAGGTTGACGGCGCTGATGACGACTCCCTGACCGGTGTTCACCAGACCCGGCGTGCCGACACCGATTCCGACGATCGGCCGGCAGGATGCCCTGACCAGCCTGTCAAGGATCGTGTAAACCAGAGCCAGCGCTTCTCCATCGCGGCCGGTTACCGGCATGGTGACCATCTCGCAGATGGCGCCGCGGAGGTTAACGACCGCCCCCCTGAATTGATACTGCGCCAGATCAAGGCCGATGAGACAGCGTGAGTCCGGGACCAGACTCAAGAGGATGGGAGATTTACCGCCTTTCGACGACCCAACGCCGACCTCCTCGACCAACCCGGCGTCGAGCAGATCCGTCACGATGTCAGAGACGGTGGTGCGGGTCAGGCCGGTCACGCGGGCAACCTCGGCCCGGCTGATGCTGTCGCGCTCCAGGATGGTCTTGAGGACGAGATTGCGGTTGTGCTCTTTGGTCTGCTGCTGGGTTGCCTTTTTCATCGCGCTCCATCATCCTCTTTGGGTAGTTTGTTAGTCCAATGGACTAACAAACTCAGTATACACCCGTTTGTTGCCGGTGTCAATAGGGGTTTTCTGACCTGTTAGCCCAAAGTAGTAGAGTCCCCTTTTACCAAAGTTAAAATGTCCCCTATGGAAAGGGGAACAAGTGTGGACGAACTACTGACCATGAGCAAGACCGAACTCAATCGACTAGAGATCATACAGGCGATCCAAGACAAGCGATTGACCCGGAAAGCAGCAGCGGAGTCGCTGCGGGTCAGCGTGCGACATGTGAAGCGGCTGTGCCGGGCATTTCGTCAGATGGGTGCTGCCGGGCTGGTGAGCCGCCGGCGCGGGAGACCGAGCAATAACCGGCTGGACGCGGAGGTGGTGAAGCGAGCGCTGGAGCTGATCGGGGAGAAGTATGGAGACTTTGGGCCGACGCTGGCATGCGAGAAGCCGGTGGAGGTTCACGGTCTGCGGATATCGGATGAGAGCGTGCGGAAGCTGATGATCAGCGCGGGAATCTGGAAGCCAAAGAAAGGTAAGACCAGGTCGGTGCAGCCGATGCGCGAGCGGCGTCCCCGTTATGGGGAGTTGGTGCAGATTGACGGCTCGGACCATGACTAGTTTGAGGGGCGGGGACCAACATGCACCCTGCTGGTGTTTATCGACGATGCGACCGGTGAACTGGGCGAGCTCTGGTTTGTGAGGGAAGAGACCTTTCTCGGTTACGGTGAAGCCTGCCGGCACTACTTTGGCCGACACGGCAAACCGGTGGCCTTCTACAGCGGCAAACACGGCATCTTCCGCGTGAATCAAGAATCAACTCTTGGCAAAGGCAGCGGAATGACCCAGTTTGGGCGCGCCATGGACGAGCTCGGTATGCAAATCGTGTGTGCCCACAGCCCGCAGGCGAAGGGTCGTATCGAACGTGCGAACAAGACCTTGCAGGACGGCTTGGTGAAAGCGTTGCGACTGCGCAACATCTCCACCATTGACGCTGCCAATGCATATCTGCCAGAGTACCGGGAAGATTACCACCGGCGTTTTGCGGTGCTACCTCGCAGTGCCGAAGATGCCCATCGCCCTTTGCTGAAGGGAGAGAACCTGGATCACATCCCAAGCCACCAGGAAAGACGCGTTGTTTCCAAGAATCTGACCCTCCAGTACGACCGGGTGATCTATCAGATCCGGTCCCAGCGTCCTGGCTATGCTCTCCGCAAAGCAAAAGTGACAATCTGTGTGGATGGCCAAGGCAAAGTAACCAGCCTTAACCGAAACCGGCCACTCAGCTACACCATCTACCACAAACCAGCGGGGCAGGCGGAAGTGGTGACCAGCAAGACACTGGACCGCCGGCTACGTGAACCGCACATCCCGGCTGCTGATCACCCGTGGCGACAGTACGGTCGGCGCCTCAACGGGAAGCCCATCGGGGAGGCCGTTCGCGATGGCACAGACTAACAGCCGACAGGCATTTGCGTTTATCGCTTTAGAGACTACCGGCAGGGCAGACAGAAACGGGCAGAGCGAAGTCGTTCTGCCCTGCCGACTAGTCGCCTGGCTGGCGCTCAGGTCACTCGCCAGCGTTGCCCTCTGCGCAGCCTCCAACCAGGCGGAAGCAGTGCATGAGGCTGTCAACCTTTCCACAAGGGGACATCTCTACTTTGGCAAACAGGGGACATCTCTACTTTGGTTTAACCAAAAATCGAGCGCGCGTGACATCTTGACGTTCCGATGTTATAATGCCGTAATGTCGTTCTGGCAAGATGCTTTGAGGTGTACCATGACTGTCCTAACGAAACGCACAACGGTCTATCTGGATCATGATCTCCACCAGGCGTTGCGGCTGAAGGCAGCCGTGACCGACAGTTCGATGTCCGAACTCATCAATGGGATGATTCGGGCGTGTTTGGCGGAGGATGCTGAGGATTTGCAGGCCTTTCGTGAACGTGCCGGTGAGCCGGTGATCAGTTATGAGAGCCTGCTTCAGGAGCTGCAGGCCCATGGCAAGCTATAGGATCGTCTTCAGACAATCCGTTGCCAAAGATCTCCGTCCGATTCCCAGAAGGGATGTTCAGCGCATCCTGAAGCGTATCGATGGCCTGGCGGACGATCCACGACCGGCTGGCGCCGAGAAGCTCAGTGGTGATGAGAAGTACCGCATAAGGCAGGGTAGCTATCGCATCCTGTATACCATTGAGGATGATGTCGTCACGGTGACGATTGTGAAAGTAGGGCATCGTCGCGACGTCTATCGCTGATGCCGAAAGGGCGGCGCAAGGCGGTGTCTGTTGAATCGTCGGTGAAAAGGGCACGAATCCTGCGCCGGTGTGTGGCAGGAGGTCAAGATGCGCCTACGAGCACGGATTGTACGGGTGGAACCAGCCGTCATGCTGCCGCCGGCAGTCTGCCCCTACGACAACTGCCAAGGTCAGTTCTTCAAGGACCATCACTTCATTGCAGGAGACCTCTGCGGGGTACCCGGATCGACGGCGTCGAGGTGTACCGGCGGAAGTGTCTATCCTGCGGGCGCACCCACCGGGTCTATCCACCAGGTGTGACCCGCGCACAGCAGTCCGACCGGCTGAAGGGGCAGACCATTTTGCTTTACAGCTTGGGGATTCGCTACCGCGGTGTC
>DCVT01000061.1 GCA_002328075.1 Anaerolineales bacterium UBA2181 | reverse complement strand
GGAGTATGTGGCCGAGACCGCCGACCGCATGTTGCGTACTGCCGCGCCGGACGAGGAAGGCCTTGGCACCACGCCTGAGCAGTTGCTGGAAGACCTTGGCCAACTGGAGTGGATCATGCTTGGGCAGCCAGGAAACGCACCAGAGCTGCTGGGCAAGCTGTATGAGCGATACGCTCCAGCGAAAGCGCCGGGGAAGGGAAGGCGGGCAACACTGGGGTACCGCATGCGCAATCACGTGCTGCACCAGTGGAATCACTGGCAACGATACACCTGCTATGGTACCAGAGTGACTGGAGGCGGATCGGTGGTGCCGGAGAGCAACAACACGACGGAACAGGTGATTGGCTGGACCATCAAGGAGCGGTACCGCACGCTGCGGGGATACAAACGAGGTGAATCAATCCACCATGTGGGGATGCTGACGGCATGGTTGCGAGAGGCACCGGGCGGGCGCGACATGAGTGCCCTGTTCGCATCCTAGAGAGAAACCCCGAATGGCCGCCAGACCGCCGTCTGCAACATAGAAAGGGACGATCACGCGGCAATCAGCAAGTCTGACCCTCGGCCTGCACCATATTTGCAGCAGTCACCAATTGGCCGGCCAGGACAGATGCGCGGGTGGGTTGCCGGGTCGTACGTGGTTTCTTTGAGTACGGGCCTGGAATGGTGGATGTGGCGTCGGCATGGGAGCGCCGGCATCCGTTGTGGCGGGCAGGGATTCCGGGGGCCGGCGGACGGCGGGGCGATGGCAGGCAGGGATGCTTGCGATACAGGGTGGCGGGGATGCCGGGGATACAGGGTGGCCGCGGTTGGCAGGGATGCCGGCGATACAGGGCTGGGGGGACGGCGGCCGGCAGCGAAGCCGGGGATACAGGGTGGCGGCCGGTGGGGATGCCGGCGATACGGGGCCGGGAGGACAGTGTCTCGGTAGTCGAGACGGGGGGCTTGAGCCGAGGGGCGGCCCGCGGGCCGCCCCTCGCTTCTAGAGAAGGCTAATTGCGAATCACCATGGGCAGGTAGACCCGCGCCGTCGTGCCGACCCGCACCTCGCGCGACTGCGAACCCATCGGGCCGTGCAGCACGTAGGCCACCACCCGATAGTCGCCTTTGGGCACGCCGGTGGTGTCCCACTCGACGTCAAAAGCGGTGGTGGCGCCGGGGGACAGCGTCGACACCGGCCGGTTGAACTCCTGGGTGTAGGTCAGGGCGCCGGTTCCTACGATCCGGATGTACGCCGTGCCGCTAACGGGGAGCTCGCCGCTGTTGCGGATGCCCATGGAGAGCTGGATCGGATCTCCCGGCTGGAAGAGGGTGGGCGCCGCGCTCAAGCTCGTTACCTCGACCGTGGCGACGCCGAGCTGGAAATCGCGCATCTCCTCATCGAGCAGCTTGCCGGCGGCGTTCAGCAGACTCAGGTCCACATAATAGACGCCCGGCGCAACACCGCTGCTGTCCCACGTCAGGCCCACCAGTGCTGTCTCGGTGAAGGTGTGCAGCATGCGCAGCGGCAACCCGGCAACTGCCTCGTCGCGCTCGATCGAACGGATCACCGCGCTGACAAGCACGTCCTGCGCGTCGCCGGTGTTGCGCAGCAGCCATTCGATCGCCACCTCATCGCCCAGATGGTAGGTCGCCTGGTCCGTCCGCAGCGACTCGATCTCGACCGTGGTGGGCACCGTCTCCACCTCAAAGCCGAACTCCCGGTAAAAGCGCAAGTCGGTGGTGGCGGGATCATAGTAGAACGGATAGATGAGCAGGTCAAGCGTCGAGCTGCCGTCGCTGTTTTCGCTCACCGACCAGGCGTAGGGCTGCGGCACGTCGGGAACCCACGCCGTCTCCGTCGCGCCGACAACGCTTGCCGGCGCGGCGCGGTCGAGGTCGGGCTCCAAAGTAGCGGTGGGAAGGTACAGGCCGGTCGTCACCACCAGACCCCCCTGCAGCGTCAGCGCCACCGATTGGATCCGCTGGCCTTCCGGGTAGGCGTAGCTGGTTTTCCAGTAAGGCACCTCGGGCTCGCCTTCGCGCAGCCAGGTGCTGCCGTCCGGCAGCTCGACGCGGTGCAGCCCGTCGTCGCTCACGGTCACCACGAAATCCGGCACTATCACCGTCAGGCTCTCCGAGCCGGCCGGCACCTGGGGCTCCAGTGTGGCTTCCCGGCCGCCGACCGGCAGCGATCCGAACTTGGGATCGCCGAACAACAGGTACTGGTAGATCGACTCGTTCCAGTTCGAGTCATCGTTCCAGTGATCGCGCTTCATGTCGGCAAAGGCGTAACCGACGTTCATCGACGAGTCGTCGCCCCAGCGGTTAAAGAAGGCCCGACCGGCGCGGCCGTTGGTAGCCCGATCCGAAGGGCTGACGGCGCCGACATAGGCTCCGGCCCCATATCGCAGGAAGGCCTCGGCCATGCTATAGTGGTCCCGATAATTGCCGCTGTCACAGGCCAGCGCATAGACAAAGGGGCTATAGCCGGCGAAATCAAGCGCCGCGACGTCGCTGGTCCAGAGGTTGACCGGACCGTCATCACCCCACGAGGTGGCGCCGGCATGACCCCGGTAGACTACCAGCCCGTTCCCCTGGGCCATTTCGGGTTCGAACACCGCCAGCATGGCGGCCGGCGTGGCATAGTTCTGCCAGTTCAGACGGGTGACGTCGGCATGATTCAGTCGCGCCACGATCTCTTTGGCGTGATCCCTGAACGTGTCGGCGCCGCCGCCGCGCCCGCTGGAGACCAGTGCGCGGAGCCGGTCAAAGGTGTAGCCGGGCCAGCCCTCGTGGACGCCGATGCTGTTGCGCAGCCCGGTGGTCAGCTCGGCAGACGTGCTACCCGGGATCCGCCCGAGCGCCAGCTCGGGCTTGGCTTCGCCGGAGGTGCTGGCGTAGCGCAGATCGCTGTAGGGAACGGTGTAGCCGGCGCCCAGCGTCGGCACGATGGCCGTGTCGCCCACAATGAGCGCGTACCCCTTGGCCTCATAGGCACGGAAATCGGGGTGCAATCGCTGCGCCCATGCGCCGCCGCTCCCGATCAGCTCGTCCAGCGTGCTGCCATTGTCATAGGTTGTCAGGAAACCCAAAGCGCCGTTCTTCAGATGGGCCAGCCGCGCCATAGAGGCGAGCACCGCTGCGTTGTCAGCACTCGGTTGGGTGCCGTACAGCCGGCCGGAATTGGTCACCAGAAGGTAGTTGGCCGACGCGAGCGCGTCGACCGCCGAGCCGATCCACGGCAGGTAATAGGCCCTCTCCACCTTTGTATCGGTGTTAGCGCCCAGCATGTAGGTCACCAAACCGCCCTGTTCGTAGCCGATACTGTAGCTCAGATCGTTTCCGGCGTACTCTTGGTCGTGCATGACAGGGACGGCCACGTACTTTAGGGTTATCTGCGCGTTCTGGTTGAGCGAGAGGTACGACTGCGGGCCGGCAGAAACGTCGATCTCGACCGTCGCGCGCTGCGTGACAGGGCCGTACGACGTCGCGACGGTGTAGTTGGCTCCAAACGAGCGGTCGGCCGGGTAAAAGCCCACCAGGCCGCGGTCGCTGATGGAGTCCAGATGAACGGTCGTGGGGCAGACGTTCTTGACGGTGAGCGTGATCTCGAAATAGTTGCCCACCCGGTTCACCTGCCGCGTCACCTCCACGCAGTTGAGGCCCATGAGGAGGGTGACGGTCTTTTCGTGTTCAGCAACCGCACCGTCAGAGCTGGTGGCCACCGCCTTGATGGTGTGGGCGCCTAACCCCTTGCCAGCCAGGTCGACGACAAAATCGTGCGTCAGCTCGCCCGGCGGCATAGAATAGGTGCTCTTTTCCACGCCGTCGAGGTAGATTCTGACGAATTGCACGTCCTGCCTCACGTCCAGGCAATCCACCCCCTCCAGGCCCGGCGGCGGGGTCTCGATCCATTCGCTGTAGCAGCCCCAGCGGTATTCGGCCGCCCACACGGTGACCGTGACGTTGGTCCCGCTCGGGGCAGTCTGGCTGCCGATGTAGATCGTGTTGGACGGCGCCAATCGCTGCACCACGGTTCGAGTAGCCATCCGCCGGAACGGCGGGGTGACGACGGCGACCTCGGCGGTCACGTCGCCCTCCAGGTTATAGGCCTGCACCTGCAGCGTGTGCGCCTTGAACCAGTCGGCGCGGCTCAGGCCCAGCGCGGCCGGCGAGACATAGACCTGGTACAGCCCTTCGTCAGGGTCGCCTCCGGCGAGCGCATCCGGCGTGTAATCGCGACCCATGGACTTGCCGTCCAGAAAGAAGGTCACCCGATCAACATAGGTTGTGTCGGCCAGCGTGGCCTGCAGGAGGTAGAACTCGTACAGGCTGGAGGGGTACTCTACCAGGCCGATGGAGACGATCTCGGGTGGATCGGAACCCGGCGGCGCCGTCTCAAACCAGCGATCTCCGCTGGTCTCCAGGTTGCCGGCTCCGTCGCTTACCGTCACCTTGAACCAGTAGGTGCTGCCGGCGACCAGCCCGGTCAGCGACGCTGTGTGGTTGGTCCGGAGCGTGTCGTCGATCAGCCACTGGCTGTTAAACGCCCCGTTGCGTCCGTAATCGAGCCGGCTGCGGCATGGCTCGTTCGTTGTCCAGGAGATGTTTGCCCCGTGCTCGGCGATGCCGGAGACCGTTGGCCCCGACGTGATCTGCGGCGGGACCAGGTCGCACGACCAATTGGCCTGCCAGCAGTTGTTGGCCTCGTTCTGCTCCTCAATTTCCCCGGTGTGGTCGCTGCAGATCTTGACCGGCGCGGTCGCGCCGGCGCAGCTCCAGGTGTAGGCGAAAGAACCGGCGCGGACGGCGCGGGGCGCCAACGCCTCGGCAAAGACGAACGTGTCCACCACGACATCGTCCTTGAACAGGGCAACGGTGTGGCCGGCCGGGATGGGCATGCCGCCCGTGTTCTGGATGACATAATACACCCGCAATTCGACATTGTCGTACCAGGCGCTGCTGATCACCAGGTCGGGCAACTGGTCGTAGGGGACCACGTCAAAGGTGAGCTGCTGCTGGATCTCGCCACCGCAGTTCTTGGCCGTCACGGAAACCGTCTTGGTCCCCAGCGTGTTCCAGGTGAGTCCGACCCCGGCTGAGACCCCACCCACTATCTCGATCACGTTTTGGCCGGTCGCCTGCCAGGTGTAGGTGATGGGCAACGTGGCGTTGGCCGGGCTGGATACGGCGCTAAAGATGTACTCGCTGCCCAGGATGCCATAGGCCGGTCCGGACAGGGTCAGGCCGGTGATCGGGTAATCGCAGGTGGGCGGGGGGGCGTTGATGGTCACCTGGTGGGTATCCACCACGCTGCTGCCGCAGTTCTCCACGGTCACGGTGATGGTCTTGACGCCGGGCGTGGCCCAGGTGTAGTTGACGGATGAGGATCCGCTGACCGGCGCCTGGCCCGTCGCGGTCCAGGAGTAGGTCAGGGGCGGGGTCACATTGCCGGGAAGGACGCTGGCGCTGTAGCTGTATTCCTGAATCGTGACCCCCACCACCGCGCCGTTGATCGTGGCGCTGGTGGCCGCGTAGCAGGGCGGCAGGCCGTAGGTCACGATGAGCTGCGGAGCGTTCATTGTGCCATATTCGCGGGTGTAGAACTGTGCCACGCCGGTTGTTCCGACGGCCGCCTCCAACTTGAAGCCATTGTTCCCCAGCACACCGGATGACCAGTCGCGCACGGTGTTGCTCACGTCCAGCCGGATCCCGGTGGTTTCCGACCAGACGCCGGCCGGGTCGCCCCGGCTTGCCGAGCCGGGCCTGGTGTTCCAGGTGACTTGATCTTCCTTCCAGGAGGCGGTTGCCGCTCGGGGGTCCACGCTCACCGCCTGGGGTGCCTCGGGCTCGCGGGCAAAGTAGGGGACCAGACGCAGCGACGCGCTGATGACCGAGCTGCCGGCCGGAATGGTCGACAGGTTAAAGCGGACCAGGGAATGTAGCGCCATGTTGGCCGACCCGTCCCGCATGTACGCCGTGATTGCCCCACCATAGTTGGAGGTCGGGCTGTTCTGGCTGACATACGTGTCGGCCGCCGGGGTCAGCGTGGTGCGGCGCACGTACTCGACCACCAATCGGGGCGGGTTGGCACCCTCGCGCGAGCTAAAGTTCCTGGTACTGGTGCTGGTACCGGAAACAAAGGCTAGCCGGACTCCGTGGTTGGCCAACGTGCCTGACCACCACTTCTTGGTCATCGAGGTCAGGTCCCAGCGCCGCCAACTGCCGTCGGGTGTGAGTGCCGTCGCCAGCTCGGTTTCAGAGTAATTCGGTCGATTGTCCCAGGTCACGCCGGTCTCGGTCCAGGTGTCCACCAGGGCCCGAAGGTTGGTCACAATGGTCGCAGAAGCGGTCTCGTAAAGCTCCAGCGTCGCCGTGAGGATCACGGCGTCGGCCGGCAGCGCCGAGAGGTCAAAAGCAGCCAGCGTCAGATACGAACCGACGAACGGCCCTGCGCTGATGTATCCAACCCTCAGGCTGGGGCTGGTGCCATAGTTGGTGGCCGCGCTACCAGAATGGACGTAGCTGTCCCTGGACGGGGTGATGACGGTGCGAAAGGGGAACTCGGCCGAGCAGGCTTGCGGGCTGATCAGGGTCTCGGCCGAGCTGGGCTCCACTGCGGGCGCGAGACCGCCGGTGGCTTCGGCAACCGGGGCGGCCGCCCCGGCGGGCGGCAAGCCGGCGGCAGCGGACAGGCCGGCCGCCAGCAGAAGGAGAACGGCCAGCAGCAGCACGTTCCGGAAGGGAAACGTACCGCGGGAATACCAGACAGCATTGACGGTTCGACTGCGCTCACCGCATGTCATTGATGGGCCTCCATAGGTTAGTGATAAAGGGATACGCGAGGTTCGCTCGAACGGGCACAGTTGGGGTGCTGGTTGAGGGACGGGAACGTCACGGGACCGGGAAAAACCTGCCTGCCTGGCAGCACCCGGTTCCCACAGGCGGGACGGGGCACGGGAACAGGCCTGAAAGGGTGGGCAGCCTGGTCGGCCGATCCATGTTGGTTTGCCCCGGGGTTTGATCTCACCGGCATACTGTATCACAAAAGGCCGGTAGGTGCAAGGGTTCACAATTGACGTGACTGCTGCAAATATGGTGCAGGCCGAGGGTCAGACTTGCTGATTGCCGCGTGATCGTCCCTTTCTATGTTGCAGACGGCGATCTGGCGGCCATTCGGGGTTTCTCTCTAGGATGCGAACAGGGCACTCATGTCGCGCCCGCCCGGTGCCTCTCGCAACCATGCCGTCAGCATCCCCACATTGAGGATTGATTCACCTCGTTTGCATCCCCGCAGCGTGCGCTACCGCTCCTTGATGGTCCAGCCAATCACCTGTTCCGTCGTGTTGTTGCTCTCCGGCACCACCGATCCGCCTCCAGTCACTCTGGTACCATAGCAGGTGTATCGTTGCCGGTGATTCCACAGGTGCAGCACGTGATTGCGCATGCGGCACCCCAGTGTTGCCCGCCTTCCCTTCCCCGGCGCTTTCGCTGGAGCGTATCGCTCATACAGCTTGCCCAGCAGCTCTGGTGCGTTTCCTGGCTGCCCAAGCATGATCCACTCCAGTTGGCCAAGGTCTTCCAGGAACTGCTCAGGCGTGGTGCCAAGGCCTTCCTCGTCCGGCGCGGCAGTACGCAACATGCGGTCGGCGGTCTCGGCCACA
>DCVT01000040.1 GCA_002328075.1 Anaerolineales bacterium UBA2181 | reverse complement strand
CCGGTTCATGCGCCGTCTCCCGGATGCCCGTATTGCATCCGCCGGGCTAGACACCTCGGGTGCCCAGGCAGGTGGCGAGAGCTACAAAAGGTCAACACCTGCACTGCGCGCAGGCGCAAGTGTCAGCCCGGTCCAAACACCCGTGTAATGGTTGTTCATAAAACGGGTAACTATTTGTTACAATAAGGTGAGGTTAGCCATGACCGCCGGCCTACCGCACCGCACGATCTATGCGTGCTGGCGCCGGGTGCGACGTGGGGAACGAGCGCTCAAGAAGGTGAGCGGTTGTGTACCGGCGCGTCACGCAGGAAGTGAAGATCAGGCCACAACAATGGGTGTGGCTGGCAGGAGGTCCGGTGCTTCCATCAGAGGGCGATGATCGTTGCCTTTCAGGAGTCAAGAACTCCGCGGGCCGGGCGGCGCCAGCACGGTTCCTGGCGCTCTTGCCGGTGTTCCTTGCGCTGGGTCTCGTGGCTACCCGTCAAATCGCCTGGGGCGCGTTTTGGTCCAAGCCTGACCCTACTCCTGCTGCACCATCGGGCGCGGTTGTGTCCGAGGAGCCGATCCAGGGGGTGAGAGTGCACTTCACGACTCCGCAGGATCTGCCTGCCTGGGAGGGCTGGTTGGACGGACTCCTTGTGCTGGACCTGGCGAACCGGTCCATTGATGTGGCGGCCTACGACCTGGATCTTCAGACCGTAACCGAGGCCCTGTTGCGGGCTTGGTCTCGCGGGGTAAGGGTGCGTGTGGTCATGGAAAGTGACAACCTGCGATCCGACCAGGCTCGGCAGTTGCTGGCGGCCGGTATTCCCGTTTTGGGGGACGACCGGTCGGCAGCAATGCACAACAAGTTCGTGGTTGTGGACGATCAGATCACCTGGACGGGATCGTGGAACCTGACCGAAAGCTGCACCTATCGCAACAACAATGACGTCGCGCACATTGTCTCCGCGGCCATGGCTGCCATTGACGCCTGGGTTTGATGAGATGGCGTCAGACCACCTTGTCGGCGCCATCTCCCCCGCCGGTGCGCCTCATCCCTGGCTGGACATGGGCAATGCCCGGTTTGGCACCTTTTTTGCCCCGGAAGATGGCGTGATGGCCCGGGTCCTAGAGATGGTTGGTGCTGCAGAGCAAAGCATACGTTTCATGCCCTTTTCATTCACGGCGGCTGAATTGGCGGTAGTGATGGCCGAGCGGGCGTCGGCCGGCGTGTTGGTGGAGGGTTTGTTCGAGGCGCAGGCAGCCGAATCCCCCTATAGCCAATATGGCCCCCTGCGTGGCATGGGGATCCGCGTGCTGAGGGATGGGAATCCTGCGCTCATGCACCACAAGGTCATGATGTTGGATCGGCTATGGGTCATTGCCGGTACGTTCAACTTGACGGGCAACGCAGACCGGCAGAACGACGAGAACGTATTGATCATCCGAGATGAAAACATCGCCGCAGCCTATTTAAGGTATTCGACCGGCTCGCAGCGCAGGCCTACCCTTGACGCCGGTAGCTGGGTAAAAGATAATCCTTCGTCTGGCAGCATGGCTGCCAGGTCTCTTGGTCCGGCGGCGTACTGACCGGGTTCGCCGACTGACGATCCGAGCAAGCAACCGATCAGGATGGGTGTGACAAATCCGTCGTGGAAGCCGTGAGCAGAGCGCAAGAACCCGCCGAAAAGCGGCCAGCCAGGAGAAACTCCTTTTGGGTGAATCTGGCCGGCTTTTTCCTGTTCCCGCTGCTGGGTGCAGCTTTGCTGGTTGGTGCAGGGGTATTGGGCGTCGTCTATTTTGAGAACAACTATGCTGACCGCGTTTATCCCAACGTGGTTGTGGGGGGGGTTAACCTCGGAGGAATGACCGTTTCAGAAGCCCGGCTTGTTCTGGAATCCGCCTTTCCCTATGCCAACCAGCCGGCGTTTGTCTTTCGAGACCTTGGTACCAACCGCACCTGGACGGCGACTCCCGCCCAGTTAGGTGTGAGTTTGGACGCGAGCTCCGCCGTTGCCGCTGCTTTTGGCATCGGCCGGAGCCACGCGTTGCAGGGCAACCTGCTGGAGCAGCTGGATGTGTATCGCAACGGCCGCCAACTGCCGCTTCTGTGGGTGGTGGATGCCCAACCGGCCGTTCGTTTCCTGGCATCGATAACGGCCGACATCTACCGACCGGTGGTCGACGCCGGCCTGGTTTTTGCGGACAACCAGTTGTTGGCTACCCCGAGCCAGATTGGGAGACAGCTGGACGCAGCGGACGCCCTCCAGCAGCTGTCTCCGCTGCTGCTGGCGTTGGGCACAGGAGAGGTGGAGCTCCTGGTTCTCGAGACACATCCGCGGATTTCGGATGAATCGGTGGCTGGAGTGTTGGATACGGCGCTCAAGATGACTGGCCGGCCGATCACTATCTTCTTGGCGGAATCTGCCTTCGAATCAGACCCCGGTCCGCGCAATCTGACCGCCGAGGAGCTGGCCGGCATGCTGGTCCTTTGGCTGGATGAGGGCGTGACGCCCCCCGCCTATCGGGTCGAGTTGGACCAGGAGGCGCTAGCGGCCTGGTTGGAGCCGCTGGCTGAGAGCCTTAGCACCGAATCTACCGACGCCCGTTTCGTGTTCAACGATACGACCCGGCTGTTGGAGCCAATCCAACCCAGTATCCCGAGCCGCAGCCTGAACGTGGCGGCGACGGTGGACACCATCCTGGTGCAGGTGACCGGCGACAATCGCGAGGTTCCATTGGTCATCGAGTGGACCCAACCCAGAATCGGTGAGGATGCTACCGGCGATGATCTGGGGATCACAGAGCTCATCGCCGTGGGCGACAGCTCCTTCGGAGGATCGTCGGAGGTGCGAATCCACAACATTGCGACGGCCGCCTCACGGTTCCATGGAATCGTCATCCCACCGGGCGGGGAATTCAGTTTCAATCGTTATTTGGGCGATGTAAGCGAGGAGACCGGTTTTGAGCAGGGACTGATCATCTTTGGCGGTCGCACGATTCAGGGTGTCGGCGGCGGAGTGTGTCAGGTGAGCACGACGGTCTTTAGGGCCGCTTTCAACGCCGGCTTTCCGATCCCGGAGCGCTGGCCGCATGGTTACCGGGTCGGCTACTATGAGCAGGACATAGGTCCCGGCATGGATGCCACCGTGTTTTATCCTCAGGTTGACTTTCGGTTCATCAACAATTCGCCTTACCACCTGCTCATAGAGACGTACGTCTATCGAAATACCAAAAAACTGGAGTTCAAGTTCTACTCGACCGGTGATGGACGGACGGTGGAAACTCCCGAACCTTTGGTGGCCAACGTCATTCCGCATCCCCCGGATCGTTACGAAGAGAATCCAGAGTTGCCGACGGGCAAGATTGAACAGGTGGATTGGTCGGCCGACGGAGCTGATGTGTTGATCACCCGTCTAGTGCGGCGAGCCGACGGATCCATCTTGTTTGAGGATCGATTCTTCAGCCATTACCTTCCCTGGCAAGCGGTGTACGAGTACGGGCCGGGAACTGAGGGCATGCCTCCCCCCGAGGTTGAACCGGAATCCGACGTCACCGTTGACCCTGATGAAGACCTCGAGTCAGACACTGGCTAGACCGCCGGCCCCGAGCCTTGCCGATCGGATTGGGATGGCGCACCGTCATACGACGCAGTTCGTGTCCATCGCGGTGGTCCTCGTGTTGTGGATTCGGGTCCTCAATCGGACCGCGTCTGGCGGGCTTTGACCTGAGTGCATCATGGATAACCGCCGAGGCTTGGAATCAACCGAAAAGCGTGTACCCAAGGCGACCTTTTTCTTTCCGCCGGACTTTCTTTGGGGTACCGCCACCAGCGGTCATCAGGTAGAGGGAAACAACCTGAACAACGATTGGTGGGCGTGGGAGCAACAGAGGGGACGGATTCAGAACGATGGTCGGTCTGGCCTGGCATGCAATTGGTGGGAGAACGCCGAAGCTGACCTGGACCGCGCCGCCCAGTTGGGTAACAATGCCCACCGTCTCTCCATCGAGTGGAGCCGGGTTGAGCCTGAGCCAGGACGTTTCGATTTGGACGCCCTGTCTCGGTATCGCCAGATCATAGCGGCCGTGCGGCGCCGGGGAATGGAGCCGATGGTCACTCTGCACCACTTTACCAACCCCCAGTGGCTGGCAGAACGGGGGGCGTGGTCTCGTACGACCGTGGTAGAGGCGTTTGTGGGTTACGCCCGCCGGGTGGCTGAAACCGTGGGTGACCTTGTCGGACTCTGGATTCCTATCAATGAACCTGAAGTGTATGTGGCGATGGCCTACGTGGAAGCCAAATTCCCGCCTGGGGGCGGCGGCTTTAGGGTGGCGATGGCGGCAGCTCGCAATATGCTGCAAGCGCACGCCAAGGTCTATCACCTGATCCACGATTTATGCCCGGGATCCGCAGTGGGGATCTGTCACAACCTTCGGATCATGGAGCCAAAGAGCAAGTCGTTACTCGATGGGTGGGCGGCTCGCAACCTGGATCACATCTACAATGACCAGTTCGCCCAAGCCGTTCTGACCGGCCGCCTGCGACGGCCGTTAGGGCGCGGACGGATAAGGGGTCTTGCCGGAACACTGGATTTCTACGGCCTCAACTATTACACGCGGGAAATGGTGAATTTCAGTCTGGCGGAACCGCCACCCTTTTTCGCCCGAAGGTCGTTCAGTCCAGAGGCGGTCATGTCTGACAATCGTTATGGCGAGATTTTTCCGCGCGGTATGTTTCAGGCAATCAAACGGGCGGCTGCCTACCGGCGCCCTGTCTACATCACGGCAAACGGCTTGCCCGATGCGGATGATGATCAACGCCCTGGCTTCCTGATCACCCACCTTCGCCAGGTCTGGTCTGCTATTCAGTTCAACATACCGGTCAAGGGGTATTTTCACTGGAGCTTGGTGGACAACTTTGAGTGGGATCGCGGGTGGGTGGAACGATTTGGACTGGTAGGGCTGGACTCGACCACCCAGGAACGCACGATGCGCCGAAGCGGGGAGTTGTTCGGCCGCATCTGCCGAGCGGGTCGGATTGACTGGGAAATGGTGCACGAGTTCGCTCCAGAAACACTGGACGAGCTCTTTCCGCAATAATCTGGCGGTGTGATCGCAGCGCAGCCAGCGATGCGCCGGAGCGCCGCGTTCAACCTCGAGGAGTCCTCCAACGTCAGATCCTGCGCGCCGGGGTGTTCGAAGCGGGTTTTCATCTGTGCGGTATCTGAGTCCAGTACACCGCACACGATTCAATTGCTGCTGCTGCTAGCCTGAGTTATAATCGGGCGCTGGTCGGGCCAACCGGTGGCACAAGAGCTCGTTGGCGAGCAAGAGGCCCGAGAGGAGGGATGATCTGATGGCACCAGGGCATGACCGGACGCAAGGCAGACGCTGCCTGACTCCTCAAGGAGTCCACCAGCTCTGAATTGGGTGCTTGGACTGTCGGCGCTGAGCGGGTGACAGCGCACCGCAGGTGGGCACACGGTATCAAAGAGACCATTCAATGCAAACGGGGACGGCAAGGTGAGCGATCGAACTGCATTAGTGACCGGTGCGGCCGGTTTTGTTGGCGAGTATGTTGTAGAGGAATTGATCGGTAGATCCGTTCGGGTGCTGGGCCTGGTGCGGCAAGAGGCCCACGTTCGCAAGCTCCGCTCCGTCGGCGTGGAACCGATACTGGGGGATATCATGGATCCCGACAGCCTGACTGACGCGCTGGCTGGGGTCGACGTCGTAATCCATCTGGCGGCCGTGAACCGGGACCGCGGTCCCGCTACCATGGCCGCGATCAACTATCGGGGCACCATCAACCTATTGGGTGCGGCCAGGGCCTCCGGTGTGAAGCGATTGGTGCAGGTGGTGGCCATTGGTGCTGATTCGCGCCGATCTAGCCCGCTTTCACGCTCTCAGGGATTGGCCGCTGAGGCGGTGGTCACCTCGGAAACGGGAGGCACGGTGTTGGAGGCCGGAGTCATCTTTGGTCCGGGCGATGCCTTTGGTACCATGCTCACCGGGTTGGCACGGCTTGCGCCCGTGGTAGTGGTCCCGGGCGACGGCCGGGCCCGCTTTGAGCCGATATCCGTGCAGGACGTGGCGAGGGCAGCGGTTAACGCACTGGACATGCCCGAGGCAGTGGGAAAACGGTACGAAATCGTAGGCCCAGAAGTTCTGACCCTGGACCAGGTCTATGACCAGTTGCTTCTGGCTGCCGGCATAAAGCGAGCCAGACTTCACCTTCCACCCGCTCTTCTTCGACCGGTTGTCCGTTTGATGGAGCGGTTGGTGCCGGAACCCCCGGTGACAGAGGCTTTGCTGGATCTTTTGGCGCTCAACGTCCTTTCCCGGGAGAACAGCGTGGGCTTTTTGCTTGGTCGGCCGCCGCAACGGTTCAGCGATCAATTGGAGTATGTTCAGGCGGTCACCGCGCGGGTCTTTGCTGCAATCGTGTTGGGTCGGCGGGACAGACGTGGTGTCCCGTACCCTTCCTCGGAATAGCGCATGGGGTGGTATGAGCTGGTCGCTGGCCATCGCCATGGCCACCTGCTGCAGACTGAGGAATGGGCGCAGCTGAAGGTCAAGTTCGGCTGGAGCAGCCAACTGGTGACGTTGACGGAGGAAGGTCGGGTGACCGCGGGTGCGGTTGTCCTGCACCGCAGTTTGTTGCACCGTGCGCTTCCCCTCCCAGGCGTGACCTATCTTGCCAAGGGGCCGGTAGTTGATTGGCAATCGCCAGATCAGATTTTCAGGGTCTTGGCGTTGGTGGAGCAGTCCGCTCGGCGCCATCATTCAATACTGGTGCGAATTGAACCCGCCCTCTTGGAGGGGGAGGTTCCGACGCTGACGGAGGTCCTTGCCCAGGCCGGGTACCGTCCCGCGCGGCGCGGAGTTCAGCCACGCCGGACCCTGGCGTTGGACATCCGTGGGACTGAAGCTGATATCCTAGGCCGGATGCGGCCAAAGACACGCTACAACATCCGACTGGCCGAGCGGAAAGGCGTTGCCGTGCGTCAGGCGGGGCGGGAAGACCTGCCTGTGTTCAGCGAGATGATGGCGACAACCGGCCGTCGTGATCAGTTCGGCGTGCATTCGCCTGCCTACTATGAGGCCGCTTTTGACCTGTTTTCTGCGCGCGGTATGGTCGCTCTGCTCGTGGCCGAGTTCGAAGGTAGACCTCTCGCTGGGCTCATGGTGTTTGCTCTTGGCGCAAACGCGTGGTATCTCTACGGCGCCTCATCGGATGCCGAGCGCAACCGAATGCCGGCCTATCTCCTGCAATGGGAAGCAATCCGATGGGCGCGCAGCCGGGGGTGTGTTCAATACGATCTCTGGGGAGTGCCTGACCAAGAGGCTGCCGTTCTGGAGGCCGAGTTCGAACATCGGTCCGATGGGCTGTGGGGTGTATACCGTTTCAAACGCGGTTTTGGAGGCCAGCTTGTGCGGTCAGTTGGAGCGTACGACCGCGCGCTGTGTCGACCCATTGCCTGGCTTGTTGCCCGATTGGGGGTGTGAGCAGGATGTCAGACACCGCGCGCAGTCGACAGACCCGGGCAGCGCCCCGCCGTCGTACGGGTTCACGACTTGTCCAGGTGATGATCAATGATTCTGAACATTGGAACGCAATCCTCCGTTCCTTGCCTTACCATCACATACTTCAGAGTTGGCAGTGGGGCGAGCTGAAGCGAGGATACGGATGGACCGTCGAGCGGATGGCGTTCAAGTGGGGCGAGCGCGGGCCGGTGGTTGCCGCAGCGCAGGTGCTTGCTCGCAGGGCGCGCCCGCTGCCGCTGGCGGTCCTCTATGTTCCCAAGGGGCCAGCAATGGATTACGCCGATCCTGGTCTGCGTGCGGCGGTGTTGGATGCCCTGGTTATCTACGCGCGGCGGCGGCGTGCCATCTTTGTCAAGATTGACCCGGATGTGGTGCTGGCGACAGGCGTCCCCGGTGGGCCGGACGATGCTGCGGATCGCCTCGGCATGGCATTTGTGACCGAGCTGCAGTCCGGGGGATGGCACTCCTCGGACGATCAGATCCAATTTCGGAATACGGTCCAATTGGACCTGACTTGCACCGAGCAAGAGATGCTCGGGGCGATGAAACAAAAAACCCGCTATAACATCCGGTTGGCGAGCCGTAAAGGGGTTGCGGTACGGTCGGGCTTGGTTAGTGACCTGGAACTGCTATTCGCCATGTATGCAGAGACCGCCGCCCGGGATGCGTTTGTCATCCGGCCGGCCGGTTACTATCTCGATGCATGGCGAACCTGCCTGAACGCTGGATTGGCGCACGTGTTGATTGCTGAACATGAGGGCTTGGCCATTGCGGCCGTCATTCTGTTCTGTTTCGGCGATCGGGTGTGGTACATGTACGGAGCATCCTGCAGTGCGCACCGGGAGCGGATGCCAAACCATCTGCTACAGTGGGAGGCAATCCGATGGGCCCGGCAACAGGGATTTCGCGTGTACGACATGTGGGGCGCACCCAACGATTTCGTCCAGGATGATCCCTTGTGGGGGGTCTGGGGGTTCAAGGCTGGGTTTGGAGGTCGGGTTGTTCGGCATATTGGCGCCTGGGACAAGACCATCGCCCGGTTTTGGCACTGGTTTTACATGGTGGCGATTCCATTCTACCTGGCGCTCCGGCGCTCGATGGTGCACAGGCGGCAGGCTGGTCCGCCAGTCGAAGGGTAAACGGTCCGGCTCATGGACGGATGGTGACTGCTGCAAATATGGTGCAGGCCGAGGGTCAGA
>DCVT01000046.1 GCA_002328075.1 Anaerolineales bacterium UBA2181 | reverse complement strand
TTTTCGGCCAGGTTTCTAGAGCGCCTCCACCTTGACCGCGCACACCTTGTATTCCGGTATCTTGGCTACCGGGTCGATGGCGGAGTTGGTCAGCGCGTTGGCGGCTGCCTCGGCAAAGTGGAACGGGATGAACACGACGCCGGGCTTGATCCGCTTGGTCACCCGAACGTCCAGCTCGATCTGGCCTCGCCGGCTGAGCACGCGGATGCGATTGTGGTGGCCGAGCTTGACGTTGGCCGCATCGTCGGGGTGCATTTCCACATAGGCCCGCGGCACTTCCTGGTGCAACTTTTCCGTGCGCCGGGTCATGGTGCCGGTATGGTAATGGAACATCAACCGGCCGGTGGTCAGCGTCAGCGGGTACTCCTCATCGGTCAACTCGGCCGGCTCTTTGAACTCGATGGCGTGGAAAAGGCCCTGGCCGCGGGAGAATTTGCCCTTGTGCAGGTACGGGGTGCCGGGGTGATCCGGCGCCGGGCACGGCCAGTGGAGAAAGCCCAATTCCTCCAACCGCTCATAGGTGATGCCGCCATAGCTGGGAGCCAACTTGGCGATCTCTACCATGATCTCCTTGGCCGAGGCAAACTCAAAGCCGCTGGCGCCCATCTTGCGGGCCACATCACAGATGATCTGCCAGTCCGGCCGGGCGCTCCCGGGCGGTTCGACCGCCTTTTGCAGCAACTGCACCCGCCGGTCGGTTCCGGTAAAGGTGCCTTCCTTTTCGATGAACGATGCGGCCGGCAGAACCACGTGCGCCAGTTGCGCCGTCTCGGTCAAAAAGATGTCCTGCACCACCATGAACTCGGTCTGGTCCAGGCAGTGGTGCGCGTGGTTCAGGTCCGGATCGGACACGGCCGGGTTTTCGCCCATCACATACAGCGCCCGAAGTCGCCCGTCGCCCACGGCGTTGATCATCTCGGTGACCGTCAGCCCGACCTTGAGGTCCGAGGTGCTGCCCCAGGCCTGCTTGAACTTGGCCTGCACCTCGGGCAAGGTCACCACCTGATAGGCGGGATAGACGTTGGGCAGACCGCCCATGTCGCACGCGCCCTGCACGTTGTTCTGACCGCGCAGCGGGTTGACCCCACCCCCGGCGACGCCCACGTTGCCGCAGAGCATGGCCAGGTTGGCGCACGATTTGACATTGTCCACGCCGGTGGTGTGCTGGGTGATGCCCATGGCGTAGATGATCGCCGACGGCCGGTTCTGGGCGTACAGCCGGGCGGCCTGCCTGAGTGTGTCGGCCGGGACGCTGCTGATCTCTTGGACCCGTTCCGGGGTGTAGGCGGCCACCGAGGCCTTTAGCGCTTCAAACCCCTCGGTCCGCGAGGCGACGTACTCCTTGTCCTCCAAACCCTCGCTGATGATCACATTCATCAGGCCGTTAAAGATGGCGACATCCGTGCCCGGCCGGAAGGGCGTGTAGAGATCGGCCATTCGGGCGATCTGGATGCGCCGAGGATCCAGCACCACGATCTTGGCCCCGCGTTGCTCCTTGGCTGCCATGATCCGGCTGGCGATCAACGGATGTGCCTCGGTGGTGTTGGAACCGATGATCAGAAAGCAATTCGTGTCGTTCTCGAACTCGGGGATCGAGTTCGTCATGGCACCACTCCCAAACGCTGCGGCCAGACCGGCCACGGTGGGAGCGTGTCAGAGGCGGGCGCAGTGATCGATGTTGTTGGTGTTGAACACCGCGCGGGCAAGCTTGTTGAACAGATAGTTTTCTTCGTTGGTGCATTTGGCTGAGGCCAGGAAAGCGACGCTGTCGGGTCCGCTCTCGGTCTTGATGGCGCCTAGCCGTTCAGCCATCAAGGTGAGCGCTTCGTCCCAACTCGCCTCGACCAACTCCCCGTTCTTGCGGATGAGCGGCGTCGTGAGCCGGTCGGCGTGATCCGAAAAGCTGGTTACATTCCAGCCTTTGATGCACAGCTTTCCCTGGCTGATCTCCTGGGTCTTGGACGGCCAGACTCCGATGATCTGGCCGTCCAGGGTCTCTATGTTCATCTGACAGCCGCAGCCGCAATAGATGCAGGTCGTCAATGTGTTCTTGTAATCCATCGTTCTATTGCCTCCGTCCTGTGAACCTTCCCCGTCACTCATCGGCCGATGGGAGCCAACGGTATCGTCGCGGGGTCGTGCGCGTCGCCGAGAAGCAGGGGGGTCTGCTCTAGCGTCACCGAAAGCGGCGGAAGGGCCGCCAGGTCGGCGCCGGGCACATAACCCAGCAGCGCTTCCATGTCGCGTCGCATCAGATCATACAGCACCGTCAGCGGAATATGCGCCGGACAGGTGTGCTCGCACTGGCGGCAGGCGATGCAGCGGCTGGCCATGTGCATTGCCCGGATCAGGTGGAAGGCGGGAAAGGGTGGGGCCAGAAAACCAGGCTCGACCCACGCCTTGTCCTCCATCGCACAGGCCTCGCAGAAACACTCGGGACAGATGTTGCGGCAGCCATAGCACTTGATGCACTTGACGAACTGCTGCTTCCAGAACGCCCGCCGCTCTGCCAGGGTCATCGTGTCATACTTGGCCACGATGGGGTTCTGGGGTCCCGGGGCTGCCGGCGTACCCACCACCAGGTTCTTGGGGAAGGGCTCAGCGCAATAGCATTCCAGCGCCTCCTCGGCCGTGCAGGCGAATCCCAGGATGACCAGACGCTCGGGGTCGATCTGGTTGCGCTTGGCCATCTCGACGTACGCCCGTTCGTCGCATCCCCGCGCCACCACCCCCAGGCGAATGTCCGGCAGTCTCTTGTGGAGGCGGGAGACCACCGTCATGAGCGGGTATCTGGGGTTAATCTCCAGGGTGGAGAGGTCGTCCCCGGCCACAAAGACATGCGGCGCCACCGCGGGCCCTGTCCGCCGCAGTGCGACCATGCCGTCGAGCCGGGCGCCTTTGTCGTCCGTCTCATTCAGACGCTCGGCCACGATCTTGCGGATCTCGTCAATCATTCCGCCACCTCCTGCGAAAGCGGGCCCAGGCTCCGGATTTTGTCGGTGAACGAGTGGGTCACCTGAACAAAGCGGGGCGCTTCGGCCGCTGATACCCATGTCAACTCGAGCCGCTCTGGGTTGACGCCCACCGTCGCCAGCAGGTTGCGCAGCAACGGCATTCGCTTCACAGACCGGTGGTTTCCCGTGCTATAGTGGCAATCGCCGATGTGGCATCCCATCACCAGCACGCCGTCCGCGCCGGCCCGGAATGCCCGCATCACCATCTCGGGAGATATCCGACCGGAGCACATGACCCGGATCGGAAGCACGTTGGACGGCGATTCCATCCGCGCCACACCGGCGTTATCGGCCCCGGCGTACGTGCACCAGTTGCACATAAAAGCGACTATCTTTGGTTCGAATTCTACGCCCATGCCAACACCCCATCGATCTGAGCCACGATCTGGTCATCCGTAAAGTGCAGCGCCATGATAGCGCCGGACGGGCAGGTTGCCACACAGGTGCCGCACCCTTTGCAGAGCGCTGCGTTGATCTGGGCCTTGCCCTCCACCCGCGTGATCGCTGTATAGGGACAGACCAGCAGGCAGTCGCCGCAGCCGACGCAGTCGTCGCGGTTCACCTCGGCCACCGTGGGGGCAATGACCACCTCGCCCCGGTCCAGCAGTCCAAGCACCGCGGCGGATGCCGCCCCGGCATGTGCCACCGTGTCGGGCACGTCCTTGGGCCCCTGGGCGCAGCCGGCCAGAAAGACGCCATCGGTGTTGGTCTCCACCGGCCGCAGTTTGGGATGCGCCTCGGCAAACCAGCCGTCGGCCGTCCGGCCCAGGCCAAAGAGCGCCGAGATCTTGTCCGCGTCGTGCGGCGCCTCGATGGCGGTGCTGAGCACCACCATGTCCACGTCCACCGCCAGCAGCTTGCCCAGATCGGCGTCCTCACCCTTGACCCGCAATTTGCCGTTGGGCAGCACGTCCACCACCGCCCCCCGGCCACGGACCATGGTGACCCCTTCCTCCTGGACCCGCTCGTAGAACTCCTCGTACCCCTTGCCAAAGGCCCGCATGTCCATGTAGAACTCGTACACCTCGGCGCCCGTTTTGTCGCGCACCAGGTGCGCGTGTTTCAGGGAGTACATGCAGCATATGCGCGAGCAGTAAGCGTGGGCATTGTGGTCGCGTGACCCAACGCAGTGAATGATGGCGACTCGCTTGGGTTTGCTGCCATCGGAAAGCAGGATCTGACCGCCCGTGGGGCCGCCGGCGTTGGAGAGCCGCTCGAATTCCATCCCGGTGATGATGTGGGGCGAGCGGCCATAGGAGTACTGGCTCAACTTCTTGGGGTCCCACATTTCGAACCCGGTCGCCACGATGACCGACCCGACGGTGAGGTCCAAGATCTCATCCTGTTGGTCAAAGTCAATGGCATTGGCTTCGCATAGTGTCTGGCAGACGCCGCACGCGTCGGCGATCTTGCCATTGGATCGGTCCTGCTGCCGAAAGCGGATGCAGGAGTCGGTGTCAATCACCGGCACGCGCGGAACTGCCTGGAGCGACGGCACATAGATGGCGGCCGTGGGGCCCAAGGGCTTTTCTGCGTAAACCCCGGCCTCCTCCAACACAATGTCGATGGCGCCGGTGGGGCAGACGATGGTGCATGCACCGCAACCGATGCAGTCGCGTGTCTTTTCCAGGAAGGGAGGACCGACCTGCCGGTCGATACCCCGGTCCGAAAAGTTGATGACGTTCGCCTTGACCAGGTCATTGCACACCCGCACGCACAAGCCGCACAGGATGCACTTTTGATCCGGGTCGTCCGTGGCAAAGGGCGGCTCGGTGACGCCGTATTGCCGCGCCAGGTTCTGAATGACAGGCACATGGGGGCAGCGTGAGAGGAACAACCCCATGAGCGTTCTGCGCACATCATACACTGCCGGAGACTGGGTTTTGACCTCCAACCCGTCCCAGGCCGGGTGCGTGCAGGCCGTATGGAGATTTGACCAACCGTGGCGGATCACCTCCACGGTGCATAGCCGGCAGGCGCCATAGGGCTCCATCGCCGGATGGTAGCAGAGGGTGGGGATCTCTATGCCGTTTTGGCGGCAGACGTCCAAGATGGTTTGATCGTCTTGGGCTTGATACTCCGCACCGTCAATGATCAGCTTGTTCATGCATGGACCTCCTGTTTGGGCAGCAGCTCGACCTGCGAACGGGGGATGACCTGAATGGCGTCAAACCGGCAGGCATCAAAGCACGCGCCGCATTGGATGCACGTGGCCTGATCAATCACGTGAGGCTGCTTGGCGGAGCCAGCGATGCTCTCTTGCGAACAGACCTTGATGCAGAGACCGCAGCCCTTGCACTTGTCGTCCACCACCACGTACGCGACGAGTGAACGGCAAACGCCGGACGGGCAGAACTTTTCCGTGATGTGTTGCTCGTATTCCTGGCGGAAATACTGCAAGGTGCTCAGCACCGGATTGGGCGCAGATTTGCCCAGGCCGCACAAGGAGGCAGCCTGAACCGTTTTTGCCAGGGTCTCCAGGGTATCGATGTCACCCATTTTGGCGTCACCGTTGGAGATCGCAGTCAGGATTTCCAACATGCGCTTGATGCCCTCCCGGCAAGGAGCGCATTTGCCGCAGGATTCGTCCTTGAGGAACTCGAGAAAGAAACGCGAGATATCCACCATGCAGGTGCGGTCATCCAGGGCGATCATGCCGCCCGAACCCATCATGGAGCCTGCCTGGCTGAGCGTTTCATAGTCCACCGCCAGGTCCAGCCGGCTGGTTGGGATGCAACCACCAGACGGACCGCCAGTTTGCACCGCCTTGACCTTGCGCCCCCTGGGCGGACCGCCGCCGATGTCGTAGATGATCTCTTTGAGCGTCATGCCCATGGGCACTTCGATCAGGCCGGGGTTGCGGATTTTCCCGACCAGGCAGAACCCCTTGGTGCCCTTGCTGTTTTCGGTCCCGATGCTGGCGAACCACTCTGCGCCCCTGAGCATGATCACTGGAATGTTGGCCAGGGTTTCCACGTTGTTCAGGCAGCTGGGCCGGTCCCACAGGCCCCGGTCAGTGGCGTGAACGTGCTTGGAGCGCGGCTCGCCGACCTTGCCCTCCAACGATTGCATCAGGGCGCTGGACTCGCCGCACACGAACGCCCCGGCGCCGCGCACGATGCCGATGTCGAACGCAAAGCCAGAACCCAGTATGTCCTCTCCCAGCAGGCCGTATTCGTGGGCCTGTTGGATCGCAAGGTTCAGGTTCTTGACGGCCAGGGGGTATTCGTCGCGCACATAGACGTAACCCTGGTTGGCCCCGACGGCAAAACCGGCAATGGCCATGCCTTCGAGGACGGCGTGGGGGTCGCCCTCCATCAGCGATCGATCCATGAAGGCGCCCGGGTCGCCTTCGTCGCCATTGGCAATGACGTACTTGACATCGCCTTTGGCCTTGCGAGTGGATTCCCATTTGCGACCGGTGCGAAAGCCCGCGCCGCCACGACCGCGAAGGCCTGACTTTTTCACTTCCTCAATGACCTCTTCGGGGGTCATGGAAGTGAGCACCTTTCCCAACGCCTCGTAGCCGCCGACGGCGATGTATTCGTCAATCGATTGCGGGTCGATGAGCCCCGTATTGCGAAAGACGATGCGCATCTGCTTTCCGTAGAACGGAATGTCGTCGTACTTGGTGATGGATTTGCGGGTTGTCGGTTCTTTGTAGGTCAATCGCTGAACGGGCCGCCCCTTGACCAGTGTCTCTTCGACAATTTCGGGGACATCCGCAGGCTGCACGTTGACATAGAACTCGCCGTCCGGTTGGATTGA
Source organism: Anaerolineales bacterium UBA2181 (assembly GCA_002328075.1). GTDB lineage: Bacteria > Chloroflexota > Anaerolineae > Promineifilales > UBA4811 > UBA4811. The sequence goes on along the minus strand of DCVT01000046.1, from coordinate 80,540 downwards.
CACCACCGGGCCCACCGAGCAAAAGCCGCGGCAACCGGTTTCTACGACTCTGACCTCACCGGCCATGCCGCGTCGCTCGATCTCCTGCCGGAACGTTGGCGCCAGATCGGCTGACTGGCCGTGGAGGCAACTGATCAGCACGTCAGCTCGATATAGATCTGCCATGCTCTATGCCTCCTTGGCCAACTGACCCACGGTCCACTTGGACACCACTTTGCCCTGAATCAGGTGCTCCTCGATGATCTGGGGCACCATATTCGGTTTCAGGTTGCCGTAGGTGATTCGTGGCCCGTCACCTTGCTGGATGTCGACCAGGGGTTCCTTGGAGCACATGCCGATGCACCCCGTGGTGACGACGTGTGCGTCGATTTGACGCCGGTCCAGTTCATCCAGGAAGGCTTGCATGATCTCCCTGGCCCCGGCGGCGATGCCGCAGGTGCCCATGCCCACCGTGATGGTGGTGCTGGTCTCCGTGCGGGCTTTGATCTCTTGTTTCAGTTGAGAACGCAAATTCCTCAGTTCGTCGAGGCTTTTGATTTTGGGCATTTCAATACCTCCCTATCAGCCGGCCGGCGGCACCGCCGAGAGGTCAACGGCCGCGCGCACGACAGCCGGTTTTACCTCGGCCGGTGCAGGCGCCTTGGCCACCTGGCCGCTGACGACCTCTTGGACCAGCTTGATGCTAGTGTCGCTGGACATCTGTCCGTGTGGTTCGTCGTCCACCACCACGATCGGCGCCAGGGCGCACGCGCCCAGGCATCGCACGCCTTCCACCGAGAGTTTGCCATCGGCCGTGGTGCTGCCCGACTTGACCTTGAACTCCCGCTCCAGCGCTTCCAGGATGATCGCGCCTCCCTTGACGTGACAGGCCGTGCCCAGGCAGACTTTGCAGATATGTTCGCCCTTGGGGCTCAGGCTGAACGCCTTGAAAAAGGTGGCCATCTGGTACACGTGCCCGGGCGGCAATTCCAACCGTCGAGCGATGAGTTCCAGCGCCTCGCGCGGCAGATAGTTGTACTCGCGCTGGATGTCCTGCAACATGGCCAGGGTGGACGTGCGATCGCCACCATACGCGTCGATGATCTGGTTGACCCGGTCTCCGTTCATCGGTCGCCCGGCCTCCTTTCACCAAAGCTCATGTCGCCCATCTTGATCAGTTTCAATTGGGGAATCCGTCGGGTGATGCACTCGGACCAGCAAAGGCCACAGCCGGTACAAGTGAGAGGGTTCACATAGCGCGCCTTTTTGCGCACCTTGACCTTGAAATTGCCCACATAACCGGATACCTCTTCCACCTGGCTGTAGGTGAGGAGTTGAATGTTGGGATGCCGACCGGCATCCATCATCTTGGGGCCGAGAATTCAGGTACTACAGTCGAGTGTGGGAAAAGTCTTGTCCAGCACTGCCATCTGTCCGCCGATAGAGGGCTCCCGCTCCACCAGGTAAACCTTGTAACCCGCCTCGGCAATGTTCAGGGCAGCCTGAATGCCGGCGATCCCTCCGCCGACGACGAGCGCCGCGGGAACCACCGGTTCCTTGCGCGAATAGAGGGGGTCCTGCAAAGCCACTCGCGCCACGGCACCCCTCACCAACCGTTTGGCCTTGTTGGTGGCCTCGCCGATGTCCTTCACCACCCACGAGACGTGCTCGCGAATGTTCGCCATGGCAAAGTGGTAAGGGTTACCTCCGGCTTGCGTCACGGCGTTCTGGAAGGTCGGCTCGTGCATCCGCGGCGAGCACGCTGCCACCACCACCCGGTTTACACCCAGCTGCTCGATATCATTCCTGATCATCTTCTGACCAGGTTCGGAGCAGGTGTACTTGTACGAGCGTGCGACCACCACGTTCGGCAATTGCTCGGCGAACCTGGCGACCTCGCCCGTGTTGACTGTGGCGCTTATGTTTACCCCGCATTCGCAAACATAGACGCCAATTTTCAAATCCTCCATATCCTATACCTCCACCTGACTGTGAAAGCGGAAATCCCAGGACACCATCATCTCACTATGCCTCTCCTATTCTGGCGCGTGTGTCCGATGTCAAAATCCGGCCCAGTATATCAACGCGTCGCTGCATCGTCCATGACCTTTTCGGTCAGTTCATCCACCGTTCCGATAGTCCATAATGACTACTCGCGGGAAATGGCCTATGCGGTCAAGTACTCAACCTGCACGATCTTGCCTCTAGACCGGATCACCTCCGCCAGCGATTGCACGGCCGCCAGGCGCAGGGGCGTTTTGCCGTCCGCATCCGCCACCTGGGCCGGATTGACCGCCAGTCCAACCAGGAACTTGACCTTGTCTGCCATCAGCAGCACCCTGGCCAACCGGGTTGCGCCGTCCGATTGATAAAGATCGCTCAGGTGCCTGGCCTCCTCCAGCCGGCGGTGCGCCACACCCATCGTTACCACCCCTTCAGTGACCAGGTCCACACCGGCAAGGCTGGAGGTCGGCGGCACTTCTGTCCACCCACCGGTCGGCCGGTCGTCCATCACCAACTCCACCCCCAACAAGCGGGCGGCGATCTCGGCCGTCGTGTCGCCGCAGATCACCCTGGTGCCCGGTTCGGCCATGAGCTTGGCCAGCGCTTCCCGATCCAGCTCGCGTTGCGTCGGCGGACCACTCCACACGGTGACCGACCGGACCGGCCGCACCGCCAGCGCGACCACCGTGACATCTCCTGCGCCCTCGGACCCGGCAAGCCGCTGGTAGATGCCCACCAGCGCGCCCAGCAATTGCGAGGCATCGCACCGGGTTGCGGTCAGCCGTCGTACCGAAGCGGCTACGTCCCGCCAGCCCCAACGACGATCCCAGCCATGGGTCCTGATGTACCGGTCGCTGACCATCGCCATATAGTCGCCGTCCTGAAGGGCGAACCGGCAATGCCGTACCAGGTGGCTGCGCCACTCCTCCTCCAGAACCGGCAACAGCAGCAGCTCACCAGCACGGGTGACGAACAGCGGCGGTGCATCGACCTCGATGAGTTCCGCCTGGGTGCCGTCGGCGATGTGCAGCAAGGACAAGGGAACGGTGCAACCGGGCTCCAGTTCGCCTAACGCTGTTTCAACCGCCCGGCGCGCGTCCCCGGTCTCCCGATGAACCCGGGCGGCCAGCTCGGCGGTTGCCTCAACCACGCTCCGACCGGACGGATGCATGGCCGGGCCGGGCATGCCGTCGGAAGGCCGGCTGGCAATGACGGCCAGGCAGGACCGTTCGGTCCGGTGGGTCACTACGGAGTCGCCCGCGCCCTTGGTGCCGGCCGTGGGCGCTCGGTGCGCGCATTCGATCCACAGGCTCACGGCACCCTCCCGGACTGGAACCCGTCGATCCAGATTTCTCGATCTCCCTGTCCGGACAGCGCCAAGGCCAGCTCTGCCACCGTCGGCGCTTCGACCTTGAGCGTTGTCCTCCGGGCCATGTCGCCCAGCCGGTGCGCGTCGCTGTTGCCGATCAGGCCGTATGGCCGTAACTGGGGAAAGCGATCACGGGCCTCTTTGGGACCCAGCAAGTGCGATATCTCCACCCCGGAAATCCCCAATCCGGGCGGCACAAAACCCAGGTTGGCGACCATGCTATAAGCCGGCCGGTCCACATGGGCAGGAATGCTGATGCCGCCCAGCGCGCTCACCTGGGCCACCACCTGCTCCACCGAGAACGAGGTGGAGGTCAGCAGCAACCTCTCGTTATAGCCCACCGGGTTGCCGGCTTCGTCAATAACCACCTGCACCCCAAAGACGTCAGGCCGGTTCTTGGCCCGTGGCAGGTGATCGTAAACCAGCGCTTGCCACTCCAGGACCTGGGCCACGGTGTCAAACAAGCACAGTAGGTGCACTTCCTCGCGACTCTGGACCTCCATGCCGGCCAGAACCACCAGATCCACGTGGTGCGCCGCGCACGCGGTGGCGTGCACGTTTTCGGCCGAGTTGTGATCGGTGATGGCGATCATCTGGAGCCCCAACTCCTGGGCCCGCTCCACGATCAGGCTCGGCAGCATCTCTGCCTCGGCGCAGGGCGACAGAACCGTATGGATGTGAAGGTCAGCGGTGAGAAAGCGCATGGCTGGCTCCGGGTCAGCCTACTCCTCTCTCACCTTCCACCAGGAATTCTCGCAACCATCGACGGGCGGCCGGGTGGGTCAAGGGGATGTCTCCCAGTGCAGCCCGGATTTCGGCGGTGTCAAAGGAGAACTCGGACCCATCCGATCGGTGGACGTAGTGCAAGTCGCAGGTGTCGCCCAGGATGATGGTCAACAACGTGGAGGCCAGGTTCCCCAGCGGAGCGCGGTCAATGTGGCTGTCCTGGAACACCGCCTGCAGGGTTGTTCCCTGGCCGGGTGCGGATTCGATGACCAACCGACCGTTGCAGCGTTCCGCCGCGGCCTTGAGCAGTGGTATCCCCAGCCCGACGCGACGCGTGGTGCGAGTGGTGAAAAACGGGTCGGTCACCATCTCCAACTGCGCCCGGTCCATTCCCCGTCCGTTGTCCCTCACGATGATGGTCAATTGGTCAGCGGCGCAGTCCTGGTCGATGGTCAACTCTATCCGCGAGGCCCCCGCCGCCAGCGAATTCTGCACCACATCCAGGATATGCAGGCTTAATTCGCGCATGCCAACGGATCGCGTGTGCTCAACCACCCGGCCGGATCTCTCTGACTCCGAGCGCCGGCACTGGTGACGCCCATGATCAATCGACGCCGTGCACGCCCTGGTCGTACAGCTTGCAGACGGTCACGTAGGTTGTATCTGGTGTGAGCAGCAGAGGGACCCCTTCCTGGCCGCCCTTTTCCAGGGTGGCGGGGTCTGGGGTCATGTTCTCGGTGATCACGATGGCTGCCAGATTGAGCAGGCTGGCCACCGCCACGATGTTCGGATGGCTTTGCACCGTGACCCAGATGTTCCCCGCCTGCGCCTTGGCCATGGCGCAACTCAGCAGGTCCGACGCGTACCCGCCCGTCACCGTGACGTCCAGCTTGTCCTTGGCGGTTAGTGGCTCCAACCCCAGTTGCTCCACCAATGCTTCTAGCTTCATCCTGCACCTGTCGGCTTGGCAGCAGACATCACCCGGCGGATGATCGCTGCTGGTTGGATCCGTTGTGATTGTTGGAAAACCACGGGGGATCGATGCGGATGACGACACTCAGATGGGTGCCGCCACCCGGTGGCGATTCCAGGGTCATTTCGTCGGCGCACCGTTTGATGTTGACCAACCCCATCCCGGCTCCAAACCCCAGCTCCCGGACCCACTCACTGGCGGTCGAAAAGCCTGGCTGCATCGCCTGTTCAATGTCAGCGATTCCCGGCCCGGCGTCGTCCGCCCGCAACGTGACCCGGTCCGGCATGATCTCCGCCACCATCTCGCCAGTCGTGTGGGCGTGGATGATGATGTTCATCTCAGCCTCGTAGGCTGCAATAGCCAGCCGCCGAACGATCTGCGGCGGAGCGCCCAAACGGTTCAGCACACGTTTGATCCGGCTGGAAGCCTCACCCGCGCGGTCGAAATCCTGTGCGTTCACGTGGTAATGCAACGTGATACAGGTGCGATCGGAGGAGATATCCTCAAAGACGTGACTGGCGCGATATTGGCGAACCTCTTCTTCGTGGTATTCCACCTCCAAACGCTTGAGGAGCCCTTTGACGATGTCACCCTGGGTGATGATCCCCACCAGCTTGCCGCGGTGATCCACCACCGGAAAGCGGCCGAACCCATGGTCCTGAAAACTCACAACTGCCTGGATCAAAGTCTTGTGTTCTGGCACCGTGATCGGCGACCGCCTCATCCGCTCGCCCACGGTCACGTTCATTTGACCCTCGGCCAGCGTTTTGATCAGGTCTTCGATGCTGATGATGCCCACCAGGGTGTCCCCCTCCATCACTGGAGCACCTGAGATACGGTGCTCGCGGAGGATCTCCCGGAATTCGGCCATGGAGGTGTCGGGGGTGACGGTCACCGGATCTGGTGTCATCACCTCCCGCACCTCGAGTTCGTATATCAGTTCCTGCAGTCGCGTGAGTTCTGGCATCGCAGGCTAACAGGATCGCAGGCTGGTCATGGTGGACGAAAAGGGCAAGCTGGGAGCTCAAATCATCAGGTGATTCGACAGGAGATATCGCAACTGCGCAGTCCGGCCTCGTACAGCCGGCCCGCCATCTCAAACATGGTGTACTTGGTCGCAATCAGCGGAATCCCCTTTTTGGCCGCCAGTTCAACGGTCTCCGACGGCGGTATCTTGCCTCGCACAAAAACAATGGCAATGATGTCTGCCATTTCGGCCGTCCGTACCACCTGTGGGTTGCACAATCCGGTCAACAGGATAGATCCTCCCTCGGCAAACGCCAAGACGTCACTCATGAGGTCGGCCGCGCTCACGCAGGTGACCTCCAGATTGGGATCTGCCTCCTGCGAAATCACCTTTCCTTCCAGCACCTCAATGACATCGGCAAGCTTCATCGGCACACCACCTTCCGCGCGGGCGATCCCTGCTGGAGACTATCCCTGGGCAGCGCCCACACGCTCCAGCATCGGTTTTGCGGACACCATCAACCGCTTGAACAACAGGGTGCTCTCCTCCAATCCAAAGGCCAGCCCCATCAACTGCGGCAGAAACACCACCGGGATGCTGATCGTCTTTCCCAGCACCTTGGATACCTTATCCTGGTAACTGTCCAGGTTCATGTGGCACATGGGACAAACCGTTGCGATGCAATCGGCCGGGCTGGATGCCTCCAGGATGGTCCCGGCAATGGTGAACCCGGCCTCCGGTTTGGTCGTCAGCAGGGCCGTCCCGCAACAGGTCGCCTCGTGGAGATGGTGGTGAACCTTGGCGCCCAAAGCCTCCAGAATGCGAACCATCGAGGTCGGGTGGTTATGGTCATCGAACGGGCTGTACGGTCGAACCGTCTGGCATCCATAGTAGGGTGCCACTGTCAGACCCGTCAGCGGACGCTTGACGTGGGACTTGATGGTGTCCATGTCAAAATCGTTCGCCAGGACGTCCAGCAGATGGCGCGTGTTGACGGTGCCCCGGAACGCCAGGTTCTCGACCTCCAACGCCTGGTTGATCTTGGCCAGCGATGCCCGGTCCCGGGCTGCCTCGGTCGCCTTGCGCAAGTTGGTGTAGCATGCGCTGCAGCCGGCAATGAGTTCCCTGCCATCACCCGCCTTTTCCGCCAAAGCAAGGTTGCGGGCTGGAAGAACCACGCCGAGCAAATCGCTCATCACTGCGCCCACGCTGGCGCCACAGCAAGTCCAGTTTTCGAGCTCCTCGATCTCCGCGCCCAACGTCTTGAGCACGCCCAGCATGGAGGTCGTGTACTCGAGCGCAGAGGTCTCCATCGAACAACCGGGGTAGAACAGGTATTTCATCGCCGCCCCTCCAGTTCTGCCACCCGGTCAAACAGCTTGTCCAGACGCCCTTCGCCACCCAGTTGAGGCATTTCTGGTTTGACCTTGCCCCGCTGGAGCATCTTGAGCCCCATCCCGGCGAAACCGGTCGCCGAAAGCAGGTTGGTGGACATAAAGTACCGCACCATGAATTCCATCTCACGCATCTTGCCATAACGGCGCATGACGTCGCTAAAGGCCCGGTAAAAGGCAGTGCTTTCCTTGAACCCTTTGATCCGTTCTTGGATCGCCATCTGCTTAAGCCGGGCGATTGCTTCAGTCAACGGGATTCCCCGAGGACAACTCACCTGGCACTCGTAACAGACCGTGCACAGCCACATGGTTTTCGTGTGGAGCACCTGATCTGCCAGTCCCAGGTTTGCCATGCGCCACATCTGGCGTGGCGTAACGTCCATAAACGCGGCCGACGGGCAAGAGGCAGTGCAGGTTCCGCATTGAATGCACCGCTTTAGCTCGTGTCCGACCGGCGTGAGAGACTCCGCAAAGGCGGTGTCTCGCCTGATCTCTGTCAGGTTAATGACTTCCGAATCCGATGACAAGGGTAACCTCCTCTGTGGCTCACCTGGATCGCGCCACCTTGCGCGCTCCTAGAATCGCACGGGGCAAACCGACCATGCGGAGGTAGTATAGGAAGGACGAGTGTGCTTGTCTATGGTTCGTTTGAGCCATTTGAAACCCGGCCCGCCGAATCGAGAGCGCCGGCCGCGGGCCGGTCGCCGTGCCACAGCATCATGCCAACCGCTGCCAACAGGGCGGTAGCTGACCCAAATAGAAACGGTGCCGCAGGTCCGAACCCGCCGAATCCGCCGATGCCATCCCATAGAACGCCCGCAATCACCGAAGCGGGTAGGTCCAAAATGCCCAAGACCGCACTATACGTGCCGTAGGCCGTCCCACGCAACTGTGCCGGAACGACATCCGCCACCAGGGCCTTGGCGGTGCCGTATGCGAGCCCGTAGTAGGCCCCATACACCGCGTACAAGAGCCACCCCTGCCAGGGTGCCTGCATCAGCGCAAAACCCAGGTAGATCAGCGCGTAGACCATCCAGCCGCTGATCAGCAACGCCCGGCGCCCAATCCGGTCTGATAGCGCGCCGGCCGGTGCCGAAACCGCTGTGTAGACCAGGTTAAAGACGAAAACCATTCCCAGGATGCCGAGCACGCTAGTTCCTGCCTCCCGGACCCGCAGCACCAGAAACGCGTCTGACGAGTTGCCCAGGTCGAAGAGCCCCACCAGCAACAGGAATACGGCGAACCGCTTGCCCAGGCCCTTCAAGCGGATTTGAGGAGCGGACCGTTTGCCGCGGATATTGACCTCCCGAGCTCCCACCGCCAATGAGAGCACGGCCAGGAAGGCCGGAATCACGCTCACCAATACAACTGCCTGAAACGTCCCCAGCGAGAACTCGCCGCTTTGCTGCGAGAGCCAGACGACCAGCATGGCCACCAGGAGACCTACCGCTGCCCCGGCGGTGTCCGCCGCCCGGTGAAAGCCGAATGCGATTCCGCGGTGTTGCTCGTCGATGCTGTCCGCCACCAGTGCGTCCCGCGGCGCGGTTCGAATCCCCTTGCCAACCCGGTCCGCCCACCGTACGGCCGCAACTGCGCCCCACGAGCCGGCCCAGTAAAAGAACGGCTTGGCTACGGCTGATAACCCGTAACCGGCAACCGCCACCCACTTGCGGCCGCCAAGCCGGTCCGAAAGCCAGCCCGAGAAGACCTTGAGCAGGCTGGCAGTGGCCTCGGCGACGCCCTCGATGAGTCCGATGACATTGGTCTTCACCCCGAGCACGCCGCTCAAAAAGAGGGGGACGATGTTGATGACCATCTCACTCGAAATGTCCATCAAAAAGCTGGTCAGGCTCACTGCCCAGAGGTTGCGCGGAAGGTCGCGCCATCCAGGTTGTGGTGGGTGAGCGGTGGGGGGTAGTGGATTCATGGTCACTCGATTGCCACAGGATTATTCCGCAGCAGTATACGGCGCAAAGCGTTCTCGGTCAAACTGCAACCCATATGAGGATACTTTGGCCGGCGGCAGTTGTGCAATCCGTTCGCGCTGCTATAATCACCGTGCCTGCTAACAAGGAGTGTCAGTATGCGTGCGTTGATCACCGGCGGCGCCGGCTTTATTGGTAGCCATCTGTCAGAGCAGCTCTTGGCTCAGGGTCATCGGGTCATGGTGGTAGACGATCTCTCCACCGGCCGTTTGGAGAACATTGCTCATCTCCATCAACAACCTGGATTTGGTTTTGCCATCGAGACCATCACCAACGAAACGGTGATGGACCGCCTGGCCAGCGAATGCGACATCATTTTCCACCTGGCGGCGGCGGTGGGGGTCAAGCTCATTGTCGAGCAGCCGGTGCGCACCATTGAAACCAACATCCTGGGAACTGAAACCGTCCTCCGGCTGGCTAACCGCTACCGCCGCAAAGTCCTGATCGCCTCAACCTCTGAAGTCTATGGAAAAGGCGTGCGGGTCCCTTTTTGTGAACAAGATGACCGTCTCATGGGACCCACTCACCGAAGCCGTTGGGCCTATGCCGCCAGCAAGGCGGTGGACGAATTCCTGGCGCTTGCCTATCACCGGGAGCGGAACCTGCCGGTCATTGTAGCCCGGCTCTTTAACACGGTGGGACCCCGCCAGACCGGTCGGTACGGCATGGTGATTCCTCGTTTCGTGCAGTGGGCGCTGGCTGGGGAGAACTTGCAGGTCTACGGCACCGGCCAGCAGTCGCGCTGCTTCTGCAATGTGGCTGACACGGTTCGGGCCCTCATCCAACTGGCCGAACAGCCAACCGCGGTGGGTGAGATCTGCAACGTTGGGACGGACGAGGAGGTGACCATCCAGGAACTGGCCATGCGAATCATCGCCATGGCGGGCAGCGAGTCACGAATAGAGTACGTTCCGTATGACCAGGCGTATGCTCCTGGTTTCGAGGACATGCAGCGCCGAATTCCCGATTTGAGCAAGATCGGTCGCCTGGTGGGGTGGAAACCCACTGTCCAATTGGATCAGACCCTGCAGCAAGTGATCGACCATTTCCGGACCCAGGCATGAATGACCTGCTGAATCGGGCCCGCCAATGGGGCCGCGAAGCTGGACTACAACTGCTCCAGTGGCACGGCCGGGCGGCGACCGAGGAAAAGTCCGACGGCAGCGTGGTGACCGAAGCTGACCGCGCGGTGGATGCATTCATCAGCGGTCAGATACGGGCCTGTTTTCCAGACCATGCCGTCCTCTCTGAAGAGGGTGCCACCACCTATGATGGCCAACCCTTCACATGGGTCATCGACCCGTTGGATGGAACGAACAACTATGCTCTGGGAGTCCGCTACTGGGGCTGTTCCATCGGGGTTCTGGCGGCCGGAGTGCCGGTTGTCGGCGTGTTGGTGATGCCCGGTCTTGAAGCCGAGTTCTGGGCGGTCCGTGGCCAAGGCGCCTTCCTGAACGGGGTTCGACTTGGCGATCTGCCCGGTGTCGTGTCGGAGCGGAACAGCTTTGTCGCTCTGTGCAGCCGCTCCTGGCGCTACCTGGAGGTATCGCTGCCACAAAAACCACGCATTCTGGGTTCGGCGGCCTACGATCTGGCGGCCGTGGCCCAAGGGATTGCCGTTGCATCGATTCAGATTGCCCCCCACATCTGGGACCTGGCGGCCGGCTGGCTCCTCGTTCAGGAAGCCGGTCGTTGGTGTGGGCCGCTCTTGCCCAACGCGCCGGACCCTTTTCCACTGGTCGCGGGTGATGATTACGCCGGCCGGTTTTTCCCAACGGCCGCTGCTGCCACCCAAGAGATGCTGAATGCAGTTCAAAACGGAGTCCATGTCAAGTTGTCGGCAACCGCTCGCCTCGGCCGCTGGGCCGTTGCCGGCTGGCGAGTTGGCCAAGAGGTGCTATGAAAGCCCCGCAAATAGATCTGCTGGTTCACGCCACGCATGAAGCCGGTTTCAAGGTCGGCGGCATCGGTGCGTTGCTGGACGGCCTGCTGGATTCCCCTGCCTACAACGCCGCCGTCGGCCGCACGTTGCTGGTGGGCCCCATGGATACCGCCAGCCCGGCCGAAATGGATCGTTTGACGGCCGCCGACAACCGCCTGGAGATCATCTATTCGTCGTGGCACGGCGTGGACCAGGCCGCGGCCGACATATCGCGTGGTCTGGCGGCGCTGGAAGACCGTCTCCAGGTCCGACTGCTGTACGGCCGGCGTACCTTTGCCGGCGCTACGGGTGGCGCCGGACACAACCATGAGGTTCTGCTGGTGGATGCCGCCACTGTCAGCCTGGACGAAACCAACCGGTTCAAGGCCAACCTGTGGCAGCACTACCGGATCGAATCCGACCGGTATGAATGGAACTCGGAATTCGAATCCACCGTCCGTGCGGCCGCTCCGGCCTATGCTGCGCTGGCGCTGTTGGTTCGGTCTGATGAGCGCACCTGTCTGCTGGTGGCGCACGAGTGGATGGGACTGCCGCTGGCCTTCTATTGCCAGATGGCCGATCCTGACCGCTGGTGGTTGCTCTTTCATGCCCACGAAATGGCCACTGCTCGCATCCTGGTGGAAGACCATCCGGGTCACGACACGCGATTTTACAATGTGCTACGGCTGGCGCGCCCGGCTGGGTTGACGCTGGACCAGTTGTTCGGTGATCGGAGCGACTTTTTCAAACACGCGTTGATCAAACGTGCCGTCCGTCTCCACCGGATCCTGGCAGCCGGTTACTGGGTCAAGGAGGAGCTCCGGTTCCTGGGCGGGCAGTTTGCCACCGCTCCCATCGATCTGTTGTGGAGCGGTGTGGCGGTGAGGTCGGTCACGCTGGAAGAGCGGCTCGCCGCCACTTCTCGGCTGCGGGAATACGGTCGCAATTTGCTGGGTTATCCGCCGGACTATGTCTTCACCCACGTGACTCGATTGCTCATCAGCAAGGGCCTCTGGCGCGATCTGTTGGTCCTGGAGAGGCTGGACCCGGTGTTGGCGTCGGACAACAAGACGGCGCTGTTTTTTATCCTCTCCACCAGCCTGCCGGCCGGGCGTCCCGCTGAGGATGTCTGCCGTTGGGAAGCGGAATACGGTTGGCCGGTTGTCCACCGCCGCAACAACGGCGATCTGATTGGCCACGAGCTGCCGCTTTACCGGGCCATCAAAGCCTTCAACGCGGGTTCGCAGGCGGTTAAGGTTGTCTTGGTCAATCAATTGGGCTGGGCTCGCGAGTGGTGCGGGGTGCGCATGCCGGCGGATATGACCTTTGACGACCTTCGCCTGGGGACCCATCTGGAGTTCGGCCAGTCGACCTATGAGCCCTTTGGCATCTCCCAGGTGGAGCCGCTCGCCTCAGGTGCCCTGGCGGTTGTCAGCACCGTCTCCGGTTGCATAGGTTGTGTTGAACAGGCTGCCCGCCAGGCCGGCCTGCCGTATCTTCCCAACCTGGTCCAGGCCGACTACATCACGCTGGCTGATGGGCTGCAGGTCTATTCCCCCTGGGATGCACTGTGGATCGACCAACAGGTCCGCGACCGCCTGGAGAAGGCCAGCAGCCATGCTGTGGCGCTGGCGGTGCGAGCTACGCTTCCGGTCACCGATGCGCAAGCGCGAGCGCTGCTTAACCGGGGACAGCGGGTTGCCCAGCTGATGAGCTGGGAGGTCGTCGCCCGCGACCATTTCGTTCCGGCCCTGCAACGGACCATCACCGGCCAACCGTGACGGCCGAACTCGACGGTGAGTAATGGCGCCCAGATCCCCAGATACCAGGCAGCGCACGTTGGCGAGTACGCTTGACGGGTGGTCGACGGCGAACAGCGTCTCCTCCGACAATCTGGACGGAAGTCCGTCCCATTCCACCCGGCGAGGTTGGCCATGATTCTGCTCTCAACCGGTTCTCTTCACTGTTACGGTTTGGCACGCGTATTCGAACTGGCAGCTGGCTCTGGCTTTGAGGGGGTGGAAATCCTGATTGACCACCGTCCGGACACATGGCAACCCGCTTACCTGGCAAGACTGTCAGAACAGCATCGGCTGCGCGTTGGGGCCGTCCATAGCCCCTTCCTTCTCAACATCCCGGGTTGGCCGGCGTCCGCGGGGGAGAGGGCGGAGCGGTCCGTCAAGCTGGCGGAGACGTTGGGTGCGGATGTGGTGGTCGTTCATCTTCCCGTGCGCTGGCCTCTTAGTATCCTGGTTACAGCGCACCGACAACGCACTATTCCCCTTCTGTGGCGTCGCAACCACGCCGACATCACCTGGTTCCAGCAAGGTCTTCCGTTTCTTCAAGCCAGCACCGAGGTGGCCATCGCCGTCGAGATCATGCCGCAGCAACGTCTCTTTGGTTGGCCAATCAATGCCTGTGAGTGGAACACGCTGGAGGAGTGGTCAACTCGGTTTGAACACCTGACGCTGGACACCACCCACTGCGGCACCTGGCGGGTAGATCCGCTGAAGGCCTACACACGGGCCCAGGACCGGGTGCGCCACGTGCACCTCTCGAACTTTGACGGCCGCGAGCATCGACTGCCGCACCAGGGAAAACTGCAACTGGACCGCTTCCTTCACCGGCTGGCAACCGATGGGTATGCCGGCGACGTTGCGGTTGAGACCGGGCCGGACGCGATGGAGAGCGACGACGAGGATCGCGTCCGCGCCAACCTGGTCGCGTCGCTGGATTTCTGCCGGCAGCACCTTCAAGCACGGGGTTAGCTGCGGCCCGACCGGGTACCCCCTAACTGATCAGCGGCAACACCAGCGCCAGCAGGGCGCCGCCAGCCACGACGCTGCCTAACTGGCCGGCCGTGTTGGCTCCCATGGCATGCATCAGGATGAACGTCTCAAAGTCTTCTTCCTGGGCCACCCGCTGAACCACGCGGCCGCTCATCGGAAAGGCCGAAATGCCTGCGGCGCCGATCAGGGGGTTGATCTTGCGGCCGGACAAGGCGCACATGATCTTGCCAAAGACCAGGCCGGCCGCGGTGTCCAACACGAACGCCAGGAGCCCCAGGAGCAATATGCCCAGCGTCTGCATACGAAGGAAGCTGGCTGCCGTCATGGTGCTGCCGACTGCCAGCCCGAGAAAGATCGTAGTCACGTTGATCAGCTCATTCTGCACCGATTGGCTCAAGCGCTCCACCACGCCGGACTCTTTGAAGAGGTTGCCCAACATCAGCATGGCGATGAGTGGCGCCGCCTGCGGCACCAGTATGCCGGTGATGATCGTCACCAGGATCGGGAAGAGGATCAGCGCCAGCTTGCTCACCGCTCGGGGTGCATACTCCATCTTGATGCGTCGCTCCGCACGGGTAGTGAGCAGCCGCATGATGGGCGGCTGGATGATCGGCACCAGGCTCATGTAGGAGTAGGCCACTACCGTGATGGGCCCGATCATGTGAGGGGCGAGTTTGTTGGTCACATAGATGGCGGTGGGGCCGTCAATGGCTCCGATGATGCCGATGCTGGATGCCTCATTCAGCTTGAAGCCGAGAAGGGAGGCCAGGATCAGCGTGCCATAGATGCCAAACTGGCCGGCTGCTCCCATCAGGACGAACTTGGGTTGAGCCAGGAGCGGCCGAAAGTCGATCATGGCGCCGACCCCGATAAAGATGAGCAACGGAAACAGCTCGTTCTCAACGCCCACCCGGTAGAGAATGGTAAGCACGCCGTCCTCCCCGGTCAGAAACGAAAGCGGCAGATTGGCAAAGATGCACCCAATGCCGATGGGAAGCAGTAGCACCGGTTCGTATTCACGAGCAATGGCCAGGTATACCAGTACCCCGCCCACCGCCATCATGAACAGTTGTTGCCACTGGAGAGCAAAGATGCCTTCCAGCAGGTTCGACAGAGCAATCCCATTCATGTTTTACCCATTCTCGGCCGTGGCCCGCAATCGTTCCGTTTGGCCACGCCGCTAGGCTTCCATTGGGCATGTGGCTGCATACGCCGCCGCAGTCTACAGCTCAAACACCACCAGCGGGTCGCCATAGTTCACTTGCTCCCCAGTGGCGGTTACGATCTCGCCTATGGTCCCCTCCCGGGGGGAGCGGACCTGGTTGTTCATCTTCATGGCCTCCAGGACGCACAGCAACTGGCCTCGCTCCACCGTCTGTCCGGCCGCCACCGCCACCTGCGTGATCTTGCCCGGCATCGGCGCCCGCACCGTCCGGCCGCCTCGTTCCATCCTCCGAGGCTGGGCGGCTACCGTCAACGGATCCGGAGTCTGGATCACTGCCGCGCTGGCCGGAGCTGCCGCCAGAGGAGCCGGGGCGCTCGCGGCCGGTGGTGGACCCTCGTCCTCCTGAATCCACACTTCAAACGGCCGTCCATCCACCGTGACTGTCACCGGATGCCCGGTGACGTCGTCCACCGTCACGTCGTGCAGCTTGTCCCCAACTTTGACTCGATATCTGGACATGGTGCCTCTTATTGCTTCATGCGGTCCAGCTGACGGTCCCGCGATGCCAATTGCCATGGACTTATCAACGAACGCGGTTGCGGACTCAGCCAGATCTGCGCTGATCGGCGCTGGAGCGCGAGGCTATGCGCCGCTGCCACCGCCACCGCGGCAGCTGCCACCTCCTCCAGCGTGGCGCCGACCGGGAGTTCCACATCCGCCGGCGGATTGTCGATGATATCGGCCGCAACATCCTCGCCCCCAGACGCACCTTCTGTCCGGCTCGGAGCAGCCCGCGCCAGCAACCACATGCTCACCATCACCAGCGCCAGGGCGGCAAACGTGATCCCCATGCCCATCAGCGCAATGATCCACACCGGATCGGAGCTGTTCACGGGTCACTCCTCCTCATACTGGCATGTTACCGTGCTTCTTGGGGGGCATCGGGTTGAACTTTTCCTGCAGTGCTCCCAGCGACGTGATCAATTTAGTGCGGGTCTCCTTCGGCTCGATGATGTCGTCGATGTACCCGGCTGATGCCGCATAGTACGGGCTGCTGAATCGAGTGGTATAGTCCTCCACCAGCTCGTTGTACTTTTCCACCGGGTCCTCCGCCTCCTGGATCTCCTTGCGGTACAGGATGTTCACCGCGCCTCCTGGGCCCATCACGGCAATTTCGGCCGAGGGCCAGGCGTAGTTGATATCTGTCCCCAGATATTTGCTGGAGAGCACCACATACGCCCCACCATAGGCCTTTCGGGTAATGACGCTGGCTTTGGGTACCGTGGCCTCACTGTAGGCGTAGAGCACCTTGGCTCCGTGCCGAATGACACCCCCGTGTTCCTGCGCCACACCAGGCAGAAATCCGGGCGAGTCCACAAAGGTGGCAACCGGGATGTTAAAGCAGTCACAAAAGCGGACAAAGCGGCAGATCTTGTCCGACGAGTTGATGTCCATGACGCCCGCCATCACCAACGGCTGTTGCGCGACCACGCCGACGACCCGGTTGCTCAGCCGGGCCAACCCCGCAATCACATTGCGGGCCCAGTCCGGCTGGATCTCCAAAAGCGTTCCACGGTCAAAGACCCGTAGCAGCACCTCCATCATATCGTATGGTTCGCTTGGGTCCGGCGGTACGAGGTGGTTCAGCGCGTCATCCTGCCGCAAAGGGTCGTCCCCCGTCTCCACGATCGGCGGGTTTTCCATGTTGTTGCACGGAAGGTAGCCTAGCAGGCGGCGGCAAAGCGCCAGACTCTCCTCTTCGGAGGGAGCCGAGAGGTGAGCATTGCCGCTGATGGACGTGTGAACGCGAGCGCCGCCCAACGTCTCCGCGTCAACCTCTTCTCCAGTCACCGCTTTGATCACGCTCGGACCGGTCAGGAACATGGAGCTGTTCCCCTCTACCATGATGATGAAATCGGTGACCGCGGGAGAGTACGCCGCACCGCCGGCGCACGGGCCCAACATCACCGATATCTGCGGCACCACCCCGGACATGATGGCGTTGCGTCGAAAGACCTCGGCATACGCGCCCAGGCTGCGCACCCCCTCCTGGATCCGGGCGCCGCCCGAGTCGATCAGTCCCACGACCGGCGATCCGTTTCGCAGCGCCAGGTCCATGACCCGGCAGATCTTTTGCCCGTGCATCTCTGCCAGGGTGCCACCATACACGGTAAAGTCCTGCGCGTAACAGAACACCGTCCGGCCGTCCACCATCCCGTATCCGGTCACCACGCCATCGCCCAGGTACCGTTCCGGCGTGCGCCCCAATTCGTCCTCCCGCAGCCGGATGAACGGTTCCAGTTCGTGAAACGTCCCCGGGTCCAGTAGCCGCAGGACCCTCTCCCGCGCCGTCAGTTTGCCCTGGGCGCGCTGTCGGGCCACCCGCTTTTCGCCGCCCCCCTGCTGTGCCAGGGCCCGCATCTTGAACAGTTCCTGAATCCGCTGATCCGCCTTTACCGTCATCACCAGTCCATTTCACTATATGGGGTTCTCGATCCGTGTCGGTCGTGAACCATGGCGCCCCGGCCAACCGGGCACTATCATACCAGAAGCGACGCGCCCAGACAGCGGCAATGAGCGCCAATCATGCGTGACATAGCGCGCCCGGCCCGGTGTCTCATGAGTGCCGTTGACCCGGGCCGACCATCCCGACCCGGCTCCAGCTCATATTCCGGGCAGAACCGCGGCGCGCACAAGAGGATCCTGTCACCGGACCTTCGGCCGGCGCGTCTGTAGGGGGCCACCATCGGCCGACCGGCCTGGCAGTGCTCACGTGCGCTATGTCTCCTACGCAGCCTCACGCCGCATCTGCTTCCAGCAGTTGATCAACCCGTTGGTCGAGCAGTCATGCGCGTCTGCCTGTCCGTCACTTGATAGTTCAGGCAGGACCGCCCTGGCCAGTTGCTTTCCCAATTCCACTCCCATCTGGTCAAACGAATTGATCTCCCAGATGGCCCCCTGGGCAAAGATTTTGTGCTCGTAAAGGCCGATCAGCGTTCCCAAGGTATGGGGTGTCAGCCGGGGATAGAGGAAGGAGTTGGTCGGCCGGTTGCCGGGAAAGGTTTTGGCCTGCACCAGCCGCTCCAGTCGCTCGCCCGTGCATCCTGCGGCCAGCAATTCGGACCGCACCTCGTCGGCCGACTTGCCCTTCATCAGCGCTTCCGTCTGAGCGAAAAAGTTGGACAGCAGGATGAGGTGGTGTTCGCCCAGGGGGTTCTGGCTGTGAGCGGCCGCCAGGAAATCGCAGGGGATCAGATGCGTACCCTGGTGGATGAGCTGGTAAAAAGCGTGTTGACCGTTGGTCCCTGGTTGTCCCCAGACCACGGGCCCGGTGGCATAATCGACCCAGCTGCCGTCCTGCGTGGTGCTTTTCCCGTTGCTTTCCATGTCAGCTTGCTGCAGATAGTTCGGCAAGAGCCCGAGGTATTCGTCGTACGGCAGGATAGCGTGGGACTGAGCCCCGAAAAAGCTGCCGTACCAGATGCCCAACAGGGCCATCACCACCGGGATGTTCTGCTCAAACGGCGTGGTGCGAAAATGCTCATCCGCGGCGTACGCTCCGGCCAACAGCTCTTCAAAACGATCCATCCCCAGGAACAGCGCCATGGACAGGCCGACGGCCGACCACAGGGAGTAGCGTCCCCCCACCCAGTCCCAGAACTCAAACATGTTCTTCAGATGGATGCCAAACGTGGTCACCGCCGCCGCGTTGGTGGACATGGCAACAAAGTGACGGGCGACTGCGGCTTCATCCTGAGCCGTTGCCAGCAGCCAGGCCTTCGCGGAGTGGGCGTTGGTCATGGTCTCCTGGGTGGTAAAGGTCTTGGAAGCCACCAGGAACAGGGTCGTCTCCGGGCTGATCGCCCTGAGTGTTTCCACCAGGTCGGTGCCGTCAATGTTGGAGACATAATGAACCGCCATGCCGGGCATACCGTACGGCCGGAGCGCGGTGGTGACCATCTTGGGTCCCAGATCAGAGCCGCCGATTCCAATGTTGACCAGGTCGGTGATTGGCTTGTCGGTGTAACCCCGCCAGCGGCCAGACCGAACCGCATCCGCGAACTGGCGCATCTGCGCCAGAACCCGGTTGACCTCCGGCATGACGTCGCGGCCACTCACCAGGATCGGCCGGTTGGCGCGATTTCGCAGCGCCACGTGAAGCACAGGCCGGTCTTCGGTGCGGTTGATCCGTTGGCCGGTGAACATCGCCTCGATCTTTTCCGCCAGACGCGCCTGCTCTGCCAGGCTGACCAGCAGACTCATCGTCTCGGTTGTGATCCTGTTCTTGGAATAGTCCAGGAGAACATCGCCCAGCCAGAGCGAAAACCGCTCGAAACGCCGCCGGTCGCGGGCAAAGAGGTCTCGCATGTGCACCTCTTGCATCGACCGTTGGTGGTCTTGCAGTGCCTTCCAAACAGCGGACTCTGTCAGAGCTGACATGCCAATTCCTCCTCTCTGATCCCGGTGAGGTCGGTCCACCAGACGCGCCACCTACCAGATGTGCGATCGCAGCGAGGCCGTCCCCAACTGGCCGGTCAGATAATCGCGTCGTCCGTTCCCGCGAGCTGCCTCAACATCTCCAGTTGGCCCACGTGGTAGGTCTCGTGCCAGATCAAGAACTCGACCCGGTCCCCGACCGTGTCGCCGCGTTCCGCGTCGTACACCGCATCCAGCACCTCAGGCGTCACCGCGGCCAGCGCCGATGTCAACCTATCAGTCTGCTGAGCCAGGGTCTCTAGCATCTGCTCCAGCCGGACCGAGTCTGCGGCGTCGGTCACGGGGGCGGACCCCCGGGCGTATCGGGCTGTCTGAATCGAGTCCAGCGCCGGCTCCAGGTTCAGCGCGGCCGACATCCGGTCACGGTGCGCCGCTATATGCCCCACCACCCAGTTCATGCAGTTGCCCCGGAACGGCAACTGCTGAACGCTGGCTGCGTGGTCCAGTCCCTCCGTCTGGGCCTGAATCACCCACTGGTTGCGCTGGATGGCTTTGATTAACGCGCTGGCATTCACCATGTTCTGCTCCTTGGAAGGTTGTGTCTTCCATCTGATTGGGGTGCCCTCTGCCAATGGCCAACCGGCCGCGGCAGGCATGCTGCGCTGGCGGCAGGCTTGTTTGGAGAGCCCCAAGTCGGCCGGCCCGGCGCAGCCAGTCAGCACCTTCAGACCGGATTTTACAGGCGCCTGGACGGCCGGTCAAGCGCCGGAACGGCCAAGTGCTTGATGATGCTTGGCGTTTTGGATTGGGTCCGTTATACTGACGGCCGGCCAGTGAAGGAACCGACCGGAGGCAGATCATGCGCATTGTCAGTTGGAACGTCAATGGTATCCGCGCTGTGGAAGGCAAAGGTTTTCTCGATTGGTTGGCCGCGGAACAACCAGACGTGCTTTGCCTTCAGGAGACCAAGGCAAGCGAAGATCAGGTCAGTGATGCGGTCCGTGCTCCCGACGGGTACCACACGTATTGGCACTCGGCCGAACGCAAGGGCTATAGCGGGGTTGCCACGTTCTCTCGACAACCGCTGGTGGTGCAGCTCGGCTTCGGACAACCCGAGTTCGACGTGGAAGGCCGTGTTCTCATCAGCGAGCATGCCGGCTTTTGCTTGCTCAACTGCTACATGCCCAACGGCGGGCAGGGCCCGGCCCGGCTGGACTACAAATTGCGATTCTATGCCGCGCTACTGGATTGGTGCGACCAACAACATGCCGCCGGTCGCCAGTTGGTCATCTGTGGCGATGTCAATACCGCTCATCGGGAGATCGATCTGGCGCGCCCCAAGGAGAACGAGATCGTATCCGGCTTCCTTCCCGAGGAGCGCGAATGGGTCGATCGGTACCTGGCCCATGGCTTGGTGGATGCCTTTCGCGCCCTGTATCCCGACCAAAAAGATGCCTACACCTGGTGGAGTTACATCACCCGTGCCCGCGCCCGCAACATCGGCTGGCGCATCGATTACTTTCTGGTCTCACAACCGCTCATGCCCCGGGTGCGGGACTGCACCATCCTGGCCGACGTGATGGGTTCAGACCACTGCCCCATTACGCTGACGATTGATTGACAACCGGGCCTGACCGGGGCGGCGAGTCCGGTTGACAGCGTCACGTGGTGCGCCGCTCCAATGCTCCGCGCCGAAGCTCGAAATCTCAAGGTCACCCCTGGGCCGGCGCAGCGGCTACCCGATATCGTGCACTCCGTCCACTTCCAGGCCGGCTGACTCCATCTCGTGCTGCGCCCGCTGCACATGCAGCCGCTCCACGCGGATGCAGGAGCCGCAGTCGGAGCTGATCTGTCGGGGAACGGGTATCAGCTTAGACGCAATGCCCGCCCGGGCCAACACCTGCTCAGCCTTGACGGCGTGGCTGGTTGAATGCACCAGAATGACGCTGTACTCGAGGGTGTTCATGGCCTTCCTTCTGCCAGCTTTCTCACTGCAGCCACCGCCTGGTCCACCTCTTCCACCGTGTTCCAGGCTCCGAAGCCAAAGCGCACAGTTCCGGCGGGGTATGTCCCCATCGTCTGGTGCGCAGCCGGGCTGCAGTGCAGACCAACGCGGCAAAGGATAGCGTTTTCTTCATCCAAACGCAATCCCACTTCTGAGGCTGCCAGGCCATCGATGTTGAACGCGACGGTAGCGGTCTGACGCTCAGGGTCTTGCCCTCCGTACACCCTGACGGTTGGTATCGGGCGCAACTCATCGATGAGCCGCCTGGTGAGCGCCATTTCGTGGGCCCGGATAGCTTCTACGCCACGTTCGGTCACCCACCGGATGCCGGCTTCCAACCCCGCCAGCCCGACCACGTTCAGCGTGCCGCTTTCGCATAGGTCCGGCAAGAACGATGGCTGCTCTTCCCACTCGGAGCGGCTCCCGGTGCCGCCGCGCTTGAGCGGTGACAGATCACCTTCGAGCACCCGCGCACCCAGAGCCAACCCCCCGGTGCCCATCGGGCCGTAAAGCGACTTGTGTCCGGTAAAAGCCAGCAGGTCGATGGCGCTCTCTTGCATGTCGATAGGCAACGCGCCGGCAGTCTGGGCAGCGTCCACCAGCAACAGCAGCCCGTGCTCGCGGGCGATGGCGCCGACCTCGCCGACCGGCAACAAGGTTCCAATCACGTTGGAGGCATGGTTGAGCGCCACCAGCCGGGTTTTGCGCCGTATCGCCCTCTTAACGGCTTCGGGTTCGAGAAAGCCCTGCGGTGAGCACGGAACGACGGTCAGTTCCACCTGCCGGTGCTGGAGAAAGCGGAGGGGTCGCATGAGGCTGTTGTGCTCCATGCTGCTGGTGATCACATGGTCGCCCGGCCGCAGTAGGCCGTTCAAGGCGAGGTTAAGCGCCTCGGTTACGTTCGATCCAAAGACCACCCGCAGCGGATCCGGTGCGTTGACCAATCGGGCTACTGCCTCGCGGGCGGCATAGACGATGCGCCCGGATTCCACCGCCCGTCGGTGGGCGCCGCGGCCGGGATTTGCGCCGACCTTGTTCATAAAGTGGTTCATCGCCTCCAGAACCACCGGCGGTTTCGGCCACGAGGTGGCAGCGTTGTCAAAATAGATGACGTCGAGATCAGTCATGGTTTGCTCCAACCTGTGCGGCCGACAGGGGCGGGATGCTCCGTCCCGCCCCTGTCGGCCAACTGTAGCAACTGGTTACCGGCTAAGGGTCAGCTTGAATTCTCCCTCGACGGCCTCAACCGCGACCCGGCAACCGGCCTTCTCTGCCATCCGGCGCACGTTCTCCCGCGAGGTCACGGTGTCCACCCATACCTCGATCGGATAAGACCCCTCACCGATGGCCTTACGAGCCAGAATGACAGGTTGCGGGCACGACAGCCCGCGCGCGTCCACTTGCTTTGTCATGCTATCTTCTCCCTACGCTCTCTTTTCCCGCATGGCGAACCCAATAATCAGGCACACAAAGATTCCCAGCAGCACCGCTGCCATGCCGTAGGTCGAAATGCCGCCGACCACGCCGGTGGTCGCATTGTCCGGGCTTCCGGCCAACGCAAAGTTGTGGGCCAATCCGGCGCCGGTGATCATGCCCAGCACGAAAACCGCCGCGTCTCCGTCGCCCTCTCCCGAGAGGAACAACTGCCGGCCCGGGCATCCGCCCGCCAGCGCAAAAGCCAAACCTGCCAGGGCCATCCCGGCGAAATTCCACAGGTGGCTGCTATGGGCCACCGGCTGGCCAAAGAAGCCAAGCTTGAACTGGCCCAGGATCAGGTTCGTGACCAGGGCAACCACCACCAAGACCCCGACCCCGGTGATGAGGTGATAATCACGCATCAGAATCACGTCCCGCACCGCACCCATGGTGCAGAAGCGGGTCCGCTGCGCCACGA
Source organism: Anaerolineales bacterium UBA2181 (assembly GCA_002328075.1). Classification (GTDB taxonomy): domain Bacteria; phylum Chloroflexota; class Anaerolineae; order Promineifilales; family UBA4811; genus UBA4811. The sequence continues at coordinate 56,932 of DCVT01000046.1, read as the reverse complement.
CGCCCACTGCCAGACCCACAACCAACGCTGCCACGATCGGCGCGTGCAGCGACCCGGGTCCGCCGGCGCTGAAAAAGAGGGCGCCATCCTCGGCCACCTTGACCTGGAAGACCAGCAGCACCAGGAGGACGGCCATGATCGCCGGCATGATCCAACCTACGGCCGGGTAGGTCCTGGCGGAGCGTCCCAGGTTGTAGCCGTTCTTCAAGAACCAGACGCCGCCGGCGATGCCGGTTGAGAGGCCGGCCAATGCCAGGATCCCGTTCAGATCGCCGCCTGCCAGGCGAAGCAATGCCCGCCACGGGCACCCAAGAAAAGCCAGTGCTCCGATCATGGCAAAGACGCCCAAGACAAAACGAACGATGGGGGCCGACCCCGCGCGCGCCCGGAACTCGCGGAAGAGCAGCGCAGCGATGGTAGCTCCCAGGACAAAGCCGATGATTTCCGGCCGGATGTACTGCACCGCAGCCGCCCGGTGAAGCCCCAAGGCCCCGGCGATGTCACGCTCAAAGCACGCAACGCAAATCCCCATGTTGGGCGGGTTGCCCCACTTGCTCAGCAGGGGAGCCAGGACGCCGATGACGGCTCCGGCCAGAATGATGCCCCATCGCGAGGCAAAAAAGCGGGTAAGACGTTCGGTCATTGTACACACCTCCTTCTTTGATATGGACAATCCCACGCGCCCCCGACCGCCGGGGCGTCTCGTGGCAAAGAAAAACCGTCGCCGGCATACGCCGGCGACGGTCATGGAGGTTTCACACCAAGCGTCTCAAGGAGCGGCAGCTCCACCGCTCCCCGGCGTATCCAGGCGGGCCAAAGGGCACCGGCCGGTGCCCAAGGCTTCACCTCAGGTGAGGCGGTGGAACCAGGTAAACATGGGTCTCTTTCCTGTCGCTGTCATAACCATACTGGCACTTGCTTACTGCGGTCGAAAGTATACCACACGCCGGCCAACCGACAACTGATGGCGTTCCGCTGTCGGAGATCTTTTCGGCACTGATAGTTGCACGTTTTTGCCAGAGTTTGCTATAATGCTGCGTCACGAACGCTTCAGGGTGACTCGGGACCAGACGATATGCAGCGGGTTGGTTTTGTGGCGATCCTTTTTCTCTGGCTGATGTGTGGGTTGGCGACGCCTGGCTTGGTGTCTGCGCACGAGGGCCAGGTGGCTGCCCCGTCGGCTGGGGTGAACATTGAGCAGTTGGTGGCCTGGCTGGGGCTGGCGATTCTGTTGGCGTCGCTCATCGTTGGAATCGCACGCATCTGGCGATACCGCGCGGCCTGGTTTGGCGCAGACCCGCCCGGAGCGCTGCGCGACCGTGCCAACAAGTGGGTGCTGGCCCTGGGACTGGTGGGCCTGATCATCGCCGGCTACCTGGCCTACCACAAGCTGACCGCAACCTCCATCGCCTGCGGGCCTTTGGCCGGGTGCGACACCGTCCAGGAGAGCCGGTACTCCCTCCTCCTGGGCGTGCCCATGGGAGTCTGGGGAGTTCTGGGTTATTCGGGCATATTGCTGCTGTGGGGCCTGGGCGAGTACGGCCCCCGTCGTCTGGCGTTTGGCCGGTGGAATCGGCCCGTCCTTCAGTGGATGCTGCGGCGATCTCGGGCTGTTCTGTTGGGTCTGAGCCTCTTCACGGTCATCTTTTCCACCTACCTCACCGCCTTGGAGTTGGTGGTCATCAGGGCAACCTGCACCTGGTGCATCGGCTCGGCGGTCACAACCGCAGCGATCTGCTGGGCGCTGATCTTGGATCGGGGCTGGCTTCCTACCGTCGTGCTGCGGAAACCAAAACGACGGCGCAAGGCCCGGTGATGAGTCGATGATCGACGTCGGTAAACACAGGAGTGCCTTTGGCTGGCTATAGAATTCTCGCCCATCCCATCCTACCAGTCGAAGAAAAGTATGCGTTCACGTTCTTCTGGCAAGGCGAACCCATGAAGGGGCTGGCCGGAGAGACCATTGCGTCGGCGCTGTTTGCCAATGGTGTTCGGACCTTTGGTCACCACCCCAAAGACGGCGCTGCCCTGGGGATTTTCTGCGCCAATGGGCAGTGCGCCCAGTGCACCGTGCTGGCTGATGGACTGGCGGTCAAATCGTGCATGACCCTGGTGCAGCCTGGCATTCAGGTGGAGCCGTCCGATGGGCTCCCTTCACTGCCGCCGGTGGCGCCATCGTCGGTGGCAGAGATGAAACCACCGCCGGAGGTGGCGGTGGATTGCCTGATCATCGGCGGCGGTCCGGCCGGTCTTTCGGCGGGCGTTGAGTTGGGAAAACTGGGCGCAAGTGTCCTGGTTGTGGATGACAAACACCGTTTGGGTGGAAAACTGGTGCTCCAGACTCACCGGTTCTTTGGCAGCATCAACGCCTGTTATGCCGGAACCCGCGGAATCGACATCGCCACCCGGTTGGAGGAGGAGGTGCGTCAGCACGCGAGCGTCGATATCTGGTTGAATAGCATCGCGGTTGCTGTCTATTCCGACCAGAAGGTTGGCGTTGTGCGTGATGGGCGGGAGTATCTGGGTGTAAAACCCAAGGTATTGTTGGTAGCGGCCGGTGCCCGCGAGAAATCCCTGGCCTTCCGAGGCAACACATTGCCTGGCGTCTACGGCGCCGGCGCTTTCCAGACCCTGGTCAACCGCGATCTGATTCGTTGTGCTGACCGTTTGCTCATCGTTGGCGGCGGAAACGTGGGTTTGATAGCCGGTTACCATGCGCTTCAGGCGGGAATTCAGGTCGTTGGGTTGGTGGAGGCGCTCCCCGAATGTGGTGGTTATAAGGTTCACCAGGACAAGTTGGCCCGTTTTGGTGTTCCCATCTACACATCCCACACGGTTCTCAGTGCGAACGGCGAGAATCACGTCGAGTCTGTCACCATCGCGGCGATCGACGCGAATTGGACGCCGGTGCCCGGGACCGAGCGCACCTTTTCGTGTGACACCGTGCTGATTGCCGTCGGCCTGGATCCGGTCAACGAATTCTTCGCCAAAGCGGTGGAATTCGGCCTGCCCGCGTTTGCTGCTGGGGATGCGGAGGAGATCGCCGAGGCCTCGGCTGCGATGTTCTCGGGAAAGATCGTTGGGCTCAAGGTGGGGCGCGCGTTGGGTTACGAGGTCGGCGAGGTGCCGCCCGATTGGATCCGCACCGGGGAGATTCTCAAGAGCAAACCGGGCGAAACGCAGGATGAACAGCTTCCGGCCGAAGCTGACGGGCAGATCATACCGGTGTTTCATTGCAGCCAGGAGATTCCCTGCAATCCGTGCACCTCTGTGTGCCCTCAGGGTAACATCTATATTGATCCGGATGATATCCGCAAGGTGCCGCAATACATCTCTGAACGGACCGGTAAGGAGTGCATTGGGTGCGAAAAGTGCGTGACGGTCTGTCCCGGGTTGGCGGTAACCCTGGTGGATTATCGCAAAGCCGGTGACCCCATCGTCACGCTGGCATTCGAGTTCGGCAAAGAGGCCCTGCGTAAGGGCGATGTGGTTACTGTGCTGGATACCGCGGGCAACGTCCTCGGGAACGTCCGGGTGGTACAAACCCGAATCGCTCGGGCAACTGACCGAACCATGGTGGTCAAGGTGCAGGCCCCGCGCGAGGTGGCCCGTCAGATTGCCGGTATCCTGGTCCAACAGGCAGAGGTCAGCGCGCCGATGGAGCAATACGTGGAGCGGCTCACCGACGACATGATTGTCTGCCGGTGCGAGCGGGTGACCTTGGGAGAGATCAAGGAGATAATCCAGGCCGGTAGTCGAGACATCAACGAGATCAAGGCGCTCACCAGGGCGGGCATGGGTGCCTGTGGCGGCAAGACCTGCCAGCCGCTTATCCTGCGGGCCTTCCGTGAAGCCGGAGTGCCGGCCGAGGAAGTGGAGCTCAACGTAGCTCGACCGTTGTTTGTTGAGGTGCCGCTGGGCGTTTTTGCGGGATTGGAGCAACGGTGACCGAACCGGTTTATGACGTCATCATCATCGGCGCCGGTAGTGTCGGCACGCCGGCCGCCATGTTCCTGGCCGAGGCCGGTTTCAAGACTCTGGTCATCGACCAATTTGCCAGTGTGGGGCAGGGGGCTAACAAGGCTGCCATCGGAGGTATCCGCGCGACCCATTCCGACCCGGCGAAAATCCGACTGTGCCTCAAGAGCATCGAAGTCTTTTCCACCTGGCAGCAGCAGTATGGCGACAACCTGGAGTGGATAGCCGGCGGTTATTGTTTTGTGGCATACCGGCCGCGAGAGGAAAAGATCCTCAAGAACCTGCTGGCGGTGCAAAAGGAGTACCAGCTCAACATCGAATGGTTGAACCGAGAGGCGCTGCTGGAGGCAGTGCCGGCGCTTAATCCGGAAGGTCTGATTGGGGGGACCTTTTCCCCCGATGACGGCAGTGCCAGCCCCATGCGCAGTGCCCTGGCCTTTTACCGCCGCGCACGCGAAAAGGGTGCGGTCTTTCAGTTTGGCGAAAAGGTGACCGGAATCCTGACCGTCCGCGGCCGGGTGCAGGGCGTGCATACCAACCAGGGGACGTATTCATGCGGGTCGGTGATCAATGCGGCCGGACCTTGGGCCCGTGAGGTGGCAGAAACCGTAGGACTCGACGTGCTGGTGGTTCCGGATTCGCACGAAGGCGGCGTCTCCGAACCGGTAGCTCCGTTTCTGCGCCCCATGTTGGTCGATATCCGGCAAACCTCAGATTCGGCCAACTATTACTTTTACCAACACGCCACGGGTCAGATCATCTTTTGTATCACCCCGGCTCCACCCATGGTTGGGACTGACCGCCGTGAAACCTCGGCGTTCTTGCCGCAGGTCTCGCGCCGAATGGTTAACCTGGTTCCCCGGCTCTGCAACTTGCGGGTCAGACGCACCTGGCGCGGTCTCTATCCCATGACGCCAGACGGTTTCCCCATTGTGGGCCTGGCGCCTGAAGTGGAGGGCTATGTCCACGCGGTGGGCATGTGCGGTCAGGGATACATGTTGGGACCAGGAGTGGGCGACCTGTTGGTGCGGTTGATTCAGGGCAACCTGACTGCGAACGACGATGAAGTGTTGCGCGGATTGCGGCCCGACCGACCGTTCCGCGGCCAGGAAAAACTAAAGTGACAGGTGACTGAAACATGATGGGACTGCAGGGAACGGCAGATCACGATATCCCTTCGACGGGCCAGTGCCCCGAATGCGACCATGATATCCCGCTGGATCCTGACTGGCAGGAGGGCGACATTTTCGCCTGTCCGAGTTGCGCCATCGAGATCCAGGTGACCAGTGTAGAACCGCTTTGGCTCGAAATAGCTCCGGAGACAGACCGGGGTTGGGAGGACTCGGACGAGGCCACTGAAATCAGTCTCGACGAGGCTGAGGAGATGGAAGACGAGGAGGAAGGCGTCGAGTCCGAGGACGAAGACGACTGGACCGGTTCAATCTCTCGACGGGTGGCGGTCCTCCGCTCGCCGCGACCTCGCGCCCGAGCGCGCGTGGAATCGGTGGAGGCGGTGGCTCCGGAGACGATCCTCCTCACTCCAGAGGGTGCAGCGCGTCTCCACGAAGAGCTGCGCTATCTGGAACAAACACGCCTGCCCAAGGTGACAGCCTGGTTGAGCGAGGCGTTGGCCGAGGGTTTTGAGGTTGAGGACGTCACCGAGCTCGAAGAAGCGCGTTCAGAGCTTTCGTTTATCGAGGGGCGGATTCGCAATCTCAAGCATCTGCTTGCCTCCGCCGAGTACCTGTCCGAGCCAGAAGACCGGGAGACGGTCCAACTGGGCAATCGTGTGACCATCGCGGAAGTGGATGCGGAGCCGGAGACGTACCGCATTGTCTCTCCGGCCGAGGCTGACCCACTGGAGGGATACGTCTCCAATGCCTCGCCCTTGGGAAAGGCACTGATCGGCCACCGTGTGGGTGAGACCGTGACCGTCAAGTCGCCCGAGGGCCCGATCCTGTTTCGGATCATCGACATCCAATAACACCGCCGCGCGACCAGACCGCTCCGCCGATCTCGTGTGGCAAAGTGGGGGCACCTCGCTGAATGCCCAGGCGGCCGCCAACTGCTATTTGCCAGGAAGGCAGATTTCTGTATAATTGCGACTATTATGCTCAAATATATCGCGTTTTTGTCGTCCGGAATGCGTCGACGGCATTAACTCGTGGGAGTTGTGTCAGTGTTTGATCCGGCCGTCATTTTCCTACATGCACCAGCGGTATACGATTTCCGGCAGCGAGCCACGCTTTGGGGACCGATCAGCGACCTGGTCCCCTCGACGCCGGTTTTCGAGATGTACCCGATCGGCCTTACTACGCTGGCGGAGTATCTGGAGCGCTATGGCTACCGAACGCGGATCATCAACCTGGCGGTGCGCATGTTGCAGAGCCGCCATTTTGATGCCGAGAGATTCCTGGCAGGCCTCAAGCGCCCCCTGCTTTTTGGTATCGACCTGCACTGGCTGCCGCACGCGCACGGCGCCCTGGAGGTCGCTCGGCTCTTGAAACAGCTGCATCCACAGGTGCCCGTCGTTCTGGGAGGTTTCTCGGCGTCGTACTATCACGCGGAGGTCATCCAAGAATTTCCGCAGGTGGATTACGTGCTGCGGGGCGACTCGACCGAGGAGCCGCTCCGACAATTGGTGGATGCCATCGCGGCTGGACGCGACCCATCTCAAGTGCCCAATCTGACTTGGCGCGACAGATCAGGCAGCATGCGGGTTAACCCGCTCAGCTATGTCCCGGATACCCTGGATCATGTCTTGCTCAACTACCGCCAGGTGATCAAGGCGGTGGCGCGGTACCGCGACCTGGCGAGTTACATACCCTTCGCCAAGTGGATGACATACCCCATCACCGCGGCTCTTTCCTGTCGCGGGTGTACCTGCGACTGCACCATCTGCGGTGGATCGGCTTCCGCATCCCGGATCATCACCGGGAGGGAACGCCCGGCCTTTCGCGCCCCAGAGGAGCTGGCCAACGATATCCGGACCATACGCCGTTTCAACCGGGGTCCCATCTTTGTCCTGGGAGACCTGCGTCAGGGGGGCATGGATTACGCGCGGCGTTTCCTGCGGTCGATCCAGGGATACGATGGCGAAGTGATCATCGAGTTCTTCTGGCCGGCCTCGCGATCGTACTTGGAGCAGGTTGCTGCGGCGCTGCCCGATTTCGTGGCTGAGGTTTCGCTCGAATCCCACGATCCTCGGGTTCGTCAGCTGTCGGGAAAACCTTACCCGGGTGGTCAAATGGAGCAGACCATGCAGGCAGCGCTGGACGTCGGCTGCCGTCGTCTGGACGTGTTCTTTATGATTGGGATGCCGGGGCAGGATTATGCGTCGGTCATGGGCACCATCGACTATTGCCGGGAGCTGTTGCACCACACCCGCGCCGACGGCCGCCTGTGGCCGTTCATCTCCCCCCTGGCGCCGTTCCTGGACCCAGGCAGCCTGGCCTACGAGCAATCGGAAAGGCATGGTTACCTGGTGCGAGACCGGACTTTGGCGGCCCACGCCCGGGCGCTGCTGCAACCGACGTGGAAGCACGTCCTCAGTTACGAGACTAGATGGATGAACCGCGATCAGATTGCGGCCGCCACCTATGAAGCGGGTCTCCGGCTGAATCAGATGAAAGCCGAATTCGGACTGGTTCCGCGTGATGAAGCCGGCCACACTGAGGAGCGCATTCTTCGCGCTCGAAGCCTGATGGCGCAGATCGATCAGTTGCTGGCCACGCAACCGCCTGATCAGTTCCAGGCAAGCCTGTTGGCGCTCAAACCGGCAATTGACGCGGCCAATGAGTCGACGGTCTGCGAAAAGGAAGAGTTGGACATACCGACCAGGGGGATTCCCGTCCGGCCGCTCGAGATCACCAAGATGGTGCTGGAGGACGGATGGGCGGCTATCAAACGGCGCCTGGCCCCACCCGACCAGCGCAACGGCCGCGCCTTGCCCTACGAAGCTGAGGATCAATGGCAACCAGAGCCGGACCCGGCGCAGGTCTCCGGGTGACGACTGACTGACGGCTTGGACGCCGTCTGGCGACCTGGTATACTGGATTGACCGGCCGCGCGGCGTTAACTGCCGGCGGCTGATTGGACGCACGCGATGAATGATCGGTCGTTATCTGTTTTCGCCAGGGGCAGCCGGCTAGTATGGGTTCTGGGGCTGGTCGCGGTTGCGGTGGGGCTCGCTGTTGGGTGGCTCCTGGGCAGCCGGCCCCCGGTGGGCCCATCGGCGAGCGTACCGACGCCGGAGACGGCGCTGTGCACACCGGCACCGATTCCCACCGCCACGTTCGAACCCATCTGCGACGCAGATGCGGTGACGCATGGCCTGGATCAGGTGTTGAGCGCCCTGGAGGCGGGGCAAGTCAACCAGGCCCGCGATGGGCTGGAAGCGGCGACAATGAGTTTCGCCGCGCTGAAAGCGGAACCAGGCTGCCTCTACCTGACCCCACAACTCCTGGCTGTCCAGGTCCTGGTGCAGGCAACGGCGACGTGGGAAGAGGCTCAGCAGACAGGCTCGGTCCGGCAGGCGGAGGAGGTCGAGAGGCTCGCCGCTCAGGCTGTGGCCTTGGCGCCGACCGGCCGGGAGGAGCGACTGGCAACCCGCCTGCTGGCCCAGGCGCGCGCTGGGCGCGCCGACCTGTTGGCCTTTGCGGACCCGGGACGAGTGGTAGCCACACCAGAGACGCTGGCCACCGAACAGACCGGCGGTCTACACCCCCTCTGTGGCGTCAATTCGTTGATCAAGCCGCTGTTGGCGGAGCAGAGCGGTGCTCCGGTTTCGGCTGTCGCCCGCATCGAACTGGTGTCCAACACGCTCTATCTGTTGGCTGGAGGCGACCTGATGACGGCCGACCTCGATCGGATCCTGGGCCCTTCACCGGCGGTGTTCCTGCAGCCGGCCGATGGCCTGGGAGCGGCTGTCGTGGTGGCGGGCGCGCGGGTCTCTGAGCTGGTTGACCTGACCCGGACGGCCAGCGGCGACTTGCTCCTGTTGGAGAAGAGCGGACGGCTGTTGCGCCGGACTCCGTCGGGTGAGTGGAGTCTGGAGCGGCCGGCCGTGATCGGCGAGCTCCCGGTTGCGGTTGCTCCGTATTCGGACCGCTCCTATTTGCTGGATCCGCTTGGCAATCAGGTTTGGCGACACCTCAAGGACAGCGACCTGGCTACGCCGGCCTATTTCGACGGTGGGGCGGTGCGGGACGTCAGCCGGGCCGTGGACATGGCCATCGACGGCGCGGTTTTCGTCGCCCGCAGCGATGCAATTGTGCGCCGCTATTACGTGGGTTTTGAAGATCCTCGCTTCCGGCCGGACACAAACCTCGGCGTGCCAAGCGCCGTATTCTTGCCCGATGAGCCCAACTCGACCCTGGTGTACGTCGTGGATAGCGTGGGCCGCCGGGTGCTGGGATTGGACCGGGAAACCGGCGCCTACCGGCTGGGTTTCCATGCCAACGTCCCGGACCTGTTGCCTCTCACAGCCGCTGCGGTTGACGGCGGCCGCCTGTTCTTGACGGATGGCCGCTTGCTTTTGGTGACGATCCTGAACCCCAAGCCGGTGGCGGCAAGAGACTGCCCGGCTTTTCCCTTCCCGGTTGCCGACCTGTTTGACGCGCCGCAACTCAAGACATTGAACCTCTGGCTTCCCGTCGAGGCCTCATTGCCCATCACGCTGTCGCTTTTCCCGGGCGGGCGCTGGCCGCAGGTTGGGTATGGCGTTCTGGACGGTATGGCATTTGTTGGCCTCCCAGTCAGCGAAACCGTCCGGGCGATGGCAGCGGGAACGGTGACCCGGGTGATAGAGGAGACCAGGCCGCTGCTGGAGGTGGAACTGGGTGTGATCTCCACCACACAGCGTGTCCCGGCCGAATCGGCCGATCTGTTGTGGGGCCGGCAGATCTGGATCGATCATGGAGATGGGGTGCAGACCCGGTACGGAGGCCTGGGGGCGGTCGTGCCGGGACTCGCCGAAGGCCAGCCCATCAACCGGCTCACGATCATCGGTTTCGTGGGGCGAGGACCACTGCTGGTTGGGGTCTGGGTCGACGGCGACTATGCCGGCAAGGGACTGTCTTTGCCAGAGACGGCCGCCGCTTTTCGACGGCTGTTTGCCGTCGACTGAGCCTCTAACCGTCCATCCAATTGGTCATTGGCCGAGCAGTCGGGCCGGGAGGTCACGGCACCGTCATCAGTGATGCTTCTCTGCGTCCGGGCGGCGAGAGAAGCATTCCTCGGGGTGGAGCAGGGTGACATCTATCATCGGTGCTCCGAGACCACGGGAGCAGGCCTGACCGACACGCCGAGGGTCTCGCCCGGCAGGCACCAGCCGCTCCAACCACAAACCAACGGTCATTGCGCGACCGACCTCGGCCCCCCCCAACTCCCATTTCGGACTTGATTCGTGCCCGTGATCATGCACGAGAGGGCTTGACATACTCGCAAGAAGGCAATACAATAGAATAGTATGATACAAATCATGCAAACAGTGCGCCAACAGATGGGTATGCGGAACGAGAAAGGTCGTGAGGAAATGCAGAGGACAAGTCGCTATCTGGCAGTCTTGGTGATCGCGCTAGGTTTGGTGAGCTCGGCCATCGGAATCGGATTCATCGTCGAAGGCCAGTCCAAGCTGAATTTCATGAAGGAAGCAATGCAGCAAGAGAAAATCCCACTGGGAATTCCTGCTGAGGAACTGGCGCAAGGGAACATTATCGATACCGCGGCCGAGGCACAGAGGGCAGGTGACACGATCAGGGAACACCGCCGGGGGATCGCTCCGACCTACAACGATCTTTTGGGGGGAGGTCGATTTGATCCCGAGAACCCGCAGCACGTAACCTACATGCAGGCTCTGAACCTGGAGAACTATCTCTACATGGCAGTGGCATCGTTCGGCCTGATCACCGTGGTGCAGGCGAGCGGAGCCGCTCTGATTCTGATCGGGATCGCGCTGGCGGCTACCGGCCTGATGCTCGGAGCGATTCGGAAAGAGTTGTCCTAGCGCAACGGGGCGCTCCCGGCGGAAGCGACCAACCCAGGGCCGGGAGGCCCGGATCGATCAGGGAATTGGGCTGCAGACCGGGCATTAAGGCCGGTGCGAGGTCCCGGCTGGCGATCATCGATATCGCGGGGTGAGGGCTATGTCTGGTCGGGTTTGGGTCGCCGCCTATCGCCTGCTCTTTGATCCGGGTTGACGTTTTGATCGGGCATCGGAGCGGTCGGCTTCCGGGAAGGCGTGCCAAAGGACGGCCGCCCGCAACCATTCGACTGCGTCTTCGGGAGTGGAGAACAGCCGGCGGGAGGCTATCAGAGTCGTGTCGGGGCTGATGGCTGCGGCGTACCAAGATCCGGTCTGCAGTGAGGGCCTAACCGCGCCATAGCGGAAGCCCTGGCGCGGCTCTCCGGTCAGGAACTTGGTCCAACGATAAAGCTGCTCGCTGGGGACGGGGGTGGGCCACGTGTGGTCCAGTTCGACGTCAATGACAGCCATCTCAACCGCTACCAGATAACTGAAACCCGCCGGGAGCTTGGACCTCGTGCCCTGTGACTCCAACCGGCAATGCGAAAACCGGGCGTTACTCCAATAGGGACAGGGATCGGTGAGCCAATTCGTGGGGGAGGGCGCGATGCTCGCCCCAAGCTCTCCAATCGGGTGGCAAGTGCCGAAGCCGGTTGGCGACGGCAAGTAACATGGGCAACGGGCACTCTCGGTAGCAGCTGATCTGCTCGTCAGGGTCGCAGGTTTCCAGGGGTTGATCCGTGGCTGGAAAGAGAAAGAGGTAGGAGGCAAAAGCTCGATCGGTTTCGCCATCGGTAAAGGTCCAGTCCACCAACCAGAGCAAACGTTCTGGCCTGACGGCCAGGCCGGTTTCCTCCCGGGCTTCACGCTCCGCCGCCATCAGGACGGGCTCATCCAAGCCCACGCCACCGCTTGGGAGTCGAAATATCCCGGCCGGATAGAAGGGTTTGGTGATGAGCACGAAGCGCCTGCCCGGCCGGGGGATGATCAACACCGCCTCGGCCCGGCGGTCGTTCGCCGGCAAGGGCCACCAGCGTGAACGGCCGGCCTGCGTCAGCGCCAGGCGCGCGGAGACGCGAGGAATGACTCCATATAGCTCCTGCAACTGACCTATCTCGGCGGGCTCGATGGGATCCATGCGTGGCGACCTCTTGGGTTCAGCCCATCGCGGCATTGTAGCATCTTTCGGTTCGACCGCAAGGGAATTTGTCCGGCCTGTCACATTCGAGTACACTCACAACCCAGCCGACGCGCAGCGATTTCCTGGAGTTGCAGAACGGATGCCCAACATACCAGATTTGGTCCGGCCGTCTACCAGAGCGTTCATTCGTGAAGCCCGCCGAACCGTTGGTTACTCGTGGTTCGATCTGGTTCATGGTTATGTATACGGACGATGGTGTTACCTGTATATCAAGATCGGGACCGGTGAGCATCGCCTGACGCCGCTGGTGAGAACTCTGGGTCAGCTGTTTGTCCGGATTCGCCGGCCGTTTGCGTCGGCCGACAAAAGCCGGCCGACCATGGCGGACAACTACCATGGCAAAGTGGTGTCGCTGGATGCCGCGCGGCAACTGGTCAGCGTGAAGCAAGACATTTCGATGACGGACCTGGAGCAGGTTATTCCCTACCCTTGTGCTCGAGAGATTGTGCTGCAGAACCCGGATCACATCGTGGTTCTCGAGTGCCCGTGCCGCTCGGCTCGCGCCAATCCATGCCTACCGTTGGATGTCTGCCTCACCATCGGCGAGCCGTTTGCCAGCTTTATTCTGGAGCACCATCCACAGCGAGCCCGGCAGATCAGCCCGGAGGAGGCCGAGGGCATACTGACGGAGGTCCGCCAGCGCGGTCACGTTTCGCACGCCTTTTTCAAGGATGCCATGTTCGGCCGCTTTTATGCCATCTGCAACTGCTGCTCCTGTTGTTGCGGTGCCATGCAGGCGCACCGAAATGGAACCCCGATGCTGGCATCTTCCGGCTATGTGGCCGAGGTTGTCGAAGAGCAGTGCCAAGGGTGTGGCACCTGCGTTTCCCTGTGTCAGTTTGGAGCACTGACGCTGGCACCTCACGGTGTAGTTGTGGTTGATCGCATTGCCTGCATGGGTTGCGGTGTATGTGAATATCACTGCCCGCACGGCGCTATCAGCCTGCAGCGCGACCGCACCCGTGGCCAACCGTTGGACCTGGCACGCCTAATCCAGGATCAGGCTCCGTGCGTCTGATTCTGAACGCCGACGATCTGGGTTACTCGCCTGGCGTCAGCCGGGCCATATTGGCCCTGATCCGGGCCGGTCGGGTCACCAGCACCAGCGTCCCGGTGAACCTGTTGCATAGCCTGGACGCCATGGAAGCTGTTGGCGGCTGTGAGGGCCTGGGGGTAGGTGTTCATCTGAACCTGACTCGGGGAACGCCGTGCCTCGCGCCGGCCCGAGTTCCGACCCCGTCGAATGGACGTGGCGGCTTTGGCAGCGCGCCGGGGCTGTTTTCCCGGGCGCTGGCGGGCCGGATCAGTCAGGCAGAGGCGGCGGCCGAACTGTGCGCCCAGATCGAAACCGCCGCAGCGCGCGGCATCTCCGTTGCCCATCGGGATTCGCATAGCCATTGGCACACCTTGCCCCGTATGGCATCGCTCGTCAGAAATCTGGCCAAGGAGTACCACATACCACGCGTCCGGGTGTCCGATCCCCGCCGGGCGCCCGCTATCAGCGCTGCCTGGCTGGCGGCTGCAACGGGAAGTCGGATACATCCAGAGCGGGGCTTTTGACGAATGGCTTGGGTCAATGGGTTTATCACAGCAGTCAAGCGAGGAATTGTCACGTACCGGGCGATACGTATCCACGTATGATCGCTATGTGAATGCCACACCTGCGACCGCCCGGTGTATGCCATCCATAGTCGCCCGATGTATGCCACCGATGTTCGCTCGATGTATACCACCGATAGTCGCCCGATGTAGGCCACTGATGATCAACCGGCTGGTGCGTGGTGGGCCAGCGGTTGCCCATCGGCGAGTCCGTGGCACGATTCCTCCAACACAGCAGTCTGGAGGAGATGGAACATGGAGCGTGTACACATGAACTACCTGAGAGACCTGATTCATCGGTTGCGGGCCGGCGAAAGGGACCGGCAGATTGCTCAAGACTTGAAGATCTCGCGTATCACGGTGCGCAAGTACCGGGAGTGGGCCGCGGGGCAAGGGTACCTGCTCACAGGACTGCCACTGACTGAAGATGCGACCTTGGCGGCGGCCTTGGGTATCCCGCCTCAGCCGCCGCGCACGCCGTCGAGGGTGGAACCATACCGAGAAACCGTGCAGCGTCTGCTGAGCCAGAAGGTCGAGATGGTGGCTATCTTCCAGCGGCTGCAGGACGATCACGGTTTCACCGGCAGCTATTCGGCGGTGCGCCGCTACGTGCATCAGCTGCGTCCTGCGACGCCGGAAGCAGTGGTGCGGGTACATTCTGCCCCCGGGGAGGAGATGCAAGTGGATTTTGGCTCGGTGGGCAAACTGGTCGATCCGGCCAACGGCCAACTGCGCAGCGCTTATGCCTTTGTGGCCACCTTGTGTTTCAGCCGGCACCAGTATGCCGAGCTGGTTTTCGACCAGAAGGTCGCCACCTGGATTGCGCTGCATCGTCGTGCCTTATCATTAGCGCCCGGTATGAAGCTTCCTCGTTGGTCATTACGAGCAACCGCGCCTTTGAGGAATGGGGGGAGGCCTTCAACAGCGACCTGCTTGCGACTGCTGCCCTCGATCGCCTGACTCATCACGCCTTGACACTGCTCATTCGCGGCAACAGCTACCGACAACGCAACCGCAGAAAGGAAATGCCTGACGAAATCGACCTAACAACCACGCATGACCCAAGCCGACTGCCGTCTTGACCACCCGCCACACTCGCCGAGTGGACCACATCAAGGTGAACATGGGTGGACTACACAACCCGACTACAAGTGGCCTACTTCGGGCGGCTATTGCAAAGGAATGAACATGGAGATACCAGAATGGGTGCCCGACGCTGTTTTTTACCAGGTGTTTCCGGATCGATTTGCGTCCAGCGCCAAGGTCCTCAAACCCTCCAACCTGGAACCCTGGGATTCGCCGCCCACTCATCGCGGTTTCAAGGGCGGCGACCTGATCGGGGTGGCTGAGCGGCTGGATTATCTATCTGATCTGGGCATCAACGCACTCTACCTGAACCCGATCTTTCAATCGGCCGCCAATCACCGGTATCACACGCACGATTACTACCAGGTTGATCCGATCCTGGGCGGCAATTCGGCCCTGCGGCGGCTGCTGGACCACGCTCATGAGCGTGGCATGCGGGTCATCCTGGATGGCGTGTTCAACCATGCAAGCCGGGGTTTCTTCCAGTTCCACCACATTCTGGAAAACGGTCCGGCGTCGCCCTATCTGGACTGGTTTGTGGTGGAGCGCTGGCCGCTGCACCCGTACGATGAACACAAACCGGCCAACTACCGTGCCTGGTGGTCAAACCGCGAGTTGCCGGCGTTTGACACGCGAACGCCGGATGTGCGCGAATTCCTGTTCGAGGTTGCCGCGCATTGGCTCGAATTCGGGGCAGATGGCTGGCGGTTGGATGTTCCGGAGGAGATCGACGATCCGGCGTTTTGGCGCGAGTTCCGCCGGCGGGTCCGGCGCACCAAACCCGATGCGTATCTGGTGGGGGAGATCTGGTCAGGCCCCGCGGCTCAACCGTGGTTGATGGGCGACCAGTTCGATGCGGTGATGAACTATCCCCTGTACCTGGCTTGGTCGGGTTTTCTGGGCGGCCAGGATCTGGACACGTCCTTCCGTCCAGGCGGATTCGAGCTGCGCCGGTTGACGGCCGAGGAGTTTGCGCATCGAATCGATGAGATCATGGCGCTGCACGCCTGGGAGGTCAATCTGGCACAGCTCAACCTGCTGGGTAGCCATGACACTCCCCGTTTTTCCACCGTCATGGGAGGAGGGGAGAAGGGATCGGAGCGGCTCAAGCTGGCGGGATTGGCCCAGATGACTTTCCCCGGCGTTCCCTGTATCTACTATGGGGATGAGATCGGATTGGAGGGCCGCGAGGAACCGGCCTGCCGGGGGGCTTTTAGCTGGGATTCCGACCGCTGGAATGCTGACCTGCGGGCGAGCATTCGGCGGTTCGTCCGACTGCGCCGTTCCAGGCCCGCCCTGCGCCGTGGCAGTTTTGCGCGGGTGCTGGCCCAGGATGGCGTCTATGCCTTTGAGCGCGCTTTGGGCGAGGACCGCCTGCTCGTCGTACTGAACCGCGAGCCCCGCAGCCAGACGGTGACCCTTCCGGCCAACTGCGGTGACGGACGGCAATGCGCCTGGCGGGATGTCTGGACGGGTGACATCGAGGCCGGGCTCAAGGGAACGCCGCGGACGGTCCAGGTCGGGCCGGTCGGCGGCCGGGTCCTGGAAAGGGTCACGAACTGAACAACTCGGCCGCCCAATGGCGGATCTTGGACTGCTGACGAGTGGTGAGCAGGTGGTTGAGCCGGGACAGCGCCGTCGCCTGGGCCAGGTAGCGGCCGAGCAGGATCAGTTCTGGCCCGGACAGCGCATCTCCATCGCGGGGATGGTTGAAGACGGATTGGGCGCTGTGAACAGTCCCCTCGAGCCAGACGAGGGGGTCACTCAGGCAGGTGGAAGAAACCGGATCCTCGTCAAGGCTCAAGAATAGGTATTCCAGAATCTGCGCCAGTTCAACCTGGGTTGCCTGGGAGAGGCGGAGCGCTGCCGACAGCGCAATGGACTGGTCCTCCTTGATCGCCGGACCCTGCATCAGGTTGTGACCCTTGATCAGCCGATCGGCGCGGCAGTATGCCACCAGGGCATCCGGCAGCCCAAGGACTTCCGAGGCGACGATTTCGTGATGCCGTCGTTCTGCAGCGGCCGAGTTGGCCTGTAGCATCAGAACGGGCGCAGACGCCCGCAACATCCGCTCGCCGTACAGCAGCTTGGCCCACGTATCGATTCGCACTCGCGCAGCCTCGTTGGTCATTAGGGCCATCTCAAGGATGAACTCGGCTGCGTCCAGCAACCAGCAGACGCGCTCGGCTGCCGGTAACCGGTTCAAATCCGGCCGGGCGGTCAACCAGAATGGCTCGGGATCCTCGTCATGCATCAAATCGTGAGCCCACGCCGTATGGATTCGGGCAATCTCCTCGGGTTCAGCCAGCCACTGAATCGGGATTTGAATGCTGCCGTCGTCGGTAAACTCCTGGGCCATTTTGAGCACGATGTCCAGGTCTATTTCATCGCGGCGCAGAAACCCCATTAGCGCCAACGCTTCGTGATCCCGAATAGCCAGGGGAGCCTGATTCTGTGAGTACCCGCCCAACACGAAGTAGGTGGCGAACTGCGTGCTCCAGTCCGCCAGGAGCTGGGCGATGTCCGAGTCCGCATCTTCGGTCTCCTCATAGTTGCGATACCACGATTCCCAAAGGTTCATTGGCACTCCACTAACAGCTCCCTGGCAACGGCAGCGCAGGTGGCAGCCGTGGCGGCATCGATGTTTGTCAGGTTGACCGCCTCTAGCTCGCCCTGGCGGGTGGCCTCCAACACGGCTTGCAGGATGATGCGGGCCCCACGCTCCTTCGGAAAGCCAAAGATGCCGGTGGATATGGCGGGAAGTGAAACGGTTTTTGCTCCACACGCAACTGCCCGCTCCAGCGCCAGCCTGACCGCGGAGGCCAGCACGCTGTCTTCGTCCCCTCGACCTTGCCAGACCGGACCCACGGCATGGATTACGTGCCGGCATCTCAGCCGGCCACCACCGGTGATGGCGGCCGAACCGGTGGGCACGGGTCCGTGCTGCCGGACCCATTCGTCGCTCTGGCGCTGGATCTCCGGCCCGCCGGCGCGCGCAATCGCACCGGCCACGCCACCTCCATGGCTCAAATGGCTGTTGGCAGCGTTGACGATGGCATCTACGGGTTCCCGGGTGATGTCACCCTGCACGACCCGCACCCATGTGCCGCCGGATGTCTTGGCTTCGTACAGGATGGCCCGCGTCTGTGTCACCACGACCCTTCCAAGCAGTAACTGGTTGAGGTTGTATTCTAGCACAAGCCTCGCGGCGAACCAACTCCATTTGCCGCGCCCCAGCATATCGATTAGAATTCGCCGCATGTCTAGGGTGATCAATCCATATGCGCCGGGAAAATCCCGGAACCAACATCTGCGCTCTCTGGCGGAGATCCTGCGCCGGATGGCGGGCAAACGGGAACTCGATGAGGAGAGCAAGGACCTGTCGGCCGCGATGGTCTTTTTGCTGCGTGAGATCACGGCCGGGGTCGATACCTCGGCCGAGGCATGGGAGAAACGGGGGTATTGGCTCAAGGCCGACCGTTTCCGGTTGGAATGGGAGTGGGCCATACAGGCGGCGGAAGACGTGGAAGACGTGATTCGTCACGGAGCGTGGGATCTGCTGCCGCGTCTCATGGCGGACCTGCTGCCGCACCTGGCGGGCGTACAGGTCAAAAAGATGACTCGCCAACCGGAGCTGTGGAAAGGCGCCCACGCGCTGTTGATGGCCGATACTCGCGCCGGATGACCGGCGGACGATACGCGGTTTGGGGCCAGGCGTTTGTCCTGGCCCTGGGAATGGCCTGCTGTTCGCCCGGCGCCGGCGATGTGGGAACGACGCCCGAGAGCAAAGTAGGGCTGGTGCAGACACCGGGCGGCGAAGCGCTGCCCGTTGCCACAGCGTTGTTCACGCGCACCCCGCTGCCCCCACCGGCTCTGCCAACCCAAACGCCTCGCGCCACGGTTTCTCAGACGTCTACTGCCACACCCAACCCCACGTTTGTGCCCACTGCGACCGCCGTGCCCAGCCACACGCCCACCGTACCGGTCTGTGAAGAAAGGGTGGGGCGGGTGCTGATGGCCACCTTTCCCAGCCCGACGCAGGGGCGGGACGCAAACGGAAATTCGGCGCAGGTACCGTACCGGATCTATCTCCCACCCTGCTACGGGCAGGACGGCCGGCTCTACCCTGCGCTCTATCTGTTTCACGGGAACATCTACAACGAAAGTCAGTGGGACGACCTGGGGATCGACGAGGCCGCCGATGCTGCCATCACGGGCGGCGAAATACCGCCATTCTTGATCGTCATGCCCTTCGGTGGGGAGATTGCCAACAGCACCTCTGGCGGAGACTGGTCTTTTGAAAGGGTGGTGCTCGACGAGTTGATCCCGCACGTGGAAAGCCAACACTGCGCCTGGCCCCAGGCCGCCGGTCGCGCCATCGGGGGGCTTTCACGGGGAGGATACTGGTCTCTGGAGATCGGCTTCCGCCATCCAGAGCTCTTTGCCGCCGTCGGCGGCCACAGCCCTGCGCTTTTTCCGGACAACGCGGGTCCCGCCTACAATCCGTTGACGACCGGCACCAGCACACACCTCACGGGGCTGGCTATCTACTTGGATGTGGGCGATCAAGACTGGCTTCGCCAGGGTGTATTGGACCTGCATGCCGTTATGACCGGCGCCGGCATCGCACACCAATGGCACTTGAACCCCGGTTCCCACGGCGACCCGTATTGGCGGGAACACACGGCTGCGTACCTGGCCTGGTACGCGTCCCATTGGCCAGAGGACGTCGCCGGTTACCCCGCGGTTGACGGGCGCTCCTGCTCGCCGTGACTGCCCGAACCGGCCGGCGCGGAGCTTGGACGCACCGGAGGGCCCGGGCGACGGGCGAACAGCAAGCCAAGACCCAGGTAGAGCGGTGCTGCCTGTGACAGCGCGATCCAAACCAGCAGTCCGCTGACGAACGCCCGGATTCCCTGGACACGATCCCGCACGTCCCATCGCGCCCGCCGCACCTGCCGGGTGGCCTCCGAGACCAGATCGGTATATTGCTGCAGCACCTGTGACGTCGTCTCCAGGTCCTCGCTTGCGGTATTGAGGCTCTGGCCAAACTGGGTCACGCTGGTCTCTGTCTGCTCCAGGTTGCGGCGCGTTTTCTCCAGGGAAAGGTGAATCCCCGACAGCTGCTCCGGCAGTCCTTCCAGCGCGGTGCTCACCTCGCGCACGGCTGCGTCCAGCGGTTTCTCCGGGGCGTAGTCAATGCCCAATCCAAACACAAGTTCGTAGTTGATGATGGGGATGACCGCCGACCACTGAAAACGCGACAGGGTGGTAAGGGTTGAGTCAATGGCGCCGGCCGCCTGCTCCAGCGAAGGCATCGCCTGCTGGACGGCATCCAAGGTCGAGGGCAGCTGGTTTGCGACAATGTCTCCCAGATCGGTCATGGCCGGCCCGATGGCGTTCAACGTGTTGGCTGTGAGACTGCTGCTCTCGACGCCGTCATTCAGCATCAGCGCCGTGTCGTTCACCGTTTGGATGGTGACGACCAGGGTTTGCGAAATCACCTCCAGGCTTTCAATGCCCAGGTCCATGCTGCTGACCAGGTCGCGCTCCACCTGGTCGGCCGCCTTCTGAACCCAGAAGAGACCGTACAGGCTATAGTAGAGCCCAACCAGCACGGTCGCGATGATGATGAAGCCGAGAACTCGCCTGACCATGTTCACCTCCAGATTGGTTTCTGATCACGGTGCAAGATCGTTGGTGGCGTTGGACGTGGAGAGCGCGGCCTGCACCGCGGCCAGGGCGTCCACGATCCCATAACCATAGACGTTATTCGGTATCATGCCGGGTTCGGTCTGACCGCAGGCACATTCCTGAACGTCGGTCTGACACGTCAGGTCCACCGGTCTTTCCTCGGCAGTCTGCACAATCAGGTCATGGGTACGCGTGATGTCGCCGACCAGGTCCGGTGCGGCCGACCAGAGGAGGGCTGCCAACCCCGCGACATGAGGACCGGCCATCGAAGTGCCCTCTGAACGGCCGTAACCGCCGCCGGGAATGCTGGAGACGATTCCGACGCCCGGTGCCACTACGTCCGGCTTGATCAGCTCGCCGGATGGACCACGACTGCTGTACCCGGTTATCTGATCCTGCTGGTTCGTAGCGCCAACGGTCAGGACAGCGTCCTCGCTGGCGGGCAGCCAGATTGTCTCGCAGGCAGGCCCCTCGTTCCCTGCGCTGACAACCATCAGGATGCCGGCCGCCCGCATCACCTCTACTGCCGTCCGCAAAGGTTCCGGGCCGGTACACCCTTCCTCCGGCGGGCATCCCCAGGAGTTATTCACCACGTGTGGGGCAAGGCTCGGATCACCATCCTCAAACGGGTCGCCACCAAGCGGATAGGGTGCAAAAAAGAACTCCATGCATTCGACGTACGAGCCCGGGTTTCCTATGCCGCGGCGCATATTGCGGCAGCCAATCCATTGAGCATCCGGCGCCATGCCTACCCGGTTGCCAACCACGGTTCCCAGCGTATGGGTGCCGTGCTGGTCGTCGTCAACCGGGATCCGCCCATCGTCCCAGGCGTCGTGCCAGTTCCGGTCGTGGTCGGCGTTTTGCCCGTCCCATCCGCGATAGCTGTCCTGAAGTTCGGGGTGCTCCCAGTCGATTCCGCTGTCCTGCCCGGCGACCACGATGCCCGCGCCGGTGATACCCATCTTCCAGACCTCGGGGGCGTGAACAGCGGTCACTCCCCACGCCGGCGTGGCATCCACCGGGCCGGCGGGCCCGTAGGGCAACCGCCACCGAATGGGGTACGGCCGCACGGCGGGGTGGTGGAGGACCTGGGCCACCTCCGGCCATCGGGCAAACTGGGTCATGCCCCGGGTGGTCCCATCGACCCGGATCATGTTGACCAGGTAATAAGGCCGGTAGGAAAGACCCAGGCGCTCCAATTCAGTGCGGATCGGTTCCTGGGTCCGCTGAGCCGTATCAACCAATGCTTGATACAGGGCCGCCGCATGGCTGCGGGCGGACTCGACGCCCACCGGTACCTGTTCGCGGAGAATGATCAGGTATCCGTCGTTGTGGAAACCGGGGATGCCGGCCGTCAGGTACAGGATGAGTGACAGGGCCCAGAGACTGCCGGCCGCCACGGCTCCATGAGGCCTCGGGAAGCCCTGAGCCGGCTCAAGCCGGCCGGCCCGAGGCGGAGCGAACCGATGCCAGATGAGCCAGGCCAACACCATCAGGCCCACAAAGCCTGTCAGGACCGCGGTTGCCCCTTGGGCAGCCCAGGTAACCAACTCGACCTCGGCACGTGGGTCCGTGAACAGCGCCGGGAAGGCCTTGTAGCCAAAGTGAAAGACAACCGGTCCCCAGACCCCGTATTGGCCCCTACCCGGGAGCGCCCACAAACCCGTTGCCACCACCGCGACCAGGATGGCGGTGGCGGCCTCCCAGCCGCCGGCCGAACTGCTCCCGGCTGCGTAACGGCTGATCTCAAAGCCGGTGTACAGGAGCAGCCCGACAAGCGCAGCCGACCATCGCCGCCCGGTGACTCGAACTAGCAGGTGCAGCGCCAGGCCCCTCCAGATCCACTCGGTGACCAACGCCTCAGCCGCCGCCTGCAGCACGACGCCCGCGCTCGTGCTCCAATCGCCCAATGAGCCGGCCAGAAACCAGGGCCAAACCACCAGAGCGCCGGCTGCCAGAGCCCAGGTCAACGATCCGGACCGGCTCAATCCGGTGTCGCGCCAGAAACCGGGCCAACCGGTTGCCGGACCGCGGCGCAACGACCAACGGCCCAGGCCGATAACCAGCAGGCTCCCACCCAGCAGTCGAACCAGCGCTGACCAGTTGGGATGTTGGGAGAGCAATTGGCGGCTCAGGCCGTCCAGCAGCCACCACGACGAGGAGAGGACCAGGAGACGGCAGGCCAAAGCGCCCCGGGTCCAGCTGGGCGCCAGCCGGACGAGTGCCAGGAAAACCAGGACACCGACCAACTGAATGACGCCCACCAGGAGGGCGAAACCCTCCTGGGGGGCCCGGATCAACCATCTGGCGGCCAAAGCTGCCGCCGGCGGGAGTCCCATTACCCAGAGGATGACGGCTGCGACCAGCAGCCATTCGAGCCAGGATCTGTTGCCGCGGTTCATATGGGGGATGCGGCCTGACGCCTTACGGCGCCGGAGTTGGGGACGGATCGTCCGGGGCGACCCCGGGCAACGTGCCCTGTTCCTCCAGGTATGCCCGGTACCACGCCAACGTCTCGGTCAGGCCTTCATCCAACGAATACTGTGGATACCAGCCCAGCACCCGATGTGCTTTCTCGCTGCACAGGTACTGGTCATAGATCTCCTGCAACGCGCGGCTCTCCACGATGGGTTCCAATTCCGGGTGCCCGGCGAGCGAAAGGATCAGCCGGGTCATCGCCAGGACGGTGAGCGGGTCGTCAATGCCAAAGTTGAAGGCTTGTCCGTGAAGCGCGGTGTCGTCCATGTGCTCCGCCAGCATCAGGTAGCCGTTTGCCGCGTCGCGCACGTACAGGTAGTCGCGGCGCATCGAACCGTCAGACCGAATGACCGGGCGCCGTCCTAACAGGGCGCAGCGAACCACTTCTGGCACAAGACGGCTGAAATTGAGGTCGCCGCCACCATACAGGTTGGCGCAACGGGTGACGGCAACCGGCAGACGATATGAATTGTGATAGTTTGCCGCCAGCAACTCCCCGCATGCCTTGGAAACATCATAAGGGTGCTGTCCGAGCAGCGGCATCTCCTCGGTGTAGGGGAGACGTTGCTGTGTGCCGTACGCCTTGTCGCTGGAGGCAAAGACCACTCGGCTTACCAGGGGCGAGTTGCGGGCCGCTTCGAAGACGGTCCAACTGCCGCGGATGTTCGTATCATACGTTGCCAGAGGCGCGCGGTTGGCGATGGTGACGATGGTGAGCGCCGCCAGATGAAAGACCGTATCCACCTCATATTCGTTGAGGACGCGGTGCATCAAGTCATAGTCCTGAACCTCGCCGCGGACCACCCGTATCCTGTCGATCACGCCGGATCGTATCAAATGCGAATGGGGCACCCAATCACGGACCAAACCGACTACTGCGGCCTGGCGGTCGACCAGCGTCTCTGTCAGCCACGACCCCAGCAGGCCAGTGCAACCGGTGACCAAGACGTTTCGTCCAGACCAGAAATCACCCGCATCCCTCATGTTCACTCCTGCAATCGTTGCCCGCCCGGTCAAGACACCGAGCGCGCGTCTGCCGACCATATTGTAGCATTGTCTGGCAGCTTAACCATCCGTGAGGCCCATTTTGGGGCCCAGCACGACGGACAGCGCGTCGGACAGCGACTCGCAATAATGGTCGCAAAGGACGCGGGCCCCGCTCTGCTCAATGTTGCCCTCTGACAGGCCGATGGCCGAAAAGCCCGCCAGCCGGATAGAGAGGATGCCAGCCGCGCTGTCTTCAATGCCCACCACCGAATGGCGATCGGCGTGGGGGATCCCCAACCCGATGCAGGCGGCCTCGGCATATAACCAGGGATGGGGTTTGGCCTCGAGTTCGCCCAGGGTGCCTGGCTGGCGATCGCGAAGCGGGAACCCGGCGGTGATGATCGCGTCGTAGGTCTCGCGCGGGTCTCCCATGTCCATCGATTGAAACGCAGCAACGATCTCGGGCCAGCCCTTCTCGTACAATCCGGCGGTAACCAGACCCAACTTGATGCCCTGTTTCCGGACTGCTTGGATAAAATCCTTCAGTCCGGGGGCGGGATCAAAGAGGCCCGGCCGGACCTTTCCCTGGAGTATGGCTTCCATCTCAGCGTGGACCAGTTCGAAATAGGCAGCGCGCGCCTGCGAGAGGGTCTGTCCCGGGCAGTACTTGTCCAGACAGTGTTGCAGGTGCTCGGATACGCTTCGACCGGCGACGTATGGAAG
Organism: Anaerolineales bacterium UBA2181; assembly: GCA_002328075.1. Taxonomy (GTDB): domain Bacteria; phylum Chloroflexota; class Anaerolineae; order Promineifilales; family UBA4811; genus UBA4811. The sequence goes on along the minus strand of DCVT01000046.1, from coordinate 32,162 downwards.
GTCGGCCGGCTCCAGAAAAAATGCCGGGTTTTCCAGCAGACGAGCCGTGGTCTTTTCGATGGCCCAGATCCAGAAAGACTCGCTGTGCACGCTGGTTCCGTCCAGATCCATCAGCAGTGCTCGCACCGGGCGCTCGATATGGCTAGGCTCAATGGGATAGAGTGCGGGGTGACCCAGAGACGACCGGACGTAGCATAGCGTGTGAGTGGCAAAACAGATGAACTCGGCCTGGCCGCCGGTCAGGGCAAAGATCGCTTTCACACCGTCCTGCCCGCGCCGGAAACGGCCATTTGCGCCGCTCTCCAGCGCCTGCAACGGCGGATCAGCGCCCGCCAGTTGATGCAGTACCGGGTTGTCGGTCACGCCAGGTAGCTCAAGAACCGGATGACGGTGTCGATGCCCCGGAAATAGTTGGGGAGGTGCAGCTTTTCGTTGGGCGCGTGCAGATTGTCGTCCGGCAGGCCGAAACCCATCAGGATGGAGTCGATTCCCAACTCCCGCCGGAGGGTGGCAACTACTGGAAGCGACCCCCCTTCACGCACGAAGAGAGGTTCGGCGCCGAAACTCTCGGCGTACGCGCGAGCAGCGGCCTGGATTGCCGGGCTGTCCAGAGGCACGATGGCGCCCTGACCATGATGGAGCTCACGCACCTGGACTGTCACCGCCGGCGGCGCAATGGCCTGAAAATGGTCCTGGATCAGACGGCTGATCTCGGCCGGATCCTGCTGCGGCACCAGCCGCATGGATATCTTGGCGAACGCCTTGCTGGGCAACACGGTCTTGGCGCCGGGCTGGGTGTAGCCGCCCCATATGCCGTTGACGTCCAGCGTGGGCCGGGCGGTGGTTCGCTCTACGATGCTGTATTCCGGTTCTCCCCAATCGGTGGTGATACCTGCTTCCCTGAGCCAAGCGTGGCGGTCAAAGGGAAGCCGCGCCAGGCCGGCGCGCTCGGCCGGCGTGAGGACCTGCACTCGGTCGTAAAAGCCTGGGATCGTGATCCGACCCTGGGAATCGTGCAAGCCGGCGATCATCTCCGCCAGTGCGTGGATGGGGTTGTGGACGGCGCCGCCGTACCGGCCGGAATGCAGATCGCCGGCCGGGCCGGTCACTTCCACCTCCACGTAGGTGATGCCGCGGACGGCGTAGATGATGGATGGCTGGTCCTTGGAAAGGATGGACGAATCGGAGATGAGGGCGACGTCAGCCTGCAAGATGGACCGGTTGGCAGTGACAAAATCGTCCAGATGTTCGCTGCCGCTCTCTTCCTCGCCCTCGAAGAGACAGCGAATGCTGACCGGCGGCTCTCCGGCGGTGGCGGACAGTGATTCCACTGCCTTGATCTGGGCCAGGAGTTGGCCCTTGTCGTCGGAAGCCCCGCGGGCGTACAGGTCGTCACCGACGACAACCGGCTCAAAGGGGGGCGTCCGCCATAGCTCCAGCGGGTCGGCCGGTTGCACGTCATAGTGACCGTATAACAGGACGGTAGGCGCCGCGGGCCGCCGGCAGCTCCACTCGGCGAACACGATCGGGTGGCCGGCGGTCGGCAGTATCTCGGCGCGCGGGAAACCGACTGCGAGTAGCTGGTCGCGGAGCCAATTGGCAGCGTCCAGCATGTCCGGTTGGTGTTCGGGTTGGGTGCTGACGCTCGGAATCCGCAGGAATTCCTCCAACTCACCCAAGAACCGCGGCCGGTTAGCGCGGGCAAATGCAAAAGCGTCCATGGTTCCTTTTCCTCGGTTCTGATCAATGCCTAAGAACAGTCCGTGGAATTATAGCGGTGCATCGCCCGCTGCGCCAGGCGCCTGCAGTCAATAGCTCTTCTGAAGGAGCGCTCGGGCCACCGGTTCGGTCTGGTCACGTCCAGGCCCGACCCGCCGTCGCCGGGCAGGCAACTGCGGTACGGGCGCCTCCGCCCGAGGACGCCAACCGATAGGCCACCGTGTCCTGCGAAGCTACCGACCCCGTTTGATCTCCATGGCGCGGAGGTATGCCGCCTGGTAGCCGAGCGCACTCTGCTCCCAGGAAAAATCCCGGCTCATGGCGCGCCGGACCAACTGCAGCAGATGGTGCGGACGGTCAAAATAGGTGCTGACCGCCCAGCCGATGGTGTCGTGCAACGCCTGGGCGGTGAGGTCCCAGAACTTGAACCCGGTGCCGGCCGCGGTCGACTGATCGTACTGCTCGACCGTGTCCGCCAGACCGCCGGTAGCGCGGACAATGGGCAGGGTTCCGTACCTGAGGGAATAGAGTTGGTTAAGTCCGCACGGTTCATACCGGGAGGGCATGAGAAAGAAATCCGCGCCGGCCTCGATCCAATGAGCCAGTTCATTGTCGTAGCCGATGACGCTGGCCGCCCGGCCGGGGTATCTGCCGGGCAGCGCCCCGAAAAACGTCTCCAACGCCGGGTCGCCGGACCCCAGCACCGCAAACTGCACCACCATCTGCTGGAGAACGCCGTCAACAACCTGTGCCAACACATCCAGTCCTTTCTGGTGGGCAAATCGGCTGATGACGCCAACCAGCGGTACCTGGGGTTCGACCTGGAGGCCCATCCGATCCTGCAAGGCGCGTTTGCAGACCGACTTGCCGGCCAGGTCGGTGGCCGAGTATGCCGCCGGTATAAGCGGATCGGCCGACGGATCCCAGTGTGTATAGTCAACGCCGTTCAGAATGCCGATGTAACGGTCGCCTTTGTTGTTCAGATAGGGTGCCAGTCCCATTCCACCACCCGGGGTCCTGGTCTCGTTGGCGTAGGTGGGGCTGACCGTGTTGACCAGGTCGGCGTAATGGATCCCCCCCTTGAGAAAGTTGATCTGGCCATAGTCTTCGAGTATGTCCGGCTCAAAGTTGGGCCAACCGAGGCCAATATATTCATAATGGCTGGACGGGTACTTTCCCTGGTAACCGATATTGTGGATGGTGAGGAGGCTGCCGGCCGGACCCAAGATGGGACTGTCCCAATGCCACACCTTCAGGTAAGCGGTCGCCAGTGCGGTCTGCCAGTCGTGAACGTGAACCACATCCGGCCGGAATGGGAGGTCCTGACAAAGCTGAAGACCCGCTCGAGCGAGAAGGCTAAAGCGCCGCGGGTTGTCGACGTAATCGTTCAAGGCGGCGTCATGGTAGAGTCCGGGGCGGCCAAAGTAGAGATCGTGCTCGATGAGATATACCGGGACCTTGCCGGGCAAGCTGGCTTCATGGACCGCGCACCACTCTTGCATGTTTCCCATCCGGACGCCCAATGGGTTGGGGAGCGGCCGCATAGGATGCAGCGAAGAGTCGACAAACCCATACTTGGGAATGATGACCACAACTCGATGACCCAGAACCGACAGCGCCGGGGGGAGTGCTCCGACCACGTCGGCCAGGCCGCCGGTTTTGGCAAAGGGGACACACTCGGATGCAATCATAACGATGTTGAGCATAGCCATGCACTCCCTTTTTCTGCCGGACTGGAGGTGGAGCCACACGAGCCTCCGGCATCATCCGGCCAGACCCACGCATCATACCGCAATACCGTCCTCACGACGAGCAAACCGGCAGCGCCATTCTCTGCCGCCGGTGGGAACACCTGGAACGGTGGCAGGCAGGACCTGGCGCCCGATCGGCACGCACGGTGGCACCAACCACCACACTCGGCCGAGCATGCGATTGACCGCCATCGGACCCTCCTCCTTCCTCCACATCAAGATGCCGGTCGCCCAGCATGGGTTCCGGCCCGGGCCTGCCAGCGGGCCTTGTGGTCAATCCCCGGCCGTGTGGTGCGCCCGGCGGATCATCCTCCAGCGAATGCCACCGGGGTTACAGGAATGCGTTTAACGCCACCGGCCGGCCACGATGGTGCCGGGGGCGGTGGGTGGCGGCCGGGCCGGGGCTTACACCTGACACTGGGGGCAGAAATAGCACGCGCCGCCCAGGTATTGGATCTTGGCAACGGTGGTCCCGCAGGCGGGGCAGGGCCGTCCGGCCGACCGGCTGTCCATCAGGCGTACGTAGCGTCCCGCTTTGCCGAGCAGATCGACCTCGTCGTACCGGCCTCCCTGGTCAATGACCTGCTGGGTGGTCTCCTGGATTGCCCGGTAGAGCGCCAGCCGCTGTTCGGTCGACAGCGCGTCGATGGGATGCCGCGGATGGAGCCGGGCCCGGAAGAGGATATCTTGCGCAATCGAGTTGCCGAGACCCGGGATCAGCTGCTCCTGCGTCAGCAGCCCCTTGACGCTCCGCTTCTCCGCCCGGGCCAGGGACTCGATCAGCCCGTCGAAATACGCCGGCGTGAAAGCCGGCTCGACGGGCGTGGGACGCATATCGCGCACATATTGGCGTTCCAACTCCTGGCCCTTTTCATATAACTCGAATGCCCCCCACATCTGAGTTGTGGCGGTCAGGGCGGATCCGTCGGCAAAGCGGAGCCATAGGTGGTACTTGAGTGGTAGCGCGGCGTCGGGCGCGTGGTACAGAATCTTGCCCCCACACTCTCCAAAAAGCAGAACATAGCCAGGTTCGAGCGGCACAAAAAGCCATCGGCCCCTGGCGTGCGCCTCGCCGACGGATTTGCCGCGGGTCAGGTCGGCGAACTCGTCCGGCGTGCGGTTGTACCAGACGAATTTGTGGGGCGAATTGCCCAGGCTCCCTTGGCCGATCACCCGACCTCGGACCAGCTCGTTGAATTGGCGGGCTACAATGATGTACTCTGGCAATTCGAACATGGACGCCTCCTGGTGATGCTCCTGGACGGCCACTCGGTGCCACCCGCTCCGCCGCCAGCGTGCCGCTCCGGGACCCTGCCCGACGCACCCATTCTACTGCCCGGTGAACGACCTGTCCAGCAACAACGAACTGCATCGTCCCGTGCGGTCGGCATTCGCGGAGCGGCCACGGGAAACGAACGGCCCATCCGCCGGCGGCGCCCCGTGCCATCATTACCAGGCCGCGACGAGGCCGACGGTCGGTTCGGTCACGCACAAGCTCGCAACCTCCAGTTGGTAGCACGCGGCGGCCGGCGCACTGCGTCCTTCCACCTGATGCGACTGCACTGACCGCCACGTGTCCAAGGGTGGGACGGCTCGTTGCCGAGTTTGAGACGGTGGCGTGGTCAAATCGGCCGCTCCACAACGTCACATTCTCCTGACCAGCAGCGTGCGTGACGCTCACGTGTGATAGTCCGCGTTGATAGTCACATAGTCGTGGGTCAAGTCGCAGGTCCAGACGGTGGCCTGTCCTGATCCCGAGCCCAGGCTCAGGCTGATCTGGAACTCGGGTTCGGCAAAAATCGCCTGGGCACGGGCCGGATCAAAGGCACATGGTGCCCCTCCCAGCACCAGAGAAACCGACTGAGTCCCAGCGCCAACGGTCAATCCGACCTGATACGGGTCAAACGGCACCCCAGCACGTCCGGCCGCAGCCAGAATACGTCCCCAATTGGGGTCGCCTCCGGCAAAGGCTGTTTTGACCAGCGGGGAGGTGGCGATGGTTCGGGCAACCGCCAGAGCATCCGCCGCGTCTTCGGTGCCCGTGACCGTGAGTTGGACAAACCGGCTGGCCCCTTCACCGTCGCGGACGATCTCATGCGCCAGGGCCAGGCAGATTTCGGTCAGGGCACTGCCAAAGGCCGCTGCTTCCTCGGGTCCCCGGAGCTCGACCCCGCTGGCCCCGTTGGCCAGCAGGAGGACCGAATCGTTGGTGCTCGTGTCGCCGTCCACCGAGATGCGGTTAAAGCTGCAGCCGACTGCGGCGCGGAGCTGGCGCTGAAGCAGAGGCGCGGGTGCCCGGGCGTCGGTGGACAAGACTGCCAGCATGGTCGCCATGTTGGGGTGGATCATCCCGGAGCCTTTGGCCATCCCGCCGATGGTCACCCGCCCGTGCGGCAAATCGATCGACGTCGCCATGCGTTTCGGCCGGGTATCCGTGGTCATGATAGCGCGGGCCGCCGCCTCACCGTTGTCCATCGCGAGTTGGCCAACGGCCTGACGGACGCCGGCGATCATCTTTTCAACGTCGAGTTGGACGCCAATGATGCCGGTAGAGAGAACCAGAACTGCATTCGGGTGGCAGCCCAATTCCACGGCCGTGATCTCCTGGGTTCGTCGGGCGGCGCAGAGGCCCGGTTCACCGGTACAGGCATTTGCGTTTCCGGCATTGATGACCACCGCCTGGATCTGGTCCGGATTGGTGGCCAGCGTTTCGCGGCTCACAACGCATGGGGCGGCCATGATCCGGTTGAGGGTAAAAACACCGGCGGCCGTGCATGGGCGCGATGAATAGACCAGCGCCAGGTCCGGGGTGCCGGACGCCTTGAGGCCGCAGGTCACACCCGCGGCCGAAAAGCCCAAGGGGCTGGTGACCGATCCCCCGTGTTGTCCATCCAACGCGTGTTTTTGTGATACCAGCATGTTGTCCATAATCCCTTTTCTCTAGAATCGTCTCTATTGGCCATGGTCAGTCGCCACGTACAGCACCGTGCCGCCCGCGGTCTCGTGGATACCGCGGGATTTCATTCGCCCCAGCCGGTTCTCCGCCAGGTCAAACCGACCGATGACGTAGCGGGCGCCTGCCTGGTTCAAACGTCCGGCCGACGCAACCGGTCGCGGCCGTTTGCCATCCACCGCGACGGGTTTGCCCGGAAACCTCTTCACCCTGCCCAACGTCCGCGAAGATGCGGGTCACCTCGCAGTCGTGGTCTTTGCGAAGCGAGGGAACGATAACCGACGCGCCCCACCCCCCGCGGTGGGCAGGCCAGCGCCACCTTGATGACCCGACTCGCCATCATCTGTTCCTTACGAAGCGTGCTGCTCGGTGCAATAAAGAGATCCGGCGCCGGTTGCCAGATGCAGCACCACGGCCGTCTCGTCGCAGCAGTCCCGCCTGGCACATCCCAGGCAATCCTTCGCGATCTTGTCCGGGAAGCAGGATCTGTTGGCAGGCACAAACCCAAGACGCCGGAAAAAGGGAACGGCTCGGGTGAGGGCGAAAAGCCTGCAGGTTCCCCGGCGCTGCGCCTCGGAGACCAGCGCCTGGACCACTGAGCTGCCGCAGCCCAACCCGCGTGCGCCGGCCTCCACCGCCAGCGAACGCACCTCGGCCTCCAGCGGCGAATAGTGCTCCAGTGAACCACAGGCAACCACGCGCCCACCCCAAACGCCCACCACAAAATCCGGCAGCGCGGCCCAAATGGCGGGCAGGGGGCGCGGCAGCATCTCGGCGCGAGCCGCATGGGTCCGGATGAGTGCGGCGATCAGAGGGACGTCAGAAGGGGTGGCTGGCCGCACGTTCATGGCTCACCATTCGCTCAGCGCCGAGGCCAATATGTCAACCGCCTCGTCGATCTGCTGCTGCTCGACGATCAGCGGCGGACAGAGCCGCAGGACATTCTCACCCGCGCTGATGACGACCAGACCCCGGCGAGCGGCCTGGGCAACGAGCGGTTTGACGGGCCGATTGAACTCGACCCCCAACAACAGCCCGGCCCCCCGCACCTCGACCAGATGAGGAGAGGGCAATCCGCGCAGACGATCCGAGAGGTGGCCGGCTTTAGCCCGAACCGCCGCCAGAAAACTCGGGTCACTCACGCGGTCAAAGACGACACAGGCTGCACGACAGACCAAAGGCCCCGCGGCGAACGTGCTGCCGTGATCCCCCGGTTCCATAACCTGTGCCACATCCTCGGTGACCAGAGCAACGCCAATGGGCAGCCCACCTGCCAAGGGTTTCGCCAGGGTCATGATGTCCGGTTGCACGCCATATCCCTGGTGAGCCCACAAGGTACCGGTGCGTCCCAATCCACACTGAACCTCGTCAAAGATGAGCAGCGCCCGGTTCTGATCGCACAACTCGCGGAGACCGTGAAGGAAGCCGGCAGTCGCAGGCGAGACCCCGCCTTCGCCCTGAACCGGCTCAACTATCACGGCGCACGTCTCGGGCGTTATCGCCTTGGCCGCGGCAGCCAGATCGTTCAAGGGGATGAAGGTGACCCCGGGCATCAGCGGGGCAAACGGCTCGCGGTAACCGGCTTTGGCAGTGACCGATAGCGCGCCCACGGTGCGCCCGTGAAAACCGCCGGAAAAGGCGACCACCCGGTTCTTCGCTTCTGAGCCGGCCCGTTTAGCCCATTTGCGCGCAAACTTGAGCGCAGCCTCGTTGGCCTCACTGCCCGAATTGCAGAAGAACAACCGATCGGCAAACGAGTTCTCCACCAGCCGTCGGGCCAACGCAACGTGGGGTTCGGTGTGGAAAAGATTGCTGACATGGGTCAGCAGGCGGGCCTGGTCGGCCACCGCCTGGGCCCATTCCGGGTCTGAATGCCCCAAAGCCATCACGGCGATGCCGGCCGCAAAATCGAGATAGCGACGGCCGCTTTCATCATAGAGGTAGGCGCCTTCTCCTCGGGCAAAGACCACCTCCGATCGAGCATAGGTACGAACAAGGTACCTGGCTTCAGCTTCCATGATCTCTTGCTTGTTCATGCTACTACCTCCGATACGAACCAGGTTCCTCCACTCTCGGCCGAGTTGAGACCCGCCAGGTCCACGATGCGGGCACGCGGCACGCCCCGTTTCACCGCTGCCAGGGCAGCGCCTACCTTGGGCACCATCCCGTCCGTGATGATGCGCTGATCCATCAGCGACCGGGCCTGCTGGGGCGTGAGGAGCGCCAGCGCTATGCCTTGATGCAGCACACCCGGGACGTCAGAGACAAAATCGAGTTGGTCGGCGTGCACGGCGCGCGCCAACTCGGCCGCCGCCTCGTCGGCGTTGACGTTAAAAACCTGACCGCTGTCCGGGCCAATGCCCAGCGAGATGGGCGAGACCACCGGCGTGATTCCCAGAGCAACCAGCTGATGAATGACCTCAGCCCGGATCTCTACGATTTCGCCCACGAAACCCAGGTCGGTCGAGGGGTGTACCCGCTTGCGGCACCGTATCAAGCCGCGATCCACCCCGGAAAGACCGAGCGCGTCCACCCCGGCCGCCAACAGGGCCGCGACGATTCGCTTGTTGGTTTCGCCCGAGAGCACCATCTGTGCCACCGCGAGCGAGGCGGCGTCGGTGACCCGCAGGCCGTCCACCTTGATCGCCGGAATGCCCAACCGGCTCTGCAGGTCGGCAATGGCCCGGCCGCCGCCGTGAACGATGACCACCGGCTGCATCTCTGTCGCAACGGCCCGGGCCAGGCCGGCCAGAAACGCCGGATTGTCCAGCTCGCTGCCCCCTATCTTGACGACGTGCATGGTTCCGTTCCTCCAGGTTTATATGAGTCCGGCCGACTCGTCCAGGCCAAAGACCCGGTTCATGTTCTGCACGGCCTGGCCGGCCGCGCCCTTGATCAGGTTGTCAATGACCGAGACGATGATGAGGGTCGGTTGCACCGCGGTGAGCGAAATGACGCACCGATTGGTGTGGTTGGCGTGGGCCAATGTCGCCAATTTGCCGACCGGGAGCACACGGACAAAGGGCTCGCCGGCATAGTTGGTCTCCAGGAGGTCGCGAGCCGACTCCCCATTCCAGCCCGCAGCAAGCGGCACGTAGAGGGTGGACAGTATCCCGCGCGGAACTGGCAGCAAATGGGGCGAAAAGACCAGCTCGGGAGGCATCGGTGACCACCCGGTGAGTGCTTGCTCCATTTCTGCAAGATGGCGGTGTGTCCGGCCGATGGCATAGGGGCTCAGGTTTCCCGAAACCTCCACGAAATGGGTGTTTTGCCTGGGCGCCCGCCCGGCTCCCGACACGCCGGATTTCGAGTCGGCGATCACGGGTCCCGGCGCCGCGCAGGCGCCGGCCTTGACCAGCGGGTGCAGAGGAAGCAGGATGCTGGTGGGATAGCAGCCCGGGTTGGCCACCAGCCGGGCGCTGAAGAGCTGATCGCGGGCCAGTTCCGTCAGCCCGTAGACGGATTTTTCCAGCAGGTGAGGGGCGGGGTGCTCCTGGCCGTACCAACCATGGTAAGCGGCCGGGTTGCGGAGGCGGAAATCGGCGCTGAGGTCGATCACTCGAACCCCGGCTTCCAGGGCGCGGACGGCGGTAGGGGCGGCCGCGCCCTGGGGCAGACACAGGAAGACAACCTCCACCCGGTCCAGTGGTGCCTGTCCGGCCGGGATGAGGTCCAGCGCGGGCGCTGTGGGACAGAGGTCAGCCAGCGACGCGCCGGCGCTGGACTCGCCGGTGACAAAGGCGATTTGGGCCGCCGGGTGACCTGCAAGGATACGAACCAGCTCAAAGCCGGTGTAGCCACTTGCTCCATAGATTCCCGCTCTGATCATGCTCGACACCTCCGGGTACAGGAAACAAAAAAACCGCCAAACCGTGAGGTCTGGCGGTTCGAAACAACGAATGGTGCTGTCTAGGAGCTAGTCAACCGGCGGCGCCAGACCCTGGGTCCAGCGCTGGGACGAGAACGAAGAATGTGCCCGGTATTTGCCTTCTCCGACATAGCACGAGATCATACCACGGAGGGCAGGGCTGTCAATGGTCGCGCCGACGCCGGCCGCACACGGCAAGCAGGTCTGATGAGCCGGAGCACCGCCGGCGCGGGCAGTCGCCGGGTCCGTCAGGCCGGCGACTGCCACATCCGACCAGAGGAATTTTGCCGGGCAATAGCCGGCATGCTACAATGCAGCCGATGGAACTGATCACCAGTACCAGCAACCCCAAGATCAGGCTCATGCGAGCGTTGCAGCAGCGCAAGCAGCGCGAGGCGACCGGACTTTGCCTGGTGGAGGGCATCTTTCACGTGGGCGAGGCAATGGCGGCCGGCGCCGCGGTGGAGTATCTCTGCTACGCACCTGACATGCTGACCAGTGACTTTGCCTGGCGCCTGGTTCGCGACGCATCGGCGGCCGGCACACCTTCCTTCCAGGTTTCGGCGCCCGTGCTGGCCGCTTTGTCGGAGAAAGAGCATCCGCAAGGCCTGTTGGCGGTGGTCCGGACACGCCTGCTGGCCCTGGCTGATCTTTCGCCGGCGAGCTTTTCCTGGGGAGTGGCACTGGTAGCACCCCAGGACCCGGGCAACGTGGGTGCCATCTTGCGAACCGTCGATGCGGTGGGTGCGTCGGGCCTGATCTTGCTGGATGGTGGCGTCGACCCCTACCATCCCAGCTCTGTGCGGGCCAGCATGGGAGCGCTCTTTGGGCACCCTGTGGCGACATCCGGTTTCGCCGAATGGGCCGCATGGTGCCGGGAGCAAGGTTGCCAGGTGGTTGGCACTTCAGCCCGGGCCAGCACGGACTATCGGCTTGCCGGACCATTCACCCGGCCGATGATGCTGCTCTTGGGCAGCGAGCGGGAGGGACTGTCGGCCGAACAGGCTGCCGTCTGCCACCAGATGGTTCGATTGCCCATGCACGGTCGGGTCACGTCGCTAAACCTGGCGGTGGCGGCCGGAATCATGCTTTATGCCATGCTTCCCGGCCTGGCTACCGCGCCGGCGAGCTCCCGATACGCACCAGACAGACCTTGAGGTAAGGTTTCCCCCCCGGAGCGACCGGGAAATCCAGCTCCGGTTCGTGTTCGGTCCGGATGATCCGGGCCGGCTGGCCCTGTAACCCTTGCCGGATTCGGGCCAGAAAGGCTCGCAAGGTAAGCTGCTCCTGGTTGGTGCAGGCCATCAACCAGCCGCCGGGTTGCACCACCTTGGCCGCCATGGCCACCAGGCGTGGATAGTCCCGCTCCACGGTAAACCGGCTGTTCCGGGTGGTGGAGTAGCTCGGGGGATCCAGGATGACCCAGTCGAATCGCTGCCCGCGCCGCCCAAGCCGGTTCAGCCAATCCATCACGTCCCCTTGAAGAAAATCCGTCGGCACCGTGGAAAAACCGTTGAGTTCGACGTTCTGGCGACCCCAATCCAGGTACCGGCGCGAGATGTCCAGGTTGAGCACCCGGGCGGCGCCCCCGTTCAGCGCGGCGACGGCAAAACCACAGGTGTAGGCGAAGCAGTTCAGCACCGTCTGGTTCCTGACCCTTTTCTGCAGCCTGGCCCGCGCCGGCCGCATATCGAGAAAAAGGCCGGGGTTCAGCCCTTCGGCCGGCCGGATGAGGAAGGAGAGCCCGTTCTCCAGCACCTCGACACGCGGCAGCGGCCGTCCCAGCAGCGGCTTTTCCGGCGCCAGTTGTGCTCGGGTCTGCTCGTCCAGCCCGCTGGCCTGAAGCGGCCGGTGCTTGACGTAGACTGCCAAGGCGCCTGCCCGGTCAGCCAATGCCTGCAGCAGGCTGTAGGGTGGGGCAGTGCGTTCGTAAAGGTTCGCAATCAGGACGGTGGAAAAGCGGTCAACGCTCAGGGTGGGAAATCCGTCGCCCGCGCGGTTGAGCAAACGATAGGCGGTCGTCCCGTCCAGTTCGTGTAGTACTGACCGGCGTTGCCAGGCCGCCTCCAGGGTGGTCATCATATCCGTTGTCAGTGCCGCCGACTTGACCAGTTGGCAAGACCTCCTGATCTGTGCGCCCAGGGTCCGATGGGGGGAGCCTGGCGCCTCTCGCCCGTTTTGCGTTCAACTTGGCGCGGTCGGGCGGGCTTGGCTTTCCGCGTTGACCCTATTCTCGCCCGAAACCGCCGGAACGGCAAACCCGGCGGGCCGTCCGACCGGCCTTTTTGCAGCCACGCGCAACTGGGTTAAAATGGGTCAATGGAACGGAGACGGTGGTGGGCAGGTCTGGCTTTGGCTGGGGTACTGGTGATCACCGGCGTGGCGTGCCGGGTGGAGGTCTATCCCGACGATACCACGCCTGGGTCCTCGGCCACCGCTCAACCGGTGCCGGCGTTGGCAGAAAGCCTGACCCCCACGGTGACGCCCACTCCCCGGCCCACGCTGACACCCATTCAACCCCGATTGATCACCCCTACTCCCACCCGACACTGGTATCAGCTCTATTTTCCGGCAGTGGCCTCCAGCGCGCTGGAGTCGCCATTGCCCACACCAGAGCCTGAGGCCACACCTACACCGACGCCGATTCCGACGCCAGTTTGGCCTGAACCGCTGTCCGCGCCTGGTCCCAGCAAATTGGGGCTGCACGTGGTGCGCAACAACTCGCCGTTGATCATGGAATTCATTCGACGCGTCCGGCCGGCGGTGGTCAAGGCAGTGGACGACGTGGGTTGGTTGGGTGATGTCAAGCTGGTCAGCCCGGAGACGGTCACCATTGGCCGCCTGGCGCCCACCCACCAGGACATGAACGGCGACCCGGCGGTAGCCGCCCAGGCATTTGTGGCGGAGCAGATGGCGAGGTATCAACTGAACCCGGGGGTCGACTACTGGGAAGGGTGGAACGAACCGGACCCGAACGAAAAGATGGGCTGGTACGCAGCGTTCGAAGCCGAGCGTGCCCGGCTCATGGCACAGCACGGCTTTCGGGTGGCGGTGGGCGGATTCGCGGCCGGGGTCCCCGAGTACGACGAGTTTGTGGCGTTTATCCCGGCCATAGAGGTTGCCGCGCGATATGGCGGGATTCTGACGCTGCACGAATACGGTGCGCCGACGTTGGATTTTGCGGTGGGAAGCGCCTTGCCCGGCCGACCGGCGTATGCCGACCGCGGAATACTGGCGCTGCGATACCGCTGGTGGTACCGGGATTTCTTGGTCCCGCGCGGCCTGGACATACCGCTGGTGATCTCTGAGGCCGGCATCGACGGTGTGCTCATGGCCGGCCAACGTCCGGGACCCAACGGGCTCGGGTGGCAGGAGTTTTCCGACTATTGGGATCACCAGGGAATCGTCGGCGGGATCGAAGGGTACATTCGCCAGCTGGCGTGGTACGACGCCGAATTGCGGCAGGACGAGTACGTCATCGGGTTTTCGCTGTTCACCGCCGGCGCCATTGGCCAGTGGATGACCTACGACGTGACCAACTACCTGCCACAGTTGGCCTTTTACGTTGCCGGCCAGTGAGCAAGGGCGGATGCAGGCGCGGCCCACAACTCTGATCCTCTGTGCTGCTGCCTGGGCAATGGCGTTCTCATTGGGCGCCTGCCGGCCGGCGGCCGAATATCAGCCCACAGCTGTCGAGCCCATGCCCCTCACGTGGGCGGCGCGACCCCCCGCGGGGCCGTCTCCGTCGCAACTCGATCGATTGACCACGCTTCCGCCGACCTGGACCCCGGCGTCGCCACCCACCGGCCCTGCGCCGGCCGCGACGGTTGAGTGGCATCATACGCCGAGCCCGTTTCCCACGCGGACGCCCTTCCCAACCGGAACCTCGACCGGAACACCCGGGCCGACCGCGACGGCGACTCGCGCACCGACGAATCCGCCACCGGCCGCCACCGCCGCGCCTACGGCGCACGCCACCCTGGATTGGGGATCGGCGCCACCCGGCCGTCCGGGCAGCAAATTGGGACTGCATGTGATCCGCAACGACAGCCCGCTGATCATGGAGTTCGTGCGGCGCACGCGTCCGGCGGTCATCAAGGCCGTGGACGATCTGGGTTGGTTGACGGAAGTCAAGCAGGTCAGCCCGGAGACGGTCACCATTGGACGCGTCTCGGTTGCCAGCCAGGAAATGGTTGGCGATCCCCGCTCCGAAGCGCGCAAGCTGGTGGTAAACCAGTTGCCCACCTATCAGCTCAACCCCGGTGTGGATTACTGGGAGGGATGGAACGAGGCGGATCCGGACGAGCGCATGCGGTGGTATGCGGATTTTGAGGCAGAGCGGGTCCGGCTCCTGGCCCAGCACGGTTTCCGGGCGGCAGTGGGCGGATTCTCCACCGGCGTGCCAGAGTTGGACCAGTTCTACCTTTTTCTGCCGGCCTTGGAGGCGGCCCGACTGCATGGAGGGCTGCTCACGCTGCACGAGTACGCCGCGCCCACGCTCGATTATCTGTACGGCGATCCGTTGCCAGGTCTGCCGGCCTACGGCGACCGAGGTTCGTTGGCCTTGCGCTACCGCTGGTTGTACCAGGACATACTGATCCCGCGCGGAACCGTCATACCGCTGGTGATCTCGGAGGCCGGAATCGATGGCATCGTGATGAGCGGCCAACGGCCGGGCCCGCCGGGTCTGGGTTGGCAGGAGTTCGTGGATTACTGGCAGGAATTGGGACTGGGCAGCGGCGCGGAGGCGTATCTCCGCCAGCTGGCCTGGTATGACGGGCAACTTCAGCGCGACCCGTACGTGATCGGGTTTGCGCTCTTTACCGCTGGCGGCGGCGAATCCTGGAAGACCTATGACGTGAATCCAATCTTGCCGCAGTTGACCGAATATGTCGCGAGTAACCGGTGACGGGGGCCAGGATCGACTCCCGTTGTCAGCGAGCGAGAGCGGGGCATCGAGTGTCTGAGAGGGAATAGATGAGCAAGACATTGGTGACAGGCGGCACCGGCTACCTGGGCCGCCATCTGGTTGATAACCTGCTGGCGGCGGGGATCCCGCTGCGGGTGCTGTGCTATTCCGATTGGAAAGCCGAGGCACTGGCAGAGCGAGGCGTGCAGGTGGTCCTCGGCGACGTTACCCAGCCGGAGACGCTGGCCACCCTGGCTGAGGATGTGGACGTGGTTTATCACCTGGTGGGCGGCGGTAGCGACGGGCGGCGTGATCCCTTTGAGCTGAACACCCAGGGAACGCGTCACGTTGCCGAGGCTTGTCAATCCGCCCATCTGCGGGCGTTTGTGTACGTGAGCAGCAGCAGCGTGTACGGTCAGCAGCCGGGGCCGGTGGACGAAGAGAGCCCCACGGCCCCACCCACGGTTTATTCGCGATCCAAATTGGAGGCCGAAACCTTGCTGCTGGACCTGGCGCGAAGCGGCGGATTTCCGGCGATTATCGCCCGAATGGGTGGAATCTATGGACCGGGTGCGCCGATCCTGGGACAGGAACAGCTGCAGCGCGGCCGGTTGCGGATCACGGGCGACGGGAGCAACGTGATCAGCGTCATCCATGTGGAGGATGCCGTACGGGGGCTGCGCGCCATGGCTGAGTATGCCGGGCGCGGCGGAACGCAACGGGTCTTTTGCCTGGCGGACGACGAGCCGGTTCCGGTTCTCACCTTTCACAGCCATCTCGCCAACCTGCTGGGCGCACCCCCGGTGCAATTGACGTCCGTCAGGCGAGTTCGGCTGTTGATTGGGGTGGTGAGGTTCCTGGCCCGAGTGGTGGGCCAAAAGGCGCCCATCACGGAGGACCTCATTCGAATGGCCACGCTGGACGTTCACATGCAGAACCGGCGGATGCGCCGCGAGTTGGGGCTTGAACCCCGTTACCCGACCTATCGCGAAGGATTGGCGCAGGTGGCAGCCGCTCTGGGGGCGGAAGAGGAGGAGTGAGGATCGGTCAGGGCTCCCTCCGGCCGGGTTCGCGCCCGATCTGACCGCCGCGCGTGCGCAGCGGCGCCTGACTGCGGTCAGTCGGCCGCCGGCACCTCGGGGGAGGTAATGTCCACCTCCAGGTAGGATTCGCCCTGTTCAAACCGCCATTTGGATTTGAGCCCTGACTGCCGAACCACCTGGGTGATGGGGTTGTTCTGCGCCAGCACCAGGGCAATCAAGTGAGTGACACCCTTCTCCTGGGCGCGGGCGCGCAGGAGCTCCAAAAGGTGGGTACCCAGGCCCTCCCGCTGGTAATCATCCCGCACCACAATGGCCGATTCGGCATCGGTGGTGCCTTGTATACGATGAAACCGAGCCACCCCGACTGCCTGATCCTGGTGCAGCGCCAGCAGCGCCACATCACAATCGGGATCTATGCGAGCCAGCTGGCCGGCCACCTGTCGGATGTGCTCAAGCGGGACGGTTTGCGGATCGATGGTGGTGTGGAACCGCCGGTAGATGGTCTCAGGGGTGAGGTGGTAAAAGAGATCCACCAACAGGTCGGTGTCTTGCGGCTGGATGTCCCGGATCACGTACTCCCGGCCCTTGGGCGAGGTAAAGCTTAATTGGTTCATGAGCGCTACTCTACAAACCGGCAAAAAAGAGCCCGTTGTCACGAGCGGGCTCTGGGAAGAACTCCATCGGGCCACCGGCCCGAAAGACTAAAGGCGTCAACCCGAGGGAGCACAGGCGTCGGATGCCGAACTTGCGGCCGACGTGCTGCTGCGCGAGCCCAGGCTGGCAAAGGTGGAAAACGCCTTGCGAACCTCTGCGCTGCCACATTCTGGACACGTGACCTCCGCCGGGGCCGAAAAGCCGCGAACCAGTTTGTCAAAGCGTGTGCCGCAATCCTCACATTCGTATTCGTAGATTGGCATTATCTCCTCGCTGCCGGCAAGTTTAGCAGTTCGAATACCGCTGTCAAGCAGCGCGTGCGCCGCTGACGCCATGTGACCCGTCCCGGCCAAATCGGCCCCGCTGTCGGCCGCCGCCTGAAGGCGCGTCAACGGCGCAGCAGCACCATTTTGCGAACCCCGCGCAGTTGGCGGTAGGTGCTTGCCTGGCTTACGTACTCCATGCAGACCCGCGGCTCGGTGACGATGCTGCCGGCAATGGCTGCCACCCCGCGCCGCAGGACCAGTGGGTGTAGCGGTGTGCTGGGGCCGAGAACCACCACGTAGGCGTCCGGCCGGCACAGTCCCAAGAGCTCCTCCAGCGTCCCATTGACGATCGCCGAGCCGGTGATGGCAGCGACGTCTGCTTGCGGGACGATCTCAGCGGCGGCCGAGGCCGGGTACTCGCCGGGCGCGGGGTCTCTTTCCAGGATGAACAGCCGGCCGGCCACCGCCTCGAGCTGGGGCAGGAATGGAAAGTGACCGACCACGACCACCGTCTTGCCCGGCGCGCGCTCCAACAGCAGGTCGGCCGCGTTCAGGTCAGTGAGCAGATGCGAACCCGGCGCAACGGGATCGTCGGCCCGCGCCGGCAACGGCAAGAGCGCATTGATGGCCGCTACGCCGATGCCTCTTTCCACCGGCCGTCCATTCAGCGCCCAGCCGGCCACCTCCCGCGCAGACCGCCCAATCAACGTTCCGGCCGCCTCGACATCGGCCGACCCGTGCTCGTGAGGCATCAGGTTGGCGTTGGCGATGCCAGCCCGCCCGTCAGCGGTCAGCAGAACCGTCCAGTGCAGGCCGACGCGGACATCTGCGACCGGCGCGTCGGAATCAATCGCAGCCAGCAGCTCGTGTAGCAGTGTCACGATGAGACGCCCGGGATCTGAGCCTCCTGCAACCTCTGCCACACGCGCTCCGGCGTGAACGGCAGCGCCCGCAGGCGGACTCCCGTGGCGTGGAATATGGCGCTTGCCACGGCCGGTGCCACCCCATGCTTGGGGATCTCACCGACGGCCTTGGCGCCGTATGGGCCGCTGGGCTCGTAGGTCTGAACCAGGATCACAGGCATCTCCGGCACCTCGTCGGCAGCAAAAACGCGGTAGGAGCGCAGGTCGGTGGTCAATAGCCGGCCGGCATGGTCGTAGGCCATCTCCTCACACAGCGTGTACCCCAGCGCCTGGATGACTCCTCCCTCGACCTGGCCCGAGGCGGTGACGGGGTTGATGGCCGTGCCGCAGTCGACCGCGATCACCAATCGCTGGACGGTGACCTGCCCGGTCTGGATATCTACCTCCAGTTCGGCAAATTGGGCCGAAAACGGGGGTGGGCTTTCGTAACTCATGTGGCTGGCGGAAGCCATGATCTGGTGCTGCGTTGCCTGGTGCAACGAGTGGAGCGCAACCTGGTCCAGGGGCACCGAGCGACCGTCGTGGGTCCAGACCTGGCGTCCTTCCAGGGTCATTTGCTGCGGATCGGGGTCCAGGAACAGGTGGCGAGCGGCATGCTGGATGATCTGCTGGCGCACCTCCTGGGCCGCCTTGAACACAGCGTTGCCGCTGATGTAGGTGGTGCTGCTGGCATAGGCTCCCTTGTCAAACGGGGTCAGGTCGGTGTCCGAGGAGTAGACCAGGATGTCCTCCGTCGGGACGCCAAGGACCTCGGCTGCGATCTGGGCCAGGATGGTGTCCGAACCGGTTCCCAGGTCGGTGGCGCCGACGGTCAGGTTAAAGCTGCCGTCGTCGTTCAACTTGATGGAGGCGGCGCCCATGTCCAGGCCGGCGATGCCGCTGCCGTGCATTGCCACCGCAAAGCCAAGTCCGCGGCGGATGTGCGGCCGCGCGGGGTCAAAGCGCCAGTTGGGGTCGTAACGCCGTTCCCAGTTGGCGATCGCCGCGCCCTGCTGCACGCACTGCTCCAAACCTGAGGACCGGACGAACTGCTGGAACCCCTCCCGGCCCTCGCCCATCGCCTTGGCCATGGTGATCTCGTCGCCCTCGCGCAACCAGTTTCTCCGTTTGAATTCGACCGGGTCAAATCCTAGCGCCAGGGCGGTCTCTTCCATCACGGATTCCAGGGCAAAGAGGGCCTGAGGGGCGCCGTATCCCCGGTACGCGCCCGGAGCCGGTTTGTTGGTGTAGACCACCTGGCAATCGAATCTCAGGTGGGGCGCCCGGTAGGTGCTCAGGCCGCGGAAACCCGATACGAACTGGACCGTCAGCCCGTGGGGCCCGTAGGCGCCCTTGTCTGCGATGATGTGGAGGTGAACGGCGGTGAGCGTTCCGTCCTTGTTCGCACCGACCCGGTAGCGGAGGATCTGCGGATGGCGCGAACGAGCACTGGCAAAGCTCTGCTCGCGGGTGTATTCCATCCGGACCGGCCGGCCGGTCGCCAGCGTCAGATGGGCGCACAGGTCCTCCAGGACCATCTCCTGTTTGCCGCCGAACCCGCCGCCGATGCGCGGCTTGATGACCCGAATGCGGCGAATGGGCAGCTGAACCAGGGGCGCCAGCATGCGCCGGGTGTGAAAGGGGACCTGAGTGGAAGACCGTACCACCAACCGGTCGTCCTCGTCCCACCACGTGATGCAGACGTGGGGCTCGATGTGAACCTGTTGGACCTGATGCACCCGGTATTCGCGCTCCACCACCAGATCCGCTTCCGCCAGGCCCTGTTCCACGTCACCGTACGCTACATGCAGGTCGTGGACCAGGTTACGCTCCGCGTCGTGGATGCCAACCGCGTCGGGTTCGTCATGAATCACCGGAGCCCCTTCCTGCATGGCCTCCAGGGGGTCGAAAACGGCCGGCAGTGGCTCATACTCCACCTGGATCAGCCCCAGTGCCTCCTCGGCGATTTCCGGGCTCTCGGCCGCCACGGCCGCCACGCGGTCGCCCACATGCCGCACCTTGCTGTCCAGGCTTACCTGATCGTAGGGCGGGGGGTTGGGGTAGCTTTGTCCGCCGGAAGCATAGATCACCCGGGGCACATCCTGGTACGTCAGAACCGCGTGGACGCCGGGGAGCGCCCGCGCCTGGGCGGTATCAATCGTGCGGATGCGAGCGTGCGCCTGGGGGCTGGTCAGCAGCGCGCCGTACAACATGCCCGGCAGGGTGAGGTCGTCGGTGAAGACGGGCCGGCCCTTGGCCAGTTTGACTGCGTCCACCTTGATCGCCGGCCGGTTGACCACCCGAGTGTCAGGCCTGGGTGGGGCCAGGATCAGACGGGGGGCATCCACCCTGATGGCGGTCGGCGTCGGCTCTGCTCCCGAACTGGTGAAGGCCGGCGGTTCTTCCGCTTCCGGGAGGTCGCCGGTTGAAGGAAACGGGAGGGCCGGCGTGCCGTCGTCGGTCTCGTCAAAGGCGGGCGCCGGTTCCCCGCGCAGCAGCGCCGCTACTCTCAACACCGCCTGGACCGGTTTGACATAGCCGGTACAGCGGCAAATAACCCCGGCCAACGCCTCCCGCACCTCGCGCTCCGTCGGCGACGAGTTTTCCCGCAACAGCGCCTTGGCTGCCAGGATCTGGGCCGGCGTGCAATAACCACACTGGATGGCACCGCAATCGATGAATGCCTGTTGAATCGGATCCAGCCAGCCGCGGGCTCCGGGCCGGTCCGGAGCCAGTCCCTCGATGGTGATGATGCTGGCTCCATCCGCTTGCGCCGCCAGCATGGTGCAGCTATTCACCAACCGATGGTTCAGGATGATCGCGCAGGCTCCGCACTCGCCGGTCTCACAGCCGTGCTTGACGCCGTAGAAACCGGCTCGCCTCAACGCGTGCAGCAGCAGCTCGCCGGCCCGAACATCCAGCGTCCAGGCCTCGCCGTTGATTGTCAGGTGAACGTCCATAGGTCCTCCCAAATGTGTGATGCCGCGCGCTCCAACCAGGTTGTGCGCCGGGGATGGTCAGCATTGGATCAATAAGCCAGGGCCTCATCCAGAGCGCGTTTGGCCAGCAGGGCGCCCACGATGCGCCGATAACCGTCCGAACCGCGGTGATCGCCCCACGCACCGGCCGCGCCGATGGCCTCGGACACGGCCGACGAGGCCTGGTCCGGTCGTTCCACCTGCACGATGAGCGGCCGGCGCCCAACGCCACCCAGGGCGATTCGCACCCGGCCGCTGACCCGAACATCCTCCTGGTGCCAGCGAGATTCTGCACAGAGCGCGACGGCCGACACGATGGGATGGTCGGATGGGGTGCGCGCCACTCGAGCCAGGCCGGCGGCGCTTGACAGAGGCAGGTGAATGCGGATCTGGGTGATGAGGCCGCCCATCAAGGCGTTTTCCGGTGCTTGCAGCAAGTCCTCCAGCGACCAGATACGGTACCCGCCGGCGCTGGATTGCACGGTCAATTCAGCGTCCAGCGCCAGCAGGGCGAGGACAAACTCGGAGTCAGCCGGCGCCACCACCACCGTTCCGCCCACGGTGGCCTGGTTCCGCACGTTCACGGTTGCGTCGGTGCGCGCGGTCCTGGCCAGGATGCCATCCGCCAGCGCCATACAGACCGGGCTGGCGGCGACTTCCGACAGCGTGGCCATCGGCCCGATGCGCAACGTGTCCGGATCTCGCTCGATCCCACGCCATCCCAGGTCCCGCAAATCCACCACGGCGCCGGCCGGCACCTGGCGGCCGAGCCGCGGCACCAACCAGGTCCCGCCGGCCAGCGGCACCGTTCGTGGTTCGGTACGGCCAAGAAGCGCCAGCGCGTCCGCGGCGTTGTCCGGTCGGTGGTACTCGGTGATCATCGGCATCGCTGTTCCTTTCTGGTCGGGCCTTGCGGGCGAGCCGCTTGCGTCCTGAACGGTCCGGCTCCAATCATACCCCGGTTCGACCGGTACGACAAGCACCCGGGGCGGCCGACCTGGGACCGGAGTTGGCTCCTGGGCGTTTGGGCAGGTATTGACGCCCGGGGCCAACGGCACTACACTCTCCGGCATGAACGGGCTGCCCGGGCAAGGAGGTAGGGTATGAGCGATTCCATAGCCCTGATGACCGAGGGACTGCACAAATCGTACGGCCGGGTTGTGGCCCTGCGCGGCGTTGACCTGGAGGTCCGTCAGGGCGAGATTTTTGGTTTCCTGGGTCCCAACGGAGCGGGCAAGACGACCACCATTCGCTGCCTGCTGGACCTGATCCGGCCGGACAGCGGGACGTTGCGGGTGCTGGGGATGGATCCTCAGGCCGACCCGGTGGGCGTCCGCGCCCGGACCGGCTACCTGCCGGGTGAACTCAATCTGGATGCCAACCTACGCGTCCGCGAGGTGCTGCGCTACTTTAGCCAGCTTCGCGGCGCCAAGATGGACTGGAGCCAGGTGCCCCGCCTGGCCCAGCGATTGGACCTGGACCTGGAGACTCCGGTAAAGAACCTTTCCAAGGGAAACAAACAAAAGGTGGGGGTGGTTCAGGCGCTGATGCCGCAGGCTGACCTCTTGTTGCTCGACGAACCGACCTCGGGGCTGGATCCGCTGATGCAACAGCAAGTCCACCGCATGCTTCGGGAGGCCTGTGCCGGCGGCGCAACCGTCTTTTTCTCCTCGCACATCATCAGTGAAGTGGAGGCGCTGGCCGAGCACGTGGCCATCATTCGGGACGGCCGCATCGTAGAGGTCGCTGAGCCCGGCCGGCTGGTGGCCATGACCCTGCGCCGGCTTCATATTCGTTTCCAGCAACCGGTGGATGTGGCGCCCCTGGCGCGCATAGAGGGCGTTTCCCTGGTGGGAGCGGCCGATCGCAACGGGATGCACGTCACGGTGCAGGTGGAGGGAGAGGTGGACCGGTTGATCAAGGCGCTGGCGGCTTTTCCCGTGCGCGACCTGGAAACCGAGCACCCATCGCTGGAGGAAGTCTTTCTGGCGTATTACCAGACGGGCAAGGCGGCCGGGCAGGAGGACCACTGACATGATGATCGAGTACAAACACAATTTGCGCCGGATGCGCGGGCAGATCATCGGTTGGGGCGTTGGCATTGCGTTGTACGGCCTCATGATGGTCTCGCTGTACGACACCATCAATCGCATAGAGGGGCTTCAGCAGCTCATCGACTCGTATCCGCCCGAATTCATGGCGTTTTTTGGCGGGATGACCGACCTCTCTTCGCCACAGGGCTATCTGGACACGTACTTTTTCAGCTACATGACGCTGATCATCGGCATTTTTGTGGTGGGTGCCGGCGGCGGGCTGCTGGCGGCCGACGAGGAGCGGGGGATTTTGGACCTGGTCTTGGCCCACCCGTTGAGCCGGGCGGGGCTCTTTGCCGGCCGTTTCCTGAGCATGGTGACCGCCATCGTTCTGGTTCTGCTGTTGGGCTGGCTGAGTTGGGCGGTTCCGGGCGGCAGCACCACGCTGGGCCTCTCGTGGCTCCAGTACCTGCGGCCCTTCCTGCCGCTCCTGGCCCAGCTATTGGTATTTGGTTGCCTGGCCCTGTTCCTGAGCATGGTGCTGCCCGCCAGCCGCATTGCCGGGATGCTATCCGGGGCGCTGCTGTTCGCCAATTTCCTGCTGTTGGGTCTGGCCAAGCTGAACGACAAGCTTGAACCGGTGGTCAAGCTGACGCCCATGTACTACTATGAGGGGGGCAAGGCGATCAACCAAATCAACTGGGGCTGGTCGGCCGGGCTGCTGCTGGCGGCTCTGGCGCTGACGGTGGGCGCCTGGGTCCTCTTTAAGGGCCGGGACATACGGGTGGCGGGTGAGCGCAGCTGGCGGATTCCCGGGCTGCGCGGCCGGAGCGAGCGCAGCGCCCGGGCAGACCGGCAAGCCGGCTAAAGCAGGATCAACGCGGCGGGTAGCCCGCGCGATTCTTTCGGTCCCCCGTTTGGGCGCACCTCAAAGGCCGACCGGGCCGAGGATAGTTGTCGGATGCCGGCACACTCCGCCGGGGTACGCTGGCTGCAACGGAGTCGCTGAGAGGGCGGAACGCCAACCAGCGGCGGCAGCCGGTTTGCATTGCAGAGCCCTCCTCTCTTTGGCGGAGACGAAAAGACCCCAGGAGTAGTTACCACCCCTGGGGTCTTGGCTTACACGGCCCGAATGACCGTCCGTTTCGTCAGGGCATCCGCCGCCGGGTATAGAACGCCACGCCCACAAAGCCAAGAATGACGCCGAGGACCGACGCGGTGTAGGAGAAAAAGTTCAGAGCCCAGGTGGAGCGCACGTAGTGCAGCACGATCAGCCCGGGAAACAGGATGCCCGCCAGCATCAGGACGATGCCCAGAAAGATGAGCAGGCGTGGATCCCAATCGCGCATTGTCACTTGAACAGCCAGCAGGCCACCGAATGGCGCGGAGATATGACAAAATCAGGCGGCACCTCTGCGTCGCACAGGTCCTTGATCATGTGCGGGCAGCGTGGATGAAAGCGACAGCCTGGCGGCGGCTTGATCAGGCTGGGTGGTTCTCCGGGCGGCACCTTTTTGAAGGTGAGCAGGTTCTCGGGATCTGGATCCGGGGTTGCCTCCAGCAGGGCCAGGGTGTAGGGATGGCGCGGATCCCGCAGCAGCTCATCGACCGGGGACTTTTCCACCAAATTGCCGGCGTACATGACGAATATTCGCTCGGAAAAGTAACGCACAGTCGAAAGGTCATGGGTGATATAGATGACCGCCAGGTTGTGCGATGCCTGCAACCCGCGCAAGAGTCGCAGGATCTCGACTCGCACTGATGCATCGAGCATTGACACCGGCTCGTCGGCGACGATCAGGCGGGGATCGAGGATCATGGCCCGGGCAATGACCACGCGCTGTTGTTGGCCTCCGCTCAGCATGTGGGGGAACTTGGCCAGAAAATCCTCCACCGGGGTCATTTTGACCTCTTCCATGGCCCTTTGGATGCGTTCACGCTGCTTATCTCTGTCCTTGATGCCGTTGATGACCATCGGCTCGGACAGGATGTGCCGCACGCTCATAAAGGGTGGCAGCGCCCCATAGGGGTCCTGTTGCACGTATCCCACCTGCGAGCGGTACCACTTGAGCTCGCGCGGGTTCTTGCCGCTCAGTCGCGCGCCCTCAAAGATCACCTCCCCGCTGGTGACCGGCACCAGTCCCAATATGGTCTTCATGAGGGTGGACTTGCCACAGCCACTTTCACCCACCACGGCCACGGACTCACCATATTCCAGATCAAAGGCCACCCCATCCACCGCCTTGACATAACCGGCATGGCCAAACCCGAACTTGCGCAGCTCGTACCAGACATGCAGGTCGTTGATGGACAACAACGGTCCGTTCTGGCTGCCCGCTGCCCGCTGCACTGCCGGCGCCTCCTGGGGGTTTAGTACATTGGAGTCAACAGACATGCTACACTCCCATCTCAGCCATACAGCCAGCATTTGACCTGGGATCGGCCACTCTGTACGGTGGGCGGCTCCTGATCACACTTGTCAAAGCGCGAGGGACAACGTTCGGCAAACCGGCAACCCGTGGGCGGGTCGAGCAGGCTCGGTGGCTGGCCGATGATGAAATCGGGGTCCTGGTTGGCCCGCAAACGAGGCACACTGGCCAGCAGCTTTTTAGAATAGGGATGGAGTGGCGAGATGAACACCTGGTTCGAACTGCCCACCTCCACAATCTGGCCGGCGTACATCACCACGACCCGGTCGGCCAGCTCGCTGGATGTGGCGATGTCGTGGGTGATGAGGATAAAGCTGATCTGGAGATCGTGCTTGATCCGCTTGAGGGTGTTAAAGATGTTCGCCTGGGTGAGCACGTCCAGGGCCGAGGTGGGCTCGTCAAGGACGACCAGCGCGGGCATGGTGACCAACGCCATGGCCAGGGCGACGCGCTGGCGCATGCCGCCGCTCAACTCAAACGCATAACGATGCATGAAATCGACGGGCACGCCGACCTGGGCGAACATCCGTTCCGCCTGGGACAGGGCTTCCTTCTTGTCGACCCCATAATGGACGATCATTGGCTCGGCCACCTGATCCCCCACCCGCAAGACCGGGTTGAGCGAATTCATCGCTGCCTGGGGAACGAGCGACATCTTGGTCCACCGGATCTGCTCGCGGAACTCCTCGTCCCGCAGGGCCATGGTTTCGACATCCTCCAGGTAAACCTTGCCCTGGTAGGTTCCCACGTTGCGAGGCAAGAGGCGCAAGATCGCCTTGGCCAGGGAGGTCTTGCCGCAGCCCGACTCGCCCAGGACAACAATGGCTTCATTGAACCCCAGGTCAAAGCTCGCCCCGTCGACGGCTTGCACCGACCCCTTGGCGGTGCGAAAGTGCAGGAATAGGTCTTCCACGCGCAACAGAGTGTCGTTTGGCATGAGCGTCACAAACCTCTCAGTCTCGGGTTAAAGATCCGGTCCAGCGCAAAGCCCACCATAGCAAAGGCCAGCCCGGCAACCATCAACAGGATGGCCGGCTCCAACACCCAGTAATACTGGCCGTTGTGCAGGGCGCCGTTGGCGTAGGCTTCGTTGATGACCTTGCCCCAGGTGGGCAGCACCGGATCGCCCAGGCCCAGCACAGCCAGCGAGGCCTCCAGGAAGACGTAGGCCGGGATGGCGCTCACCAGCGAGGGCAGCATGATCGGGATGATGCGCGGGATCAGATAGCGCACAATGATCCGAACGTTGCCGGCCCCATAGGCCTTGGCTGCCTCGACATAGGGCGCTTCCCGGATCTGCATAAAGATGGCCCGATAGTTCTTGATGGCCGAGCCAAAGATGCTCAGCAGGACGACCCACCCCAGCATGACTGCGATGCTGCGCGATTGAAAGGTGCCCACCATGATCAGGATCGGCAGAAACGGCAAGATCATGTTCACCTCGGTGATGCGCTGAATGAGCTGATCCACCCAGCCGGAGAACCAGACGCCAAAAGCGGCGATGAACATGGTGCTGAGGGTGGTGCCGACCGCCGCCAGGAGGCCGAAAGCGAGGGCGATGGGAATGCCCCACAACAACGGCACCGTCAGGTCGCGGCGGCGATGATCGGTGCCGGCCAGGCCGTACAACTGGCCGTAGGACACCAACCGGGCGTCCACGTCCGAGTCCTCCTCAAAGAGCGACACGCCGATCTGCAATACATAAGTCCCTTTGAGCGGAGCCAGCGTCGCCGAATTCGGATCGGCGAACAGCCCCTGGTGGGCCGGCACCCCTTTCAACCTCCGCGTCAGGCGGTCGTCCAGGGAAAGGCGGTAGACTTCATCGGTTCGCACCGAGAGCTGCCCCAAACGGATCTCGCGGCCATCCGGGGTTAGCCAGGTGAGCGATGCATGCGGCGTCTTTTCGCGGTACTTGGCCTGGAAATAGATCGTCAGTTCCAGGGGAAAGGTATCGTACGGATAGTCAAAGGTGTATCGGATGGTGGTGTACTGCGAGTCTGGGCTGAGAATCTCCGCCGTCTTGCTGCTGGCCTCGGGATCCCGGCTGTCCAGGACAAAGGTTTCCGACTGCTTGATCTTGGAGAAATAGTTGTACCAGGCCGGCGCGGCCAGCCTGGGGGTTTCGCCCCACACCTCGGGTCCACCCCGCCACAGCCGAACGGCCTCGCTGTAAGGTATCTTGATCACGGCGTAGAGCGCCAGGCCAACCAGGGTTGCGATGATCACCAATCCAATGATGACCGAGGGATAGTGGGCCAATTCCCTCAGCGAGTGAATGAGTCTCTTCATATCGTCCCAACCCTCAACTTCCCACCTTGACCCTGGGATCGACCAGAGCATACAAGAAATCCAGCAGGAAAACCGTGATCGCCAGCAGATATGCATAGATGACCGCGTTGCCCACGATCACCGGCGTGTCGTATTGACCGATGGCCTGGTAAAAGAGCTTCCCCAGACCAGGCCAGTTAAAGACGGTCTCCAGGATGATGGCGCCCGCCCAGAGGCGAATCATCATGAGCATAAAGCTGGTGATGATGTTGGGCAGCGTGGGGCGGAGGATGTAGCGGCGCTCGATCTCTCTGGATGACAGGCCTTTGGCCTTGGCCATCTCCACATAGTCCTCGCTGGAAAAGATCAGGAAAAAGGTTCGCCAGCCGTAGATGCTGCTGAAAATGCCGCTCATGATCCAGGCTGAGACCGGCAAGATCATGTGTCGGAGCAAGCTGAGGGCATAGCTGAGTTTGTCGTCGGGCGGCGGCGCTTTGACCATGCCGCCAAAGGGCAAGACGCCGAGGAGCCCGGCAAAGATCAGGATCAAAAAGAGACCGTAGAA
This sequence comes from Anaerolineales bacterium UBA2181, assembly GCA_002328075.1. Lineage (GTDB taxonomy): Bacteria > Chloroflexota > Anaerolineae > Promineifilales > UBA4811 > UBA4811. The sequence goes on along the minus strand of DCVT01000046.1, from coordinate 3,824 downwards.
CCAGGCCGGCGCCGCCGAAGTCGGCGACAGGGCAATGATCATCTTGTCCAGAACACTGCCATAGTTCCGCGAAAGGTACAGCGCGAAAAAAACGCTCACGAAAAAGAGCAGCAGGTTCGACGTGGCCATCAGGACCAGGGTGGCGGGCAGCCGCTCCAGAACGATATTGCGCACGAATCTCGACCCGGTGTCACTGATGACGTACTCGGACCGACCCAGGTTGAGCGTGAGGGCGTTGCCGAGGAAGCGGAAACTGCGGATTATGAATGGCTGATCCAGGCCCAGTCGCTCCTCCTCGACCTGAATCAGCGCCGCTATCCACGCGTTGCGCTCTTCGACCGGCATCCTTCGGATTTCTGGTGTCATGCTGGCGGCGCCAATCGCTTCTCGGATCTGGCTTCGACGGATATTGTCGACGTGCCCGCCCATGTTGGCGATGAGAATGGTCAGATACACGCCGATGACGACGGTGACAAAGAGAGACACCGTCCTGGTGATCGTGTACTTGGTGACCCGGACCAGGGTATCGGGCGCTCCTCTCTTCTTGACCTGCTGGGGAGCAACGCCTGCCCCTATCGGTGCGGCCGCTTGGCTCATATCATCCCTCGCTCTCCAAAGTGCGCTCGCCCTCAGAAACGGGCTTTTCGGCATATTGCCAGGCCTGGGTCGTTGACCGAGTTCCCGCCGGCCCCCGGGGCCAGATACTCATGGAGGGGAGCAGGCGCCTGCTCCCCTCCGAGATCTTGCTGCTGGGCTAGGGTCTGCCGACCGGGCCCAGTCCTCTGTTGACTACTGAGAGGTCACGAAGGTGATCGAATCAAAGCTGGGCACGGCCACGCGTTTCGAGACCGCGACTACCTCGAGCCGGTTGGAGCCGGCTGCCAGCTTGCCCGTCACATCCGCAGTGAGCGTTGCTTGCCACAGCCCGTCCTCTACCGCCGTGGCCTCGCCTACGTACGCCAACTCACCGGTGGCGTCGAACAGCAGGTACTTGACGTTCAGGATGTCGTCCATCAGGTAGGGCTCGCCCTTGAAGGTCAGGTACAGGTCGTAGGCGGCCTCGCTACCGATGGTCACCCGATCCGGGCCGTCGATGTCAATGTCGGACAGCATGGGCTCGGAGAAGCCCAGCCACCGGTAGGCGCTGTCGGGATAGTCCGCATTACGCTGCAGGATCACCGTGCCCTCAACCGGGAAGGCGCGCTCCAGGTACCACGGCCCGGTGCCGATCCAGAGGTGACCGCGCTTGCGGAACCACTCCGTCAGGTTGGCATAGCGTGCCGCAGCCTCTTCGGGCGTGATGTATTGGCCCAGGGTAGCCTCGTAGGGCAGATAACCGGTGGCAACCGCCTCATCCAGCTTTGCCTTTAGGATTCCGACGGTCGCTCCGGCGATATAGCTGATCCGGTCAACCTCGAGCGCCTTTTCCTTGGCCGAGCTAAAGACGGCCTCGCCCGCGGCGTCGGCCATGATTCCCAACGTGAGGGCGTGCCAGGAACCCTGCCCCTGGTTGTAGTACGGCCACCAGTTGCTGATGTTCCACTCGGCATCGAGGTAGTACAGATCGCTGTAGGTCTCGATAACCAGCGGGTCCTCCGAGACGATGCGGACGCCCTTGAACGCGGACATGAACGATCGGAGGCTGGCCACGGCAGAGGCATCAAAGATGGGGCTTTCCTCTTTGGCGCGATCGAAGGTGAGGATCATGCCCATCACAAAGTCGCCGATCGAAAGCGGGCTGCCATCGTGCCATTTCACCGTGTCAAACAGGTCGGCCGGGTAGTGGACGGTGTTCTTGCGCAGGGCGGTCTGGGTCTCAGTGTAGACCTCCCCGACCGTCAGGAAGCGTTGCTCGGCCGCATTCCAGTCAACCCAAGCATCCTCCGGGACCGTGATCTCGGGGGCAAAGCTCAGCTCCACCCAATCCAGCGTCTTGCCCACCGGCAGACCTTCCTGGATGACGACCTCGTTCCGTTCCAGCCGCCGCGGGTAATAGAGGCCGGTGTAGGGATCGGGCACATAGGCCATCTCGCCCGTGGCGCGGATGAGCGCCATGTCATAGATCCAGTTGCTGCCGGCGATGGGGTTCCAGGGCTCGGTGAGGATGCTGGGCATGGCGATTCTTACGGAACCGCCCACCTGGCCCTCACGGCGCAGAGTCATGGGCCAGAGCCAGGAGCCGGCCATACCGCCGTAAAGGTCCGCGGCCCCCACCACTTCGGCCCGGCGCGGGCTGACGGAGGCCCGGTCGACCAGGAACATGCGGACGTTGTCCGCCATCGCCAACTCTAGCGCTCGCGCCATCAACTCGCGGCGCTCCTCAACGGTGGCAAAATCGTTGTTGTCCAGCCGCTCGGCCAGATCGTAGAACTCGGGATCGTTGACATAGTTCTGCCACATCGGATCTGGCCGGCCCATGTCGGTGTAAAAGTAGGCAAAGTTGCTGCCCAGGTCGCGCGGCACGGCGGTGGTGACCCATCCGCCGGTGTACACGTGGTACTGGCCGTCATTCGGATCGCCGCTCATCCAGATGGGCGAGGCCTCAGCGGCCGTCTTGTAGTCGCGGACGACGGTAAAGCCGATGTCCTCGAGCTGGTTGCCGACATAGTCGCCGATGCCGCGCCGCTCATCCTCGGTCCGGATCAGGAGGATGATCTCGACCGGTGCGCCATCATACTGCCACTTGCCGGCTACCAACGTGGCGCCCAGGTCCTCCATCACGCTGGTGATGGCCTCGGTCGCCTTGTCCTTGTTGTACGCGTACTTGGCTTCCAACGGGCGGACCACGTCGGCCAGGGCGGCATAGTCACCCGAAGCATTGTTAAAGGGAGTCCAACGTGCCGCAGCCATGCCGCCGTAGATCTCCTGGGCGATGTACTCGCGGTCCATCAACCAGTGCATGGCCTCGCGGGCCTCGGGCACGGCGAAGGGGTTGAGCTTGCCGGTCCCCGCAAAGATCGGGCCGGTTGGGTTGAAGGACAACTCGGAGTAGGATCCAAAGGACCGATATTGGCCCAGGGCAGGCGAGTTGGCGATCTTTTGGGCCACCACCGCGTTGCTCACCTGGAAGAAGTAGAAATCCAGTTCGCCAACGTCGAGGCGGGTGACGGCTGCATCGGCCGACGGCTCTTCGACCACCACAACGGTGTCAAGCCAGGCGCCCTGCCGCTCCACCGGGGGCGGAGTGGCCTCGACCTCAACCACCTGGGTGACCACCACTTCCTTTTCAACGATCTGGGTCTCCCCCTCGACCTCGACGATCTGGGTGACCACCACTTCCTTCTCGACAACCTGGGTGACCACCTTCTCGACGATCTGCGCCTCAGGCGTGGTGCAGGCGGCGAGGACCACAACGGCAACCAGGGCCACCAGGGCCAGGATGGCCAGTTTCTTGTTCTGTAGCATTCTCTCCTCCATTACAAATAGTTGTTGAACACTTGGACCGATCCAGGAACAGGCAAATCACGTATCACTCTTGCCTCATCACCTCCCTTCACAGTACTGGTCGCCAATTGGAGGCAAAGCCACTTACTCTCAACTGGCTGAATACTGGTACAAAACGTCTACTTAATTTACCACAACCCACGCTGACTGTCAAGCAGTCGTTGTGCGGGTGACTGTTGAATCGTCGGTGAAAAGGGCACGAATCCTGCGCCGGTGTGTGGCAGGAGGTCAAGATGCGCCTACGAGCACGGATTGTACGGGTCGAACCAGCCGTCATGCTGCCGCCGGCGGTCTGCCCCTACGACAACTGCCAAGGTCAGTTCTTCAAGGACCATCAGCTTCATTGCAAGAGACGTCTGCGGGATACCCGGATCGACAGC
>DCVT01000047.1 GCA_002328075.1 Anaerolineales bacterium UBA2181 | reverse complement strand
TTCGAGCCAACAGTGTTCTGCCTGTGGTTTTACCCTATCGATGAACCGCCGCACCCAGGACCAGTTTGTGTGCCTGTGGTGCGGGTATGCCGCCAACGCGGATGAGAACGCGGCCTCCAATATCGCTGAACGCCAGCGCGACGAGGAAATGAACTCGCTTTCCTTCCGCGAAGTGGAGGCAGCGCTGGCGATCCGGTTCATGCGCGGTCTCCCGGATGCCCGTAGTCCATCCGCCGGGCTAGACACCTCGCCTGCCCAGGCAGGTGGCGAGAGCTACCAAAGGTCAACACCTGCACTGCGCGCAGGCGCAAGTGTCAGCCCGGTCCAAACACCCGTGTAATGGTTGTCCATACAACGGGTAACTATGCCAGCTGATCAGCTCAAATGGGGGTTGTTGCCTGTTGATGATGGGCAACCCTGCAGATAACATATACCGGCGATACTCAAACCAGCAAGCCAACTTTGTCATTGTGGACGGCAAACGCGCGCTCATAGGGTCCACCGGCCTGGATCAAGACTCGATGCCATGGGATGACAAACGAAATGGGACCGACGGCCATCGCGGCGTGGGTATCATCACCGATGCACCGGGGGTGGTGGCCCGCCTGGATGCTGTTTTCTCATGGGACGCGGACCCGTTTCATCACTCGGACCTGATCGCGGCCGATCTGGTTGCGGGGCCACCGGTTGGTTACGTCCCCATCACCCTCACTTACCGGGTTGCTCTGCCGGTGTACATGACCGCCCCTCTGGCGCTGACCGGCGAATGGGGGTTCGAGATGGTCCAATCGCCGGCCAATAGCCTGCGCAGTGCGGGCAGCATGCTTGGCCTATTGGGCCGAACTGGTATTGGTGACATTGTGCTGGCAGAGCAGGCTCATGAACCACTACAATGGGGTGGCCCTGGCAGTAGTGCAACGACGGATCCGAACCTGCGCCTAGTCGCGTACATTGCAGCCGCGCGCCGCGGTGCGCGGGTCCGGCTGCTGCTGGATGGTGCAGCAGCGGCCGTGCGCGAGGAAAACAAGGCCACCTGTAACCATATTCACGAGATATCATCTGACGAGCAATGGGACCTGGAATGCCAACTCGCCGACGGGGACCGCTGGAAGATCTACAACCAAATGCTCCTGGTCAAGGTCGATGGTGAGGGGTACATTCACATAGGCACCCTGGGCGGGTCAGAAGGGGGCAGCAAGGCAAATCGCTCCCTGGCTCTGCAGGTTGGTGCCGATGAAGGGTTTGGCTTTTTGGCAGGCTATTTCGAGCGAGATTGGCCACACCTGGCCATGCTGCCTTTAGTGACCAACGGTTGGCGTGCGGTGCCGCAGTATCCTCTGGTCTCGGAGGTGCTGTTCAGACCGGCCAGTGGGGATGCCCTGGAGTGGATCGAACTGCACAATCCAACCGGCCAGCGGTACGATCTGGTGGGGTGGTCACTGGGTGATGCTGCCAGTCCGCTGGACCGGGAGGGTGTGCACATGTTCCCGCCGGGGGCGTCAGTCGACCCTAACGGTGCCTTAGTGGTGGCAGTGGATGGTGAACAATATGCCCTGGCGCACGGGGGCACCTACCCGGATTATGAGTTCTTGATTCGGAGTGCCGTGGTTCCGGACCTGATCCGTCATCGGTCTTGGGGCCGTGGTTCACTGGTGCTAGGAAACCTCGGAGACGAGGTGTTGTCGCTGGATCCAAAAGGCCGGGTTGTGGACGTGCTGGTATGGGGCAACGGCAGCTGGCCGGATGTACAACGGCCCCCCGGGTTCAGTACCAGCGATCATTCACTTGAACGGTATCCGCCGTGGCTGGGCACCGACCATTGCGGGCGTGACTTTCGGGAGCAAGCGCAACCCAACCGAGGTGGCGTTCCCTAGACGAACTCCTTCGGGATGGACACGAGCGTCAGCTTTCCTCTATGGTGACCGTGAGGATCCGGTCACCGGCTTGCGCCGCGGTCACCAAATCCTGTCCCTTGACCACCTTGCCGAACACCGTGTGACGGCCATCCAGGTGTGGCTGCGGCGCATGGGTGAGGAAGAATTGGCTGCCATTGGTGTTCGGGCCCGCATTGGCCATCGAGATCACCCCGGTCTCGTGCCGGAGCGGGTTCCCCTTGATCTCATCGTCGAACCGATAGCCGGGTCCGCCGCGTCCAGTCCCCGTAGGATCGCCGCCCTGGGTGACAAATCCGCTGATCACACGATGAAAAGTGCCCCCGTCGTAAAAACCTTGCCGGGCGAGAAAGACAAAGTTGTTGACCGTAGCGGGCGCATATTGGTGGTTGAGCTCAAGTTCGATGGCCCCTCGATCAGTCTGAATGGTGGCTCGGTAGCTCTTTTTGAGGTCGATAAGCATGGAGGGCGGTTTGGTCCACTGTTTCATTGACATACGTTATTCCTGTTTCAAGTCATGACCGTCGGATTGCGCTTCATTGGTGGCAGGTTGCGGTGACCGTCTCGGTCCGTGCGCCCGTGCTGGAGTGGATTGGCCAATGAGCGATCTATCGCGCCGCAGGGCACCTGTGGTACCGCGGGCCAGCCACCAAGGCGAGATCAACGGATTGTAGTTGAACCTATCTGAACCGTCAACAGGGGCATCAGCGAGGTTCTTTCGGTCGGATGCAGATGACGATCGGTCGGATGCCCCGCACAATCACGGCAGACTGCCCGGCGTGATAACCAGTTCTGGCAGGCACCAGGGCCGGTCCACCTTGCCGCTTGGCCGCACTGATTTACAATACCTGCTGTGGGAAAGGAAAGTGCTATGAGCGACGAAACTCCGAAACTCAAGATCGGTAGGAACGATCCGTGCTATTGCGGCAGTGGTAAAAAGTACAAGCAGTGCCACCTGTCGGTGGAACAAGAACAGGCCAGGGACGATCGGTCCTGGGAGAGTGCGGCACGCTTTCTGCGTACGGACCTGATTGCCACTGCGCGCGAGGAGCGTTTTGCGGAGGCCTTTGCCGCCGCCATCGCGCTCTTTTTCAACCAGTATCACACCATTGAGACAGCACACCAGATGAGTGAATCTGAATCGCTGCGGTTTTTTGACTGGTTTACCTATGACTATTCCGATGGCGAACGGCCTCGACTGGCGGACGTGTATGCCGCAGAAAAGGGTGCCACGCTGGATGAGAGGGAAACGGCGTTGCTGTCCGGCTGGCTGTCGGCCGAACCTGCCTGCGCCTATGTGTTGGTTGCCGCGACCGAACCGGGAAAGCAGACGCTCCATCTATGTCATCTCTTTGATGAGGTTGAACACATCGTACGGCACTCGGGTGGTCCCGGCGTGGCCGAGATCGGTGACGTCTTCATTGCCAGGCTGCTGCCGTACCGCGACCATCTGCGGTTGAGCGGAGCAACAGGTTACCTTCCGGCGAAGGAGGCGGTTGGTCTCAAGCCGTTTATCCTTGAGGCCTGGGCAGCAGAACAGGAACGCTCGCCAGATCGGCAGTGGGATCAGTTCCTCCGGGGTCACAGTTACCTATTTGCACACTATGAACTAGACGCGGCCGAGAAAGCCGGCCGGCCGCCGGTAGCTCGGCTGGATCCCAATCGCCCCAAGAGCCCTCTGGCACAAGTTGCGCGCTTGGCCGGGCGACGGGGACGGTGACGCGTGTTCAAGGGTCCGTATCCCAGCCGGCTCATTCTGGTGCGGCATGGCGAGACTGATTGGAATCGCGAGCGCGTCCCTCAGGGGCACATCGACATACCGCTCAACGAAACCGGCTGTCGGCAGGCCAGGGCGCTGGCGGGGCGTGTTTGCTCCTGGCAGGTAAACGCGCTCTACAGCAGCGACCTCAAACGTGCTGCCCAGACGGCCGAAATCTTGGGAGAGGCCTTGAGGTTGTCGGTGCAGCTGCGTGAAGGGTGGCGGGAGATCGATGTAGGCGCCTGGGGCGGTTTGCCGGCGGCCGAGATACGCGCCCGGTTCCCCGAGGAGATCTCGGCCCTGGAACGTGGTGAGGATATTTCGCGTGGCGGAGGCGAGAGCCGGGCATCCCTCAAGGCTCGCGTTGTGGCTGAGTTCGAACGCATGTGTCCAGGACATCCGGATGAGACCGTGATGATTGTGAGCCATGGGGGTGCCCTCAAAGCGCTGATTGCTCACCTGGTGGGGTTGCCGCTGAGCGGGCTGGACCGCATCTCGACGCGAGGGAACACGGGTCTCAGCATTTTCGAGTTCTCGATGGGTGAACCGCGGCTGGTGTTGCTGAATGACACCAGTCACTTGGATGGGGGCGCGGGACTGGGTGCAGGTGCAGTTGAGGGCGTTGGCGCCGCTACGCTTTCAGGGGGCGGCGCATTCGGCACGGAGCGGCCGCTTCACCGGGACCTGCAGTAACAAGCTGAGGTGTGCCCCAAAAAGCAAACGAGCGGAGAGGAAGATCCTTTCCGCTCGTTTTTCAGTGCGGGCGGCCAATCAGGCGATGGCTAACGTGCCGTTTGCTGGTTGCGGCAGCATGGCGCCCAGGATTCGCTCCATCGCCATCGTATGGCTACAAAAGCCGCGGGTGGCAAAAAAATGACAATCGCAGCTCCAATTTCCCTGGGAGTATGACACCTGATGTGGATTGTTGTCGCCATCGATGGTGACCGCAAATTCGTCAAAACGGACTCGGTCTATCTGTTCGGCGTATCGCTTGGCCTTTTCAACTTTGCCGATTATCCCATAATCCATCACCCACTCCTTTCCCCATTTTGGACACTACTGCCCATAAAACAAAACACGCAGGCAAGTACCTGCGTGTTGAATGGTTGCTATACTGACCGCTTTGGATCATCCTTGACGACGACTTTCTGTTAGGCCAGATTGAAGACAGTATACCGCAATTCTGGTGTGGTTGTCAACCAGCCTGCCTGCCGCCATGCCTACGATTGCCCAATTGCAGCAGCCATAACTGCCTTGATGGTTCGCGACACACGCTAACCGGTGGCAGGTCGGTAAATGCATGACCGGACGGAGGCTCCGGCGCATCTGTCTCGGAGCGCCTTGGCATCCATGTCCACGGCATCCGTTGAGCCTACATAGCGTCGGCCGCTTGCTGGAGGTCGGCTACCAGATCCGCCGGGTCCTCGATTCCAGCCGATAGCCGGACCAATTGGTCACCGATTCCGGCCCGGGCTCGCTCAGCGGCGGTCAGCCCCCGGTGCGATGCGGTGGCCGGGTGCAGTACCATAGTGTAGATGTCCCCCAAGCTGGTCGCGGCCCGGCAGATGCGAAGCGCCTCCATGAAACGGAAGACTTGCGCCTTGTCCGCATCCGCAATGTCAAAGGACAGCACGCTGCCGTATCCCCTTTTGCGGAACAAGCGTGTCGCCAGGAGGTGTTGGGGGTGATCGGCCAGTCCCGGATAGTGAACGCCGGCGACCCATGGCTGGGCGGTGAGCCACTCGGCGATCAATTGTGCGTTGGCGCACTGCTGCCGTTGGCGGAGAGCCAGGGTCCTGAGGCCTCGCAAGGCCAGCCACGCCTCAAACGGACCAAGGACACCGCCCACCATTTTGTTCACCTCTAGCAACGTCCTTCGCTTCTCGGCCGATGTGACCACCACACCGGCCATGACATCACCGTGACCGGCAATCGCCTTGGTGGCGCTGTGGACCACCATGTCGGCACCGACAGCCAGCGGATTGCATAACCAGGGAGAAGCAAAGGTGTTATCCACCAGCAGCCATGCACCATGACGTTGGGCGGCTTGAGCCAGGGCCGGCAAGTCGGCAACTTTCAGAAGTGGATTTGAGATCGTCTCAACCAATAGCACGGCTGGCGGTGGCCCGCCTACCAAGGCCAATGCCCGTTCCGCCCCTGCCACGTCAGTGACGTCCACCGTCCGGACGGCCACGCCCAATTGGCTAAAGAGCCGGTTGACCAGTGTATGGGTGGCGCCATAGAGGTCCAGTGCAGCCACGATGGCAATCCTGGGTTGCCGGATGGCGGCCAACAGCGCAGTATGGATGGCAGCCATTCCCGAGGCAAATGCAATAGCCGCCTCGCCGCCCTCCAGCGCAGCCATGGCGGCCTCAAAAGCAGCGACGGTAGGATTGCCATAGCGGTGATACACGTATCCCTGCTCCGCTGCCCCCAAGGTCGCCTCCAATTCGTCCATGCTCGGATAGGTGTAACTCACCGACGGGTGAATCGGCTCGACAACCGGCGCCCAACGGGAATCCGGCAAAGGCTCACCCAGATGCACCACCCGGGTGAAAAAGGAACATGGGTGCGTAGTGGTCATGGCTACCTCCAACGTTCTGACGCTCTGCATCAGGTCGCTTGTCATGGGAACGGCTGCGTTCTTTGGGATTCATTGTAGCTGGGCCGGTACCTCCAGGCAACAGGTGCACAAAAGCGGGGGCGATTGTCGGGCCGGTCGGCCACGGGTATAATGCGCCGAGAGTCCTGGGCGAACGATTGATGAGACGACGATGGGAAGTAGCAGGCTGCCATCGACAGGCAGTGACCGTGACCGGGTGCAAGCTGATGCAGGAGCCTTGTGTGGCCAGGCCCACTAGCGTCCTTTATGATGTCATTGGTCCCATCATGCGGGGGCCTTCGAGTTCCCACACGGCCGGTCCCTACCACATCGGCCGGCTGGTTCGCTCCTTGCTGGCCGATGATCCGAAAGAAGCGGTGTTCACCTTTGACCCCAGTGGCTCGTTTGCCGAGGTCTACCGACAACAGGGCAGTGACCTGGGTTTCGTCGCCGGAATCCTGGGGTGGGAGATCACCGATGAGCGTTTTCCCCGAGCATTGGAGGCGGCGGCGGTTGAGGGGGTTCATGTCCGTTTCGAGGTAGGCCGCCTGCCTGGGGCCGAACACCCCAACGTGGTACAGATCGTTGTCACTGGTCGCGACAACTCCCGGCTGGAGGTCGTCGGTCAGTCTGTTGGAGGTGGTTCGGTCATCCTGACCAACGTGCAAGGGTGGCCGATGGCCCTGACCGGCGACGCCTACGATGTTCTGGTCGAAATGGTCGCTGAGGTCGCTCCGGCTGTGCAGCCGCTGGTGGCCCGGTGGGCGGGCGTGCTGCAAGAATTGCGTCGCGGTGACGTGGTGTTTCTGCATGGTCGCTGCCTGGAGCCGGTCAGCCAGACCGCCCGACATCAGGTGCAGTCGATTCCGGGCGTCCGTGGGTTGTGGGTGGCGGAGCCGCTCCGTCCGGTGCCACATGGCCGGCCGCTCTTTGGCAGCGCGGCCGAGATGAATGCATGGGCAGAGCAGAGCGGCTGCTCTTTGGGCCAGGCAGTGTTGGCCTACGAGGCGGCGCTGCTGCGGATGCCTCCAGAATCGGTGATGCAAGAGATGGTTCGCCGCTATCGGGTGATGCGGGCTGCGGTCGAGCGCGGGCTGAAAGGGGAGGCGAGAGGTTTGCGGTTGCTTGCTCCCAGCGCCGAGATGGTCTTTCGGGCAGAGGCCGACGGTCGGCTGGCCGTCGGTGGGCTGCACGCGCGGGCGGCTGCTCGTGCTTTGGCGGTGATGCACGTCAACGCTAGTGGCGGTGTGGTGTGTGCGGCTCCCACCGCCGGTTCGGCTGGCGTCCTGCCGGCCATCGCCGTCACCCTGGCCGACGAACTGGGAGTGGACGAGCGCGGGGTGGCGCTGGCGCTGCTGGCGGCCGGCGGTATAGGGCTGGTGGTAGCCTGGCGGGCAACCTTTGCGGCGGAGGTGGCTGGTTGTCAGGTGGAGATCGGGGCGGCCGGCGCCATGGCGGCGGCGGCGGTGGCAGAAGCTGCCGGGGCGACTGCCGCGCAGGCGACCCATGCGGCCGCTATTGCCTTTCAAAACAGCATGGGATCGGTGTGCGACCTGGTTCAGGGGAGGGTTGAGATCCCGTGCCACACGCGCAACGCGGTGGCGGCTTCGTCGGCTTTTGTCTGTGCCGACCTGATCCTGGGCGGTTACGCCAACCCAATTCCGCTGGATGAGACGGTGGATGCCGTGCTGGCGGTGGGCCGGATGCTGCCACGCGAGTTGCGCTGCACCGCCCTGGGCGGACTGGCGCAGACGCCGTCCGCATTAGCTCTGGCAAGGGACGGACCACGTGCCTCGGATTACGGGGCGGCAGCCCCCTCGCGCGGTTCAGGGCAATAGGGATTCCGAGCCTTGCAGTTGGGGAGATGTAGGTGACGGATGGAATCAGACACGTCGGGTTCGGTTACGGTCTTTACGATCGGTCATAGTGACCACACGTTGGAAGAGCTGGTGGATATGCTGCGCAAACACGGGGTGACAACTCTGGCTGATGTGCGGAGCCAGCCCTATAGCCTGTGGGCGCCACAATTCAACCGTGAATCGCTACAACGGGCGCTGCAGCAGGCTGGCGTGTCTTATGTCTACATGGGTGCCGCGTTGGGTGGCCGGCCGGGTGATCAGGCTCTGTACCTGCCGGGCGATGAACGACCGGATTACCGGCGGTTGGCGGCGACAACCGAGTTCCAGGGGGGATTAGATGACCTGGTTGAGTTGGCGCAGTTGCAGGTGGTGGCGATGATGTGCAACGAGGGTGATCCGAACAAGTGCCATCGCGCGCTGCTCATCACGCCCGAGTTGCTGGCGCGGGGGGCGCGGGTGATTCACATCCTGTCCGACAGCCGGTTAGAACAGGCCCAACCTCAACCCAAACAGCTGTCGCTCTTTTGAAAGGATCAACCATGCCCGCGGTTTTCACCATCGGATTTCGCCAAAAGGCACTGCGTGAGTTTGTCCGGCGGTTGCGAGAGGCCAGCGTGGACGGGATCATCGATATCCGTCTGCGCAACACCTCACAGCTGGCCGGTTGGACCAAGCGCGACGATTTCGAGTATCTGCTGCGCGAGGGGTTTGGCATCGAATACGAGCACCGGCAGGAGCAAGCCCCAAGCCAGGACATCATGGACCGTTACCGGGTGGACAAGGATTGGGCGGCCTATGAGAAGGCGTTCGGGCGGCTGATGATCGAGCGCGACGCGATCCGGGCCGGCCGGGACATCCTGAGCCGATACCGCGCACCGTGTCTGCTCTGCGCCGAGCCGAGCGCCGATCAATGCCATCGCCGGCTGGTGGCAGCGCACTGGGCGGAGCATTTGCCCGACGTGACGGTGGTCCACCTGTGACAAAGTCGGCGTACCTGCCGGGAAGCGATCTGCGTCATGGAAGCGCTGATACTGGCGATGACCAAGATGTTGAGCGGCATCTGCACTGCCGGGTTCACCACCGAACCGGACCCGGTGACGGGGCTGCGCTGGGTGCAACCGGTCAAAGAGCACAGCACGTTGCTGCCAGGCGACATGACCACCGCCGACAACTGTCTGGTGCAGTGCGGGGCCGTTGTTGCTTTGCAGCTCAAGGCGCCCCGTCCGGATCCGCCCCACGTGGAGGACTGGCTGACGGACTTTATCTACCATCGGCCGCGGGTGGCGCGTCGGCTGGAGGGTGATCACCGGGCAGCCTTTTTCCCTCGCTACCTGGACCGGGCACCCGAGGAGGTGTTGGACCACCAGCGGCGATCGCTCTGCCTGGTTCGGCCTGACCGCGTCGCCGCCCGGTTCTCGCTGGACCCCTATTCTGGCAAGTACCAGGCGCGGCTGGACCTGGACTTGGGACACCGCCACCTGTGGAACCTGCCGGTGACTGATCTCAAGTGGCGGGCACTGGGCCGGTCGTGGTTGGGTGGCGGAGGCGAGTTGTCTCTCGAGCAGTCAGAGTTGGACGAACAGCTCACGGCGAAAGAGATCTATCTGGCCCTGGGCCTGAGCCGGGGTTACCAGGGCAAGCTGTGGCTGATGGTGATCGGAGTCCATGTGGTGCCAGATTACGTGATGGCGGTCGATCATGATCGGAGGTGCCGATTGGGTTATTGGGTCACGATCCTGGATGGGTCAGCCGGCCGGTTGTGAAACGGACCGATAAGGCCAGGCAACTATGGCAGCAGCTAATCACCAACCGGGCGACCGGAGCGACATCTTGAGTGTGTTGGGGCTGTTGCCCGAGGAGAGTGTCAATCTGACGGGGAGTCTTCGCACCCGCCTGGTCAGTTTTTTGCTGCGCTGGGAGGAGGTGGAGGCGGCCGCTGCCTGCCTGGATCACTTGATCCAGGCTAACCCCGCGTTGGTCTCCCTGCTGGACCTTCGTGCCAGAGTGCAGCAGAGCCAGGGTGACCTGGACGGGGCGCTGGGTACGATGGCGGTGCGACACCAGCAAAAGGTGTCGCTGCCCTCCCGCTCGCTGGAAGCCCGTCTGCATCTGAGCCGGAAAGACGTAGAGACGGCGCATCGGATTGCCAGCGAACTGACCGATGAAAACCCCAGCAGTCCTTCGTTCTGGGGTCTTTTGGGAGAGACAGAGCTGACAAAGGGTTCGGCCGACGCAGCCGAGAGAGCCTACCGTCGCCAGCTTGAGCTGAGCCCAAACAGCCGGACAGCGTTGCTGGGGTTGATGGAGGTCTACCGTGCGCGCCGGGAGTGGGTCATGGCGACGGCGTACGCGGTTCGGGCTCAGACCATGGAGGCCGACGAGTTGTTATCGGCCGGGAATTTCCGGCGACTGCGCGATTTCTACTTGGCGGCCGGCGATTCCAACCGGGCGGCCGACATGGAGGCAGCGCTGGGAAAGCGTTTCCAGGTCGAACTGGCAGATCTGCAGGAGGCGTTGGCAGCTGGCGGGACAACCAGCCGCCGAGCGAGCCAGGCAACCGGAATCGACGCCCGGACAGCACCAGCCGAACCAGTGTCGGTCACAGCACTGCCTACACCGGACCCGCCCACGTCGGCCGAACGGGAGCTGATTCGGCGAGCAGTCGGCCACCACTTTGGGTTTGAGCAGCTGCTCCCTGGTCAGGTAGAGATCATGGCGGCTGTGCTTCGGGGGGAGGACGTTCTGGCGGTGCTGCCCACTGGGGGGGGCAAGTCGCTCTGCTACCAGTTGCCCGCGCTCCTGGAGACACAGGGGGTCACCTTGGTGATCTCGCCGCTGATCGCTCTGATGAAGGATCAGATGGATTCGCTCCCTGCGTCCGCCCGACGGTTGACGACGATCATCAATAGCAGCCTGGGGGGTGACGAACTCAACCGGAGGGTGCGCGAGGTCGCGAACGGCCGCTACCGGCTGGTCTACGCCGCGCCTGAGCGCCTGCGCCAAGTCTCTTTCCTTCACGCTCTCAGACGGTGCGGTCTGACCCGACTGGTCATCGACGAGGCTCACTGTGTCAGCCTGTGGGGACACGATTTTCGGCCAGACTATCTGTTCATCGCCGAGGCCCGGAAAGCCCTGGGAAACCCACCGCTGCTGGCCATGACCGCCACCGCTCCAGAGCGCGTGCGTCGAGACATTGTGCAGCGGATGGGCACGCTTCAGGTGGTGGCCACTGACTTGCACCGGCCGAATCTCCGTCTGGAGGTGTTTCGCGCCCGGAACGAAGACCAGAAGCTGAGTCACCTCCTGGCCCTATGCCAAACAGAGAGCGGCAGCGGAATCGTCTATGCCGGGACTCGGGAGCGGTGTGAATTGCTTGCAGAGCTATTGCGCGGTCAGGGAGTGAATGCAGGCCACTATCACGCCGGAATTGCCAACCGGTCGACGGTGCAGGATGACTTTATGGCCGGCCGGGTGCGGGTGGTGGTTGCCACCATTGCCTTTGGATTGGGTATCGACAAATCTGACATTCGTTTCATCGTTCACTATGCCCCGCCAGCTTCAGTGGAGGCCTATTACCAGGAGGCCGGTCGCGCCGGACGGGACGGTCTTCCGGCTCGCTGCATTCTATTGTTCGGCGCGGCGGACAAGGGGACGCTCACAAAGAGGGCCAATCAGAATACGCTGACGCTGGATTTCCTGCGTCGTGTCTACCGAGCGGTGCAGCCGCGGGGCGACCGGTGGGTCCGGGTGGCGACGGATGATCTGTGCCGAGAGCTGCGAACGGAGGACACGGCGGTTCGGGTCGCCATCAGCCTTCTGGAAGCAACCGGGTTGCTGCGCCGGCATTTTGACGCTCCCCGGTCGGCCGTGGTGCAGGTCAAGGTGGAAAACGGGCGTGCGAACCCGAACGCCGATGGGGATCTGACGGCTTTCTGTGCTGCAGCCCGGCTGCGGCCAGGCCAGTCGCTGGAGGTGGACCCGGTGTCGGTGGCGGTGGAGGCGGGTCTGGACCCGTCCGCCATCGAGCAGTACCTGCTCTGTTGGGCCGATGGCGGGCGGTTGGAGGTCCGTCTCGCGGGGCGAGATTTGCTTCTCGAGCGCCTGCCAGCGCCTCCGGATGCGTCGGAGCGGGTGGCGAACCTTCTGGAGCAGTACACGACGCTTCAGGCGCAGAGCGTGGAAGAGGTCTCTGCGTACGCCCGGACGCCGCAGTGCCGTCACGGGCACGTCAACGCGTATCTGGGCGGCCGGCCGCTGGACCGGTGCGGCGCCTGCGACAACTGCCTGGGGTTGGCGACTGACCGGGTTGCGGCCGCTGCACCGATGGCCGAGCACGAACAGCGGAGGGCGGTGATGGGTTGTGTCGCGGATACAGATCGAGGAATCGGCGTGATGTCGTTGTGCCGTTGTCTGCGCTCTGACCGGCAAGCGCCCGACTGGACGCAGAGACTGCATGGCTACGGTGCGCTGGCGTTTCGGTCGGCGGTGGCAGTCGGAAAGTTGGTGGATGGCCTGATCGAGGAGGGTCTCCTGGAGCGGCGCGAGCTTGATCACGGGGGCGCGATTGTCGTCCTGACCATGGCCGGGAGAACAGAGCTGGCGAATCCCAGCAGGCTCACGGGCGATAGGAATCATCTCCCGGTGGATGATTAGCCAGGTCGGTGCCGCCGGGGAGCAGAGCGCAGCTGCACCGAACCCCTGATCACGGGATCGGCATAGAACGTAGGTGACGGCGGGACCCGAGCGTCGCCGTCGATGATTACTCAAAACTGACGGTGAAGCAGCCAATCTCCGGTATGGACCACCGGTCTTCAGGGTTGCGCAGGTCCAGCCACCGAATTAGGCTGCCCGTCAGGTGGCCTTGGCAATGGCCCAGGTGATCACGGAGACGGTGAGTATCAAAACGAACAGCAAGAGGAGACCGCCCAGCACCCACCACCCGACCAGGCTGGCGAGCATGGCTACCAGCACGATTGCTGCCAGGCCGACCATTGCTCCAGTCAAGTTGGGCATTCGCTCTTTTGCCGACCTCCTTGCTACTGCCCACAAAATCACGCCGATAAGCATGGTTGTCAAACTGGCGATCCAGGAAGAAACCACGATCTGATTACCCGTCAGGCCGAGCAGGTCCATCACCAGAACGCCACATGAGCCCGTGCGAGAAGGAAGTGGGGAATTCCGCAACACGTGCACCCGGGTCAAAATGAAATGACGCCACGCAGCATCGTCCGAGGTCACGGTCCATTCCAGCTTGTGTGTCCCGCCCGGTTCGAGCACAAATTGGGTATTGACCTCTCTTGTCAGCGTGGCGAAACCGTAGCTGATGTGAGCACGGACTGTGCGCGGGACGCTCCTGGTGCTGGGATTGCTAAAGGTGGCAGTTACCGTTCCCGACTCTTGCGTGGTGATGATCACTGGGCACCGCAGGGTCTTGAGCGGTTCATCGACCCCAACGGGGGGATCGAACAAAGAGGCCTCAAGGTCGGCCCACACAGCGGCGCCGACGAAAGCCACTCCCAGGAGAAGGCCAATGGAGAATAGCACTACACTCAGGATTCGCATCGCTTTTCTCTCCTTCCGTCTAGCGGGGTCCTGTGGTCACTTTCCAAGCCTTTGTGGCCTGGGCATACAACCTATCGTACGTGTCGTTTGTCAATTGTCAAGAACCCCGGCCGAAACCCAGCCCAGCAAATTTGGTGGGCGGTGAGCCTGAACCAGGCCGGCAATTTGCCGGAGCGTGGAGACTCCTTGAGCACCTGAGAAACCACGCCCTCATGCACATCACGAGCGCGTGGCGCAGCTCAGCCATCGTGTTCAGTCTGATAACCTTCAAGCCAGGTCTGCCAACTCCCACAGGGCGCGGTTCAAGAGCGACCGCGTCGGCCTCGGCCGCCACACCGGCCGGACACTGATGTTATACATCAAAGGCTGCCCGCTGCCGACCAAAGACATGGCTTTACCCACTACCTGCTCTCCGACCGGCTTCCCCTGACCTCGGCCAACGGCGGTTGACTCTGCAGGCGGCACGGCGATGACCTGCGCCGGCGACGAGTACTACTCGTCGCAACTCAGGCCTGGTTAGCTTCCCAGACCACCGAGCGGTGCAAGCGTGTCGGAACACTAGAATCGGTCAGGTCGCGTATTCGCCGGGTGGCCCTGTGCTTCGATTTGGGCTTGACGCCGCCGGTCGGTACCATCATAATGAGCTGAGACCCAAGGGACACGGTGTTAGGCCGGTCATCGGCAGAAGCAAGAGATGAGGATATGAAGGGAGGAGCAAGTCATGGCGGATCTCTCTGGCAGGGTTGCGATCATCACTGGCGCAGCAGGAAACCTCGGCCAGGCCCTCAGCCACGCCTTTATGGGCGCCGGAGCCAGGTTGGTTCTGGTGGACCGAGCCGGTAACGAGCATTTTTCGACGCTGTATCCCCACCTGGAGGGTTCAGCCGACGCCCATTTTGCCGGAGCGGTCGATCTGGGCGATTCCGTGGCAGTGGAGGCCATGGTGGCTGAGGCTATTGGGCGTTTCGGTCATGTGGATATCCTGATCAACGCGGCTGGCGGATACCGCGGCGACAAGCCGACGCACGAGGCGCCACTTGACGACTGGGAGGTGATGTTCAACATGAACCTGCGAACGGCCCTGGTGACAAGCCGAGCGTTGTCACCACACATGATTGAGCGCGGCCGGGGGAAAATCGTGAATGTGGCGGCCCGGGCGGCGCTACAGGGCGGCGCCCGGATAGCAGCCTACAGCGCTTCCAAGGCGGCTGTGATTCGCCTCACCGAGAGCATGTCGGCCGAGTTGAAGACCAGCGGCATTAACGTGAACTGCGTTCTGCCTAGCACTATCGATACGCCGCCCAACCGGCAAGCAATGCCAAGAGCCGATACTCGGAAATGGGTGTCTCCGGAAGCGCTGGCGGAAGTCATTCTCTTCCTGGCCTCAGACGCCGCTCGTGCGATCCACGGCGCCGCCATTCCGGTCTATGGGATCGGCTAAAGTCGTTTCAATCATCGTGACGGCGTTGTTTGGTTCTCGCATCAGCGGCTTTTTCCTGTGATTGACATTCTAGGCGAATTTGCCACACATCCAGGAGTGTGATATAGTATGGGTAGCACCCTACCATGTGCGTGATGTCGCGAAACGTTTTGAGCCAACAATTTGCTCAATAGGGGACCACAATACGGGAGCGTGTGCGGTAGCGGCAACGCAAGGCACTGCCTCTCCAGAGGTCACCCACCTGCGACAGCAGGTTCAAAACCGGTCGACACACGGCATGGTGGGGGCGGATTCATGGGACCCCTGAAGCTTCAGGGGTCTTTTTTTGCCTTGACACCGGACTGAGCTTTGTGTTATTCTCTTGCGCGCCCTGCGCTTGGAAAGCGCATCGGCGGAGATGTTGAATGCAACGGGAACGTGTAGCGGACGATATCTATGTTTTTACCAGCGACCTGTATGCTCAGGTCACAGCCGGGGCAGTTGTCACGCCGGCCGGAACGATACTGATCGACACGTTGCCGTTTCCGCAGGAGACGCTCGAACTGAAGGAAATGGTCGAGCGGCGGCTGCACAGCCCGGTGCGGTATGTTGTCAACACCCATTACCACGCCGACCATACCATCGGCACCTGTCTTTTTCCTGATGCGGCGGTTGTCGCCCATTCTGCATGCCGCCGGTTGTTGGACACGATCGGCCGGGCGGGTCTGGAGCAGTCTCAAGCACAGGTGCCGGAGCTGGCAGACATCTTTGTGGTATTGCCCGATATCGTTCTGGAAGAGGGCTGCCTCAACCTGCATTTGGGCGGCAAAACGGTCCAATTGATTCCGTCTCCTGGGCACAGCCAAGATTCGGTCATCGTGTTGGTGCCGGAGGACCGTGTGTTGTTTGCCTCTGACACGGTGATGCCTGTACCCACGCTCATCGATGGGGACCCGGAGTGTTTGATCAATTCACTTCGCCTGGTAGCCAGCATGCCCGTGGATAATGTGGTTCAAGGGCATGGCGAGGTGATATTGCGTGGCGAGATTAACCACACGATCGATGGTGACATACGCTATCTACGCACGATTCAAAAAAAGGTGGCTCAGCTGGCGCAACGGGGCGACGGCGTAGATGCCCTGAAACAGATCAGTATCGAGAGTTGTGGGAAATCCCGCATCCCGATGAACGGCTTGGTGGTGGACCTTCATTCGGCGAACTTGCGCAAGTTGTACGGCAACATTGTTGTGGATCGGACCGATTGTCGGTAAAACCTGGGTTGCGCACCTAAAGGTTACGTGCTATAATATTGACAGTTTCTGATAGGGTTTTGTGGAAAAGTGGGCCGGCCCCACTTTTCTGTTTATATGGGACTGGAATCCTGACATCAGAGAATAAGAATGAAGAGCGAGTTCCTGCTGGCATTCAATGAGATCTGTGAACAGAGAGGTCTCTCCAAGGACGTAGTGTTGGAGGCGATCGAGTCTGCCCTGGTTTCGGCTTTTCGGCGAAACATCGGGGTCAGTAACCTCCAAAACATCACTGCCAAGATCGATCCCTTGACCGGTACAGCAACCATCCTGGCCGAGAAGGAGGTGGTTGAGTCGGTACAGGACAGCCGTACCGAGGTCGCCATCAAATCGTTGCGAAAACTGGGCCTGGAGTCGGCCGTGCTTGGCGAGACGGTCATGGTGGACAGCACACCAGAGGACTTTGGACGTATCTCGGCCCAGACGGCCAAACAGGTCATTCTGCAGCGGATTCGGGAGGCGGAGCGCGATCAACTTTATGACGATTTCTCCGGTCGGGAAGGCGAGATCGTGAATGGGACCGTACAGAGCGTCACGAGTCAGGCGGTGACTATCGGGCTCGGACGGACGGAAGCCATCCTGCCGCGCAGCCAACAGGTGCCGGGCGAACGGTATCAAACGAAAGACCGAGTGCGAGCCTACGTGCTGGAGGTCAAACGCTCCAGTCGCGGTCCGAGCATCATTGTATCGCGCAACCACCGCAACATGCTGCGGCGCATGCTAGAGCTGGAAGTGCCAGAAATCTACAACGGTCTGGTGGAGATCAAGAACGTTGCGCGCGAAGCAGGGCAAAGATCCAAGGTTGCGGTAGCAGCTTTGCAGGACGGAGTGGACCCAGTGGGGGCGTGCGTGGGCCTCAAGGGTGTGCGCATCCAGAGCATCGTGCGTGAACTCCATGATGAAAAAATCGATGTCATTGAGTGGAATGCGGACCCACGCCTTTTCATCGCCAAATCGCTTAGTCCGGCTCGGGTGGCACAGGTTTATGTTCATCCGAACTCACCGAACGGCAAGACTGCGACCGTCATCGTGGCAGACGATCAACTCTCATTGGCCATCGGCCGTGAGGGTCAGAACGCGCGCTTGGCCGCCAAGCTGACCGGCTGGCGGATTGATATCAAGAGCCTCACCGAAGCTGCCGCGGAGGCGTTGGAGAAACTGGACCATCCCTTGGTGGCCGGCCTGATCCCACATGGTTCTCCGCTGCTCGAACAGACGGCCATTATCCTGGCCAAGAAACAAGCTGGACGGCCGATTACTGCCGAGGATTTCAACACCCTGAACCGGTTGGTTGACCTCGTGGAGGGCCGCTTTGCCGAACAAGATGAAGCTGAACGTAGGGCGGAGGAAACGGCACGTCGAGCAGTTCCAGTGCTCTATTACCAGATGCCCGTCGCTATGTTGTCACTGAGTGAGCCGGTGCAGAATGCCTTGGAGACGCACGGGTTTGAGTCGGTGGGCAACGTGGTGGCGCTCGTGAATCACAATCCAGACCAACTCCGGATTCGGGCCCGTCTTGAGGCTGACCAGTTGGCGGAAATTAAACGGGCGCTGGAAACCAGCGAGCTGCCGGCTACTCCTGAAGAGCTGGAGCAACGGTTGGCGGACACCGAACTGAGGGCAGTGGAACCGGCGAAAGTTGAGGAGCCGGTCAGTGAACCTCAAGCAGCCGCGGTTGTGACGCCCGCTGCCGAGCAGCCACAGCCGGTGTCGGAAGAACCGGAGCAACCGGAGCAACCGGAAATGGTGGAGGAATACGTGACACCGGTGGCGCTCTATGAGGAACCGCCGCCCGAGATTCAGATTCCTGTCATGAGTGCAGAGGTCCGGCCTGTGGAAGCGCCGCTGCGCCGTGAATCGCCTACCGCACCGGCCAAACCGGCCGCTCCTGCAAAGCAAAAACCGGGCCAGGTGCCGTTCAAACCCGTGATTGCCCCCGCTCGCAAAGAAGAGGGAGAGGACGATCTGTTTGGGCGGCGCAAGCGTGACAAGAAGCGCAAGGACCGGGCAGGGGGGCCGCCCGCCCGACCAGGTCCGGCCAAGCCCAAACGTGCCGTGCCTGATGGCTGGGATGATCAGGATTAGCCAGAACGGCCGAGGGAGTCTTGACCGCGAAAAAGCAAGTTCGGCGAAAACACGTTCCCATCCGAACGTGCATCGCTTGCGGGCAATCGGGTGGCAAGCGTTCGTTAGTGCGAATCGTTGGATCTACTGAAGGTGACCTGATCATCGATCCAACGGGCAAACGGGCTGGCCGTGGAGCGTATCTTTGCCAGAACCCGGTTTGCTGGGACAAGGTGCTGAGTGCGCGAGACACGAATCTGGCGCGGGCACTGCGTCGGGACGTAAACGAGAGCGCCAAGGTGGCGCTGAGGGTGGCCTGGCAGACCCAGCTCAATCCGACTGGGCGTTCGCCGGGCGAGTCGGATTCCAGCGAGAAGCTGAGCAATTGAGACGCGCAGGAGGTTGAGTTGGCCGAGAGACCAAGGGTCGAATTACCCAGTTCCCTGACGGTACGCGATTTGGGCAATCTGCTGGGAGTCAGCTCAATCAACATCATCAAAGAGCTGATGAGCAATGGCATTATTGCCAGCATCAATCAACAGATCGACTATGATACGGCAGCCATTGTGGCGGAGGAGATGGGCTTTGAGGCCGTGTCTCTGACTGCTGTACTGGAACAGGAGGAGGAAGCGGCGGCCGAGATTGGCCGCGCGGATTGGCGTCAGGCCATCGGGAAGGAAAAGGAGCGTGATCTACAGTGGCGGGCGCCGGTCATCACTATGCTGGGACATGTGGACCACGGCAAGACCTCGCTCCTGGATGCCATTCGGCACACGAATGTCCAGGCCGGAGAAGCCGGCGGGATCACACAACACATTGGCGCCTATCAGATTGAACATGAAGGGAAAATGATCACCTTCTTGGACACGCCTGGCCATCAGGCGTTCACTGCCATGCGGGCGCGCGGGGCTCAGGCTACGGACATCGCAGTGCTGGTCGTGGCAGCGGACGATGGCGTGATGCCTCAAACCCGCGAGGCTTACGACCACGCCAAGGCGGCGGGCGTGCCAGTCGTCGTTGCGCTCAACAAGATTGATCGTCTGAACGCGAATCCTGAACACGTCAAGCAGCAGCTGGCCGAGATGGGGCTGGTCCCGGATGAATGGGGCGGGACCACGATGGTTGTACCGGTTTCCGCCCGAACCCGACAGGGTTTGGATGATCTCTTGGAGGCGATTCTACTGACGGCCGAGGAGACTGATATCCGCGCCAATCCGAAAGGAAAGGCCATCGGCACGGTCATTGAGGCCGAGTTGGACCGTAGCAAGGGCGTCCTGGCGACTCTGTTGGTACAGAACGGCACGCTTCGGGTGGGGGATACCATCTGTTCGGGCGTCCATTGGGGCCGCATCCGCGCCATGTTTGATTTTCGCGGCAAACCGATTGCATCTGCCGGACCCTCCGAACCGGCGCAAGTCATGGGAATGGACTCAGTCCCAGAGGCGGGAGAGTCCTTTGCGGTGATTGCCAGCGACCGCGAGGCCAAGGCGATTGTTGCGGATCGCAGATTGGCGCTGGAGCGGGCGGCGGAAAAGTCAGAGGTGTACAGCCTGGACGCAGTCTTTGCCCGGTTCCAGGCAGGTGAGACCAAATCCCTCAATCTGATTGTCAAAGCGGATGTGCAGGGATCGCTGGAGCCACTCCTCAACTCGCTTAATGACCTGACTAGCGAGGGTCTCAAAGTCGACATTCTGCGGGCAGACACGGGCAACATCACCGAGTCGGACGTCACGCTGGCGGCAGCGTCTGATGCCATTGTGCTAGGTTTTTGTGTGACGGCCGATGCGGCGGCGCGCAACGTGGCAGAGGCACGGCACACGAGTATCCGGACCTATGATGTCATCTACAAACTCATCGAAGACGTTGACAAGGCGCTTCGCGGGTTGCTGGAACCAGAGTACGGCGAGGTCGTCGTTGGTCGCGCCGAGGTTCGCGCTGTGTTTCACATCCGCCGATCGGGCAATGTGGCCGGATGTTACGTCCGGGAAGGCGAGCTGCGCCGGAATGCGCACTGCCGCGTCTGGCGCGGTGAGAAGGCGATTGCTGACGGAGACCTGGCTTCGCTGAAGCGATTTGAAGCGGATGTTGCTGAGGTCCGGATGGGATTCGAATGCGGGTTGTCGCTCAAGGGCTGGGATGCCTGGGCAGCAGGTGACCTCATCGATTGTTACGTGGTGGAGCGCATCAATTAGCACGAGGTGGATCGGAAGCAGTGATGGCTACAATACGACAGACAAGGGTTGCTGACCGGATCCGGCAGGAGTTGAGCAACTTGCTCCTCAGACAGGTCAAGGATCCCAGGCTGCGACTGGTCACGGTCACGGAGGTGACCATTGACCGGGACCTAGCTTATGCCAATGTGTACGTCAACGCTATGGGGGAAGAGGCGCGTCAGGAAGAGGTGCTGGAGGCCTTGAACGGGGCCAAGGGATTCCTGCGCAGCGAGATTGGCAGTCGGATTCAGCTTCGCCGCGTTCCACAGCTTTTGTTCCACTGGGACCCGTCGCTAGAACACGGGGAGCAGATCTCCAGGTTGCTGGACTCACTGGCGTTGTCTGAGGAAGAGGAGTGAAGCCTGAGACAGCGCGCGCCGCACAAGACCGCATTCTGCAGGCCGGCAGGGTCGTCGTTGTAACTCACGTCGCACCTGACGGCGATGCCTTTGGGTCTCTGTTCGGCATGGGTCAGATCCTCGGCCATATGGGCAAGTCCGATGTGACGCTGGCTTGTGACGACCCGGTGCCAGAAGCTTATCACTTTCTCGCTCTGTCTGGCCAGGTCGTGAACCGCTTGGAGCCGGTTTCGCCAGCCGACCCCTTTGACCTGATCATTACCGTGGATTGCAGCGACGCTGCGCGCGGCGGCCAGACGCTGAAACACGCCTGGATGGAGTCCACGCCTCTAGTCAACATCGACCATCACGTAACCAACACCTGTTTTGGGGTGGAGAACCTGGTGGACGCGGAAGCTGCCGCCACCACTGAGGTCTTGTACCGATTGGCCCTCTCCTGGGACATTGCGATCACCGCCCCGTTGGCGTTGGCTCTGCTCACGGGCCTGGTGACTGACACCCTCTGTTTTCGAACTGCAAATGTGACGCCGACAGTCATGCGTACCGCCATCGAGTTGATGCAGGCGGGAGCCGACCTTACGTTGATTACGAGCCAGACGGTGAACCGAAAGCCATTTGAGGAGATACGGTACTGGGGTCAGCTGCTGTCAACGGCCCGATTGGATGGGCGGGTGGCGTCGGTGCATGCCTCGGCCGCGGATCGTCGAGATGGCGGGTACGGAGTTGAAGGTGATGCCAGCATTGTTGCTTTTCTCAATACGGCCTGGGAGGCGGACATCGCTGCCAGCTTTGTGGAGAAGGACAACGGCGAAGTGGAGATCAGCCTGAGGGCCAAACCGGGATATGATGTCTCCAGGGTTGCTCTGAACCTGGGAGGAGGGGGGCATGCGGCGGCCGCCGGATGCACGCTTGGAGGTCCGCTGGAGCCGGTCATGGATCGTGTGTTGCAGATGTTGCAGGCGACGCAGGAGCGATCGACTGGCAATCCACCGGGTCAAGGGCCGGCCGGCTGCGGCGGGGGTTTATGACTGCTGGGGTTCTGATTGTTGACAAACCGGGAGGGATGACCTCCCATGACGTGGTCAATGTGGTGCGGGGGGTAACTGGAATCCGCAAGGTTGGCCACGCTGGCGCACTGGATCCTTTGGCCACGGGGGTTTTGTTGCTATGCGTTGGGCCGGCCACCCGCCTGGCAGAGTACCTTACCGCGTCTGACAAGGTCTACGAAGCGTCCGTTCGATTGGGTGTGGAAACCGACACGTACGACGCGGACGGCCAGGTGCTCCACACACAGACGGTGAACGTCAGTCGTGAACAGGTCACAACAGAGCTGGAGGCATTCCGGGGTGCTATCCAGCAAGTGCCGCCGATGTTCTCGGCCGTCAAACACGCGGGCAGACCGCTGTACCGACTGGCCCGCGAAGGCGTGACGGTTGATCGCAAGCCGAGGTCTGCGCGTGTCACGGACATCGCCATGACCGACTGGTCACCGCCGTTGTTTTCTTTTCGCGTTGCCTGTTCGGCCGGCACGTACGTTCGGACGTTAGCGCATGATCTGGGTCTGAGGTTGGGATGCGGGGCGCATATCACGCGACTCGTGCGGACGGCCAGCGGTCCATTTCGCATCGAAGACGCGGTTCGACTCAGTGCATTGACTCAGGACAACTGGCTGGTGTACCTTCAACCTATGGAGGCTGCCGTCGCTGGTTATCCTGCCATTGTGTTTGACAGGCAGGCAGTTGACCGGCTGACTCATGGTCAGAACACCTCGCGGTTGCCAGCCCACCCGATCCTGGACATGGCTCGCGCCTGCACACCGGAAGGGTCGTTCTTTGCCCTGGTGAGGGCTTCAGCGGATAACACGCAGTGGGTGCCTCACAAGGTTTTTGGGGGCGGTTCGGACCGATAGGCTAGAGCCCTTCTTTGGGGCGAGCGAGGGCTAGCTCCCGGCAATGCCACACGTTGACTCCCTTGCACTGGTAACTCCCGATCGTCCGACCTGCCTGACGATTGGCGGATTCGATGGGGTTCACCGGGGCCACCAACAAGTAGTGGTGAGCCTGGTCGGCGCTGCATCTCGAAGGCACTTTCGGACCGCGGTGCTTTCCTTCTTCCCGCTTCCCAAACAGGTCGTAGGCAATGGCGAGCCTCGTTTCTACCTGACCAGCCCGGACGATCGGGCCCGACTGCTCCAACAATTGGGGATAGACCTGGTTGTCACGTTGCCGTTCGATCAACAACTGCGGGAGATGCGGGCAACGGACTTTGTTGACCTGCTTCTGGAGCGGCTAGATCTCAGGGAGATCTGGGTTGGCCCAGATTTCGCCCTCGGTTACCAGCGCGAAGGGGACGTCGATTTCCTCAAGAAACAGGGCCAGGCAAAGGGCTTTGAGGTCTGTACGGTGGATTTCTTCCGGTTGGCCGCCGGCAACCCACTTGCTGGCCGCGGTCCGATTGTCAGCAGTTCGCTGATTCGCCAGGCCCTGCGTGAGGGCCGACTGCAGGATGCGAATCATTGGCTCGGCCGGCCGTACCGCATAGCGGGCCAGGTTGTGCACGGAGATCAACGAGGGAGGTCGTTGGGTTTTCCGACGGCGAATCTGTCGGTCTGGGAGGAACAGGTGATGCCTGCTCGGGGTGTCTATGCAGGCTGTGCCTGGCTGGACAACGAACGTCGTCCGGCGGCCGTCAACATCGGTGTTCGTCCGACGGTCACGGCAGGAGAAACCCTCACCGTCGAGGCCCACCTCATCGATTTGGACTGCGATCTATATGGAAAGGATTTGGCGGTCGATCTCTACGCACCCATCCGACCCGAATTCCGTTTCGACAGTCGGGAGGCGTTGACAGCACAGATGGCGCGGGATGTGGAGGAGGCCCGCCAGGTCTTTTTGTCAGCGCCGGCCTGGGGTGGCTGAGGTCAGCCTGTCAAAAAAGGCGCATATCTACTGCGCTGCTCTCTTGTCGAGGACGTGCCGTTCAAAGGCCTCGGCCGTCCAAGGTAACGCCGGTCGGAAGAACTCCTGGTAGATGACGGTGGCGTAGGCGCGAATCTCATCCTGGGCATGTGGTCCCATCCTGAGATCCAGAAAATGCATCAGGTTGTGCGCGTCGGTCTTGGCCACCCAGGTGTAATATAGGCTAAAGCCGGGCAAAAAGATGCGCGCCAGTTCGCGGGAAACGCCCCGGTTTAGCGCAGCTTGATAAAGGGCAAACGAGCGTTGATAGTGTTCGGCAAGGGCAGATGTCAGTTCCGCCCCTTCGCTGGCCGGCAATGTGCCTTCGCTCATCTGTTTGTTGGATTTCGCCTGCATACGCCAGGCTGGCGGGAAGTAGAAATCGGATTCCTCGAACGGGGTATAACGGCCACTCTGCGCGTTAAAACTCCAGGTCCGGTGACGTACCCATTGCCACCATACCAAGACCGGCGCTCGTACCCTGAATTTGAATTCCACCTGTTCAAATGGCGTAGTGTGCCGGTTCGCCAGCAGGTAGAACAGCAGCTTCTTGTCCTGCTCTGGCCCTTTGGTTTCTCCCATATAAGAGACTCGGGCGGCATTGACGATGGCCAGGTCGTCACCCATCAGATCCTGAAGCTCAATCCAGCCCTGGTCCAGAACCGGAGCCCGCTTGCCGACCAGGGTTACTGTGGTGCTCATATGCCCTCCCTCACATCCCAACAGCCAAGACTCAACCGGCGGGTTCGACCAAGCTCTGTTGAGCAAACACCGCGGCGCCCAAAGCACCGGCGTCATCACCCAATTGGGCAGCGACTATGTCGACGGGAGGTCCGTCCTGCCGGATCAGGTGCTGGTGGGCCACCGAGCGAATTGGGGCCAGCAGTTCTTCGCCCATCGAGTGGACAAGACCGCCACCGTAGACCAGCATCTGGGGGTCGAGCAAGTTGATGATGGATGCAGCGTGCAGTCCCAGATACCATTGTGCCCGGCCGATGATCTCGCGGGTAAGAGGACATCCGTCTGCAAAGGCGCGGGAAACAACCGTGCTGGTAAACTGGACCGGCCGTGTGCCTCTCGGCAGAGGCAGGAGGTTCTTCCGACCCGCCGCAATGGCTGCCCGGAGGTCGCGCTCGATAGCGGTTCGGCTCGCAACGGCTTCAACGCACCCCTGTCGGCCGCAGCCGCAATAGGGTCCACCGGCGGCGACTACCATGTGTCCGATCTCGCCCGCAGCATTACGCGGGCCGGCGCGCAGCCTGCCGCCCAGGATGATGCCTCCTCCGATGCCGGTACCCAGAAACACACCCATCATATCCTGGGACCCCCGTCCGGCACCCAGGGTGAACTCACCGAGTGTGCCAGCGTTGACATCGTTTTCCACCAGAACTGGTTTACCCAACACGTCGCCCAAGAGCCGGCCAAGTGGCAGGTCACGCCATCCTGCGAGGTTTGGAGCGTGAATCACCACGCCGCCATCGGAATCAATGGGGCTGGGAGCGCCCACCCCAACCGCCGCGATCTGATCCAAGGACAGCCCCGCGGCCGACAGCGCATCGGTGACGGTCTGAGCTATTCGGTCAATCACGTGAGCTGGACCCAATTCGGGCCGCGTCCGTCTCTTGGCGCGCCCAAGGATTCGCGCGTCCTGGTCCACCACAGCCGCCAGTATCTTGGTGCCCCCCAGGTCGACTCCTACTACCAGTCCACGGTGCGTCATCGATTCCGCTGTAGCATACCTGTCGGCCGAGCCGAGCGGTCTACTCGATCTCGAGAACGGTCAGGCAGAACTGACCACCCGGGGTGACCACAGTGGCCACGTCGCCTACCCTTTTTCCCAACAGGGCCGCGCCGACCGGCGACTCGTGAGAGATCAGGCCGTTGTCTGGCGCACTTTCGCTTGGACCAACGATAGTGTAGGTTTCGGCTGGTTCGCCTTCCTCGCTCACCGTGACGCGGCAACCAACCTCCACCATATCGGATGCTCGATGGTATTGGATGATCTGAGCGCCGATGATGAGGTCCTCCAAATGCTTGATGCGACCTTCGATCATTGCCTGATCCTGTTTCGCAACCTCATAGTCGGCGTTTTCGGTGATGTCGCCCTGCTGAATGGCGAACTGCAAGCGGTCAGCGATTTCCCGCCGTTTGACAGTGGTCAGCAAAGCCAACTCCTCTTTGGCTCTGTCCAGGCCATCGGGGGTTAGGTAGTGCACGCGTTCTTTCATCTCTAGGCTGTTTGCATCCTCGCTAATTGCTCCTGCGCCTGCGGCTGGAGAGGAATCCGCCCACGGCAATGGCGGTTGCCAGAACCGCCAGCCCGCCGGCTGTGATGGCGACCGTCCGAGGTTCCATTCCAGGCATTATGACCTGTCCGTCACCGTACTCCTTGAAAAGCCGGCCCCATCGCGTGGCCAACGCGTCCTCTACGCGCGGCCGACCGATGAATGGGTACCAGTATACGTTGTGGTAAAAGTTGCTGGCATAATATGACCATGGTACCAACGGTGTCCGGAGCAGCAAGCTCTCAAATGGTTTCAACGGGCCGTGATAGATGGCTTTCTGTCCCTGGCTGGCAAAGGTATCCGTCTGCACAAAGTTCCAGGGCAGTTCCTGGTCGATGTCATAGCCTGTGATTTCGATCTCGTTGGGATCTCCGACTCCCAGGCCGCGCTCGTGAGCCAACCGAATGAAAGGCAGTGACATGGGGTCAAAACCTTGCAGTTTGGCGGAGACGGCGTCGATGGCGACCTGGTCGGCCGATGCCAGGATAATATCCTTTTCATGCCATCGCATCGCTCTCGGGCCCGGCCCGTCGCCGGCAAACGTTCCGTCCATGACTGCAAACAATCCAGAATGGATGTCTTGCTGAATCTGAAGCAGATCTACTACCGTCTCGTGAATCACTCCGTGGGTCCAATGACGGCGGTTATTCAAGAGTCCGCCAAACGCGTTCTTCATCGCACCGGTGATGGTGGTAAAGACGTGGGTTTTTACCGTGGGAAGTTGGATGATGTTGCGGCCAAAGAAGCAGCGGGGGACGAAAACCCCTTCCGGATAAACGCGGTCCAACACCAGAAAGGGAGACTTGGGCTCGTACCGCACCCACTCGAATTCGGGCTCGTACAGGTGCCAACTGGGGACGCCATATTGCTCGGTCACATGGCGCTGTTTGTTATTGCGCTCGCCGGTGTAGGCGTTTACCACTACCGTTTCGTTGTGGGCTGCCATCAACCGTTGGTAACCGTCGGCCTGCAGGGTCCGGATGACGCCCTCCAACTGCCACGGCGTCGTCGAGCAGGCCGGGTACCAGGTCTGCCACGATATATTCACCTTGAGAAGGGTCTCATGCTCTCTGGGCAGGGCCGCCTGGTAATCGGCCAGATGCAACAGACGGCCATAGTCCCCCAGCACCGTTTCCGGAGTGGTTTTGAGAACGGCGACCTTGCCTTTGCCGGGGAAATCCGCCATAGATGACTCCTGATCAAACATCAAAAACCTCGCCCAGCATCGGCCGGGCGAGGCTCATCCAGTCCATTATAGCCGATTTGGACCACAATGTCCAGTTGGGCGTGTGCAGGGTAAATGAGGTCCGGCGTTCGGTTCCGTGCCCGGTTGCGAGCCTGCTGTCCTCACCGCGCGGCGGCCGAAGCATTCTCGGCTTGCGCCGCGCGGGAGCGGATCACGATCGATCCAAACAACCTTTCCTGGTATACACCAACCTGACCAAGCTTGATGAGTTCCAGCAGCGCCAGCAGCGTGACCGCAATCTCGAGCCGGCTGAACGTCTGGGCCAGTAGCTCCTGGAAAACCAGCTGGTCGGAAGTCAAGAGGCGGTCGAGCATCAGTGCCATCTGTCCCTTGACCGTAACCGTTCGCCGAGAAATGACGCGGTCGACTGGAGGTGCGGGGGGCTCTAGCTCTAGGGCCAACCTGACCGCGTTTAGCAGGTCCGCCAACGTGACCTCAGAAAGATCCGGCTGGGGTTCGATCTTGGGGGGGGGCGCCAATCTGAGATAGGTGCGAATACCGTGCGCCTGTCGAGCCTGCAGTTGCCGGGCCGCTGCCTTGAACAGGCGGTACTGCTTGAGCTGTTCGACGAGATCTATACCTGCTTCCGGTTCGCCTTCAGGTGGCACACGTGACCTGCCGGGCAGCAACACCTCGGATTTGATGAGCACCAGCTGGGCAGCAATCACCAAAAAGTCGGCTAGCAGGTCCGGGCGGACCTCCTCGACTTGCTCCAGGTAGGCCAGGTATTGCCCAGCTATCTGGGCCAACGAAACCCGGGTGATGTCCAGCTCCTCCCGTTCGATCAGGCTGAGCAGTAGGTCGAGCGGGCCCTCAAAGACCGGAAGGCATACCTGGTAACTTTTCAAGGGTTCACGCGCCGTGCATGTTCGGTGAGTGATGGTCCGGCCGCGTGCGAGAGGGTTGGCCTTTCGCGGTCTGCCCGTCTGGCCCACCGTGGTGGAGAAGGGTCAGGTGAAGGCGCCGCATCACGATCCCGGTTGCGCAGCTTGTCGTGGCTTGAGAATGCAGTAGACAAAGTTGTTCATCTCTACAGTGTCGACGGTGTGGTAGTTTTGGCCGATGGCTTCCAGAATGGCGGGCGGATAGAACTGGGCGCGAAAGACGACCACCCCGAACTGCTTTTGCTCGATCATAGCCAGCAGTTGGACCATGTCCAACCTTCCGCTAACGTGCAAATTGAGCAACTGGGTTGGGTTGGTGACGACGTCGGCTCCGGCATACATCGAGAAACCAGCGTCCTCGCTGATCGCCGGCAGAGCTGATTCCTGGATATAGCGCGCGATTTCACGACCGGCCTGAGCGTCGTCCGCAGTGGGTGGTTTTCCCAAAAGCGTGACTCCAACGGTGTCGACGTACGGAACCCATCGCGCTGGCTGCGGTGCCGAGCATGAGGTCTGCGGTGCAACCAGAGTCGCTGTGGATTGGCCGGCCAGCCGGGCCACCGTTTGAGCCAACCGGGTGTCGGTGGGCAGGTGAAAGACCAGCCTGGCCTGAAGCACAAAAAGCAGGGGGATGGCCAGACCCAGGGCCGTAGCCATCTGCGGCTTGCTCTTCTCAGCCCAGGTGAGCGCCCGCCCCAGCCCGATTCCAGCAACAATGCAAGAGGCAGCTATGGCGGTGGTGAAATAGGATTCGCCGGCGCCCCACTTGCCTGCCATGACGCTGCCGGCCACAGATACAAAGAACCAAACGCTGTACACCGAGAGTCGGTCCCAGTACAATTCATACACGGCGAATACCAGGGCCAGTATCGTGAGCACGGAATGGAGGCGAAACCACTGACGGTAGAGCCCGACGGCCTGCTCCATGATCCATGGATTAGCGTTTGCGACGACGGTGTTGAGCCACCATTGGCCATCTGTGGCCAGGTTGATCAGCCCAAAGAGGGCTAACGCCGTCGCTGCCAGCGCTCCAGCCAGCAAGATCGCTTGCCGCGGAGTGCGGAGAAAGACGAACACCAGCACGGCCACACAGGTGACGACGGCTGTCTGTTTGGTGTAGCCGGCTGCCAGCAACAGGGCAATCGCGATCCACAGACGGCCTTGATGCGGTATATCACGATCAGGTCCGGCTCGAAAGGCGCTCCCCACCGCCACGACGGCGAGGGTCTCGAACATGACCATGGTCATGTGGAGCCGAAACAGCGGCCCCACGTGATAGACATAGTTAGAGGCGAGGAAAGCCAACCCGCATAAAGCGGCCAGCCATGGCCGACGGCCGTGCCGCTGGACTGCCCATCCGATAGCCGCCGCCGTGATCAACGTCGCAAGAAACGAAACGAGGCGACCGGTCCAGTAGTGGGGACCAAAGAGCCAGATCAGCGGCACCACCAGCAGATGATAAAGTGGCGGGTAGTTGGAGGAGTAAAACGGGTACTGGCTGTTGTCGCGATACGGCCACTCCCCCTGGCTAAAGAGCACGCTGTCGCGCAGCTCGAATCCCTCGCCCTGGTCATAGTCAAACGGAAAGCGAAAGAGCGCCAGCGCGTAGGATGCGTACACCACCAGGTATGCGCCGTACACCACGAGCGCCACCGCTATGAACACCCGAGGCAACCAACGAACGGGGGTGCTGCGTTTCAGCGTGTTGTCCAGCCGCTCTGCCATGTCACCCATGTCCGACGGGATTCAGGCCGGACGATGACCAAACGGAAACAAGCTGAGACCTAACAGGGAGACGAGACCGGCCGCGCCCAGCGCCAACTGCTGCACGGGCCCGATGCCGTCAAACTGGCCGGCGCCGATCCAATCGACCGCCAGGATTGTGGCCACGCCCATCAGGCCGCCGATAAGGAAAAACCATGCCAGGTGTCGTTTGGTCATTATGGGTCAGGCAGCCCCTCCAGAGTCTCAACTTGATCCTTCACAATACGGTGGTCATGCTGCCCTTGGAAACCGCATTGTACCACACTTTTCCAAACCTGGCAGATTCGCCAGGTTGGTCAGTCTTGTGCAACCAGAGCCCTGCAGATGCGTACTAGCCGGTAACAATAGCCGGAGGTAATGACATGGATGCAACCATCACAACGGAAGAACGTAACTGGGCAGCCATCGCTCACGCCAGCACCCTGGCGAGTGTTCTGGTTGGGGTATTGACAGGCGGTGTTGGGTCCCTGATCTTGGTCCTGGTTCCGTTGGCCATCTATGCTGCCTTTCAGCAGCGGTCCCGGTACGTGGCGTTCCAAGCGCTGCAAGCGCTGGCGTTTCAGCTGGCCGCATTGATTGCCTATGCTATGGGTTTGACGGCGCTCTTGATCCTTACCGTCGTGGCTTGGGTTATGGCAGCACTGTTGACGATTGTGCTGGTGGGCGTCGTGCTCATGCCAGTGGCGCTTGCCGTCACCCTGTTGCTCGTTCTGTTTGGATTGGCGTTCCCATTGGCGGTTATGCTGTATGGTTTGCAGGGCGCAGTGGAAAGCGGCCGAGGTGCCGAATTTCGATACCGCTGGATCGGGCCGTGGTTGGAGCAGAAGGGGGTGTCCGGCTGGGGTGCGCTCGTTGACAACTGATTCTCTTTCCCTTACAATTGCGTTTGCTCAACAGGTTAACTGCGACCAAGGGTTGAGAGGGGGAGCGTGATACGCTCCCCCTTTGCGTGTTCAAACGCGATACGTCAGCGTATCCCCTTGAGGACTCGGAGGTACTGAGGACATGAAGGATTACCGAACGGACAAGATCCGTAATGTTGCCCTGGTAGCGCACGGCGGGGCCGGCAAAACGTCGCTGGCAGAGGCCATGCTCTACGACACGGGTGCCACAACGCGAATTGGCAGGGTGGAAGACGGCACGACGGTCTCAGACTTTGAAGACGAAGAAATCCGCCGCCGCATTTCGCTCAGTGCCAGCCTGATCCCATGTGAGTGGAACGGGTACAAGATCAACGTGCTGGACGCGCCGGGGTACCTGGATTTTGTGGGCGAGATCACGAACGCTCTGAGGGTGGTAGATGCCGCTCTGATTCTGATTGATGCGACGGGTGGCGTTGAGGTCGGTACTGAATTGGTCTGGCAGTACGCCGATCAACGGTCGCTTCCGCGCATGGTCGTGGTCACCAAGATGGATCGGGACAACGCGAATCACGAGACGGCGTTAAAGGCGCTTGAGGCAGCGTTCGACGCTCGATTTGTGCCACTGGTGCTGCCTATCGGCAAGGAGCAGGCGTTTGGCGGGGTGTTGGACCTCATCACGATGAAAGCCCGGATGGGCGGAAAAGGTGTTGTGAGTGAAGCCCCGGCCGAAGTCCTCCGAGCCGCTGCGCCCTGGCGGGAAAAGCTGGTGGAAGCGGCGGCTGAAGGTGATGATGAGTTGATCGTCAAATTCTTTGAGGACGAGGCGTTGACCGAAGATGAGATCCGCCAAGGGCTCCGGCAGTCGATTCGTGCAGGCGCCCTGGTTCCCGTCTATTTCGTTTCGGGCACGGCAAACGTTGGTGTTGCGTCGCTGATGGACACGCTGACCGATCTCTTTCCTTCGCCATCTGAGTCGCCGGCCGATTCCGCTGATGGCGCGGACGGCCCAGAGCCGGTCACGGCCAATTCAGCCGGGCCGTTGGCGGCCTTGGTCTTTAAGACATTGACGGACCAGTACGGCACTCGCTCGTTCTTCCGTGTGTTCTCGGGGACGCTGGAATCGGATAGCCGAACCCACAATGTGAACAAAGGCGAAGAGGAGCGGATGGGCCAGTTGTTTGTGATGCGTGGCAAGGAGGCCATTCCGGTTCCCCGGCTGTTTGCAGGCGACCTTGGCACCGCGGTCAAGCTGGGCTATACCGAAACCGGCCACACGCTCTCTGACCGGGGCCACCCGTTGACCCTGCAACTGGCCAAGTACCCTACCGCTGTGTATGAGGCGGCCGTGCGGCCTCGCACCCAGGCGGATCAGGCCAAGATGGCTCCTGCACTGGGTCGCCTCTCATCCGAGGACCTGACGCTCAAATGGCGCATGGATCCGATCACCAAGGAGACGATTCTGGCCGGGATGGGCGAGGTGCACCTGGATGTGGCCATGCGCCGCGCTGAGAGTCGTTTCGGGGTTTTCGTGGATATGGCGGTGCCCAAGGTGCCTTATCAGGAGACTGTCTCCAAGGCATTCGCGACGCAGTATCGGCACAAGAAACAGACCGGTGGCGCAGGCCAGTTTGCGGAGGTTCACCTGCGAGTGGAGCCGCTAGAGCGGGGCCAGGGTTTTGAATACGTCAACGAGGTCTATGGCGGCCGGATTTCCCAGTCCTTCATCCCGTCCATTGAAAAAGGGATCCGGCAGGTCATGGCGCAGGGGGTCATAGCCGGGTATCCGGTGGTTGACGTCCGTGCGGCCGTGTATGACGGCAAGGAACATCCCGTAGATTCGAAGGACATTGCGTTTCAGATTGCCGGCCGCGAGGTTTTCAAGCTCTGCGTTCAGGGGGCGGGCGCCGTTCTGCTGGAGCCGATCTACGAGGTGCGCGTAGTCATCCCGGCCGACAACATGGGTGATGCCATTGGCGACCTCAACACCCGGCGAGCGCGGGTCATCGGCATGGATCAGGACGGCACCAAGGGCGTCATCCGGGCGCAGGTGCCGCTGGCCGAGATTCAGCGATATGCTAACGATCTTCGGTCGTTCACCGGCGGCCGAGGTTATTACACGCTCGAGTTCTCGCACTATGAAAAGGTGCCTGCCAACATTCAGCAGGAGATCGTGGAGAAATCCAGGAAGGAGAAGGAGGAGGCCTGACGCCTACGGGCAAACGGTCTTGGCTTCTCCGGGGGTGACTGACAAGGGGCGGTAACGCCCCTTGATCGTTTGTGGGTCCGGCTCTGGATAGGCCTTAGTGGTTCAGTGCACCCAGGGCCGAGGTGAACAACCAGCGAAGCAGTCGCTGAAAGACCGACGGGTGCCTGAGAGCCGATACCCCGGCGGCATAGGTTGCCAGCGCCTGACTCCACTCTCCCAGCTGCCGGTATACGC
Source organism: Anaerolineales bacterium UBA2181 (assembly GCA_002328075.1). GTDB lineage: Bacteria > Chloroflexota > Anaerolineae > Promineifilales > UBA4811 > UBA4811. Next base: position 14,414 of record DCVT01000047.1, on the reverse strand, counting down.
TGCTCAAGGCCTGTAGCGTCTGCCCCTGGCGCTCGCCGTCCCCCAACCCGGCAAAGAGGTCAATGGCCTGTCGATAGCAACGTACCGCCTCTGCCGGTTCTCTCTCCCGGGCATACAAGCTGCCCAGATTGCCCAGGGTCTGGGCAATCTGGCTCTGGTTGCCCAACTCCTCAAACAGAGCCCGCGCTTCACTCAACGCGGCAATGGCATCCGCCTTGCGACGCTCGATTCGGTGGATGACGCCGATGTTGTTGATGATCTCGGCCGCACCTGACCGATCGCCGGCCGCAAGTAACGCATCACGCGCCTGCGAGAAAGAAGCCAACGCCTCGGGGTACATGCCGTCGCGGAACCGCTTCAGCCCTTCTTCTCTGAGCTGACCGGCCTCATTGGCCATCGTGCTACCGTCCAATCAATACGTGATCTCGAGCAGTGCCTCGGCAATCATCCGCAGACGGTCGCCCGGTATCTGGCTCAGGCGATAAGCGGTCCGCAGATAATCCACGTTCAGAGGTTCCTCGACAAACTGCTGCAACTCGGTCGGCAGATGCTCCATGGTCGCTGGCTTTTGCTGACGCATCGCGCGCTGGGCCACCGGGTTGTGCTCAGCGTCCACAAAGGCTTCGATCGGCGTCTGCAGATGGTGAGCCAGGGCCTCCAACTCGGATAACGGAATGGGTACCCGTCCGAATTCATAGGCCGAAAGATCACTTTCCGAGACCCCGATGGCTTGGGCGCATGCTTCACGGCTCTGGCCCGCGGCCGTTCTGGCCTGCAGCAGGAGCGCGCCGACAATGCGGTTTCGCAGGTCCAACATCTGCCTGGACGGCGGTTCCTTCATGGCGACCGGAGACAGGAGTTGGTCCCCCATCAGGTGGTCCAGAGGCACTTCCATCAGATAGGCCAAGGCTTCCAGTTCGGGAAGGGAGATCGGCTGCTGGCCCAACTCGATGGCCTCCAATCTGGCTGCTGGAATACCCAGAAAGGCCGCGCAATCCTGACAACTCCTGCCCACTGCCTGCCTGGCGTCCCGAATCAGGACGCCCAAGATTCGCCGGCGCAGCAGCAGTTTATCCTGTTTTGACATGGGCCCTTCTCCTACGGCATGGTCCGACCGACAACATCTTACCAGAGAACCCACGGGGGTGCAACCATCGATGGCCGAGGGCCCGTCCGGTTTTCCGTTAGCGCCGCCGCTTGCCTCCGGCCGGCGAGTTGGCGCGCGTCGGCCGGCGTGGTCGTGTTGCTCCATCTGGGTGTGGTTTCGCGGCCCAGCTGCCGGCACGGATGCCTTGGACGGCTCGAGTGGAAGGTAGCACCTCTGCGCCCGGCCACAAGGCGGCGTGCTCCGGAAGGGTGGGACGCACCGGCGGCGACATGGTTGGCCTGGCAAGCCAGCTGGGTGAGGTGTGCGATGAGTTCTTGACCAATCTTGAAGGCGATGCCTCCAAGAAAAACGAGGGGCAGCCGCTCAGCGGCTGCCCCCCATGTGTCTGCGGCAGCGGAAGGTAAGTGGTCCCTATCCGGCCGGGTACCGGCATACGATGGGCAGGTAGATCTTGAACCCCACCACATAGCCGGTGTTCACCGTCCAATGACCTTGTATAGGCACCGAGCCCGGGGTCGGATCTGTGCTGCCGGTGGTCAACTTGGCACCCGGCGGTAGATCGGCGTCATTCACATCCACCACGGTATCCCCGGCCGGGAGGGGCCGCCTAAAGTAGCCGTTGGCATCGGTGGTGACGATGTGAATCTGTTCGCCTTCGTCGGTGACGGCGACGTGCACCCCAGCCAGCGGTTCGTCGATTCCGACGTCATACGCGCCGTTGCGGTTCACGTCGGTGTAAACCGTGCCGTCCACATATTGGCTGTAGACAAAGCCGGTGATGTCGGTGGCGAAACCCCCAGGCGGCACGTTCAGCATGGTCGGATCGGTCGAACCGATGGTCGGCTCGACCCATGGGGGCAAGTCCATCACGTCCACTTTGACCCAGGTTTCGCCGGCCGGCACGTTCCGCCGGAAGTAGCCATTGACGTCCGTTGTGACCGTATGTTGCGCACTGCCCGAGTCAGTGATCGTGACGTCTACGTTGTCCAGCAGCCGGTCTGTTCCCGCGGCGTATACGCCGTCACCGTCCACGTCCAGGTAGACGGTGCCCTCGGCGTACTGCCCGTAAAAGTAACCGGTGTTGTCAGTGGCATGGCCGCCGGCCGGCACGGTCACCGTGGTCGGGTCCGTGCTGCCCGTGGTGAGTGCAACGTTGGCCGGCAGGTCCGCATTGTTCACGTCAACGGTGGTATTCCCCGCCGGCACTGTCTGCTTAAAGTACCCAGCTGCGCTGGTGGCGGGCTGGTAGGCCAAACCGTCCGTGTCGGTGATGGTGACCCCTACCCCCACCAGCAGCGTGTCCGTCCCGGCGGTGTAAGCACCATCGGCGTTCACGTCCAGGTAGACGATGCCGTCCACGTACTGGTTGTAGACGTAGCCAGTGTTGTCGGTGGCGTGACTTCCGGCCGGCACCGTCACCGTGGTCGGGTCGGTCGAGCCGGTCGCCAGCACCACGTTGGCCGGCAGGTCGGCGTTGTTCACATCCAACTGGGTGCTCCCGGCCGGAACGCTCTGCACAAAGTAACCGTTGCCATCGGTGGCGACCGTGTAGGCCAGCGCGTTGGCGTCGGTGATGATGATGTCCACCCCGGAAAGCAGCCGGTCGACCCCCGCCGAATAGGCGCCGTCGGCGTTCACATCCAGGTAGACGATGCCGTCCACGTACTGGTTGTAGACATAGCCGGCATTGACGGTGGTGTGACTACCGGCCGGCACGTTCACCGTGGTCGGGTCAGACGAACCGGTCGTGAGCGAGACGTTGGCCGGCAGGTCGGCGTCGTTCACATCCACCTGGGTGCTCCCGGCCGGCACCGTCTGCCTAAAGTAGCCGTTGGCACCGGTGGTAACGCTGTAGGCCCGCGCGTTGACGTCGGTGATGGTGACGCCCACTCCATCGAGCGGCGTGTCGATCGCGGCGGCGAACACGCCATCGCCGTCGACATCGACAAAGACCGTGCCGTCCACATACTGGGCATAGACATAGCCGGTGTCGTGGTTGGCGTGACCGCCGACCGGCACAGTCACCATGGTCGGGTCCGTGCTGCCCGTGGTGAGTGCAACGTTGGCCGGCAGGTCCGCATTGTTCACGTCAACGGTGGTATTCCCCGCCGGCACTGTCTGCTTAAAGTACCCAGCCGCGCTGGTGACGTGCTGGTAGGCCAAACCGTCCGTGTCGGTGATGGTGACCCCTACCCCCACCAGCAGCGTGTCCGTCCCGGCGGTGTAAGCACCATCGGCGTTCACGTCCAGGTAGACGATGCCGTCCACGTACTGGTCATAGACGTAACCCGTGACGACGGTGGCGTGTTCGTTCTCCGGCACGGTCACCGTGTTGGGGTCCTGTGAACCCGCCGCCAGGACGACATTGGCCGGCAAACTGGACTCCAGCACGTCGACGGTGGTCTCTCCGGGCGGCAGAGTCTGGCTGTAGTACCCGTTGGCGTCGGCCGTGACGGTATAGGTAAAGTTCACCGTGTCGGTGATGCGCACCTGGGCGCCTGCCAGCGGACGGTCGATGCCGAGGTCAAAGGCCCCATCGCCGTTCACGTCCAGGAACACCAGGCCTTCAACGTACTGGTTGAGCTCGGCCTCGGGCGCAGCGGGCAACCCCACATCCTGGCTGGGCGTGTCGCCGGGCATCACCAGAGGCAGCGGGCGTTGCCGGATGGTCTGCAGCGCGGACTGAGATGCCAGCGGCGCCCGCGAGCCACCCACCGGGATGATCTCCAGCTTGTAGTAGGCGGCGGTCCAGCCCTCCACCTCGATCTGGTACACGCCGGTGACCCCGGCGACAAAGGTCACATCCTCCGGGTTAAAGGCCCAACTGTAGGCCACCAACCCACCGGCCGGATCCCAGACGTAGAGGTCGGCGTCACCGGTGATGGAAGTGAGGCGCACCCGCAGGCTTTGACCGGCCGTCAGGAAGTGGCGGAAGACGTGGCCTTGTCCCTGCGCCACATAGGCCGTCTTGGGCAGGTAGTTGATAAAGGCCTCTCCCGGCGCCGATGAGATGTTGCCGGCCTGGTCAGAGGCCCAGACCTGGATGTAGCGCACCCCGGGCTCGGGTTGGAGCAGCCAGAGATAGCCCGTGCTGACCACCGGGTAGGGCAGCCAACCAGTTTGGGCCACCAGAGCCCAGTCATTGTCGTTCTGGCTCCACTCGAACTCCTTAAAGTGGAGCATGTAGATGCCAGATCCACCCACATTGTCCACCGCAACCGTCTCCAAGACCACCTGCTGGTTGCTGGTGGAGGTAGCGCCGCTGTTGATGGTCAGGCTGTGCACGGTGGGCGGCGTGGTGTCCGGACGCGGAGGCAGCACGGTAACGGCGTGGCTAAGGGTGTTGTTGCCCTCGTGCGTCTCTGGGATGCCGTTGCCATCGTCGATCACGGCGTAGATCGTGTAGGAGCCGGCCGACGGCCGCGGTTGCCACGTGATGGCAGTCACCGCGACGCCGTCAGGCGGCAGGAGCGGCACGATGCTGGTGCCGATGAGCGTGCCACCGGCGGCCGGGTCGCCCAAGTAAAAGCCAACCGTCACGTTGACCAGGTCGCCAATCCCGCCCTGGCGGCGGACCCGCAGGCCGACCGTGGGTGCCGGCTCGCCCTGGTGATAGGTGGGCGGAGTGAGCCACAGGTCGCCGGGGCTGGCGTACAAGTCGTCATAGACCTCGAACGCCTCATAGGCAGCCGGCAGTGATCCGCTGTACCGGTCCGGGTTGGCGACGGTGAGGGTATAGACTCCCGTGGGGATGCCCTGCGGCACTGTTCCACGCAGATGGGTGCTATCGATAAAGAGCACGCCCTCGACTTGGATCGGATCGGCCGTCACCGACCGTCCGCCACCGGCGACCAGTTCGGCCGTCGCGCCGTTGGCCAGGTTCTGCCCATAGATGTGGATGGTTGTGGGCAGGTCAACACGGCCGGACCCGGGCACCACCGACGTGACAACTGGAGGCGTGGGCTGCAGGACGGTAAACGCGCCCAGCAGCGTTGAGCTGCCCCAGGCGGTAGATACCACTAGATCGTAAGTCTGAGGTGCCATTCCGGCCGGAACGGTCGCAATCAGCGCACTACCGCTTTGTAGGACGACCGACAGCACCGGGGTGCTGCCCAACGAGACCGTCATCGGTTGGACAAAGTTGGCACCCTCGACGACCACCGGCGTCATCTCGTCGTTGTAGCCCGCGTTGGGGATGATGCGGCTGACGACCGGCGCAAACTCGGGCGCGACCGTGGTCTCCTGTCGGGCAAGATTGTCGGTCAGGTCCAGATCATGTTCCGCTCCGCTAACCTCGGCGATGTTGGCCGGCGTGCCGATCACCGTCGGGGTCACGTGGATCCGGATCACAGCGTCTGCGCCCGGCATCAGGTTGCCCAGGTTGCAAGTCAGCGTGCGGACTGCCAAGACACAGCCACCGGTGTCCGACTCATAGGTCACGCCTTCCGGCAGCGTATCGACCAGGACCACGCCGGTGGCCTCGAACGGGCCACTGTTAACCACCTCCAACGTGTAGGTGAGCGGGTGGCCGACGATGACCGGGTCCGGTTGGTCCAGCTTGGCCACCGAGAGGTCGGCCGTGCGTTCGATGACCACCACCGTCTCGGCCGACACCTGCGAGAGACTGTTGCTGGCGGTGACCACCGCGGTGTAGGTGCCCACGGCCGGATAGACGTGGCCCACCACCCGACCGGCAGCGAAGGTCCAGTCGCCCAGATCCCAGGTATAGACCACGTTGGAGCCGGTGGCCACGTTGGCGGTGAGGAGCGTTTCCAGGCTGAGGGGAGTGGGGCCGTCATTGGATGCCGTCAGGCCGGTGATCGCCTCATCGATCACCGTCACCACGGTGGACGCGCTCAGCGAGCTGACTACGTTGCTGACGGTAAACACCGCCGTATAGACGCCACTCTGCGGGTAGACGTGCGGGATATTGAGGTTCATGGACCATCCGCTGTTTCCCGTGGTTCCGTCTCCCAGATCCCAGGCCCATTCCAGGTCCGAACCGGCGGTCACCGAGGCTGCCAGATTGGTCGCGTTGCCCAGGATCGTGGGGCTGTCGTTGAACGCCGCCAACCCGGCCACCGGTTCCTGGATCGTGGCAGTGGTGGCGACCGGGTCGCTCCACTTGGGCGAATCCAGACCATAGTCGGCGCCCCTATCACGCACGACCAGGCTCACCTGGTAGGTTCCGGGCAAAGTCCAAGAGAAGGGCAGGGTGGCCTCGGTTGTGGTGTGCACGCTGCCGCCCTGGATATCCCACACGTACTGCGTGACATAGTCGCCCAGGTCGGCATCGGGGTCGTACGAGCCTGAACCGTCTAGGACGATTGCCTCTCCGGTACGGCCGAGGTACGGCCCGGCGGGATCGGCCACCGGCGGGTTGTTGGGGGCAGTGATCATCGCCAGCGTCCCGCGGGAAGCGCTGGTGCCCGCGTCGTCCCAGACGGTGAGGCGGGCGCGATAGAGACCCCGCGCGGCATAGGTATGGTTGACGATGGACGCGGTGGTGCTGATCACCGGGCTCCCGTCGCCGAACTCCCACTGGTACCAGGCGATCACCCGGTGCGGGTCGGTGTGGTGGGAGAGCGACGCGTCGAACACAACCGGCTGTCCCTCCCAGCCCTGATGGACCGGTGGGATGATGGCCACCGGCAGCGGCTCGTATAGGCCCGGCGCCAGGGTCAGCAATGCCCAGGCGGTGGCCAATGGCTGACCATCGCCGAACCATTGACCCAGACTCGGGTCCTCCGCCCATCGGCCGTCCGGCTGCTGAGCGCCGATCAGATAGGCGTCATACTCGGACTGCCAGAATAGGGTATCGGTCAGAGGGCCGTAAAAGTCAATCTGGGCCAGTTGGCTGCCCTTTTTGACCGCGTACATGGCATAAAAGTCTCCCACGTTGCCGCCATAGTTGACGTCATCCATGGGATCATGCCAGTGGGTGTAGATATAGTCAGACGCCGAGACGATGCGGGTGTGGGTGACCGGGAGACCAACCCAGAAGAGGTTCATGATGCCGGCGCCCGTCTTGCCCACGTTGGTCATGTCGTCGGGGCAGGTGTAGCCAAACCCGCCGTCGGAACGCTGGGTGTAGGGGAGCCAGTAGTCGCGCAGCTCCTCCTTGACCCAGCCGGGCACGACGATGCCCCAGTTCTCCTCGGCGGCCGCCAATCCCAGCACCGGGAACTGGGTGTTCGAGTTGTCCGAGTCGCCCGAGTTGGGCTGGTAACGCCAGCCACCGCGGGCCCAGTCATAGTCATTCTGACCCCAAGCGAACCAGTCGGCCATGTTCTGGACAATGTCATGGTAGGTCCGGCCCTGGACGTAGAGCGGCGGGCCGGTGCGCGCCACCCGATCCGGCGTTCCGGTGCTGGCCAGCGCCATCATTGCCAGGCCGGCCTCATAGATCGAGTGGTTGTACGACTGATAGATCCCCACGCCCGCGCCGTCGCCGTCGGTATCCGGGTCGCCGTGCGGTTCGACGGTCATGGCGTCAAGTACTGCAAAGCTGAGGAGGGCGTTCAAACCGCGCTCGACGTCCTCCACGTACGGATCCTCCAGCGGGTCGCCGTTCGACAGATGCCCGTGGATCTGGAAGGCCTGCACCGCGGTGGCGATCTCGGCCACCTGGTTGCCGCAGCAGGACCAGTCAGCCGCTGGGTAACCGGCGATGTCGTAGCGGTTGGCCGACTTGTGCACGTACCACAGACCCTCGTCCACCGCCACGTCCACCTCGACCCCCTGGCTCTGCGAGTAGACCTGCACCACGTAGATGTCCGAACTGAACCAGCCAAAGGCGCCCCAGACGGTGAGCGTCGCGGTATAGACGTCGCCCACCGCACCATCGTAGGTGTGACCTGCCTCGATGACGTAGGGGTCACCCACCCAGCCGCCGATCGGCTCGCTGCCGTCGCCAGGATCCCATTCATACCAAGAGAGTCCATGTCCCTTGGCAGTTCCCTTGAGGGTGGTCTCCAGGCCGGGCCACACGCGATGCGGCCGGTCGCCGGCCCACGGCACGGTGATGACCCGCGGTGGACCCAGCTCATCCTCGGCGTGGTTGTTCTCCTGGTCCAGCTCAGGCGTGCTGGTCGAGGCCACCACGGTGTTGACCAGGAAACCACCGGGGGGTACGGGCCCCCCTATCTGCGCGCCGATCAGGAGCTCGCCGGTCGCGCCGGCCGACACTGTGCCCAGGTGCCAGGTGATCACGTTACCGTCGACCGTGGCGGCACTGCCGGCGCTGTGCCACAGGTGGGCAACAGAGTCCGGTAGCGTGTCGACGATGATCACGTCCTGGGCGGCTGCGTTGCCGCTGTTGCCAAAGGTGATGTGGTAGACGAAGGAGTTGTCGATGGAGGAGAAATCACCCCAGGTCTCTTTGCTCACCCAGAGGTCGGCCGCGGCGGGCTCGACCGCCACGGTGTACCGCCGCCAGTTGTCCCTCAGATTGTACGAGGGCTCGGACGGGGTGCTGCCGATCTCCAGGGTGTTGGCCAGCAGCGTACCCTCGGCCACGCCGGCATCGATGCGGACTCCCAGCTCGAACTCACCATAGTGACCGGCCGGAATCGAACCCAGGTCGAACAGCAGCTGGCCGGCCGCCACGGCATACGAACCCTCAAAGGTGGTGCCGACAAAGGACGTGCCGGCGGGCAGCGTGTCGGTGAGGAGAACGCCGTCGGCCGGTCGGGTGGCGCCGTTGCCGTAGCTGATGCGGTAGGTGATCACCTCGCCGGCCACCGCCAGGCCGCCCTGCAGCCCCTTGTCCACCCACAGGTCCACCTGCGGATAGTCGGATTGGATACCGCTCCGACTCTCGTTGTTGTCCGGGTCGCGGTCATCGTCGGCCGCGATCTGTACAAGGTTCTCAAAGTACCAGTAGTTGGGGTCGGCATCCGGGTCCAGTTGGACCCGCAGCTCGAATTGGTGTCCGCGGTAGGCCGCCACCGTGCCAACCTGCCAGACGACGGTATTGGCTTCCTCGTCGAAGGTCGCCGGCCAGACGCTGCTGTCCCCGAGGTAGATGAGCGCGGAGGGCAGGGTGTCGGTGAGGACCACACCAGTGGCCCGACCGTTGCCGTTGTTGGAAATATCGATCCAGAAGCTAAACTCGTCACCGGGCACGACGCGCCAGAGGTCAGACCGTTTTCCGACGCTCACGTCCGGTCGGCCGAAGCGATGATTGACCTGATGGCCCTCCGGGTAATCATACTGGACCTCCAGGTCGGTGTCGGAGTTGATGTCCCACTCGTACAAGACCTCAAAGAAGCCGGATCCATCGGTCTCAGTCCGGCGCCAGTCGCCATTGGCGACCACGATCACCTGGTCGTTCGGCGGGCCAAAGCCCCAGACTCGGTCATATTCGTCGTCGGCGAAGGCCGTGATGGGTACCACCACCAAGCTGGTGTATTGAGTTCCCCAACCCGACCACCCCTCGATCAGGTCGCCGGCCACCAGATCGGCGGCGAACTCCAGGTAGAAGGAGCCGTTGGCGTCGCTCAGCGTTGTGTGCGTCTCTCCGCCGTTGACGGTCACCGTCACCGGCACGCCGGGCACCGTCTCGCCGGCGACAGTGTCCAGACCGACATCCACCCGCAGTTGTAGGCCGTGGCGCACGATGGACACCTGGTTTCCATCCGGCCGGAGGTACGAAAGCGCCACCATGTGGCCCGGTAGCAGGTCAAACGGGCTCAAGTCGAGCAGGTAGGTGCCGGTGATGGAGGTCGCGCCCTCCGCCCAGATTTCGCCGACATTGCCCCAGACCTCGGCCCGCACCGCGGCCGGGAAGGGTACCCCCTCGATCTGGCCGCTGATGGTGTTGGCATTGCTGTCCACCTCGCCCTGCATCGGGACGATCTCGACCACGGCCGATTGCCCGTCGGAGGTCTGCACCTCCACCACGTCGCCAACACGGAGCTGGCGCTCCCAGCCACAGCAGAAGTTGAAGTCCCACCAGGTGCCATCGCCGGTCCAACGGTTGTCCGTCATCACCGGCACGCCGTCGCGCCAGACGGTGGCGACGACCAGCGTGTGGCGCGGAGCTTCGCCGTGGACCCAGTTGTGGCTCTGGTTCACGCGCACCCAGAGCTGCACCGGCGGACCACTATAGTCCACGACCGTATGCTGGTTATCGTCCGGGAAGACGTCGCCTGGCCAGGGGGCTTCCACCGTGTTGGTATAGTACTGCTCCGGCACGCCCCAGAGATCCGGGTTCAGGTCGACCCGGAATTGGATGCTGGAGGTTTCTCCAGGGTTGAGCGCCTCCAGCCAGAAGGCCAACCGGCGGCTGGGCGCGTCGTGGGTCATGGTGATCCACGGCCCGTGGTTGGGGCGCCAGTCGCCGTTCCAGGTGGTCGAGATGGGATAGGTGTCAATCACCCAGATGTTCTCAAGCCGTGTGGTGCCCAGGTTCTTGATCCGCAGCTCGTAATAGAGCCGATCCTCGCCGTCCCACCCGTGGTTCTCCTTGTCCACGTGCAGGTTGGGGCCGGCCGGGTTGACGATGTCCAGCCATTGGATCAGGTTGTCGTCGTACGTGTCCTCGCCCGGTTTTTCGCTGATCCGGATGATCGGGTTGAGCACAGTGCCAGGCGTGACATCGCCGTCGATCCTGAGCCCCAGATTGTAGCGAACCTGCTCGCCGTTGGCCACGGTTCCGACATACCAGACCAGCGTGTCGCCGGTCTGGACATAGGGAACCGGCCCCAGGTCGTTCCAGTCCCGGTCGTGGTGGTTGAACTGGGCTACCGTGACGCTCACCGGCAGGGTGGCGGTCATCCAGACGTCGTCGACCGGCACGTTGCCCCAGTTTTCGCGCGCGAACGAGTACCACATCTCGCCGCCGGGCACCAGTTGTCCTGAGTTCCAGTCCTTCCAGACCGCCAGGTTGGTGTGAGGCGAGTTGACATAACCGTACCAGGTGGCGATATTGTCGTCCAGCTCCATATCGTTGCTGGCGGCGATGACGGCGTGGTTGTACAGCTCAAAGCCTGGCGCCAGGCCGGCGTTCACGTGGACCTGCAGATAGATCTTGCTGCACCACCAACCGGGGAGGCCGGGGTAACCAAAGACCAGCGTGTGGCCGTCATTCGAGAGCTCGCTCCAGCCGGGGTGCTGGCCCCACCAGTTGACGAACGTGACCGCCGCTGGCAAGGTGTCCGTCACCGTCAACCGGGTGGTGGCCGTCCCTCCGTTGTTGCAGACGTTGACCTCGAAGACCAGGTCGGTGTCGGCCGCCGGGTCGCCGGTCCAGGAGCTCTTCCCCACGTTGAGGTGGGTGTCAGGTCCGTGGACGTGTCCACTCCACCACCTTTCCTTCTCCTCTAGCGAACCCTGGTCGAACGGTGTGGTCGTGGCGATGCGGGCGGTATTGGTGACCGTCTCGGACTCGACCGACGTGACAGTCACAAAGAAGTAGAATCCGCCGCCGGTGTTGGGCAGAACCGTCCCCAGCTGCCAGACCACGGGGTCGCCCGGTGCGCCCGTTCCGGCGTGCGGCAGGCCCGACGTGTCGTCCAGGTAGGTCATGCCTTGCAGCGTGGCGGTGATGACGGCGTTCTCGGCGTCGGACGTCCCCTGGTTCCAGTACTGCATGTCAAAGAGGAAGCTGCCACCCTCGCCAGCCTCGCCACTCGGCGGGTACATCTGCAGGCGCAGGTAGGGGGCCGGCTCCTGGAACATGTTGAGCACATGGTTGCCATTTGGCTCCGTGTACTGGACCCCCACCCAGTCGCCGGGCACGATGTCGCGTATGCCGGCAAAGTCGCAGTCGTAGCGGCCGCCGGCCGGGTCAATCTGGTACCACTGGAGCGTGTTGCCCCAATCGTTCCAGATGCCACAGCCGACGTCGATGGGGCTGGGCAGCCAGCCGGCGTAGATGCTGCCGCCGATGGCGTCGGCGTTCACGTCCAGTTCGCCGGTGATGGTTCCCACGGTGAGCGAGCGCTGGAAGCCCAGCGCAGGCACGGTCACCGTCACCCGGTCGCCGGGCACGATATCGGGCCTATCCCTGTTCCAGCAGTTGCCGTCGCCGGTGTTAAAGTGGGTGTCACCACTGCAGCCGCCGTCCACCTGATACGTGCCCTTGACCGTGCCGGCGTCGTCGGCGATGACGATGTCCACCAGCGCCCCGGGTTCGGTTTTGCCGTTGACCCAATCTTCCGCATAGTTGACCCCGATGCCGCTGAGGTCGTACTCGACATAAGCGTTCATCACCCAATCGAGGTCCGGCTCATAGTATCGCACCCAGACCTGTTGGAAGGGTTGCAGGTCCCAGCCGTCGGCTGCCAGGTCCCAAACCAGGCTGCCGCCATCGGGATCCACTCCCTCAAAGCCACGGCTCGGCCCACTGTCCACCCAGGCATCCACGTACAACGGATCGGCGAACCAGTTGGCGTGGACGGTGGCCGAGACAGTGTCAGCGTCCACGTCCAGCACGGCGGTGATCTCGCCCACCGGGTTGATGGTGCGCTGCCAGCCAAGCCCGGGGACGGTGACCGTCACCCGATCGCCGGGCAAGATATCCGGCCGGTAGCCGTCATAGCATCCGCCGTCGCCGGTGTTAAAGTGGGTGCCGCCGGCGCATCCGGCCGTCACCTGGTAGGTGCCCTTGACCGTCCCGCCGCTGTCGGCGACCACGATGTCGACGACCTCGCCGGGTTTGGTGTCGCCGTTGACCCAGTCGTGGGCATAGTTGACGCCGATGGTCAGGTTGTATTCCACGAAAACGTCGCCCACCGAGTCGCCGTCCGGTTCATGGTAAAAGACGGCGATCTGCTGCATCGGTTGCACGTCCCACTCGCTGAACGCGTTCCAGGCGCAGGTGTAGGGATCGCTGCCGTTGGGCCAGACCATGTCCTGCTTGCCCGGCGTTCCGCCCGGCGCGCCCCACGGGTGGCACTGGACCACCACCTCCTCCTCTCCGATCCAGGCGGCATCTACGGTGCCGGCAATGCTGTCCGACCCGCTGTCCACGACGCCCGTGACAGCGCCTATCTGCACCTCGGCCGTGGCGCCGTTGTCGCTGGCGGTAAAGATCCAGTCGCCTGGCTGGATGTCCGGTTGATCTCCTACCCAGCCTTCCCATGCGGTGTGGTAGCCGGATTGGCCGTCCACCCAGGGCACCATGCCATTCTGTAGTTGGGCCACGCCTTTGACCGCGACCCCGTCGCCCTCGGTGACGGTGACCCAGAGCGTGTGTCCAGGCTCAAACGCACAGTGGACCCAGTCGTGACCATAGTTCACTTCCAGCACCAGGTCGGGCGCCCAGAACGGGTGGTGGAAAATCACCTCGGCATAGTTGGCCCAGTCCACGAAGCGGATGTAACCGTTGGCGCCGCGCGGAACGTCGCCATAGGTGGCGCTAAAGTTACCTGCGTTGTCCGTCTGAGTCTCTTCATACCCCAGGTCCCCGTGGAGCTCAACCGTCCGATTGAACCAGCCGCCGATCTGTCCAAAGACGGTTTCAGCGGCCGAATCGGCCTGTGCGGTCAGGGGATCGGGCACCTGGAAGGTGACCGGCATGAGCCCGGCGCCGGCCTCAACGACAATGAGATCGCCGGGGTCGAGTTGTCCGACGCCGCCGAGGCCCCAGCAACCGCCGCAACCTGGGTCGGCATGGGCGGTGAATTGGCCGTGGGGGGTGGTCACGGTGACGGCGACCCCGGGTTGGGCATCGCCCCAAATGTTGTTATTGTCGCCGGCCGGGTCGTACCAGACCTGTACCCGGTCCACCTCGCCGCCGCTAAAGGCGACGGTCGTGAAGCTATTATCATCCGGACTGATGTCACCCGGCGGGGTGGTGATTTCCACCGTGTTGGTGTACCAGCGCATCCGCTCGCCCGGGCTGTCCAGGTCCACCTGGAAGCGCAGCAATCCCTCGTCGCCGGGGTACAGCTCAAAGAAGTGCCAGAGTAGCTCTGGCCCGATGTAATAGAGGTTCTCGAACCGGTTCCAATCGAGCCAGTGGTACTCCCACCAGCCGTTCCAGTGGGTATCCAGCGGCAAGGTATCGGTGATCCAGAGGCCAGAGATGGTCTCGTCGCCCCGGTTGGCATAGTATATCTCGTACTGCAACTGCCCCTCCCCGTTCCACCAATACTGCTTCCAGATGGTCAGGTTGGGGCCGTTGGGGTTGAGCGTCGCGGCGGCGCAGTCGGCGTTGTCGTCCGGTGTGCTCTCCGGCTGGTCAGAGCCGATCACCGCGCAGTTGGTAAAGGTGTACCCGGCCGAGAGGGCATCGCTGATATTCATCTGGATGTGGAACCAGGCGCTGCCGCCAATTGGCAGGGTGCCCAGGTCCCAG
>DCVT01000036.1 GCA_002328075.1 Anaerolineales bacterium UBA2181 | reverse complement strand
ACCGGGCAGCCAGGCTACAACCGTCTTGTCACCCCCCTTGTTCAACACCCTCCTCGTTGAGCTTGGCTATTGCTGTCAACCAACGCGGAGACGACAGCCGCCTGCGTCCAGGAGGTCAGCAGGTGAAACCGAGCATGGATTCCGTGGGTCGGACCTACTGTCATGGGGCCATCATTCATCAGTACTTACGAGGCTTGCGATAGCCAGTTCGGAGGCAACCATCAACTTGGCCGTGGGAAGTCCTTACTGAGTCAGTCGCGCGCCGATTCGACCGGTTGATGGAACCGCCGTTGGGCCTACCGAGGGAATGGCGGATTCATCTGCATCGTTCCGTGGTCGATTCGAATTGACAGCAGCGAGATTTGCGAGGATGGATGTATCGGTTGCTTTGGCGCCACGAAAGGACCCCTTTGGTTTCGATGACTGCACGGGCATAGCGAAAACCATCGACTACCTCGGGTGACATGATCTGTACCAGGGTAGCGCGAGAGGCTGCTTTTTTGAATCCCGGCCTTAGCAAATTGCCTGTGGTGGAGTTCGACTGGCTATTGACACTCTCTGCTGCCAGAATGGTGATGTTATGTGGCACGCTGACATTCTCCTTCGGCAGAAAGGTTTCAAGAATCGTTCCCCACCTGTCCGCTCGGCTCAAGCACACCGGCGCCGCCATAATTCGCCCTGCGGCGCTTGATCTGGTGGTGACCCTCAAGACCCCGGACAGTTTGTGGCCGTGAACCTCGCAGTAAGTTGGTCGGAACGAATCTTCAGCGGCAGCGTGCTCAAGGAGTTGTTGCTGGGACCGGCAAGGCGCCAGGACCTTGCGCGACGACTGGACCCTGATCACGTGCCCAACCCGATTGTTTCGCAGGGTTGGCTACGGCACCCGGGAAGGGAAACTAACTAGTATCGTCCGATTGCCGCAGAGGAACGGGCCCACGGTCACACGATTGAGGTCACCGACAGAGCGCATACTGTCGTGGTATGGCTATTTGTGTTTCCCCTCCGTTCACAACCCGGGCCAAGCCCTTGTCGACGCGGGGAACGAACTCAAGGCGCGCGACGACAGCAATTACCTCGTTGCGCCAGGCGCCAGGAGCACTCTGGTGGTCTCATCCACAATAGTTGCAGACCACACAAGAAGGACACACGAACGTTCACCTAACTCAAGGCCTACTAGACCTGTCAGCACCGTATTCGCCAGTGGAAAACGACCGGACGCATGGCGCAATGGCCAACTGAAGACCTGGTTTGACCCGCTGTCGCCATCTCAGGATCCAGGTTAACCGGCGTAGACCTATCTGAAAGCCATCACCCCGAACCCGGAAGACCTGGGGGCGCTGCAGCCTGGCACTGG
This sequence comes from Anaerolineales bacterium UBA2181, assembly GCA_002328075.1. Lineage (GTDB taxonomy): Bacteria > Chloroflexota > Anaerolineae > Promineifilales > UBA4811 > UBA4811. The sequence continues at coordinate 5,563 of DCVT01000036.1, read as the reverse complement.
TTTCGCGGTTGGATCCATCCCGTGTCCGCAATCCAGAGACCAGCTCCACCTGGAGGTAGCATCAAGACAGATGGACAACGGACCAGCCACAGGCACCTATCAGCGCCGGCCAGCAATGCCATCCCATAGGAGGGTCTCGCCCCGGCACGAGCGCATACTCGGTTCGCCAAGCTGCGCCCTCCTCGTTTGCCCTCCTTAATTCTACATCCTGGCTGCGAAAATCGGCAGAGTTGTCAGGAATACAGGTCCAGCTCGGGCGGACGGACCAAATCGGCCGCCGTACCCTCGCGCGGGGAAAACGGAACCCCGCGAACTAACACCACCGGCGTCCCCTCGGCAGCCTGTCCCATAAGCAGGGAGGCAGCACTAGCTATCTGGTCCGCCAGGCCAACCGCAGTGTGTTCCAGCGGGCGACCAAAGAGGTCCTGGCGGCCGCGCCAGTCCTCCAGGGCAGGAAGACCGGCCGCACCGACTGCGACCCCTACCGTGCCCATCCGGTGGGCACGACCGTGGCTATCCACAATGACGACCGCCACATCCACGCCGGTGGCAGCGCCAAGCTGTTGGCGGAGTTTGGCCGCCGACCGATCCGGATTCGCCGGCAACAACAGCACGGATTCGCCGCACGCTACAACCGGATCACCATCAGGCTGTGGCGGCTGTACGTTGGATCGATCGACCCCGGCATTGGCGCACACAAAACCCAGGCGGTGCTTGACGATGATGAGCCCCGGTCGCAGCCGGGAGACCTTTTGGCTCTCGTCGAGAATGACCTGCACAAGGCGGGGGTCCTTTCGGCAACGCGCCGCGATCCGCCGGGCCCTGGCAGAAGGATACACGTCAGCCAGACGGACCAGCCTTCCTTCGGCCTTGGAAACGATCTTGGAAGTCACCGCGACAACATCCCTCGACTCGAGCATCAGCCCGGCCGTTTCAAGGGCCTCCACAATGAGTCCGCCCGGGTCGTCCCCCGGTTTGACCAGAGGAATGCCGGGCAGGGCAAACAGGGTCATTCCTGGAATCATCGGCTGCTAACCAGTCAGCCCGGTGATCCGGATGCCGGCTCCCGGCACCCGATGCCGTTTGTTGATGCCAATCAGCACCGCGGTCAGACCTTCGACGACACTGGCATTCACCAACGGACCCGCGTCTATTGCCCGCATGCCAGCGTCCATGGCCAGATCTATCGCAACGGACTTGTTCTCGGCCTTGTCACCACATATCAGCACATCGCTGTCGATGGGATGGTCAGGATCGGCCAGGTGAGAGGCGCCGATGTTCTGAAAGGCAGCCACCACGGGCGTGTCCCCCCCGAGGTGACCCTGCGCTTCCATGGCGGCTGACCCGGCCTCTGGGCGCCATGCATGACTCACCTTGGGCGGTCGGAGAGGAACCACAACGGTGATGAGCACCTTGCCTCGGATTTCGTCCCGTGCGCTCTCCAGGATGCCCAACTGCGAGTCATAGGGCACGGACAGCACAACGACATCGGCTGCGGCAGCGGCTGCCGGGTTGTCGGACCCTCGGATATCACCCTGCCCCAGTCGGCCGCGCAACGCTTCAGCTGCCCGCTCAGCCTTTTCTGCGGTCCGAGACCCCAGTATTACCCGGTGCCCGGCCTTGGCCCAGCGCACAGCGAGGCCCGATCCCTGTTCACCTGTGCCACCCAAAACGGCAATGATCATGGTTTTCTCCTTGTCGCGATACTAGATTTCCTGGTTACCAGCTAGAAGCTGTTGATCAATTACTCGGCGACGCAAACAAGCATCCGCTGCGAGCCTGTTCGCCCCTTCGACGCTGTAGGCGGGGCTGCCATCCACGGCTACGGGTTTGGCATGATGCTCGGTCATCATGGCGGTTCCACTCGGATTGCATCCATCTCCGTCGGTGAGTGATCCAACAGCCAACAGAGTCAGACCAGTGTTTTTGGAACCCACAGAACCATCACCAGTGACGCTCACCTTCTTGTGTACACCTGACCTGTTCCTCTCCCTCATGACAGCGCAAACCGTCGGCTATGATCCTGACCTGTTAGATCCTCCCAAAAACACGACCGGTCCGCAAATGAGACGCGAACACCGCGGTGGTCAACTCAGTTGCAGGGCGACTCCCCGATCTTCGAGTGTGCATTTCCGGGCCACGTGCTCGTCAGACTAACTCCTTCCTGATTCCGTTCCAGAGACCCGTTCCTGCACGATCGATTCCGACAAAGCCCTTCGCCGGCGGTGATACCAACTCTCCGCTCCAGTTTAGCTTTCTCAGGAAATCTATGTCGGCCGGAAGGTCTAGGTCCAACGCTAGGTGGGGGTGTTTCAACGTGAAACAGGTGAGGTTGTGCTCCTTGCACTGGGCACGATGCTCCTTGTAGCTATCCCTTCCATACCGCAATTCGATGCTTGCTGGCAAATGGAAAGCCATCAGGTTGGTACCAGTTCCATGGCGATCTGGAGCAATCACCAGGGGATGCCTCCCGTGTGCGGAGAGACGGGCCAAGCCGAGGACCGCCGCCAGGTCCTCCGGCTGAATCAACGGCAAGTCAATAGGGACAACCATCACCACACTCACGTGAAAGGCCAGCGCCTGGCCCAAGACGTGAGCCAGGGCTCTGTTCAGCCCGGCAGGCCGCTCCTCGAGAAAGGGCTGGCAGTGCTCCTCCCGTGCGATCTCGAGCACCACAGGGTCAGGGCTGATCACCGCGATGTCTGCCAGGCTGCGAACCATACCGAGTACTCGGAGGGTTCTGCGACAAAGGTAGATGCTCAATGCTAAGCGCTCGGGAGGGGACAGGACAGGAGACAGGCGAGTCTTGCTCTGCACCAGCTCCTTTACGGGCACAATTCCCCACGCCGTCATTGAACACCCCTGCCGGCGAGGCCGGGGCTCATCGAGCCGACCCATTCGAGAACGCGTTGTGCCAACCCGATCCGATCGCTTTCTGTGCGCATCCAGGTATCGGTTGAAAACGCCACGATGCCCATAGCCTCGATCGTTGCCACTGACGAGGCATCCACCTGGTCCAAGACAAAACCAGAGAGCAACCTCGCGCTATAGAACTGGGCAATCCCCACGGGCGATACCTCAAGGCCCAGGTCGGCCATCATCTTGGCGGCCGGCCCTTTGACCGTCTGCTCACCAATGATGGGGCTGACTCCCACCACGGGCATGCGGCGCGATTGCGGAATCTCCCACACGGGGTCTACGTTCAGCACAGGCGCAACACTGACCATTGGGTTGGACGGCGCGATCACGACCAGATCGGCGGTTTCCAAGGCTATCAGCACCTCTTGCGACGCGACCGGTTGGGGTTGAGGCAGCGCAACGTCCTGGACCACCGGCTGCCACTGGCAATGCACGAACCACTCCCGGAACGGTAGTCTCCCGTCCTCTGTATCCACTAGAGTCGGTGCCGACTGGTCAGTCATCGAGAGCAACCGCTCACGAATTATGAGGCAGCGGCACAGATGGGTGGTCACCTCAGTGAGGGTTAAGCCCTTCTCCATCATCTCAGTCCCCGCCAGATGGGTTCCCAGATCACAATCTCCCAGTCGAAACCAGGTAGAGCCCCCATAACGAGACAATCGTTCCATGGCTACAAGAGAGTAACCGTCGATTCCCCACCCCGTATCCGGATTCTGAATACCCGCCAGCGTGTACATTACCGTGTCCACGTCTGGGCAGAAGGTGAGTCCCAGGTGCCGAAAGTAATCACCGTATTCACAACAATGGTCAGGTTTTGGGGAGAGAGAACCTTTGTCAGACCCCATGCGAGCTTGGAGCCCCCAACTCCCCCAGCTACAGCTGTGGTTTTCAATCCTCTTCCTGCCAAGGGGCCGCGCGGCGGCCGAGCTTCTTGGTGATACTATAGAATACATTACCAGTCAGTCTCATGGTATCTCAGCTGTGATCATATGCCAGCCCCAACATGCTCTCCAATCCTGCGCCCGCGTATTGTACACCACCACAGGTTGTCTACAAAGTAGGGTATTCCTTCACGTAAAATGCTACCGAAGGGGCCTCGCCCCATCATTTGGCCATGTTACCCCAGATGGATGAACGGTGACGAACGAATGAACCTGGACGAGCATTTGAAACATCTGAGGTTGGTGCGGAGACGCTATGGGAAGGCGGACCGCTCCGAGAAGAAGCGCCTCTTGGATGAAGCCGAGGTGATGACAGGGATGTACCGCAAGAGCCTGATTCGCCGACTGAATGGCGGCCTGGAAAGGAAACCGCGCAAACGGCGGCGACGCCTTACCTACGGGCCGGCCGTGTATGGTGCTCTCCTGGTGATGAGCGAGAGTGCGGATTACATCTGTTCGGAACGTGTTCAGCCGAACCTGGTCGGGATGGCTCAACATCTGGCTGCGCATGGGTTCATGGAGGTCACCCCCGAACTGCTGGCACAACTGGGCCGGATCAGCATCTCCAGTGTGCGGCGTATCCTGCGTCGCCTAAGCCAGGATCGACCGCGGCTGCCGCGCAGCCGGCTCCAGGCAGCCAACCAGGCCTCCCAGCCAGTGGCCATTTCGAGGTGGATTTGCTCCAGAGTTGCAGGCCGGCCACGGAGCGGTAGCGTGTGACCAGCCTGCAGATGATGGAGGTGGCTACCGGACGGAGTGAACGGGTGGCGGCCGCCAGGCGGGGCGCAGCCACCGGGTCATGGAAGATGGATTCCGCCGTATTCTCATCCGTCTTCCCTTGTCTGTGTGGCAGGTTCACACCGGTTATTTTGCGGACGAGATCTGGGTGAGCATCCCTTGCGTCTCCGGAAGCGCAAGGGAGCGACGGTTTTCCCCGGGCGGGGCCTGCCGCAACTAAATCACGATCATCGCTTCGTGGAAAAGAAGAACGATACGTTGGTCCGCTCCTGGCTGGGTTACCGGCGTCTTGACACAGTCAAGCATACCGCGTGGATGAACCTGCTGTACAACAAGAGGTCGCTCGCGACGGTACAACTTCTTCCATTGGTAATGCGCCTGGTGGAGAAGAACCTGATCACCACCCCCGAGGGTCGCCGTCAGGTACAGTGCCGTGACGACATCCCCGACCCCCTCTGATTGTCTTTGCGAAAACGGCACCCTCTCTCCCGAACAGTAGCAGCGGTTAGCGCTCTGAGTCGGGCGACCAATCCACGCAAGCTGCTCGATGAGATCTGCGAGTTGATCAGCCACGTCCTGCCATTGCCCAGTGTGATACAATGCCAGACCCAGGACATAGTCAGAACCTTGTTGACCGGCAACTAAACCCGACGTCTCGAGCGGACTGTGGATATGTGGGCCAGTCGGAGCCCGCCGCCGAATTGCCCAAAAAAGCACAGCCCCTACTACTGATGGGCCAGAATGGGAAAGGTAACGGACGCGGGCCCTCGATTGTTACAGAAAACCCGGCAACACTATGACATGGTGGAACCACAAGTTCTCGGTAGCATGATCAACTGACTTGACGCGGGGGACATCTCTACTTTGGTGAAATAGGCGACGTTTCTACTTTGGGTTGACACCGCACCCTCCACGCACTGCTGTTAGGAAAAGTTGAAAAGTGAACTCGAAACCCGTCCAGTGGG
>DCVT01000035.1 GCA_002328075.1 Anaerolineales bacterium UBA2181 | reverse complement strand
TTTCACCGACGATTCAACAGTCACGACGGATGTCAGGACTTGGTACAAGCTGCATCTTGTGGTAAAATGCCGTCCGTCTTGTGAAAGACTAGCGGCCAGGAGGGTTTCGTCCAGTGTTGAGTGATTATGAACTGATAGGACTGCTTTTCCTTTTTGCGATAGCGCTTCCAACAGCCGCAATAGTGGCAGCAACGTTCTTGGGCCCACGAAAACCAAATCCGATCAAGAACGATGTGTACGAATGTGGCATGGAAACCTTTGGGCCTTCGTGGGTTCAGTTTCGGATCCAGTACTATATCTATGCGCTGGTCTTTGTTGTCTTTGATGTGGAGCTTGTGCTCCTCTTTCCCTCTGCGGCCGCGTTTGGCACGTTACCCCTTTTTGCCGTGGTCGAGGCGGTGATTTTTCTGGTCATTCTTGGCGCCGCGCTCGTGTACGTCTGGAGAAAGGGTGCCCTCGAGTGGCGCTAACCAGTGTGCCTCCGGCCGCTACGTCTGCGTTTGAGTTCCAAGGCTGTCTATCCTGGGAGTAATCTTGCATGGAAGGATTCGACGTAGCCAACCTTTTCGTTAGCATCGGTCAGGTCTGGACCGGGTTCCTGGTCAACCTGGGATTGAGCTCCCAATGGATAGCTTTTGTTAACAAGCTTGTCGCTGCGCTCTTGCTGACTGCGCTTCCGGTGACCATCGTCGTGTTCACCATTATGGGGGAGCGCAAGATCATCGGCCGGTTTCAGGATCGTCTCGGCCCGAACCGGGTGGGACCCTATGGTTTCCTGCAGACGGTGCCGGACGTCGTCAAGCTGTTGACCAAAGAGATCATCACGCCGACAAACGTGGACAAAGTCATGTACAACGTGGCGCCCGCGCTGTCGGTAATTGCCGTCATCCTCATCTGGGCTGTGATGCCAATAGCGCCGAGCATGATCGGAGTCGATCTGGACATCGGGGTGGTGTACTTTTTGGCAGTGAGTTCACTAGCCACACTGGCAATTTTACTGGCCGGTTGGTCGTCCAACAACAAATACGCCTTGATCGCCGCTTTCCGAACCGTATCGCAGTTGGTAAGCTACGAGGTGCCGCTGGTGCTTTCCTTGCTGGTTCCGGTGATGCTGGCGAGTTCATTGAGCATGAACGATATTGTGCAGGCCCAGTCGCGCGGGTGGTTTGTGATTCTGGCGCCGATCTCGATGCTCATCTTTTTCATCAGTGGCACCGCAGAGGTGGGACGCTCACCCTTTGACCTGTTGGAAGCCGATTCGGAGATCGTAGCCGGTTTTAACATAGAGTACAGCGGGATGCGCTTTGCCATGTTTTTCCTGGGCGAATGGATCCACGCCTTTACCTTCTGCGCTTTGACCGCCACCCTCTATTTCGGCGGCTGGCGCGGGCCGTTTGTAGACCAGGTACCGGCGCTCGGCGCCCTCTACTTTTTCGCCAAGATGTTCATTCTCTACCTGATTCACATCTGGATTCGGGCCACCATGCCGCGCTTTCGGATTGACCAAATGCTTGCCTTTAGCTGGAAGTTCCTGGTACCGCTGGCCCTTGTCAACGTGGCGGTGATGGCCCTGGCAACCAAACTATTGGCGCCACCTGACCTCTCGGCGTCGTTCTGGGCCACATTACCTCGCTGGGGTGGTTTTCTGGGTGTGAACCTGATTATGGCAGTGGGGACGTTCGTGGCTGTGAGGGAAGTGGCTCGGCAGGCACGGCGTAAGGAGGAAGAAGTGAGCGGGCGATTTGGGTCGGCAGCGGTTGTTCAAGAGTGAACAATGGGCATTTCACACGTGTTATTCATCCTGTTTAGCGTCCTCATCTTGGGTGGCGGCGTGATGGTGGTCACCCGGCGCAACCTGGTTCAGGCAGCCGGAGCGCTCATCCTTACCCTCTTTGGCGTGGCGGGCCTGTACGTCCTTCTGGAGGCCGGTTTTCTGGCAGCCGTGCAAATCCTGATCTATATCGGGGCCATCGCGATCCTGATCATCTTTGCCGTCATGCTCACGCGACGTTTGGCAGATGAGCAAGAGCCGGGCCTCAATAGCCAGTGGGCCTGGGCGCTGGGCACGGCTGTGATGGCGTTGGCGATTTTGGTGATCGTCATTCAGGGTACCTGGCCGCTGGCCGGGGGGGTAGTTGGCAACGCACCGCCGCTGACCGGCGATTCCACTAGCCGGTTGGGTGTTGCCTTGCTGAGCCCCGAGCAGTACGCGTTTCCTTTCGAGGTAGCTTCAGTCCTTTTGCTGAGTGCGATGTTGGGGGCAATTGTGATCGCTCGTGAGAAACGACACTAGGCTGGGAGGCGTGCTCATGGTCCCACTTTCCTGGTATCTGATGGTGTCGGCCGCGCTTTTTTGCCTTGGCATCTTTGGGGTGCTGGCTCGGCGCAATGCAGTGGCCATTCTGATGGGTACTGAGTTGATGCTCAACGCGGCCAATATCAACCTGGTGGCCTTCTGGCGGCACCTGAGGCCAGACGTGATGTCCGGACAGGTGTTTACCCTGATGGTCTTCGTGGTGGCAGCGGCGGAGGCGGCTGTGGGTTTGGCGCTGTGTATCGCCATCTACAGCAGCCGTGGCACCGTTGTTGTGGAAGACATGGATTTGCTCAAGGGGTAGCGGGCGATGCGAGAAGCGTTATTCAACCTGACCTGGCTGATCCCCCTCTTTCCTCTGCTGGCCTTTGCCCTGATTATCCTGTGGACTCACCCTAGCCGCAAGTGGAGCACCTGGGTGGCGTGGATCGGCATTGGTTTGGCCTGGTTGCTGGGCTGGACGATGTTCTTTCTGTCATGGGGAGATATCCACCACCTGACGCCGCCTGAAGGGAATCATCCCGTGCCCCTGTGGGCCCTGCCTACCGGGGGCAGCGTGCTCAAGATCGGTTTTCAGATAGACACGCTGACGGCGTTGATGCTCTTCATGGTGCCCTTTGTGTGCCTGATGATTTTCGTTTACTCCAAAGGCTACATGGGCTATGGCACCGAGCACCCAGACCCCCGTTACTCGCGGTTTTTTGCCTACATTTCCCTCTTTGCCTGCGGAATGCTGGGTCTGGTTGTCTCGGATAATCTACTGACCCTTTTCATCTTTTGGGAGATCATGGGGCTCTGTTCATACCTCTTGATCGGCTTCTGGTACGACAAAAGTTATCCCGATCCGAATCGGATTACTCCCAGGCAGGCTGGTCTGAAGGCTTTTCTCACCACTCGGGTGGGAGACGTGATTATGCTCATCGGCCTTCTGCTCCTCTATTCCCAAGTGGGCAGCCTGTCGTTCAAGGATGTCTTTAGCCAGGAGACGTTGCACATGTTGGCCGAACAGGAGCTGTGGATGCCAATCTTTGGCACGGCGCCGGTAGCCACGGTCATCGCCATCCTGATCTTTGGGGGAGCCGTGGGTAAGAGCGCCCAGTTTCCGCTGCATGTCTGGCTGCCCGACGCCATGGAGGGTCCCACACCGGTCAGCGCACTCATTCACGCGGCAACGATGGTCTCGGCGGGTGTCTACCTAGTCGCTCGCTGCTTTCCCCTGTTTATGGCCGTGCCCCTTGATCATGGCGGAGTGCAATTGGCTGTGGTGGCCTTCATCGGCGCTTTCACGGCCCTGGCTGCCAGCACCATTGCTTTGGCCCAGAACGATGTCAAGCGGGTTCTGGCCTACTCGACCATCAGCCAGCTCGGTTACATGATCGCGGCACTGGGGATTGGGGCGTACGTTGCTGCAGTCTTTCATCTCATCACCCATGCCTTTTTCAAAGCATTGCTTTTTCTTGGCTCTGGCTCGGTGATTCACGGCGTGGAGCACGGTCACCACAAAATCGCTCATGGACATCATGACCACGAAGAGGGGCACTTTGATCCCAACGACATGATGAACATGGGGGGACTGATGAACAAGATGCCCCGTACTGCCTGGACTTTTATCATTGGTGGCGGGGCACTGGCAGGCATCGTCCCGCTGGCGGGCTTTTGGAGCAAGGACGAGATACTGGCACATGCCTGGCATGAGTTTCAGCATACTCAACACTTTGGCACCTTCTGGCCCCTGTTCGTTTGGCTGCTGCTGACCGTAGCTGCAGCATTGACCGCTTTCTATACCGCGCGCCAGATATGCTTAACCTTCTTGGGGGAACCTCGGACCGAAGCGGCGCGTCACGCTCACGAGAGTCCGCCATCCATGACCTGGCCCCTGATGATCCTGGCGTTCTTTGCCGTGATTTTGGGTCTCTTTGGCACCCCCTGGGCCAATCAGTATCATGAACTGGTTGGTGAGGCCTTTGCGGCGACCCCATTTGACCCGTTCGTGGCTGGGCTATCTACCGTTCTGGCGGTGGGGGGTGCTGTCTGTGGCTGGCTGGTCTATGGGCGCGCACCGCTGCGGGCTGGACAGGTGGACCCGCTGAAGCGGTGGCTCGGGCCAGTGCATGGTGTGCTGGAGAACAAGTATTACGTCGACGAGCTGTATCGCCTGATCGTTATCCGCCCGGTCCTCCGTTTAGCTGAATTGTGTGCCAAGTTTGACTACGACTGGGTGATCAACCGCCTCGTGAATACAATCGGGCAATTGAGCATCCGCACCGCTGAACGGCTCGGTGGGCTGGACCTGGCTGTCGTCGATGGGACGGTAAACCTGGTAGGACGGGCCGCGAGAGGCCTTTCAACTTTGAGCAACACTGTCGATTTGAAAGGCGTGGATGGGGCGGTCAACGGAATCGGCCATGTGGTCAAGGCGGGAGGTCGCCAGATGCGCACACTCCAGAGCGGCTGGGTGCAGGATTATCTCCTGCTGGCGGTCACGATGGCGATCATACTATTGGGATTCATGCTCTTGGTGCTGCCAATCCTGCGATAGACAGCACCGATTCAAAACGAGGAGGAGTGTTTGATGGAGTTCCCAATCTTGAGTGTCATACTCTTCATCCCCCTGGTGGGCGCCCTGTTGGTGCTACTCACTCCCGGAAAGGACGAGAACGCGATAAGGGGGCTATCTATTGCCGTCAGTCTGATCCCGCTGGCTCTATGTCTGGTGGTTTGGTTCGGCGTGACTGGTATGGGAGGGGGCGCAATGCGGTACGTCGAAGAGGTTCCCTGGATCTCGGCCTTTAACATCTGGTACCGGCTGGGAGTGGACGGGATCAGCGCACCGCTTATTCTGTTGACAGCTTTTCTGACCACCTTGTCCCTGTTTTACTCGGCCTTTACTATCAAAGAGCGGGTCAAGGAGTACTATGTTCTCTTTTTGTTGCTCGAGATGGGCATGTTTGGTGTCTTTCTCTCTCTGGATTTCATTCTGTTTTACGTCTTTTGGGAGATTGGCCTGGTGCCCATGTTCTTGCTCATCGGGGTGTGGGGTGGAAAGAACCGGATGTATGCTGCCATCAAGTTCTTTCTCTACACCCTTGTTGGCAGCGTGGCCATGCTGCTGGCGATCCTGGCCGTCTACTTTGACACCGGCACCTTTAGTATCCTCGAGGCGGCCGCCATGGGACCTTTTGCCGGCAACTGGGCTCTTGCCGTATTGGCCTTCTGGGGCTTTTTTCTCGGTTTTGCCATCAAAGTGCCTTGTTTTCCTTTCCACACCTGGTTGCCAGATGCCCATACCGAGGCACCCACGGCCGGCAGCGTCATCCTGGCTGGTGTCCTGCTAAAGCTGGGGGCCTACGGTCTTATCCGCATCGGGTTGCCACTCTTTCCGGAGCCGTTCCACCATTTCGTGGTCACTGTGCCGATCATCCCCATCCTGGCGGTGATCAGCATGGTCTACGGGGCGTTGGTCTGTATGGCTCAGTGGGACCTCAAACGACTCATTGCCTACTCCTCGGTCAGCCACATGGGCTTTGTGTTGCTCGGTATCAGCGCCGCCGCGGCCAGCCTCGAGATGAAGGGCAAGGCGGATAGCGCTGCCATTGCGCTCAACGGGGCCAGCATGCAGATGCTCACCCACGGCATCATCACGGGCGCGTTGTTTTTCATCGTTGGCATTATCTACGAGCGTGCGCATACTCGCGACCTGAAGGAATTCGGGGGATTGGCGACCAAACTGCCTTACTATTACGGCATCACTCTGGTAACAGCGTTTGCCTCGCTCGGTCTGCCAGGGCTGGCCGGATTCTGGAGTGAGCTTTTTGTCTTTCGTGGCGCTCTGGCCATCATTCCCGATTTTGCCATCATCGGGGCTCTGGCCATCGTTTTCACAGCTGCCTACATCCTGTGGAAGATTGTCCAATACGTCTTTCTCGGCGCTTTTGATGAGGAGCGGTGGGGCAAGCTGACTGACATGGAGTGGTGGGAAAAGGTCACCATGTGGCCGCTGGTGGTTGCCATGGTGGGCATCGGCATCTATCCTACTCCGTTGCTGAACATGCTCAACAGCGCCACCATGGCGCTGCTGGATAAGCTCTAGTGAGGTTCTCGGGCCGCTGAGGGCTTGAGTCCTCGGATGTCCGGTGGAGGTTTGGTGTTGATCGCATCACAGATTCTGGGTTTGATCGCTCCCCAATGGATCCTCCTCGTGGCGGCGATGTTGGTGTTGGCGCTGGACTTGACCCTGGGCGAGGAACGGGAAGGGTGGTTGCCCTACATAGCGCTGCTGGGGCTCGGGGCTGCGCTGGTGGCGTCCCTGAGTCTCTGGAACCGTCAGGTTGCGCTCTTTGAGGGCCTGTTCTTGATAGATCGCTTTGCAGTTTTCTTCCAGATCATCGCGGTGCTGGCTACCGGCCTGGTGATCCTGGCATCCATCGGTTATTTTGAGGGAAAAACCCCATATAAGGGACAGTTCTACGCTCTGCTGCTTGTGACCGCCCTGGCTATTACGCTGTTGGCTTCGGCGGCCGACCTGGTTATGGTCTTTATCTCTATCGAGGTGTTGAGCGTCACTTCATACACCCTGACGGGGTACCTGATTGCCGACCGCAAGTCCACTGAGGCCGGCCTCAAGTTTTTTCTCTACGGTGCTGCGGCTTCAGCCATCATGCTCTATGGCATGACGCTCCTCTATGGGGCCACCGGCTCTACCAACCTGGCCGAGATCGGCCGCACATTGAGTCTCGCATCGGGTGAAGGATCACGCTGGCTTCCCATCGCGGCGATTGTGATGTTGCTGGTCGGGTTTGGCTTTAAGGTGTCGGCCGCGCCGTTTCATCAGTGGGCACCTGACGTCTACGAGGGTGCGCCAACGCCCTTTGCCGCGTTTCTCTCGGTGGGCTCCAAGGCGGCCGGCTTTGCCATCTTGCTGCGGGTCTTTCTCACGGCGCTGCCTGACTTCCGAGTGGATTGGTTCGCCCTGGTGACCACCCTGTCCATCGCTACGATGACACTGGGCAACCTGATCGCCATCTTTCAGGAGAACATCAAGCGCATGCTGGCCTATTCCAGCATCGCTCAGGCCGGTTATATCCTCATCGGCCTGGCTTGTTGGGATCCTCAGGCGACGGGCCGGGAGAGCATCAGTGCCATTCTTTTTTACCTGCTGGCCTATCTCTTTACCAACCTGGGAGCCTTTACTGTGGTCATCGCGGTTGAACGGGCCGTCGGTACCAACGAGATTTCGGACTATGCTGGTTTGATCCGTCGAAACCCCTGGTTGGCTGCCGCGCTGTTTGTCTTCTTCCTGTCGTTGGTGGGCATTCCCCCAACCGGGGTTTTCGTAGGCAAGCTGCTGATCTTTGCCGCCGCTGTTCGTCTGGAATACTATGCGTTGGTCATCGTCGCTCTGATCAATGGTGTCATCTCGCTATACTACTACTATGGAGTCCTGCGACGTGTGTTTTTCCTTGCGCCTCGGGATGAGGCGCCCATTGCAGTTTCAACACCCCTCCGGGTCGTCTTGGCGGTGACATTGATCATGACCTTGGGTACGGCCATTTTTGCCCAGCCGTTCATTCGGCTGGCTTTGACATCAGCAGTGTTGTAGCCGTTACTCCTTAAGCGGTCTTGAGGAGAGGCGCGGGAGTCCCATCGTGCAAAAGTGGCGCAATCTGGTAAAACAGCAGGACGTGCGTGACATGTCGTACGGTTGCGCCCTTGCCAGCCAGGTTGGATTGGTTATCGCCCTGCCGACCCTCATCGGGCTGAGCGTTGGCTATTGGCTGGATATGCGGCTTGACACCCTGCCATGGATAGCACTTGCCCTGACGGCCGTGGGTGCCGTCCTTGGCCCTGTCATTGCCTACCGGTGGGTGACGACGGCCATGCGTCACAGATTCCCTCCGCGCGAGCAGGTTGAACAAGCAGAAGAAGGAAACCAAGACTAGGAGACGAAAGATGCCAAAAACGACTGCCGGTCGGCTCGGCTGTGTTGGCCTGATCGTGGTGATGCTTGGAGGTTGCGTGGGTGGCCTTCTGCTGGGCGGAATCGTGAACGAAAACGCCGAAATGCCCGCTATCAGCCTGGCAGCAGAAAAGCTCCAATTGCCGTTCGAGTTGCCGCTCCTGGGCCACGGACTGCCCAACACCTTTCCGGCCACCTGGCTTACCATGCTGATCCTCATCGTGCTGGCGGTGGTGGGGACGCGCAAGATGGAAATGGTTCCCGGCCGGCTGCAGAACTTTGTCGAGACCTTGGTCGAGACCTTCTACGGGTTCATCGAGGGTGTTGCCGGCGACAAAACGCGCATGTTCTTTCCCCTTATCGCCACCTTTTTCTTTTTCATCCTGGTTGCCAACTGGATGGGTTTGCTGCCCGGCTTTGGCAGCATCGGTGTGTGGGAGGAGCACCATGGGCACGCGGTGCTGGTGCCGTTTCTTCGTGCGGCCAACGCCGACCTGAACACCACCATCGCGCTGGCCATCGTCTCGGTGGCTGCAACCCAGTATTTTGGGCTGCGTACCCAGGGACTCAAGTACCTGCGCAAGTTTTTCACCGTCCGAGGAAAGGCAATTTACGAGCGTCCGATTAACCTCTTTGTCGGTGCCCTGGAATTGATCAGTGAGTTCATCAAGATTGTCTCGTTTTCGTTCCGGTTGTTCGGCAACATCTTTGCCGGCGAGGTATTGCTCATAGTAATGGCTTTCCTGGCAGCGTTCATCGCCTCGCTGCCGTTCATGGGGTTGGAGCTGTTTGTTGGTCTGGTCCAGGCGCTCATCTTTTCCATGCTCAGCTTGGTCTTTTTCATGATGGCCACGGTGAGCCACGACGAGCATGGGGGCCACTAGTTTTTGATTTGCACTGAGGAGGACAAAACATGGATGTCGAATCTGCCCGCCAGATCGCTGCTGCTTTGGCTATCGCCTTTGGTGCCATGGCTCCTGCATTGGCTATCGGAATGTTGGCCAGCAAGGCCATGGAAGCCATTGGCCGTAATCCAGAGGCCAGTGGCAGCATCCTCACCAATATGATTCTGGCGCTGGCCTTTGCCGAGGCCATTGCCATTTATGCGCTGGTGGTGGCTCTGGCAATCAAGTTCGTCGCGTAGGAAGGGAGGGTCCGGTGGAAGGACTCGGAATCAATCCAACCTTTCTTCTGTCGCAGATTGTCAACTTTTTGATTCTGTTCATCGCGCTGTACTTTCTGCTATGGAAGCGGGTGCTAAAGATGCTGGATGCCCGGCGGCAGCGCATCCAGGAGGGCTTGGACAGGGCGGAAAAAGCCGAAGAGGAGTTGGCGCGCGCTCAGGCAGCCCGGGCCGAAAAGGTAGCCGAAGGAGAGGCCGAGGCCGAACGCATCAAGGCTGCGGCCAAGGACGGGGCCGTACAGGCCAGCACGCAGATTCTGGAGTCAGCTCGGGAGCAAGCTCAGAAGACACTGGGTGAGGCGCAGGCGCAGATCGATCTGGAGCGTGATCAGATGCTGAGGGATCTGCGAGGACAAGTCGCCGCGCTGGCGCTATCCGCTGCTCACAAGATCATCGGCGAAAGCCTGGATACGGATCGACAGCGCGCGCTGGTGACAGAATTCTTCAGCGGCGTACGTGCGGGCAAGATCGCGGTTCTGGATGATGTGGTGGGTGCCCCGAGCTTGTCGGCCAAACCTGCCCTGGTGACCAGCGCCCTGCCCTTGGATGAGCGCGAACAGGCAAGCTATCGCGAAGCGTTGGTTTCCCGGCTGGGTCCGGATGTCGGGGTGAGCTTCCGCACCGATCCGGCTATACTGGGCGGGGTGATCGTCCAGGTCGGAGATCAGGTGGTGGACGACAGCGTGGCTGGCAAGCTGGAAACGCTCAGGTCGCGCTTTGCTGCCAGCCAGTAGATCTGGCGGGATCAAACGAGGCCGGCTCCAAAGTGGATCCCGGCCTCGTTTTGTTTGGTTGGCAACCACTTGGTTTAGGGTACAATGAAATCGGCACCGGTGATGGGTCCGGACGGTGGTTCCGGCCGCAGCCGGAACTTGAAATCGGGAGGAGTCATGAACAAGAGGCCGGGGTGTCTTCAGGGCTTGCTCAAGCTGGCGCTGCTTCGCTGGCTGTTCGATTTCCTGCAGGAAAAGTTTGGTTTCGGACGAGGATTGTCTTGTACCGGCATCGGCTGTGGTCTGGTGCTGCTGATTGTGTTCCTGGGCCTAGCGTGCAGCGTGGTCACGGGCACAGATTGGCTCTCGCTCTGGTAGGGGGTGGCTGGTTGGAAGTTCGGTCCGAGATCGATCTGGGCGACCAGTTGGTCCGATTTCTGGCCTCGCTGCCGCGACCGGTGCGGCATGTGACTGCTGACTCCCGGCAGGTGAGTCCGGACACGGTGTTCGTTGCCGTGCCGGGCAACACACTCGATGGACACGATTTCGTCCACCAGGCCATCCAAAACGGGGCTGTGGCCGCCGTGGTACAGCGTCCAGGATGGCAGCTTTCAGTCCCCTGGCTGACTGTGGACGATTCACGGCTGGCGCTGGCCTTTATCTCGGCCTGGTTGCACCACTTTCCCGCGCGTCGCCTGGTCATGGTGGGGGTCACCGGAACCGACGGAAAGACAACCACCGTCAACCTGGTGTATCGTATTCTGTTGGCGGCCGGCATTCGGGCCGGAATGATCAGCACTGTCAATGCGGACCTCGGCGGCCGCGTGGAGGAAACTGGCCTTCACGTGACTACGCCAGATGCACCCGAGGTGCAGCGATTGCTGGCCGACATGGTTCGTCTTGGTCTCACCCACTGTGTGCTGGAGGCGACCTCGCACGGGTTGGCGCAGCATCGGGTGGCGTTCTGTGATTTTGACGTGGCGGTCGTCACCAATATCACGCATGAGCACCTGGATTTCCACGGCGATCCCCAATCCTACCGGGCGGCGAAAGCCCGCCTCTTTCATTCGCTGAGCAGCGCAGCGCGCAAGCCGGCTCAGGCCAAGACGGCCGTGCTCAACGCCGACGATTCGTCGTATGTCGAACTGGTTCGTATCCCGGTTGAACAGCAGATCGGTTACGCGCTGTCAGGGACAGCGCCCTACGCACGGGCGGACCTTACCGCGCGCTGCATCCAATATGATCGGACCGGTACCTGTTTCGACCTGGTGCTGGGAGATCAGGCGTGCTCAGTGGAGAGCCGGCTGGTCGGTGCGGCCAACGTGAGCAACATACTGGCGGCGGCCGGTGCAACATGGGCTCTGGGAATACCGCTGGACACCGTCCGGCAGGGAATTGCCGACCTGCCGGGCATACCGGGGCGCATGGAACGTATTGAGGGTGGGCAGCCATTCCAGGTAGTGGTCGATTTCGCGCACACGCCCAACGCGCTGGAGCGGGTCATAGAGACCGGAAGGCAGACGGTCGGACCGCGTCATCGAGTTATTACCGTGTTTGGCAGTGCTGGCTTGAGAGATCGGGCCAAGCGCCACGCCATGGGCGAGATATCAGCCCGGAACGCCGACCTGACGGTGATTACAGCTGAAGACCCTCGCACCGAATCTCTGGAAGCCATCATGGAGGAGATGGCTGCTGGCTGCCGTGACGGGGGAGGGATCGAGGGAAGTACGTTCTTTCGGGTGCCGGACCGCATGCGGGCTATATTCCACGCGTTCGCGCTGGCCAGGCCGGGCGATCTGGTATTGATCTGCGGCAAGGGACACGAGCAGTCGATGTGCTTCGGCACCACCGAATACCCGTGGGACGATCGCTACGCCGCCCGCCAGGCGCTGGACGCTCTGGCCAAAGGGAGCACCCCGGTCAACTCCAATCTGCCGACGGCACATCCCTGATCAGCCGGATCTCGGCCAGCGGATCCGTCAGACCGGCACCTGGTAGTTGGGTGCCTCCTTGGTGATGAACACGCTGTGCGGATGGCTCTCCAACAGGCCGGCGCTGGTGATGCGGACAAAGCGCGACTTGAAGTGTAGCTCGCTCAGATTGCCCGCACCGACGTATCCCATTCCGGCCCTCAGCCCTCCCATAAACTGGAAGATCAGATCCTTCAAATCGCCCTTGTAGGGCACCCGGCCTTCTATGCCTTCGGGAACTAGTTTGCTTGCCTCGCCCTGTCCGGTAAAGTAGCGATCACGGCCCAGCCCTTGCATAGCCCCCAGGCTGCCCATACCGCGGTACTCCTTGAACCGCCGTCCTTCCCACAACACGACGTCCCCGGGCGACTCTCGCAGCCCGGCCAGCAGGCTGCCGAGCATAACCGCGTGGGCTCCCGCCGCCAGTGCTTTGACAATGTCGCCGGAGTATTTGATGCCGCCATCGGCAATGATCGCTTTGCCCTCTTGCCGAGCGACGGCCGCGCAATCCAGAATCGCACCCAGTTGCGGAACGCCTGCGCCAGCCACGATTCGGGTGGTGCAAATAGAACCAGCTCCCACCCCAACCTTGACAATGTCTGCCCCAGCGGCTATCAAGTCGGCCGTCCCTTCCGCAGTGGCCACGTTGCCAGAGACCAACGGGAGTTCTGGATAGCGGGATTTGGCTTTTTCGGTGGCTGCCATCACCGTCTTGGAATGGCCGTGAGCGGTGTCGATGACCACCACATCCAAGCCGGCAGCCACCAATGCATCCAAACGCTCCAGCCAATCGCCAGAGACTCCGATGGCCGCCGCGGCCAACAGGCGGCCTTGGGCGTCAGTCGCGCTGTTGGGATAATCTCGTTTCTTGAGGATGTCCTTGACGGTGATTAACCCTTTCAGCACCCCATCCGCATCCACCAACGGCAACTTTTCGATGCGATGTTGCTGCAAGAGCTGTTGCGCTTCCTCCAGTGAGGTACCAATGGGAGCGGTAATCAATCGCTCGCGCGGGGTCATGAAACCCAGAACCGACTGGTCGTAATCCTGCACGAACCGGACGTCGCGGTTGGTCAGGATGCCAAGGATCTTGCGTCCTCGGTCGACGATGGGCACACCCGAAATGTGGTAGTGACTCATCAACGTTTCAGCTTGGGCGAGTGTGGCGTCCGGCGGCAGGGTAATCGGATCAATAATCATGCCCGATTCCGACCGCTTGACTTTGTCCACCTCATCGGCTTGGGTCTCGATGGTCAGGTTCCGATGAATGACCCCTATACCGCCTTCGCGAGCGAGGGAAATGGCCAGCCTGGCCTCGGTGACTGTGTCCATGGCTGCTGCCAGCACCGGAATCCCGAGTCGCAAACTCGGTGCCAGGCAGGTTCGCAAAGACACTTGGGCCGGCAATACCTCGGAACGACCGGGCACCAGCAGAACGTCGTCGAACGTGAGGGCAAGCGAATTTGGCAAGTCGGCCACAAACCACCTCCGGCAAAGAACAGGTGCCGTAGAGTCTATCATCTGGCCATCGAGCCGTCAACAAGCGCTAATTAGGACCAAAAAGTTGTTTATATTGACAGAAATAGATAAATATGCTATACTCGCATGTATGGAACACAGCCGCAAGAGTGAACTCTAGTAATGGGACCAGACTCACAGGCAGACAAATAGTGAGATGCATCTAGCTAAGGAGCGATTCTTTGCAGGCTGGAAGTCACCGTGGGCGTGACGAGTTCCAGGTAGACAGGCCCACACCAGAGAAGACGCCGACTCCCCGAGCCGGCGTTTTCTTTGACCCGGCCTGGTGCGCGTGGTAGAATTCCAGCCGGAGCTCGAATGCTGGATCTCGCGATTGTCATAGTGACCTACAAGGTCCGTGATCTGCTGCGCAAGTGCCTCGATTCCGTTTTTGCCAGCGAAGGTAACCTCGAACTGGCGGTCTGCGTGGTGGATAATGCTTCGGCCGATGGCAGCAGCGAGATGGTGCAAGAAGCTTTTCCGCAGGTCTGCTTGGTGACCAGCTCGGAGAACCGGGGCTACCCGGCGGGAAACAACCTGGGGCTGCGCAGCCTAGGTGATTGGTTGACGGCGCCTCCGGCGCGCTATGCATTGCTGTTGAACCCGGATACCGAATTGCCGTCCCATGCGTTGGCGCAGATGGTGGCCTTTATGGATGCCCATCCAGAAGCAGGCATCGCCGGACCCAAGTTGGTGATGCCTGACGGCCGGTTGGACCTGGCCTGCCGCCGGAGTTTTCCCACCCCGGAGGTCATATTCTATCGCGTGATGTGGCTCAGCAAGCTCTTTCCGCGTAGCGCGCGCTTTGGCCGGTACAACCTTACCTATCTTGACCCGGACGAACTGACGGAAGTTGACTCTGTGGTGGGAGCGTTTATGATGGTGAGGGCCGAGGCAATTCGGCAAGTCGGTCTGATGGATGAACGGTTCTTTATGTACGCTGAGGACTTGGACTGGGCCAAGCGGATCAAAGAGGCGGGTTGGAAGGTGTACTACAACCCGGCCGTGACGGTGTTGCACATCAAGCGGGCCTCGAGCCGCCAGAACCAACGCCGGAGCCGAGTTGAATTCGAGCGTGCTAATCTACGGTTCTACCGCAAGCATTACCAGGCCGGCACCCCTGCCTGGTTAAACATGTTGATCCTCCTGGCCCTGGCTGCGCGCGGTGGCCACGAGATCCGGCGCGAGATATGGGGAAGGCAGGCGTCCCAAGGATGAACCGCAAGCGGGTACGCAGTCTGTTAGCGACGTTGTTGATCCTTCTGGACGTGGTGGCGCTGGTACTGGCGTTTGTGCTGGCCTATCACCTGCGCCGGTTTGTTCCTCCGGACCCGCTGAACCTGGGCCCGCTGGCAAGCTATCTGCCGCTTCTTGGGGTTCAGGTAGCTTCGATCCTGGTCGTCTTTTTCTTCTACCGCCTCTACCACCTGGGCCGAGCAGTGTCACGAGTCGATCAGTTTTATTCGATCTTTGGCGGGGTCTCGGTCGGATCGTTGGCTGCCATTGCAGTAGCATCGTTCGCGTTCAAGAACAATGTGTTCGAACTCGACTATCCGCGGGCGATGATCATCTATGCCTGGGTGCTGGGGATCGTTCTGGTGAACCTGGGCCGGTTGTTTCATCATTGGCTGAGGACCGCGGTCCAGGCCAAGGGATTGGGTCGAGATCGCGTGCTGGTGGTGGGTACCGGCGAAATCGCGCAGATGATCCTGCAAAAGATCCAGTGGTCACCCCAGCTAGGCTACGAAATCGTGGGCCAGGTCAATGGCACCAACGGAGCGACCCCGGTCGGGCAGTTGAGTGTGCCGCTATTGGGTGACACCGATTCGCTCCCAGATCTGATTGCGGAGAAAGACATCGACGAGGTGATCTTGGCTATTCCCGAGGCCGGTCACCAGGAGCTGATCCGGATCATTTCACTCTGCGAGCGCGGCGGCGCGGTGGTCAAGGTGTATCCCGATCTCTTCCAGATCATGGCCTCCCAGATCTCCATCGACCACTTGGGCGGTCTGCCGCTGATATCGGTGCGGGACGTGGCGCTCCGGGGGTGGAAACTGACTCTCAAACGGGCGATGGACCTGATTGGCGCGGCCGTTGCCCTGGTCGTCCTCTCCCCTTTGATGGCTCTGGTCGCGCTGCTCATCAAGTTGGAGTCGCCCGGCCCTGTGTTCTACATACAGGAACGCATGGGTCTGGACGCCAAACCATTCATGGTGGTCAAGTTCCGCTCCATGCGGCAGGATGCCGAGCGGAACGGACCGGGATGGACTAAGGAGAACGATCCGCGAAGGACCCGGCTGGGCAGATTACTGCGATCGACCAATATGGATGAATTGCCGCAATTCGTCAACGTCTTGCTGGGGGAGATGAGCCTGGTAGGGCCGCGGCCGGAGCGCCCGGTGTATGTCCAGCAGTTCCAGCAGAGTATCCCCCGGTACATGGAGCGGCACCGTGAAAAGGCCGGCATGACGGGTTGGGCACAGGTAAACGGCTTGCGGGGCGACACCTCGATCTGGGAGCGAACCAAGTACGATCTCTGGTACATCGAGAATTGGTCGCTCTGGCTGGACATCAGGATTCTCATCCGAACCGTACTCCAGGCGTTGCTGGTAAAGAATCCTGGGTACTAGATTGGCCGCCCGACATGGGTTGAGGCTATGACTGCTGATATCAGCCTGGAGCATGTGGCGCGAGCGCTGTCGCTCGCCGATTTCGACAGCCGGGAGGCCCAACTGCGCATGGCGCCCCGGCCGCGGACGATCTACCGGCCGCCGGAGCAGTTTGGCACTCCCCACCAGGGAGGGGTGCTGGTTCTGCTATATCCCCAACAGGGTCAACTCGGCCTGGTGCTCACCCGCCGAACGGAGACGTTGGCGAACCATCGCGGTCAGATTTCGTTGCCGGGCGGGCGTCGCAACGGTTCCGAGGCCCTGTCCACGACGGCGGTGCGGGAAACCTGCGAGGAGTTGGGCATTTGCCTGGATCCAGACCGGATAATTGGGCAGTTGGCGTCACTCTACATCCCGCCAACGGACTTTGAGATCCATCCCTTTGTCGTCTTTCACCCGGTGCGGCCGCCGCTGGACCCGGCGCCGGCCGAGGTAGCCGAGGTGTTGGAGGTGCCACTCCTGTGGCTGCTAGATCCGGCGTTGCACGAAGAAGAGATGTGGCAGATCCGAGGACTGGATGTGCAGGTGCCCTTTTTTCTCCTGCACGGGCACAAGGTGTGGGGGGCCACCGCGATGGTCCTGAGTGAACTGGAAAACCGGCTGAGAATGGTGCTAGAGGAGACGCGGGACAATGATCCGGCGTAACGGACGGTTCTGGGTTTCGGTGCTCCTGGTGTGGGTCGTGATCTTGGTCGGCTGCCGGCCGGTGGGTGAATCGCCACTGTTGGAGCGATCTGTTACCGTCGGTGTTCAACCGCCGGTTGTGACGTCGGATGCGGTCAGTCCGTCCGGCGCCGCGACAAAGCCTGCACCGACCGTATCGGTCGACCTGGTTCCGTATCCTATGCTTCCGGAGACGCTACCCGGCGAGCAGTTGTCTTATCCGGTCCCGTCGCTCACCGGCTCGCTGACGCCGATGCCGTATCCGCAGCCAGAGAGCACAACCGTCCCGGCGAAACCTTCGGCAGTTCCGTTGAGCGGCCCGCCTGCCTTGGGGGTGGTGGTGCTGCTGCATACCAACGACACCTGGGGATACTATGCGCCGTGTGGCTGAAGCCCGACCACGGGTGGGTTGGCCCGGCGGGCCACCTTCATCGCACAGCAGCGAGCGCAGAACCAGCATCTGCTGGTGTTGGATGCAGGCGATGCGTTATTCAGTGACCGTGCGCTGACGCAAGCGAGCCAGGGGGCGTTGATTATCGAGGCGATGAACATGATGGGGTACGACGCCATGGTGCTGGGCGAGCAGGACCTGCGATTGGGTCCGGCCGTCTTGCGCGAGCGCATGAAAGAGGCGTTTTTTCCCTTCTTGTCGGCCAACGTCCGCGCCCGCGGTGAGGGGCACCTATTCGCGCAGCCCTATACGCTGGTGGACCTGGGCGGTCGTACCTGGGCAATCGTGGGGTTGACGGGGCTCCCTCCAGCGGAAGTGGCGGGTCTTGTCGTGGACGATCCTGTGGGCGCTGCCCGAGAATGGATTCCAGAGGCCGCCCGTCAGGCAGAGGTGCTGATCGTGTTGAGCCATCTGGGCTGGAGCCAGAACATCTTGCTGGCCGACATGTTTCCAGAGGTGGATCTGATCATCGGAGGCGGCGCGGAACTTGCGCGTATCCAGCAGGCTACCTCGGCCGTCACCGGAAGCCAACTGGTTCAGGCCGAGTTCCCCAGCGCAGGACACGCCGGCCGCATGATCGGTCGTTGGCAAGTTGGGTTCTCCAACGAGGGTCGGTTGATCGTCGGGGAATGGCAGGTGGTGGGGCTGGAGCCCAGCTATGCGGACGATCCAGCCATCGTTCAACTCCTGACCCGGTATACGGATCACTGATTGATCGTGACTGCCGGTGGCGGGGAGTCCGTCCTCGGTCCTGCGTCTCTAACGAATATTCTGTCATTATCGCACCATACCGGCCGCATTATGACAGGTTCTGGCATGAACCGTCCGTATGATGTCCGAATGGGTGGGCTTTGCGTGGAATGCTGGACTTCTGGGGTGCGAGCACCCTTGGTGGAGGGGAGTGATCGAGAGGCCTGGTGAATCCGGAAGAGATTGTCATCCGAGGAGCCAAAGAGCATAACCTCAAGAACATCGACGTGACCCTGCCACGGTTCAAGCTGGTGGTGGTCACGGGCGTATCGGGCAGCGGCAAGTCATCGCTGGCCTTTGATACGCTATATGCCGAGGGTCAGCGCCGCTATGTGGAATCTCTTTCGGCGTATGCCCGTCAGTTCATCGGGCAGATGGAAAAGCCCAAGGTGGACTTCGTCGGGGGGCTGAGCCCGGCGATTGCCATCGAGCAAAAAGCAGTAAGCAAGAATCCCCGCTCCACTGTAGCGACCGTGACCGAGATCTATGACTACCTGCGGGTGCTCTATGCGCGGGTAGGCCAACCTCACTGCCCCCAGTGTGGCCGGCCGGTTCGGGCGCAAACACTGCAGGAGATCGTGGAGCAGGTCTCTGCCCTGCCGGATGGGCAGCCTTTTCGGGTACTGGCTCCTTTGGCGCGCAACCGCAAGGGGAGCTTTCAAGACATCTTGAGGCAAGCGCGGGCAGACGGTTTCTCGCGGGTGCGAATAGATGGCGAGAATCATGATCTTGGTGATCGAATCAAGCTGGACAAAAAGACCAAGCATAACGTGGAACTGGTGGTCGACCGGTTAGTGACGTGTGATCCTGACAGCGCCGACCGGAGCAGTTTTGTGAGCCGTCTGACGGACTCGGTGGAGACTGCGCTCCGTCTGGGTGACGGTCTGGTGATTATCGATCCTGGGAACCGGGAAGAATGGCTTCTTTCGGAGCGCAACGCGTGCCCGGAGTGCGGTCTTTCGTTTCCTGAACTCTCGCCAGCCATGTTCAGTTTCAACTCCCCGCTGGGCATGTGCCCGGCGTGCAACGGCCTGGGCACGCAGGTGGAATTCGACCCGGAGTTGTTTGTGGTGGCCGACAAATCGCTTGCCGAGGGCGGAATCCGGCCTTGGGGAGAACTGGGCAAAAAGCCCGCCAGCGGCCTCTCCAAACAGGCTCAACAGATTGTCGAGCACTTTGGGCATGACCTGAATACCCCCTGGCGAGAGCTGTCGCCGAGATGTCAGCAGGCGATTCTATACGGTGGAGTCAAGGTGACCTGGCAGTCAACCAGCGAACGGGGAAGTTGGCAGGGGGAGTGGACTACTGAAGGGGTGATCAACGGCACTCGTCGTCGTTATCGCCAGACCCATTCCGATTGGATGCGGCGATGGTACACTGGCTTCATGAGTTATCAGACGTGCCCGGCCTGTCAGGGGAGGCGGCTGCGGCCGGAGAGCGCAGCGGTGACGGTGGGCGGGCGCACGATGGCCGAACTGACGGCCGTGAGTATCGGCGCGGCGCGGCGGTGGGTGGAGGGGCTGTGGTCCGACCTGTCCCCCCATCAGATTGAGATCGCTGAAGAGGTGTTGAAAGAAGTAAGCGGTCGGCTCCAGTTCTTGATGAACGTTGGCCTGCACTACCTGACCCTGGACCGCCCGGCTTCCACCCTCTCCGGTGGCGAGGGGCAGCGCATCCGATTGGCAAGCCAGATCGGCTGCGGGCTGGTCGGCGTTCTCTACGTCCTGGACGAACCGAGTATTGGCCTGCACGCCCGCGATAACCGGCGCCTCCTGAACACCCTGGAGGACCTGCGCGACATGGGAAACACCGTCGTGGTGGTGGAGCACGATGCAGAGACCATGCGGTCGGCCGATTGGATAGTGGACCTGGGTCCAGGAGCGGGCGTCAATGGCGGCTGGGTAGTGGCGGCCGGGCCACCGGAAGTGATTGCAGAGCGGCCGGACTCGCTCACCGGCCGCTATCTCCGCGGCGAACTAAAAGTGACCTCGCCCAACGGCAAGCGCCGGCCGGTCAACGGCCAGTGGATCACCGTTGTCGGCGCCCGACAGAACAACCTCAAGTCGCTGACGGCCGACTTTCCACTTGGTCTTCTTACCTGCGTCACCGGTGTCTCCGGCAGCGGCAAGTCGTCGCTGGTTGCCCAGACTCTCTATCCGGCACTGGCGGCCGCCCTGCACGGGGCCCTGCAGAAACCTGGCGACCATGACCGCATCGACGGACTCGAACGGGTGAGGAAGGTGATCAACATCACCCAAGATCCCATCGGCCGAACGCCACGCTCTAATCCGGCCACCTACGTCCAGGTGATGGCGCCGATTCGCGATCTGTTTGCGCTGACGCCGGAGGCCAAGTTGCGGGGGTATCAGGCCGGTCGCTTTAGTTTTAACGTCAAGGGTGGCCGGTGTGAGGCCTGCCAGGGGCACGGACGAAAGCGAGTGGAAATGCACTTTCTGCCGGACGTCTGGGTTACCTGCAACGTATGTCAGGGAACCCGGTTCAATCGGGAGACGCTTCAGATTCGCTACAAGGGCAAGAACATCGCCGATGTGCTCGAGATGGATGTGGGTGAGGCGGTGGCCTTTTACGAGAACGTGCCCGCGGTGAAACGGATCCTGCAGACGTTGGCCGACGTGGGGATGGGATACATCAAACTTGGCCAAAGCGCGACAACGCTGTCTGGCGGCGAAGCCCAGCGCATCAAATTGGCCAAGGAGCTGGCTCGCACCTCCACGGGCGATACCGTCTATATCCTGGATGAGCCCACCACCGGTCTCCATTTTGCTGACATCCAAAAGCTGCTGGACGTTCTTCACCGGCTCACCGACGCGGGCAACACGGTGATTGTGATCGAGCACAACCTGGACGTCATCAAGACGGCTGACTGGTTGGTTGACCTGGGCCCGGAAGGCGGCGACGAGGGCGGGATGATCGTGGCTCAGGGTACTCCGGAGGAGGTGGCCCTGGTGGAAGGCTGCCACACCGGCCGGTTTCTCAAGAGTGTCCTTGAACTGCCGGATGATTCGGGTGAGGAATGAGGAGCCAGCACGGTGCATCAGATCGAACTGCGGGGTAGTTATTTCGAGATGGGACGACAGCAAGGTCTGCTTTTGCGCGGGTGGCAGGTTCCGGCTCTGGAACCACAGATGGCCCGTTTTGCCCTGCGATGCCGGGAGGAGTTGGCCGAGCATGCACCCGAACTGCTGGAGGAGCTACATGGGCTGGCGGAGGCGGCCGGCCTCGATCCCGAGGCGCTGATCGACTTTAGTCTGACATGTCCGTTCGATGACTCTGAGTTGCCAGATGCCGGTTGTACCGTCCTGGCAGTCCTGCCAGAGCGTGCGGCGGATAACCGCACTATCGTCGGACGCAACTATGACTACTTCTACGATTCCTCTCAGGAGGGCGCCACCATTTATCGCACCTATCCTGAGGGGCGCTATGCCAGCTTGGGCAACTGCGACATCTGGGTTGGCCGCGAGGACGGCCTCAACGAAGCGGGGCTCTTTGTTGCCCAGGCTGCCTTTTTCACGCGCGGCTTGCAGCCGGGATTGGCGTTCTGGTTCATCGTGCGGCTGCTTCTTGATCGCTGTGCTACGGTGGACGAGGGGCTGGATCTGATTCTGCGGCTGCCCCACGCCGCCAGTTGGACGTATCTACTGGCTGATCGCTCTGGCAACGCGGCCGCAGTGGAGCCCACCGTAAAGGGAATCGAGGTGCGCTACCCGGTGGATGGCCTGCTGGTTATGACCAATCACGCCGTCTGCTCCTGCTGGGCTGGCACGGAGGAGTTCATCCCGCCAGACTCTCGCCCAAGGTTCCGGCGCCTGCGCGAGTTGCTGGGAAAGGGCCCGGCAGTGGACGTGGCAGCAGTCAAGGGCGCGCTAACCGACCACCAGGGGCTTGTTTGCTCTCACGGTGACCACTTTCCCCAGCGGCCATTTGGCACCCTCTGGTCGGTCGTCGGCCGTCCGGGAGAGCGCCAGCTGGAGATTGCAGCTGGCCAACCCTGTTGCACCGCGTATCAGACTCTCGGTTTCTGAAACCATGCACCGGGCGGAACTGCACCGCCGATAAATGGGCAGAACTGGGTTTGACGTCCGCGCTAGCGGGCTGGCACTGAACAGCCTGGAGGGCAACCCGCTGAGACAGCGGTTCCTGTCATCCATCAGGCTGAGGATCAAGGCGTCAGCTCACCCGACGTCATCGTTACTCTCCCGATCACCTCAGCCATGGCTGGCCCAAACGGGCGTTTCTACGGAGCTGGTCGGGGCCGGTATCACCGGGGTATTGCCGGCGGCGGCCCATTCCTTGCCGAAGACTTGCGCCAGGCGTGCAATGCACTCCTGGCGAAGGCATCCGGCTGCACCGAGTACGGGGCGCGTCGAGTGCTGGCCCAATAGCCTCGATGTGATCACCAGAATTCGCCAAACAACCGGGCAGTGCGAGGACCCGGGACGGCTGCTCGAATCACCAGGCTCTGACCACGTTCATACCATCTGTGCAGATGTTGCCGAGTAGACCGACGGGGTCAAGGCCGGTCCGCCATCACTGACCGGGTTGCAGGATGCGCGAACCCGGGTTCGCCGGTTGGTGACGGCGGTAGGTGAGGTACGAGCAGCGCGAAAAACCCGAATCCGGGTTTGGCCCGGGGTGTAGCCGTCGTCCCTTTGCTCGGGTAAAATCTTGGCGAGGATAACGATGATGACCGTGCCGGTGATTCAATGGCTGCTGGAATCGGGCGAGCCGTGGACCCGCTACCGAACGATGGTAGACCTGCTGGGCCGCCCCGATCATGATCCCCAGGTGCAGTCGGCCCACGCCGAGATGCTGGCCCACCCGCAGGTGCAGGGACTCATCGCCAGGGCTGAGTCCTGGCCGGGTTACCCGCTTCAGCGGCACAACGACGCCAAACATCCTCTGTACCACCTCGGCACATTGATCGATTTTGGCGTGCGGTCCGGCGACCCTGGCATGTCGGCGGTTGTAGACTCCGTTGTGGCTCACCAGTCTCAAGAGGGTGCTTTTCAGAGCCTGGTCAGCATCCCGATGGCGTTTGGCGGCACTGGCGAGGAGACCTGGGGATGGATGCTGTGCGACGCCCCAATGGTGCTATATGTGCTGCTTGCGCTGGGGCTGGGCGACGAACCCGAGGTGCAGCATGCTGTGGAGCATATCATGAGCCTGGTGGACGCCAATGGCTGGCGTTGCCGCGCTGCACCCGCATTCGGCCGATTCCGGGGGCCGGGCCGCCGGGACGATCCATGTCCCGTTGCCAACGTCCACGCGCTCAAGGTTCTTTCGTTGGTTCCGGAGCTCAACCAGTGTCCCGCCGCCCGCGCCGGAGCAGAGATGCTTCTGTGGCATTGGGAGAACCGACGCGAGCGGAAACCTTATCTCTTCGGCATGGGCACTGACTTTGCCAAACTCAAGTATCCGTTTATCTGGTACGACATTCTGCATGTGCTGGAGGCGCTGAGCCGGTTTCCTTGGGTCCACGCCGACGCGCGGTTTCGGGAGATGGTGGACGTGGTCGCCGGTCAGGCCTCGCCCGACGGCCGCTACGCTGCCAGCTCCATGTACCAGGCCTGGAAAGGGTGGTCTTTTGCCGATAAAAAGGCCCCTTCGCCCTGGCTCACCTTTCTGGTGCTCCGAATGTGCGGGCGGATAGAATAGGCCCCGATGGTGTTCGCTTCTGTCGGCGAATGCAGTGGGATTAGGGTGGCGCTGCCGGGCCCGACTCCGGCCGGGGCATGCGTGGCGGCGCCGCTTTCGTCAGTTGATGAGGGAGGTTACCTGATGTCCAAGTTGGTTGCATACTGTGGTCTGATCTGCACCGACTGTTCGGCCTATATCGCCACGCAAGCGGATGACCGGGAGGCGCTAGAGCGGGTGGCGACTGCCTGGCGAGTAGAGTACAACGCGCCGGAAATCACCGTTTCAGGGGTGATCTGCGATGGCTGCCTGGGCCCGGTGGGCCGCAAATGCCGCCACTGTTTCGAGTGCGGGATTCGCGCCTGCAGCATGGAACGCGGATTGGCAAACTGCGCACACTGCGCTGATTACGCGTGTGAGCAGCTGCTCGGCTTCTTTGGTTTTGTGCCGCAAGCGCAGACGGTGCTTGAGCAGATCCGACGCGGTCTGGTGTAGCCGCAGGATCGCGCCCTCCCCGTGGACACGAGGGATTTCTCCCGGGAACACGTCGCGACGGCCGCATCACCGCGGGGATGACGCCTGGTTTGAGGTCATGTCAGCCGGTCCGTCCTCAGTATCCTGCAGGCTCGGCCGCAGGTAGCGAGCGACGATTCCCTCGGCCGCCGTCCGCACGCGTCGCACCAATTCGGGCGGGTGCAGGGCCTGGGCGCTTGAGCCACAACTGAGCACCCAGCCGACTGTCCAGTCCAAGGTTGCGACTCCGAACCGGGCGACGAGCGAACCGTCCGCCTGGTCGGTCATGTCCATCCAATGTCCGTGGCGCTGGCGCACCTCCGGCGCCAAATGGGCGTCGATCTGCACGATTGCCGAGTGCGCCGGTTCAGCTCGAACGTTCTCGGCTAGATAACGCCGGACGTCGAAATCGCGTGGCGGCGTGAACCGGGTCTCCAACATCACGGCCTGGTGGATGCGATCCACTCGGAAGGTGCGCAGCGCCTCGCGCAGGTGGCAGTACCCAACCAGGTACCATAGACCCCATTGAAAGGCGAGGGCATAGGGGTCAACCATCCGCTCGATCTCCTGAGGACGGGCAAAGCTGTGGTATCCGATGGTCACTTGCCGACGGTCCCCAATGCATCGGCGCAGTACATGGATGGTGCGCTCCCACGGCCCGTAATTCAGGCGTGTCATCCCACTGATCACCAGGCTCTGCCGGGCGCTTGCGACCTCCTGGCGCAGGTCATCCGGCAGTACGTTGTCCAGCTTGGCGGTAGCAGCCGTGACTGCGCCCTCGTAGGTCTGACCCCACACCTCTTTGACCAATTGGGCGCCCATGTAAAGGACGGTCGCCTCCTCGGCCGTAAAGATTAACGGCGGCAGCTTGTACCCACGGAGCAGCGAGAAACCGCCGTAGGGCCCACGCTCAGTGTAGAGCGGAATCCCCATCTCCTCCAACATCGTCATGTAGCGGTGGACTGTGCGTTCAGAGATGTTGAGCTCGGCCGCCAGTTCGGCCGCTTTCCAAATGCTCCTGGATTGCAGCAGGAGGATCATGGAGAGCAGACGGGTGGCGATGTTGGTCATGCTAGGGAATCCGACAGTGAGGCGGGACAGAGCCAGAGTGCTTACGGTTAGGAGTGCCGGCCTCTGTCACCGGCAGACACTCGGAATGGTGATGGGCACGCCTGGCTCCACGGTGGCCAGACGATGTCCACCACCGGTTCAATCTCCGCAGCAGGGTCAAGGTTCTCCACCGTCCGGTTGCACGAACCCCTGGTTATCCACAGTTTCGGCCATTCAAATGCCTAGTTATCCACAGGCCTGCCAGAAGCATGCCCGGATTCCGTCACCGTGCCTGGCGCCTTGCCCCCAGCGCCTGTACCCCGATCGTGATGACGGAGGCGTACACAATAGCTTTCTGTCCGGTGGCCTGGATGGCCAACCCGGTCGACAAATCCGGCGCCGGTCCGGTCCTGAGCAGGATCAGGTAGAGGATGAGCAGGACAGCAAACCCGGCAAAAACCACCGCGTAACGGTTGGGGTAATTCGGCTCCAGCAGGATAGCGGCAGTATACAACACCACCGCCACCGGAAAGAGCTGGAAGGCCCACATGACAAACTGCCCGTGGGCTTGCGCAAAGAGGTCGGCGGGAGTGAAAGCAACGCCGACAAAACAGATCCCGCTGGCGATACCTGCCAATGAGCCCAGCGCGCTCACGACCCGTCTCAGGGGCGTTCGCCGGAAAAAGCTCGCGAACGCGACGAAAAAGAGCACCAGTCCGCCCCCGGCCAACGTCAGCGCGACCACAAACAGGATAAACGAGGGAAGGTTGGATCCACCAGCATGGGTCCTGGTCAGGCCAAGTTCGCTGAGAAAACTGCCATAGAATGAATAGCCGGTTGTGTTGGGATCCCTCAGTGTGCCACCCGGATAAAGTAGCATAGCGACCAGGGTGAGCACGACAAACTGAACGCACGCAACGATCACAATCGCGAACGCCCGCCGCTGCCAAGATGATGTCATGTCACTGCCTCCCTAAAGCTCTGTATCCTTGCCCGCGCCCTGACCATCAAGTCGGCCGGCCATCCGCAGAACATAGAGCGCGTCGGCCGTGACCCACTCGTTCATGGTGTGTCTACTGACACCGCCCCACGACACCAGGTCGTAGCCACTCGTATTGGGGTTCGTGTTTTGATAGAAACGTTCCTCGGCCGGCCAGCCACCGTCCGGAAGCTGTCTGGATCCCAGCAGGTCAAGTGCGTTGCGACAGCGCGGGTCGCCGATGAATCCGGCCTCCGCCACGACCTTGAGCCCAAAGAGCACATCGTAGCGCCAGTAAGTGGGATAGTGAAGGCGCAGGAACTGCGGGTTCATGGGTTGTCCATCGCGCCGCCTCAGGTACAGATGCCGGCTGAGGAACAGCTCCGCGGCACGCTCGGTTGCCTGTAGTGCCTGGCACCGGCCAGTGGCTTTGGCATAGGCGGCGAGGGCCCGCAGCGGAATCAGCGACTCCCAAAAAGAGGAGATGGAGGCTTCAGGTTGGCGGTCGCAGTTCCAGCCCCCGTCCGGCCACTGCCAACGGAGCAGCAAATCCGCGAGCTGGTGGCACCGCGCGTCGATCAGGCCGAGCGAGACCGCGGAGAACAACGCGTTCCCCTGCTGTGAGGCACAGCGGCGGGCCCTGCCATTGATGATGGGCACCCCATGGCGCCGCCCGTAAGGAGACTCTCCCGGGCGAACAATGTGCTCCTGGATCGATGTGGGCTCGATCCAGCAATCCAAGACCTGGTCGAGGATGGGCATCAGATCCTGATCTGCCGGTGGATAGCCGAGGTCGGCAAGGGTTGCCAGGACCCAGTGGGCGCCGGCCCACTTGCGGTAGACCTGTCCAACGGGCCGAACCCTTCCCGATTGGTCCCGGTCGCCCAGCAACGCCTGAACCCGCACTGACCTTTTTATGCAGTTTCGGAGCTGGCGTACCTCTGGCGAGTTCTCGCCCTCACCCAGCACCCGAACGCGCACCTTGAAGCGGATGGAGGGCTCTTTCGACTCTGCAAGTTGGCGGATGATTGGCTGCATCACGTATCTCCTGTCTACTACAACCTCGCCGAGCCCAAACATCGGGAGTGACCACGTTGCGACCACGTGACCATACCGCCGTTCATTGTAAGTGTACCCAACTCCCGAGGAGCCCGCAATTGCACGGTTCACACATGCACCACCCGACCGGGGTAGGCCGGACGAATGACTGACTACTATTCGTGTCTGCGCGCATCCAATTGCCGCCGCAGGGCGACCCGGTATTGTCCTTTCGATCTGTTCGACAGGCAGCTGCGTGGATGACCGTGTCCTTGCCACTCGCTCCGTTCTGGGCACCTGCGCCTGCAGTAGAGCGGATCGACTCCCGAGGCGCCCGGCAATCCAAGGCATTTCCGTATCCCGCTGTCATGGTCTATAATCGAGCGTCAAGAGGCGACAGGCGTCAGGAATCCCGCTGTCGTCGTCGGTCCTTATGTATTCCGGAGAGCATCGGTTTGTCATGACCCTATACGGCGGCGTGGAGATGGGCGGCACCAAATGCGTGTGCGCGTTGGGAACGGCACCCGATGATCTGGGTGAAGAGGTGCGTTTTGCCACCACCACACCCACCGAAACCATCGCCAGGATCATTGCATATTTCCAGTCGGCGCCGGTGCCGTTGACCGGCATTGGTATTGCGTCCTTTGGACCGGTTGACCCGCGCCGCAGGTCGGCTGCATTTGGCACGATCCTGACCACCCCCAAGCCGGGATGGGCAAACGTCCAGCTGGTGGACCCCATTCGCCAGGAATTGGGTGTTCCGGTGGGATTTGACACCGATGTGAACGGCGCTGCGTTGGCCGAGTACCATTGGGGCGCTGCCCGTGGGCTGGACACCTTTGTCTACATGACGGTGGGCACCGGGATCGGCGGCGGCGTTTTGGTCAATGGAATTCCCCTGCACGGTCTTCTCCACCCGGAGATGGGCCATATTCGGGTGCCACACGATCGCCAGCGGGATCCGTTTCCGGGAACATGCCCGTATCACGGAGACTGTCTGGAAGGCCTGGCTGCCGGCCCAGCTATCCACCAGCGTTGGAACCAACCGGCCGAGACGTTGCCGGCCGATCATCCTGGTTGGTCGCTGGAGGCCCATTATCTGGCTTTGGCAGTCGTCAACTATATCGCGGTCCTTTCGCCACAGCGAGTGATCATGGGCGGCGGCGTGATGGAGCAGGTTCATCTTTTCCCCCGAATTCGGAGCGAGGTGCGCGATCTGCTAAACGGTTATATCCAGGTGCCAGAGTTGCTGGAACGGATAGACGAGATGATCGTTCCGCCAGCCCTCGGACGCCAGGCGGGGGTGTTGGGCGCCATTGCCCTGGCAAGGGAGGCCGCTGATTGAGTATCGACAATAGCCCTTATCGGGTTGTTAGCCACGAACTGGTCGACGAGTTGACCAGTATAGTGGGGCAACAGCACGTGATCTTTGACGCACCCAAGCGGATGCAGGACTATTCGCACGACGAGGTGGCAGATCCCGGCTATGTTTTTCTGCCGGAGGTAGTGGTCAAACCGGCTACTGCGGCGCAGATCTCGGCGATCATGCGGTTGGCGAATCGGGACCGGGTGCCGGTCACCCCGCGGGGTGCTGGGTCCGGGCTTTCAGGTGGGGCGGTGCCAGTCTTCGGTGGTGTTCTGCTCACATTGGAGCGAATGAATCGCATCGTCGAGATCGATCGGGGCAACATGGTAGTGGTGGTGGAGCCGGGCGTTGTCACTAACGCTATCAACGAAGCCGTCAGGGAGTATGGGCTCTTTTACGCCGGATATCCGATGAGTCTCGAATCCTGTTTCATCGGCGGAAATGTGGCCGAGAACGCCGGCGGAGGACGGGCCATCAAATATGGGGTCACCGGGCGCTATGTACTGGGGTTGGAAGCCGTTCTGCCGACCGGCGAAATTGTCCGGCTGGGCGGGAAACGGGTCAAGGACGTCACCGGTTATGACCTGATCCATCTGCTGGTTGGCTCCGAGGGGACGCTGGCGATCATCACCGAGATCGTTCTGCGGCTGCTGCCACTGCCCACAGCCCGGGTGGTGCTGCTGGTGCCCTTTGCCAATGTCTCGTGTGCCATCGCCGCCGTTCCCCGCGTCATGGCGGAAGGGCGGGTAATGCCTGCGTCGGTCGAGTTCATGGATCGCCTGTCGGTGGTGACGGCCTATGCGCATCTGGGCGAAAACCCTCCGCGGCCGGATGTGGGTGCCATGTTGCTGATTGAGCTGGACGGCGGCGACCGGCAGCAGGTGGATCTGGAGGCGGATCGTGTCGTCGATATCTGTCTGGCGGCCGGCGCACTGGACGTTTATGTAGGTGACACGCCCAACACTGAGCGGCGGATGTGGCGTCCCCGGCAAGTTCTGGCCGAAGCATTCAAGGTCATGTCGCCGGTGCAGAGCTTGGAGGACGTTGTGGTGCCGCTGGCGCGAATACCTGACCTGATGCCGGAACTCGAACGATTGTCATCTGAATACGGTGTCTTGATTCCCTGCTATGGGCATGCCGGGGATGGCAACCTGCACGCAACAGCCATCAAGCGACCAGAGACGCCATTGGAGGTATGGCAGGAGACGTTGCCCTCATTGCTTACCGAGCTGTACCAAACGGTGGCCCGGTTGGGCGGCACCATCAGTGGCGAGCACGGCGTTGGCTGCAAGCGGGCGGGGTACCTGTCGCTGGTATTGGATCCGACAGTCATTGCGCTGCAGCGAAGAATCAAGGCAGCCTTTGACCCGCTGGGCATCCTCAATCCAGGCAAGGTGTTCCCGCCCGACTAGCAACTCCCGTTGACGACGCTCTCCAGGTTCTGCTTGTCGAACCGGAAGCTTGATCGGATCGCGCCGGCCGGCGACGTTCTCAGGATGCGCGGCGAGGTCGGCGGTCAGACTCCCGCTCGTCTTTGATCAGCACGTTCAAGAGACCACTGACGATGCTGATGATGACGGCTCCCCAAAAGGCCGGCCAGAATCCGTTGATGGTCAGGATTGGCCCAGTGATCCAGGCTGTCAACTGCAACATGAGCGTGTTGATGACCAGCGTGAAAAGCCCCAGGGTAAGCACGAGCAGCGGGCAGGAGAGCACGCAGATGAGTGGACGGATGAGTGCGTTGATCAAGCCAAAGATGAGCGCGATGAGCAGGAGAGTTGCCCCGGTGCCTCCGTGGTGGATTCCCGGGACCAACTTGATTGCGGCCCAGATGGCGATTGCGTTGATGGCCCATCGAACCAGGATCCGTAGCATCGGCTGTCTCCAATCTGAAAAGGTGAACTCAAGCTGACCCAAGTCTGCCTGCCCAGTGCATCCAACCGCCTGGCAGACCACGCACGGGGCGTGCCGTCTTTGGGATCAGAGTCCCTGGGCGGATTCGAACCGCCGACCTTGAACTTAGGAGGTTCCTGCTCTGTCCTGCTGAGCTACAGGGACGACTGACCTCTAGTATAAACGCGGATGGCCAAACGTAAAGGGCTACAGCCGGTTCTACTGCACAAGCTGCTGACGCCACGCAGCGCGGTCGTGTCGAGTTCTGTGCTCCCCATCAGAGCAATGAGTGATTGGGCATCGTGCAGATCAAACCGCGAAAACTCGCCGGTGAGTAGGTGCGCGGCGAAACGCCTTCACAGTTGACCTTTTTTCATCGCCTGCATCAGCGCGAGGCCGCGATGGATCGGGTCGGCCGCAACGCGCTTGGCCAGAGCGGTGGCCTGAACTTGGGCTTCGGACCGGATGGCGTTCTCGTCGGCCGTCAGCACCTGGCCGTTGCGAACCAACAATCTCCCCGCAACCATCACTGTCTTGACCTCGCGGCCCGATGCCGCATAGACCAGGTTGGGCACAATGTTGCGCACCGGGTCTGTGATCACAGGGGAGAGATTGAGGGCACGCAGGTCCACCACTATCAGGTCAGCCTGTTTTCCGACCCGGAGCGATCCGATCTGATCTCCCAGCCCGATGGCCTCCGCCCCCTCGATGGTCGCCATCCGCAGTACCTCCCAGGCTGGCATGACGGTCGGATCGCGGAATCTGATCTTGTTGAACAGGGCCGTGAGCTTCATCTCGTTAAAGATGTTGCTGCAGTTGTTGCCACACGCCTGATCGGAGCCCAGAGCTACCGGGCCGCCAGCCTCGCGGAAGGCGTGTGCCGGCGGGACGATGCCGTCGATGATTCCGATGCTTCCGGAGCAAAGGACCATTCTTGTTCCGCTCTGGGCGATGAGCTCGGCCTCTTGCTCACTCGCTTCGGTCAGGTGCACGGCCAGCAGTTGCTGGTCCAGGTAACCTAGTTGGCGGAGGAACTCGGGCGTGCGCATCCCATACCGTTGGGTCATCTGGCTGATCTCGCGGTCACCCTGGGCCACGTGCATATGGATCATGAGCCCTTCCATCTGGGCCAACCGCTTGACCTCCCTTAGTTGGTCGCGGGTGAGCATATCTGGCGCCTGAGGACCGAGCATGAGCGATATCCGACCGTCTCCGGCGCCCTGCCAGTGGCGGGTAAACCGGATGGCGGCGTCCAGCGAGCGGCATCCGGCCTCATTATCCAGCGGATAGAGGTCGCCCACCTGCCAACCGGCCATTCCGCCTGGGGGAAGGGCGTTGATGGTAGCGGCCAGCCGGGCGCGAACGCCCACCTGAAGGTAAAACTCGGCCCAGCCGGGAAAGGGTCGTGCATAGTCGCCAAAGGTAGTGGTGCCTGCTTTGAGTGCCTCCAGCACGTTAAGTTGAGATCCCGCCATGGCGGCGGACGAAGTCAGGTGTTGGTTAAAGGCAGCCAGTCCTAACTGCATCCACTGGCTCACATCCTGCGCCACGCCGCGGAAAATGGCCAGAGGGGTGTGCATATGGGCATCAATCAAGCCTGGGAGCACGGCGCAGTGGCTCGCGTCGATGATCTCGGCTGGTTCAAATCGGGCACGTAGATCAGCCGTTGGCCCTACGCCCATGATACGAGTCCCTCTCACGGCAACCGCCCCGTCGGCCAGGTAACCGACTCCGCTACCCTGCATGGTGAAAAGATGGGCGCCGTGAATCAGGATGTCACAGCTCAGATGCGACGGGCCAGTCAAGTCAGCTGGATTCATGTCAGATTGAGGCAGCGTGTCGTCCATCGTCGATCTCAGCTCTTCAATTCACT
The DNA here is from genome assembly GCA_002328075.1 of Anaerolineales bacterium UBA2181. Taxonomy (GTDB): domain Bacteria; phylum Chloroflexota; class Anaerolineae; order Promineifilales; family UBA4811; genus UBA4811. The sequence continues at coordinate 97,351 of DCVT01000035.1, read as the reverse complement.
GTCAACCGCACGCCCACAGAGCCGGCGGGATTCATCAACCGGCGAACCTGGTGGCCAAGCGGGTTCTCGACGCTGGCGGACTCGGGACTATCGCACGCGACCCGCCCGCCTGGGGCCCTGTGCAATGGCCAGTTTGACCTCGCCGATCAGTCGGGTCACGTCAATATCGCGCGGGCAGGCCTCTGTGCAGTTGAACACCGTGCGGCAGCGCCAGACGCCCGTCTTTCGGTCCAGGACCGCAAGGCGCTCAGCGGCACCCGTGTCGCGCGAGTCAAAGATGAACCGGTGGGCCTGGACGATGGCCGCTGGTCCTACGTATCGGCCGTTGGCCCAGAAGGAGGGACAGGAAGTTGTGCAGCAGGCGCACAGGATGCACTTGGTTCCGTCATCGATGATAGCTCTCTCCTCGGGGCTCTGGAGCCTTTCTCGGCCGGGTGCCTCCTGCTCGTTGACCAGAAAGGGGATTATTGAGCGATAGTGCTCATAGAACGGATCCATGTCCACTACCAGGTCCTTCACCACCGGCAATCCCAATAATGGCTGGACGCGAATCGGCACGCGTTCGGTGTTCGGTCTGGCAAGGGCTTGCACCAGAGTCTTGCATGCCAGACGGTTCAGGTTGTTGATACGCATTGCGTCAGAGCCGCAGACCCCGTGGGCGCACGAGTGCCTAAAGGTGAGGGTGCCATCGACATGCGCCTTGACGTATTTGAGCAGATCCAAAACGCGCTCGGCGGGATCTACCTGGGTGATCAGAAAGCTCTGCCAATACGGTTTGGCATCGTTCTCTGGGTTGAACCGTTGGATGCCAAGCTGGACATTCATTCGCTACCCTCCTAGTACAGGCGCTCCCGCGGTTGGTACCTGGCAATGACCACCGGCTTGTAGCGCAGTTCGGTGCCACCGTCCGGCCGGCGAAAGGCGAGCGTGTGAACGAGCCAGTTGCGATCGTCTCGGTTCGGAAAGTCCTCCCGGGCATGAGCTCCTCGGCTTTCGTGTCTGGCCAATGCGCCCGCAGCAATCACCTCCGCCAGATCAAGTAGATTCTGGGTCTGAAACGCCTCCAAGAGATCGGTGTTGAAGCGATGTCCCCTGTCGTCCAACCTGATGTCGTCCACCTGAGATCGCAAGGCGTGGATTTCCCGGACTGCCTGCTGCATGCCTGCCTCGACCCGAAAGACCCCCACGTGCTGCATCATGACTCGTTGCAGGTGCTCCCGCAAAGCCGCCGGGCGCACGGTACCCTTGCCGGAACGTAGTTGATCCATTCGCGCCTTGACCCGCGCTGCCGGATCGGCCGGCAGGAGTTGCAGCGACGCCTCACGGCAGAAGATGGCCATGTGCGCGCCGGCACGACGACCAAAGACCAGCAGGTCGTTCAGTGAATTGGTGCCCAATCGATTGGCGCCATGGACGCTGACGCACGCGCACTCACCCACGGCGTACAAGCCGGGCACCGGCGTGGCATACTCATCCACGGTCACCTGACCGTCCACATTGGTGGGTATGCCGCCCATGGCATAGTGCGCCGTGGGCTGAACCGGCATGGGTTGCCTGACCGGATCTACTCCCAGGTAGGTCCGGGTAAAGTCAGCGATATCTGGTAGCTTGCTTTCGATGTCCGCTCCGGTGATCCGGCGCCAAGTCCCGTCGGGATTTCTTTTACCGTCCAGTTTAAAGTACCGATTCACCGTGTCCGGGGTGACGTCCAGGTACACGTAATCCTTTCCCTCAATTCCCCGTCCCGCCTGGATCTCCAGATAAATGGCGCGACTAACCACATCACGAGAGGCCAGATCCTTGATGGTTGGCGCGTACCGCGGCATAAAGCGCTCACCCAGGCCGTTGATCAGCACTCCCCCCTCGCCGCGAACGCCCTCGGTGATGAGGATGCCCATCCCATAGATACCCGTGGGGTGAAACTGATAGAACTCCATATCCTGCAAGGGAAAGCCGTTGCGCAGTACGATGGCGTTCCCGTCGCCGGTGAGTGCGGCGGCGTTGCTGGTGATCTGCCATACTCGGCCATACCCGCCGGTCGCCAGCAGGGTGGCTTTGCTGTGGAAAACGTGCACCTCCCCGGTAACGATCTCGACGGCTACCACTCCCCGGACCTCACGGTCCACGGTCACCAAGTCCAGGATCTGGAATTCGTCAAAGAAGGTGACCCGGTTCTTCAGGCATTGCTGATAGAGCGTCTGAAGGATCATGTGCCCCGTGCGGTCGGCGGCGTGACATGCCCGCCGCACAGGCTGGTGGGTTTCGTTGTTCGTGTGTCCACCGAACGGCCGCTGCGCAATTCGGCCGTCTGGAGTGCGGTCGAAAGGCAGCCCCATGTGCTCCAGTTCAATGACTGCTTCGACCGCTCCCCGGCAGAGGATATCAACCGAATCCTGGTCCGCCAGGAAATCTGACCCCTTGACCGTATCGTAGGCATGCCACTCCCATCGATCCTCCTCCAAGTTGCCCAGAGCAGCGCCGACTCCTCCCTGTGCTGCCCCGGTGTGCGAACGGAGCGGGTGTAGTTTGCTGATGACCGCTGTGCTGACGGCACGGGAAGCGTGGAGTGCTGCCATGAGCCCACCGCCACCGGCTCCCACGATGACTGCATCAAATACGTGTGTCTGCATCGCCTATTTCTCCAGACGCTCCAGCGTGCGGTCCATGTCGAATGCAATCAGGCCGGCCAGGCCGGCTGCCACCAGCCCAAACCCCAGCAGCGTTACGCCCACTCTGGCTAGCCGGTTCAACGCTGGTTTGTGCAGATAGTCATCTATGACCTGGCAGGTTCCTCGCAAACCGTGGCCGACGGCAAGTAGTAGCATGAGTCCGTCCCAGACACGCCATCCCGTCTTGTTCCACCTTTCGGCCGCCCACTCGACGCGCAGGTCGTGTACGTCGTTCAAGAGATGTTGCACCACCAGGTGCCCGATTATCAGCGTCGGCATCAAAAAACCGGAACCTCGCATCAGCAACCAACTGCTGCTCTCCTGGCTTTCGGGCCGGAATTTCGGGCTCATGATCTCTTTCCTCGTAGACCTGCAAGAACGCCGCTGCCCATTTTTAGTGCCATTGGCACGTACAACAGGGCAAACACAACCTGAACCACCTGGCTTGACCGTCGCTGGTGGCGCCACCATGCGGGACGAAAGTCCATCACTGCTATCCGCAGGCCGTTAACGGCGTGGTAAAGCACCGCACCCACCAGTGGGATCTCGATAACCGCGGCTAACGGGTGTTTGAACAGCTGGATGGTCTTCTTGTACAGCTTGGGGAAGAAGGTGATGAGGGTGGAATCCAGGACGTGCGTGGTAACAAAGGCCACTGTCAGCAACCCCGAAACCCGGTGCGCGACCCAGGACCATTGTCCCTGTTTGCCAGCATACCGCAATCCCTCGAGCCACGCGACTGAGAACGAACACATAGGCACCACCCTCCGGCGTTGCATGAGAACACCCTAACCACAGACAACCGGATTCTACTGCAATGTGCTCGTGCCGCAAATTGCGCTGAACTGTGCCTCCTCGAGGAAGCGGCAAGCCGGATATCTCGAAGCTACGCCGCACGATGGCGGGCGATTCACCACCCATCTTTGGTGGTTGCTTGCCTGCCGCGGGGGTGTGGTATAATCGCCGACATCATGGCAGCTGGATGGTGGCCACGCAACGATTGCCAGCGATTCAATACGGATGGATAGCAAAGAGCTCCGCGAACAGATTTTCCACCTAGTGGCCGAATACACCAGCCAGGTGCACGGTCCGACACCGTTTGTGCCGGGCACCACTCGAATCCAATATGCCGGTCGAGTATTCGACGAGCGCGAGCTGCTCAACATGGTGGACGCGGTTCTAGAGTTTTGGATCACTGCCGGGCGGTATGCAGAGCAGTTTGAGGCCCAATTGGGCGAGTTCCTGGGGGTGCGTCACATTATTCCGGTGAATTCCGGTTCCTCAGCGAACCTGGTGGCGATCAGCACGCTCTGCTCGCCGCGGTTAAAAAACGGCCTGCGGCCAGGCGACGAGGTGATTACGCCAGCGGCAGCGTTTCCCACCACAATTGCTCCCATCCTTCAGAACCAGCTTGTCCCCGTCCTGGTCGATAGTACGGTTGGTGAGTACAACCTCGACCCAGACCAGTTGGAGCCAGCGCTTTCAGACCGTACGAGGGCCCTTTTCTTCGCGCACACGTTGGGCAATCCGGCCGAGATGGATCGCATAACGGCGTTTGCTCGGAAGCATGATTTGTGGATGGTGGAAGACTGCTGTGATGCGCTGGGATCCCGTTATGACGGACAGATGGTGGGCACCTTTGGCCAGTTGGCCACGCTCAGCTTTTACCCGGCCCACCATATCACCATGGGCGAGGGTGGCGCGGTCTACACCAACAGTGCTCGTCTGGCGCGTCTGGCTCGCAGCATCCGAGATTGGGGGCGCGACTGTTTCTGCGGATATGACAACCCGCCGGATGGAAAGTGCGGCCGGCGCTTTCGCCATGTACCAGGTTTAGGGGATTACGATCACCGTTATGTGTTCAGCGAGATCGGTTACAACCTCAAGATCACGGATGTCCAAGCGGCGATGGGAGTGGCGCAGTTGGAGAAACTCGCCCATTTCGTGGCTGCGCGCAAGCGGAACTTTCAGATTCTTTATCAAGGATTGCAGTCCTTTGCTACACTGATTGCTCTACCACGTTGGTGGGACAAGGCAGACCCTTCGTGGTTCGCGTTTCCCATGACCGTGGCAGACACGGCGCCCTTTGCCCGCGCTGATCTGATGGCGTATCTGGAATCACAACGCATCGAAACACGGGTGCTTTTTGCCGGCAACATCCTGAACCAACCGGGGTATCGGGACATTCCCTGCCGCGTTGTAGGTGACCTCGAGAACACCGATCGAATAGCCCGGGGGACCTTTTTCGTTGGTGTCTACCCGGGGTTGGACCGGCCCCGCCTGGATTACATACTGGACGCATTGGCGCTCTTTTTTCATCGCTATGTCTAGTCAGTAGGAGCTCATGAAGCTAACGATCGTCATCTGTGCCTACAACGAGCGCAACACGGTCATGAAGGTTCTGGATCGAGTGTTACAGGTCACGCTTGAGCCAGGTTGGGATAAAGAGATCATCATCGTCGACAATTTCTCCATCGACGGCACCCGAGACCTGCTGCGTTCGATCTGTGCGCCGAACGTGCGGGTCGTTTTTCACCCACGCAACCTGGGCAAGGGGGCTTCGATAAGGACGGGAATCGCCCAGGCCACCGGGGACTATACGGTGATCCAGGATTCGGACCTGGAATATGACCCGGCTGATTTGTCATCCATGCTGGCCCGAGCGATCGAGCTGGACGCTGATGCGATCTTTGGCAGCCGGGTGCTGGGTGGTCAGCGGCGGTACAGGTATATTCACGCGTATTGGGGGATGCGTGCGCTCAGTCTGTTCACCAATCTGGTCTGCGGTTCGCGCCTGACAGACGTGGGTGTGGCAACCAAGATGGCGCGCACCTGTGTGCTTCAGTCGCTCAACCTTGTCGGAGAAAACTTTGATCTGGATTTCGAGTTGCCGGTGAAACTTGTGCGCGCAGGCTATACCATCCATGAGATGCCGGTACGATATGAGCCGCGCACCTATCGAGAAGGAAAAAAGATCAAGGTGATGGACGGGCTGAGAGCGTTCTGGGTCATCCTGCGCGCCCGGTTTCTGGAGGAGGTCTAGTTGGCTGAACGCTCACCGTCTGGCCCGGCTGCCTGGCGTGGGGTCGTCCAAACGGCGGCGCTGCGGGCGACGCTGGACGAGGCTGGCCGGCGGTGGGAAAACCACAATCCACCGTTCAACTATCGTTGGGAACACGTCTGCGCGGTGGTTCGACTGGCAGTGCGGTTGGCACCGCTGACCGGCGCCGATCTCGAAGTCGTAGAGGCAGCCGCATGGCTTCACGACATCTGCAAGAAGGGTCGTGATGATGACCATGGCTGCGAGGGGGCCCAAGTCGCCCGCAATATACTCTCCCGAACCGATTTCCCCTCCGACAAGGTGGAGCGAGTGGCCGATGCGATATCCAAACATGTGGGATTGTCCTCAGACCCTGAACTCGAACCGTTGGAAGCGGCCGTCCTGTGGGATGCGGACAAGCTGGCCAAGTTGGGGGCGACGGCTGTGGTGCATTTCCTCGGGTATCGGATGATGGACGGCCCTACTACAGCGGCCCAGCTGCTGGATCAGCTTCAGTCCCAACCCTGGCAGCAGAGCGCGGTGGAAAGCCTTCATACCGCGCCAGCTCGGTCCATGGGCCGCGCCCGACTCGAGGTGTACCGATCCTTCTGGGAACAAGCCAGACTCGAATTGGACGGAGACGACCTGCCGTAACCGACAAGACTCCCGGCCCAAGGCCGATCCGGTGAAGATCGCGGGTTGACAGGTTTTCCTTGTTGACTTTGAGCCAAACCCTGAATATACTATTGATGTCCAGCGAGCCAGGCGGTGGTATCTTGACCGCCGGTGCGGTTTGGCTGGCCGATTGACTAACCCGTTTGTTATGCCAGGAGGAGAGGTATCCCATGACTGTAATGCCCGCCGACAAACCTTGGTTAAAGTTGTATGATGAGGGTGTGCCACATCACATTGATTACCCGCCAATTCCGGCACACGGTTTTGTGGAGGCGAATGCGATAGAGCATCCGGATCGGCCGGCCCTCATCTTTCGCGGTCACATGGTCACCTATCGTGAACTGAATGATCTCACAGACCGGATGGCGGCCGGTCTGGCAGCCCTCGGTCTGGGCAAGGGGGATCGAGTCTGTTTGTTGATGCCCAACCTGCCGCAGTTTGTGATAGCCTTTTACGGTGTCCTCAAGGCGGGAGGGGTGGTCGTAGCGACCAATCCTCTATACACGCCGGGAGAGATAGCCTATCAGGTAAGAGATGCAGGTGCCAAGCACGCCATCGTGACCAGTAACTTTTATGAAAAGTTTAAAAAGGCCCAGCCCGATACAGCGATCAAGAAGGTTGTGGTGAGCCATGTCAAAGACTATATGCCGGGTACGCTCAGGACGCTCTTTCCTGTCCTTACTCTGATCAAGAAGGACCTGAAAGAACACCAAGTTCAGCTACGAGACGGCGATATCTGGATGACGGATTTGTTGGCCAAGCACACCGCCGCGGATCGTCCCAAAGTAGACGTGGGTCCGGCCGATATTGCCATGCTACAGTACACCGGCGGTACGACCGGTGTCTCCAAGGGGGCCGTAAACAGCCACCGGGCGCTGGTGGTAAACAGCTTGCAGATCAAATCCTGGTTGCCCAGCCTACGGATTGGCCAGGAAGTTGTGCTCATGGCTATCCCCCTCTTTCACGTGTATGGCATGGTGGCCGGCATGTCGTTCGGGATGTCGGCGGCCTCTGTTCTGGTGATGGTGCCTAACCCGCGGGACATGGAAGACCTGTTGGGGAACATAGTCAAATACCGGCCGAGCATTTACCCCGGCGTGCCATCCATGTACAACGCGATCAACGTGCACCCCCGGGTCAAATCGGGTGAGGTCGACGTCACCTGTATCCGGGCTTGCATCAGTGGCTCCGCTCCGCTGATGAGGGAGACAAAAGAGACATTTGAACGTCTCACGGGTGCCAGCTTGCGGGAGGGTTACGGCCTGAGTGAAGCTCCCACAGCCTCGCACTGCAACCCGATGGGAGGCGAAAACCGGACGGGTTCGATTGGCATACCGCTGCCAGACGTAGAGTGCCGCATTGTCAGTCTGGAGGACGGCGTGACTGACCTTCCGGCTGGCGAGGAGGGCGAATTGGTCATCCGGTCGCCAAACCTGATGGACGGCTACTGGCAAATGCCCACCGAGACTGCCAATTCGCTGCGCGATGGGTGGTTATTTACCGGTGACATTGCTCGCATGGATGAGGACGGCTACTTTTACATCGTAGACCGCAAGAAAGAACTCATCAAACCCGGTGGCCTGCAGGTGTGGCCGCGGGAAGTGGAAGAGGCCCTGACCAAACATCCCAAGATTCTGGAAGCGGCCGCGGCGGGCGTCCCCGACGCACGGAGGGGCGAGACCGTCAAGGCCTGGGTTGTGCTCCATGAGGGTCAGACGGCAACGGTTGAGGAGATACGGGAGTTTTGCAAGCAACACCTGGCGCCGTTCAAAGTGCCCACTCAGGTGGAGTTTATCGACGCGTTGCCCAAGACCTATGTGGGCAAGATCCTGCGCAGAGAGCTGCAAAAGAGAGACAGAGAAAAGGCCGACCAGGCCTGAGTAGGACCCGATCGATTTGGCGTTCGGATCTGGTGAAGGGAGGTCAGGTGGCGGCTCCGGCCACGCCACCTGACCTCCTGACGCTGTGAAGAGTAGTTACCCTCCAAAAACGCGGCCGGCATCGCCCTGTCTGGCGGTTGCCAACGTCAATACACAGACGGACATTCCTTGTGGACAAGCGTGGTTGTGCTGCCCTCATGCGCGAGCCGCAGTGGAGATGACCTAACCCCCTTACCCGCACCGTCTCAGACATGCAGTTGCGCCGAATCGGCGCAGTCGATTTCTGACTGATTTTCTGCCAGGTTTCACCCACCACGGCGATCATCGCGACCACAGGGTTGCAGGAAACGGCCCTACGGGAACCAGAGGTACTTAGCTCTTTCCCCTGCACTGGAGGGGCGTTCCACCAACGGCGTCCTTCAGGGAACCATGGTGGATGACGCGTCACCGCGCCGGCGGCATCTCCCCCCGTACCGATGGATCAGGTGCGGCTTGTGGCGCCAACCAATCGACCAACTCTGGCAGGCGGCCGATGACGCGGCAGTCTGCCTCGGGAAAGATGGCTCGCGGATCCAAAAGGACCGGAACCATCCCGGCCGCACGAGCGCTGATCACGTCCGCGTAGTAATTGTCACCCACATAGATGCTGGTTTCTGGTTGACCATTGCTCCGCCTGATCGCTTCTGTCAGAATGCCCGGGTCTGGTTTCCACATGGACACCTCGCCTGCAGCCAGAGTGAAGGCGAAACACCCATCCAACCCCAGATCGCTCACGGCCTGCTGAAGCGGGGTCGAGCGGTTGGAGACAAGTCCCAGGGTGTATCCGGCGGCCCTGAGAGCCGTCAGCGTCTCATGGGCGCCGTCGTTCAGACAGGCCTTCGGCGAATAGGCTGCAAAACGCTGCGTGATGTTCGCGGCAACGAGGGGGTCAACTTCTGCGACCTGCAGCGCCTGCAACAGCCGGACAGAGTACCGTACCCAAAAGTCGAGCTCTTCACCCTGCGCCAGATCCTCGGCCAGCGCCGCGCTCCTGGCCCAATACCAATGGTTCCACCGCTCGCCGGCCCGGATGGCCGGTTCATCCAGCGGTATTCCCTGCTCGCGTGCGTAATTGACAAAGGCGTCCAGGCCACTGGGCACGTTTATCTTGAGGGTACCGTCTAGATCAAAAAGGACAGATTGGATCATGCATCACAGCTCTTGGGCAGGGGCTATTGTATTGCATAGTGGCCAGGGGTCAACCTTGGTGATGAGCCGCGACATCCTGTGATCCGGCGGGAGTGATAAAGTGCTAGCCCCAGTAGTGACGAATCCACCTTGGCAGTCCGAAGCTTTGTGGTAACGTTAACGTGATGGGAAACGCGCGCTGGAGAGCAGGAGGCCTAAAGTGCGGCAACGTATGACTGACGCCAGGTCGGTTGCCATGGTGGCCGTCATGTCCGCCGTGGTGTTGGTTCTGACGCTGATGATCAAGATCCCCACTCCGGCCAAAGGGTATATCCACCTGGGCGATGCCGCGATCTTCTTCGCAGCTTTTGCATTTGGCCCACTGGTGGGAGGCGCTGCCGGAGGTTTGGGTACCGCGTTGGCGGACTTGTTCGGTTATCCCCAATGGGCGGTGATTTCGCTGCTGGTCCATGGATTCCAGGGCTGGGTGGTAGGCGCTATGGTCCATGGTGTCGGCCGAGCAGCGCGTGACCTGCCCGGTTGGTACCAGATTCTGTCGGCGGTGGGCGTCGGCTGCGCAGTGGTGGTCGTCGGTTATCTGCTGGGTGGTGTGGTCCTGGTGGGCGCGGGAGCGGCGTTGGCAGAAGTTCCGGCCAACATCATCCAAGGACTGAGCGGGGGGCTGGTAGGAGCGCCACTCTATTACGCGGTGCGGCGGGCATATCCACCGTTGGCGCAGAGATAGACGGCGAGGCGGGCGCCCTCAAGCAGGTCGCTGATTGATGCTGCGGCCATCCCGCCGAGACATCATGAACCCGGGTCCAATCGTCGGCGCCCAAGGTGTGGCTTTTTCTTACCCCGCACTGGCGGTTGATACGCCTCCTCCGCCGGTGCTTCAAGACGCTTCATTTTCTGTTCATCCTGGCGAGTGCCTGGCCGTGATGGGCGCCAACGGATCCGGCAAGACGACCCTCTGCCGGCTTCTTTCCGCTTTGGCGCCGCAGATGACGGGCGGTGAGCTGCGCGGAGAATTGAACGTCCTGGGGTGTGAGGTCAGAACGTTACGACCGGCCGACCTGGCGGGCCGAGTGGGTATTACATTCCAGGAGGTTGAGCACCAGCTTTTCAATGCCACGGTGGAGGCAGAGTTGGCCTGGGGCCTGGAGGCCTTGGGTCTGGATCCCGAACTGATATCAGAGCGCATCGGATGGGCGCTAGACGTGGTGGGATTGACGGTGGACCTTGAACGTTCCCCCGCGCTGCTGTCCGGTGGCCAACAACGCCGTCTCGCGTTGGCGGTTGCGCTGGCTACGCGCCCACGGCTGCTGGTGTTGGATGAGCCCCTGGGAGGCCTCGATCCAATAGGAACCCGGGAGGTGCTGGAGGCGTTGGCGGCGTTGCGGCAGGAGACGTCGGCAGCGATCGTCATCACGGAGAGCATGCCTTCGGCCGCTCTGACCATCGCTGGTCGGGTTGCAGTGCTGGCCGATGGTCGGATTGCGGTGGAGGGTGCTCCCCGGGAGGTATTTGCCCACGTCGCGTTAATGGATGAACTCGGCATCGAGGTGCCGCCTCTGGTGCGTTTGGCGTCGCAATTGAGGGACAGCCTGGGCACCGATCTCTTTTTCTCAATGGACGAGGCTGAACCGGTATTGCGCTCGTTGCTCGCTGCTCACCGGCCGGAAGAGCTAAACCTACCCGAGCCGGGCTCGGCCGGACCCATCGGCGACACCGCCCGCCCGGCAGTCCTCTATGAGCGCGTCTCCTTTGCCTATCCGGATGGCCCCCCCGTCTTGCAGGATCTGGACCTGACCATCCCCGCCGGCCAATGGGTGGCGGTTGTGGGGCCCAACGGATCCGGCAAAACAACGCTGGCCAAGCATTGCAACGGCTTGCTGCGGCCGGCCGCCGGTCGGGTGCTGGTGCACGGTCAAGACGCAGCGCGCCTATCGGTCGGCCAACTTGCTCGCGAGGTGGGTTACCTGTTTCAACACCCGGAGCGGCAGATATTTGCTGCGACGGTCCGAGATGAACTGGCGTTCGGACCCCAAAACGTGTTGAAAGGGGCCAAGGACCCATCGCAGCAAGTGAAAACCCGCGTGGTCGCGGCTCTGGAGCGCTTTGGCCTGACTGATTGGGCAGACTCGCCGCCGGCGGTTCTGAGCTATGCGCTCCGCCGGCTGGTTACGTTGGCATCGGTGGCAGCCATGGAACCGTCGGTGCTGGTGCTGGATGAGCCCACGGTAGGGCTGGACGCGCGTGGACGATCTATCACCCTGAGCTGGTGCCGGCAAGCCCGCGATTCGGGTACAACGGTGCTGCTCATCACCCATGACATGACGGCCGCGGCTCAAGCTGATCGCATAGTGGTCCTGGAATCGGGACAGGTGATCGGGGATGCGCCGCCAGCTGCCATATTCGCACAAGAGGACTTGCTTCGACGGGCGTCGTTGGAGTCACCACCTCTGCACGCGCTGGCACAGCGGCTCAGTTTGCCTGCGGTGTTTCTGGACGAGACATCGCTGTCGCGGTGGTTGATCGGACCAGCCGCTGGAGCGACGAGTCCGTAGCGCCCCAATGTGCTGCGGTGGATCTCAGAGGCACCGACCGGCGCACACGGAGGGGACCCGACTGCCGGGTTCAAGACGCCGCCGCGGCGGTGCAGGCGACCGTGTGAGAAACGACTCGGCCGCCTCCGCCGGGTGTCAGCGCGACCGGGTGGGCTCTATCGCCCCCAACTGATTCGCTCGGATGTCCAATTGTGGTGTTGGGTGCCCAGGTTGATGATCTTGCGCTGCTCGCTGCCGTCAGGTCGCATCAAGTAGATGCCCCAGCTGCTGTCCCGGTTAGAGATGAAAGCCAAGCCGCTGCCGTCCGGGGCCCAGGCCGGCAGGCCTTCAGCCGCGTCGTTGTTGGTCAGTTGCTGTACGGCTCCGCTGACGTGTACGTTGTAGATGTCCCAATCACCGTCGTAGGTGGACATGTAAGCGATGTTGGTCCCGTCGGCCGACCAGGCTGTGGGAATGTCCAGCAGGCTCGCCGTGAGGCGGACCGGCGGTTCACCATCATCCGGGTTGTTGATCCAGATTCCACACGCGGCGCCGTCAGGACTGCATCCGCTGTAAGCGATGAATCCGCCCGGTCCCCAGATGGGGTAATGACCGTTTGCCATGTAGTATGGCGCCGTGGCACCGTCGGTGGGCGCCAGGTAGACTTGCCAGTTATCCGCATAGTACCGAGTGGCAAACGTGATCCGGTTGCCGTCAGGCGAGAACGAAGGGTAATCGGCCGGGAGGCCAAGAACATACGTAGCACTGCCTCCTCCCGCTGGCATTGTCAGCAAACCATCCTCGCCCCAGGATTTGAAGATGAGAGCTTGGCCGTCAGAGCGCCATGATGGCTGGCCGACGTGACTGTAATACCGAATGGGGACCGGATTGGCGGCACTGACCACCATCAGGTCGTACAGGTTGTTGGTCTGATTGAGAATGGTGTAGGATAGTTTGCCGACCGTCAGCCCCGCGATGGGTCCTGCCGCAACCGTTTCATCGACCTGCCCTGGAAGCGGGGTCGGGGTGGCAGACTGGCAGAGCAGGGCTGCCTCCAACCTCTTGTTCTCCACAGTCGCGTCATACAGCAACCGCACCGCCTGGGCATACTCACCGGCAGCCGGGCACCATTCGTCCTTGTCTGCCCAGATGTCGCCATGCATGACGTGGGCCTGGACCAAACGCGAAAACACGTCACGGTATGACACGGTCTGATAGGTCAACAGCTCAAGCTCCCTTATAGTCCGGTCCCAGTCAACGCCCCAGTAGCTCAGCGCCCGCAGGTAACGGATGGCTTTTTCGCGTTCTTCGGCCAGGTCTTGCGGAATCGGCCCGAGGCTCTCGGCCTCGCTCAAGAACAGTAGTGCTTCCTCGATCCGGTCGGTGGGCAAAAGGGTGTCGGCCAGGTTGAGGTATGCTGCATAGAGCATCTCTCGGACCCTTGCCGTCTGGTAGGTGGGGTCCAGCACCTGCAGGTGACGCAAGTGGGTGATTGCTTCGTCCCAGAGGCCACGCCGAAAAACCGCCTCAGCCTCCGCATAGGCCGTTGCCGGATCGCGAGTGGGGGTGGGCGTGGTAGTCGGCGTCGGAGTGATAGGGGTGGGCGACGGAGTTGGGGTGGTGGTCATCAGCGCCGCCTGAAGGGTTCCGGCAACCGCCGGATATTGCGGTGTCTGTGTCAGGACCCAGGCCAACCGGAGGACCGCCCGATCTTTGTGCCCCTCCCAGAGGTCAGTAGCCGCCAACCGTACCTGTCTGGCTATCTCGGCTTCTTGGGTTGCCTGAGCCCTCTGAAACTGCAACTGCTCGCCACTCTGGATGGCGCTACGGAGCACCAGTGCATAGGATGCGAGCACCAGCAGCAGACCAAGTAACATGAAGAGCAGGATCCGCCAACTTTCACCGCGTCGCCTCGGGCGCAGCGTGGCTTTGGAGGTCTGTTGGGAATCGTCCTGCGTTGCCATAGGTGTGTCATTATACCGGCAACCGCCTCATGTGCCAACGTGGATCCATTTGCCCTGCGGCCGTTTTCGTGTATGCTAGTGAGAATGGCAGGCTTGGTAGTCCAATCAAGCGCTCTATCGGACCGTGGCCGAGCGCGCGCCCGAAACCAAGACACGGTGCGCGTGTTCGAACCGGGTGACACTCGCGCGAAACGCCGATTCGGTTGGTTGTATATCGTGGCTGACGGCGCCGGGGGTGTTGGCGGGTCGTCCGCGGGGAAAACGGCCAGCTGCTTTGCGGCCAACAAGGTGTGCCGCCTATATTATCAATCTAGCGAGCGCAACCCTGGTGCGCGGCTGAGGTCGGCCATGATGGAGACCAATCAGGCGTTTCAGGCACATGTGTCGCGGCCCGGGCGCACACGTCGGATGGCGACCACCATGGTGGCGGCTGTGATTCACGGAGGCGAGATGACGCTCGCCAACGTTGGTGACAGCCGGGGGTACCTTTTGCGCGACAACACTGCAACGCAGATCACCACCGACCATAGTTTGGTGGCCGGACTGGTGGCAGACGGCGTGCTGACGCCAGAGGAGGCGGCCGAACACCCCCAGCGAAATGTCATACTGCATAGTCTGGGCAGCACAGGCAACGATCCCAGGATCGACCTCTTTTCCCACAGACTGCGCCCCGGCGATACCATAGTGCTCTGCACGGATGGTCTGACCCGGTATGTGGATCCCGTGCGCTTGCATCAGTTGGTACAACAGCAACCGTTGTCCGAGGCTGCCCAGCGACTGGTGGATCATGCCAACCAGTCTGGCGGTTCCGACAATGTCTCGGTGGTCGTCGTGCGGTTCATCGGCCGGTCCACCCGAGTGCTGCGTCGCGGGGTCTGGTGGATGCTCCTGCTGCTAGGTATCGTGCTGGTGCTCGTGAGCGGCCTGGTAGGTGCTGCTCTTCTGCGGTGGATTTGAAATGGCAGAAAAGCTAAAGATCATTGTTTTGGGTGGAGCCGGCGAGATCGGCAAGAACATGATGGTGATCGAGTACGGCCGCGACGCGGTCATAATCGATGCCGGTATCATGTTTCCAGAAAGCGACATGCTGGGCGTCGACTATATCATTCCCGATTGGCAGTACTTGCGGGACAGATTTGATACGGTCCGGGCAATTATCGTCACGCACGGCCATGAGGACCACATTGGAGCGCTGGAACACTTGCTCCAGGAGGTCAATGTTCCGGTCTATGCGACGCAGCTCACCCAGGGTCTGATCAACTCGCGGGTGCAGCGATCCAAGATTGGCGGCCGCATTGAGATGCGAACGATCAGACCGGGAGAGGAGTTCCGGGTGGGGCCGTTTCAGGTTGAGCCCTTTCACGTCTGTCACAGCATTCCGGACGGCGTGGGTTTGGGCATCACGACCCCGGTCGGCCTGGTAGTCCACTCGGGCGATTACAAGTTTGACCACACGCCGGTGGATGGCCATCCTCCGGACTTTGCCAAGCTGGCCGAGTTCGCCTCCCGTGGGGTCTTGGTGTTGCTGGCGGACAGCACGAATGCTGACAAACCGGGATGGACTCCTTCCGAAATGGTGATAAATGATGCCTTTGACCGGGTTTTTCGCGAAGCACCTGGACGGGTCATTGTTGCGTCGTTTGCGTCACTGATCTCGCGTATTCAGCAAGTGGTAAGTGCTGCACGAGATAACAGCCGGCGGGTGGCAATTGCCGGCCGGACGATGGTCGATAATGCCAAAATTGCGCGCCAGCTTGGCTACCTGGACTTTCCGGCTGAGCACGAGATCAGTATTCAGGAAGCCGGCCGCCTTCCTGGAAGGCAGGTCGCCATCATGACCACCGGTGCGCAGGGTGAACCCATGGCGGGGTTGGGACGATTGGCGGTTAACCAGCATCCCTCGCTTTCGATCCGGCCGGATGACACGGTTGTTGTGTCAGCCCACGCGATTCCCGGTAACGAAGAGATGGTACATCGCACCATCAACTACCTCTTTCAGCGCGGAGCCAATGTCCTGTACGATGCCATTGCGCCGGTACACGTGTCGGGGCACGCCAGCCGAGAAGAGCAAAAGCTGCTGCTGAACCTGGTGCGCCCACGGTTTCTGATCCCAGTTCACGGCGAATTGCGCCACCTAAAGCTCCAAAGCCAGCTAGCTCAGGAGCTCGGCATGCCGGGTGATCACATTGCCGCATTGGAGAACGGACATGTGCTGAGTTTTGACCAGACGAGCATGACCATCGGCAAGCGAGTCCCTGGAACCTATGTTTTCGTCGCCGGGTCAGTGGTCGGCGACATCCGACCTTCAGTACTGCGGGATCGCGAGACGCTGAGCAGGGACGGGTTTGTGGTGGCGGTGGTTACGCTCGATGCACGCGGTCGGCTGGTTGGCAAATCCGACCTGATCTCGCGAGGGTTTGTCAACCTCCAGGACACACCATGGTTGGTGTCCGAGGTCCAAGACACCATTGCCGACGTGGTCAAAGGCAAGAACCTCGCCAACGATGAAGAGGCCCGGCAGCTGTTGGTGAGCGGATTGAGCAAGTTTCTTTACGGGCGAACCCATCGGCGACCCATGGTTTTTGCGTCGATAGTCCGAGCCGAGGCGCAATGACCAAGCTCATCATCCAGATTCCTTGTTACAACGAGGCGCAGACGTTGCCGCAGGTGTTGGCCGACCTGCCGCGCCAGATTGAGGGAATAGACTGCGTTCAGACCCTGGTGATCGATGATGGCAGCACAGACGGCACAGCTGAAGTGGCGGCCAGTCTCGGTGTAGACCATGTGGTCCGCCATTCTGGCAATCGCCGCCTGGCTCGAGCTTTCCAGACGGGGTTGGATACCAGTCTGCGGCTTGGGGCCGACATCATCGTCAATACAGATGGAGACAATCAATACCCTGGTCGGTATGTTCCGGATCTCATTGCACCGATACTGCGCGGTCAGGCCGACCTGGTGATCGCCAACCGCCAGACCTCGCGCATTGCTCACTTTACCCCTCTCAAGAGGCAGCTGCAAAAATGGGGCAGCCGGGTAGTGCGGATGGCCAGTGGAACACGGGTGCCGGATGCCCCGAGTGGTTTCCGCGCCTACAGCCGCGAAGCCGCACTGCAATTGTGCGTGATCACGGATTATACCTACACGCTGGAGACAATCATTCAGGCGGGCAAGAAGGGGTTGAAAATTGCCTCGATTCCTATCGAGGTGAATCCCCAGATTCGCGAGTCCCGGTTAATTCGCAGCACGTGGGGTTATATCAAGCAATCAGCGGCCACGGTTCTGCGGATTTATGCCTTCTATGAACCGCTGCGCACCTTTCTGTGCCTGAGTGTGCCCTTTTTTGTTTTGGGTTTTGTCCTGTTGGCACGGTTTTCCTATTTCTACCTGGTTGGGGAGCGAGGAATAGCCCGGTTCGTGCAGTCGCTCTTTATCGGCGGGATCTCCACCGTGATTGGGTTGCTGGTGGCGATGTTGGGCGTGCTGGCGGATCTCAATGCTTCGCATCGACGGTTGACCGAAGAGGTACTATACCGGCTGAGGAAGCAGGAACTGGCTCGCGTCTCCGGTCAGTGCGTCACCGACGGTGGGGTGTTCCCGCAGCACGAGGGCGGTGCGCACCGCGAAGGCGAATCTGAGGGCGACGAAGAAACAAAGGCGCCGGCTCTGGCTCAGGAGGATTGATTGGCAGACCGAAAGACAACAATCCGCAGTTTCTCCACCTGTGCGCTCTGTGGTCATTTTCTGGCGACTTTGGTCGCTCTGGCGGGCGACAGGAGCCTGGATGAGGCAATTCGAAACTGCCAGGGATGCTGGCTGGAGTGGGAGTGGCAACCAGCCATGGCTGAGGCACTGGCTGAGTATTATGATCTTTGCCTGGAAGCCGGCGTCGAGCAGTTCTCTGGACTGTGCCCCGTTTGCCGGCGGCAGATCGTCTACCGGTCAAGTCCTGAAGGGGCTTGCCTCCAACTGGAGACTCTGCCCGGTTGCGGCGCATGAGACACAATGGATGAGGTTCAGCGGGCGGGCAAATGGCCGCCTGTGCGCTGACGCACCGCCTCAAACAGCAGGATTCCGGCGGCTACCGATGCGTTGAGAGATTCGCAGCCGCCGGGCATGGGAATGTGCACGTAACTCGTAGCGAGTTGCTCGATCTGCGACCCCACCCCGCTCGCTTCTCCACCGACCACCAAGACGACCGGTTGAGTCCAATCTACTTGATCGTACCGGCTCCCTTTCCCGGCTGCCGCAACGCGCACCTCCGAAGGTGTCACCCAAGCGCCGATTTCGCCGTAGGGCACCTGGAAGATCGGCAGCCGGAAATGCGCTCCCATGGCTGCTCGGATGACCTTGGGGCTAAAGGGATCCGCGTTTCCGGGCGGCAGCAGCACCATGTCGGCCCCGGCCGCGGCGGCCGTACGCAGAATGGTGCCCAGGTTTCCTGGGTCGCGCAGTTGGTCGATGATAAGCGTCAGCGAGGTCGAGACAGGGCGAGGATACCGGGGAATGGGAAACACGGCCAGTACCCCCTGCGGCGTGTCCGTGTCCGCGCACTGCGCCAGTATCTCTGGCGTGACCACCAGACAGGGGAATCCGTCCAACGCAGCCTGATGCTGGACCCGCTGGCCGGACAAGCTGGTGAGCCACGAGGCCGTGCACAAGACAAAGCGGGGGCGGATGCCAGTATCCAGCGCATCGCCCACCAGTCGAGCGCCCTCAGCCACCAGAAGCCCTTGGCGATGTCGGGCATGGCGCGACGTCTGCAGCCGTTGCACGAGCGTTACCTTGGGGTTGGCTGGGCTGGTGATCATTGAATAACGAAAAGCGGGAGGCATTGCCTCCCGCTGCATCGAACTGCGGATTCCCTAGCTGGCGGAGAGAGCCGATTGGACAATGTCTGCAAAGGTCCTCGGATCTCGAACAGCGATGTCTGCCAGGACCTTGCGATCCAGGGCGATATTGGCCTGTCGGAGGCCGTGAACGAGACGGCTGTAGCTCGTTCCATGGATTCGGGCAGCAGCATTTATCCTGGTGATCCACAGACGGCGCAGATCCCTTTTCCGAGTACGCCGGTCGCGATAGGAATACCAGGCTGACTTGAGCCAGGCTTCGTTGGAACGGCGAAAGAGCCGCCCACGGGAGCCGTATTGACCTTTGACTGCCGAAATAATCTTGTTGTGACGACGGCGTGTAACCGTCCCGCCTTTAACGCGCATGACATTCTCCTCGCTTTTTTAACTGGCCCGGACGCTCAACTGGATCTACGCAGGATACGCAGCAAGGCCGGGCAGCGGAATCATCAAGCCGGTGGGTTTGCTTTGAACCGTTTCAAATATGGGGCCAACCGGAGAACCCGTTTCTTGTCGCCGGGGGCAGTGACCTCCAGCATCCGCGAAAACTGCGCCTTGGCGCGTGCTGAACGATTGCGGCGCAGGTGGCTCTTGCCGCCCTTGGTGCGAACCAGTTTCCCACCTCCGGTGACCCGGAAGCGCTTGGCGGCCGCTTTGTAGGTCTTGATCTTGTATTTTTTCGTTTTGGTAGCCATTCCAGTGTCCTCGAAAAAACAAGCCCTTGCGGGCTTGTTGATTGGTGGAGAGCCTGACCAGTATTGCCCTACTTGGGGGCCAGGACCATCAGCATCGTTCGACCGTCCATATTGGGCGCTTGCTCAACCACCCCTACATCCGCCAAGTCCTTCACCACGTCACGCATCGTCTGCATGGCGATCTCGGGGTAGGTGATCTCGCGCCCGCGAAAACGGATGCGCACCTTTACTTTCATGCCTTCCCTCAACCACCCGCGAGCATCGTCAACTTTGAATGCGCGGTGATGATCCGTGGTCTTGGGGCGCAAACGGATCTCTTTGACCTCGATCTGTTTCTGGGCGCGGCGAGCCTCTCGCGCTTTCTTTGCCCGCTCGTAAAGGAACTTGCCGTGGTCCATGATCCGGACCACCGGCGGGTCTGCATTGGGTGATATCTCAACCAAATCCAGTTCAGCAGCCCGCGCTGCACGCTGCGCCTCTTCGACCGGGACAATGCCGACGTGCTTGCCACTCCGGTCAATCAGTCGCACCGTCGCTGCCCGGATCTCCTCGTTGATTCGATACTCTTGTGTTGTTATGCCTCTCTCTCACTCGCTGGAAGACAAGCCCGACACAACGGGCAACTGGAGCCTATGATAGCATAACCCCTGCGCATCGTCAACTGATCGGCCGAATTGCGATCAGATTACGTCGTTGGTGCCCAATGCACAAGAACGCCGCAAGACGCCATGCCACGGGAGATCCACGGGCGCCCAAATCGGTCCGCCTGCTCAAGATGTCTTGGTGAGACGGAGGGTTCAACAAGGGGAGCACTTAGCGTCAGGAGCCTGCCGGGTATCCGACAGCTTCGGTTTCAGCCTGTTCCTCTTCACCCGGTTTGACCTGCCAGATCTTTTCGGGGTCGTCGATGCGGTCTATGTACAAAACGCCGTTGAGGTGATCGATCTCGTGCTGGAAAACCCGTGCCAGCCAACCTTCGAACCGCATCCGGACTTTGCTTCCGTGTCGGTCCTGTGCCTCGACTCGGATCTCCTCAAAGCGGTCAACCTCGCCGGCCACGCCTGGCACGGACAGGCAACCTTCGACCCCTTCCACGGTGGACCGCGAGTGCCAGGAGAGTCGAGGATTCACCCAAGTAAAACGTTCACCGGAGTGCGGCGGCGCCGGCTCTGACCCTGCGTCGGGCTCATCGGATTGTGGCACAGGCATCTCCACCACAATTACCTGAGCAGGCACTGCTACTTGGTTAGCAGCCAACCCCACGCCTTGGGCGGCGTGCATCGTCTCTACCATGTCATCGATGAGCGACTGCAATTCGGGCCCAAAGTCAGTTACGGGCCGGGCTTTCTGACGCAAGACCGGGTGGGGCGGCGTGACAATCTGCAATTGCGCCATAGGTCTGTTCCTAGATCTGGCCTTCTTCCTTCATCTGATGGTAGACTGCTACCCAGTTTGCCATTTCTTGACGCCGCTGCTCTTCCTGTTCTTTCCTCTGTATGGCTCGCCTCTCTTCGATCCGGCCAAATATCTCCGCTTGAACCGCTTGGGGTTGCATCACCCACTCGAACGTGAGGTCGCCGGTGCGTCCCGCCGTTTCGATGATCACGTTGCCATAGTTGAAAACGCGCGCCCATACGTTCGGTATGTCCACGTTGATGTTTTGAACCTGTTCAAGCGAGGCTTGACGTCGTTGCTCGCGCAACCCAAGCGGCAACCGATCAATGTCGATGATGTGCTCGTCGGTCATCTGGAATATGTCATTTCGCCAATCCTCGTAACGCCACAGCAGCCAGAAGAGACCCATACACCAGACGAAAAACAGAACCAGAGCGATGGTACGAAACGAATCGCCGCCGAGGATCAGTGTCCACCCGATACCAGCCATGAACGAAATGGCCAAGACGCAGGCCGGTAGAAAGGTGGCCTTGATAAGAACGAACGGGTGTTTGTACCAAGTGACCACGGGACCAACCTGCTGACGGAAATGGGGCAAAATCGCGTCCAACGCATGTGCCAAAGCGGACCACCAGGGCGATGATTCGCCGGCCTTCTCAAGCACACGAGTGGGTTGGTCCAGATCCCAGATGACCTGACCGGACAATTGACCCGGCCGGGGAGGTTGTCGCTCTGATTCGCCTGGATCATCAGATGGCGGGCATAGTTGCTGCGCAATGGCCTCCCGTATGGCCGCCCGGTCCGTACGCTGATCGACCAGCCGGCTCCTTTCAATCCACTCGGACAGTATCTGCTGACACGCTGCCGGTTTGTCTATGTGTCGGAAAGCGATCGAATGAGCGCGACCCGCCGTCTCGATGAATAACGTGCCTATACCCAAGGCACGCGCGACCGGACTAGGGGTCAGGATGGTGATATGTTGTATCTGGCGCAAAAACGCCTGATCCACGGTGACCCGCAGTGTCAGCAGACGACTTTCGTGGTGCACCGCGCGACAGTTGGTGATTACATAGTGATCGTTGCGCCAATCAAGCCAGCAGAGCCCCGACCACCCTCCCGATATGACCACCGCCAGAGCCCGGACTGCGGTGAGAAGTTGGGGGGTGCCCGTGATCACCGCCGCAATCCACATCAGCGCCAAAAATAGCCCGACCGGCATCAGCAAGCTACCGAATAGGGCCCAAAGGCTCTTGGTGGCGACAAAGACGGCGACCTCATCATCCGTCATCCAGCTGAAACGGCGACCGTCCCGCCGTGCAAGCACCTCGGTCGGCACCTGCAGAGAATCCAGGATCGATGGGTGATCCTGTACATAGGCCTCAAAGCGCGAGCGGTCTAGAGCATACACGACAGAGCCGCCCTGAGCCCGCACACTGGATGCGGCCGGTTCGTCCAGGAACAAAGTAGATTCGCCGATCGAAGCACCCGGTGAGAAACGCCGCTTTAGCCGTTCCAATCCATCGGATCCCAAATCCCATTCGCTTGCCTCGCCGCCAGCCAGCAGAAACATGCGGTCGCTCGGCTCTCCCTGCCGCATGAGGTACTCTGGGCGGTCAAACCGCAATTCCTCAAAAAGGTCGGCCAACCGGCGCAGATCCCGCACTGGGACCCGGCTGAAAAGCTCGACCTGATGCAGTCGTTCCAACAAATCATCCATGGCGTGGTCACCCCAAACCCGAGAAAATTGTAGCACAGCCGCAACCACCTGAAAAGATGGGTAGCAGAGGCTGTGCCAGTTTGCAGGCCGCTCGAGGTGGGTCTATAATTGCCAGCGGATTTCAGGTAGGGAATCGAATCATGAGCAACGACACGAACCGCTCGCAGCGGCTCTCAAGAGTCCCAGAGGACAACGTCATACGTGGGCTGATCCAGCAGATCAAACTCGTGTGGCGGCTTTTTCGGGATCGCCGGGTTCCCGTGTGGGCAAAGCTTGTTCCAGTGTTATCGGCCGGTTACCTATTCTTGCCGGCCGACCTGGTGCCCGACCTTTTTCTTGGCTTGGGCCAGTTGGATGATTTGGCGATCATTGCATTGGGCCTCAAGGTCTTCCTGGAGCTTGCTCCGCCGGGAGTGGTGCAGGAGCATATGAATGCCTTGGTGGCCTCAAGGTATCAGTGGACGGTGATTGACGGCGAGGCTGAGCATCTGGATGAACCCCAACCCTGAGCAGTGGACCCGACTCCTGCTGGTCCGGCACGGCGAGTCCGTCGGCAACCTCCAGGACGTCTGGGCGGGCTGGAGTGAGACCCCGTTGAGTGCGGTTGGTCGCAGACAGGCCGCGGACACAGCTGCTCGGCTGGCGCAGGAAGGGCTGGGAGCGGTTGCGTTGTTCAGCAGCCCACTGAGTCGGGCGTGGCAGACGGCGGACGTCATCGGCCGCGCGTTGGGCCACGAACCCATTGTGGACGAGTCTCTGAAAGAGATGCACTTTGGCGATCTGGAGTGCATGCAGGGGAGACGCTTTGCGGAGGATCACCCGACCGTTTATGCCCGATGGCGCGACAAAACCGATGAGGATTTCGGTTGGCCGGGTGGTGAGACGCGGCGCCAGTTCCGCCGCCGGGTTTCGGAGGCGATTGCTCGGCTAGCGGGTGCCTGTAACCAGCAGACTGCGTTGGTGGTAACCCATTCTGGCGTTATCCGGATGGCACTGGCTCACCTGATTCCGGAACGATTTGGCGCCTGGTGGGATGTCCGCGTCGACAACTGCAGCCTCACGCATGTGGAACTGGGCGGCTCGTGCCGGGTGAGAGTACCAGTAGTCAATGACGTTGGTCATTTGCGGCAATGAAATGGAGTTTGGAATGGAAAAGTGGCAGCACTGCAAACTGGATGGGAATCGCGTGGTCTTTTTGGGGGCGCGCGGTGTGTTTGAGAACAAGGCGGACGCCTACAGCACTCAACGCGGGGCGTGGGGTGTGCTCGAGGACGCTGGCTGGCAGTTGGTCGCCGTTGTCCCCGACGCCAAGGGAGAATTGGTCTATTTCTTCAAGCGGCCGATTTCGCAAGAGGCATGAGCCGGCTGCTGGACCTCGCGGAGCAGACCAAGTCTTTGGGTACCTCGTTTTCGTTCTGAGACCCGCCCTGTGGAGCAGAAACCTTACGCCGGATCGGGTCTCGTTTTCGGGCTGGGCATTGTCGTTGCTCTGACCCTCTTGAGCATCGGATTGGTGGTTCTGGCAATCACCGAACCAATCAGCCTGTTGACCATCGTACGCGTGTTGCTGGTGCTGGCCAACGTGCTGGTGACGGGCATGGTGTTGTATGGCCTTACCTGTCTTAGCAGCGCCAGGTACGCACTCGACCGGAATGCCGTTACTATCCGTTGGGGAGGGTCGGGTGAGGTGATCCCGCTCACCAACGTGCAAGCCGTCAGCCGGGCGCGGGAGCAGGGCCCGATCACCCATTTCCGCGGGCTACGCTGGCCGGGCTATCACGTCGGACGTGGCAAGATCGCTGGTATGGGAAACGTCCAGGTCTATTGCACCGCTCCTGCTGAACGCCAGTTGGTGATAACGACCTCGAGCGGGTCCTTTGCCATTTCGCCGGAGAACCCAGATCGGTTCCTGGATCAATTCGCCGCGCAACGTGAACTGGGACCCTCGCAATCGGTGGAACAGATCTCGGTGCGGGTATCTGTGGCGGCTCGAGATCTTGTCCGCGACCGCGTGGGTCTGGCCCTATTGGCGGTCGGGGGTTTGTTGAACCTGGCGCTGTTCTCCTTGGTGGTAGTGCGTCATGATCAGCTTCCGCGCGCCGTGCCCCTGCGCTATTCTGGAGGGCTGCCGGAACGGTATGGCTCCCCAGCGGATCTCTTGGCGTTGGCGGCGGTCGGCCTGGTGGCGTGGATTGTCGATGGTCTTTTGGGAGGGATCATCTACTTCCGAGTGCGCGATCGCATTGCTGCTCACCTCTTGTGGGGCGCGGCGGTCGGCCTGCAGCTGCTTCTTTTGACTGCGGTGGCGAATGTCAGACCATAGCACGCAGTGGATCCTGCTGGGTCTGGTAGCAAGTACACTGATCGGTGCTGCGGGGTACGCTCGCGGTGCGCTGAGCCGTTCGGGGCTGGCCGGCGCGATCGTGGCAGGCACCATAACCTTTGGCTTCGGTGGTTGGGAGTGGGGCACCCTGCTGATTGCGTTTTTCGTATCCTCCAGTCTCCTTTCCCGGTTCCGCCGCCGGGAAAAGGCCAACTTGGCCGAGAAATTCGCCAAAGGACATAAGCGAGACTGGGGACAGGTGTTGGCTAACGGCGGTCTGGGAGCAGTGCTGGCAATTGCTGCGGCGGTTTTTGGCCTCCCCGCCGCGGGCTGGCTATGGGCTGCTTACGTGGGTGCCATGGCGACCGTGAACGCTGATACCTGGGCGACAGAATTGGGCGTTCTCAGCCGCGCCAGGCCACGGCTCATCACCAACGGTCAGCGAGTGGAGGTGGGTACTTCGGGCGGCGTGAGCAAATTGGGCACGGCGGCCGCGATGGGCGGCGCGTTTTTCATCGCCGCATTGGCGGCCTTGCTGCAGTGGGCGGAAGGCAAGACCGGGCATTCGTCCCTCCAGCTAGCACTGGCAGGAGTGGTGGGCGGTGTGTTGGGAGCGTTCTTCGATAGCCTACTAGGCGCTACTGTGCAGGGCATCTATTACTGCGACCAGTGCAACAAGGAGACAGAGCGTTCCATCCATGGCTGCAATTCCGCTACCCGGCCGGTGCGAGGTTGGCGCTGGTTGACGAATGATTGGGTGAACGCGCTCAGCTCTGGGTTTGGGGCGGCGGCAACGGTCGGGCTGGTTTTCCTCGTTGGTTGACGGCCCGGGCTGCGTTCTGCCGAGCCGTTGCCGATCCCCTCTATGGATCTTTTGGTTCGGCTGACCTGTTGAACAGAATCGCGCGGACGGCCAGAGGTGCCACCTTGTGAGAGCACCCTGCGGCTAATGCAGTTTGAACGATCCTTGTAGTTTTGCTGCCGGGTGATCGCGGCAAGTGCCGCGGTTATCGCCGCGCGAAAGTCCCGTCGATGGGACGTTCTATCGTCGGCGCGGTCTCGAGAGACGCAGGCGGCGGCGGCGCCGATGGTCAGGGACGAAACGGCATTGAGGCGTTCTTGTCAGCACGTTGCACCTGAGCCGCTTCCGGCGAACTGGAAACGGCCCAGGTGCAGAGTCAGCCGGCTATCCGCCCGGCTATGTGTATCACGATGGGACTACGGTGGTTTCTTCCACACATCGGATACCCAGCGCCTCCAGTTCGTCGAGCACCGGGTTGTAGATCTCGGGGATCACCGGCACATGCACCCCACGCGCTGTTATCTTGCCGTTCAGGATCAGCCTGACGCCGATAGCCGCCGGAAGGCTCACGGTGCGCGCCATGGCAGAGTCTCCGTTCGGGATACCAAAGGCGACCAGCGTCGAAGTGGTGCGCTCGGTCCTGTCGGAGTACCGCGCGTAAAAGACGTCGTAAAGCACGATCAGATCGCGTTCCCCCGGCTGGTAGACCATCAACTGAAGCATTCGGCCGGTCAACACATCCATGAGTGTGTTGGCTGTGGCAGGAAGTGGATCGTCACCCAACAAACCAAGCCATGCCAGATTGTCCATGATCGGCGAAGACGGCGGCAGCCCCAGCTGTGCTGCAAGGCCGGTTCGGAGCTCCCTGGGCTGTACGCCAGCCAATCGGGATGTGAGCTGCGCGAAAGTTGACCCGGCGAGGTCAGTTCGCACTGTGTCGTCTAGAAGGCCCAGCTCGGCGATCTTTTTCAGTGTGGCGCACCAACCTGGGTAGCGCAGCGTCCCGCGAAACATGGTGTGGGTAGGTTCGATCCCATAGATCTCGGCGTAAGGCATTGAATCGCGATTCGGGTACCCTTCAAACGTGCCCAAACCCTCGATCTCCACGGGCCAATAGTGATCAAACAGCTCTTCGCCGGGAATGGAAATCCGCTTTCCTTCCCACAGGTATTTAGCCGGGTTTTTCCCGGCCATAACCACGCCTCGCGGGCTCCAGGAGAATTTGTAACCCAAGGGGTTGGTATTGGCTTCTGGCGCTGGCAACCCACCGCAGTATGAGACAAACGTCGTTATCTCTCCCCGTCGTTGCCGGATGGCGTCGACGACTCGTTTGGCGGACATGTGATCGAT
This sequence comes from Anaerolineales bacterium UBA2181, assembly GCA_002328075.1. GTDB lineage: Bacteria > Chloroflexota > Anaerolineae > Promineifilales > UBA4811 > UBA4811. The sequence goes on along the minus strand of DCVT01000035.1, from coordinate 70,278 downwards.
ACCGGGATCCAGGCCGATCTCATTGAGAAAGATGACGCCAGCCTGACGGACCGCCGCGTCCAGTGCCTGCATCTCGGGTTTGACGTACGAGGTCGTCACCAGGTGTTTGCCGTGTTGAAGGCAGCTATGTGCCACCTGCAGGTGGTAGGTGTAGGGTAGCAGACTGACCACCAGGTCGGCCTGTTGCACCAGTTGATTCAGCCCGGCGCTCTCCTCGGCAATGTCGAATGCCAAGGCAGTCCCGCGTGGATGGTCGCCAATCAGGGCACTGGCCTTGCTCGCCGTTCGGCTGGCAACCGTCGTATGTATGTCGGGTTGCTCTAACAGGTAGCGAACCATCGGACCGGCAACCAGACCTGCCCCCAGGATCAGCACGCTCTTCATATTATTTGCCTCCTATTCACAATAACACAGCCCCATCACAGGTACTGCTGGATATAACGGTAACTGGGGGTCAATTGGCCGGCATAGGCAATGACCGCCCTTTTTATCTCCGGTGGCAGTTGCAGCTCTTCCCAGGGCACAGAGAAATCCGCCGTGACAATGTCAGGCAGGAAAGGTTTTAGGGCCGTGCTAAAGTCGGTTGAGGACTCGATCGGCAACTCGCACGGCAGATTGTCGACCGCCATGATCACTGGGCCGTGTCCCGCCACGCCCGGGATGGCCTTTTCGGTCTGCGGGTCGTACACGAAAACCGGGTCGTCCGGTTCGGTCGAGTGCAGGGTGGCTTCGATGGCTCCTTCTATGTCACAACTTATGTCGCCAATGACCTGAAGTTTGGGGAGCGAGGCGCCAGCATACAACTCCTTGAGGTCGGCTTTGGTCACCAAACGTGGGCTCTGACGCGTCCAATAAACGGCATTCACCAACACAGAGAGGTGCGGTAGGTATTGCTTAAATTGAGACTGGTACTGGTCTGGATGGCTCATAAAATGAGCCAGGTCAAAAATGCGTATCGGGTCGCGAGGTTGGACTGTGTCGATTTCCTTGAACACCACCTTGTAGACCACGTGTGCGTCGGCTGGCTCCTGGTGGAGGGTGAGGAGTTGGGCCGGCGAGATATCGCGTACCGGAAGTTCGTCAAATATCTCCTGTGCTCCCCGGCTTACGTTGCCATAGCCGGCGAAACCGCAGACAAATGGGACGAGCGAAGGAGGAAGACCTTGACGCGATATCTGCTCGCCCACATGGCGAACCGCCTGCCGAACAGGTCCGGATTCGCCGTAACGAAAGGTCATTTGAATCTGGCTGAACGGCGAGGCAATTCCCTCCAAGAGATGCCGTTGTCCCAGCGCCCATAGGGTATCCACCATCCCCGCCATGCCGGCAAACCGTCCAAAGAAAACCAATCGCCGGCCCTGATCGTCAGTGACCTTTTCATAGTCGATCAGGGTGCAACCCAATTCCAGCATCCGTTTCAACATTGGCATGTTGTACGGCTGTCCCTTGATCACGTGGGCGAAAAACACATAAACACCGCGAGGCCGGAAAAGATCCGTTGGGATCTCTTTGACGGCAAACACGATGGGACACTCGGCCAGATCCTCCTGGATCGTTGCGCCGGCCGCCCGGTACGCGCTTTCGGGAATGGCTCGTATGGCCGATGGTTGAACACAGAACTGAAGCCCGTGTTGCCGAGCGAGCTCTGACACGTGTTCGGGCGTGATGGGTGCGCGCCGCTCCCATACGTTTTTGTCTTCTCGGCGAATGCCGGCCCGAGTGTTCATCTGTTTGCCTCCATGGTTCGGTGTGCCTGATTACAGCATCATCCAGCGGCAACTGCCAGTGTCAGAAGTAACTCGCCGCTCTGCCAAGGGTCACGCAGCGCCTGGACAGCAGGAGCAACCACGCCCGGCGCCAGGTCCGGCACTGCTGATCCCGCCCGGTACACTGGTGATATCACCGGAGCATCCGCACCGATGCCAGCCAGCCCAACGTCGCGCGACACGTATCCAACAGCGGCCGGTTGGTGTATTCTAGTTCCTGACGCGCCTTGCTGCTGTCGTACCAGCCCGGGAGCAAAGCGGCTGCCACCTGATAGGTGAGCGGAAACAGCCGGTCGGGTTGTCCCAGGCAGGACACGCGCTCTGAGAAGCGGGCCAAACGCTCTAAGCGGTGCAGATCTGCTGGCCGGTCGGGCGCGGGGCGCTTACTGGCATACGCCATCGTGGCAGCGATTTCTCGACGTGTGAGGTTGTGGCCGGCCAAGATGTACCGCTCACCCGGCCTACCCAGGGTGGCTGCTTTGAGGTGGCCCTGCGCTACGTCCTCCGCATCGGCGATGCTGGCGGTCCCGGGAAGGTACTGACGTCTGCCGCGACGTGCAATGTCGATCAATGGGCGCGCTGCCTGAAGGTCAAAGTCGTTCGGCCCCAACACCTCGGCCGGGTTGACGACTATGACGGGAATTAGTTTTTCGCGACCAAAAGCCAATACGGCTTCTTCCTGCAGCAATTTCGCATCCCAGAAGGGATGGGGAATGCTACCCAGTCGGTACCGGTTCCACTCGTCAGGAAGTTGGCCCGGGCTGTCAGCGCCGCCGATGGTGCAGGCCGCGCTGGTGTACACCAGCCGGCCGATTCGGGCGTGGCCTGCCGCGCGTAGGACGCGCGTGACATGTTCACGAGCCTCCACCAGTCTTTGAGGCGTGCGTAGGCCATTTGGGGGGTTGTATGCCAAGGTGTGAAACACCACGTCACAGCCAGCCATGGAACGGCTGAGGGCATCGGGGTCGGACGGAGTGCCTGGGCTGATCTCGACCGGAAGGCCTTGAAGACCGGCCTTGCGCCGCGAGCGTCGCTCAAAGGCCACTACCTCCCAATTGGCGGCTAGGGCGGCTCGTACCACATTGTTGCCGATGAGGCCATATGCCCCCAGAACAAGAACACGCATACACTGCTCCTCCGGAGCAACTTACACCGACCACCAGTGACATTATACCGGGTTCCTGCTAAACGGGTACAACAGGGCTTGTCACACCTGGGGGCGTGCGCTACAATCTCGGCGGTAGAGTGGCTTGCCATTGGAGGTCCCAGCCATGGACGCGTTGAAAAAGCGAATCCTTGCCGACGGCCGCAACCTGGGGAGGGGCATTCTCAAGGTGGATGGATTCATCAATCACCAGGTCGATCCTCACCTGATGGCGCTCTGCGGCCAAGAGTTTGCGCGGCGCTTTGCCGGTTTGGCGGTGGAAAAGATCGTGACGGCGGAAATCTCGGGTATTTCCCCGGCATTGATGACAGCCTTGGAGATGGGTCTGCCGGTAGTCTACGCCCGAAAGCACAAACCGGTCACCATGACGGCGGACATCTATCTGACCTACAGCCCGTCGCACACCAAGGGCGACCTGACCCAGCTGATGATCTCACCCGAATTCCTGAGACCGGGCGAGCACGTGCTGATCATTGATGATTTCCTGGCCTCTGGCCTCACCATCATGGCTCTGGCGCGATTGGTCAAGGCGGCCGGGGCTGAATTGGTGGGCATTGGCACACTGATCGAGAAGCGATTTGAGGGGGGGCGCGAGTTGCTCAGCATTCTAGATGTGCCAGTGGAGTCCCTGGTGACTATCACCAACATGAGCAACGGTCAGATCGAGGTTGCGTGACCCTGCAGCACGACGCGATCGTCATCCTCGATTTCGGATCGCAATACTCGCAGTTGATTGCCCGCCGTGTGCGGGAGCGAGGAGTCTATTCCGAGCTTTATGCCTGGGATAGCCCGGCAGAAAAGGTGCTTGGGTCCCAGCCCAAGGGGTTTATCCTTAGTGGTGGTCCAGCATCGGTGTATGAGCCGGGCGCACCGGGATTGCCGGGGTACGTGCTTGACTCCGGCCGGCCTGTGTTGGGCATCTGCTACGGAATGCAACTCTTGGCCCACCATCTGGGTGGTCGGGTGTCCGGATCGGTCCGACGCGAATACGGCCCCGCAGAGGTCGAATTGGTGGGACCGCTCAATCCCCTCCTGACGCTGGGCAGCGAGGCGGGTCTGCCTGCGCCTGACGCGTTGCAGGTCTGGATGTCACATGGTGACCGCATCGACCGTCTGCCGCCTGGTTTTGTGCCGCTGGCTCGTTCATTGAACTCCCCGTACGCCGCGATGGGAAACACCGAGACGGGACGCTATGGGGTTCAGTTTCATCCCGAGGTTGTTCACACCCCGCGCGGCGCCGAAATCCTGGGGAATTTCGCGACAGCGGTCTGTGGTTGCCGGGCAGACTGGACCGCTGGCAACCTCATAGAGGAACTGGTGGAGTCCATCCGCACCCAAGTGGGGCGGGGACAATTGGTCTTGGGTTTGAGCGGCGGGGTAGATAGCTCAGTCGTGGCCGCGCTGGCTCACCGGGCAATCGGCGATCGCCTCACGTGCGTGTTTGTGGATACGGGATTGATGCGTCTGGGAGAACCCCAGCAGGTCGTCGAGACCTTTGATCGCCGGATGGGCATGCACCTGGTGGCGGTTAATGCAGTGGAGGAGATGCTGGATGCGCTGGTGGGTGTGGTGGATCCGGAGGACAAGCGGCGGCGGATTGGTGAACGCTTTATCCGGATTTTCGAGCGAGAGGCGCGCAAAATAGGGAACCCGCGTGAACTGCACCTGGCGCAGGGCACCATCTACCCGGACATCATCGAGAGCGCCGCGCGCGATCGGCCAGACGCCCATCGGATCAAGTCCCATCACAACGTGGGTGGGCTGCCGAAGGATATCGAGTTTGCGGCCATTGTGGAACCCCTTCGGCTGCTTTTCAAGGATGAGGTGCGCCGTCTAGGTGAGGCGCTCGGATTGCCTGACGAGATAGTGTGGCGGCAGCCGTTTCCCGGTCCGGGTCTGGCAGTCAGGTTGCTGGGCGAAGTCACATGGCAGGGTCTGGAGCGCCTGCGCGAGGCGGATGCCATCCTGCTGGACGAACTGGGCAGACAAGGTGGGCTCCGCACCACGGCGCAGGCGTTTGCGGTGCTGCTTCCCGTCCGCAGCGTGGGGGTGATGGGTGACGCACGGACGTATGAGCAGCCGGTTGTGATTCGGGCGGTGGAGACCGACGATTTCATGACTGCGGACTGGGCCCGTCTGGATTGGGATTTGTTGGCGCGGGTCAGCCAACGGATTGTCAACGAGGTCGATGGAATCAACCGGGTGGTGTATGATATCACCAGCAAACCCCCGGCTACCATCGAGTGGGAATAGGCCCAGTCAGTCACCCGTTAGCCCCAGATCCTCCAGGAAAGCTGTCAAATCCGGGACCCCGGTGAAGCGGATGGCACGGATGCCTAACTCGGCCGCGGCATCCACGTTGTGTTGCTGGTCATCGGTAAAGACGGCCTGATCCGGCCGTACCTGCAACCGGTCCAGCGCCAGACAGTAGATGCGCGGGTCGGGTTTGGCACATCCAACGCGATATGAATTGATAATCACCTCAAAGTAGGGTGTCAGTCCCCACCCCTCCAGGCCTGACTCCAGTGTGTCGGTCGCGTTGCTGATGATGGCCAACCTGACTCGCGGACGCAGGTCATCCAGCAATGCCCGCATGGCCGGAGCTACCTCCTTGAAAGCATAATGGCGCCGCACAAATGCCCGAATATTGGCCTCTTGATAGATTCCCAACCGAGCGAGGCTCTGTTGCCAGAATTCGGCGTCTGTGATCCTACCCACCCGCGCCAGCATCCACGGCTCGGTCTGATACAGGTGATGCCACAGATCGTCCAGGCCCATGCCGAGTTCGGCTGCCAATGCCAGCCGATCGGCTTCCTCCGCCAGGGGATCGGCCGGTTGGTCCAGCACTCCGCCAACATCAAAAATCACTGCCTGGATATTGGCGGCTCCGGCCATGCCATTAACCTCTCAATCTCGGTGATGGCCTGCTCGTCCGTTTGGTAATGGACGGTGTGCAGGCCGACCCGTTTTGCTCCGGCAACATTCTCCTGCAGGTCATCGACGAAAAGCAGGTCAGATGGGTGAGCGGCTAAGCGGTTGGCGGTCCGCCAGAATATCCAACCGGCCGGTTTGGTGACGCCCTCGGCCGCCGAAAGGACGACCAGGTCAAAAAGCGAACGCAATGCATGTTGGTCCAGGAGAAGGTCCAGTTCCCGGCTGTAGTTGCTCAGGAGCACCATTCGCTGCCCAGCAGACTTCCACCTGATGATCTGGCGCAACAAATGCAGATTGAGTTGGTCGCCGGCAAAAAAGTCGTCATGAAACTGGCTCAGTGCGCTGCTGTCGAGACCCAGCTCGGCGCCGATCTGAGCCCAGCATTCATCTGCATCCACCAATCCGAACTGGGCCCGCTGCCAGGCAGTGCTGCCGAACACTGCCTTGTCCACAGCATTTGGTTGCAGCGCCAGGAGGCTCTCCCACTGCCGGCGAAGGCTGTCGTCGGTGGTCTGCATGAGCACCCCTCCCCAATCAAAAACCAGCGCCTTTGGCTGCCGGACGGGCAGGTCCGCGGGACGATGGAGGGTCCAGAGTTCGTATTCCGGATTTGACCAATCGAGTGGCGGTTCAGCTGGCCGGAAGCCCAGTTGTCGGTAGAGCTGGCGGGCCACCAGGTGCTCGCGATGAGGGGTTACCTCGACCTCAGACAGGGTTGTGTGGTTCCAGAGGTATTGGAGCAATGCCTGCAGAGCGTCGGTTGCCAGGCCTTTGCCCCAATGCGCCCGTGCCACCTTGATCTCGAGCGTGCCCGGTGCGCCCGGAAAACCCCAGCCGCTTTCGCCCACAGCGGTGCCATCTCGCGCCTCCAGGATCAGGTGGGTCGCCGACCAGCGTTGAGTGCGTTCCCACCACTCTAGCGTCTCGGTGGCGGTGAGGCTCAAACCGTGCGGATATCCAAGGTACTGCATCACCTCCGGGCTGTTCCAGAGTGACTGCAGGAAGGGGAGATCGTTGATTTGGGTCGGTCGGAGGGTAATGATCCGGCCACGCACGACCGGTCCGTTCTCCGAATAGCGGGTCTCGGTCACCGTTTTTGCGCCAGCCAGATCAGGCCTGGCAGGCCGGCCTCAAACGGAAGAAAGGTAAAGCTGTTGAACCGGCCTTGCACGTTGAACCCTGCACTGGATAGCAGTGACCCCATCTGATCCATGGTCGGGTGCCAGAATCGGTGCGCGAGCTCCTGGCGCGTGCCGTCTCGAGCCTGGGTGTAGGTGTGCACGTTGACGGTCCGGTTATGTGAGTCGAATTGGCGGCAGAGTGTTTCGGTTCCATCGAACGTCTGGGTGCGGGTCTGCTGGTGTTGCGGGGGATCAGCTACCCAATCAGAAGAACCAAACAGAAGGCGTCCGCGCTCACGCATGAGCGAGTGGTACTGCTCAAGCACGAAAAGGGCCTCGGCCGGGCCACTAGTCAGTGAAAGGGGGTTCTCGTGAAAAAGAACGATGGCGTCCACCGGTTCTGAAAGGATTAGGTCATCGAGGCTGCCCAGCACCCAGCGCACGGGCAAACTCATTTTCTGGCCGGTGTCCTGTGCCAGTGCCAACAGGTCAGATCGTCGCTCCAAGCCAATGACGCGCAGGCCGGCGTTTGCCAGCGCCAGCGCGTGCCTTCCCCACCCACAACCTAGATTGAGCACCTGGCTGGTAGGCTGAAGCAAGAGTGCCTGACTGGCAAACAGGACCTCTGCGTGGGTGTTATCGGCCCACTCGTCGAGTTGGCCGCCGGCGCGCAACCACCGCACCCACCCGGCAATCATACCCGGGTTTCCGGCAAACTGCGGAATCATCGATCCCGGATCAGGTAATGTGTGGCGACTCATTCCAAGGACACTGATAAATCGAGGTCGAAAACCCGATGTCCTTCTGATCGCATGCCATTGGGGTTCCCTAACCCGAACTGCCAGCGCAAATACAACGGGTCTCACTCAGCGCGCGAGAGTGTACCATAGCGCCATGGGGGCGTCAATCGCGCAACCACTGTCGTCTTCAGGCCGAGCGTCGGCCTGCTTTCCTTCTACATCGACTGGTCAAGGACTCGTAAGATGGCGCTCTGCCACTGCATCGATACTATACGGATGTCCATCTTGATGTTCAAGCGGTGATCCAGGGAAGAGGGAAGGCTTGCTGGTTAGTTGCGGTGTTCTTGACGCAATTGACAGGTCAACCCGCCCAGGCGCCGGAGCTGCTCACCAACTGGGCTGGCACATCAGTTGGGCTGATCAGTCGGACGAGGATTGTATCTTCTAGTGACCAAGGATTTGCAGGAGCGCTGCGGTGGCAAGAGCAGTCATGATGACCGAAATACCGCCCTCGGATATTACTCCCGAGGCCCGATACCTCAGTCGCAGGCAGTTCATCCGCGGCCTGGGCGTTGCCGCGGGGGGAGTGCTTTTCGTTCGTTGTGCGCCTACCGGAACACCCTCACCCGAGGCGATAATCACCACTCATACTCAGATGACAGCCGCTGCCCCCACCACCGTTCCCCTGACTACTCCCCCACCGGCCGTTGATGAGTTGGGCAACCGCCTGACCAGCTACCAGGCGATAACAAACTACTGCAACTATTACGAGTTCACGTTTGACAAAGAGGGTGTGGCCCGACTGGCGGCCGATCTCCAACTCTCTCCCTGGCAGGTAGAGGTCGGCGGCCTAGTACACAAACCCAGGGTGTTTGATCTGGATGACCTCCGCCGATTCGAGCAGGAAGAACGGATCTACCGAATGCGCTGTGTGGAGGGTTGGTCCAAGGTTGTCCCCTGGTTCGGCTTCTCGCTGGCGCGATTGCTGCGGGCGGTCGAACCCATGGCCAATGCGCAATATGTCCGATTCGAAACCCTCTATGACCCGGCGCAGATGCCGGGGCAAAAAGCCAGGTCTTATCCCTGGCCCTATGCCGAAGGCCTGCGGATGGACGAGGCGATGAACGATCTGTCGCTGCTGGCGACCGGGTTATACGGCCAACCGCTGCTGCCCCAGAACGGTGCTCCGGTTCGGCTGGTGGTGCCATGGAAATATGGGTTCAAGAGCATCAAATCCATCGTCAAGATCGACCTGGTGGAAAAGATGCCAATTTCCCTTTGGATGGCGGTCGCACCCGAAGAATATGGCTTTTTTGCCAATGTGAATCCAGAAGTAGATCATCCGCGATGGTCCCAATCGACAGAGCGGTTCGTCGGCGAGACCGGTCGGCAGCCCACCCTCTTTCTCAACGGGTACGCGGATCAGGTGGCCCGACTGTATCAGGCGATGGATCTGACCCGGTGGTTCTGATCAGACGCAATTGGCGCCTCGGCCCCCTCCTGGTTCACATAGCTGCACTGGCACCTGCAGCGGCATTGGCGTGGCACTATGGACAGGGTCTGCTGCCAGACCCTGTCCAAGCAATCGTATCCCGTACCGGGAGGACGGCGCTGGTTCTGCTGCTCGCTTCTCTCGCCTGCGCCCCGTCGTACGCGCTCACCGGTTGGACAGCACTGCTGCGGTTTCGTCGCACACTCGGTCTGTACGCTAGCCTATACGCCGGCGGGCATGCATTGGCTTATGTGGGGTTGGACTACGGCCTGGATTGGGATCTGCTTCTTGAGGCTCTGCAGAAACAGCGGCACATTCTTCCGGGAGCATTGGCGCTGGTTTTGCTGTTGACATTGTCACTTACATCCACGGACTACTGGCGAACTCGACTCGGTCGGCGGTGGAAGAAGCTGCATCGGTTGGTGTACTTGGCCGGCGCCCTGGCGATGGCGCACGTTCTCTGGATGGGCAAGAGCGCGCACGTTTCGTACCCGTATGCCACCGTCCTGGGTTTGCTGCTAGTTCTGCGGATATGGGCGATGGTCGCCGATGGGTCGGCGCGTCGTGGCGAAGCCGAATCCCCGGCTCGGCACTGAGCATTGCTTTGCACACACGCGTCTGGCCCGCTCTGCATCGGGTATAATTGCGCGGGTTCAGCTCGGCCTGTTCTGCCGGGGCTGGCAAGCACCACTATGAGAGAATGGATTCTAAATGGCGACAGTTTCGGTTCTGCTTGGCGATCAGGTCAGAGCGACAGAGGTTAACCCGGGTTCGTTGCTAGGTGACGTCATTGTCGCCACCGGTCTGCCGCTGGAGCAACCGTGCGCCGGCCGGGGAACCTGTGGCAAATGTAAGGTGTTGGCAGAGGGCGCATTGGACGCCCCAGATGAGGTGGAACGGGAACAACTTGCACGTGCCGAGCTTGCCGCCGGGTATCGGCTTGCCTGTCGTGCACATGTAATGGGTGACGTTTCGGTGACATTGGCTCCTATCGTGGTGTACTCGAACAAGATTTTTCGCGAATCGGACGACTACAGACGCCGAGACGAGCCGTTGGGCCTGGCGATTGATCTGGGCAGTACCACGGTCGCCGCCTTTCTGACCCTGCTTGAAGGCGGGCGTGTGTGCGCCGGTTCAGCTGCGCTGAATCAACAAACGGTCTTTGGTGCGGATGTCATCTCTCGCCTGGCTGTTGCAGGCCGCGGTAGGTCCGACGCGGATCGACTGTCGGCATTGGCGTTGTCCTCGATTGTGCAGGCGATAGGCGGACTTCTTTTATCCAGGCGGATCCTACGGCGGGTCAGGCGGGTGACCATCGTTGGCAACTGCGCCATGCACCACCTGTTACTGGGTTACCCGGTGGATTCGCTGATGACGCTTCCTTTCCAGCCGCATTCTACGGACGCCGTGCGGGGTGGTAATCGGCTTCTCAATGACGTGCTCGCTCCTGAAGCTCAAGTCAACCTACCGCCACTGATCGGCGGGTTTGTGGGCTCGGACGCCCTGGCTTGTCTGGTCTTTTTTGGTTTTGATTGTGCATCCGAGCCTATGGCGGCCATCGATCTGGGCACGAACGGCGAGGTCATGGTGACGGACGGCAACCACATCCTGGTGGCATCAACTGCCGCCGGCCCGGCATTCGAAGGGGTGAACATCTCGTGTGGAACCAGGGCGGTGGACGGCGCTGTGATCGGCGCCGAGATCGACCCTGAATCTGGACGGCTTGAACTCTCGACCCTGGGTGACCAGCCGCCGGTCGGCGTAACGGGTTCTGGGTTGCTCAGCATAGTCCATCAGTTGGTCCGGGCTAGGGTGGTGGACCATAGCGGCCGACTTGGCCAGCCTTCTCCTGGTTTCCCGCACCGCATAGATCATGACGCTGCCGGGGTGCGCCGGATTGCGTTGACGGAAGCCCGGGCTGACGATGAAACCTTGTACCTTACGCAACAGGACATTCGGGAACTGCAAAAAGCCAAGGGCGCAGTACGGGCGGCCACCGAGATCCTGATGGCTCAGTTGGGCTTGAAGGCCACCGACTTGCGGCGGTTGGTCCTTACCGGGTCATTCGGAAGCCAGGTGGATCTGGAAGCAGTCATCGGTTTGGGTATGATCCCGCGAGTGGACTTGTCCATAGTGGAGACGCCGGCCAACGGCGCAGGTTTCGGTGCTGCGTTAATGTTGAACGACGATGAGTTTGAGCGCGGCGAGCGCATCGCGCACCAGGCGCAGCAGGTCGACCTGGACCGGGACGCTGATTTCAACGCATGTTTCCTGCGGTCGTTGTCATTCCCTCAGTGACCCACCTTCCCAACGAGTGGCTCGGCTCATGGGAACCGGCCTTGTATTGGCTCGCTGGTCGTGCGGTGGGGTTTCAGACGTCGGGGTCCTGGTTGCGGCCTGACGTGAACTCGACCGGCACCATGCCGGCCCGTACGGCTGCGCGGTCGCTAGTTGGGCCAAGGGATGCGGCGGATAGACCGGACCAGAGATCGATCGGGGTGTCAGGGTGGTTGGCGGCAAATTGAACCCTCGCAGTCTTTTGGCCCCATCGGCAGTGGGTTTTCCGGCCGCGTTGGTTGCTGCGGCCTTGTGGGGCACCTCCGGTGTCTTTGTCAAATTAATCGTCTCCTCCATGGAAATCAGCGCGCTGGCGTTGGCCTTCTGGCGGGACCTGGTTGCCTTTATTCTTCTGTTGGTAGGAGTTCGCCTGTTGCGGCCAGAATTGCTGGCCTTTCGGCGGCAGGATTGGGTTCTGGTGACCGGCCTTGGCATCTCGCTGGGTGGTTTTCACGCCTGTTGGAATCTGGGCGTGATGTTGAACGGAGCCGCCGTAGCGACCGTGCAACAGGCAGCAATGCCGGCCATCGTCGCAGTGGCGGCTTGGGTCGTTTGGCGCGAATCCCTGACCTGGCTCAACGGCGTGGCGATTTTGCTGACCTTTGGAGGCACGGTGCTGGTTTCGGGGCCCGACGTATTGAGCCGGGCAGAGATCGCCTGGAGCGGGCTGCTGTTGGGGGTTGGCATCCCGCTCTTGTACGCCGGCTGGAACTTGTTTGGTAAGCAACTTCGCCGCCGGTATCATCCGCTGACCGTGCTCACCTACGGATTCGGCGTCGGTGCCGCGATCCTGCTCCCATTCCAATTCAATGCGCCGCAACCGTGGCCTTTTCCGTGGCAGGTAGGTATCTCCTTTGCCGGGCTCATTGTTCTGCCCACCATCTTGGGTTTTACCGTCTATACGTTCGCGCTTGGACGGCTTCCAGCCAGCGTGGCTACGATTTTGGCCATGTCGGAAATCGCTTTTGTGGCAGTCTATGCCTACCTCTTGTTGGGGGAACGTCTGACAGCCGGCCAGGTGATGGGATCGCTGCTGGTTGTGGCTGGCGTCATATTGCTCATCCGGCGCCAGGAACCATTGGCCGCCTGACCGGTGTCACGACCGCTTGACGCGACCAATCGCTGTTCTGCCTCTTCAGCTGAGTAGGTCGCCTGCTCAAGCGTCCGGAGCACCATACCTTGCGGCCCCCCGGGGTTTTTAGGCTGACGCGCGGTGCACAGTCCCCACACATTCGACAGCCCTGGCAGTAAGGAGCGCCTACCGGTTGGCCGGGCTGTGCATTGCCGGACTCCTGCCCGATGCTCAGGATTCACTGTCCGCTGATCGACTCCAGTGCACTTTGGACCAAAAAATCATGCGGGGGTATTGACATACAAGGATACCATGTTACAATATTACGTGTAAGCAAGTTGCCGGATATCAACGTTGGTAGAGTTGAGAAAGGTGAGAAAATGACCGACAGCACGACCAAAACGGATGCGGAGGACGAACGACCAGTCGATTTCGTGGATGCAGTGCGCCAAGCGGTCAGCCGTGCGCTGAGCAACCGAGAAAACGTGGTTATGGTGCGCGTCAGCAACGACGCGCTGCGGTATCTGGAAATGTTGGTGGAGGCTGGTATCACCAAGAGCCGCTCAGAGAGCGTGGCGTTCTTGGTGAATGAGGGCATCCGCGCCAGTGACCAGTTGTTCAAACGAATCGAAGAGATCACGGCGCAGATCAGTGGTTTGCGGCAGAAACTCTCTGCCATTGTGGCGGAAGAAACTGATTTGAACATCTAGCGTATAGAAGGGCAGTTGAATTAGGAGGAACCGATGTCTGAAGAAACACGCGAAACCAAGGTTGAGCAGCCAGGACTCTCACCCACAGACTGGCGAGAAGCTTTTGAGCATGCCGCCAAAGCGGCTCGTGAGGCATTTAGCGCTGCAGCCGATGCCACAGCCGAGATGCTGCGTCAAGGTACCAGGCTTGCCGAACAGACCGTGACCGAGGCCCATCGCACCGTGGTCGTTACCCTGGATTCAAAGACGGTAGAAATTGTGGACAAGCTGGTTGCGGCCGGCGTGCACAAGAGCCGTCAAGAGGCTATTCGCCATCTCATCCAACAGGGGCTAAAGGCCAGCGGAGATTTGCTGGCGCGGATCGACAAAGTGGAAGCGGAGATCGATGCGCTCCGCTCCAAGATGCGGGGCATTCCCATCGAGGGGGAAGAGACCAACTGATCCACGCGTTGATTCGCCCCGATGCGCGCCGGCGAGCCGGCGCGGTCAACGAGAGCCCGTTTTCCTATGCGACGGGCTCTTTTTGTGTGCAGGATTCGGTTGGCCGGCCTGGTTGGGTGTCTGGCGCCGGGTTGACAAATATGCACAAATGTTCTATCATAGCGGCATGGACCCGATCGAGATGTTGTGCCAGACGCGGGACGCCACCCGATACGAGCCGGCCGGCGACGAGGTGATGGGAGTTCACGGGCGGGTCCCGGCTGCACTGGCGGACTGCATTTCCCACGTGGTGAGCCCACACAACCGCAGGATGCCGGTGCTCAAGGCAATGACCACCACTGTCTGCGAGCGCAACTGTGGCTACTGCGGCTTCCGTAACGGCCGAGATGTGCACCGGGTCAGTTTCACCCCAGACGCGTTGGCTGACGGTTTCTACCGTCTATATCAGGCGGGCCTGGTCGAGGGACTGTTCCTATCCGCCGGCGTGGTGAGGGACGGTGTTCCGACGCAGGACAAGATCATTGCCACCGGCGAGATACTGCGAAAGCGTTATCACTTTCGGGGTTACCTGCATTTGAAAGTGATGCCCGGCGCCGAGTATGATCAGGTGGTCCGGACCATCCAGTTGGCAGACCGCGTGAGTGTCAATCTGGAGGCGCCCAATGCCCACCGTTTGAGTCACATTGCCCCCCAAAAAAAGTTCGCGGACGAGTTGGTACAGCGGCTGCAGTGGATTGAGCGGGTCCGGCGCGAGTGCGGCGGATATGGTCCAAGTTCGACGACCCAGTTCGTTGTCGGACCGGCCGGCGAGAGTGATCTGGAGCTCCTGCAGACCACGCAGCTCTTGCACCAGCAGATGGGGTTGGCGCGGGCTTATTTCATGGCGTTCAATCCGGTGGTGGATACGCCGCTGGAGGATAGGGAGCCGACGCCCCTTTTACGGCAACATCGGCTGTATCAGAGCAGTTTTCTGCTGCGAGATTACGGCTTTGATGTGGAGGAGTTGCCTTTTGGACCCGATGGCAACCTGCCGTTGAGAGAGGATCCCAAGACAACATGGGCCCGTGGTCAACTGCAGCGTCAGCCGGTGGAGATCAACCGTGCTGAAAGGGCCGAACTGCTTCGAGTTCCGGGAATTGGACTGCGAGGTGCGGACCGGATCATCCGCGAGCGGCGTCGTGGCACCTTGCGGCAACTCGAGCAACTTCAAAAGATGGGTGTAAGGGCGGAATGGGCGGCACCGTTTGTCCTCCTGGACGGTCGGCGGCCCCTGAAGCAACTTGGTCTTTGGTAGGTTGTTTGCTGGCTGGCGGCCGCTCCTTCCAGCATCGAGCGAGAATGATCTGATGCACAACCGGCGACTGGCAGTCATCCTTGCGTTGGGTATTTTACTGGGAGCCTGTGGCCTGGCGACGCGGCCGGCACCTACCGTTTCGCAGCCTCCGCCGCAATACACATCTACGCCAACCTTCACCATAACTCCGCCTCCGCCCACCGCAACCTTTACGGCTACCCCTGCGCCCACCTGGACCCCGACGCCAACCGCGACGCCAAGTGGAGGCAGCTGGACCCGCTTTCCCAATGTCCTGGACCTGCGCGCCGCCCTGCCAGAGGGAAACGTGTTATGGCTGGCTGGGCTTGGTGGCCTGGTGTGTTTGGACCTGGAACGTGAAACGTGGGATGTCTTCACCCGGGGTGATGGGCTGGTTGAGAACAGTGTCGTCTCGATTGCTTTGCAGCAAGATTGGCTGTGGGTTGGCACGCAGGGCGGTGTGAGCAGGTACGATCACATCGCCAGTGAATGGCAAGCGTACACGACAGATGACGGCCTTTCCAGCAATCATGATGTGCGGGTGTACGTGGATGGGGAAACGGTATGGGCAGGTACTGCGAACGGGCTAAGCCGGTATGAACCGACAAGCGACAATTGGCAGAGCCTATTCGCGGCTGCGGGAGTCGAGCTTGCCGGCGTGAACGGCATTTTGGCTGATGCCCAATACCTGTGGATCAGTGTGGAACCGGCAATCGATGGCGCGGGCGGTGTGATTCGGCTGGACAAGGGTGACGGCGAATGGTCGGCCGTGAGCGGGCTGCCTGGTAGACCGCCTCCTCAATCATATGGGTTCGCTCAGAGTGAAGCTGCGCTCTGGGCTGTGCCCAGCCAAGGCCTGCCTTGGGAGCACAACAAGGCCAGTGGGAACTGGCGGCTGGTTTCCGAGTTAGAGCCGGCCGGCATGGTTGCGGACGGTGCCTTCCAGGGTGCGCAGTTCTATGCCGGCGCACTCTGGCTGTATGCGGAACACACGACCGAATTGGTCCGGTATGATCCAGTGACCCACCAGGTGAGCCGTTACCCGGCCTCACCACTATCCCATCTGGGAATCCAGGGACAGATGATGGGCCACGACGACGCGCTGTGGTTTACCGGTCGGAACGGTCTGGTGGCCTTTTTCCTACCTACCGGTGAATGGCGGACCTTTCGGCGGCCCATCAGCGCAACCTACCGAATCCTCGGTGAGCGCAATGGTGCGCTTTTGGTGCAAACCGACATTGGACCCGGCTTTTGGGAGCCGGAAATGGATGTATGGCAGCCTCTGGCGCCGGTAGGTGGGTACGGTAATCTGGTGCCTGATGGCGCTGCATTGGAACCTGGTGGGCACAGTGTGTGGTTGGCAAACCTGGCTGATAGCTCCGAAGACCAGGGGCCGTCGAGATTAGTGTACTTTTCTCGACCGGGGGTCGAACCCCAGCGTTTCGACCTGTCGCCGCCGCCAGAATGGGCGCTGGTCCAGTTGCTGCTACGACCGACAGGTAACACGCTCTGGTTTCTCGGCAACCGGGGTTTCTTGTCGTACAATCTGGCTATTGATCAGTGGACCGTTTTCGAGCTGGGCGAGGAAGCGGTCACCCGGGTTTGGGCGTTGCAGCAGATGGACAACCATGTCTGGTTCCTCACCAGCGAACACCTGGGTCGCTTTGACACCAATACGGGCGCGGTCATGTTCTATCCGGTGCCGGCGAAAGTGTCGGTGCGGGGTGACCTGGAACCGACCCCAGACGCCGTGTGGCTCCTGATCGATGGTAAGCTGTACTACAGCGTGGATGACGGCCGAGTTTGGATGCCTGATGAAACCTCATTGCCATGTCTGCAGGGCGCGACTCAACTGGCATTCCATCAGGGGATGGTGTGGGCCGGGGGCACCCAGGGCGTCGGGCGGCGGGAGACGGACAATGGCAACTGGGTCTGTTATGGTCCCGCCGAGGGGATGCTCGACCCGGTCTTTGACCAGCTTTATCCCACTCGTGATGCGCTTTGGTTTGGTCATCCGTGGCGCGGGATTTGGCAATACGAGAGCCCATGAACAGCCAAGATACACGCTTCTTTCCGCTGACAGTCGTTGAACGGTGGTGGCGGCCGCTGCTGCTGATGTTCGCTGGTCTGCTTCTGGTGGCCAGTATTTGGTCGCTGGTAAACCAATGGACCCGCTGGGATCGGCCGGTTGAGCTGTTGGTTGGGGCACCCGGACCGGTGGAGGAAGTCCGTGAGGGCGGGCGAGTGCGGTACCGGCTGCCTTTCATTAGGCAGGATAACGGCGAGGAGATGATGTTCTGGGCGCGGAATCACAGCCCGGTACTGGATTACCTGAGTTCAGAAGAGCGCAACGACGTGGTTGCTCTGCGGTATTGGACTGATGACCGCGTGATCCTGGAGGTCCATCCTCTGGTGTACGGTATTGCCCCGATTCGCGACCGCGTGCCGCCTTCCGGGGTGTTGGTGGGGACCAGTGTCCTTGGCCTGATCTTGGCGGCGGTTCTCGTTTTCCCGGGTCAGGTGGATCGTGCTCTGTATCGGCTGGGGAGGCGCTCACGATCCAGGTGACCAACGGGGACATCTTCCCCGCGCGATGACCACCGAAACGCCCTGGCTCCGCAAAGCCTGCCGGATGGGTTCTTCCATCTGCTCGCCCCGGTCCAGGTCGACCACTTGAACCTCTGCTGCGCCGGCGGCGCGAGCAATCTGAGCCAATTCCAGCGGGCGCCGCTGGCATCCGCGGGCGTCCACCGGACTCGCGGGATGGGGTTGGCCGCCCGATAGAGCGGTGGTCAGGTTGTCAAGGATCAGGACGGTCAACTGGGTACCGATCCGGGCGGCATCCATCAGGCCGTTGACGCCGGTGTGTAGAAAGGCCGAATCACCGGTGATGGCGATGACGCGCTCGCGTCGGTTGGTCAGCGCCAGGCCGGTTGCCATGCCGATGCTGGCGCCGAGGCTTAGTTTGACGTCCATCAACTCGTAGGGTGGCAGCTGGGAACGCACCATGCAGCCGGGTTCACCCACCACGATGTAGGCATCGCGCCCGCGGTCGGCCTGCATCACGGAAAGCAGGGCGTCAAAGGCTGGGATGTAGGAACAGCCCTCGCAAAACGGTTGGCGGCTGGGGCGCGGCCGGCCAACTGCACCGGACGCAGTCAAAGCGGCTTCTGGCCACCAGCAGTTGACGGCTGCCGCGATCTCTGGGCCAAACAACTCACCGGTTTGTGGAACATGGCCGGTGTCCTGCCCGCAGACGGTAGAGGAGATTTTGGCTGCCTGCAGAGCCGCACAAAGGGCGCGCTCAACCAGTGGCGATCCCTCTTCCAGCACCAGAACGCTGTCCGAGCCAACCACAAAGGGGAGTAACCCGGAATCGGATGACGTTTGATCCAAAGAGCGAGAAACCGGCAGCGGGAATATCGTGCCCAAGCGGAACACGGCCAGTCCGGCTGGCAGCTCGGAAACCACGTCCATCAGTTTTTGAAAGGCGTAACCCGCAGCCACGATCCGCCGCCGACCACTACCCAGGCTCCCGTTCAACTGCGAGGTTTCAAAGCCGGCCTGCACCCTGGCCAATCGATCGTGTAGACGACCGTGCAATTGGACGGCGTTCACCGGCAGGACCACCCACTTCATGAACTCGCGTATGTAATCCGGAGGTGTGACTGCTGATCCCTGTGCGGGTGGTTCAACCTGAGCTCGGCCGGTGGCCAGGGCGCTCGTAAAACGCACCATCACGGGAAGCCGGATCTGTTCGGAGAGCTCAAACGCCGAACGGATGGCAGCACCGGCATCCGGCACGGTAGTCGGCTCCAGAACGGGAATCTCGGCCGCAATCCCTAGCGGCCGGCTATCCTGTTCGTTCTGAGACCCCCAGCTTCCCGGGTCGTCTCCCACCAGAAGCACCAGACCGGCGTTGCATCCAGAGAGGTTGATCACCATCAAAGGATCCAACGCTATATTCAGCCCCACGCTTTTGGCGCAGAACAATGCCCGCTGGCCGCCGAGCGAGGCGCCGAAAGCGACTTCGAGGGCCACCTTTTCGTTGCTGGTCCACTCGATCCGGACAGCGTCCGGCTGGCTGAGGCTCAGGATCTTGTCCACTACGCCAGTTGCCGGCGCGCCGGGATAACCTGTGACCAGCGAAACCCCGGCGCTAATGGCTCCCTCGGCTAAGGCATGCACTCCGGAGATCGTTCGGTTGTTCATGGCACTGGTTGCCAGCATCTGGGTAGCGGGCGCGGAGACCGCCGGTGGCCTATGGGCCACTCGGTGTCTGAAGATGTCGCGGCCCGAAATGGTGAGGGAGCAGTTCGGCGGCGGTACAGATGCCACCGGGTTCGCGCACCTCTCCCTGAGCGTCCGCGATGATGACCAGCATCCCGGGGGCGAATTCGTTGAGAACCTGGCGGCAAGCACCGCAAGGGGAACCACCGTCCCGAGTCACCACGGCGATGGCCGCAAAACGACGCTCGCCGTCAGAGACCGCCTTGGCCACAGCCGTGCGCTCGGCACAAATGCACTCAGCAAAGGCCGCATTCTCGACGTTGCAGCCGGTGTAGACGACGCCATTGGCACCGAGCAATGCTGCACCTACTTGATAATTGGAGTAGGGAGCATAAGCTCTTTGCCGGGCTTCCTGTGCTTTTCTAATCAGGTATTGGGGGTCGATGTCCATCTTGGGTTTGGGCGCACGCGCCTGAATCAATCCTCACCAGCTTCTGCTGGTTGTTCGATGGGAAGGGGGCTAATTCGTACCTGATGAATTCGGCGATTGACCACGCTGAGCACTTCTATCCGGTATCCGTCTGACTCGATCACCTCCCCCGGCGTTGGTACCTTACCCAACTGGCTAAAGATAAAGCCGCCCAAGGTGTCCCCCTGTTCGGTGGGATATCGGGTGCCCAGCAGGTCGTTCACATCGTCCAAATCAATCCGGGCGTTGAAAACGTACTCGTCGTTGGCCATCAGCTGGAACGTGGCTTCCTCCGAGTCGTACTCGTCCTGAATCTCGCCAACTATCTCCTCCAATATGTCTTCGATGGTGACGATGCCGGCTGTTCCTCCGTATTCGTCGACAACGATGGCGATGTGGACTTTACGTAGCTGCATATCGGCCAGCAGGTCGTCCAGCTTTTTGGACTCTGGCACAAAGTGGGCAGGTCGCAATAGACGGGCGATGGGCGGGTTATCCTCGGTTGGTTCGGTGGTAACCTGCAGGGCCAGTATGTCCTTGGCGTAAAGGATGCCCTGGGTATTGTCTATGCTGCCCTGATAAACCGGCATGCGGGAATGCCCTGCCCCAACCATGATCCGCAGCGCATCTTCGAGCGGGGTTTCTACGTCCACCGCAACAACGTCGATGCGGGGGACCATGACCTCACGGGCAGCGGTATCACCGAAACGAAAAATGGAGTAGATCATCTCCTTTTCGTCTTCCTCAATCACACCTTCTTCCTGCCCAGCGTCTACCAGGGTTTTGATCTCCTCCTCCGTGACCAGCGAAAGTGCAGCATGGTCTGTTGAGGTTGGTCCGGCGACGAGCTGGCTGATGCGCATGATCAGCTTGGCCAGCGGAGTGAAGGGAATGCTAAAGAGGTGAAGAATCCACGCGAGGGAAAGCGCAATCTGCTCTGGATTCTTGAGAGCCACCAGATCAGGCAAGGTCTCACCGAAAAGGAGCAAAACGACCGCTACCAGAAAGGCGATCGAGAGCACTGCAACCCCACTGGCGGTCGGCATGGCCATTCCCAGCTGTGCCAACCAGCGCCACACGGGGGGAGCAAAGACCAGCGCGGCCGTGGAGGCCGCGAGCAAACTGAACAGCGTCTGCCCGAACCTGACGGTCACCAAGAGGCGCGACGAATCCTCGCTTACGCGCTCGGCCCACGCGGCTCCCCTGACTCCCGCTTCGGCCAACTGGCGGAGTCTGGCGCGGTGTGAGTTAACCAGGGCGGTTCGAGCCAAGGTGAAAAACCCACGGCCAAAGGTAAAGAATGCCAGTAGAACGACCCCGCTAACTGCCGAAACCACGGTCTGTTACTCCCGATGCCTTGCGCATGATGCGAGCCGGAACCCCGTATGCCACGGCGCCGGCCGGGACATCGCGGGTGACCACCGAACCGGCTCCAATCTGGGCGTTGGCGCCAATGTGCACCGGCGCCACCAGCATCGTATCCGAACCGATGAACGCGCCGTCCTCTATGATAGTCGGGTGTTTCTTTTCTCCATCGTAGTTGCAGGTGATTGTGCCCGCTCCGATGTTGACGTTCGCACCCACGGTTGCGTCTCCCAGGTAACCCAGGTGCCCCATTTTGGAGTTGGGTCCCAGCGTGCTGTTTTTCATCTCGCCGAAATTGCCCATGTGTGCGCCCTGGCACAGGCGCGCGCCCTTGCGGAGGTGACTGAATGGACCGATGTCCGACCCGTCCTCCATAATCGCTCCCTCGACCACTGAAGCCAGGACTGAACACTGACACCCGATTTGTGCATCACGCAGGATGCTGTTGGGCCCGATCTGGCAGAAATCGCCGACGGTCGTGTTTCCCCACAGGTGTGTGTTGGGCAGGATGCACGTTCCCCGGCCGATGGTCACCGCCGCGTGAATGTAGGTCGTCGCCGGGTCGGTCAATTGGACCCCGGCCTGCATCCATCGCAGGTTGATCCGCTGGCGCAGGATCCGTTCCGCGTCCGCCAGGCTGGTCAGGGAGTCGACCGCCAGGCATTCGGTCGGGTCAGGAACGGCGACTGGCGTCGCGCCGGATGCCGATACCAAGTCGTCCAGCGTGACGGCCGAGGCAGCTTGCGCCAATTGCCCTACCAGCCAGTGCGCGTCGGCGCAGGCTGCCGGCACTACGCCAATGGCCGCAGGGTCCAGGGGCGCCAGCGGGCCAGTCTTTGCCTGGTGACCGTACAGCAGAGCCTGCAACGTCTTGTCAGTGAGTAACGGCCGGTCGCTCCGCACCAGCAAGACAAGTTGGGTTCCTGTCTCTACCCAGTGATGCAGTTGCGGTAACGTTTCCGGTCCCAGGGTGGCTGCTTGTCCTACAACTGACGTCAACCCGGAAACCGCCCGCCGAAAGAGCTCAGATGGGGACACACCAGCCAGGGTGTAATGTCCCAGTGGGGTCTCCACGGTCAGGAGAATCGCTGCTACGGACATGGGTAACGAAACAGGCGGGGGAACGATGCACGCTGCGAGGTGCAGGCAGCAGACGCACATGCTGCCGAGTGACGGCGCATCGGTAATGGAGGATCAGCTGTCAAACTGTAATCTACGTCCACGAAATCTCGTGAGCCACTTCCAGGCTGGGGCGGGAGGATTCGAACCCCCGAATATCGGCTCCAAAGGCCGCTGCCTTACCACTTGGCGACGCCCCAATCTCGTTCACTCTCGTGACCGTTGTTATTCTAACATAATCGAGCCTGCCACGCAACCGATGAGTCAGAGCGACCCGCAGTGGCCGGCCCAGTGGGGCTACCCGGACGGTACCCTGGAGATCCGAAAGCCCTGAAGTGCTTGAGCGCCGGGATTCTATTCACCGACAGGGCTCTTGGGTCGTTCGCCAGCACGCCGTCAGGTTGAACCTGATGCGGTCATCACCAAGGCCGTTGGTGACGTCCGACGGAACCCCTGTTTCCGCGCAAGATGCGGCGCTGCAGCCGATACGCACCCCGCCTGGATGCGCCAGATCATCCCACAGCAAACTTGGCCGAACTCCTGGTCCACATCCTGTGATCACCCCGGCGTTTCCCGCCCGCTGTCAACGGATCTGGTAAGCAGATTCTGCGCATTCGGCCAGCCTGTCCCAGCCTAGATGAGTCTCCATCCGTTCCTGCGCGCCAGCCGCCAGCGTCGCGCGCAGGTGCGGATCTGTGAGCAGGCGGACACAAGCTTCTGTCATGGCTGCGTCATCACCCGTTGGCACAAGCAGGCCGGAGCGTTGGGTTTCAATGTACTCCTGGTTCTGTCCCACTGCTTCAGCTACCACCGGGACGCCGGAGGCCAGCAAGTCGGCCAATTTCACAGAGCATCGCGTGCGGTTGACCAGCGTATCGTTTAGAGGGACCAGCGCGCAGCGGGCGGCTGCAAAGTGGATGGGTAGTTCCTCCTGCGGCACCCAACCCAGGTACTCTACAGAATCCTGCAAGCCGGCCGCCGCTGAGCAGGCCAGCAATTGGGTCTCCTCGCCGCACAAACCCTTTCCCACCACCCTTAGACGGGCCTCTGGCACGCGCTGCCGTACCTGATGGAAAACGCTCACAACTCGACGCACGTCGAATTCAAAAAAGCGAGTGTAGAGCAATACGATTGGTTGGGATCCCGCGTCGGCCTGCACCGGCCGGTTGACGGCGGCTCCGTTGGGCATGTAGATGACCCGTTCTGGCCGGACTCCCAGGCTCCAGACGATGGTCTCCAGCCCTCGGCTGGCAACCGTCACCGCATCGGCGTGGGTGAGCCCCCACTGCTCCTGCCGGGCGAACAAGCGCTTCTGCCAGCCGGGGTAGGGCTCCAATTCGTTCCAGCCGCCGCGCCCCTCCCAATCATCGCTGTCCAGCACCAGCCGCACCGGTCGTTTGCCGGGTTGCCACCACCACCAGAGTAGCCAAAGCGCCAAGCCGCTGTACCCTTTGGGTTTGAAGCAGTGAATCACCTGCGGTCGCCAGGCAAGTGCCCGCCGTACCAAGCGCCAAGCTGAGATTCCGTACCCGAGCGTCGGGAATCGCGACAGGCGGATGTTCTCGATCTCTACACCACCTACGTTCCACTGCTGCCCACAGACTGCCGGCGTGTGAAAGGGCGGCAGAACCAATTTCACCTGGTGGCCCCGACGGCAGAGCGCCTGGGCCAGTGGCAGGGCGCGGACTTGGGCTGTTCCTTTTGGTACCATCCCAAAGGGTGCAATGAACACGATGCGCATCTTCACTTCCTTTATGTTGCCCTGGCGTGGTGACCGTTACTGATTTTGCGCCGGTCCGAGCCGGATCGGCGACAGAAAGAGTCGGTCGCCGATCCAATGCCCATCATTGGCTATCATAGGCAGACGGCTATTGGCCTCACCTTCTGGCCAAGCGCCCACCTCTACCCGATACACACCCGTCGTGACGTTTTCCGGGACAGCCACGTACCGCTGCTCTTCCACCGGGACGTGAAGTGGCCATTCGGCCATTGGCCACGCCGGCATTCCATCGTAGCTTGCCACGGTCCGGTCGTAATCATCCACGATCCGCAGGATGATGCCGATTCGGCGGTCTGGTGCGTGGTCAAGTTGCCAGTATAACGTGAAGAGCAGGCCGTCACCCGGTTCGAGTTCCCGGGGTTCAATCCTGTACCCAACCAGGCGAATCATGTTGGCGAAATTTACGTCCTGCAGGTTGGGCAGGTCGGCTGATCGCGCATCCAGCGTGACTGTGCCGAGAGCGACCGCATTATCCACCGTCGCAGGCGACGGTTGCAGGCGATAGGTGCGCTCCCGGCTGTACATGCCCACCTGTACGGACAGCGTGGCCGGGGCATACGCGGTCTCTGGCAAGATGACCTGGTAGGTCTCGCTAAAGATGTGATCCGGCCGCCAAAAACCTGTAGGGTAGTTGCCGAGACCATGAAACGTGTCGCGCTGCGCCACGATGATCCTCAGGTCGTCCAGTAGGTGGACAAACACCACATAATGGTTGCTTGCTGCCCGGACGGTCTGCCAGGTCAGGGTTACGTCTACGGTACCCCCGGGTAGCGCGCGGTCAGGGGTCACCTGATAACCGATCAATCGGGCCAGCGGTCCGTCGGTGTCGGAGAGGGTGACCTCCAGCAGGTGGGCCCCCGCGGCAGGCGCAGCGTGGATTGGCCGGGCGTAGGCTGGGCGTATGTACCCCAGCAGGGCCCAAACGGCCAGTGTGCACATGACCAGGTTGGCTGCCAGAGACACCACGGCAGCCGGTCGGATCTGGCGCCAACGGCCGGGCAGCAGGCGCAGGATCAATCTGCTGACGGACGTCCAACCTAGGTTAGCCAGGATGGAAAACGCTGCCAGGCCGGGATAGAAAAAGCGCCCCATCGAGCCGGCCGGGCTCACCAGCATGTACCCGAAGAGCACGGACGCAGAGGTGAGGACGACGAGCAACAACGAGATCAGCTGTTCGATGGAGGGCTCCCCGCGAGAGCGAGGCGAGCTGCCACTGGTGAACGCGGACGTTTGAGCATCTGCCCGATAACCGGCAACCGCTCTGCCGATGCTCACCGTCAAGCCCAGTCCGCCGACGGCGCTAGCCCAAGCGAGGACGCGGTAATACCACCCCGGCAACGGGACCTGTCCGTAACCGAATCGACCCCACAGGCTGCTCCAGGCGTTGGGTAGTTCGGACCAGGCTAAACCCAGGCTGGAGGCCGGGTCGCGCGCTCCCCATAACTTGGTGACCTCCCGGAAGCCGGTGGGGTCGCCGTATACCAACGCGTTGCGGACAAACCACCAGCCAGCAATGACAGCGGCCGTGCCCAGTACCGTGCCGTTGGCCCGCACGAAGGCAATGCTGCCGCGCATGATCCGGCAGACTTGTGCTCCCGGCTGGTCAATCTGACCAAACGGGGGACAGAACGATCGGTAAAGCAACACCGACTCGATCACCGGCAAAAGAAAGATCAGGTTGAGTTTGGCCAAGATCCCCAGGCCGTAGCTGACACCCAACGCGACCGCACGGCGCCCGTTCAGCCCGTCGCGCAACACTCGGGCGCAGGCCCAGGTTACGGCCGCACCGGTGGCCGCTGCGGCCACGTCGTTGTTGATGGTGCCGCTCATATAGAGGAACATCGGGTTAAAGGCAACCAGACCGGCTGCTCCGTACGCAATGGCTGGCCGGCCAGGCACGATAGTGAGGCAGGTGGCGGCGGTCAGCATCACCGTTGCCAGACCCAGGCAGACGTTCACCAACCGGGCGATGTGGGCCGCCAACGCATCCCCCGACCACGGAAACCGCTCGTCTGGCCCATGCAGATACATGGCCTTGTTGTCCGTTCCGACCTCCCAGTAACGGTAACCCCAATACGGGTTCTCTGGTCGGGTCAGGTAGGGATCTCCCTGATGGGGTAGCCAAAAGGTGGCGGCGGCGCTCACGGCATAGTAGAGCGGCGGGTGGTGAGATTGCGATCTGGCAGGTTCCTGGCCCTGCACCGGTAACTTGCCGGTCTCTGCCAGTACGCGCACAAACCGGAAATGGCGCAGTTCATCTGTCCCCTCGTAGAGCGGGTTAACCACGCTATAACAGCAAGCCAAGAGCCCGAATGCCAGGAGGATCACGACCAGAGGACCGTGACGCAGCTGGCTTAGTCGACCTGCCTGGTACTCAACTTCTGACATCAGTCGACGGTCAATGTCTTGCTCAGGTTGCGCGGGAAATCAGGGTCAATGCCGCGCGCCACACTCATGTAGTAGCTGATGAGCTGCAGCGGCAACACGGCCAGCAGAGCAGTCAACTCTGGGCTAGTGGTTGGGAGAAGCAGATAATCGTTCACATTCTTGCGCAGCAGTTCGTCCTCTACGGCCACTGCAATGGCGCGGCCACCGCGGCAGGTCACCTCGTTGACATGGTTGACCATCATGGCAGCGTCCTGCGGGGCGTTGACGAACAACACCGGGTAACCGTCAAAGACTGCAGAGAGCGGGCCGTGCTTGAACTCGGCGCTGAGCATCCCTTCGCAATGAAGATAGGTGATCTCCTTCAGCTTGAGTGCGCCCTCCATGGCCACCCCGAGCGTCTCACCGTAACCCAGAAAGTAGAACTCGCGGAACGAATTCAGCAAAAGGGCTACCTGTCGGGCCTGGGAGTCGGTCTGGTCCACTGTCTGCTGAATCAGCTGGGGAACCGCCTGCCAGTCAATCCGCCTGCCTGAGAGCCGATCTGCCAGGTAAAGAAACAGCACAACCTGGTTCAAATAGGTTTTGGTGGCTGGCACGCTGATCTCGTACCCGCAGGCGAGGGGCAGGTAGTGTTGGCTGGCCTGCATCAGGGTGGAACCGAGCACGTTTAGCACTCCCAGGATCCTTGCGCCCGACGGCCGGGTGGCGTTGAGCGCATTGAGTACGTCCTTGGTCTCACCACTCTGGCTCACAAAGACCACGGTATCCTCTGGCGTCAAGGTGTGCGCCAGGGTTTCGCGAAACTGCGGCGCCAGGACGGGCACGGCCGCCAGCTTTGCCAGCCGGTTGAGATAGGCGGCTCCGACCAGGCATGCATGGTAACTGGTGCCGCATCCGACCAGATAGAGCCGCCTCGCGCTGGTCATGGCTTCAAGGAACGGCTCGACATGGGGAGATGCCGCCAGCCAGTGGATCAGCTCGGCCGCCACTTGCGGTTGTTCGTGTATTTCCTTGAGCATGAAATGGGCATAACCACTCTTGACGGCCGCCTCCATGCCCTGAGTAAAGGTCTCCGGTTCCCGTTCGATCAGAGCGCCGTCCGAGACGCGCCGCAATTCCACCCGGTCTGACCACAGGGTGGCAATCTCGCCATCGCACACGCGAAGAATCTGATTGGTGAGCGGTAGAATCGAAGGCAGATCGGAAGAGACACAGGTCATCTTGTCGGCGATGCCGACAACCAGACCAGATCCCTTTTTGATGGCGTGTAGGGTCGGGCTGGATTGATGCCCGATCACAAACGCATAGTCGCCTTGCAGGTCGTCATACGCACGACGGATGCTGTCCACCAAATCCAGTCCCGTGTTCACGTACCGTTCGACAGCATGCACGCACGATTCGCCATCGTTGGTGCTTCGGACGGTCATCCCCTGTTCCACGAACGCCTCGCGCAGGGAAACGTGGTTGACGATGTTGCCGTTGTGGGCGCCGACCAGGTCACCATCCGAATCCAGATGCGGTTGCGCGTTGGCCTGGGAGGGGGCGCCGAAGGTGGCCCAGCGCAACTGGACGATGCCGCGCCGGCCGCGCATCTCGCCCAATTGCCAGCGCTCGTTCACCTCGTCGATTTTGCCGGCATCTTTTCGCAGATCGATCTGCCCGTTGCCGGAGATGGTGGCACAGCCAATCGAATCATACCCTCGGTATGCCAGGCGGCGGCCCGCTTCCACCAGAATCGAACCCAGCGGCTGGTCATGGTTTGTTACGACGCCAAAGATACCACACACAATCTCACTCCAGTGGTCTGGATCACGGTCAAACCGCTATTGTAACGTAGTCGGCTGGGTCGGCAAACAAAAAGCCCCCCCTGCTGCTTCCGCCGAGTCTTGATTGGGTGTGGGCCAGCGCATTGCCCCGACCCGGCCAAGTCCTGGTCCTGCAGTGCCAGAACGAATCTTGTCTGTCTGGACGCTGTATGGTAAAATGATGATAACTTGGTGACTGTAGTGCAGTGGTTAACGCGCCTGGTTGTGGCCCAGGAGATCGAGGGTTCAAATCCCTCCAGTCACCCAGAGCACTGCCGACCAGTGGGCATCCGTTGGTCGGTTTTTTGCCCGCATAGCTCAATGGATAGAGCGCCAGTCTTCGGAACTGTAGGTTGGGAGTTCGAATCTCTCTGCGGGCACTGGCCCAATTTGCTCCACAATGATTGATCGCAGCGCTGACACGGATGCGGCGTCAGCCGGTAACTGTGGGTGGAAAAGCTTTCAGTGCCGCGGCGTGACGCGGTCAGAGCTGCCCGCGTCTTCCTCAAAACGAACCCAGCTGCAATCCTCCGGGCCATCGATGCGATCATCGTCGATGGGCAGGATGTCAGACTCGCCCCCACCGGCGTCTATGATCAATCCCCGCTGCTGGAGCTCGTGGGATATGCTGGGCACCGGAGCTTGTCGCTCAGGGTTGACGGGTCAACGCCGGGCAGTGGGATGTGCACGCCGGGCGATTGTATCGCGCACCTTGGCGTGGACCGCGCGGAGCGACCCTTCACGCCGGTGCCGGTGAGGGTGGCAGCTCGAGCGACGGGCCCGAGAGGTCGGGCGCCTCGGCCAGGCGGGTTACCGGCTTTGGGGGTGCCAGCAGCTTGGGCGGCGTTGGCGGTTGTCCGTTGGACATGAGCGCCTCGAACTCGGCCGCGTCCAGAGTCTCAGCCTCCATCAACCGGCCTGCAACCGATTCGAGCTTGTCTCGATGCTGGGTCAGCACATCCAAAGCCTTTTGGTACGCTCCGTTAACGATCCGGCGCACCTCGCTGTCGATCTCCTGGGCCACTGAATCCGAATAGTCGCGCTGCTCGCCGATTTCCCGACCCAAGAAGACCAATTCGTCCTTTTGGCCGTAGACCATTGGCCCCAGTTTTTCGGACATTCCGTAACGTGTCACCATGTCACGCGCTAGCTTGGTCACCCGCTCCAAGTCGTTGGCTGAACCGGTAGTCACGTCGCCAAAGATCAGTTCCTCCGCAGCCCGGCCGCCCAATGCATACGCCAGTTCATCTTCGAACTTGACCTTGTGCTGCAGGTAGCGGTCGTCCTCCGGCATGGCCAACGTATAACCCAGACCCATACCACGCGGGATCACGGTAACCTTGGTCACGGGGTCACAATTGGGCAACATGTGCGCCACTACAGCGTGTCCGGCTTCGTGGTAGGCCACGGTCTCTTTCTCGTCCGGCGAAAGTATGCGGCTCTTGCGTTGCGGGCCGGCTATGACCCGCTCGATCGCCTCGCGGATCTCGGACATACCAATGCTCTTGCGGTTGCGACGAGCAGCCAAAATGGCTGCCTCGTTGATGGTGTTCTCAATGTCTGCGCCGACAAAACCGGGGGTCATGCGAGCGATCTCGTGTAGCTCAACATCGGCCGCCAAAGGCTTGCCCCGCACGTGTACGTTAAAGATCTCCTCGCGCCCGCGAAGGTCGGGACGATCCAGCACCACTCGGCGATCAAACCGGCCCGGCCGCAGCAGCGCAGGGTCTAGGATGTCAGGCCGGTTGGTGGCGGCGATGATGATGACGTTGGTGTCGGTGTCAAAGCCGTCCATCTCGACCAGTATCTGGTTAAGCGTCTGCTCGCGCTCGTCGTGGCTGCCGCCTAACCCTGCTCCGCGGTGCCGGCCGACCGCATCTACCTCGTCTACGAACACTATGCACGGGCTGTGCCGTTTGGCCTGTTCAAACAGGTCCCGCACCCGGCTGGCGCCGACCCCCACGAACATCTCGACAAACTCAGAACCAGAAATGCTAAAAAAGGGTACACCGGCCTCGCCCGAGACCGCCTTGGCCATCAGCGTTTTGCCGGTACCGGGTGAGCCGACCAGCAAGACACCCTTGGGGATTCGGGCCCCAAGGCTGATGAACTTTTCCGGCTCCTTGAGGAACTCGACCACCTCAGCCAATTCCTCCTTGGCCTCCACCAGACCGGCCACGTCGGAAAAAGTGACTTTGGGTTTGTCGCTGGTGAACATCCGCGCCCGGCTCTTGCCAAACGAGATCGCCTGGTTGTTGGTGCCTTGCGCCTGTCGTATCATGAAGAAAAAGATCCCCGCAAACAGCAGTGCCGGCAGAATCCAACTCAGCATGGCGATGATGTTGGTCCAGTCGCTGGCTTTTTCGTTCCGTATGAAGACGGATAGCAACTCCTCGGGGGTAACCCCGTAGGCAATGAGCACATCCTCGAGAGGAGCGTTGGGATCCTTTTGGGACAGGGCTGTCTGCCCGTTTTGATACTGGACGGTAAGCTTGCGGCCGTCGTTGTTGACCACGATCTCGTTTACCTCGCCGGCCTTGACGGCTACTGCCAGTTTGCTGATGGCCAATTCCTCCGTGGCCGGGGTCTGGGAGCGGTAACTCCACAAGATGGCGCCGATGGCCACCATGATCAGGAGGTACACGAAACCATTTCTCAGTTTTGTCGAATCCACCCATGCCTCCAATCAGGCTTTTTGGACAACATTTTCTACTTTATTATACCAGGAAAAGACCGAATCGTGAGGAAAAGCACTGGCAGAATGCCCGGAGGAGGCGCGGGTTGGGTGTATGCCTGGTAAACAAACACCCACAAGGGCACCAGACCGAGAACGGCCAACAGCGCAATCGCGCCCAGGAATATGGTCGCCCAGTCTACATCCATCGTTGTTGCCGCGCGGACCGGGACGGCCGGCGACGCAGGAAGAGAGATCGAGTGTGTGGGAGGACCGTAAAATGAAGGCGGGGTGCCGACCGTGGCCAAACGAGCTTGGGGCACAGAGGGCCCGGTGTTCTGGAAACTCTCGGTGCGATAGCGGTCCAGAATCCGGCCAAACTGGTCGGCTGTTCGGTACCGGGCCGACGGCTCTTTGGATAGCACTTTGTGGATAATCTTGGTGATCGGCAGTGGCACCTCTGGGTTCAGATCGGTTACTCTAGGTGGCTCGTCCCGGAGGTGCATGAGGGCAAGGGCGGTGGGTGAGTCGGCCTCAAATGGCAACCGTCCGGCAAGCATCTCGAAAAGGATGACGCCGATAGCATAGACATCCGAGGACGGCGTTGCCTTTTCGCCGGCCGCCTGTTCCGGAGAGAAGTAGTGCGGTGTGCCCCAAGCCAGATCCGTTCGCGACGCCGTCGCCTCGGTCACGATCCGGGCGATGCCAAAATCTGCTACCAAGGCCCGGCCGTCCTCAGTAACCAAGACGTTCTGGGGCTTGACGTCGCAATGGACGAAACCCGCCCGATGGGCATAGCCGATACCTTGGCAGATCTGAATCGTGAGGTTGATGGCCTTTTCCAGCGAGAGGGGGGCCTCGCGGCGGATAATCGTCTTCAGGTCCTGTCCCTCTACCAGCTGCATCACGATATAATGCCGGTTGCCGTCCTGCCCCACGTCGTGAACCGTCACCACGTTGGGGTGTGAAAGGCTGGCGGCGGCGTGTGCCTCCCGACGAAAGCGTTCCAGAAAGGTGGCATCACCCGTCAGGCTATCATGGAGAATTTTGATGGCCACTATCCTGCCCAACGCGAGATCCTGTGCCCGGTATACTACCGACATGCCGCCCGCGCCAATACGGTCAAGCAGGCGGTAACGTTGGTTCAGCAGGTTGTTCTCGTTTGTCATCGAATCTGACCTCGGTGCGAATGAGATTGTACCGAAATAGCAGGGGTGGGTCAACGGGCCTTGCTCGGCTTAACGGCCGGTCGTATAATGTAAGCCTAGCGATGGTTTATGTCGGCGTGAACAGCATGGCGCTGTGGGCGCCGGAAAGTGAAACGGTTGCACACCCGATTTTTTTTGTCCTCTGACGGTTTTTCCGAGTTGGCCCCTGATTGGAACGGCCTGCTGCGCTCCAGCTCAGCAGACACGGTCTTTATGACCTATGAGTGGCAATCCACCTGGTGGCGCTATCTGGGCGACGGGACCCCCGTGCTGATAGCAATGCGGGGGCCCGATGGGCAGCTGGCCGGTTTGGCGCCGCTTTACCGGGGCTTGAACGACGCCGGCGAATGGGAACTCAACACGGTAGGGTGTGTGGATGTATCCGATTATCTGGACCTGATTGCCCGTCGTGGGCATGAAGCGGAGGTGTTTTCGGCATTCTTGGACCTGCTAGCTAGCGCGCCGGACCGTGGATTTGCCTGGGACGTGGTCAGTCTCTGCAATGTTCCCCAGGAGTCGGCTACCCTGAGCCTGCTGGGGCCGATGGCCAGTTCCCGCGGATTCCACGTGACCAGCCGGGTGCAAGAGGTCTGCCCGATTATCAAGCTTCCGGCCAGTTGGGATGAGTACCTCGAAGGTCTGGATGGCAAGGACCGTCGGGAGCTACGCCGCAAGCTGCGCAAGGCTACGCCGCTTGCGGGAGTTGAATGGTATCTGTTTGGACCCGACCATGACCTGGATGTGCAAGTGGACCGGTTCCTGCACCTGATGGGGATGAGTCACCCTGACAAGGCAGAGTTCTTGCACCGGGGCCACCGGGCATTCATGCACGCGATCGCCCGAACCGCCTGGCAGGAAGGCTGGTTGGAGCTGGCTTTCCTGACAGTCGATGGCGAGCCGGCCGCCACTGCGTTCAATTTCGTCTACAACAACCGTACGCTGCTCTACAATTCGGGACTGGATGCGGCACGCTTTTTAGCTCTCAGCCCTGGCATTGTGCTCACCGCTTTGCTGATTGAACACAGTATCCAGCAGGGTCGGGAGTTGTTCGATTTTCTGCGTGGAGACGAGGCTTACAAGTACCAGTTGGGTGGCGCTGACACCACGGTTCACCAGCTGGTGATCCGGCGTTAGGGGTAGGTGCCTCCCGGCTCACATTCCTGGGGTATGCAACCGTGTCCGAACACGCCACACTTGGTCGCGTCGCTTTGCTTTGTGTACACACTTGCCCTTTGGCGACTCTGGGCGGCAAAAAGACAGGGGGAATGAACGTCTATGTCCGGGATCTGACCCGCGAGTTTGCCCGGCGAGGAATCCAGGTAGATGTCTTCACACGCCAACAGGGTCTCTGCGACCCGCATTCGGTCAGCGAACTGGGCCAGGGAAGCAGGGTAATTCACGTGACGGCCGGCCCAACGACCCCTTTGTCAGGCCCAGCGCACCTTCCGTTTCTGGAGTCGTTCACAAGCGAGGTCCAGAGCCTGGTGGCCGAGGAAGGGCTCCGCTACGACCTGGTGCACAGCCATTATTGGCTTTCCGGCCTGGTGGCGCGGGAACTCAAAGCCGCCTGGAACGGCTTACCGGTGGTTCACATGTTCCACACGTTGGGGTTAATGAAGAACAGGACAGCTCGGAGCGAATCCGAACGTGAACCCTCGGTACGGATCGAGGGAGAACGGCAGGTGATGGCCTTCGCGGACCGTATCGTGGCCTCGACTCCGGCCGAACATGCCCAACTCCAATGGTTGTATGGGGCAAATCCGGACAAGATCGCGATCATTCCGCCGGGGGTGGACGTGAACCGCTTCCATCCCATGGCTCGGGAGGAAGCGCGCCAACGGATCCAGGTACCGGCCGCCGACAGCCTGATACTCTACGTCGGCCGGATCGAGCCACTCAAGGGTATTGACACCCTTTTGCAGGCGATTGGGATCCTGCGAGCCGGCTGTCCCGATGACGCGCCTTGCCTGTATCTGGCCATCATTGGCGGTGACCCGGATGATCCGGACCGCGAAAACGCCGAGATGGAACGATTGAAGCAGATGCGGGTCGAACTCGGCATCGAAGAGGTGGTCACGTTCCTGGGGAGCCGGGAGCAGGAAGCCCTGCCCTTCTATTACTCGGCGGCCGATGTTGTCGTCGTGCCCTCGCACTATGAATCGTTCGGCATGGTGGCGTTGGAGGCGATGGCCTGTGGAACGCCGGTGATTGCGTCGGAGGTTGGTGGACTGGCGTTTCTTGTGCGCGATGGTGAGACCGGTTACCGCGTTGAAGACCAGAATGTTTCAGCCCTGGCTGGCAAACTGTCTCTGCTCTTGGAGGATCTTGAACTCCGGGAGCGGCTGGGCCAGCAGGCAGCCAACTATGCACAGGGCTTTGCCTGGCCTCACATTGCTGACCGGCTGCTGGCGCTGTTCAACGAGGCGATCCGGGGTCATCCGGCGCCCGCTGGAACCTCGGTTTCCCGCGCGCCGATGTAGAGACGTTCTCGGCGGCGTAGCAGCCTACGTAACGCTGCATCTCGGTTGTTATGTGACTGCTTCCGGCTGAACCTGCTGGAACGTCAGCTTGCCCTCTTGCTCATCGACCAGAACATGGTCGCCCTGGGAGAACTCGCCATTTAGCATCCGGATCGAAAGGGGGCTTTCTACGTGGCGTTGTAGAGCACGACGTAACGGCCGGGCGCCAAACTGCTCGTCGTACCCTTCCTTGGCCAGCCATTCGCGCGCTCCTTGGGTCAGGCTGATGGCGAGGCCCTGTTCCTCCAGCCGGGCCTGGATCTCTTTCATCTGCAAATCGACGATCTGTAACATGTGTTCGGAGGACAGAGACTCGAATACAATGATCTCGTCAATCCGGTTGATGAACTCCGGCCGGAAGGTACGCTTGAGGGCGTCCTCGATCTCCTGGTTGTCGCTGTCGCGCAACGCGGCGCGCATCCCAGAGAAGCCAATGGCACCAGTTCGCTTGAAGAACTGGGTGCCTACGTTG
Source organism: Anaerolineales bacterium UBA2181 (assembly GCA_002328075.1). Lineage (GTDB taxonomy): Bacteria > Chloroflexota > Anaerolineae > Promineifilales > UBA4811 > UBA4811. The sequence goes on along the minus strand of DCVT01000035.1, from coordinate 35,159 downwards.
GAGGTCATGATGACCACCGTGTTTCGGAAGTCGACTCTCCGGCCTTGGCCATCGGTGAGCCGACCGTCGTCCAGGATCTGGAGGAGGGCGTTCCACACGTCCGGATGAGCCTTTTCGATCTCGTCGAACAGCACCACGCTGTACGGCCGGCGCCGGACGGCCTCGGTCAATTGGCCGCCCTGGTCGTAGCCTACATAGCCCGGCGGAGCGCCAAACAGCCGGCTGACCGTGTGCTGTTCCCGATACTCGCTCATGTCGATGCGGATCAACGCATCTTCATTGTCGAACAGGAACCAGGCCAGCGCCTTGGCGAGCTCGGTCTTGCCAACGCCACTGGCACCGAGAAAGACAAAGGACCCGATCGGCCGGCGTAGATCTTTGAGGCCAGAACGGCCGCGACGAATTGCGTCCGACAGAACCCGAATGGCCTCCTCCTGTCCGATGATCCTATCGTGCAGCCGCTCCTCCATGTGAAGCAGTTTCTCCGCCTCAGTCTCCAGCATCTGGTTGAGCGGAATTCCGGTCCAGGCGGAGATCACCTCGGCAATATCGGAAACGTCTACCGTCTCATCCAACTGGTGTTGCTGTTGCCAGGAATCGCGACGGGTGGCGAATTCCTCCTCTTTGCGAATGCGCTCGGTCTTGAGCAGAGCGGCGCGCTCAAAATCCTGCTGTTGGCTGGCCTGCTCCATCTCGGCCGCCAGGCGGTCAAGCTCGCGTTTGATCTCCTTGAGGTCTTCAGGCAGGGTGTAAAGGGCCACCCGTAGCTTGGCAGCGGCTTCATCCATCAGGTCAATGGCTTTGTCCGGCAGGCGCCGGTCAGTCACGTAGCGGTGGGAAAGCCTGGCGGCCGCAACCAGTGCGGCATCCGAATAGTTGACTTTGTGATGACTCACGTACCGGTCGCGCACGCCGTGCAGCATCTGGATGGTATCCTCAACTGACGGCTCGTCCACAAAGACAGGGGCGAAACGGCGCTCCAAAGCGCTGTCCCGTTCAATGTAGCGGCGGTACTCGTCCAGCGTGGTGGCTCCGACGCACTGCAGTTCGCCCCGCGCCAACGCTGGCTTCATCATGTTGGAGGCGTCCATGGCGCCGGAGGCCGCCCCCGCTCCAACCACGTTGTGGATCTCGTCAATGAACAGGATGATCTCACCCTCGGCGCGCTGTATCTCTTCCATGGAAGCCTTGAGACGCTCCTCAAAATCGCCCCGGAAGCGGCTGCCTGCCACCATCGCCCCCAAGTCCAGCGAGACAATCGTCTTGCCCATCAGCAGTTCAGGAACATCGTTTTCCGCGATCTTTTGTGCCAAGCCCTCCACAATGGCGGTCTTGCCGACGCCGGCCTCGCCAATTAGCACTGGGTTGTTCTTGGTCCGACGACTAAGGATTTGGATCACCCGGAGGATCTCTGAATCACGGCCGATCACCGGATCCAGTTTTCCCGCCCTGGCCAGCGCGGTCAGATCGCGAGAGTATCGCTCCAGGGTGCGGAAACGAGATTCAGCGCCCGGATCCGTGATACGCTGGCCGCCGCGCAGTTCACGGACCGACTGCATCGTCCTCTCTTTGGTGATGGCGTTATCCGCCATGATCCGGGCAACGGGGGTGTTCCGTTCGCTGAGTACTGCCAGAAAGATATGTTCAGTGGAAATGTACTCGTCCTTGAGGCGGCTGGCTTCTTCATTAGCAACGTCGATGATCCGTTTGACGCGGGGGGTGATGAACACCTGGCCCGCGCCACCACCGTAAATGCCCACACGCGGGCTGGCTCGGAGGACTTCATCGAGCCGGGTTTTGATCTGTTCCACATCGGCGCCCATCTTGGTGAGCAGTTGGGGTATCTGCCCTTCTGGCTGTTCGAGCAAAGCCAGCAGGATGTGCTCTGTGTCGACCTGGTTGTGGCCGTACCGCTGAAGTATCTCGTATGCCCGGGTCGCGGCATCCTGCGCCCGCTCGGTGAATCGATCGAATCGCATCATGATATTGCTGTCTCCGCTGTCGAACTGATGAAACGGCGGTTGGCGTCTTGCGCGGCGTCATTATTGGTGCCGGACGTGACCGGCCGACCGGGACTCAGTCGGTCCTTGGCTCTTGTCGTGCGCCGCGGCTTGTCCAGGATTATACCTGATACAGTCCGGGCAGGCAGGTGAAGGTGGGCGTCAGGCGCCCACCCGACGCGCGGTTCCGGCACGGAAAACCAGTTGCTCGCCCTCCGCATCTATGAACACGTGGTCGCCTTCGTTGAACTTGCCTTCCAACAAGCTTAGGGCCAAGGGATCTTGTACCAGCTGCTGTATGGTGCGTTTGACCGGCCGGGCGCCGAAAGCAGGATCGTAGCCCAGTGTCGCCAGCAGTCGCTGAGCCGCAGGGGTCAGTGTGATCCGTAGATTTCGCTCCGCCAACCGGTGGTTGATTCTGTCGATTTGGATGGCGACGATCTGGACAAGTTCGTCAAGGCCCAGCCCTCGAAATACGACCGTGGCATCGATCCGGTTCAGAAACTCTGGCCGGAAGTACAACCGCAGGACTTGGGTCAACTGCGGCTGAGTGATTGAAGCCGGGTCCACTGTCTGACCATCCGCTAGAACCAGCCGACCCTGTTCCCATGTGCCGATGTTGCTGGTCATGATGATGACGGTGTTCGTGAAATCCACCGTCCGGCCGTGACCATCAGTCAGCCTTCCCTCATCGAGCAACTGCAAGAGGGTGTTAAAGACCTCGGGGTGGGCCTTTTCGATCTCGTCAAACAGCACCACTGAATAGGGTTTTCGCCGCACAGCTTCGGTAAGCTGGCCACCCTCGTCGTATCCGACATAGCCCGGGGGCGCTCCGATCAGTCTGCTCACGGTGTGGCGTTCCTGGTACTCACTCATGTCCGCCCGGACCATCGCGTCCTCATCGTCAAAAAGGAACTCTGCCAGGGCCCGGCCCAGCTCTGTCTTGCCCACACCCGTAGGGCCAAGGAAGATAAAGGTGCCGACCGGCCGGCGGTGATCCTGCAGTCCCGCCCGCGAACGCCTCACTGCGCTGGACACAATCTGGATTGCCTCGTCCTGTCCGACGACGCGCTGACGAAGCCGTTCCTCCATGCGCAACAGTTTCTGAATCTCACCCTCCATCAGCCGGCTGACCGGAATGCCCGTCCATCGGCCGACGACCTTGGCGATGTCCTCGCTGTCCACCTCCTCCTTGAGCAACGCTCCCTCTTTCTGAAGATCGCTCAAACGGGCCTCTTGATCGTTCAGCCGGCGCTCCAATTCGGTCAGTACTCCGTATTTGAGTCGGGCGGCCTCGGCCAGGTCAGCCCGTCTCTCGGCTCTTTCAATGGCGAACTGGGTCTCTTCTAGTTGCTTCTTGGTGTCACGAACGCCCTCAATGGCGGATTTCTCGCGTTCCCAGCGGGCACTCAGCGCGTTGCGTGTCTCCTGGAGGTTGTGGATATCTTGCTCGATCTTGGCTCTTCGCTCCTTGCTTGCCTTGTCCCGCTCCTTTTTCAGGGCCTCACGCTCGATTTCGAGCTGCATGATCTGCCGATCTACCTCATCCAACTCGGCCGGTTTGCTATCAATCTCCATTTTCAGCCGCGACGCAGCCTCATCGATCAGATCGATCGCCTTGTCCGGCAGGTGCCGGTCGGAGATATACCGGTCGCTGAGGGTGGCGGCGGCGATGACCGCGCTGTCCTGAATCCGAACCCCATGGTGGACCTCATATCGTTCCTTCAAGCCGCGCAAAATGGATATGGTGTCCTCTACGGTGGGTTCGTCCACCATCACAGGCTGAAAGCGGCGCTCCAGTGCGGCATCTTTCTCGATGTGTTTGCGGTACTCGTCGAGGGTAGTAGCGCCAATGCAGTGAAGCTCGCCCCGCGCAAGCATGGGTTTGAGCATGTTGCTGGCATCCATGGCCCCTTCAGCGGCGCCCGCGCCGACCACTGTGTGTAACTCGTCGATGAACAAGACCACCTTTCCGGCGGCGTCCGATACCTCCTTCAACACTGCTTTCAGCCGTTCTTCAAACTCGCCGCGATACTTGGAGCCGGCGACCAGAGCGCCTAAGTCCAGGGCCACGATGCGTTTGTCCTTCAAGCTCTCCGGTACGTCGCCCCGGGCGATTCGTTGCGCTAACCCCTCGGCGATGGCTGTCTTGCCCACACCGGCCTCGCCAATGAGGACGGGGTTGTTTTTGGTCCGGCGGCTCAGCACCTGCATCACACGCCGAATTTCCTCATCACGCCCGATCACCGGGTCCAGTTTGCCCTGACGTGCTGCTTGCGTCAGGTCGCGCCCGTACTTGTCCAGGGATTGGTAGGTGGACTCGGGGTTGGGTGATGTCACGCGCTGCCCACCCCGGATTCCGGTGAGGGCCTGCAGAATGGTGGACCGGTTGATGCCCAGGCGCGCCAACAGATCTCCCGGTCCCTTGGTTTCTGCCAAAGCAAGCAAGAGGTGTTCGGTGCTGACGTATTCGTCGCGCATCTTGATTGCCTCTTGTTCTGCCCGGGCGACCACCTCGACCGTTTCCTGGGCGGGCGGCGGCTGCGGGGAGGGGGCGTGCAGGCGTGGCCGGGTGGCGAGGGTACCCTCCAGTTGATTGGCCAACGTAGCCGACCGGACTCCGATCTTTTCGACCACCTCGGGCACCACTCCATCGCTCTGGCGCAGCAGCGCCAACAAGACATGATCCGGCTCGATCTGGCTGTGGCTCATCTCGGCCGAGAGCTTTTGTGCTCCCATGACTGCTTGCTGCGCCTTCTGGGTGAATTTGGTCAAATCCATAGCTTATACTCCCGATTGAACTACCGGACATATTATGCCGACTAAATGTATGGGGCGCATAAGAACGCCGAATAGTCAATGCCAGAGCGGGCACGTCGGCGGCCAGGCTCACCGATGTGTCAGCCAGGTGGATCAGTCGAAGGCAATTGCGCAGGGCGGTGCGCCCACCACCGGAATTGGCGTTCGATGGCAACCATCCGATCATGGATGGGTGCCTCGTGACCCGGCAATGGACCAGGTGGATGCGGGAGGGACATACCCCAACGCCGCGCAATCACCTCTGCCTGAAGCTGGCTGTTGAGCAGGATGTTTTGCAGGTCGTGCGCCAGCGCGCTCAAGTCCGCCTCAGCCGTAGTGCTATAGAGGGCGGGTAATCGCTCTGCAAGGAACTGCACCGGCCGCGATATCAGGCTGGCCACGACTTGGGAATCGGATGGGCAGCAGTCGGCCAACAGATGGATCCCCCAAACATGCTCGAAGGAGCCGGCCGTCAGATCCGCCGCCAGAATGGTGTTGCCTGTCAACCGCAGCTGCCAGGGTGTGGCCAGCACGATGTTCTCATACTCGGTCGAAACCAGTTCCGCCACGGTGCCCCAATCTGTGCCTTGCAGCACGGGCCGGTCTAGCCGGGCCATTACGACGACGAGTTGGTTCCCCAGGCTATATAATGAGATAAGGCCGGGAAGCCGGGCGGGAGCGTCTGTTGGAGGTGACCCGTCCCAGGCGAAATCTGGCCACGTTCCGGCAACGGAGTCCAGATACGCATGCAATGCAATCAGGTTATCGACCGGGTGCGGCCGAACAGGAGCTCGGCCGAGGCAATCGTCGGCCGTAAGGCGCAGACGAGCGTGCAGATCTGCCTGTCGCTCCAGAGACAGGTGCTCGCCCACCACCAAAGCTGAACAGAGCAGGGACTCGGCGGCGACCCGGGCCAAAGAGGTCAGGGTCGTCACCGGTTCTGGGCCTTCCCATTCATGAAGGACCGGTTTGCCCTGAATCAGGCGGAAGTTACCCAACAGTGTTCGGGCGCGATCTGGAAATAGCCGGAGGTACGTGGGCCATTCCTCAGCTGAAATCACGGCCGGACCGCCCGCTGGCTCGAGAGGCAGTTGGCTGCAGACCATTCGATACGTTCGACGAACTGCCCGCAGGTCCGGGTTCGAGGCTGTCAAAATCCATGCCGAAGGGATGATCCTGCCGATGGCTGATGTGCCAGATGCCGGCTCGTCGAGCACGTACAGTGCCAGGAACCCCTCGTCTAGAGCGGAGGCGAGGGCCTTGCCAAAAGCCAACAACGTGGGGTGGGTACCTTTCATGGTTTGCTGCCCGGGGCTGATGGTTCCAGCGGGCCGACCGCGGTCAGTGCCGGCCGGGCAGGGACGGCTGCCCCTTGGATGGCCAGAAGAACCAATTGTGTCGCCTGTCTGCGGATGTTCTCCCTCGGCGGGTTGGACAGTGGCGGCATCGGGTCGGTCTGATCCAATGACGCTGCGGCCACACACTGCATCTCGGCCGCCCGGCGCCAACGTTGCTGGAGCACCCCCTGGATATGGGAATGTGGACGACCTCGATTCACGGCGACTGTGGCGGCCGCCGCAGTTGCCTTCAGTGCAAGATCGTTGGCCGGTAAACCGCCAAGCTGTCTGTCGGCAGCCTCAACTCCTCTGGCGGCAGTGGTCTCGAGAGGCCGCTGGGCAGCGGAGCCGGGGTCGATCCGTTCCTGGAGGCCCCCCTCTGCTGCCCCGATCAGCCAAAGAGGCTTGAGGGCAACCGGGAATCCAGCGTCAATCCGCCAGTTGCGCTGCCTGGCGCACCAAACCGATGGTGGCGACCGCCAACTTGACCAAGTTGCCTGTGGGGACCTTTTTTGGTCCGCCAGACTCCTGGGCAAGTTGAGCGTATAGATAACCGGCAAGCAGGCCAAGACAAAGGCCGATCATCCCTCCAGCCAAGATCACCCTGGGTCTCCAGTCCTCTTGTGTCGGGGGCATAATGGACATATCACCTCCTCAGCCATTGGGTCAGGGTGCGCACGCGGGCGCCGAGGGAGTAGGGCCTGGCCAGCAAACCGACAAGCCGGCCCGCAGGTTTTTCCACTCGCTGGGAAACGACCAACGCGAAATCCTGACCGCCGTGAAGCACGGGTCTGGTTTTGCCGTACAACCAAAAGAACAGGGCACACAGAGAAACCAGCAGGACCAGAAGAACCAGGCCCAACATTGCCACCTGAAGCACAACCAGAACGGCGGCTGCATCGCCCCATGCCGATGCCGGATCACCGCCCAGGTTCCCTGCCTTGAGGCCCAACACCGCGACCAACGTCACGGCCGTCAGCCCGAGAGCAACGCTCACCATGATCGGCAAATACAGCGCAAGCCACTGGCGCTTCTTGAGCTGCCTATCGCGCTCGGTGGGCGGTTTGGCGGTCGTCTTGGTCATTCCCTTTGCATTCACCCTCGGCAATTTTACCATAGTCACGTTGTGTTGCCAGTGAATCGTGTGTATAATAACCGCCAGATTTCGCTGGCGACAAGAGGGCAAATCATGTCCGAAGAGATGGTGCAAACAGATGCTCCCGGTTATCTCCCCCAACCCCTTCGGTCCGTGGAGGACACTGGCCTCCACCTTGCGTTCCTGACCGATCTGGTGCTCAAGGTCATGTACTTTGCCGGCGTTGCCTCGGGTTACGAGATCGCCGAGCGGATCAGGCTTCCCTTTCCCGGTGTGGTGGAGAACGCACTCGAGTTTCTTAAACGGGAGCTCATGTGCGAGGTCAAAGGAACAGGGGGCTTGGGCGAGGGTTCGTTTCAGTATTCCGTCACCTCCAAAGGGGCTTCACGGGCTCGGGAAGTTCTGGAACTGACGACCTACGTCGGTCCGGCGCCCGTTCCGCTGGACGACTATTGCCGGGCGATCAAGGCTCAGGGAATCAAGGGGATCACCGTCCGCCCGACCGGCATGCGGCAGGCGCTATCCGATCTGGTGCTATCGGATAGAACCTTCGACCGCATTGGGCCGGCAATCAACTCGGGCAGATCGGTCTTTCTTTACGGTCCGCCGGGGAACGGCAAGACGATGATTGCGGAGGCGGTGGGCCGGATGGTCCTGGGCCGAGAAATGCTCATGCCGTACGCGGTCGAGGTGGATGGCGAGATCATCAAGGTCTTTGACGAAGTGTCCCACCAACTCCTGGAGCAGGCATCAGTCATGCCCGGCGCGGGCAGCCTGAAACGGTTTCCTGATCCGCGCTGGATGCGGGTGCGTCGGCCGTCGATCGTGACCGGTGGAGAACTGACACTCAAGAACCTGGATCTGATCTGGAACGAGGCAACCCGGTTTTACGAGGCGCCGCACCAGATGAAAGCAAACGGCGGGATTCTGTTGATCGATGACTTTGGTCGGCAGCAAGTTCGGCCCCGTGATCTGTTGAACCGGTGGATCGTCCCCTTGGAGAAAAAGGTAGATTACCTCACCTTGCACACCGGCCGCAAGATAGAGATCCCATTTGAGGTGCTCATCGTGTTCGCCACCAACATGGATCCCAAGGATCTGGTGGACGAGGCGTTCCTGCGGCGGATACCGCACAAGATCCACGTTGTGGATCCGACGCCCGACGAGTTCCGAGATATTTTCCGACGGCGGTGCGTTGAGAAGAACATTCCTTACGATGAGGCGAGTCTGGTCTATCTGATGCAGGAGCATTTTGTCAAACCACGCCGGAAACTCAGGGCGGTCCATCCGCGCGATATTCTGGATCAACTGCTGGATCTGGCAGCATATCTGGGTACCGAACCCCGGATGACCAAGGATCTGATTGATCGGGCAGCCAGCGCCTATTTTGTGGATATATAGCCATGGAAGCGCCGACGGCCAAATTGATCGTCAACCCGTATGCAGGCCGCTGGAAAGCGCGGGACAATATCCCGCGCGTACGTGCTGCCTTTGAGCAGGCCGGAATTCCCTATGATCTCGTTGTGACCGAGCGGGCAGACGAAGGAATAGACCTGGCCATGGAGGCTGCCTGCTCCGGTTTCAACCCAGTGGTGGCTGTAGGGGGCGATTCGACTTGTGGCGAGGTCGTTAACGGTTTGGTTGCGGCCGCAGGGGACGGGCCCACCGTTCCGATGGGCATCATCCCGCTGGGAACGGCCAACGACCTGGCGTTCGGACAGGGGATTCCCACAGAGGTAGAGGCCGCGGTACATGTCATCGGCCGGGGCCAGACCAGAATCATCGATGTCGGACGAGTCAACGGCCGTTACTTTGCCAACAATTCGGCACTGGGACTCGAGCCCGAGGTGACGCTGGAAAATGCTCGCCTGGTGCGGGTCAAAGGGACCTTGAGGTACTTGCTGGCAGCGCTCATCTGCATCGGCCGCAATCCGCGTTGGCGAATGACGTTGGAATGGGACGGTCAGAACCACCAGGGACCGATCGTTTTGGTCTCGGTGGGCAATCACCGCCGGACTGGCGGCATCTTTTTCATGACGCCGGAGGCCGTGCCAGACGACGGGCTGTTGGATTTTGTGATTGCGCCGGTGATGGGCCGGCTGCGGATGTTGCGGCTGTTGCCGATGACGTTTAGCGGATCCCATGTCCGCCGGCCGGAGGTTGTTCACGCCCGAGCTCGCCGACTCCACATTGCGTGTGAGCCGGGGACGCCCATCCAGGCCGACGGTGAGGTTTTTGAACTGGCGGCAACGCAAGTGCTGTTCGAGGTTGTTCCCGGAAAACTGACTGTGCTGGTTGATCGTTAGTCCGGCAACCACCCGGGGCGGAAATCGGCAATCAGGTTCCATGCTCGATCCCAGTTGCCATCTGACAAGTGCAGGTCGGCCGCCTGGGCGACCGTGGGTTCCGCGGTGGCTACCGCCAGGCTGACGGCTGCCTCGGGAAACATTGGCACGTCATAGACGGTGTCCCCAGCGACCAACGTTTCCTGCCGGGTGGTGCGGAACTGCGCCTGAATCTCCCGTACCAAAGCCCCCTTGTTGCGGCCGTCCACTTGCGTGAAAAACGCTCCTGACAGCCGGCCGTCCTGCACTCCCAAGCGGTTGTAGACGGCCAGATCGGCACCCAACTCGGCTGCGCAAGTCTGCACGTGAACGTCAAATCCGGCGCTCACTACGGCTACCGCGACCCCGGCTTTTCTCAAGCGGCCCACAAATCGAACTGCTCCCGGCCAATAGGGAATCGTCCCCAATATCGCTCGCAGATCGGCCAGCGCAAGCCCGCGCCATAGACCTATCTCCTCTTGACCCCATTGGTCGTAGGTGAGTTCCCCGCGTCGATAGCGGGCATAGATTTCGTGCGCGGCAGCCTCGACACCCAATGCCCGATGGACGTGGCTGTATGGGCTGGCTACTGCTTTCAGTGTTCCGTCCAGGTCAAAGACTGCGAGTCTGCAACGATGGCGGTCAGATGGCAGGTTCATGGGTCCCCGATCCGGCTAATCGTGAGAATTGCGGCGCCTCTTGTTGTCCAGCAGCCGACCGGCCAGCGTCCCTTCGGCGCGCACTGGCTGCGTTGTAGCCTGCAGGGCCTCGGAGTCTGGAACCGCTTCTTCCGATGGTCGCTCTGTCGGCGGGTGGAGAAGTGGGTCTGACTTCCCGATGGGTGCACCAACCATCGGCGCGCTGTGCCTCGTCCGCCGCTTGGCCCTCAGCAGTTGGCGCACCTGTGCTGAGGGCACGGTTGTAGCTGCGCGACGCACCAGCCGATCTGCCATCCAGACGCGGGCTGCCGGCCAGATTGCCTGCAGGTCCTTTCGCCCAATAGCCAGCCGGCGCACGGCGACGTCCACCGGAAGCAGAATGGCAGCCGCCAGCAGCAACTGCGTCCAGATCGGTCGGCGTGCGGCCGGAGCAGGAAGGTTGTGCGAAAGACTTTCCTCCGGTTCAGTCAGGATTCGGCCGCCGGTTGACTCGGCTAGCCGGTGCAGGGCCTGATGATCTGGGTCTGTGTTCCGGTATTCCGGCGAATAGCTCATCACCCATCCGACGGTCTGTGCCACAGAGCCGGCCGGGCCGCGATCAGTCAGGCGAATGAGGTATGCACCTTCGACAGTGGGTTCAAAGCTGCCCCCGTAGCGGCCGGGAGCCGTCTGTCGCAGTACCACGGTGCTCCAGGTGTTGTCCGGTCCCGATACTCGTGCTTCCAGCTCCAGACCGTTGAGAAAACCGCCATCGGCCAGAGTTGCCTCAGCGGTGATCTCGGCACGTCCACGCAGCAGTCGGATTTCAGCATCCACGTTGTTGCCCCGTTCTTGGGTCATGGTCCACCGCGTGGCCTGATCCCAAAAGGTGGCAAAACCGGGCCAGGTGATCCATTCGACCGCCCACCGGCCGGTGGCGTCCGAGGTCCATGCAACGCTTTTGCCGAGCCCGTAACGCCACGCAGAAAGCAATGGGTCGTCCTGGGGGGTGGTAAGCACGGTGTGGGCGGCGGGTTTGCGGCTGGTCCCAACGTATCCGCTCAGTGGAGGGGTCGCACTGATGCCTCTCATGATCGGGTGGTCCTGAGCCAATGTGGGCCAGAACAAGGATTCGATGATGTAGGTTCGGGTTGCCAGGATTGTCTCCTGGGTAAAGATCTCGGGAATGGTGTCTGGGTCGTAGGCAAAATGGAAGCGGCCGCCGGATGACTCTGGGAGTCTCTGGATCCAGGGGGCATAGCCCTCGCCAATTGCCACCACCGAGAGCGTAGCGTTGAAATCCTGGTGCATCTCGTGTACAAGTTCGGGATTGCCCGCTTCGGAGGCACCACCGTCAGTCAGCAGTATTACATGCCTCAGGGCGGCTGGATCCTCCGGCAAGAGGTCAGCTACGGCGCGCAAACCCGCATAGATGTCGGTTCCGCCGTCGGCCCGGATGCGCCCAACTGAATCTGCCAAGCTGTCCGAGTCCACGACTGATTGCGGCGGCACTACCCAGAACGCGCTTTCGTCGAACGCGACTACTGCCGCTCGATCAAGAGGTCCCAGGAGACCCAGGCTGCGTATGATTGCCTCCTTTGCCAGTTCCACTTTGGGGATTCCACCCACACTGGTGTCTGCCATGCTGCCAGATTTGTCGATGACGAAATACAGCGTCAGGTTTGCCCGGCGTTCCTGGTCCTTGAGTTGCATCTGGACTGGCAGCGCCTCCTCCAAAGGTGTCCGATAGTATCCGCCGGGAGCATAGCTGCCTGGGCCACCTACGGCAACGAGTCCGCCGCCCAGGTCCCGAACGTAGTTCTGCAGTGCAGCCATCTTGCGCCAACCGAGATCCCGCGCATTGACGTTCACCAGCACAATGGAGGCGTAGCCGTTGAGCAACGAAAGGTCGACCGGCATGCGGCGGGCGTCCGTGCGGTCCACCGAAATTCCGGTAGCCGTCAACGCTTGTTCCAGCGGGTCACACTCATGCTCCGCCAATTCCCGTTGCTCCTGATCGACGGGGGCAACCAACAACACGCTCGGCGGTCCTACCACCTCAGCAAAAGCCGTCATTTGATTGTTCTGGTAACGAGAGTCCTCCAAGGCGGCCAATTGGACCTGATACCGGGCAAAGCCGGGCGCTCCCGCTATCAGCGGCACGGTGAAATTGTTCTCTCCGCGGCTAAGAGCCACCACCTGTTCGTGCACCACGATCCCGCCGCTGAGCACCCGCAAGACGGCCGGCTCTCCCCCGGAGGCGGTTCCGCCACGACGCTCGGCCGTCACTTTGAGATCAAAGTGATCGCCTTCGGACAGCCTCGTTGGCGCTTTCACAGAGCTCAGCAGCACTTCGACCTCATCGGACAAAGCTCCCAGCGGGAACACGTCGACCGGAACCCCAGCCGCGGCCGCCAGTCCGGCACCGGCAATTGCGTTGCCCATCGTGTCGATCCCGTCGGACAGCAGGATGATGCGTCGGGCAGTCTCAGTCGGCAAGAGCGCAAGGCTAAGCTGCATGGCGGCTCCGATGTCGGTTTGCATGGGATCGGGCACGGAGGTGGTGGGGGCGAGTTCTGGCACCGACGACAGAGGTCTTTCTACCAGGGCGTCGGCGCCGAAGAGGATCACCGCGGCGCTGTCTTCTGGGCTGAGCGTTCGGATGGCTCGGTCGACCCAATCAACCGCCAGCTGTTGTGTGGTCAGTGGGATGCTGTCGGACACGTCGACCAGAAACACCAGCGCGAGTTTGTCCGTGGCGGTGACCACCTGGCCGCCGGCCAAGGCCAGGATGATGAGGAGCGCCACAGTGCAACGAATGGCCACCCCCGCCCATGCCCGCACCGCTCCCGCCTGACCAACCGGCTTTCCGAGCCAGGCTACATAGGGCAATGCCAGAAGCAGTGCCAATGCCACTGGCGCCGTGAAACTCATTGATTGAGCGACAGCCGGTAGCTACCGGCCGTACCTGACGCCTCGGTCACGTACACCGCATAATAGCCAGACACTGTGAGTTGAAGCGATCGTTGTTCAATCTGACCCGCGCGACCTGAGTCGATTTCTGCGATCAGGTCACCCAATCCTTCGGGGCCGTAGAGCACCATCACGCCGTCGGACTCGGGGTTGGGTTCCAGGGTCAATTTGATCGTGTCACCGGCGTCGGCCGAAAAGTGCCAGATGTGTGCCGTGTTGGCCGGCAGAATTTTCACCACCTGGTCACCGAATTCCAGGTTGCCAGGAAAGACGATGGGCGGCGAGCCTGGCACCATGATCAACAGGGCATAGCTGCCCGCCGTGCCGTCCACCTCGCGGATCATGATGACGTAATCGCCGTTTCGTGTTAACTCGATAGCTGTGGCCGTCTCTGTCTGGCCGGCTGGCCGGTCCCCCTGGCGTACCAATCGCCGACCCTCTGGGTCATTCAGAACCAGCTCCACGTCCACATCCTGGGCGCATGCTACGGTAATGGTGATAACGTCGCCCACCGATCCGTTCCAGTGCCAGCGATGTGTCTCCAGCACTTCCAGTGTTTCGTGCACGATCTCGTCCGCCGCCAGAAATCCCATGTGAATGGTGACTGCCGAAGGAATCGCCGATGCGGTTGGCGAGGCCTGGAAACTCCAGGTGGGCAGCGCAGTGAAGGTGGGCCACGGGGTCACAGTCGCATCCATGTTTGACCCATGGGTGGGCGTGGCCAAGGGCGACATGAAGGAGGTCGCGGATGGAGTAGGCGTTGCCAGTGGCGAGGGGATGGTGGTGTTGGTAGGGCTGGGCAGCGGTGTGGGAGCGGCAGGCACTGCAACCAGTGGGGTAGCGCTCGGCAACGGCGTTGGCGTCAGGTACGGCACAGTCGGATGGACCAAAGTGCCGCTTTCTGGCGTCTCAGACGCACCGACCCAGCCTAACGGCGTAAGGGTGGCGCGCTCGATGGGATTGGGCGACAGGATGCGCTGCACCTCAAGATACCACACGGTGCTGGCGACGGCCGAATTGCCACAGCCTACAAGACCTTCCCACCGGCGCCAGAACCCTTCAACCTCCATGGTCAACTCATCGGGGGCCAAAGGCAGAACGACCGTCTCCAGGCCGGCCGCGCGCGTCACTACGCCTGCGTCGGTCAGAGCCCACGTCGATGGCGGAAGGCGCAATACACCGCTGCAGACTGGAGCGGGAATCACACCATACCGGCCGGTGACCCGCACCCGCACGTTCTCAAAGGAGGCTGGGCTTGCAGCCAACTCCAAGAGCAGCGGTCGGGCCACTGCACCGGCTCCAGCCCACGTAGCGGTGGCCGTCTTGGATGGCGTGGCGTCGTCCTTGCTGCACCCGCTGATTGCCAATACAAGCAAAAAGGTGACCCCAAGCCAGGGTTTCTTCATCCTGTGTCCTGCATCCGTTGGGTGAACATCGTTGGTTTAGATTGGACAGTGGGCTGTTATTGACCTGGCTCTGGCAGATCATCCAGGGACAAGCGTTCAAGTTTGAGTTCGGCGGTAGCCAACAACTGCTGGCAATGAGCCAGCAGACTCTGGGCGCGTGCATAGCATGTCAGAGCTTCCTCCAGGGTCAGCTCCTCTCCCTCCAGACGTTCCACCTGCTGATCGAGTTCCCGCAGAGCCTCTTCAAAGCTCAGTTCGATTCGTTCGTCCATCCCGCTCTCCTGTCGACACTGCGCCTGACGGTCGGAATGCTGGTCGTTCTGTCTAAACATCCGTCACGGCGACCCCAAAACGCCCACGGTGTACTCGAACCTCGAGCAGGTCAGCCGGGGCCACCTGGGCAGGGTTCGTCACGATCACTCCCGAATCGTGGCGGCGGACAATGGCATAACCGCGGGCCAAGGTCGCCAGCGGGTTGACCACTCCCAGCGCACGCTCCAGCACCCGAAGCTGGTTCGAATAGTGCTGCAGCCGGCCGGCGGCCGCACGGTCGATGCGCCCCTGCAAGTCGTCGAGTTGCTGGGCCAGGTTAAGCAGTTTGTTACGGGGCGACAAGGCCTGCAGCGCTCGTGAAGCGGCCGTCAAACGCCACCGGAGAGTCCCCAGGCGATCGGCCATCCGCCCGTCCAGCTGCTGGCCCAGGGCAGCCAACCGGCCGGCCAAGTCCGACACGTCAGGGGTGGCTACGGCCGCTGCCGCCGACGGAGTCGGCGCTCGCACATCGGCGACGAAATCGGCGATGGTAAAGTCAGTCTCGTGGCCGACGCCGGTAATCACTGGGTGGCGGCACCCGTAGATGGCCCATGCTACTCGCTCATCGTTGAACGCCCACAGGTCTTCCAACGAACCGCCGCCCCGCGCCAGAATGATGACGTCTATGTCGTCGCGCCCGTCCAGCGCTGCGAGTGCCCTTATGATCTGCCGCGGCGCCTCGTTGCCCTGGACGAGGGTGGGAGCTAACAGCACTCTTGCCAGTGGATATCGTTGGGCGAGCACGTTCAAGATATCTTGCAGAGCGGCGGCATCAGCCGAGGTGGCGACACCTATTCGGTTAGGGAATCTGGGGAGCGGCTTTTTCCGGGCTTGCTCGAACAGACCGGCTTCCAGTAGCTTTGCCTTGAGTGCCTCAAACTGCTGATGAAGGTCGCCTCGCCCAACTGGAAGCACCATGTCGGTGTAAAGCTGATAAGCGCCCCCAGCCGGATACACCGAAACCCGACCATGAGCGCGGACTGCATCTCCATGAGCGAGGTCAAACGCGAGACACCGCGCGTCGGATCGCCACATCACACACTTGATCTGGGCACCCGCGTCTTTCAGGGTGAAGTAGAGGTGGCCCGAACGCGCATTGGTGAGGTTGGAGACTTCGCCCTCGATCCAGATGTCGCCCAGTACGTCATCCGCATCCAACAACGTACGGATGAACTCGGTTGCCTCGCTGACGCTCCAGACCGTTTGGCCGTCCATGGCTGAATGATAGCCCACGGCCGGAGGGCTGTCAATTCAGGGTTCGGGCCCGGTTTTGGGCGGAGTCAACTCGCGAAACAGAAACCAGCATCCGGCCCGGTCTGCGGCGTCCTTGGGCGCACGGTCGTAATAGAGGTCAAAGACACGGTCGGCGTCGGTGAGCACCCGGAAATAGAACCTACCGACGCCCCAAGAGCCACGCCGAGCCGCGGTTGCGGCATGAGGCGGCGACATGTTGCGAGCCATCCGGCCGCGCCGACGGTAGTCTTGCCATTCACCCAGCATCTGGCGCACACGAAAGAACTGCTCGCGCCAGTGAAAGCCGTCCGGACAGCCGGGTTTTTTGGCGACCAGTGGAGACTGGTCGAAGGTGACCTCGATTGGTTCTCCGACGAAACACGCTGGCAGCGCATCCATCGCAAGATTCTGGCTTCTGGACGCGAGGTGCCGGTCACTCGCCAACCCGGGCCAGCGCAACGGCCTGCCGGATGGTGGAAATGGCGTAGATGAGAAAGAGGATGATCGCGATGCCCGCGACGACCACGTCATAGATCGACAGAATGATTCCAAATGGATGACCGACCAGGGGAGCGCCGACGAAAAACATGAACGCGTTGAGGATGATGATGATGACCCTTACCTCGGTTGGACCCAACTTGCCGTAGGAGATCTTGAACACGCCTTCGACATAGGTGCGAACGTACACCAGCACAGAGATCAGCATATAGCCGATCAATGCCAAGCACGCGATATCGAACCGGACATATGGAGAGATGCCAAGGCCCAGCACAACCAATAACTCGCTGAACGCGTCCAGGGTATGATCGACAAAAAAGCCGTACTTGGGCCGCTCGATCTTGCGGTAGCGCGCCAGTGTGCCGTCCAGGCTGTCTCCTAACCAGTTGATGACGAGGCCCAAACTGGCCAGCCACAAGAATGCCGGGTGTCGATTGCTGAGCCAATAGCTGCCAAAAACAACGACCGATCCCACCAGGCCTATGCCGGTCAGGATATCGGGGTTGATCCAAGCCGGCATATGCGCCGCCAACCAGTGCAATGCCGGCCTTTCCAGCGGGCCGAGCAGTATGTCATTTACCCTGCGGTGTGGCTTGATAGTGCTCATGCGTGCCTCCGATGTGGCTATCATATCACGCCGCTGCAAGACCTGCAACGACCGGGAGCCGGTCCAGCGGGGGCGGGATAGAATGCCCACCATGTGGGCAGGATTGCTGGCGGCTACCTGATTCAGGGCCGGCAAAGGCGGTCGAAGAACCTGACAGTGTGGTCCAGGACAGCCTCGCGCTCGGCATCGGCCAGGATGTTGTGGCCTGATCGGTGTAGGGTCACCAATTCCTTGTCGGTAGAGCGAATGGTTTGGATTACATGCGGGCCGCTGGCAAAATCGAGTGTCCGATCTCGTGTGCTCATGACTACCAGCGTGGGCGCCGTGACCGACGGCAGCAACCGGCGAACGCGGAGGTTGAATTGGCGCACCTGGTGCGCGGCGCGTCCCGGGATCGAGTTGTAGCACCATATGCGCCCGTCGGCCTCCGGATCCACGAGGTCCGAGTCCTCCGGTTTCTGAGGTATGGAGATGGGGAGGATGTTGGCCAACCAGCTGAATCGGATCATAGGGTTGGCGACAAAGATGGCGGGAGAAAAGAGCGCCAAACCGTCTGGCGGTCGGTAGCCGGGAGGTGCGGCCGCCAACCGAATGGCCAGCAACGCCCCCAGCGACAGACCGGCGATGAACAGCTGCTGGCAGCTACCCGCCAGTTCCAGGTACGCGGCCTCGGCCGCAGCCAGCCACTCGGTCCACCGTCGGCCGGATAGGTCGTCAGCAGATGTGCCGTGCCCCGGCAGGAGGGGCCCGGACACGGTATATCCCCGAGCCGCCAGTCGTTCACCCAGCGGGCGTACCTCGGTGGGCGCGCCGGTAAAGCCGTGAACAAGCAGGGCGCCCGCCTTGCCCCCGGGCAAAAAGAAGGGCGCCGCGTCAAGCCAAGGATGTTGAGTCATCTGCTTCTCCCGCCGACACAAACCACTTGCCTGTCGGGCCTGACGTCTAGAGCCGTGCAAACCTTTCGGCCAGGGTGGCACGCGCTGTGGTCAGTTCAGCCAGCTTTTCCCGTTCGCGTTGGATGACTGGGGCCGGCGCCCGCTGGGCAAAGGGTCCTGCCAGAAGCTCCTGGCTGCGGCTTATCTGCTGGTCCAATTGGGACAACTCTTTTTCCAGGCGCGTTCGCTCGCTGGCCAGATCCACCATTCCGGTCAGTGGCAGATAACATGTCACGTCACCCAACGCGAGGGTCACCGCTCGGTCAGGCGCGTCCAGTGTCGGTTCAATGTTCAGCGTTGCCGGCTCCAGCCGCGCCAGCCTGGTGAGGATTGCCCGTGACGATTCCAGGAGGTCGGTTTGTGACCCGCCGGCGATCAGCGCAGTAATCGGCCGGCTGGGTTCAACCTGGTTCTCGACGCGAGCATTGCGAATCGCGCGAATCAACTCCATGACCAGACCAAACTCAGCTTCCGCCCGCGGGTCCGGCGGGTCCGGCTGCTCCGGCCAGGGCGCGATGATCAGCGCCGGTGGCCAGCCGCCGGCAGGCGCGAGGTCGGGCCGGCCGGCGCATGCCGATTTGAGGTTCTGCCAGATCTCCTCGCTGACAAACGGAATGAAGGGATGCAGCAGGCGAAGAATCTGATCCAACACCAGTACCAAGGTCTTGGCGGCACCACGTGCAGCGTCGCCACCCTGCGCCAGCGCGACCTTGCTGGCCTCAATAAACCAGTCGGCGTATTCGCCCCAGAAGAGATCGTACACCTGCCGGCCAGCCTCTCCATACTGGTGATTGGCAAAAAGCCTGTTCACTGTGCGAGTCACCTGGTTCAAACGGCTCTGAATCCAACGGTCGGGAAGGCCGAACGAAGCATGGTCGCCGATTGGTACACTCGCCAGCGAGCCAATGAGGAAGCGGGCAGCATTCCAGAGTTTGTTGGTAAAGTTGCGGCTGTTCTCCAGCCGACCCACGCTGAGGTTCATGTCATTGCCGGGCGTGCCTCCGGTCAGCAGTGTGAACCGCAGTGCATCGGTCCCGTATTGGTCCATCAACTCCACTGGGTCGATAGCGTTACCCAGGCTCTTGGAGATCTTGCGGCCGTGTTCGTCTCGGATCAACCCGTGTAGGTACACGGTATGGAACGGGATGTTGTTCTGGAACAGCATGCTGGTCATGATCATGCGCGCTACCCAGAAGAAGAGAATGTCATAACCGGTTTCCATCACATCGGTGGGAAAGTACCGGTGAAGGTCCTCGGTGTCATCCGGCCACCCCAGCGTGCTAAAGGGCCACAATGCCGAGCTGAACCAGGTGTCTAGTACGTCCTCATCCTGCCAGATGCGCGGGCTGTTGCAGTGAATGCAGCGGACAGGGTCGTGACGCGTCACCGTCATGGCGTTGCAGTCTGCGCAATACCACACTGGAATCCGGTGTCCCCACCAGAGTTGGCGGCTGATGCACCAGTCACGGATGTTCTCTAGCCAGTTATAGTACACCCGGGTAAAGCGCTCCGGCACAATAGATATGCGGCCTGAGCGGACAGCCTCCAAACCGAGCTCGGCCAACGGCCGCATTTTGACAAACCACTGGGTGGACACCATTGGCTCGACAATCTCGCCACCGCGCTGGCTGCGCGGAATGGACATCCGGTACTGCTCCTGACGTATGGTGAGGCCCAAGGTCTCCATATCGGCCCACAGCGCTTCGCGGCATTCGAACCGGTCGAGACCCTCATACGGGCCGGCGTGCGCGTTCAGGGTAGCGTCCGCATTCAGGATGTTGACAATCTGAAGACCGTGGCGTTGGGCGATATCAAAGTCAGACGGGTCGTGCCCGGGAGTGATCTTGAGCGCGCCGGTGCCAAAGTCCATGTCTACATAGGTATCCTGAATCACCGGTATGGGCCGATTCAACACCGGCACCAGGCAAGTCTGTCCGTGAAGATGGCGATATCGCTCGTCGTCGGGATGGACCGCCACGGCGGTGTCGCCCAGGATGGTCTCGGGACGGGTCGTGGCCACCGGGATGTACTCGCCGCGACGGCCGGCCAGTGGGTACTTGAAGTAATAGAGCGTGCCCATCTCTTCCGAGTACTCGACTTCCAGGTCGCTGACCGCGGTTCGCAACCCCGGTGACCAGTTGATGAGATACTCTCCACGGTAGATGAGGCCCATCTCGTACAGGCGCACAAAAGCCTCACGCACGGCTCGAGTGAGCCCCTCGTCCATGGTGAAGCGCTCACGTTCCCAATCGCACGAGACGCCAAGCCGCCGGTGCTGTTCGGTGATGCGCCCGCCGTACTTTTCCCGCCAAGCCCACGTCCGCCTCAGGAAATCCTCCCGGCCGATGGCTTCTCGACTGGTTCCCTCCTGGCGCAGCGCTCGCTCGACCACCAGTTGCGTGGCTATGCCCGCATGGTCGGAGCCCGGCACCCATAGAGCAGCAAAACCGCGCATTCGGTGATAACGGATCATCAGGTCCTCTAGGGCGGCGGTTATGGCGTGGCCGGTGTGAAGAGCACCGGTCACGTTGGGCGGTGGCATGGAGATGACAAACGGTCGGGCATCAGGTCCGGCGGCTTCGGGTTTGAACCAGCCGTTTTCCTGCCACCATTGGTAAAGACGGCTCTCCACGGTCCGAAAGTCGTAAGTTTTGGGCAACTCAGTCATGTTTATTCCCTCAGTCTCTGGCCATTCTGGCAAATGAATTCAGCACGTGATGTGAAATAGGGCGATCGCCGAGCCGGACAGGTTGTTCCATGTTTCAACCGCCGACCCAGTAGGTTGCAGCTCAACCCGAACACCCTGGCTCTCCAGGAAGTTGGCAGCCTCGGGCGACAGGGAGACCATGCCGTAGGTTCCACTACCGATGAGGAGTACCTCTGCCCCGGGCTCGTATATGTGCTCAGCCTCGGCCAACGAAATGGTATGCGACGTGCCATAGACTTCTTTGGAGAGCTTTTTTTTGCGGCGTTTGACCCGGCCGTCCAATCGGATGAGCACATCGTGCTCATATTCCTGCCCGTCAATCGTGATTGAGCCGAAAACAGTTTTCGATACTTGGGTCTTCATCAGCGCACCAAAAAAAAACCCTTCCGTCGCAAGGACGAAAGGGTAGGCTTCCGTGGTACCACCTTGGTTCGGACGGCAGAGCCGCACCGCACTCGGTGAGGCGATAACGAGCCTCAAGTCGGCCACGCCTATCCTGACGGTTCGACGTAGCGGCTCCCAAGCGACTTTCAACAGGGGGCGCCGTAAGGGCTTGCAGCCGGTGACCCTACTCTCTGATTCAGGGCCTGGCCTGTTTACTCCTCTTGTTCCAAGCCGTTATATATGGTTGTCAGGCGTCCTTGGCGCGATTCGAACGCGCGGCCTTTGCCTCCGCAGGGCAACGCTCTATCCGCTGAGCTACAAGGACACGACGACGGGGAGGTAGGGATTCGAACCCTAGAAGGCTTTCACACCTCAGCCGCTTAGCAGGCGGCCCCGATAAACCACTCCGGCACCTCCCCAGTATTCAGTTGTCAAGGCGGAGGGAGAGGGATTCGAACCCCCGAAGCTTGCGCTTGCCGGTTTTCAAGACCGGTGCCATCGTCCACTCGGCCATCCCTCCGGCAGGGGGCACTCTCCTCGGACGTCGTTAGTATATCACACGGTCTGGGCGTCGTCAATGTAACCGTGTGCCAGGTGCCGGACACAACATCGGCCGAGCGTGGCTTGGATGATGACGACGCCGCCCCTTGCCGCTTGCTTGACACTGCCGAGGGCGGCTGCTATTATTCCGTGACGATGGATCTTGGCAGACGACAACCCCGACGAAGAACCGGTTCAAATCCCATCCGAGTGTTCATTCTACTGGTTCTCATTGGGCTTGGATTGTACGTTCTGACGATCCGGCCGGAGACTATTCCTCAGCCATTCCAACCTACCCCCACGCCGACACGTACCGCCGCCCACTATGCTGGCGAGGCGGCCGGATTCTACCAGGAAGGCAAACTCGACCTGGCTATCCAGGCGTACGAGGAGGCCGTCCGGCGAGATCCGACGGTGGTGGATTACTATGTGGCGTTAACTCGACTCTTGGTGTTTCGAAACCGCTTGGATGAGGCGTTGGACTATGCGGACACCGCCCTGTTTGTGAGCCCCGAGAGCGCACTGGCGCGCGCTACTCGAGCGATGGCCATGGACTGGAAGAGCAGCGCGTTGGCGAACGACGGTTTGCAGGAGGACGCGGCTGACCTGCTGCGAGCAGCGCTGAACGAGGCAAACAAGGCGGTGGAACAAGCCCCGTCGCTGGCGGTGGCCTATGCGTATCTGGCCGAGATTCAGTTCGATTTGGGCAACTACCAGAACGCCGATGAGGCCATCCGAACGGCCCTCCTGATCGACGATGCCAGCCTGGATGTCCAGCGGATCGCAGGCTATCTGTCCGAGCTCCGCGGTTACCGTGCTGAGGCAGTGGACCATTACCAGAAGGCAATTGAACTTCATTCCAGATTGGCGCTGCTGCATCACTCGCTGGGCCGAACCTACATCGGTCTCGGTGACATCGATGCGGCCATCGACAGCCTGGAGACTGCCATTGCGCTCGACCCGGCCAACGCCGAGTATCTTTATTGGATGGGGTATGCCTACTTTACCATCGGCGAGCGGGAGTTTGCGGCCGACTATTTTGAACAGGCGATCGAAGTAAGGCCGAATTACCCGGGTGCCCGTTGCCAGTTGGGCCTCATCTACTACCAGCAGCGGAACTGGGAAGCCGCGGTTCCGGAACTCGAGACTGGTGTTGAGGGGTACGGAGATCGGATCACTTACCGCAACGCCTTCTGCTATTACACATTGGGGCTCTCGTATTTTTATCTTGCGCGGTGCGAGGAAGCATATCCGTTATTTGAAGCCGTATTGGCGGTGATTCCGGACAACAACCCGTCACTAGAAGGGATCCGGCTCTGCAAAGAGGCTGGGTCCACATCCACCCCGGTCAACACCCCTACTCCCACGCCGTAATTAGCACTCTCTCATCGAGTTTGCTAAATTGACCGCATTCCCCCTTGCCAGCTGTTTGGACTTGTGGTAAACTGTACCCAGTATTAGCACTCAGGCTTTGGGAGTGCCAAAGCGACAAGGGCATCGATGATTTCTTAGGCGTGGAGGTTTTGAGAGATGTCAATCAATATCAAACCGTTGGGTGATCGTGTGGTGGTGGAGCCGATTGAGCGGGAGCAGACGACGGCCTCTGGCATCATTCTGCCCGAGACGGCCAAGGAAAAGCCCCAGGAAGGCAAAGTCCTGGCAATCGGGGCCGGGCGCCGCGATGAAGACGGCAATCGGATTCCCATGGACGTGGCGGAGGGTGATACGGTCCTCTATGCCAAGTATGCCGGCACCGAGGTCAAATTGGGCGAGAAGAAGCTGCTCATTTTGAAGGAATCGGACATTCTGGCGATTGTCGAAAAGTAGACTGCGTACAGGAGGCAAAAGGTATCATGGCAAAGCAATTGGTATTTAGTGAAGAAGCCCGCCGCAAGCTCAAGGCCGGCATGGACACGCTGTCGATGGCGGTGGTGACCACGCTTGGCCCCAAGGGGCGGAATGTGGCGTTGGATAAGAAGTGGGGAGCTCCCACCATCACGCATGATGGCGTTACCGTGGCCAAGGAAATAGAGTTGGAGGACCCATATGAGAACATGGGTGCCCAACTGCTCAAGGAGGCGGCCACCAAGACCAATGATATCGCTGGCGATGGCACGACAACAGCCACCTTGCTGGCGCACACGATCGTCAATGAGGGCCTCAAGAACGTGACCTCGGGCATCAACCCCATGCTGCTCAAGCGTGGGCTGGAGAAAGGCACGCAGGCACTGAGCAAGGCGATTTCTGACATGTCCATCGAGATCGACACCAAGGAAGAGATCGCATCGGTGGCGGCGATATCGGCGCAGGATCGCGAGATCGGCGACCTAATTGCCGACGTGATGCACAAAGTCGGCAAGGACGGCGTCATCACGGTGGAGGAGGCCAAGGGGCTGACGTTCGAAACCACCTATGTCGAGGGCATGCAGTTTGATCGCGGCTATGTCTCTCCCTACTTTATCACGGATGCGGAGAGCATGGAGGCGAACATCAATCAGCCTTATCTGCTGATCTATGACAAAAAGATATCCGCTGCGAGCGACATTGTCCCTTTGCTGGAAAAGCTGGTGCAAGTCGGCAAGCGAGACCTGGTCATCATAGCCGAGGATGTGGACGGCGAGGCGCTGGCCACCCTGGTGCTCAACAAGCTTCGCGGGATGGTGAATGCGTTGGCAGTCAAGGCCCCCGGCTTTGGCGATCGGCGCAAGGCGATGTTGCAGGATATTGCCATCCTTACCGGCGGGCAGGTGATCACTGAGGAGATGGGGCGCAAGGTCGAGTCCGTGACGATTGCAGACCTGGGGCGCGCGGACAAGGTGGTCTCCAATAAGGATGACACCACGATCATCGGCGGCGCGGGCGACGAGAAGCAGATCCGCGGCCGGATTGAACAGATCAAGGTAGAGATCGAGAAATCGACCAGCGACTATGACCGGGAAAAGCTCCAGGAGCGGTTGGCCAAGCTAGCTGGCGGCGTTGCCGTCATTGGCGTGGGTGCGGCTACGGAAGTTGAGCTGAAGGAAAAGAAGCACCGGGTCGAGGATGCGCTGAGCGCCACTCGCGCGGCCGTCGAAGAAGGGATTGTCCCTGGCGGTGGTGTTGCGTTGATCAACGCGATTTCCGCTCTGGCGAATGTCAAGGCAGACAATCGTGATGAGGAGATTGGCATCGAGATCCTGCGCAAGGCATTGGAAGAGCCGTTGCGCAAGATTGCTGCTAATGCCGGCATGGACGGCGCCGTAGTGCTGGACACCGTCCGGCGAACGCAGAAGGAACTGGGCAACACGAACATTGGATACGATGTGATCGCTGGTGACTATGTCGACATGGTCAAAGCGGGCATCATCGATCCGGCCAAGGTGACCCGTGGCGCTCTGGAGAACGCGGCGTCCATCGCAGCGATGATTCTGACCACCGAAGCGCTGGTTACTGACATTCCCGAAAAGGAACCTGCAGCACCGCCCATGCCGCCGGGTGGTGGTGGAATGTATTAGGCTCGTTTCCCGAGGATGGTATGAGGGGTGCACTGTGCACCCCTCTTTTTTTGTGTTAGGTTGGCGGCTCAGCTATAATGGGTTGCAGCTGGATGGCGTGAGACGTCATTCCGGGAACCAACATGATCACTGTTGACCAAGCGCGGCCGTATTACCTCGAGGACGGCGGCACTGCCCACGCTTTTGACCACGTGCTGCGCGTGACCGCTCTGGCACACCAAATTGCACAAGCGGAAGGTGCAGACGTCGCCATAGTGCGCGCTGCCGCATTGCTGCATGACCTGGCGTCAGACGGTCCACAACGCGAGGTGCATCATCTGGTCGGTGCCCAGCGGGCGCTGGAAATACTCGCCCATCTGGGCGTCCCGGAGGGCCAGGCAGCCGCCGTAGCTCACTGCATCCGGTCGCACCGCTTTCGCGTGCCCGAGGACGCGCACCAGACGTTGGAGGCCATGTGTCTGTACGATGCTGACAAATTGGACGCGATTGGAGCGGTCGGTATCGCCCGGGCATTTGTGCATGGGGCAAGGCTGGGCCAGCCCATGTGGGCGCCGGTCTCGGCCGAGTTCGTAGCAGGCCTGGCAACTGGCGAACGGCACAGTGCCCATCACGAGTACCATACCAAGCTGGTCAAGATCAAGGACCGGCTCTACACACCCACCGGCCGGCAGATCGCGGCCGGACGTCACCTCTTTATGGCTGGTTTCTTTGAGCGAATGACGCTGGAGATAGCCGGCCTGGAATGAGGCGAGATGGGTGCGGTTCAGGTGACAGTTTTGATTCCCACGATCACCAACCGCTCGGCGCCGGGCGTGTGAGGTGTGCGCCGGTAATCTCCCCATAGGTGTCCTAGACGGAGTCCGGCCTGGCACAGGAGCGGTTCCACCTGGGTCGGGAAGACGTACTTGAGCTTCATCGGCACGACGGTTCGGTGAAGCGCTCCAGTTTGGCTCACCCGGTCATAGATCCAGGTGACGTGCAGGCACTGGCGCTCCGCGTCCAAATCGGTGCTGGCGAACTGCAGGAGCGTCTCCGCCGTCTCCGGCAGATCAAAAATGCCCTCCAGGGTAAGCGCTCGATCATGGTCTGCCTCAACAATGGTGGCTGGGGCCGGGATGTCAATGATGAGCCTTCCGCCAGGAGTCAGGTGTGCGGCGATACAGCGCAGGGCGCTGTCCTGAGATTGATGGTCCGTCAGGTGCATCCAGGCGTTGAACGGAACCAGGATCAACCCGAACTGCCGGCCGAGGTCGAAATCGGTCATATCTCCGGCGATCAGTTCAGCATGCAGAGACAGGAAGTTCAGACGCTGCTGTGCTCGGTCCAACATGGCCGCCGAATTGTCCAGGCCTACGACCTCACGTCCAGCTTGCGCCAACGGAGCCACCACGCGGCCGCTGCCGCACCCCAAGACCAGCACCGCTCCGGCGGCCTCTTGCGCCAGCGCCAGGTACATGGCCAGGTCAGCCGTCTGGCTGGCGTTTATCACGTCGTAATACGGCGCAAGCCGGTCGTAAAGGTCGGCCGTCAAGCAGGCTCCGATCATTCAGGATCAGCCGCAAAGGTGCCCAGGATCTCACCATAGTATGCACGGTGGAAATCTCCACCTGGATAAAAACGGGCCAAGATGCCGGCATCCAACGACCCGGGCAGGATATCGTTCTTTTGCACCACCCGGCATTCGTACACCAATGGACAGGCGTCCAGCGTCACGGATTGCACGGTATGCCCCCGGCTCACGCGCAAACCGAAACGGGCTATCTTGTCCACGTCCCGGCCGCTTTGGCTGCCACAGAAAAGGACCATGTCGCTCATCGCTGGGGTCGGAACGTTCACCGTGAACTCACCGGCAGCCTCGATGAACTCATAGGTGAAGCGTGAGGGCCGGACCAGGACAACGAACGTTGGCAGACCCCACACAAGCCCCAACGCTCCCCATCCAATGGTCATCAAGTTGGACCCACCACTGGGTTTGGTCGCTGCGAGCAGCAGGCCGTCGCTGCCCAATTGTCGCATGGTCTCTTCAAATTGGTAAGAAAACGGAACGGTCTTGCGGTTCATATCTCTCTCCGAAGGTAAGGGGGTTGGACAAGGCGGATTGCTTACCAACGCTCGCGGTGGTCGCGAGCCTCGTCGTACTGCGTCCGTGCGGACGGGTGCTCAGCCGGACGGCCGATGGCTATCAGGCTCAAGACGCCAATCTGCTCAGGGATACCTAATGCCGCGCGGATGGCAACCTCCCGGTCGGTGTTGGGGTGGCAACCCAACCAGACAGATCCCAAACCGAGAGCGGTGGCCGCTAACAGGATGTTCTCGGTCACAGCGGAGCAGTCCTGCACCCAGTATCGGGGCGAGGCAACTGGATCGCCACAAACGACAATGGCCACGGCCGCATGCGCAGTCATCTTGCCATTCGGGTGGGCCTCTGCAAGTGCGGCCAGTGTCGACCTGTTTGTCACCGTCACCAGATGCCATGGACGGACATTGCTGGCCGACGGCGCAGCCATTCCTGCCTGCAACAGGGCCTCAATCTCCTGATGGTTCACCGGCTCCGCCGTGAACCGCCGGACCGAGCGGCGAGAGAAAAGAAGGTGTAACCTTGGATCCATACCTATCTCCATAGTCTCGATGTGTGTGGTTGGTGTCGTGCCGGCAATCTTACGTGATATGGCGCTTCCAGGCAAGGGAATCGTGTGCGGTGACCAGCTCGTCTTGTCCAGGAATCGTGGTAGAATGGCCTGACAGGCTGGTTGGCGAGGTTGGTTGGCCGTGCACGAACTGGCTGTGACGCAAAGGATTCTAGAAATCGCTCTCAGACATGCCGACGGTGCGAGCCGCATCACAAAACTCAACCTTATTGTGGGCGATCTGACGGGCATCCTGAGCGAATCGGTGCAGTTCTACTGGGATATCATCACCCGTGAAACCCGGGCGGAAGGTTCTACTCTCTGCGTCAGCCGTGTGCCAACTCGACTGCGATGTGGAGACTGTGGTCACGAGTTTGCGCCAGATGGTCGGACATTCGATTGTCCAAACTGTGGCGGTCGGCGAGTGATCATCATGACCGGCCGCGAGTTCCGTCTGGAAAGCATTGAGGTTCAGTGATCAAGTCGTTGGCACAGACTACCGGAGATGGTCGATCCATGGTCAGAACCGTGTCGTTGGGCGAGCAGATACTTGGCGCCAACGACGAGATTGCGCTGGCAAATCGCACTGCGTTGAACCGAGCTGGTGTGTTGGCAATCAATTTGATGGCGTCACCCGGGGCCGGGAAAACCAGCCTGATCCTGTCGACGGTTGCGGCGCTGAGAGCCGAGTACCGGATTGCCGGGGTGGATGGGGATCTGGCGACCAGCATAGACGCCGATCGGGTGGCGGCAATGGGCGTGCCGGCCGTGCAAATCAACACGGGTGGGGCCTGCCACCTCGACGCAGCCATGATGCGATGCGCGCTGGAGCAGTTGGATTTGGCGGTACTAGACTTGCTGATTGTGGAAAACGTGGGCAACCTGGTCTGCCCGTCCGGTTTTCGACTGGGTGTCCACAGGAATGTGCTGATTGCCAGTGTTCCAGAGGGGGCGGACAAGCCCTACAAGTATCCCGTAATGTACCTGGGGGCGGATGCTGTGGTGCTCAACAAAGTGGATGTGCTGGATGCCTTTGATTTTGATATGGCCTATTTTAGGCACGGTGTGGAGGCGCTGAACCCTGGCCTGGCGTTCTTTCCCGTCTCCTGCAAGACGGGAGTTGGCATGGAAGCCTGGCGCGACTGGGTTCGCCAGCAGGTCACTGCGTTCCGCCAAGCAGAGGGTGCCGGATACGAACTCCGTTGATAGGATTCTCCTCTTGTTGGCTGCTGCCGCCGCGCGCTAGGGATATGGGCGGTTTTGTGAGCCCAGTCACAATGTAAACCTGATACAGTTCAGTGGCAATGGTGTATTGCTGTGATATACTATGCCGAGCGGACACAGCCGACCAAGGCTGGCTTCACACCGGACGGTGCGATGGCCGGGAAGGCCGGCGACTCGACAGCAGTCGATACGAAGGAGCAGCAGTATGGGTCATTTTGAACAAGCTATTCAGGTCTTGTCCGAGATCCCGCCGGACCGCGCGGAGTTGTTGCCCGCGCTCGACGTGTTGAACGCGGAGATCGGCTATCTTCCCCAGGCGGCCATCGAGGCTGTGGCGGCGCATTTCCGCCTGCCTCCGGCCGAGGTGTTTGGTGCCGCCACGTTCTACTCGATGTGGCACGTGGGTGCCAAGCCACTTGAGGTCGTGTATGTCTGTGGTGACGGCCCGTGCCACGCAATGGGTGCTGCGGCAGTTAGCGGGGCGCTGGAGCGGGCCGGGGTTGAGGTCAGGCGCACAAGCTGCATCGGCCAGTGTGGTTGTGGGCCGGTGGTATTGACCGATGACGGGGTCTTGTACCGTCATGTCACGCCGCTCCTAGTCCCGGGCATTTTGCAGGGCGAACCACCGGTCGCGTTCAGCCTGTGCGATGAGATCATCGGCATCGAATTGGACGACCAAGCGCATGCATTGATGCGGCGAATTGGCAAGATAAAGCCGGAATCATTGGCGGATGCAGTCGGCGCAGGTGCCTACCAGGCTCTCCGCAAGGCACTGACCACGATGACGCCGGAGCAAGTGATCAGCGAACTGGTCAATTCTGGTCTGCAGGGGCGGGGCGGCGCCGGGTTCCCAGCCGGCCTCAAGATGCGTTTCACCGCTGCCGGCTCCAAGAGCACCGGAGACATAGCGTATGTGGTGTGCAACGCCGACGAGTCCGAACCCGGAACGTTCAAGGATCGTATCCTGATCGAGGGTGACCCGCATCAGTTGTTGGAGGCGATGGCCATCGCGGGCTATGCCATTGGCGCTCACGAGGGCTACATTTATATCCGCGGAGAATATGCCCAGCAGGCTGAACTGCTCCAGCATTCAATTCACGCTGCTGAGGTGGCCGGTTATCTGGGTGATAACATCATGTCTACCGGTTTCGGCTTTCACGTTCATTTGCACCGTGGCGCCGGAGCCTATATCTGCGGCGAGGAGACCGCATTGATCGAGAGCCTGGAAGGGAAACGGGGCGAACCGCGACTGCGACCTCCTTATCCGACGACCAATGGGCTGTTCAGCCGAGCTACACTGGTCAATAACGTTGAAACCTTGTGGAACGTACCTGGGATCATCCTTCACGGAGCCCAATGGTACCGGGCAGTGGGTACGGACAAAGCCCCCGGCACCAAATTGTTCCCGATTTCGGGCCATGTCAAGCGAACGGGATGCCTGGAGGCACCGCTCGGCAGTCTCACCCTGCGGCAATTGATCGAGGGTCCGGCCGGAGGCATGCGCGGCGCGGCGACGTTCAAGGCATGCCACCTGGGCGGCGCTGCTGGCGCCATCGTCGGGCCTGAGTTCCTCGACACAGCGCTGGATTTCGGCTCGTGCATGGCAGCGGGAGCCATGCTTGGCGCAGGCGATGTTGTGGTGCTGGACACCGATACCTGTATCGTAGATTATCTCCGATCAGTAGCCGCGTTTTTCCGAGCCGAGTCTTGTGGCAAGTGCACTCCGTGCCGGGTCGGCACCGAGCGACAGATGCAGATTCTTGCCGACCTGGCGGCTGGTCAGGGCACGGTTGACAAACTGACTGAGCTTGAGACTTGGGGCGAGCACATGGTAGATAGCTCTTTTTGTGGCTTGGGACAGACAGCAGCAACTGCGGTAGTCTCGGCACTCAGGCTGTTTCGGGACGAGTTTGAAGCGCACACCCGTGGCGAATGCCCGGCCAGCGTATGCGGATCATAGAGGTAGGGAACAGTGGGCAAACAAATCACCATTACAGTTGACGGGAAACAGATTGCGGCCCAAGACGGCCAGACCATCCTCAGTGTTGCCCAGTCGGCGGGCGTTCGGATTCCCACGTTGTGTTACCACCGGGACCTCACTCCGACCGGAAACTGCCGCATCTGCGTGGTCGAGGTGGAAAAGCAGCGGTTCCTGCAGGCAGCTTGTGTGTTTCCAGTTGCCGATGGCATGGTCATACACACCGCCAGCGAGCGTGTGCGCAAGTCACGGGGCCGGACGCTAGAGTTGATGCTTGCCAATCATCCACAGGACTGTTTGGTATGTGATGCGAGCAGTGGTTCGTGCGAATTGCAGGACCTGGCTTATGAGTATCAGGTGACCGTCCCCGAATGGGGCAGCAAGGGAAAAAGGTACATTGTTGATAGTGACCCCAATCCCTTTGTCCGCGTCGACTTTAACAAGTGCATCCTGTGCCGGAGGTGCGTGCTGGCGTGTGCTGAGATCCAGGGTCGGCACGTGTGGAACGTGGCTTACCGGGGATTTGACGAAAAGATCGTGGCCGGACCCGGTGTGACCATGTTGGAGGCGCGGTGCGAATCGTGCGGGCAGTGCGCTGCTTACTGCCCGACTGGGGCCCTGAGCGACAGCATGTCACATGCTGTGGCCCGGGCTCACCAGGTGAAAAAGGTCATGACCACGTGCACCTACTGTGGCGTCGGCTGCCAATATGACCTGAACGTCAAAGACGGCCGCGTGGTTCAGGTGACTTCCAACCCCGATGCCCCGGTCAATGGGATGGCTCTGTGCGTCAAGGGCCGGTATGGCTATGATTTCATCCATCACCCCGATCGCCTCACACAGCCCAAGGTGCGCCGGTACCTGCTGGAAGGTTCGGCCAGGCCGCGTGACCGCGGCGAATGGGTGGATGTGGACTGGGATACTGCGCTCAACATTGCTGCTGCCAAGCTACGGTCGGCGCGCGACACCTATGGACCGGACAGCGTGGGGGTTCTGACTTCGGCCAAGTGCCTCAACGAAGAAAACTACCTGATGAATAAGTTTTCGCGGCAGGTGATCGGGACGAACAACATAGATCATTGCGCCCGTCTCTGACACAGCAGCACTGTGGCCGGTCTGGCCACTGCGTTTGGCTCGGGCGCTATGTCCAACTCGATGGCTGATGTCGCCAATTACGCGGCATCACTTCTGGTCATCGGATCAAACACCACTGAGCAACACCCAGTTTTCGGCAGTATGATTCGTCGGGCCGTGCGGACTCGCGGTCTCAAGGTGGTGGTTGCCGACCCGCGCCGCATCGATCTTGTCGAAGTATCCGTGCTTCACCTCCGCCACCAACCTGGCACCGACATCGCGCTGATCAACGGTCTGATGAACATCATTCTGGAGAAAGGTTGGGAGGATCAAGAGTTCATTGCCGACCGAACTGAAGGCTTTGATGCCTTCAAGGCAGTCGTTCTCAAGTACACGCCGGAAGTAGTGTCCGAAATTACCGGTGTCCCGATTGAGATGCTGTATCAGGCAGCCGAAATCCTGGCGTGCAACAAGCCCATGGCGGTGATCTGGGCAATGGGCATCACGCAGCACACCACCGGTGTGCGTAACGTGATGGATCTGGCCAACCTTCAGATGCTCCTAGGCAATATGGGTGTCGCTGGCGGCGGGGTGAACCCGTTGCGGGGACAGAACAATGTCCAGGGGGCGTGTGATATGGGTGGTCTGCCCAACGTCTATCCGGCATATCAGGCGGTGACCATCGACGCGGTCCGAGAACGGTTCGAGGCAGCCTGGGGGGCGCCCATGTCCCCCAAAGTAGGACTGACGGTGACCGAGATGATCCCGGCTGCCTTGGAGGACAAGATACGGGCGCTCTATATACTCGGCGAAGATCCGGTCATGAGTGATCCTGATGTTAATCACCTGAAGCACTGCCTGGAAATGTGTGACTTTGTCCTGTTGCAGGACATCTTTCCCACGGAAACGGCGCAATACGCGGATGTTCTACTCCCTGGAGTCAGCTTTGCGGAAAAGACGGGCACGTTCACCAATACCGAGCGACGAATTCAATTGGTGCGAAAGGCCATCGATCCCATTGGCCAAGCGCGCGAGGACTGGCGAATTATCAGTGAACTGGCCCAGCGGGTGCTGGCGGAAGGCAAGCGCCAGATTGGCGAGGCGCCTTACGCCGGGTGGGATTACGCTCACTCGTCGGAGATCCTCGCTGAGGTCAATGCGTTGACCCCGAGTTATGCCGGAGCGACGTGGGAGCGGTTGGAGAGGGGCGAGACCTTCCAGTGGCCGGTGCCAAACAGCGGCCACGGAGGCACCCCCATACTCCATATCGGCAAGTTCGCCCGGGGAAAAGGCCTATTCGCGCCCATCGAAGACGCGCCGCCCGCCGAGATGCCAGATGCTGAGTATCCGATGTTCCTCAACACCGGCCGGGTGCTGTATCACTATCATGGTGGGGCGATGACGCGCCGCGCCAAGGGCTTGATGGAGATCTACGGCCAGACGCGCATAGAGATCAACCCCGAAGACGCGCAGAAGATGGGTCTTGACGGTAAGCAGCGGCTGCGGGTCATTTCGCGGCGCGGTCAAATCGAGGCAGAAGCCTGGATCACCGATCGTGTACCGCCGGGGATGGTTTTTGGGAATTTCCATTTCCCGGCCGATCAGAATGTGAACCTGCTCACCAACCGTGCCCTGGACCCAACCGCCAAGATCCCGGAGTACAAGGTCTGTGCGGTAAGGGTGGAAGTAGTCTGATTGTCTGAAAGAGATGAAGGGTAGCCGAAAGCTGCCTTCGCCGCCGGAGTTGAGCGGCGGGTTGGTAAACGAATTGAGAGGAGACTAGCATGGATATACGGAAAATCTACGAATACGCGTTGCAGCGGGAGTATGAGGGGAAACGGTTCTTTGAGGAGAATGCACACCGTCTGACGCATGCTGCGGCCCAGGGCGCGTTTCTTAAGCTGGCGGAAGAAGAGCAAAAACACATCGATTTCATCCAGGGCCAGATTGATGCGTTGGACCAGGGACTGGCGCCCAGTGCAGCCATGGGCGAGGAGATGGACAGATCTGGCTTTTTCTCGGAACGTGCATCGTCTGAGATGCTGGACCAGACTGTGTTGGAGGCGATGGTTCCGGACCTTCCGGTCCTGCGAATGGCCTATCTCATCGAATACGACTTTGCTCGGTTCTACGATGAGGCTGCCAGCAAAGCAGAAGGTGTAGCCAAAAAGACACTCGAGATGCTGGCACGGTGGGAGCACAGCCACGAAGTGCTGTTCAAACGGATGCACGATCAGGCATTTGAGCAATACGCCCAGATGCCGTGGGGTGGCTAGGGCCAGGACCCTCAACCGTTTCGTTCGTTGCTGAGAGTTTCTTTGCGGCCGGCGCGTCATTCGATGCCCATCGGGCGACGTGCCGGCCGCGTTTTGTCTGATGTGTATCCGCCAATCTTCTTGGGTCGGCCAGGCCAGAAGACTGAATGTGTCACGATCTGGTTTTTTGGATCGCCACTTGGCTGCCAACCTGACATCCTGCAACAGGATGCCGGCGCCGACGAGTGGGCGCCGATCTGCTGCTTGAGGTCACCCCGCTCTTCCAGGGCTGCCGGTTGGCGTGATCCCCCAGTTTCCACTTGCAGCCGAATCCAGACTGCTTTTCTGGGCCGGGTCGGCGCGTCGGCCGCGGTTTGCCCGGTGCGGACTCGCTTCCTTGGAGGCGATGGTCGCCTACTTTGACGAGGTCTGAATGTGGAAGGGACCAAGGCGGTGATCACCGCCACGGCTGGCCGGATGCAGGACATAGTCCCCCTCTGCAGACAAAGTCTGTGTCGGGGGCGGCGTGTCCGATTGGCCCGCTGGCGGTCCTGCAATGGAATGTGGCACGGCCAGCGGACCTGTACCGGAATAGTTACCCGTTTTATAGACAACCATTACACGGGT
The DNA here is from genome assembly GCA_002328075.1 of Anaerolineales bacterium UBA2181. Taxonomy (GTDB): domain Bacteria; phylum Chloroflexota; class Anaerolineae; order Promineifilales; family UBA4811; genus UBA4811. Next base: position 91 of record DCVT01000035.1, on the reverse strand, counting down.
GTTTGGACCGGGCTGACACTTGCGCCTGCGCGCAGTGCAGGTGTTGACCTTTGGTAGCTCTCGCCACCTGCCTGGGCAGGCGAGGTGTCTA
>DCVT01000025.1 GCA_002328075.1 Anaerolineales bacterium UBA2181 | reverse complement strand
CGTCACCTGGGCCGGTGGAGGGTTTATTCCCATGTTCCAGGCAGCCAAAGAGCTCGGCGTGATGGACTCTATGGGACTGGGCGCGTCTTTCTTTGACAACCTCACCATGCAGGCCATCTTCCAGCCCGTCATCGGCCAGACCAGCGGCATCCTGTACTGCTGGCAGTGCGCCGACAACCCCATCAACAACTGGCTGGTTCAGGAGACACGGGCACGCTACGGCGTTCCGCCCGACCTCTTTGACGCCGATGGCATGAATGCCGCCATTCTGGCCGTCGAGGCCGCCAAAGCAACCGGTGGTGACATGCGCACCGCCATCCTGATCTCGGCCTTGGAAGGCATGGAGTTCGACGGACCCAAGGGCAAGGTGTTCATCCGGCCCGAGGACCACGTCGCCATTCAGGACATGTACATCGTCAAACTGGACAATCTCAACGATCCCGAGTCCAAGTTCTACACCGTGGTCGGGACCACCCGGCCCGAACCGCCCTGCCTGCTGCCGGCCGACACGGTGGCCCGGTGTGGCAGCCTACCTGTCGGGAGTCTGGCTGGCCAGTAATCCCTGATTTCCGCGCGGAGATGGAGAGGCTGACGAACCTCTCCATCTCCCGCCCGTGACGTTCGCGTCCAGGAGGTATATTATGACGAGCTCTTTCCTGGGACGATTGCGCACCTTGAAACCAGGCGCCGCCGCCATCAAACTGGGGGTGCTGACCACTCGAACCGGTCCCCTGGACTACTATGGCGAAATGCAGGTGCGCGGCCTGGAGTTGGGCATCGAATATGCGTCCAAAGGCACCAACCAAGTCTGTGGTCGGCCCATTCTGCTGATCGTCGAGGACGATGCCGGCGACGCTGCGACCGCCGCCCGCAAGGCCCGGGAGTTGATTGAACAACAACAAGTGCACGTACTTCAGGGATGTGTCTCCAGCGCCGCCGCCATTGCGGTCGCGGGTGTTGCGCAAGAGTACCGCCGTGTCCTGCTGGTAGATCCAGCCGCCGCCGACAGCATCACCGGCCAGCACGTGAACCCGTATGTGTTTCGCACTGCCGCCACCGTCTGGCAGGATGCGGCCGCTGGCGGTCGGCACGCCGTGGAGCATCTGGGCAAGACCTTTGCTTTCGTTGCGCCCGACAATGTCTTTGGTCGGCAGAGCAGCGCCGCTTGGAGAAAGGTCATTGAGGGACACGGCGGGACCACGTTGGCGGACATCTTTGCACCTCCGGATACGCTGGACTTTACCCCCTACCTTGACCAAGTCCTGAGCAGCGGCGCCGACGTGCTGGTGCAGTCGTGGGCCGGCGCCGGATACCGCGAGCTCTTTGGCCAGATGCGTCAAGTGGGCGTCTTTGACCGGTTTAGAGTGACCGGCGGATTGGGAGACCGCGAAGCCCGTCACGCCCTCGGGATGGACGCCGTCGGGATGGTGGGCATCTGCAAATACTCGCCCATACTGCCCAGCAACCCCATCAACGATTGGCTGATTGCCGAGCACGTCCGTCGACACGGCGAGCCGCCCGACCTCTTTACCGGAAGCAGCTTTGCAGCGGGAGTAGCACTGGTCCAGGCACTGGTCCGAACTGAGGGCAGCCCGCAGGCCGAGTCCCTTATTCCGGTCATGGAGGGCATGTCCTTTGAAGCCGCCAAGGGCGCCTACACCTTTCGCCGACAGGATCACCAGGCCCTCCAACCGATGTACATCGTCGAGATGGTACCGGATCCAGACCCCACACGTCCATGGGCCGTCCCAAAGCTCATCCGTGAAACATCGCCCGAGGAGACCGCACCGCCAGTGCCCGAGGCCATGACCATGACCGAAGAATTCATCCTGGAAACACGAAACCTGCGGCGGGAGTTTGGAGCGCTGGTGGCAGTGGCTAACGTGAGTGTCAAGGTCCGTCGCCGCACAATCCACTCCATCATCGGCCCAAACGGTGCCGGCAAGACCACCTTCTTTAACCTGCTCAGCGGTAACCTCGAGCCCACCAGCGGCCGCGTCTATTACAAGGGAAAGGACATCACCCAGTTGCCACTCCATCGGACGGCTCACCTGGGAATCGGCCGTTCGTTTCAGATCACCAACATCTTTCCCAACCTGACCGTGCTGGAGAACATCCGACTGGCGTGTCAGGCGCTGGGCAAGGACAACTTTCGCATGCTCAACGACTACCGGCACTTTCGCCGGTATGAGGAGCGAGCCCGGGAGGTAGCCTGCCTGGTGGGGCTGGATCAGACCAGCGGCGCCTTGGCCCGCACCCTGCCCCACGGCGGGCAGCGCAAGTTGGAGCTGGCTATTATCTTGGCTTCGGACCCTGAGTTGCTGCTCCTGGACGAACCCACATCCGGCATGGCAGCCGAGCAGGTCCCCGAGCTGTTGGATCTCATCCGTCGGGTCCACAGCGCAGGAAACAAAACGATCCTGTTGGTCGAACACAACATGAACGTGGTCATGAGCATCTCGGATCAGATCACCGTCATGCACCACGGGATGGTTCTGGCCGAAGGCTCTCCAGCCGAGATTGCCGCCAACGAGGTGGTCCAGAGCGCCTACCTGGGCGGGCTGTACGGCGACCTCACCGCCCAGTAGTCACGAGGGATACCATGGAAAACCTGCTTGAAATCCAGGACATCCACACCTACATAGGTCAATTTCACATCCTTCAGGGTGTGACGGTGGAGGTGCCCAGAGGCAGCATCGTGGCTCTGCTTGGCCGCAACGGCGCAGGCAAAACCACCACGCTCAAGTCCGTTCTCGGGCTGAGGCCGCCGAGTCAGGGCAAGATCATCTTTGACGGCGCAGAAATCCAGGGCAGACGAACGTTCCACATTGCCGGCCTGGGAATCGGTTTCGTGCCCGAGAATCGCGCCATCTTTCGCGCCCTGAGCGTCGGCGAGAATCTCCAGATCGCGGAGCGCACCAAGGGAGATCTGAATCGCAAATCGGAGATGATCTTTTCGCTGTTCCCGGACCTCAAGAGACTCATCCAGTTGCCGGGAACCCATCTCTCGGGCGGGCAGCAGCAGATGCTGGCAGTCGCGCGCGCGCTTGTCGCCGACAACCGCCTTCTGCTCATCGACGAACCCAGCGAGGGGCTGGCGCCGGTGATCATCGAGCAGATGATGGAAGCCATCCACAAGCTGTCGGCCGAGACAACCGTGCTGCTGGTGGAGCAGAATTTTCTCGTCGCCAGCCAGCTTGCCGAGCGGTACGTCATCATCGAGGAAGGCCGGTCGGTTCGATCGGGCAAGATGGCAGACCTGGTGAACGACGCGGCGACCATCCAGCGCTATCTGGGTGCAGCATAAGGACGATGACATGGACAACCTTGCAGTAACCTTGCGCAAGAATCGGACCCGAATACTGACTCTGATTGTGCTGTTGTTGCTTTTCATCGCAGCGGTGAGGGGGCTGAGCACCAAGGACTGGATCATCACAACGTTGCGCGGTTTTTCGGTCGGGGCAGTCACGTTCTTGGTGGCAGCCGGGTTTTCGATCATCCTCGGCCTGATGGACGTGTTGAACCTGGCTCACGGAACACTGTTCATGATCGGCGCTTACGTTGGATGGAGCGTCTATGTCAGGCCGGACACCTTTGTGGACCTCCTGACGCCGCTACTGCTGATCGCCGCCGGATTTCTCCTGCAGCCGCTGTGGGACCGGATACTGCAACGAGCCAGGCTTCCCCACCGGGTCGCTCAGACTTGGCCCTGGGTTGGGCTGGGGCTGGGTGCAGCGGTCTTGGTGCTCGTGATGTCGCGGGCGCCGCTCGCCATGTGGGACTGGCAGAGTTACACCGACAGCCCCATCGTGTGGACCCAGAACTTTGAGGCCGGAAACGTGGGCGCCATGGCACAGGCGGCCCGTTTTGAGGGGCTATCACCGGTGATCGGCCTGGCAGGACTTGTGCTGGCCGGCGCCGTTATCTCGGCCAGCCTGGCCGGCGTGAACCGGCGGCGCGGCGGCCCCGCCATGTCCGGCGATGCGCTCCACATTCCGTGGGGATCAGTAGCCATTGCCGCCGCGCTGGCGGCCGGTGGTTTGCTGGTCTTTCTGGCCAACGACGGGCTAACCGCCTGGCTCCTGCGCATTGACACCACCTGGCTGTTCTTGATCGCGATAGTGGCGGCCACCCTGTCGGGCGCCGGATTGGGAGCGCTCATGGAGTCTACGCTCATCCGGCCGCTGTACGATCGCGGCATCTACCAGATTATGATGACCTTTGGCCTGAGCTTTGTGGGCATAGAGATCGTGCGGGCGATCTGGGGTCGCCAGGGTTTCACCATGCCGCGGCCGTCGCTCTTTGCCGGAGCCGGAGAGGGGTGTCCGGCAACCGACCTGGCCGGCTGGTTGGCCCACAAGTGCTCCACCATACAGCTGACCATTGGCGGGGAGACCACCCGTATTCGTACCTACAACGAGGTCTTTCTCATTCTGGTCGGTCTGGCCGTCCTCATCGGCGTCTGGCTCCTGATCCAGCGCACCCGCCTGGGTATGGTCATCCGCGCCGGCGTCCAGGATAGCGAGATGGTGCAGGCACTGGGAATCAATGTGAGGCAGGTCTTTACCCTGGTCTTTGCCTTGGGCGTGGCCATTGCCGCCCTCGGCGGCGTGCTAGCCGGGCCTTCCAGCGGGCTCTCGAACGCGATGGGCGAACATCTGCTGCTGGGCGCGTTGGTAGCCCTGGCGGTGGGCGGCCTGACGAGCTATCCCGGGGCAGCAGTGGGCTCGGTGCTGGTCGGTCTCCTTCAGCAGTTCATCATCAAATACGGTCAGGTCGGCATCAAGATCCCATTTCTGGAGCAGCCGTTCAAACCCACGCCGCCGCTGGTGCCGGCATCCACCGTGCTGTTGATGATCATCATCCTGGTCATCATGCCTCATGGCTTGTTGGGAAAGAAAGAGTGAACCATGGCGACTGCATCCGCGATCCCGATCCAAAGAAACACGCTGTTGTCGCAGGTCCGGGGTAATCTGGGACCGCTCCTGGTGTTCGTCGCCCTGGTTGCATTGCCCTTTGTCATCGGCGCACTGGACGGCCACACCGTGTCGGAGGTCCTGGTAAACGGTTCAGGGTATTCGATGTTCATCCAGGGCCTGATGGTGGAGGTTTTTATCCTGGCGGTCTATGCCATCAGCTACGACCTGGTGCTGGGCATCACCGGACTGCTCTCTTTTGGGCACGCCATGTTCTTTGCCGTGGGGGCCTATCTTACCGGAGTCCTGCTCAAGACGTTCAAGATGCCCTTCGTCCCCGCCGGCTGGCATCTTTCCGTCACCTATGCCGGATTGGCGCTGGTGGTGCTGAGCAGTCTGCTGGGAGCGTTGGCTCGCTGGCTGCCGCCCTGGCGGGCCACGGTTGACCGGTTGTCGACTCCATTGGTGGTCATCGGCTTGGCTGCGGTGATCTGGGGTCTGTTTCGCTCCACGGTGGGCATGGTGATCATCGCCGGCGTGATCCAGGCGCTGCTGTTCGGGATTGTGCTGCCGCGCGTCAAAGGGATCACTTTTGCGCTGGTGACGCTGGGCATTGCGTCGGTTTTTGCCATCATGCTCGGCACCCGCGAGCTGGCCGGATATACCGGCGCAGACGTCGGCTTGCAGGGCATCCCGCGACCGGACTTCCTCAACCCGGCGACGCAGCGGTTGCGGTTCTACTTTCTCGGGCTGGCCTTTGCGGTGGCGGTTTACCTGATATACAAGCGGTTCGTTAACTCGCCCACCGGTCGTGTCTGCGTGGCCATTCGAGAAAACGAAAACCGGGCGCTCATGCTGGGCTACAACACGTTCCTGTTCAAACTGGCCGCCCTGACGCTCGCTTCCGTGACCGCCGCGCTGGCCGGGTGCATGCACGCGGTGTTCAAGCCACTGGTGAGCCCCGAGATTGCCGGGATGGGCCATACGGTGGACGCGTTGCTCATCATACTCATTGGCGGCATGGGGACGTTGAGCGGTGCCATGATCGGGGCCGCTCTCTACCGGCTCTTGGACTATTACCTCTTTCGCTGGTTCGGCGCTTCGGCCGGCTTTATGCTGGGCGCCATCTATGTATCCTTTGTCCTTTTTGTGCCCTATGGAATTGTGGGTACCTGGCGGCTGAGAAACCTGCAGTGGAAACAGGGCTGGAGGAAACGCCTGCAAGCCCTGCGCGGCGGCGGGGGATAAGTGTCGCCCCTGGCCCCGACCGCCAGGGGCTCCTCGACCAACTCGATCAGAGGTTCAGCAACCGGGAGGCCAGCGCCTCGGCCTCCCGGATCCGGCTTGCCGGCCCATCACACCCAGAATGTGCCTGCCCGCGCACGACGGCCGGCAGAAACCCGGACCCGCGCGCGTGTTGGGCCTGTTTGGACCGGGCCATCCGCCGTCCCCGCGGGGCGGTAGCGGCGCTGTACCTGCTCCCCTTGGTGGCGCTCACCCGCACGTAAAAGTAACCGGTGTTGCCGACCTTGATCCACACCGATAGGTGGGTGCGCCGGGCGTGGAGCGTTCCGCCGGACGGGTAGAGGATGCCACGGCCGGTCCCCGGGTTGGTGGTGGTGTCACCGTCTGCACCGTGCCGCTGCCGGCATAGACCGACCAGCCGCGATTGAGCGGCGAGTCGGCGCACTCGAGATCGTCCACCAGCTGGGTTCCCCGGTCCGGGCCGCCGCCGCGACCTGATCATGCTCGCCCGCGGAGGCTGTCCACGAGCCGTCCGGGAAGATTACGAATACCCCGTTGCCGTCGCCGTCATACACAAACTGGGTCACGCTCGGCGTCTGGGTGTCCGCACCTGCACTGTGCGCAGGCGCGTGTGTGACCATCACCAGGCGGTTCTCCACGCCAAAGCGCTGGGCGTAACATCCACCATCCTGCCGGCCGGTCATGTTCCCATAGTCGTCGTAGGCGAGCTGCCAGCCGCTGATCAGCGAGGTGACCACATGAGCGTGGGCCGAATCGCTATAGTGGTAGGTCCGCGTGAGCCAATGCGCGCCGCTGACCAGGCTCCCGCCGGTGACGTTGTCGGTCGGCCTGGCCGCATGAGGCCACCTCTCACAGGTCCAGGGCGCGGCGCAATCAGGTGTCGACCTGAACCATCAACGAGGTGCTCAACTCGCCCAGCCGGCCAGTCAGCAGTGTAGGATGGATGGTCATCAGCTTGCCACAGCCGACCACCGACGGAGCCCGCAGTCCGGTGGACCTCAAATCGGAGTGATCAGACGGGATGGGGAGATCCGTCGGATCGGTGGTGTCCGGTTGCGAAGTGATGAATGCCAGAATGCAGTCTTTTCCCTCCCGGTCGCTGGATGAAACCACCAGCGCCGGCCGACGTTTTACGCCGGACAGGTCGGTGAACGGGTCCACTGCCAGTACCACCCAGCCTCGTCTTATCGGGTCCAGTCAAACCGTTCCTGCAGGTCCGCATCGCTGAATAGTTCCGGCTCGGCTGCCAGCCGGTCGAATGAACCCCCTGCCGTCGCGAGACCGGCGAGTTCGGCGGCCGAAAACTCGACCATGTCCACGCGGAGCCACTCAGGCATCACCGTGACGAGCACGCGGGTCCCGTCGGGCAAGCAGGGGTCGTCCAACAATCGAATGCGCCCACCGCGGACCACACCCGCGAAGGCGGGCATCTGTGCTTCGTCGGAGGACATTGCGTTCGTCTCCCTGACCTTGGCCATCGCCGGTTCCTCCTGACTGAAGGCCATTTCAATCGACTTTCGCTGGTAAGGCAACGCTCACCTGTGACGTCGTGACAGCCCCCCACCACTGTCCCAGCGCAGCGCCCCAACACATCCTTCCTGCCCCGCGATCACGTTCGGCCCGTCAAACGCCGCTTCTGCCTGGCCGCGATCGTAGCGCACCCCACCGCTTTCCGCCTGCACCGTCTGTCCACTGGCACGCACCCGATTCACGTACAGGTTCCGGTCGCCCCCGCACCATGGTAGTCGTTGGTGAACACCGCGTCCACCTCGTCCTGACCGGTGAGCGCCGCCTGCGCCGTTTAACCCAACCAGGAGCTGGAACTCACCGTCCATTCCTCCACCACCATTCCGTTCACCTGCAACTGCATCACCGGCCACCCATTAGCCTCGTCCCCCTTGGCCCGCACCGTTACCGTCCCGCCGGGGCTGGCCGCCATCTCGTAGGTGGTCAACCGATCCGGCGAATCGCGCAGTCCGGTGCGGACTGCACTGGGTAGCCAAAGCACTGCACCTGCCCGCTGTTGAGCGTGTCGGTGATGAGGGTCACGTTCCCCACCGGGTCGTAGGCATACTCCAGGTTCAGCAGGCCCGGGGCCAGGATCTCTTGCAGCCGCTGGTTGCCCTCCTCGGCCGGATAATACCGGCACTGCACGTCCACCGAGTTGCCCAGCCCCAGCAGCGTCACCTGGTCCAGCGCACAATCTCCTGCTCCCCTACCGCGTTTCGCACATCTGCCACGCACCGCGCACTCTTCTCCAACCGCGAGGCAGGGCGACGAGGGCCACGACCAACCATGGCAACCCAGACACCCACCTGGGAGCCAATCCGACCCCCGCCCGGCGGCCGCTTTACCTGCCTCACTGTATGCGCTTTTTCGCACCGGGTCCATAGTCTTCGCGGATCCAGGCCGGCCTCAACCCCGCAGCCCCGGCAGGATCAGTGCCTTGAACAGCGCCCACGCTTCGGGGTACCGGCCGAGTTCCAACCCGCCGAACTGGGAAAAGGTCAGCGAATGGACCCTGCCGGCACGGTCCGCGGTCCATTCGCAGCGGGGCGGCAGCCAGTCTCTCGCCGGCGGCCGAGGACTTTCTCCGGCCTAGTCGCGTCCCGGTGGGCCGCCTTCTTGATCGGCGCGCAGCCTCTCCAGCAAGCTATCCACCCCCCAGATCACCCACGCCGTGCTGCATCGTCGCAAGACGATACTCGGCGTCTGCCCGCATATCGGCATCACCGGTGACGATCGCGTGGGCGTCCCCATCAATCGCAGTCGCCAGCACCGGGTGGTCACGGGGGTCCCGGCAACGCGGCGGGATGGTGACCTGTTCGACCATCTCGCCGCGGAAACGCAGTTGCTCGACAAGACGCTCCGCATCCTCTGGGTCAATCCGAACAACCAGCCGCGGCCGCTGGCACACGGCGATCAGTTCCTCAATGAGGGGAGGGCTAATCACCACGGTGAACACGCCGGCTCGCCACGCCTCCAGCAGTGGAAGGGTGATTCGCCCGCCGAGCAGGGCGCGAATCCACAGGTTGTTGTCGACGACAACCCGGAGGGTCAACCGGGCCTCTGCTGGCGGACGGCGTTGACCTCGGCCGCCACGACCGCGTCAGTGATGTCGTCGGCGGCCGGTCTGCTGCCCAGGCGCTGGATCAGTTCCGCCAGTCGCGCATCGATCTCTGTGTCCATCAAGGCCCTGGCTATCTCGGAGCGCGCGGCCGGTTCCAGTCGACGGATAGCGGACACCAGTTGATCCACCGACAACTGAACCTCGGGAATCGTCACAGTCCTCACGGATGTCAGGCCACCTACCTTGCGTATCGGAACCTGCTCTGCCTCCTATAGTATCACAGCGGAGCCGAAGAGCGAAAGGTGCGTTGACGGCGGCCGACCCAATACTCACCGCTTCGACGGGCCACGTAGCCGCAGCGACTCCGCCGCTTCCGTCTGGGTCAACCGCTTCTCATGGATCACCTGCTCGATCTCTAGTCGATTGAGTTCGGTCTTGCTCATGGTCAGTAGGTCGTCAACACGTGTTTCCCTTTCCATAGGGGACATTTCAACTTTGGCAAAAGGGGACTCTACTACTTTGGGCCAACAGCCAGAGTTGCGCCAATTGACCGTCGCCAGTTGGTGTGATAGTATGAACCAGGCTGCGTCCATGGCTGCTCCCCCGCACAGACGCGGCATCACCGTTGCGACGGGAGAAGGAAAGGATCCGCGTTACCATGGCCAGCCCAATTCACTCGATCTCCCACCCTCGTCTAACCCTATCCGTGCTCACGGCCGAGGAGGTGCGCCGCATCCACACAGCCACGCTGGACATCATCGAATCTGTGGGTATCCGGTTCCCGTCGGCCAGGGCACTCGACATCTGGCAGGCCCATGGAGCCGCGGTCGACTGGGACCGCCAGGTCGTCCGCGCTCCCGGCCATCTGATCGAGGAGGCGCTGGCCCAGGCCCCGGCCGTCTACTCTCTGGCAGCCCGCGATCCGGCCCAGGACCTGCCGCTGGACGGCGACCATGTCTATGTAGGTACCGATGGTTGCGGAGTGCAGGTATTGGATATTCAAACCGGCCAGTTACGCCAGTCGTGCCTGCAGGACGTCGCCGACATCGCCAGGATCGCCGACTGTTTGCCGCAGGTCGCCTTTCACTGGGTCGCAGTTTCAGCCCAGGATATGCCTCCGAAAACCCGCGGTTTGCACGAACTCCGGGCCATCTGGGAGAACTCGACCAAACACGTCCAGACGGAAAGCATTTACTCCGAGCTGGAGGCGCGGGCGGCGGTCGAGATGGCGGCCGCCATCGCCGGCGGCCGGGACGCCCTGCGCCAGAGGCCAACGCTCTCCATCATGCAATGCACCCTCTCGCCGCTGGCCAACGATGGCGGTAGCCTGGACGCCGCGCTCATCGGCGCCGAGGCAGGCTTGCCCGTGGGATTCATGACCATGGCCTCCTGCCTGACCACCGGGCCGGCAACGCTGGCCGGCACGCTGGCGGTGGGAAATGCCGAGGTGGTGGCGACAACTGCCCTGATCCAACTGGCCTTCCCCGGCGCTCCGGTCTTTTACGCCGCGGCGCAGACGGCGGCCGATCTGCGCTCCGGCGCCTACACCGGTGGCGGGCCGGAGGATTTCCTGTTCGGTGCGGCCACCAACGCGCTGGCTGACTTTTACCACATACCCCTGTCGATGGGCTCCTTCGCCACCGGCGCCAAAGAGCCGGACTGGCAGGCCGGGATCGAAAACAGCCTTTCGACGCTGATGGCATCGCTGGTCATGTCGGACATGTTGCTGGGTGTGGGATTGCTGTATGGCAGCCGAATCTGGTCATACGAGCAGTTGCTGATGGACTGCGAGATATTCGAGATTGTGCGCAAGATGATGCAGGGGGTGGAAGTAACCGACGAAACGCTGGCGCTGGACGTGATCCGCGCAGTCGGTCAGGAGGGTCACTTTTTGGCACAGAAGCACACCCACCGCCACATGCGCGATATCTGGTTGCCGCGATACCTGGACCGGCGGCCGTACCAGGTGTGGAAGGAACAGGGAGACCGGCCGCCGGACCGAGCCCGGGCGGACGCCAGGGGGATGCTCACCCGACACCAACCGGATCCGCTGGAGCCGCACCTGGCAGCCGAATTGGGTCGGGTCATTGCTTCAGTCGAGGCCCGGTAACTGGATCTCGGCCATACCGACCGGAGCTGCAGCCCGCCAGACGGTTCGTCTCCAGTCGGCGTGCCAAACGTCGTGACCCAAGGGCACCTGATGCGCGTCCCGCCACGGCCTGGAGCCATTGGCAACGGCGGGTTCGTCCCACCGATAGGGAGCACAGGGGCAGGATGGAACCGAGTTCTGACGTTCGGGTGCCGTGCGGCCAGTTACGTGACCGGCTGATGGCCGTGCTGGGGGAAAAGCTGGTGGGCATTTACCTGTACGGGGGGGCCGCATCGCCTGATGGCCTGCCGGCCGGGGACCTGGATTTCCATGTGATCCTGGATTCACCCTTGACCGACGGAGAACGTTCGGCCATCGATCTGCTGTACGACGAACTCGCCCAGACATACCCGCCGCTGGGCGGCGAATTGGACGGGTATTTTGTGCTGTTGGACGACGCGCGCCGGGGCGCCCCGCCGGCCCACCAGTTGTGTGCTGGTTTGGTGGACAACTCGTGGGCGTTGCACCGGGCGCACATGCTGGCCGGGCGATGCATCGTCCTTCACGGACCGGACCCGCAGGACCTGTTCCCCGAGCCGGTTCCGGAGGAGATTGAGGAGGCGCTGCTGGGAGAACTCGGGTACCTGGAGGCGCACCTCACCGAATACCCGGCCTACGCCGTTCTTAACCTGTGCCGGCTGATGTACAGCTTTCGGGCCGGGGAGGTCGTGATCTCCAAGGCAGCCTCGGCCGAGTGGGCCAAAAACGCGTTCCCACAGTGGGGCCGACACATCGACTTGGCCCTGCGATCGTACGCCCACCGGGTGATTGAGCAAGAGAGTGCCTTTCTGGCAACCCACGTGGGCGAGATGCACCGATTTGCCCGCCGGCAGATCGGCGGGTTCCGCCGGAGCTTTGCCGGCGACTGGTCGGCCGGTGTCGGAACGCGTTATCTGCTGCCTTTAGTCTTGCGCCCCGGGCATCCTGGCGGTCGGACGCTGCGCAAAGACCAGCGTCTATCGCCTCTGGTCACATAGGGGGCACACTGGCAGCAGCTTGATGATCGTCAGCCAGGGCCAACCTTGCGCCGACTAACATGGCATCCTCGCGCCGGGGGTTGGTTGAGCTTGAACAGACCCTGGGCTTTCAGCTTGCGGCGGGGTTTGTTGCCCCGCTTCTTGCCAAAAACATGACGAGTATCTATAATATAGGCTGCCTTCGGCACCCGGCCGGAGGGCACGTTGACGAAAGGATTGACTGATGGCATTGAGTGTAGGCCAGCCGGCTCCCGACTTTACTCTGCCCAGCCATCTGGGCAAACCGGTCACATTGAGCGATCTGCGGGGCAAGAACGTCGTTCTGGTCTTCTTTCCCCTCGCCTGGACCCCGGTTTGAACGAGCCAGATCCCGTCTTACGAGGCGGAAATCGTCTCGTTTGCGGGATTGAACGCCCAGGTTCTGGGCGCAAGCGTTGATTCAGTTCCCTGCCTGAAAGCCTGGGCGGAGAGCCTGGGGGGCATCAGCTATCCCCTGTTGAGCGATTTCTGGCCACACGGTGGGGTTGCCACGCAGTACGGTGTGCTTCGACCTGACGGGCGCAGCGAACGGGCCATATTTGTCATCGACAAACAGGGCATCATCCGCTACGTTGACGTCCACGACATCGATGAGCAACCCAGCAACGACGAGGTGCGAACCGTATTGCGCCGGATCGATCCCGCAGCGGCCGCCCAGGCACCGCCCCGGCCGCCCTCCATGGCCGAACTTCCGCACGGCGGAATCGTCATGTACTGCAATAGCTGGTGCCCGGATTGCCGCCGGGCGCGAGCTTGGCTGAAGCAACGGGGTTTCAAGTACACCGAGTTGGATGTGAACGCCGTGCCGGCCGCCGCAACGCAGGTCCGCCAATGGGCCAACGGCAACCTGGTCACACCTACGTTCGACATCGATGGCACGATCGTGATCGATATGGACGAACGAAGACTGGCCCAGGTGCTGGGCGTTCGATAGGCGCACAAATCGCGTGGCCGCCCCAGCGTCGTGCCGAGGATGCATGCTGGGGTGGCCATTCGGGTTCGTCCCAGGCCGTCGACCGGTTGCGCGAACCAAGGCCTGTTCGCCGGTCGGGAAGGCAGGCACCCCTCCGCCGCCGGCGCAACCACTCCCCCCGGCCATGGCCAACTGAATTGCGCGCCGAAGGCGGCGCCAGGTCCTTGCCCGACTCACGGCGAGTCAGGAGGACCCTGGCGGAAGGCGCATCTGTGGTCCGTCACGAGCCCAGCCGCTTTGTGCTGGCTACACGCAATTGCCGCTATGTGCCCTCGTCCTTGCCCATGCGCCGGCCGCGCCCCGACCCGCCCCGGGCTAACCTGGCTGACCCAGCAGCGCAGCAGTGGCGTGTCGCGCGTCGTGGACGCGTCTTGCCCGGAGTCAATGGGCAACGACCAGGCGGAGCGCGATCAGCGCCGTCTCGTATCCCTCATCAAGGATACGAATAGCGGAAGGAGCTATGACCAGGAGGCGGACGGCTTCGTCCGCCTCGGCCGGGTCGTGACTCGGCTGAGCACCCTCCCAGGTCAGAGCGCCGTACACCTCGCTCAGGATGCCTGCGGAGGTACAGGCCGCCATCTCCCCGCGCCGCGCCATTTCGACCAGCGGCCGTGCCTCTTCGTGACGTAGATCCCCGCTGAGCAGAGCCCCGATCAGGATGCCGGCATCAAAAAAGACCTACTCTGCCGACTCAACCGTAGAGGGCATCTTTCCAACCCTCAGGGACAGAGCTCTGGAGAATAGGTAGTGGCTTGAGCCGCGGCACCGGCTGGATGGCTACCGACTCGCCCTCAGGCAGACGGACGGTCAGCACTTCCTGGCGTGCAACGACCTCACGCAGCACCTCTTCCAGGGTGCGCTCCTTGAGATCCTCCAGCGAAAGTGTTTGCTCCACCATTCGCTGCCTCGTGCTTTATCCCCTGCGCACAGCCTACAACTCGGATACCCTGCCGCTCTGAGGTCCAGATTTCTGAATCACTCGTCCAGCGGATTCGATCACAGCTTGGGTCAGGTCAAAAACGCTTGCAGTGACCGACCCTGCCTCGCATCGCGCCCAAAAGGACTGACTGGTTCCCGGTAGCCCGTCAGGCCGGTTTCTGCCCGAGCGCCTCGTGCACCTTCTTCGTCCGCTCCGGGATGTCGATGTGCCGGGGAAGCACCTACCTCAAGGCCAGGTTGAACCGCAGCGCTTCGTGCACCGACGCCATGATGTCAGGGCTGAGCCTGCCGATGGGTCGGACCTCCGACTCCCCCCTTGGTGGTCGGAGCCGCGATTCCGACCCTACTTGCTGGACAGTGGCGATCTGTGAGCAGTTGATAGCGCTGCGTTCCGGCAGACCACTATTCTTAGGCTCTACGACTACGACAAATGGGTAGGGCTCGGGTGGCACAGTCCGGGTGATGGCCACCACGACCGTCGTGGGACTGTAGCGGTTGCCGAGGTCGTTCTGGACAACAAGGGCGGGCCGCAGCTCGCCCTGCTCGCTCCCTTTTGCGGGATCGAACGCGACCCAGTAGATCTCTCCTCGCCTAATCGGCATGGTCCAGTACCTCCGCGGCCGCGCTGATGCTGGCCTGTGCAAACTCGCTCGCTTCGTGGGCATAAAAGCGATAGCCTTCGACAGCCAGCCGTTCCTCCTCAGCAACCTGTATCTCCCGCAATGCGTCTGCCACGAGTTTGCTCCGGCTCACGTTCAGACGAATGGCCTCGCGGTCGAGAAAATCGGCCAACCGGGTTGGTAGTGAGACCGTCAGCTTGCGCACAGAATGGGTTGCCTCAGACATCATCCACCTCCAAATCCTGGTATCGACCTTCATGGTACCACACGCCCGGATGCATGTCAAGTCATACCGAAGAGGAGTACCCGGCAGTGTGATTCGTCACTCCTTAAGCACATATCCGGATCGGCACACACCACGCGAGTCTCCCCCGCGGTCAGGCCTGGTGCGAAGCCAGCGGCTCGTGCGCCTTCTCCATCCAATCCGGGATCTCGATGTGCCGCGGGCATTTTTCCAGGCACTCGCCACACTCGATGCAGGCGGCCGGCGACCTCTCCTCCTTGCGTCAGCCACTCCGCAGCCGCGACGGAGCCACGTCGTCGTACATTATCGCCTCGTTGTAGAGCTCCAAGATACGCGGGATGTTGACCTGGCTGGCCCGTCGGCGGCTGGCAGTGGCCGCATTGGGGGCAGGGAATAGGCGCCAGCTGGCGATTCCGGTCGCGCGCCCGGCCGATCAGCTCCAACTCCTCGGCTGACAGGGTCCCCGGCCCCGAACGGCCGGCGCTGGCCACGTTTTCTTCTGCCTGCTTGGTGCTCATCCCGCTCAGAGCCAGCACGCCGCCACGTACCGGCTCCATGACCGCCGCCGCCAAACCGCGCGCGGGCGCTGGTGGAGGCGCACGGCGGCCGCCTCTGGCTGGAGAGCCAGGAGGGGGTGGGGACGGTGGCCGGCTTTACCCTGCCGGTCGCCTGAAAGCCGCCTTTGTTGACACTTCTTGGAGTGGCAAAAAGCCCTCCTCGCCCGGATGGGCTGCCATGCCATAATACGTTCGCGCAAAACACCCCAGTGGAGTATTTGGACGATGAGCGCGATAACTCTTGATCGAACGATTGAAATGGCGATGCAGCTCTCGTTCGAGCAGCAGGAGATGCTGCTCGAAATCATCCGCAAACGCCACATCGAGGCGCGGCGGGACGAGATCGCCCGGGATGCGCAAGCGTCACTGGCTGCTTTTCGCGCCGGCCACCTCAAGCCCCAGACTGCCGACCAAGTCATTGATGAACTGGGGCAGGCCTTGGCAGATGCCGAATGAGAGAGCTGGTACTCACGCCCAAGTTCAGACGAGCTTTTCACCGGTATGTCCAACGCAGCCCTTGGTTACGTCGCCAAATTGAAGCGGCCCTGAGACAGATGCAGGCAGACGTGTTTGTACCTGCCCTGGGAAGTCACAAGTTGAGCGGCAGACTCTCCGGGCTATGGGCGTATTCGTGCGGTCATGGCTGCCGTATTGTGTTCCTGACAGAACGCGACCTGGAGGGCGGGCAAGAGGTCATCGGTCTGCTCGATATTGGCACCCACGACGAGGTGTACTGAATCGAGAATAGTGGGGTGCGGGCGGTAGCGGCCTATGGATTGCCATCGCCCGGGCGCTGGTGGAGGCACACGGCGATCGCCTCTGGCTGGAGAGCCAGGAAGGGGTGGGGACGGTGGCCGGCTTTGCCCTGCCGGCAGTGTGAACGGCCGCTTCTTGACGATTTCTTGACCTTCACCCCCCACTCTCTTGTCCCCCATGTGACGCACTTGGGCATATTACTGCACAGAGGGCTCTGTCCGATCTCACAGAGCAGCCTACGCTGCAGAGGAGTCAGCAATTCCATGGCGCTCTCTGAGATCAGGCAGGCCAAAGTACCACCCCCAGAAACGTCGAATCCGCGGCGGCAGCACGAGATTCCGCGGGTAGGTGTGGATCGTATCCAATCCGATGACCCGGATATCCTCGGATCGCCCTCGGGTCAGGACGCGCGCAACGGTCCAGCGGCGAAACGCCTCGTCTTGATGCTCGGCATCGGGTGTATCATAGTCCCAGACCAGGCCAGCTTCCACAAGGCCTTCCGTTCCAGCCATGGAGATGCCTATCGACAAAGACCGTTGTTCCGCACCTGGGCGAGCGGGCAAAGGGAGGGGTCTCACGAAACAGGTCAGACCTACTGTTGCTGCCCCAGCACCTCGCCCGCCTTTTTCAGCCACTCGATGATCTCGATGGCCTGCGGGCAGAGCGCCTCGCACGCGCCGCACTCCTCGCAGGCCGAAGCCCGCTCCTCCTCCTTCAGCCAGCTATACCGCAGCCGCGCCGGGCCCAGGTCGTTGTACATCATGGCGTCGTTATAGAACTCGAAAATCCGCGGTATGGCGACCTCGCTGGGGCACGGCAGGCAATATTGGCAGCCTGTGCACGGTATGGGAGCCAGCTCCCGGTATTTGTCCCGGACCTGATCGACCAGCGCCAGATCGTCCACCGTCAATAAAGCCGGTCCAGAGCGCGCCGCGCTCGACAGGTTCTCCACCACTTGCTCCAGGGTGCTCATCCCGCTGAGGACAACCGACACCTCAGGCTGCTGCCACACCCACTGAAGCGCCCACTCGGCCGGGCTGCGTCTGACAGGCGCCTGGTCCCACAGCTTCAGGATGGGCGCCGGCGGCGTGCGGGCCAACATACCGCCTCGGATGGGTTCCATGACCACCACTGCCAGCCCTTTGCCGGCCGCGTAGCGCAGCCCCTGCGTCCCGGCCTGATAGTCGGTGTCCATATAGTTGTATTGGATCTGGGCCAGTGTCCAGCCGTCGTACCCGTCCACAATCTCCTGAAAGACGTCCAGGCTGTCGTGGAACGAAAAGCCCAGGTGCCCGATGCGCCCGTCTGCCATCGCCCGTTCCGCCCAATCCAGTGCCTTCAGGTCGCGCAGCTTGGGCCACGCCTTGCCGTTCAGTGCATGGAAAAGGTAAAAATCAACCTGTGGGACCTGCAGGCGCTCCAACTGCTCGTTCAGCAGGCGGTCGAAATCGTCCGGCTTTTCCACCAACCAACAGGGGAGCTTGGTGGCCAGCATGACCCGCTGCCGGTAGCCGCCCTGCAACGCCTGACCGAGAAAACCTTCGCTCTTGCCGCCGTGGTAGCCATAGGCCGTATCCACATAATTGACGCCGCCGTCGATGGCGGTGTGCAGCATCTCGGTCGCGCGCTCGGCATCGATCTGCTTGGCCTCGTCACCGAGAACCGGCAGGCGCATGGCGCCGAAACCGAGGGCCGAGACCCGCCAGTCCAGTCGGCCGAATGTGCGGTACTGCATGGTTTTGCTTCCTTTCCGTTTCTACTCCGATGGCCTGCGCACCGGGCGGTTCCACTGGAACGGCCCCAACTTATGCCGCGATCAGCGCGGGCGCCGCTCGCTGCTGCCTCCTCACACCTCCACGATCAGGCACTCAAACGGTCCAATCTCCAGGTCCGGCAGGGCCAGTCCCGTTCCGGCCTCGCGGTGGGTGCCAAAGAGCAACCGGCCGGACGGCGGCAATGCTGGGTCGGCCTGAAGGCGGCCCGGATGGGCTGAATAGTTGAGCACCACCAGACAACGCTGGGTTGCGGTGCGCCGCAAGAAGACCAGCAGGTCCCGGTCGTGTACCTGGAGCGGGGCATAATCCCCGGCGATGAGCGCCGGCGCGCTCCGCCGGAACCGCAGGAAGGCCCGGTAGGTGTTCAGCAGCGATCCCGGGTGGTCCTGCTGATCGGCCACATTGATGCCGGCAGCGTGGTTGGGGTGGACCGGAAGCCATGGTTTTACGGCGGCGGGGCAGAAACCGCCGTTCGGGCCGCTGCTCCAGTGCATGGGCGTGCGGTTGCGATCGCGCGAGTTGGTCACGGCCAGGTACATCGCCATCTCAGGCGGCAAACCCAGTTCGTCCCGAGCGGTCTGGTAGATCCACACCCCCAGCAGGTCCCGTAGATCGGCCGGATCTTCCAGCAACAGGTCGGTCATTCCGATCTCCTCACCGTTGTAGAGAAAAGGAGTGCCGCGAAGGCAGAGCACCAATGCCAGGGAGAGACGGGCCAGCGCATCGTCATGCAAGCCGTCGCCAAAGCGGTTGTGGATGCGAGGGCTATCGTGGTTGCCCAAGGTGTTGCATGGCCAGCCCCCTGGTGGAAGGGCCGCCAGTCGTTCGGCCTGATTGGACCGTACGTGAACTGGTGTCAACCGATCGACACGCATCAGCGAAAAGTTGAACACCATGTGGAGCTCATCGCTGCCGGTGCCGCAATAAGCCAGATCATCCGTCTCACCCACCAAAATGCGGTCATCGTACTCGTCAACCACCGACCGCAGCGCTCGCATCAGGTCATGCAACTCGGGTTGATCCAACTGAGCTCCAAAAACCGCCAGCCAGCGCTTCCCGGCGGCTGCCTTGTCCTCGTCGGTCTGGGCTTCCATAGCCTTGCGCTGCAGGTCCACCAGGGTCAACCCGGTGCCATGGTCGGGCATGGCCGGGTCCTCGTAGATGGTGCCAATGGCATCCAACCGGAACCCGTCCACCCCCATGTCCAGCCAGAAGCGAACCGCGTCGAACATGGCCTGCTTGACCGCCGGGTTGCGCCAGTTCAGGTCAGGCTGCTGGCGGAAAAAGTAGTGGTAGTAGTACTGGCCCGTAGACGGGTCGTATTCCCAGGCAGAACCACCAAAGGTCGAGAGCCAATCGTTGGGCGGCCCGCCATCGCGACCGTCTCGCCAGATGTACCAATCACGTTTGGCCGCGCTGCGGCCGGCGCAGGACTCTCGGAACCAGGGATGTTGATGCGAGGTGTGGTTGAGAACCAGGTCCAGAATGACCCGAATTCCCCGGCGGTGGGCGCCCTCCAGGAACAGCCGGAAATCGTCCATCGTGCCGTATTCGGGGTTCACCCCGGTGTAATCCGCAATATCGTAGCCACAATCGAATTGGGGCGACGGATAGTGCGGCGAAAGCCAGATCGCGTCGATCCCCAGGTCGGCCAGGTAATCCAGTTTGGCGATGGCGCCCGGCAGGTCGCCGATGCCGTCGCCGTTCCCGTCGGCAAAGCTGCGCGGATAGATCTGATAAAAGACGGCGCGTTGCCACCACGCCAGTTGAGAGGGTTGAGTCACGGGTGCCTCCATGCATCCATAAACGTTACCGTCGTCAATCGAATGGTCGGAAGCTACGCCGCGGCCGCCTCCGCCAGCGCACGCTCCATCTGCTCCAGCGCCTCGGTGAGTGTGGCACGTGGACAACCAAAGTTGAGGCGCACAAACCCTGCACCTCCGGGCCCAAAGGCAGCGCCGTCGTTGAGCGCCACCGCAGCCTGATCCAGAAAGAAACGGTGGGGCGACAGGCCGGCCGGTATGCCGGCCTCGCGACAATCCAGCCAGGCCAGGTAGGTCGCTTCCGGCGTGGGCAACGTCAGCCGTGGCAGGCGGCGGTGCAGCCAGTCCACCAGATAGTCGCGGTTGGCCTCCAGGTAGCGCAGCAGCGCCTCCAGCCACGGCTCGCAGTCCCGATAGGCAGCCAGCGCCGCCGTGTAACCGAGCAGGTGTGAACCCCGGACAATTCCCGCCCCCACGGTTTCGACCGGCCGTCTCAGCTCCGGGTTCTGAATCACCATCACCGAAAAGGCCAGGCCGGGAATGTTAAAGGTCTTGCTGGGGGCAAAGCAGGTGACGGTCCGCTGCGCCACCTCGGTCGAGAGCGACGCGATCGGCACATGCCGGTGCCCGCGGAAGACGAGATCGGAGTGGATCTCGTCCGAGCAGATGATCAGGTCGTGGCGCAGGCAGATATCCGCCATCTGCTCGAGTTCGGCTCGGCGAAAGGCTCGGCCGAGCGGATTGTGCGGGTTGCAGAGCAAAAAGAGCCGCGTGCGGTCGGCGACGGCCGCTTCCAGCGCGTCGAAATCGATTTCGTACCGGCCGTCCACCGGCAGCACCTGCGCCACCTGCAGGTGCCGGCCGCAGTTCGGCGGAACATCGAAAAAGGGAGGGTAGACGGGCGGCTGCACCAGAATCCCGTCGCCCGGCTGCCCGACAGCCCGGGCGACCAGGTTCACCCCTTTCATCACCCCCGGCTGGAAGCTGATGGCCTCGGGCTCCACCTCCCAGCCATGCCGCCGGCGAAGCCATTCGCGGATCACCTCGCGCAGCTCAGCCGGCAACACCGGATACCCAAAGACCCCATGCTCCACCCGCCGCCGCAGCGCCGCGACCACCGGCTCGGGCGCCGCGAAATCCATATCCGCCACCCACAGCGGCAGCGCCTGACCGTAGGCCTGCCATTTGACGCTGTCTGTGCCTCGCCGATCTATGATCTGGTCGAACTCCATCACTGACTGCCTGTCCTTTCCGGGCCGCCGGCGGGCCCTGGACTCGGAACGGGGCCGATTATACCGCATCCTCCCCACCCGCCAACGGCGCATCGGCCGAGTTATCGTCAAGGCTCCCGGTCGATTGTTGCCGACGCGGCACCATGCTACAATGAACCGGCCATGGCAGTCCAGGCAGCGCTGTTTCTGGTTTCCGCGGGCACGCTGGTGTTTGAGTTGGTGTTGACCCGCATCTTTTCGGTATCGCAGTTCTACCACTTTAGCTTCCTGGTGATCAGCCTGGCGTTGCTCGGCAGCGGCGCCAGCGGGACGTTGCTGTCCGTGGCCCCCGGCCTTGTCCGGCATCCGGTGCGCGGTCGGCTGGGCTGGCTGGCAACCGGCTGCGGCGTCTCCATCCTGGGCAGCTACCTGGCGGCCAACCGAATTCCGTTTGACTCGTATGCCATTGCCTGGGACAGCCGGCAGTGGATCTACCTCAGCGGGCAGCTCTTCGCCCTGGCTGTGCCGTTCCTTTTCAGCGGGCTGGCGGTCGGCCTCCTGTTGGCCGCCGATCCCGCTCGATCCAACCGAACGTATGCCGTGAACCTGACCGGCTCGGCCGCCGGTTGCCTTGTGGTCCTGCCGTTGCTGTCCAATCTCGGCGCCGAACGCACGGTGTTGTTCGGCGCCGGTATGGCACTGCTGGGTGCGGCGGTGCTGATCGTGTCAGGTCTCGGCCGGCAATCGCTCCGGGGGGTTCCGGTGGGGCAATCGGCGTTCGTGCTGGCAGCGTTGTGGCTGATCGGAACCTGGCTTGGCAGCCCGCCAGATTGGCTCGCACTGCAACTCTCGCCTTACAAGAGCGTCTTTCAGGCGCTGCTCAACCCGGATGCCACTCTGGTAAGCAGC
The DNA here is from genome assembly GCA_002328075.1 of Anaerolineales bacterium UBA2181. GTDB lineage: Bacteria > Chloroflexota > Anaerolineae > Promineifilales > UBA4811 > UBA4811. The sequence goes on along the minus strand of DCVT01000025.1, from coordinate 25,550 downwards.
CGCTGGAACACCTTTTCCCGGGTGGATGTGGTGGACAGCCCAAGCATTCGCTCCTTGCCCGGACTGAGCATGGTCTATGATGGGCCCTTTCCGGTTCAGATGGGCGTGGCAGTGGACGGTGACCACCTGATGCCCATCACCTCGGCCGCCGAGGGAGGCGGATGGGAGCGGGCGCTGCCGGAGGCTTTGGCTTTCCAGCTCCGGCCGGGCGGCAACGGGCTGGTTCTGCAGCCGGGCGGCGGCCTGGCCGTGGCGGTCGCCCTGGCCAACGGGTCGGGCCGGGTGACGGTTGTCGAGCCGAACCCGCTTCTGGTGCGGGTGGTGCGCGAGGACTTGGGCGCGTTCACCGGCGGTCTTTACGACGACTCGCGGGTGGGGGTCCAGGTTACCGGGTTGCGATCGTTCGTCCGCCAGGGACAGGAGCGATACGATGTCATCCAACTGGCGCTGAACGACGGCTACCGGCCGGTGCGCTCCGGAGCCTATAGCCTGAGCGAGGACTATCGCTACACAGTGCAGGCACTGGCCGCCTACATGGCCCGGTTGCAGGACGACGGGATTCTGGTGATGACGCGCTGGTTGCAGAGCCCCCCCAGTGAAACGGTTCGGCTGGTGGCCATGGCATTGGAAGCGCTCTCGGCTCGCGGAGTTGAACGGCCCGAAGCGCACCTGGTAGCGTACCGCTCATTTCAGACCGGCGTCCTGCTGGTCAAGGCCTCGGCCTGGACAGACGCTGAGTTGGCCCAGGTAACGTCATTCTGCGAACAGCTCCGGTTCGACCTTTCGTATTACCCGGGAATGACCGCCGATGAATCGAACCGATTCGCCGTCCTCCTGCGCTCATCCTACTTTGATGCCTACACCGAGCTGATCGCGGCCGCCGATCGCCGGGCGATCTACCGCGAGTCCGAATACGAGATCACGCCACCCACGGATGATCGCCCGTTCTTCTTCCACTTTTTCAAATGGAGCCAGGCCGGGCAGGTCCTGGCTGAACTGGGGACCAGTTGGCAACCCCTCGGAGGCGCCGGCTACCTGGTGCTGCTGGTGTTGCTGTTGATGACCGTCGTGTCCTCAGCCGTGCTGATCCTGCTGCCATTGGCAGTGCGCCGGCGCCCTCGCACGGCGCGTCCGGGTCCGGCGGATCCCCCCTCGTGGGCCATCGGCGTGTACTTTGGTCTGCTGGGCGTCGGCTTTATGTTGGTAGAGATCCCGCTGATCCAGCAGTTCATCTTACTGCTGGACCACCCTACCCTTTCGCTGGCTGCGACCCTCTTTGCGGTCCTGCTGTACACAGGTCTGGGGAGCCTGACCGCGCGGCGCTGGCGGCCGACCACCGCCCTGGCGCTGATCGCCGCAACCGCGGCCGTCCTGCCCGCTCTGTTCCGGTTGCTCTTTCCCCTGGTGCTCGGATGGCCACTGGCCGGCCGGTTGGTGCTGTCCCTTCTGGGCCTGGCGCCGCTATGTTTTCTGATGGGGGTGCCTTTTGCCCGCGGATTGGCGCTGCTCGAGTCCGCGCCCGCAAGGTCGGCTCTTATACCCTGGGCGTGGGCGATCAACGGGAGCTGCTCGGTCGTGGGCAGCGTTCTGGCGGCCCAGCTGGCTTTGAGCCTGGGATTCCAGGCGGTGCTGCTCCTGGGCGCAGGGGCATACGGGGCGGCCGGCATGGTGGTGGCGCTCGTCCTGCAGCGGAGACTCAATCGCGGGTAAGGGGGACAAAACGAACCCCGCCCAGCTCGTGAGCCTCCACCTGGTCTCCCGCCCGGGTGAAACGCCACAGGGACTGGTACCCGCCCGGCGGACCAACCGGGATCACCAGGTGCGCTCCCTCCGCCAGCTGGCGCACCAAAGGTTGGGGGACGTGGTCCGGGGCGCAGGTGACGATGATCGCATCATACGGGGCATGTTCCGCCCACCCATCATAGCCATCCGCTCGCAGCACGTGCACGTTATCGTATCCCAACCGGCGCAGGCGATCCTCGGCCGATTGAGCCAACTCGGGCACAATCTCGATGGTATAGACCTCAGCCACGATCTCTGCCAGGATCGCCGCCTGGTAAGCGGAACCGGTGCCGATCTCCAGCACGCGGTCGCCGGTTTGCAGATCCAGCAGTTCGGTCATCCAGGCGACGATGTAGGGTTGAGAGATGGTCTGCCCATAGCCGATGGGCAGCGGATGGTCCGCGTAAGCCTGGTCCAGGTAATCGTCGGGCACAAAAAGGTGCCGTTGCACGGAGCGCATGGCATCGAGCACCGCCGGGTTCTGGACACCCCGCGCCGCGATCTGCCGATTGACCATGGCTTGCCGGGATTCGGCGGTTTCGAGTGACTCGGCCGGCAGAGTCGGGTCGGCCCCCGTGGTTTCGCTGTCCTGATCGGCCACAGGAGCAGGCGCCGTCTGACGGGGCCAGACGGCCCAAACCAGGGCCGCCAGGAGCAGAATGGTCGCCAGGGCAGCCAGGAGGATGGCACTGCGGCGAGTATTCATCTCCACCTCGGCACCATTGTACCCCATCTTGAAAGCCGAGCCAACCGTGCCGGCCGCGCCGGTTACGACCGGCTCGTGTGAGGTCGTTCCGGAAACCGGGCGCGAGAGCCGCCGGCCGCACCCCTTTCGGTTGCCCGCCGGCAATCGTGGCCGGCGGATGTTGGCCCCGGGAGGTTCACCAGACGATTCACCCGCGGCGAGGTTTCGGCCGCCACCCTCGCGCCAACCGGTGATCCTGATATAATGACGGCGGTCGCGGCCGGTAACTCAAACCTGGTTGGACCAGGAAACCGGGACCACGATTGGAGATGATCCGATGCGCACATTGGTGACCGGCGGTGCCGGTTTTATCGGTTCCCACATAGTTGACCTCCTGATCGCCGGCGGTCATCGGCCGTTGGTGGTGGACGATTTCTCCACCGGCCGGCGGGAGAACCTTCACGCGTCAGCCGAGGTGGTGGAACTGGATATCGCCCACGAGGGGCTGGCGGCGGTCCTGGACCATTTTGGCCCCGACGCCGTCGTGCACCAGGCAGCGCAGCCCGCCATGCCGCGTTCGCTGGCAGAACCGCTGCTCGACTGCCGTAGCAACATCCTGGGCACACTCAACTTGCTGGAGTGCTGCCGCCAGAGCGGGGTGCGACGAGTGGTCATGGCTTCCTCGGCAGCGGTGTACGGCGAGCCGGAGCAGGTCCCCTTGCAGGAAAACGCCGCGACCCGGCCGCTCTCGCCTTACGGTTTGAGCAAGCTGACGGCCGAGGCCTATGGTCAGCTGTACAACCGGCTCCACGGCATGGACGTGGTGGCGTTGCGCTATGCAAACGTCTACGGGCCCAGGCAGGACACGCGGGGCGAAGCCGGGGTCGTATGCCTGTTTATCACTCAAATGCTGCAGGCCCAACAACCGGTCATTCACGGTGACGGGCGGCAGACGCGCGACCTCGTTTTCGTCGAGGACGTGGCGCGGGCAAACCTGCTGGCGCTGGCGCCCGAGGTTCCCTCAGGAGTGTACAACGTCGGCCGCGGGACTGGCACGGACATTCTGACCCTCTTTGACCTGCTGAACCGCGGTCGTTTGCCCCGAGTTCACTCCGGTCCCCGGCCGGGCGACATCCGCCACTCGGTGCTGGACTCCAGCGCCTTTCAGCGGGTCAGCGGTTGGCGGGCATTGGTCCCGCTGGACGAGGGACTGGCCCGCACGGTGGCACATTTCCAAACCGGCGGATGACCGATTGGCAGCGGGCGCTGCTGGGCCTTCTCGTGGCCGCCCTGTTGGTCTGCTGGGGCTGCCTGGTCTTTGTCATGGTCTACCCTCGCGATGGACCGGCCGGCGCGGCGCGCGCCGCCGGTCGCGTTGGTGACTTGACGTCTGCACCGCCCTACCATCCTGAGCTGCCTCCTACCTGGACCCTCACCGGGGTTGCCTCCCTGCCGGCGACCCGACTGCCGATCAGAACTCCAACCGCCGATTCGGCCGGCCCTACCCCTCCCGCCCGTCCCACGCCGGCCAACGCACTGACTCCGACGTTCGTGCACCCCTCCTCGGACCTGCCTATTCCCAGCCCGGTGCCCGCGTTGGAATTGCCCGACGGCGCGGTGACCATCCTGCTGCTGGGGAGCGATCGCCGGCCGGATTGGGACAACTGGCGCACCGATGCGGTTCATTATGTGGTGGTCCACCCGGACGCCGAACATCCCTCGGTCAGCCTGCTTTCCGTCCCGCGTGACCTGTACGTCTACATCCCTGGGTTCTGGCTGAGCCGGATCAACTTCGCCGACCTCTATGGCACCACCTACCGGTATGATGGCGGCGGGTTTGGGTTGCTCAACCAGACGCTGCTGCACAATCTGGGCATCAGCGCGGACTATTACGTGAAAATTGACTTTGATGGGCTCATTGGCCTGGTTGACCTTCTGGGCGGGATCGACGTGCCGGTGCATTGCAGCCTCACCGATTACTGGCCGTATCCGGATGCAGACGGCACCTATCACCAGATCACGCTCGCACCCGGAATGCAACACCTGGATGGCGAATTGGCGCTCTGGTACGCGCGTTCGCGACGCACGACCTCGGTCTTTGCCCGGGAGTGGAGACAGCAACAGGTGCTGGAGGCCATGTGGCTCAAGGGCCGTTCCGCCGATCTGCTCGAGACCGTTCCGGCGTTATACGAAAGGACCCGCCATCTGTTCGAGACCAACCTTCCGCTGGATCAGATACTGGCGCTGGCGCTAGCTGCAGCGCGGCTCGACACAGCCGACGTCCGACTCTACAACCTCGGCCGGGCCCAGGTATCGCCCTACACCACCCCCTATGGGGGCGCGGTGCTGCTCCCGCTCTGGGAACAGATCGAACCGGTGCTGACTGAGGTGCTCCGGGTGCCGGCCACCAACCGGGCTGCGCAGGACCCGGCCGTGGTAGAGGTTTGGAACGGAACCCGGCAGGCGGATTGGGACCTCCTGGCGGCCGACCGGCTGCAGCGCCAGGGATTCCGGCCGGTCATTGGCGTTCCAGACCGGCGGGACTACCCGCGAACTCAGATTGTCACAAGGGACGGGGAGCGAAAAAGCGGTCGGGTGCCGGCGTTGCAGGCGCTCCTGGGGGTGCCGGATGAGGACGTGCTGGTCGGGCCAACCGGAGACCGGCCGGCGACCATACGCCTAGTCATCGGCCAGAACTATGTCCCCTGTTGGTGACCCGCCCCGTCGGCTGGCGGGAAGAAGCAGCGTCAACGGCGCGGCCACAAAGGCCAGGATAGCGCTCCAGAAAAAGGCGGTACCAAGCCCCACCGCATCGCCGACCCACCCCACGACCGGCGCGGCACCGGCCGTGAGGAGAAAGCTGATCCCCATGTACACGCCGTTGGCGGTTGCCGGGTATTCGCGGCCGACTTCCTGCACCATGGCCATGATCACCGGCGTGGTCGAAAGCAGCAGAAAACCGGTCAGCCCCAGCAGCAGGTAGCTGAGCGCGCCCCCATCGTCCAGCGAGAGAAACGCCAGCAGTGAGGCGGGCGCCAACAACAACGCTGCCCCCAGCACGCGGCGACGGCCAAACCGGTCACTGACGATGCCGGCGGCGAGGGCCCCGGCGGCACCGGCCGCCTCCACCGTGGCCAATGCCAGGCCGCCGGTCCACAGCGTCTTTCCAGAAGAGGTCATGAGGATGGGCAGAAAGGTCACCAGGGCAGCCTGCATGAACGAACGCAGCAGCAAGACTGCCAGTAACGGCAGCATCAACGGTCGGAGCACCCGCCACGCATCACCCAGCGGCGCCGGCGTCCCTTTTGATCGGGGTTGGACCTTGACATCCCGGAGCCGGAAATAGAGCACCACCGAGGTCGCCCAGCCCAACACCATGATGGGGTAGTAGCCCTCCAAAGTGCGCCAGGTGACTACTGCCACCGCCAGCAGCGGCCCGACGGTGCGCGCCAACTCGCCTCCCACCATCCAAAAGCTCATGCCGGTTCCGACGCGTCGGCCGGACACCCGAGTGATGATCACCGGCGCCGGTACGTGCAGGACTGCTGAACTGCACCCGGCGAGAAAGACAAACAGAGCCAAGGTTCCCAGGTTGGGCGCCACGCCGATCAAACTCATGGCAGTGGCACTGAGAGCCGGGGCGATCACGACCAACATGCGCAGGTCGATCCGGTCAGCCCACAGGCCGATGAACGGGTTCAGCAAAGAGGGAAGACGAAAGACCAGGGGAAGCGCGCCGGCCGTTGCCAGCGAGATCGAGAGCTTTTGCACGATGAGGGGAAGGAGCGGGCTGAGAAAGGCGGTAAAGGTATCGTGAACCAGGTGCCCCGCCGCCACGGTGAGCACCCGGTCCATCTGCATGCGATCCTCCGGCGCGCCGGGAGATGGATGAAGGGCGAGGTCGTGTTGTGCCGCCAAGAACTTGCGAGAGAAGCGCCACTGGGTTCCTGCCCGGGCGCCCCGGCTCCTTTCCGTGCGGAGCGGATTGTACCAGATACGATCAGCCGGTCCAGGGCAGCCGGCCGGCCCGTCCGGCCAAACGATCATCGCGCGGGACTTGCGACGCCAGGTGGTGGTGCGATTGCGCTGCCGGCCCATCTGTGCTAGGATTCGGCCGCGGGCGGCCGACTGACACGGCGTTCGCCCGCCAGGGAGGTTCGATGCGACTTCAAGTGGCAGTGATCCTGGTGTTGATAGGCACGCTGGCGGGCTGCGGCCCGCGCAGCACACCGACGCCCGTTGCCTTGCCAACCCCCACACCGGCACCGGCCGATGTCGCCCAATTGGCTGCCCGCCGGATGCAGGCGGTTCGCTCGCTTCACTTTGTGATGGAACTTGCCGGCAAACCGGTCCCGCTGGATTCCGAAGGATCGATGCTGTTGCAGGTGGCCGAAGGGGACCTGGTCCGGCCGGACCAGGTCCGAGCGTTAGTCAAAGTGGTGGCCTGGGGCATGACCTCCGAGATTGGCATTGTCGCGATCGGCCGGGACCGGTTCGCCACCAACCCGATGAATCAGAAATGGGAAAAGCTGCCGCCTGACCAGGGTTGGTTCTTTGACGCCGGGTTGATTTTCGACTCAGAAGTGGGGCTGGAATCGATCCTGCTGAACTCAGAGTGGTCGTTTGGCCCCCAGCAGACCATCGAAGGTCAGGTCCACGCGGCCCTCCATGGGACGGTGCCGGCAGAACGCATCGCGCCGCTCGCCTCCGGGCTGATCACCGCCGGTCCGGTGGAGGTGGATGTATGGGTCAGCCTGGAGGATGGCAGCGTGCGGCGTATTCAGATGGTGGAACTCGAGAGCGAACCGCTGGACCCCACCCAATGGTTGCTGACGTTTTCTGCCTTTGACGAACTCAAAGGGATCAAACCACCGCCGGTGGATTGACCGCGCTCCCGAGAGCCGCCGCTTGCGTCAGGCACCGGCCGGCATCGGCAGCGCCGCACCATCCACCGTCAGACTGCACGTAACCGGGTAGCGAGATCCCAGCCATGCAACAGACACGCCCTCTGCCCTCCCCGTCTCGCCGGTCCCTGATTCTGGCGGCCGTCTCGTTTGGCGTGTTCGTGGCGGCGGACGACCTGACGGTGGTCTCCACCCTTCTTCCCCAAATGATCGTCGACTTTGGCATCCCGGTTCCCGCCGGGTTGGACGACGCTGCCTGGATTGTCAGCGCCTATCTCATCGCCTACATCGTGACCATGCCCTTCATGGGACGGGTATCCGACCTTTACGGGCGGTTGTCGGTCTATCTGATCAGCATGGGGTTTTTTGTGGCCGGCTCAATCGGCGTGTCGCTGGCCCAGACGCTCCCCTGGCTGATCGTGTTTCGGGTGATCCAGGCGCTCGGCGGAGGAGCCATGGTGCCGGTGGCCATGGCCGTGGTCGGCGATCTCTTTCCACCCCAACGGCGGCCGCTGGCCATGGGGGTGTTGGTGGCTGTGGACACTGCCGGCTGGATCTTTGGCCCCCTGTACGGCTCGTTCCTGGTGCATTTCCTCTCCTGGCGCTGGCAGTTCTACCTGAATGTGCCCGCCGGGTTGATCGCCGCCCTGGCCGCGGTGCTGGCTCTTCGCGGCCTGCCCCAAACCCGGCTCAGGGTGCCGCTGGACGTGCCCGGCGCGCTGCTGCTGACCGCCGGCCTGGTGGCTCTGAACGTCGCCTTTGCCAGCACCGGTGGCAGCGCGGCCACGTCGCCTTCATTCGATTACGACCTGCCGGCACGCACTCAGGGCCCGGTAGTTCTTGCGCTCCTGGCGGCATCCGCTCTCCTGTTCTGGCTGTTTGCCTGGCGGGAGCGGCGCAGCCGCAGTCCGCTGATCGCTCTTTCGTTGCTGAGCCGCCCAAACCTGGCTTTGGCCGGGGCGGTCAACCTGATGCTGGGTGGGGCGTTGATGATCGCCATGGTAGACGTGCCCCTGTTCACCAATACGGTGCTGGCGGCGGTGCGCGGAGGCTCGGTGGCCGAAATGGTGCGGTGGGCAGCGGTGCGCAGCGGCCAGGTTCTTGCCGTGATGACCGGCAGCATGTCGCTTTCCTCGCTTGCCGGCGGTTGGCTGTGTGCCCGGTATGGGTATCGCGGCCCCGTCGTCCTGGGGTTGTGCGTGGCGGCCGGTGGCTTTGGCTTGATGGGAACCTGGTCGCCGCAGGTCGGGCTGGGCCCGATGGCCCTCCACCTGGCGCTGGCCGGGCTGGGGTTTGGTCTAGCGACTGCGCCGCTCAGCACGGCGGTGGTGGATACGGCCGGAGACACCCAGCGCGGGGTCGCATCCGGCCTGGTGTTGATCCTGCGGCTGATGGGTATGAGCCTGGGCCTGTCGGTGTTGACGGCCTGGGGATTGCGGCGATTCCAGCAGCTCTCAAGCGGGTATTCCCTGGCCCAGGTCGGGGAAGTGGTGCTGGACCTGACCGCGCAGGTGCTCAACGAGACGTTCCTGGCGGCCGGCGGCCTGTTGCTGGCCGCGGTGCTGATCGCCGCCTGGTTGCGACCGCAGTACAAGCCGTTGCCCGGCACACTCGGGGATTAGTGGCCGGGTGCTTGCACATCTTGCCGATTTGTCAGAATCTTACAAATCGGGCAGAATAGATGCATGATCTCAGTCGGTTTGCCACACTCCCAAGTGCCGGCTGCTCGCCCGCCGCTGGGAGCAGTCGTTGCGGAGTCATGCCGCGGGCTCGGTGGCATCCGGTCAGGCGCCGCTGGCCGACGGCCGAGGGTGATGGTCGAACCCCGGGCCGGCTTGCATCGGACCGGGAATCGGGAAGCGACGAGCCGTCGCAACTCTAGCCCGCCACCGACGCGCAACGATCCATCCGCGCCTAATCCATGGAGTCGCCCGGACCTCCCGGCCGAGTCGCCGCACCATCTCGCATGGCCGGAAGAACCGCGATCGGGTGTCGGACGCTCCCTCCGACGCGTTGTTCGGTACCCCCTCCAATCCTGCAGTCCTCCAACCTCAACTTGCGTTCCCGCGCCGAGCCGTTGCTTCGAGCCTTGCGCTGAGAGTCGCGCAGTGCCAGGGCCGGCGACAGGACGCCGGCAAGGAAGGAAGCCTGAAAGTTGGAACAACACCAAGATGCAAAAAAGCGCCTAAAGGCCACCCGTCCGGCTGCTGCTGCCGGCCTCGCGCCACAAGCCGACGAAAAGAGCGCCAGTCCGGCTGCTGCCTGGCAGCGCGTGATGGGCGCTGCCCCCTCCCACGCCAACCCCACCGACATACTGACCCTGCAGCGGGCCGTGGGAAACCGGACGCTGCAGCAGTGGGCGACCGTCCAACGAAACGTTCCCCCGCCGCCCACAGCCGAAAGCCCCGGCGTTCGATCAGAGGAGATCGCTCGGCAGACCGCCCGCTATCGGACCACCACGATGGCAGGCTATGTGCGGGCGGTTCAGGCGTTGGAGGCAGCCGTTCCCCAGTACACCCCGCGCCAGATTCTGGCCGCGCTGCGGCAGATCTACTACGGCCGGCCGTGGAGCGAAAGCCCCACCGAGCAGTGGCGGGACGTGTTGCCGCAAAGCCCCGACATGCCCTTCCCGAGGACGGCGGGGGTACGAGGCCTGTTCTACGCGCTCCAGCAGAGCCAGGTGGTGGACGGCACCGACGTGGGTCATTTCCTCACCGGCCTGGAGGCGCTGCTCAACCCGACTCGCCAGGTGGAGTTGGAGATCCCGGGTCCCAACTTTGTGGTGAACATGCCCAACACCGAGTTTGCCACCTGGGGCGGCGACCTGGGATCGGCCGCCGGTCAGGCTGTGGCCGATCGGGATTTTCACCCACCGGCGCGCAACGACCGCCACTATTTCTCCGAACTGGCCTCCGACGCGGATCTGAAAGGCAACATCGACGCCTTTGTTGCCCAGAGCGGGGCGGCCGCATCCGGGGGATTGGCTGCCATGTTGGGTCAGGGCGGGCCGCCTCGAAGCGGTACGCCGGTTTCAGAGATATTCCGGCAGTACTACCTGACCCCGGATACGGCGCTGGGCCGCGCCCACGCCAACCGGTACCGCACTTTTGTCGGCCGGCTGGGCGGGAAGGTCAGCGGCCGGACCGTCACCAACCGCGATCAGTTGATCTTCCCGATTGCCCATCGGGTATCCTCCTTTGCCCAGCTCTGGTACGCGCGCGAGTACCGGAGAGCCAGCGTGCCGGGAGTGGGAGCGGCCGGCGCAGCGCGGATTCTCTTCTCCCCCAGCTCCGACCTCACCCTGCGCCTGCTGGCCAAATCGGTGGCCATGGTCGGGCTCTTTTTCGATTGGCTGCAGGCGCGGTTGTAGCCGGCCGTCCAGGCTGCCGGAGCCGGCCGCCAGCTGCTCGCGGGTCCGGTGGTTGTGATCCGGGAGATGCCTGCCGCAGGAGACCGGCGACTCGCTTTGGCCGGGCCCCGTTTCCACCCACACGCGGGCGATATGCTCGATCCCACCCCACCGACGCCCCTGCTGCCGGCCGGCCAGGATCGAGCGGCCGCCGCGGCGCTGAACGACCGCCAACCGAAGACTCAACGGCGGAGAGACCGCCATACCTCGGACAGCTGGTCCACCGCCGTCACGGGCCGGTCCAGCGCGGCGCCGACCTGTTCCAACGTCCAGCCGTCGAGGGCGACGCCACCTGGGCCGCGGAACATCGCCGCTGGGAGGAATACCCGGCTGCCGGCCGGAAGGTCGGGCAACTGCTCAACCACATCGCCGGCCATCAGCAGACCGGCCACGGTGATCGTCTCGCCCAACGTGGTGTTGGCCACCGGCCGGACCATTGCCTCCTGGCCGACCAACCGGTGGAGCACCGGAGCAAAGAGAGTGCCTGTCACCAGGACCACCGGCTGACCCGAATCGGCCGGCGAGGATGCCCGCTGCAGTCGGGTCCGGCTCCGGCGCCATCGGGCCAGAAACCGGCTGACCAGCCCTACCCCGTTTTCCTGCAGCGCCTCCAATTGCCGATAGTGTCGCAACGGGGGCACGGGCCGCCCGGCCAGCAGGTACCATTCGTCGGTGGCGTACACCAGACGCTCCTGCCAGCGATCGCGGAACGCCCTTTGCCAGACGGTTACCTCGTCCAATAGCGCAGCGGCCTCCTGGGGGGTGTGGGCTCGCAGACCATGGCGGTGAAAGCGACTGAGGCCCACGGGAACCACGCTGATGGATTGCACCGACGGCCAGAATTCGGCCAGCTCCTCCACCGAGCGGTTCAGGTGCGCCCCATCGTTCCAACCCGGGACAATCACCAGCTGGGTGTGAACCTCGATCCTCATCGCCCGCAGCCGGTCAAGCTGGAGCAGGACGTCCGGGGCATCGGGGTTTCCCAGGAGCTCACGCCTCAGCCCGGGATTGGTGGCGTGGACCGATACATAGAGAGGAGAGAGCCGCTGCTCGCCGATCCGCTCCCAATCCGCCTCAGTCAGGTTGGTCAGCGTCACATAGTTGCCGTCCAGAAACGAGTAGCGGTAATCGTCGTCCCGCACATACAGGCTGGATCGGAACCGGTTAATGCCGCCGATGCTCGATGGGTCGGCGACGCCGTCGCCGCCCCGTCCGGCCGGAGCCATTTGGGATACAAAGCAAAAGAGGCACCGATTGTTGCAGCGGCGAATATCGGTGTCAAAGGTGGGGTGCTCAAAGGCCAACCCCAGCGGTTGCCCCGGCTCAGGTTCGCCCCGGAACACCAGCTCTTGCCCCGCCCGCCTGACTAGAAGCTCGATAGTCGGCTCGGCGGCGTAAAACTGGACATCGATGACGTCCCGAACCGCGTGGTGGTTGACCTCCAGCAGTTGGTCACGGGGCTGCACCCCCAGCTCAGCCGCCAACCCGTCCACGGCGACGACGCGGCCGGCGTGTCTATCCTGGCTCATCCGTGAAACCGGTCGGCAGTTCCGCCGGCCGGCGGTAAACCCCCTGGTACTGCGGAGGCAAAAGCGCTGCCAACCGGGCCATCATCTGCTCAGTGGCTGCTCGCACGGCCTCTCGTTTCTCCCTCCAGTTGTGCCCGACATCCTCCAGCGTGAACGGCGAACCAAAGGTCAGTCTGATCGACACCGGACTCCGGTCCGGACGCCAGAGGGCCAGGTTTTCCAGCCCGCGAAAGCTCAGCTTGCGCGCCGGGGCATCCCACGCGCCGTGGACGGTTTCGGTGCCCGTGATGGCGGCCGGGATGATGGGGACTTGGGTCTGCACGGCCAAATAGGCAGCGCCGGCGCGGGCAGCCCTCAGCGCGCCGCTTTCACTCACACCGGCCTCGGGGGCAATGGCCAGCGGCCGGCCGCTGCGCAACACCGCCTCTGCCCGGGTCAGCACCGTCCGGTCAAAGCGATCCCGGCCGACCGGGATGACCCCGTACCAGCGCAGCAGTTGGCCCAGCACCGGCACCTGCAGCATCTGATCCAGCACAATTCCCTCCAGCGGCCGGGGAAAGGTGCCCAACAACAGCGGGCCGTCCAACAGCCCCAGGTGGTTCAGGATGACCAGCACCGGTCCCTCCCGGGGAACCTGATCCGCCCCGGCAATCTGATAGTCCGCCAGAAGGCCCACCAACCCCCGCATCAGGTTCCGCATCGCATGCCGATACAACCTCCGGGTCGGGGTCAGGACCGGCTCCACCTGCCACGCCGCCGCCTGGGTCTTCACGCCAATCCCTCCGGACTGCTACAGCCCGTCGCCTGGCGGCGGCCGATCTCCTGCAGGATCTGCGCCAGTACCTGCCCGACGGTGAGGTTGGTTGAATCGATCAACATCGCATCCTCCGCCGGCCGGAGCGGGGCCATCTCTCTTTCGCTGTCAATCTGGTCCCGCCGCACCAGCGCCGCCAGCACCTCACCCAACGCCAACGACTCACCCCGCGCTTGAGAATCCAACCATCGGCGGCGGGCGCGTTCCCGCACCGACGCATCCAGGTAAACCTTGAGATCGGCGTTCGGCAGCACTACGGTCCCAATATCCCGGCCGACCATCACCACCTTGCCGCGGGAACCGATCCGTCGCTGCTGGGCGGTAAGCGCCGCCCGCACCCCAGGATACGCCGAGACCGGCGAGACTCCGGCATCCACCTCCGGGCCGCGGATGGCATAGGTCACATCCTGACCGTCCACCAATACGGTGTAGAGCCGGCCGTCCGCGACGGTTGGCGGGCAGACGTCGATCACCATCTGCTCGGCAAGCGCGGTCACGGCGGCTTCATCCTCCACCGCGACACCCTGACGGAGCGCCATCAGCGTGGCAGCCCGGTACATGACCCCGGTATCAAACAACAGATAGCCCAGCCGGCGTGCCAACGCCTCGCCAACCGTGGTCTTGCCGGACGCGGCCGGCCCATCCAACGCGATGATGGACACAGTGCCCAAGAACAACTCCCTGATTCGACTGGATTTTAGGTCATTAGCCGGCCGGCGGCAAGCATCATCGAAGGCTAGCCGGCCTGAGCCACGATCTCCTGAATCCTGGCCAATACCGGGGCCGGCAGGGGCTCGGGCCGGTGCTCCCGGATGATCTCGCGCACGCGGGCATTCAGCCGCTGACCCAACGTCGTGCCGCCGCGCTCCAGCCATTCCGGCCGGCGGCGGCGATCGATCAACCCCGGGTACCAGAAATCGCGGAACCGCGCCAGCGTTTGGCCGCTGCTCATGAAATGGCCTCCGGGGCCCACCTGATGGATCTCGTCCAGCATCATGCTGTCTGCGGTGACCTCGATGCCCTTCATGACGTGATCCGAAAGCGCGATCAGTTCATCGGTGAGCGCGATCATCTCAAACGAGCCGGTCAAGCCGCTTTCGATATACCCGACGTCGTGCACCAGATTGGATCCGCTCAATTTGGCCATGATCACGGAGAGCATGCTCTCAGCGGCTGCCTGCTCGTCCATCACCTTGGCGTCCGAACAGCCGGCGTATCCCCAGGTGGGAATGCCATACCTGCGGCCCAGTTGAGCAATGGCGGCCTTGGTCAGCTGAAACTCGGCCGAACCATAGCAGATCTGGGCCGCCTTCATGTCCAGGTGGTGCAGACCAGAGCCAAAGACAAACGGGGCGCCGGGCCGGTAAAGCTGGTGGACCACGATGCTGCTCAGGATCTCCGCCAGCGCCATCACCAGCCCGCTGGCCATGGTGATGGGACCGGTGCCCCCCATCAGCGGAGCGGGCGAATGAACCACCGGCAGCTGATGTTCGGCCATCAACAACAGCTTGTCCACCGCCGTCTCGGACTGCTGCAAGGGCGAAGAGGGTTCCGAATAGAGGAGGATGTGCTGCTGCTCCTGCAGCGGCTGGTGCCCGCCCGCAACCGCGGCCGCCATGTCGATGGCCCGCTGACAGCTGGCGCGGTCGTTGGTGACAAACACGACCGGTTTGGTCGTGTGCTCCAGCATCAGCGCCATCTGAACGTCATAGCACAGGTGCTGCGGGACATCCGAGGGGATGCCAATGGACATGACAAAAGCGATGTTCGGCAGCGCGTCGCACAACCGGTACCCATCGATGATGTCCGCCTTGGTAAAGAGCCGGTGCTCGCCCGTCAGCGGGTCGATGAGGTTGATGCAGTCCGAACCAGTGCCAAAGTTGGTCTTGCTCTCCTCCAGCCAGACCGATGGCTCGCCGCCGCGGTTGCACATGATGATTCTGCCCGGAACAGAGGTAAGCGCCTGCTCAACCAGCCGGGCAGGAAAGCGCACCAGGTTGCCATCAGAGATGTACGCTCCGGCTTTTTGAAGCATCGAAAGCGCTCCTTGATGGAAGAAGCGGATTCCGGTTCGCCGGAGCACCTCCAGCGCCCCCAGATGCAGGCTCTCCATCTGGCTTTCAGAGAGCACGCCGAATTGCGGGCCGGAAAAAGCGATTGCATTGACTGTGGTGTTCATCTCACTCCCTTGACTAGTCTGGATTCCAGATCAGCATCTCACGCCCGGCCAGCCCGGCTCAGGCCATTTGGTCCCGCTTTAAGCGTTGCAGAGCCGATAACTCCTGCTCTGTGAGGAGTCGCCACTCACCCGGCTGGAGTGCGCCAAGCGAAATCGGGCCAATCCGTTCGCGGATCAACCGGATCACGGGGTAACCCAGGTGCAGCGCCACCCGCCGGATCTGGCGCTTGCGCCCTTCGCGCATGGTCACCTGCAACCAGGTCCCATTGGGACTTGGCTCCAGGACAAGGACCTGCGCCGGCCGGGTCATCACCTCTTCTTCTGGCGGGTCCTGCAGGCAGATCCCACTTTGCCAGCGACGCAGTGTCTCCTCACCGGGCTGTCCAGACACCAAGACGCGGTAGGCTTTGTCATGCCCATAACGCGGGTGAGCCAATCGTTGCGCCAGTTCGCCGTCGTTGGTGTAAAGAACAAGCCCCTCGCTGTCGGCGTCCAGCCGGCCCACGGCGAACAGCCGGCCCTCCAGGCCGATCAGGCTGCGAGCGACCGGCCGGCGGTCGCCCGGGTGGGGCCGGTCGGTGCAGAGGACGCCAGGTGGTTTGTGAAGAGCCACGACAACCGGAGCCTCAGGCAGTCGGAGCGGCTCGCCGTCCAGCAGAATCTGGTCCACCGCCGGATCTGCCCGATCTCCCAGGCTGGCTATGTGGCCGTTGACCGAGATTCGCCGGGCCCGAATCATCTCTTCGCAGGCGCGGCGGGAGCCGATTCCGGCGCGAGCCATCCACTTTTGCAGCCGCTCCTCCGTCATTTCTCGCCCACCCCGGGTCCAGGTCAGTTTTTTATGTGCGCGCCGGAGGGTTCTCGCCGTCCGTTGGCTCCAGCGAAGGCAGTTCGGCCAGCGACGAAAGGCCAAAATGCTGCAGAAACGCGGGCGTGGTTCCATATAGGATGGGGCGACCCGGCCCTTCAGCCCGGCCCACCTCTTCGATCAACCCCTTGGTCAGCAGCGTACGCAACACGCCGTCCGAGCTGACCCCTCGAATGGCGTCCACCTGGGGTCGGGTGGCCGGTTGCCGATAGGCAACGATCGCCAGCGCTTCCAACGCCGGGGCACTCAGCGGGGCAGCGCTCTCCAGTCCCAGAAAGCGCTCCAACACGCCGGCCGCCCCGGGCGCAGTGGTCAACTGAACGCTGTTCCGCCCACTCCATTGGAGCCGAATTCCACGTTCGGCGCAGCCAGCTTCCAGTTCCCGGAGCATGGTCCGCACCGCCTCCGGCGCCACCCCAAGCGCCTCAGCCAGCCGGCCGACCGGCACCGGACCGTCAGCCACAAAAAGCAGGCTTTCCAGCAGGGCTACCGCTGAGAGATCAGGCTCCCCGGTGGTTGAGGCGATCATCCGACAACCTCTAGTCGCCGTTGAGCGGCTCGGTGCTCGGGCCCGCTGATAACTCGCTGCTCGGGCCCGCTGATGGCTCGCTGCTCGGGCCCGATGATGGCTCGCTGCTCGGCCGCGGTGATGGCTGGCTGGCTCGGCTCACGGGCGGGGGCAACAACTCGGCCGCCGGAGGAGCCGAAATGCCCTGGAAGGTCGCGGTGCGGATCGTCACCTCCGGTTCGCGGAGCAGCACCAACCCCATGGTCTCTTCGACGACCGTTCGGATGACCGAGATGATCTCCTGCGCCTTGGCAGGAACATGGATCCCTGCAGCCGTCAGCACATCGACCGAGACACCCACCTGGTCACCCTTGATCTTGACCTTGGGCGAGACGTTCACCACCCCCGGCACGCCGTCGACGTAGAACGCAATACGTTGGCGAACCGAGTCCAGAGTCAGCGTCACCGACCCGCCTTCCACCCGTTGGATGCGGACTTGTTGAGTTCCCCAATGGCGCAGTTCCGCGATAATCAGCAGGATGAGCAGCAGGTCTGCGGCGGCCGCTACCGCGATGAGTATCAATCGATCGACCAGCTCAATGCGGGGTTGTACCTGAGCCAGCCAATCGGCCACCAACACGACCTGTTCAATGACAAAGTCTGGAAACAGGCAGGCCGCCGTCACGCCGGCCAGCGTTGCCAACAAAGCCACCACGATCCATGTCCGGTTCAGAACGTTCATGCGAGACCTCAGAATACACCCGAATTTGCGCCCAATGACCACCAAGGCAGAGTTGGCGGGCTCTCGCCCGGCGCCGCGAGGTACTGGTTCTGCGGCACCACCAAGCTCCTTTACCCACTCGGCCGCGATTATACCACCCGGCGGATGCCATGACAAAGCCATTGCCGGACCGGAATGAACACGTGCCTGGATCGGTTTTTCGGCGCCGGTTTTCCGTGACGAATCCGCTTGACCTGTGTTATATACTACGTGTGTGACCGTATCAGACGCGCGTCCGGTATCTTCCGGACGCAGCTAGGAGGAAACCAATGACCGAGCAGGCCCGATCGCGCGTGGCTGTGGTGGTGGATAGCTCAGCCTACCTTCCGCCCGAGATTGTTCAGGAACATGACATTCACGTCATTCCGCTGCTCCTTATGATGGGTGGGAAAAGCTGGTTGGACGGGGTGGATATCGACCCGCCGGCATTCTACGAGTTGTTGCGCACCAGCGCCGATTTCCCCACCACCTCGCAACCCAACGTCGCGGCGTTCGAGGAGCTGTTCCACCGGTTGGCGGGCGAGTACAGCGGGATTCTTTTCATCGCCATCTCGGCGAAACCGAGCGGCACTTTTGCTTCGGCACAAACCGCAGCCGCCTACGTCGCAGAAGTACCTATCGAGATCATCGACTCTCAGGGCACGTCCATGTTGATCGGATATGCCGCCATGGCAGCCGCTCGCGTCGCGGCGGCCGGCGCGAGCCTGGCCGAGGTCGCCGACGCCGCGCGATCCATTCTGGCCAAGGGTCACCTCTATTTCGTGCTCGGCACGCTGGAGTACCTGCATCGCGGCGGGCGGATTGGTTCGGTGTCCAAGCTACTCGGCTCGGCCTTGGACCTGAAACCGATTCTCTCTTTCGAGGACGGGGTGATCAAGGCCATTGCCAAGGTGCGCACCCGGCGCAAGGCGCTGGAGAGGGTCTACGACCTGATTGCCGATTCGGTCTGGCAAGGATGCCGATTGCACGTTTCCGTGATCAATGTGGCTGCGCCGCAGGAGGCGGCCGCGTTCAGGGATGCGTTGGTCGAGCGCTTTCACCCGGTGGAAGTGATCGAGACCGAGACCAGCCCGGCCATCGGCGCCCACGCCGGCCCGGGCACGGTGGGGGTGGCCTTTTACGTTGAATAGACCGGCCGGGCGGGCCGTCCTGCTACCCTGGCATCGGCCGGGCGCGCAGCACACCATGGGAGGAACCGGGCGGGCTGCCTGATCCCTACCCCGCTCCCAGCGCGCCGGCCTGGCTCTTGTCGGAATCCGGCACCCTGATACACTAGTGGCAGTCCAGATTCTAGGGAGCGGACCATGCCACCAGTCCAACTTGCGCTGAGCGGGGTCTACACCCCCATCATCACCCCATTTGACGCCAGCGGCCGGGTCGCCTTTGACAAGCTGGGGTTCAACCTGGAAAAGTGGAACCAGACCGGTTTGCGTGGGTACATCGTTCTGGGTTCCAACGGCGAAGGAATCCACTGCAGCGACCAGGAAAAGGTGCAGATCTTTGGTGTCGCCCGCCAGGCGATCCCCCGCGACCGGCTGATGATCGCCGGGACCGGAGCCGGTTCCACCGCTTTGACCGTCGAGCTGACCCGGCAGGCAGCCGCGGCCGGCGCCGATGCCGCGCTGGTCCTCCATCCGAGCTACTACCGGGCTCAGATGACACCGCCGGTGCTGGCGAACCACTATCGGGTCATTGCGGACGCATCGCCCATCCCCATCATCATCTACAATCTACCTCCGACCACCGGGATTGACCTGCCGGCCGACCTCCTGGTGGAGCTATCACAGCATCCCAATATCATCGGGGTCAAAGACACCTCAGGCAACATCGCCAACATGGGCGAGACGATCCGCCGTGCCCAACCCACTTTCCAGGTGCTGGCCGGCTCGGCCAACTTTTTCTACCCCTCGCTGGCAATGGGGGTTCAGGGGGGAATCCTGGCGTTGGGAAACGTGGCGCCGGCCGAGTCGGTGGCGCTCTATGACCTTTTTGCCGCCGGCGAGTTGGATCAGGGGCGGGAGCTGCACCTGCGCATGCTGCCCGTCAATCAGGCGGTTACCGGCCGGATGGGCATCAGCGGTCTCAAGGCCGCCATGGACATGCTTGGATTCTATGGCGGTCCGCCGCGCCTGCCGCTCATGCCGCTGGCGGAGGACCGTCGGCGGGAATTGCGGTCGATCCTGGAGAGCGCGCGGTTGATTGGATAGGGAGGCATAACACGCAGCCGGTGGAAGGAACCCCACCGGCGCGCGGCTGCACCTGCGCCCCGGCGGCGGTATCTGGCCGAGAGGACCGGGCCGGTCAAGAACAGGGCCCAACGGAGACCAAGCACCGGCTACGCTACGCAGGGCACGCGGTTCAGCCAGGATATCTGGAGACAAACACCGACCATGAGAACTCACAACTGGCACACCCTGGATATTGATGAGACGTTTGCTGCCCTGGATTCGAGTCCGGCCGGACTCACGACTGCGGAAGCTGAACGCCGCCTGGCTGAGGTGGGTCCCAATGAGATCATCAGCGGCGAAAAGGTCAGCCGGCTAAAGATTCTCTGGTCGCAGGTCAAGAACCCGCTGGTCTATGTGCTGCTGGGTGCCGCGGCCATCTCGCTGGTGGCAGGCAAGACCGCGGATGCGATTGTGATCGCCGTGGTCATTGTGGTCAACACGTTGATCGGTTTCTTCCAAGAGCACCGGGCCGAAGAGGCGCTGGAGGCGCTCAAGGCCCAGGCCGCCCCTACGGCCGAGGTGGTGCGCGAGTGCCCGGACGTGGGCGAGTGCGTCGAACTGCGCGTTCCCACCACCGAAATCGTGCCGGGAGACATCGTGCTGCTGGACGCCGGAAGCACCGTTCCGGCTGACGCCCGGCTGATTGAGACGGCCAACCTGGAGGTCGAGGAAGCCATGCTCACCGGGGAGTCGCTCGGCGTGCGCAAGACCACCGAGTTGTTGGCAGGCGAGGAGCTGGCCACGGCCGAACGGATCAACCTGGTCTACGGCGGCACCATTGTCACCAACGGCCGCGGGCGGGCCGTGGTCTATGCCACCGGGGCGCGGACGGAGATGGGCAAGATCGCCACGCTGATCCAGGAGACGGAAAAGGCCGAATCGCCGCTCCAAAAGCAGACGCTTGACCTGGGAAAGAAACTGGGCTTCCTCGCCCTGGGGGTTGCCGTGCTCACGCTGATCCTGGGGTTTGTCCGCGGCCTGCCCTTTGAAGACATCTTTTTGTTCGCCTTGGCCTCCGCCGTGTCCTCCATCCCCGAAGGCCTGCCGGCCGTGATGAGCATCACGCTGGCGGTCGGCGTGAACCGGATGGCCAAGCGCAACGCCATCATCCGGCGACTGCCGGCGGTGGATACGCTGGGCGCAGCAACGGTCATCTGCACCGACAAGACCGGCACGCTCACCAGCAACCAGATGACCGTGCAACAGCTCATGGCGGACGCCAAAACGGTAACCGTGACCGGCGCCGGTTTTGCGCCTCAGGGGCGCTTTGAGGTCGACGGCGCACCGGTGGATCCGGCGGGAATGCCTGACCTGCAACTGGCACTCCGCATCGGCGCATTGTGTAGCGACGCCCGGCTCGTCCGCAGTCCACATGACGGCGGGTTTACCTGGGGGATCCGCGGCGATCCCACCGAGGGCGCGCTGGTGGTAGCGGCGGCAAAGGCAGGCCTTCGGAAAGAAAAGCTGGATGCCCAACTCCGCCGCGTGGACGAACTACCCTTCAGCTCCAAGACCAGGTTCATGGCGACGTTTCACCGGGACCAAGCGGACCAGGTATGGGCCTTTGTCAAAGGTGCGCCCGAGACCATTCTGGAACGCTGCCCGCAGGTCCGCCAGGACGGACAGGCGCGGTCCATGAGCGAAGTGGATCGGGAGGCCATTCTGGCAGAAAATCATCGCATGGCCACGACGGCGCTGCGCGTGCTCGGGCTGGCGTATCAGACCGTCGCGCCGGAAGAGGTGGAGGCGTTCAAAGAGGCTCTGGAATACGGCCACCCGGCCGACCTGGTGTTCGTTGGGCTGGCGGGCATGATGGATCCGCCGCGGCCCGAAGTGCCGGAGGCCGTGGCTCGCTGCAAGCGGGCCGGCGTCCGTGTGTTGATGGCGACCGGCGACCATCAGTTGACGGCCGAGGCGATTGCCCGCCAGGTCGGCATTCTCGAGGGCGCGGAGGGCGTGTTGACCGGGCCCGCTCTGGGCCAAATGAGCGACGATGAGCTCGACGCTGTCATGCCCGAGACCGCGGTCTTTGCCCGGGTGTCACCGGAGCACAAGCACCGGATTGTCGAATCGCTCCAACGGCTGGGGCACGTTGTCGCCATGACCGGCGACGGAGTCAACGACGCTCCGGCCTTGCAGGCCGCGCAGATCGGTGTGGCCATGGGCATCACCGGTACCGACGTGACCAAACAGACGGCCGAGATGGTGCTCACCGACGACAATTTTGCCAGCATTGTCAATGCGGTGGAGGAAGGGCGGGTCATCTTTCAGAACGTGCGAAAGGTGGTCAAGTTCTTGCTGGCAACCAATATCGGTGAGGATATAACCTTGCTGGGTGCGCTGTTGTTCCTTCCGTTCAAAGGGTTGATCATCACCCCGGTCCAGATTCTCTGGGTGAACCTGGTGACCGACGGGATACTGGACATCACCCTGGCGCTGGAGCCAAAGGAGGGCGACGTGATGGAGTCGCCACCCCGCAGGCCGCAGGCGCGCATCATCAACCGGGAAATCCTCCAGAACATCCTCTTTGTCTCTCTCTTTATGGCGGTCGGCACGCTGTGGATGTTCTCGTGGTCCAACCCACAGAGCAACCTGATGCGTGCGCAGACGGTGGCGTTTACCACATTAGCCATGTTTCAGGTGTTCAACGCGCTGAACTGCCGCTCGCGGGACAAATCCGTCTTTCAGTTGGGCTTCTTTCGCAATCGCTACCTGCTGGGCGCCATTGTGCTTTCAGTTCTGCTGCAGTTGGCCGCCGAACACGTTCCGTTCATGCAGGCGGCGTTGGGCACGGTGCCCCTGACCTGGCAGGATTGGGGGCTCATTGTTCTGGTCTCCGCCTCGGTCTTTGTGGCGGATGAGCTTAGAAAGATGGTGACCAGGCGACGAAATGCTAATGCCTGACTCGGAAACCGGCATACAAACGGCCTGGTTGAGCCGGCCGGCCGCGTTGTCCGACGGGTCGGCAAACGGCATGATGGGCCGACCTGCCGCCAATCATCGCCCGGTAGTGGCTGGGATATAGACATGGGCTTTCACGGTGCCGGTGGCGGCAACTGGTTTGCGTTTATTCGGTACGACGAGGAGCGGGACCGACCTCGCGTCAGCCGCGCACTCCTTGGGCGGGTAATCGGCTACGCCCGGCCGTATGCTGGCCAGGCGGGGCTGGTGATCGCGCTGATCGTGGTGATCTCGCTCCTGGAGTTGGTCCCGCCGCTGCTCTATCGTGATCTGATTGACCGCGCTCTCCCGGACAGGGATGCCACTCGCCTGGGTTGGCTCGCCCTGGGAATGATCGGTATTCCCCTCCTGGTAGGCCTGGCCGGGGTGGCGCAGCGCTACCTGAACGCCCGCGTCGGCGAGGGGATCATCTATGACCTGCGCTGCGCCCTCTATGCGCACATGCAGCGAATGAGCCTGCGGTTTTTCACCGACACGCGGACCGGTGAGATGATGTCCCGGCTCAACAACGATGTGGTCGGCGCTCAACGGGCTGTGACCGGTACGCTGGTCAGCATCATCACGAACCTGGTTTCGCTGCTCAGCACGCTGGCCATCATGATCTCGCTGGAGTGGCGGTTGACACTGCTCGGCGTTGTGATCCTGCCGCTCTTTGTGCTTCCGGCGCGCCGGGTTGGGCGGATTCTGCGACAACTGGTGCGCCAGCAGATGACGGAAAACGCCGAGATGAACGCGCTGATGAACGAGACGCTCAACGTCAGCGGGGCGTTGCTGGTCAAGCTCTTTGGCCGGGAGCCGGACGAGGTGACACGCTTTGGCGAGCGAGCGCGCCAGGTGCGCGACATCGGCGTTCGCCAGGCGCTGGTCGGCCGGTGGTTCTTTATGGGGTTGAGCCTGGCGGGGGCGCTGGGGACGGCTCTGGTCTTTTGGGTCGGCGGCCATCTGGTGCTGCGCGGAACGTTCACCGTGGGCACCATCATCGCCTTTGGCTCCTACCTCAACCAGCTCTATGGCCCGCTGGCAGCACTCACCAACGCGCGCGTCGATTTCGCCACCAGTATGGTGAGCTTTGAAAGGGTCTTTGAGGTGCTCGACCTGCCGCTGGAAATCCAGGACCGGCCGGGCGCAGTCCAACTGCAGCAAGCTGACGGGCGGGTTTGCTTTGAGAACGTCTCCTTTCGCTACAGCGGAACCGGCGGACCGGTCGGGCTGGAAGATATCCCCCGTTTTGGGCGACCCGGTCGCGGGACGGCTCCCTACCTCGCCGGCGAGAAACCGGTGGTTGTGGAGGGCGAGCCGCGGTATGCGCTGCAGGACGTCAGCTTTGAGATCAGACCGGGCCAGTTGGTGGCGCTGGTGGGTCCCAGCGGTGCCGGCAAGACCACCATCACCTATTTGCTGCCCCGCCTGTATGATCCCACGGAGGGCTGCGTCACCCTGGACGGGCACGACCTGCGCGACGTGCAACTGGCCTCATTGGCGTTGCTCATGGGCATGGTGACGCAGGAAACCTACCTCTTTCACGATACGGTGCGCGCCAACCTGCTTTTTGCCAAACCGGACGCCACCCAGGCCGAGATGGAAGCGGCGTGCCGGGCAGCCAACATCCACGAGTTGATTGCCGAGATGCCTCAGGGATACGACACGGTCGTGGGAGAGCGGGGATACCGGCTATCGGGTGGCGAAAAGCAGCGGGTTTCCATCGCCCGGGTCATTCTCAAGAACCCGAGGGTTCTGGTGTTGGATGAGGCCACCAGCCATCTGGACTCCCACAGCGAATGGCTGATCCAGGAGGCCCTGGAACGGGTGATGGTGGGTCGCACCAGCCTGGTGATTGCTCACCGATTGAGCACGGTGCTTTCGGCCGACTGCATCCTGGTGTTGGATGGCGGGCGGCTGGTGGAGCAGGGCACGCATGCCCAGTTGCTGGCCCGCAACGGCCTCTACGCGGACCTGTACCACACGCAATTTCGAGCCCAAGAGGGACAGGGAACGCGAGCCGGATCACCGGGAGGTTCACCATGACGCATCCACCGGTCGTCCAATTGCGCTTTGCCCGCAGCGAACTGCAGCGCTGTCTGGAGGGACTCTCGGAGGAGGAAGCGGTGCGCCGCCTGCAACCGATGAACTGCATTAGTTGGATGGTCATGCTCCATCGGCTCGCGCGCGGACGTGATCGATGAGGCAGGTCCGTGGGTTCAGCCAACCGCCACGGTACCCTAGCGTAGACGGCCGTACGCCCGCCAGGGCCGGGTTTTGACATAACAGCGCCGGCTTGTAGGAGCGCGGCGGCGCGCAGGAAATACTCCCAGGCCCGGCCGCTCCCATCGGTGACCGGCCCGGCTCAGGACCGAGCTCCCCTCTGGAGCCCGGTCCCGCCGCTCGCTCCTCGTTACCCCCGTCTCACCAGCGGCAGATAGACCGGGTGCCCGCCCAACACCTCTGCCGCACCGCCGGGCCAGAACCCACCCTGCAGCGTGTATTTGTCACCGCCCACCAGCGCCCGCCCCGCGTCCGCCTGCCCGGCAGTGCTCTGCAGCACATAGCCCTCGCCGCTCAACCGCCCCCCGCCCCCGTCCACCGTCCACCAGCCCAGATCATACACCGCCGTGAGCAGTCCGCTCTCCGCGGCCACCGCTATGACTGCTACCAGCGCCACCAGCAGCGCCACGCCCAACGGTACCAGACGTCCCCTTCGCCACCGGCTCATCGACCACCCCCGCTCCCAAGCCAGCTCCCGCCGCGCCGCGACACCCACACCGCCGCCAGGCCGCCCACCAGCAAACCGGCGCCCGCCCACAGCGGTGGCACCGTCCCACCTTTCCCGCCCTGCGCACCGCCGCCCGCCTCCAGCGACGCCAGCCGCGCCTCCAGACCGTCCAGCTCCCGGCGCAGCTCCGCG